>CAWDGS010000012.1:0-560285 GCA_963801955.1 uncultured Alphaproteobacteria bacterium
CATTCCGGTGATGGTCAACGAGGAAATGGTTGGCCACAAGTTCGGCGAGTTCGCGCCGACCCGGATGTTTTATGGCCATTCGTCTGATCGCAAGGCCAAGCGGACCGGTGCGCCGGCAGCGGCGGCGCCGGCTGCGGCGCCTGCGGCAGCAGCAAGCTAAGGGATAAAGAGTAACGTCATGGGCAAGCGCCGACGCGAGCGAGACCTCGACGAGAACGAGGCAAAGGCTGTGAGCAAGATGCTGCGGGTTTCCCCGCAGAAGCTCAATCTTGTCGCGCAGATGATCCGTGGCAAGAAGGTCGCGAGCGCGCTCGCCGACCTCGAGTTCTCGCGCAAGCGCATCGCCAAGGAAGTGCGCAAGTGCCTCGAATCGGCGATCGCAAACGCCGAAAACAATCACGACCTCGACGTCGACGATCTTGTCGTCTCCGAGGCCCATGTCGGCAAGGCGCTGGTGATCAAGCGCTTCACCCCGCGCGGCCGTGGCCGTGTCGGACGCATTCTTAAGCCGTTCTCTCACCTGACCATTGTCGTGCGTCAGGTCGAAGCGCAGGCGGGAGCCTGAGGAGTAAACGATGGGTCAAAAAGTCAATCCGATCGGGCTGCGCCTCGGCATCAATCGCACCTGGGATTCGCGATGGTTCGCCGGCAAAGCCGAATACGGCACGTTGCTGCATGAGGACATCAAGATCCGCAAGGAGTTGATGAAACAGCTCAAGCAGGCCGCAGTGTCGCATATCGTGATCGAACGCCCGCACAAGAAGTGCCGCGTCACAATTCATTCCGCACGTCCGGGCGTGGTGATCGGCAAGAAAGGCGCCGACATCGAGAAGCTGCGCAAGTCGGTTGCCAAGCTCACCGATAGCGACGTGGTCATCAATATCGTCGAAATCCGCAAGCCGGAGCTCGACGCGCAGCTCGTCGCCGAATCGATTGCGCAGCAGCTCGAGCGTCGCGTTGCCTTCCGTCGTGCCATGAAGCGCGCTGTGCAATCGGCAATGCGCCTGGGTGCCGAAGGCATTCGTATTAACTGCTCAGGCCGTCTCGGCGGCGCCGAAATCGCGCGCATGGAATGGTACCGCGAAGGCCGCGTGCCGTTGCATACGTTGCGCGCCGACGTCGACTATGGCGTTTCCACAGCATTCACCACCTACGGCACCTGCGGCGTCAAAGTTTGGATCTTCAAGGGAGAAATCCTCGAGCACGATCCGATGGCGCAGGACAAGAAGCTTGCCGAAGGCGACGCCGGCCGCCCGCGCCGCGAAACCGCGGCCTGAGAGGACGAAAAGAGTTTTAAGTCATGCTGCAACCTGTTCGCACCAAGTTTCGCAAGGCATTCAAGGGCCGCATCCACGGGATTGCGACCAGTGGCACCACGCTTGCCTTCGGCCAGTATGGCCTCAAGGCGCTGGAGCCCGAGCGCGTCACTGCCCGTCAGATCGAAGCCGCGCGCCGTGCGCTCACGCGCTTCATGAAGCGGTCCGGCCGGGTTTGGATCCGCGTGTTCCCGGACGTTCCGGTCTCGAAAAAGCCGATCGAGATCCGCATGGGCAAAGGCAAGGGGACCCCCGAGCTTTGGGTCACCCGCGTCAAGCCCGGCCGCATTTTATTCGAAGTGGACGGCGTTCCGATTGCCGTCGCGAAGGAAGCGCTGGCGCTCGCTGCCGCCAAGCTGCCCGTCAAGACCCGATTTATTGAACGCATCGCCGAGTGACGCCATGAAAGCCGCCGACGCAAGAGCGATGACGCTCGATCAGCTGGACGACGAAGTCCTCAAGCTGAAGAAAGAACAGTTCAACCTGCGCTTCCAACGCGCCACGGGTCAGCTTGAGAACACGTCGCGTGTTCGCACGATCCGTCGCGATATCGCGCGGATGAAGACGATCGCCATGCAGAAGCGGGCAGGCGCGCCTGAGCCTGCTCCGAAGGCGGAGGCCGCGACGCCGGCGCCCGCGAAGAAAACCAAATCCACCAAGCCGAAGGCCGCCGCGAAGCCGAAGTCGCGCGCCAAGGCGAAGTCGAAGGAATAAGGGGTTCGAGATGCCGAAGCGTACGCTCCAGGGCGTTGTCGTGAGCGACAAGCAGGACAAGACGGTGGTCGTGCGCGTCGATCGGCGCTTCACGCACACGACCATGAAGAAGACCATTCGCCGTTCGAAGAAGTACCACGCGCATGACGAGACCAATCAATACGCGGTCGGCGACATGGTGTGGATCGAGGAGCGTCGTCCGATTTCCAAGCTCAAGTGCTGGGAAGTCGTGCGAGGCGAGAAGAAACAGAAAGTGCAATAGGCGTTATGCCGGGTAAGACAAAGAGAGCCGCATCATGATTCAGATGCAAACCAATCTCGACGTGGCGGATAATTCCGGCGCGCGTCGCGTCATGTGCATCAAGGTGCTGGGCGGTTCAAAGCGCAAATACGCCACCATCGGCGACGTCATCGTCGTCTCGGTGAAGGAAGCAATTCCGCGCGGCCGCGTCAAAAAAGGCGACGTGATGAAGGCCGTGGTGGTGCGCATTTCCAAGGACATCAAGCGTCCTGACGGCTCTGTCATCCGCTTCGACCGCAACGCGGCGGTGCTCATCACCCCGCAAATGGAGCCGGTCGGAACGCGCATCTTCGGGCCGGTGCCGCGCGAACTGCGTGCCAAGAACCACATGAAGATCATCTCGCTCGCCCCGGAGGTGCTCTAATGGCTGCTAAAATCCGCAAGGGCGACAAAGTTGTTGTGCTCACCGGTCGCGACCGGGGTCGCACCGGCGAGGTGATCGAGGTTCGTCCCGATCAGGACCGCGCTTTGGTGCGCGGCATCAATATGGTCAAGCGCCACCAGCGCCAGACCGCGCAGCAGGAAGGCGGCATCATCTCCAAGGAGAGCACGGTCCACCTGTCCAATCTGGCGGTGGCCGATCCCAAGGATGGCAAGCCGACCCGCGTCGGCTTCAAATTTGTCGGCGAAGGTGAAGCGCGCAAGAAGGTGCGCATCGCCAAGCGTTCCGGAGTTGAGATCGATGGCTGAAACGCAGCAATCCGCACAAGCCAAGGCGGAAGCCAAGGCGGAAAAGAAGGCGCAGGCGCAAGCCAAGGCCGCCGTGCCGAAGGAGGCGCGCAAGCCGCGCGAGCGCTCCGACTATGTCGCGCGCATGAAGACGCATTTCGAGCAGGTGGTGCGCGAGCAGCTGACCAAGCAGTTTAGCTACAGCAACCGTATGCAGGTGCCCAAGATCACCAAGATCGTGCTGAACATGGGTATCGGCGAGGGCGTTGCCGACCGCAAGAAGGTCGATAATGCTGCGAACGACCTGACGATGATCGCCGGCCAGAAGGCGGTTATCACCAAGTCGCGCAAGTCGATTGCCACCTACAAGCTGCGCGACGGCCAGGCTATCGGTTGTAAGGTCACATTGCGCAAGACGCGCATGTACGACTTCCTTGACCGCCTGGTGAATATCGCGCTGCCCCGTATTCGCGATTTCCGCGGTCTCAATCCGAAGAGCTTCGATGGCCGTGGCAATTACAGCCTCGGCATCAAGGAACATATCGTGTTCCCTGAAATCGACTTCGACAAGGTCACCGAACTCGTGGGGCCTCGACATTACCGTTTGCACCAGTGCGCGTAACGATGACGAAGCGCGCGCGCTGCTCACCGCGTTTAACTTCCCGTTCCGGCAGTGAGGCTCAACCCTCATACGCGGAACCGCAAGGAGTGAAAGTATGGCGAAGAAGAGTTCGATCGAGAAGAATAACAGGCGGCGCAGGATGGCGAAGAAATTCACCAATCGGCGCGCAAAGCTGAAGGCGATCGCGCACGACAAGAAGCTGCCGATGGAAGAACGTTTTGCCGCGACCCTGAAGCTCGCCGAGTTGCCGCGCAATTCTTCCAAGACGCGCATTCGCAACCGCTGCGAGCTCAGCGGGCGTCCGCGCGCGTATTATCGCAAGCATCGCCTGAGTCGTATCGCGCTGCGTGAGCTTGGCTCCAAAGGCCTGATTCCCGGCCTTGTAAAGTCGAGCTGGTAGGGAGGGCGCGATGGCTGTGAACGATCCGATTGGCGATATGATCACGCGCATCCGCAACGCGCAGATGCGTAATAAATCAAAGGTCTCGATGCCGGGCTCCCGGCAGCGCGAGCGCGTGCTGGAAGTCCTCAAGACCGAAGGCTTCATCCGCGGCTATGCCAGCGTGGCGCATGCCAGCGGCCGCTCGGAGCTCGAGATTGAGCTGAAATATTTCGACGGCGAGCCGGTGATCCGCGAGATCGAGCGCATCTCGAAGCCGGGCCGTCGTGTTTACGTCGCGGTCCGCAATCTGCCGCGTATCAATAACGGCCTTGGCGTTGCCATCCTGTCGACGCCCAAGGGAGTCATGGCCGACCACGACGCTCGCGAAGCCAATGTGGGCGGCGAAATCATCTGTACGGTGTTCTAATGTCACGCATCGGCAATAAAGCGGTTGCGGTTCCCACCGGCGTTACGGCCAATGTGGAAGGGCAAACCGTCAAGGTGAAGGGCCCCAAGGGCGCCCTGCAGGTCATCGTGCACGACGATGTGTCGGTCACGCTCGACAAGGGCACAATCACGCTGGCGCCACGCGGCGAAAGCAAGCGCGCTCGCTCGATGTGGGGCACCTCGCGGACTCTGGTTGCCAACGTGATGGCTGGCGTGACCAAGGGCTTTGAGGAAAAGCTTGAGATCACGGGTGTCGGCTATCGCGCCGCGGTGCAGGGCAAGTCGCTGCAATTGCAGCTCGGGTTTTCCCACGACGTGAACTTCCCGATTCCGGAGGGCATCGCGATCGCGACGCCGAAGCCGACCGAAATCGTGGTGACCGGCATGGACAAGCAAAAAGTCGGTCACGTCGCCGCGGAGATCCGCGGCTTCCGCCCGCCTGAGCCCTACAAGGGCAAGGGCGTGAAATACGTCAACGAATACATCTTCCGCAAGGAAGGGAAGAAGAAGTAGAGGACGCGCTATGTCGAGATTAACAGACCGGGTTGCGCGCCGGACGGCGACGGTACGACGCAAGGTGAAGCTTGCGGCGCGCGGGCGTACACGGCTGTCGGTATTCCGCTCGTCAAAGCACATCTACGCGCAGCTCATCGACGACGTGAAGGGCACGACACTGGTTGCGGCTTCTTCGCTCGAGAAGCCGATGCGCGAAGGCGCCAAGACCGGCGCCAATATCGCGGCGGCAAAAGCTGTCGGTAAGCTGATCGCCGAGCGCGCGAAGGAAAAGGGAATCAAGGACGTCGTGTTCGACCGCGGCGGCTATCTCTATCACGGACGCATCAAGGCGCTGGCCGATGCCGCGCGTGAAGGCGGCCTCAACTTCTAACGGATCGGTTTCAAAAATGGCACAAGAACCTCGACGTGAAGGCCGCCGCGACCGCGAACGCGGTGGTCGTGAAGAGCGCGACAGTGAATTCACGGACAAGCTGGTGCACATCAATCGCGTGGCCAAGGTGGTGAAGGGCGGCCGGCGTTTTGCCTTCGCCGCGCTCGTCATCGTCGGTGATCAGAAAGGCCGCGCCGGTTTCGGTCACGGCAAGGCGCGTGAAGTGCCGGAAGCGATCCGCAAGGCAACCGACGCCGCCAAGCGCGCCTTGACGCGCGTGCCGCTGCGCGAAGGCCGCACGCTGCATCATGACGTGCTCGGCCGTCACGGTGCCGGTAAGGTTTTCCTGCGCGCGGCGCCTCCGGGAACCGGCATCATTGCCGGCGGTCCGATGCGCGCCGTGTTCGAGACGCTCGGCATCCAGGACGTGGTGGCAAAATCGCTCGGTTCGTCGAACCCGTACAACGTAGTGCGCGCGACCTTCGATGCGCTCAAACACCAGGATTCACCGCGTTCGGTGGCGGCGCGCCGCAACATCAAGGTGTCCACGCTGCAGTCGCGGCGCCGTGAAGGCGATGCGGAAGCAGTTGCGGATTAAGGAATTAGCGCATGGCCCAGGCACACAAGATGATCAAGATTGAGCAGGTGGGCAGCCCGCAGCGGCGCCATCACGACCAGCGTGCGACGCTGATCGGGCTTGGCCTCAACAAGATCGGACGGACGCGCGATGTCGTAGATACGCCAGCGACTCGCGGCATGATCCGCAAGGTCCAGCATCTGGTGCGCGTGGTCGGCGACGGGAAGTAAGGACGAGGACGCAAGATGAAACTCAACCAGATTGCCGACAAACCGGGTGCGCGCAAGAATTGCATGCGTATCGGCCGAGGTATCGGCTCCGGCATGGGCAAGACCGGTGGACGCGGCGGCAAGGGCCAGACCGCGCGCTCCGGCGTGCGCATCAAGGGCTTCGAGGGCGGCCAGATGCCGCTGCACCGTCGCCTGCCGAAGCGCGGCTTCCGCAACACGTCGTTTGCGGTGAAGCTCAACGAAATCAATCTTGGCAAGGTGCAGGCGGCGATCGACGCCGGCTTGCTCGATGCCAAGGCGCCGGTCGATGTCGCGGCAATGGTCAAGGCTGGTTTGATGCGGCGTGAAAAAGGCGGCGTGAAGCTGCTCGGCGAGGGTGAGCTCAAGGCCAAGGTGGAATTCTCGGTCTACCGGGCATCCAAGTCGGCCATCGCAGCCGTGGAGAAAGCGGGCGGCACAGTGAAGATCCTTGCTCCGGCGAAGGAAGAAGACGCCGAGCCGCGCGGCAAGAACAAGCGCATGGCGCTGGAAGCGGCCAAAGGCGGCAATAAGCCGAAAGGCGGCAAGCCCAAGGCAGAGGCGGAAGGCGAACAAAAAGGCGCCGAATAGCGAGCCTGGCGTCGTCCGCCAAGTGCGGTCGAATGGCGCGGGGCTACAGTTTGGGACCAGCGCGCCTATCTAGGGGCTGTGAGGACGGGATGCCTCAGGTTCGCGGGGCATAACAGCGGAAGGGTCGAGCGGCCATGGTCTCTGCAGCGGAACAACTGGCAGCCAATCTCAACTTCTCGGCGCTCGCCAAGGCCGAAGAGCTCAAGAATCGCATCTGGTTCACGGTCGGCGCGTTGCTGGTGTATCGGCTCGGCACCTATATCCCGCTGCCCGGAATTGACCCCAACGCGTGGGAACAGATCTTCAATACGCAGTCGGGCGGCATCCTCGGCATGTTCAACATGTTCTCCGGGGGCGGCATCCACCGGATGGCAATCTTCGCGCTCAACATCATGCCGTACATTTCGGCGTCGATCATCATTCAGCTGATGACAACGGTTTCGCCCACGCTCGAAGCGCTCAAGAAGGAAGGCGAGGCGGGCCGCAAGATCATGAATCAATACACCCGGTATCTCACCGTGGTGTTGGCCGCTTTCCAGGCCTACGGCATCGGCGTCGGCCTGCAGGGTACGGGCAGCGTGGTCAGCAGCCCCGGCATCTTCTTCCTGATGTCCACGACCATCACGCTCACCGGTGGCACGATGTTCCTGATGTGGCTCGGTGAACAGATCACCTCGCGCGGCATCGGCAACGGCATTTCATTGATTATTCTGTCGGGCATCGTGGCGCAGTTGCCATCGGCAATCGCCGGCACTCTCGAACTCGGCCGCCAGGGTGCGCTGTCGACGGGGCTCATCCTGCTTGTGATCGTAATGTGCGTGGCGGTGATCGCATTCATCGTATTCGTTGAGCGCGCGCAGCGCCGCCTGCTGATCCAGTATCCGAAGCGCCAGGTCGGCAATCGCATGTTCGAGGGTCAGTCCTCGCATCTGCCGCTCAAGCTTAATACGTCTGGCGTGATCCCGCCGATTTTCGCATCGTCGCTGTTGCTGTTGCCGACTACGGTCGCCAATTTCAACGCCGGGCAGGGGCCGGGCTGGCTCACGACGGTCACGACACTGCTGGGTCACGGCCGGCCACTGTTTCTCATTCTCTACATTGCGCTGATCGTGTTCTTTGCCTTCTTCTACACAGCGGTTGTCTTCAATCCGACCGAGACCGCCGAGAATCTGAAGAAGCACGGTGGATTCATTCCCGGCATTCGGCCGGGTGAACGAACGGCCGAGTACATCGATTATGTGCTGTCCCGCATCACCGTGTTGGGCGCGCTTTATCTCGCGATCGTCTGCCTCATTCCTGAAATCCTGATTTCCTATGCCGCGGTACCGTTTTATTTCGGCGGCACCTCGCTGCTGATTGTGGTCAGCGTCACCATGGATACCGTTGCTCAAATCCAGGGCTACTTGCTCGCGCACCAGTACGAAGGATTGATCAAGCGCTCCAAGCTCCGGGGTCGTACACGATGAGATTGATCCTGCTCGGCCCGCCGGGGGCGGGGAAGGGCACGCAAGCGCAGCGTCTGATTGCCAAACACGGCATTGTTCAGCTCTCAACGGGTGACATGTTGCGTGCTGCAGTCGCCGCCGGCACACCGGTCGGTCTGCGCGCGAAAAGCAACATGGAGCGCGGTGAACTGGTTCCTGACGAGGTGGTTGTGGCGATTGTTGCCGACCGAATTGGCCAACCCGACGCGCAGCGCGGCTTCGTGCTCGATGGATTTCCGCGTACGGTTCCGCAGGCGCAGGCGCTTGACCGGCTGCTGGCCGAGCGCGGCCTCAAGCTCGACGCCGTCATCGAACTCAAGGTCGACGAGGGCAGACTGCTTCAGCGGATCGAAAAGCGGGTCGCGGAGATGACCGCGCGCGGCGAACAGGTCCGTGCCGATGACAATCACGAAGTCCTCAAAGGACGCCTCACGGCCTACCGGGTCCAGACCGCTCCGCTTACCGGCTATTACGCCGAACGCGGCATGCTGAAGAGCGTGGATGGCATGGCCGCGATCGATGACGTCACGGCGGCAATTGACCGGCACGTGGGGCCTGCGGGGGCAGCGAAGCCCAGGAAAACAGGCTCGGGAACAGCCAAGGGAGCAGGCAAGCGCGCAGCCAAACGCGCCCGCCGCAAGGGCAAGCCTGCCAAGTCGACCGTCAGGAAAGCTGCCAAATCAGCCAAGCGGGGCTCTCGCAAGGCCTCGGCCCGCAGGAAGCGGCCCACGGCCGCCAACCGCGCCAAAAACAGGCCGGGAAAGCGCAAAAACCGTACCGGACGGAGGTTGACGAGGGCGCGATGAATCCCTTAATAAGCTGCACATTCAGGAGTTTGACGCGATGCCGGGCCCCGAAAGAGCGGGGGACGGGCGTCGTGTCACGCTTTGCGCTATCCCATTCCAGGGACAAGAGAATTTGGGGCGTCCGGCGCCGCCGGTCGATTTAGGAGAAGCTAAGTGGCTCGTATCGCGGGTGTCAATCTACCGACCAACAAGCGCGTCGTGATCGCGCTTCAGTACATCCATGGCATCGGGGGCAGGACCGCCCAAGAGATCATGAGCAAGGTTAACCTGCCGCCGGAGCGCCGCGTCTCGCAGCTCACCGACGCCGAAGTGCTGCAGATCCGCGAAATCATCGATCGCGACTACATGGTCGAGGGTGATCTGCGACGTGAAGTGCAGTTGAACATCAAGCGGCTCATGGATCTTGGTTGCTACCGTGGCCTGCGCCATCGCAAGGGCCTGCCGGTGCGCGGACAGCGCACGCATACGAACGCGCGGACCCGCAAGGGCCCGGCCAAGACAATCGCCGGCAAGAAGAAAGCCGAAGGCAAGTAACAGGAATTGCCCGCGCCTCATTTAGGCTCGCGGGCCGCGAAAGGATCGAGAATGGGTAAGGAAGCCACCCGCGTCCGTCGGCGCGAACGAAAAAACATCGCGTCGGGCGTCGCGCATGTCGCGGCCTCGTTCAACAATACCATGATCACCATCACCGACGCTCAGGGCAACACGATTGCCTGGTCGTCGGCCGGGACCATGGGTTTCAAGGGCTCGCGCAAGTCGACGCCTTATGCCGCACAGGTTGCTGCCGAAGACGCGGCCAAGAAGGCGCAGGAACACGGCATGCGTACGCTTGAAGTTGAGGTATCTGGCCCAGGGTCGGGTCGGGAGTCGGCGCTGCGTTCGCTGCAGGCTGCCGGGTTTACGATTACTTCGATCCGCGACGTCACCACGATTCCGCACAATGGGTGCCGGCCTCGTAAGCGTCGTCGGGTGTGATTTTGCTTCACGCGGGTGCTTTCCCGCGTTCGTGCTACCGCCGAGGTTTTCCCCATGCGGCGGGTGGGGTGCGCTAGGCGCGACAAGGCCGCGCCGCTGAAAAGGTGAAGACGTGATTCAAAAGAATTGGCAGGAACTGATCAGGCCGAACAAGCTTCAGGTTGCCGCTGGTAGCGACGCCGCGCGCGTTGCCACCGTGGTTGCCGAGCCGCTCGAACGCGGCTTTGGTGTGACGCTTGGCAATGCCTTGCGCCGCATTTTGCTGTCGTCGCTGCAAGGCGCGGCGGTGCAGTCGGTGCACATCGATGGCGTGCTGCACGAGTTCTCCTCGATCGCCGGCGTGCGCGAGGACGTCACCGACATGGTCCTCAACATCAAGGACATCGCCATCAAGATGCAGGGCGAAGGTCCCAAGCGCATGGTGGTGAAGAAGCAGGGGCCGGGCACGGTCACCGCGGGCGACATCCAGACCGTCGGCGATGTCGTGGTGCTCAATCCGGACCTCGTGCTGTGCACCCTCGACGAGGGCGCCGAGATCCGCATGGAATTCACCGTCAACACCGGCAAAGGCTACGTTCCGGCCGAGCGTAACCGCCCGGAAGATGCACCGATTGGTCTGATCCCGGTCGACAGCCTTTATTCGCCGGTGCGTAAGGTGTCCTACAAGGTCGAGAACACCCGCGAAGGGCAGATCCTCGACTACGACAAGCTGACGATGACCATTGAGACCAACGGCGCGGTGTCGCCTGAGGACTCGCTCGCCTATGCCGCGCGCATCCTGCAGGACCAGCTCAACGTCTTCGTGAATTTCGAGGAGCCGCGCAAGGCAGAGGCCGCCGAGACCATTCCGGATCTCGCCTTCAATCCGGCCTTCCTCAAGAAGGTCGACGAGCTCGAATTGTCGGTGCGCTCAGCCAACTGTCTCAAGAACGACAATATCGTCTACATCGGCGATCTCGTGCAGAAGAGCGAAGCGGAAATGCTTCGCACTCCGAATTTCGGGCGCAAGTCGCTCAACGAGATCAAGGAAGTGCTGGCGCAGATGGGCCTGCATCTCGGTATGGAAGTGCCGGGCTGGCCGCCGGAGAACATCGAAGAGCTCGCCAAGCGCTTTGAGGATCACTACTAAAACGCGCTCCTTGTCATGGCCGGGCTTGTCCCGGCCATCTCGATGAGGGGTGCACTTGCCCGCCTAAGCGGGATCACCGGGACAAGCCCGGTGATGACGGGAAGAGAAAAACGAAGAGGGTACTGCGATGCGTCACGGCAAAGTTCACCGCAAGCTTGGCAAGAAGCCGCAGCATCGTCGCGCCATGTTCGCCAACATGGCGGCCGCGCTGATCAAGCACGAACAGATCACCACCACCTTGCCGAAGGCCAAGGAATTGCGCCCTGTGGTGGAAAAGCTGGTTACGCTCGCTAAAAAGGGCGGCTTGCATGCGCGCCGTCAGGCGATCGCGGAAGTCCGCGATGTTGCCCAGGTCAGGAAACTCTTCGAGGTGATCGGCCCGCGCTACAAGGAACGTAATGGCGGCTACACGCGCATCATGAAGGCCGGGTTCCGCTACGGCGACAACGCCGCCCAGGCGGTCATCGAATTTGTCGACCGCGATGTCGAGGCCAAGGGCAAGGATTCCGGGCCTGTGCAGGAGCGCAAGGTCGAGGAACCCGCGACGGCGGCGGCCTAGCGTTTTAAAGTGTCAATTCAAGAAAGGGCGGCACCTGGTTGCCGCCCTTTTTGTTTGCCGCGTAGTCTCCGCCGAGTATGATCCTACCCAACGAGCGACGTAGTGCATTACAGCGGGGGATGTTCATGACCAATCGTTCGGCGTTTTTGAGGGTGGCTTTTGGCGCAGCCATTGGGGTGGTCATTGGAGCGGCCTTGGCGGGCGCGGCCAGCGCGCAATCCGCGCAGGCCGATCTGGTCAAGCGTGGCGACTATCTGGTCAACGGGATCATGACCTGCGGAAACTGCCATTCGCCGAAGGGCCCGCCTGCGGTAACCGCCGGCAAGGATTTTTCCGGCGGCCTGTCCTGGGATGAGCCGCCGTTCAAAGTCACGGCGCCGAACATCACGCAGGACAAGGAAACCGGCATCGGCAAATGGACGGATGCGGAGATCAAGACGGTCATGCGCACGGGCATAAGGCCGAACGGTGTGCACGTCGCGATGATCATGCCGACCGGTTTCTACCACATCATGACCGATCGCGATCTCGATGCAGTCGTTGCCTATTTGCGCACGATCAAGCCCGTGAGCAACAAGGTGGCGGATCCGATCTACAAGATGCCGCAAGTTGAGCACGTACTTCCGGGCGGCGAGAAGCCGTTCACCGAAGCGATGCTGAACGACAAGGTGAAGAAGGGCTTCTACCTCGCCACCATCGCGCATTGCATGGAGTGCCATACGCCGATGGAGAAGGGTGTGCGCCAGTGGGGTACGCGCCTCGGCGCCGGCGGGTTTGAATTCCCCGGTCCGTGGGGCGTTTCGGTCTCGCGCAACATCACGTCAAGCAAGACCAAGGGCATTGGCGCGTGGACGGACGACGAGATCAAGCGTGCGATTGCCACGGGCGTGGATCGCCAGGGCAAGAAGCTCCTGCCGCCAATGGGCTTCCAATACTATTCCACGGTCTCAGCCGACGATCTGGACGCGCTGGTGGCCTATTTGCGGACCGTGCCGGCAATCGACTAGACGCCCCTGCAGGCGGGAAAGGCGGCTGGCGGCCTTCATTTAGGCTTGGGAGAAGCCTATATCTGGCCATTCGCCGGGAATAGAAGCCATGCACCTAAAGACCCTGATTGCCGTTGTGATCATCGCGCTCGCGGGCGCCGCGGTCGCGCAGGAACGGCGGCTGCCGACGCAAACCGAGCTGCGCCTGTCCTACGCGCCGGTGGTGCAACATGTGGCGCCGGCGGTGGTGAACGTCTACGCCGCCAAGGTGGTGCAGAACCGCAATCCGCTCCTCGACGATCCGATTTTCCGGCGCTTCTTCGGCGGTGGCCCGGGTGGCGGCGGCAACCAGTTGCAGCGTTCGCTCGGCTCCGGCGTGATCGTCGACGCGACGGGGCTTGTCGTCACCAACAATCACGTCATCGAGGGCGCCGATGAAGTGAAGGTCTCGCTCGCCGACAAGCGCGAGTTCGAGGCAACCTTGGTACTCAAGGATCCGCGCACCGACCTAGCGATCCTGCGCATCAAGGACAGCCACGAGCGATTTCCGGTTCTCGACTTCGCGGACTCCGACGCAGTTCAGGTGGGCGACGTCGTCCTGGCCATCGGCAATCCCTTTGGCGTGGGGCAGACGGTGACGCACGGCATCGTGTCGGCATTGGCGCGCACGCAGGTCGGGATCAGCGATTATCAGTTCTTCATTCAGACCGATGCCGCGATCAATCCCGGCAATTCCGGCGGCGCCTTGGTCGACCTGACGGGAAAGCTCGTCGGCATCAACACAGCAATCTTTTCACGCTCCGGCGGCTCGCAGGGGATCGGGTTTGCCATTCCCGCCAACATGGTGAGGGTGGTGGTTGGGTCCGCCAAAACCGGCGGGAATGCGGTGGTGCGCCCCTGGCTGGGCGCGAAACTGCAAGCAGTCACGGCGGATATCGCCGACAGCATGGGCCTCAAGCGGCCGACAGGTGCGCTCATCGCGAATGTTGCCCCCAACAGCCCGGCCGCGCGTGCCGGCCTGAAAGCTGGCGACCTGATCGTGTCGGTTGACAGTCAGGACGTCGAGGATCCAAACGCCTTCGATTACCGGTTTGCGACCAAGCCGCTCGGCGGCAGCGCCAAGCTCGGCGTCCTGCGCGCCGGGCGCGAGCAGGCGGTGACGGTGGCGCTGCAATCCGCGCCGGAGACGCCACGTGATGAAATCGTAATTCGGTCGCGCTCGCCGTTTTCCGGCGTCAAGATTGCCAATCTTTCGCCGGCGCTCGCGGATGAACTCCAGGTACGGAACGCCGAAGAAGGGGTTGTAATCATCGACGTCGATAGTGGTTCTTATGCCAGCAATCTCGGCTTCCAGCGCGGCGATGTGATCCAGGAAGTTAACGGCGAGCGAATTGCGAAAACGCGCGACCTCGAGCGTTTAAGTGGTACGCCGAGCCGCAGCTGGCGCATCATTATACTGCGCGGCGGCCAGAAGATTTCTGCGGTGTTCGGCGGATGACCTCGCGCGCCAAGGCGGACGGCCCAAGCCTGTTCGCCGCCGCAGGCTTCGACAAGAACGCGCCGCACCCACTCGCCGACAAGCTCAGGCCCCAACGCCTCGACGAGGTGGTCGGCCAGGATCATCTGCTCGGCCCGGATGGCGCGCTCACCCGGATGCTGGCGACGCGCTCGCTTGGCTCATTGGTATTTTGGGGTCCGCCCGGCACCGGCAAGACCACGGTTGCGCGCCTGCTCGCACAGGCGACGGACCTTCATTTCGAGCAGATTTCCGCCATCTTCACCGGCGTTGCCGACCTCAAGAAAGTGTTCGAAGAATCGCGCCGGCGCCGCGAAATGGGCCAAGGAACGCTACTGTTCGTCGACGAAATCCATCGTTTCAATCGCGCTCAGCAGGACAGCTTCCTGCCGGTGATGGAGGACGGCACCATTATCCTGGTGGGCGCCACCACCGAAAACCCGTCATTCGAATTGAATGCGCCGCTGCTGTCTCGCGCGCGCGTACTGGTCTTCAAATCGCTCGATGCGGATGCAATCGAGAAAATGCTGGCGCGCGCTGAGACCCTTGAGGGCAGGCGGCTTCCGCTCGATGCGGATGCGCGCGAAGCGCTCAAGCGCATGGCCGATGGCGATGGCCGCGCCGCGCTCACCCTGGTTGAGGAAATCTGGCGGGCCGCGCGCAAGGACGAAATTTTCGGCTCGGCAAAGCTGCAGGACATCGTCCAGCGGCGCGCGCCGATTTACGACAAGAGCCAGGACGGTCACTACAATCTGATTTCGGCCTTGCACAAATCGGTGCGCGGCTCGGACCCCGATGCGGCACTCTATTATCTTTGCCGCATGCTGGATGCCGGTGAGCCGGCGCTCTACATCGCGCGCCGCGTTGTGCGCATGGCGATCGAGGATATCGGGCTTGCCGACCCGCAAGCCCTGGTGATCGCCAACGCGGCCAAGGAGGCCTACGACTTCCTGGGCTCGCCGGAAGGCGAGCTCGCGATCGCGCAGGCGCGTAATTTATTGCGCGACCGCGCCGAAATCGAACGCGGGTTATGCGGCCTTCGGTGCGGCCATGCGCACGGCCAAAGCAGGCGGGTTCGTTGTTGCCGCCCAAGCACATCCTCAATGCGCCCACGAAGCTGATGCAGGAGGAAGGCTACGGCCGTGGCTACGCCTATGACCACGACGCCGAGGAGGCTTTCTCCGGCCAGAATTATTTTCCGGACGCCCTTCGAACGGCAGAAATTCTACGACCCGCCGGAGCGGGGCTTCGAGCGCGAAATCAGAAAGCGCCTCGAATATTGGGAAAAGCTGCGCAAGGATCCGCAGCGCGGGCGCTCATGAATGAGCAAGGCCTGATCGCACGATGACAGTCGATACCACCTTATCGTCAAGGCTCACGTTCATCACCAAGACCATTTTTCCGGGCTGCTGGATCGTGGGATTCGGTGCGATTACGGCGTTCTACTGGGCCATCAGGGGCCTTCCGGCCGAAACGGGATGGCTGTTTCTCGCGGCCTGGACAGCAGGTGCGTTATCTTTCTGGTGGTGGTGCATCCCTCTCAAAAGAGTCCGCATTGATGGCGGCAACCTTTACGTCTCCAACTTCCGGAAGGAAATTGTGGTACCCCTGACTTTCATTGAGAGCGTCACGGAAAACCGCTGGGTCAATGTTCATCCGGTCACCGTCCATTTTCGTGGCGACACCGAGTTTGGAAGAAAGATATCGTTCATGCCTAAGGCGCGCGTGATGTTTTTCTGGTCGTCGCATCCGGTTGTGGGTGAACTCAGACGCCTGGCGGCGGCAACGGGGAGCAGGGCATGAGGCGGGGACGCAGCGGCCCGCGCCAGCCCGGCGGCGGCGAGAAGGCCGCTTCGCGTGGCCGCGGTCACGGCCGCGATCGCGACGAGCGCCATAAGGAGCGTTCGAAAAAGCGTTTCGCGCAACGCCAATCCGATATTCGCCCGAAACATGCGCCCAAGCGCGGGTCTTCCTCACCCCGTGTGCAGAGCGAGAGGGCGTTTCCGGCAGTCGACCATTCCCCGCAAGCTGGGAGAGGTGCAGCAGCGGCACCGATGCCAAACCATTTCTCCGCCGGCGTGCAGAATGTCACCGTGACGCCGGATGAGAACAACATGCGCGTTGATCGTTTTTTCGAAGCGCGTTTTCCGGGACTTTCGTTCAGCCACATCCAGCGCATCATCCGCAAAGGCGAAGTGCGCGTGAACGGAAAGCGCACACAGCCCAAGGCGCGGCTCGAAACGGGCCAGGCGATCCGCATTCCGCCGTTGAAAATCGAGCCGCCGACCCCGCGGGATGACGCACCATCGGCACAAAAAGACCGTGCCTTTTTGAAATCGATCACGCTTTACGAAGATGCCGACGTCCTGGTGCTCAACAAGCCGATGGGTCTCGCGGTGCAGGGCGGTTCAGGCACCACGCGCCATGTTGACGGAATGTTGGGGGCGCTGCGGGGGACTGACGGTCAACGTCCGCGGCTTGTGCACCGGCTCGACAAGGACACCGCCGGTTGCCTGCTGGTGGCGAAGAGTCGTTTTGTCGCCGCCGCGCTGGCCAAGACTTTTCGTTCGCGATCGGCACGCAAAATTTATTGGGCGCTCGTCGCCGGCGTGCCGAAGCCGGCGCAAGGCCGCATCTCGACTTATCTCGCGAAGCAGGAAGTCGAAGAAGAACTCCTTCATGCGCATTGCCAAGCATGGCGAGAAGGAAGCGGTGCACGCTGTGACTTATTATGCGGTGGTGGAGACTGCAGCGCAGAAGGTTGCGTGGCTATCGCTCAAGCCGGTGACAGGGCGCACCCATCAATTGCGCGCGCACATGGCGCATGTCGGCAACCCGATTGTCGGCGATCCGAAATATTTCAATATCGAGAACTGGGAGTTGCCCGGCGGCATCCAGAACAAGCTGCATTTGCTCGCCCGCCGTATTGCCGTACCGCATCCGCGCGGTGGCGTGATTGATGTGTCGGCGCCGTTGCCGCCTCACATGCTGCAAACGTGGAATCTGCTCGGGTTTGACGCCACTCGCTACGACCCGATCGAAGAGGCGCCGGAGGAGGAGTAGCGGGCGTGCCGCAGGGGTCCTATCTGACAGGAATGACGCACGCACCCTCCATGATCGTGCTGGCGGCCCTGGCGGCCATGTTAGCCGGGCCGACGCGTGCACAGACGAACAACGACATCCTCGGCGACAACTACAGCATCATGAAGCCCGAAAAGGGCGCGCGTCCGGCGCAGCCTGAGCCATGGCTGGCGCCGAAATACAGATCCCCGCGCGGAACGGTGAAGCATGTGGTCATTCCGCGATCGACGACCGTCCAGCCGCCGAACACGGCCGTGCCGCCACCGATCGTCGTGCCGCAAACCGGGCAGGTGCTGCCGAACCTGCCAACTGTCCAGGGCTCGGGACCGAGGGGTGCGGAGACCTTTCAGGATCGCGCTTCGCGCTGCGCCCACCAGGCCGGGGTCTATGGGCAGGCCGCCGGTGATCGCAATGCCTATGTCGGCACCTGCATCAATCAGTAGCTGTCTTCATCCGCTACTTGAGGTCTGAAAAGCGCTTAAAGTGACGCCTCAAGTTAAGGTTTTGCTTTAAAAGGCGGCTCAAATCTCGTCCATGACCTGGGCGTAGGAAATCAGCGCAAATAGCGCGGTACCGCCGATGATATTGCCGATCAGCACCGGCGCCATGAACTGCACCAGCATTTGCCACCACGCCCAGCTGCCGGAAAAGACCAGCAGGTAGGCCTCCATGCTGCCGGCGACCACGTGCGTAAAGCCGCCGAGGGCGATGAGCCATGTCATGAGAACAATCACCTGAAATTGCGACCGCTCGGCGCCGGGCATCAGCCAGACCATGGCCGCCATCAGGAAGCCGGCGGCGATCGCGCGGAACAGCATGTCCCACCAGCTGAAGTCGAGCAGACTTTGACTGACGCTGAGCATCCCGCCGTAAACCTCAGGTGTCAGCACCGGCGTGTAAGCGCAGAACACGGCCGCGAACAATGTGCCGGCGAGGTTGGCCGCAAGAACGATCGCCCAGAGGCGCGCCGTGCGTCCCAGATTGGCGAACGTAAGATCGTTCGCCAATGGCAGCACCGCCGTGATGGTGCTCTCGGTGAACAATTGCTGTCGTGAGAGGACCGCCATCACAAAGCCAATGCAATAGCCGAAGCTCGTGATCAGCGGCCGCCAGGGAGCGTCGGGCAGATGGGTTTGCAGGATCGCCTGCGCCAGCAGCGAAAAGCTGATTGACAGTCCGGCCGCCACGCCAGACCACCATAGTGAGGTGACGGGGCGCGCCATTTCTTCTTCGCCCAGCCGGCGGACGACTTCGTAGATGACCGGCGTACGCGGGGTTGCCAGCTCCTCGACGTCGCGGACTTCATTGTCGGTGATCCCGCGGCGGCGGCCGCGTGCAGGATGGACCGGTGGCCGCTTACGGCTGATAGATGCGCGCGCGCTCATGCGCCGCATCAACGCCCGGCGGGCGATTGAAGTTCCGAGCGCGGAACCTACGCCCCTGCAGCGTCGAGCAGGGCGACATCCGCGGATGAAAGCTTGATCTGCGGTGCTTTCAGGATCTCACCGAGCTGTTTCAGGCTGGTGGCGCTGACGATTGGCGCGGTGATGATCGGCTTGGCAATCAGCCAGGCCAGCGCAATCTGGGCCGGCAACGCGTCGTGCCGCGCCGCCACGCCGTCCAGGGCCTTGAGAATGCCGAACCCGCGCGCGTCGAGATAACGCTTGAGCCGTCCGCCGCGTCCGGGATGTCTGGCGCCTTCTTCGGCCGAGCGGTACTTGCCTGTGAGAAAACCAGCGGCGAGCGAGTAGTAGTTGATGACACCGAGGTTGTGCTCCCGGCAAATCGGCGCGAATTCGGTCTCGAATTCCTTGCGGTCGGAGAGGTTATAAAGCGGCTGCAGGCTTTCGTAGCGGGGCAGGCCGAGCTGCTTGCTGGCGGCAAGCGAGGCCTTGAGGCGCGCCGGGCTGATGTTGGAGGCGCCGATCGCGCGCACCTTGCCGGCTTTGATCAGGGCGGCATAAGCCTGCATCGTTTCTTCGACCGGCGTCACGTCGTCGTCGAAATGGGTCTGGTAGAGATCGATGTGGTCGGTCTGCAGGCGCCGCAGCGAGGCCTCGCATTCGCGCAAGATGTAATCCTTCTTCAGGCTGCGGCCTTCGCCCATGTCCTCGCCGACCTTGGTGGCGATCAACACCTTGTCGCGTTTGCCGCTGCGTTTGATCCAGTTGCCGATGATGGTTTCCGACTCGCCACCGGGACTGCCAGGCACCCAGCGCGCGTAGCTGTCGGAGGTGTCGACGGCGTTGAAGCCGGCATCGACAAAGGCGTCGAGAATGCCGAAGGACGTTTTTTCGTCGATGGTCCAGCCGAACACATTGCCGCCGAGCATGAGGGGGGCGAAGTGGAGATCGGATTGGCCGAGGCGGCGGAATTGCATGTGGACACTCTTCGTCATTCCGGGACGGCCCGAAGGGCCGGACCCGGAATCCATAACCCGGCGCTGCGGTGTATGGATTCCGGGTTCGCCGCTTCGCGGCGCCCCGGAATGACATGATTAGGGAATCTACCGCAAACTCGCGTTGAACTTGTCGAGCGCGGCCTGGCCCGGGCACAGTTCTTTCTCGACAAGCGTGTTAAGCGGGACCTCGACCGTGTGCAGATGCGCGTGCAGATCTTCCGGCTCCTTCTCGACATAGAGCAGGCCGGTGACGATCTGGCCCTTGGCCGCGTGGTGCTGGAGGAAGCCGAGCGCCGCGGTGCGGTCGTGCAGCTCGTAGTCGGCGGCGAGCTTGCGCAGCGCGATTTTGGAGCCGTCATGCTGCTCGACCACCTCGACGGTGCCGGGATCGTATTTGACCTCGATCGGCATGCGGCTGGAGATGAAGTCGAGACGATTGACCGCTTCGTTGTGCTCGCGCACGAAATCGAAGCTCTTGGTCGAGCCGGCGTGATTGTTGAACGCCACGCACGGCGAGATGATGTCGATGAAGGCCGCGCCCTTGTGCGCGATCGCCGCCTTGATGATCGGCACCAGTTGCTGCTTGTCGCCGGAGAAGGAGCGGGCGACGAAGCTGGCGCCGAGCTGGAGCGCCATCGCAACAAGATCGATGGAATTGTCGGTGTTGATGAAGCCGCGCTTGGACTTCGAGCCGCGGTCGGCGGTGGCGGAAAACTGGCCTTTGGTGAGGCCATACACGCCGTTGTTCTCCACGATATAGACCATGTTGACGCCGCGCCGCAGGCAATGCGCGAACTGCCCAAGCCCGATCGAGGCGCTGTCGCCGTCGCCGGAGACGCCGAGATAGATCAGGTCGCGATTGGCGAGATTGGCGCCCGTGAGCACCGACGGCATGCGGCCGTGCACGGAGTTGAAGCCGTGCGAATTGCCGAGGAAATAGGTCGGCGTTTTCGACGAACAGCCGATGCCGGAAATCTTGGCGACGCGATGCGGCTCGATCGACAGCTCGAAGCAGGCCTGGATGATGGACGCGGTGATCGAGTCATGCCCGCAACCGGCGCACAGCGTCGAGACCGTGCCCTCGTAGTCGCGATGGGTGTAGCCGAGCGCATTCTTCGGCAGCTCGGGGTGGTGGAATTTCGGCTTGGCGAGATAGGTCATGAGGTCACCTTCATCGGCTTAACCTTCAGTTGATCGAGATGGTCGCCGATTGCCTTGGCAATGAAGCGGGCGGTGATCGGCGTGCCGTCATAGTGCAGAATCGGCACCAGCCGCACCGGATCGATGCCGCATTCGTTGACGATCAGCGAGCGCAACTGGGCGTCGCGGTTCTGTTCGACCACGAACACGAAATCATGGTCGGCGACGAAGCTGTTGACGCTTGAATGGAACGGAAAGGCGCGAATGCGCATGCGGTCGAGCGAATGGCCGCGCGCCTCGATCATGTGGATCGCCTCGTCCATCGCGGGCGAGGTCGAGCCGTAATAGATCACGCCGTATTTGGTCGGCTTGCCGCTGGTGGCAATCAGCGGACGCGGCACCAGGTCCTTGGCGGTGTCGAATTTGCGGACCAGCCGCTGCATGTTGTCGACGTAGGGCGCGCCTTCCTCGGTGTAGCGCGCGTATCGGTCGCGCGAGGTGCCGCGGGTGAAGAACGAGCCCTTGGTCGGGTGCGTGCCGGGATAGGTGCGGTAGGGGATGCCGTCGCCGTCGACGTCGAGATAGCGGCCGAAATCCTTGCCGGCTTCCAGCTCGGCGGCCGTCATCACCTTGCCGCGGTCGTATTTGCGCGCATCGTCCCAGGCCAGCGGCTTGGACAGATGATGGTTCATGCCGATGTCGAGATCGAGCATGACGAAGATCGGCGTCTGCAGCCGGTCGGCGAGATCGAAGGCCTGCGCGCCGAAGTTGAAGGCTTCGGTCGGATCCTCGGGGAACAGCAGCACGTGCTTGGTGTCGCCGTGCGAGGCATAGGCACAGGAGATGATGTCGCATTGCTGGGTGCGGGTCGGCATGCCGGTCGAGGGGCCGGCGCGCTGCACGTCGAACAGAACTGCTGGAATTTCAGCAAAATAGGCCAGCCCGATGAATTCCTGCATTAACGAAATGCCGGGGCCGGAGGTGGCGGTGAAGGCGCGCGCGCCGTTCCAGCCGGCGCCGATCACGATGCCGATGGAGGAGAGTTCGTCTTCGGCCTGGATGATCGCGTATTTCGCCTGCTTGGTTTCTGGATCGACGCGCAGCTTGGCGCAGTGGCGCGTGAAGGCGTCGGCCAGCGACGACGACGGCGTGATCGGATACCAGGCGCAGACGGTGGCGCCGCCATAGACCGCGCCGAGCGCCGCCGCCGAATTGCCTTCGATGAAGATGCGGTCGCCGACCTTGTCGGTCTTTTTCAGCCGCAGCCCGAGCGGGCATTGCAGGTTGAGGATCGCGTAGTCGCGGCCGATATGCAGCGCCTTGATATTGGGCTCGATCAGCTTGTCCTTGCCCTTGTACTGCTCGCCGATCAGCTGCTCGACCACCTTCACGTCCATCTCGAGCAGCGCGGTGAGCGCGCCGATATAGATGATGTTCTTGAACAGCTGGCGCTGGCGCGGATCGGTGTATTCGCGATTGCAGATCGCGGTCAGCGGCACGCCGATGACCGTGATGTCCTCGCGAAATTTCGACGGCGGCAGCGGCTTGGTTGAATCGTAGAACAGATAGCCGCCCGGCTCGATGGCAGCGATGTCCCGGTCGAAGGTCTGCGGATTCATCGCGACCATCAGGTCGGTGCCGCCGCGGGCGCCCATATGCCCGGCTTCGGAGACGCGCACCTCGTACCAGGTCGGCAGGCCCTGAATGTTGGACGGGAAGATATTGCGCGGCGCCACCGGTATGCCCATGCGCATGACCGCGCGCGCGAACATCTCGTTCGCGCTCGCCGAACCGGAGCCGTTGACGTTGGCGAAGCGGACGACGAAGTCGTTTACGCGGCTGATCGGCGTGGCGGTCGGCATGAAGTCCCTGCGTAGGTCATATCCAGGAAGAATTTCTGCATGTCCCAGGCGCCGGTCGGGCAGCGTTCGGCGCACAGGCCGCAATGCAGGCAGACGTCCTCGTCCTTGACCATGACGCGGCCGGTCTTGAGGCCGTTCTGCACATAGAGGTCTTGCGTGAGATTGTGCGAGGGCGCGGTCAGCCGCGTGCGGAGTTCGGCTTCCTCGCCATTCGGCGTGAAGGTGATGCAATCCATCGGGCAGATATCGACGCAGGCATCGCATTCGATGCAAAGCTGCGCCGAGAACACCGTCTGCACGTCGCAATTCAGGCAGCGGCCGGCTTCCTTGAGCGCGACCTCGACGTCGAAGCCGAGTTCGACTTCGGCCTTGATGTCCTTCAGCGCGACGGCTTTGTCGCGCAGCGGCACCTTGTAGCGCTTATCGAGTTCGATCTCGTTGTCGTAGGACCATTCGTGGATGCCCATCTTCTGGCTCATCAGCTCGACGGCCGGCAGTGGGCGGTCGGTGATGTCCTCGCCATTGAGCATCTTGTCGATCGAGACAGCGGCCTCGTGGCCATGCGCCACCGCCCAGATGATGTTTTTCGGGCCGAACGCCGCGTCGCCGCCGAAGTACACTTTCGGATTGGTCGAGGCAAAGGTCACGGTGTCGACCTTCGGCATATTCCATTCGTCGAACTCGATGCCGCAATCGCGCTCGATCCAGGGGAAGGCGTTCTCCTGGCCGACCGCCACCAGCACGTCGTCGCAGGGAAAGTGTTGATCCGGTTCGCCGGACGGCACCAGCTTGCGGCGGCCCTTGGCGTCGCGCTCGGCCTTCACCTTTTCGAAGGTGATGCCGGTGAGCTTGCCGTTCTCGTGCGTGAATTCCTTCGGCACCAGGTAATTGTGGATCGGAATGCCCTCGTGCATGGCGTCTTCCTTTTCCCAAGGTGACGCCTTCATTTCCTCGAAGCCGGAGCGCACCACCACGTCCACCTGCTCGCCGCCGAGACGGCGCGCGGAGCGGCAGCAGTCCATGGCGGTGTTGCCGCCGCCGAGCACGACGACGCGCTTGCCGATCTTGCTGACGTGGCCGAACGAGACCGACGACAGCCAGTCGATGCCGATGTGAATGTTCTTGGCCGCTTCCTTGCGGCCGGGAATATCGAGGTCGCGACCGCGCGGCGCGCCCGAGCCGACGAAAATCGCGTCCCAGCCTTCGGCCAGCAGCGCCTTCATGCTGTCGATGCGCTTGCCGCCGCGGAATTCGACGCCGAGGCCGAGGATGTAGCCGGTCTCCTCGTCGATGACGGAATCCGGCAGACGGAATTTCGGAATTTGCGTGCGGATCATGCCGCCGGCTTTCGGATCGCCGTCGAACACAACGCAGGTGTAGCCGAGCGGCGCGAGGTCGCGCGCCACGGTGAGCGAGGCGGGGCCGCCGCCGACCAGCGCGATGCGCTTGCCGTTTTTCTTCTGCGCGGGCTTGGGCAGCCGCGCGGTGATGTCGTCTTTGTAATCGGCGGCAACGCGCTTGAGGCGGCAGATCGCCACCGGCTCGTCCTCGACCCGCACGCGGCGGCAGGCCGGCTCGCAAGGGCGGTCGCAGGTGCGCCCGAGAATTCCCGGAAACACGTTCGAGCGCCAGTTGATCATGTAGGCGTCGGAATAGCGGCCTTGCGCGATCAGGCGGATATATTCCGGTACCGGCGTGTGCGCCGGGCAAGCCCACTGGCAATCCACGACCTTGTGGAAGTAGTCGGGCGCAGAAATGTCGGTATTCTTCATTGACTCCTCGAAACGCGCCCCGCTACTCGGCACTTACAAAACGGTGTCGCGTTACAGCCCTTGACGGGTCCACTTCCCCTGGGTCGGCCTTGTTATCCGGCACGAATCCGGGGCGGATATTATTGGCTACAAACCCGCAAGGCTACCTATCCTTCCGTCATGGCTGAGGCCTATCAACCACAAGTCTGCGTGAGGTTTTTCGCTCCCTGAAAGAGGCGGCAGCAAGGCATTCCGGCCCCTGTCATTGCGCTTTTGGATTAACATTGAGTGGCTTGAGTTCCCCTTATTTTGCGTCGCACAAATGAGTCCCAATGCGCGAGATTTTTACCGAGATTTTCGAAAACCAGCCGCTCGACCCGATGGAATCGGCGCGCCGGGGCGGCCGGCCCTCGTTGCGCAAGCGCTTCTACGAGCGCGCGCATGTCGCCGAAACGGGTGAGGGCGGCGATGCTCCAGATCTTGCTCGACGGCAAGCCCGTGAAGACGCCGGCGCGCCACGCGCTGGCCGCGCCAACGCGCGCGCTCGCCGACGCCATTGCGGCGGAATGGCACGCACAAAAAGACGTGATCGATCCGGCGTCGATGCCGCTCACGCGGCTGGCCAATGCGGTGATCGACGCCGTTCGCACCGCGCCAGCGTCCGGTCGCCGACGAGATCGCGAAATATCTCGGCACGGACTTGTTGTGCTATCGCGCCGACGCGCCGGCCGGCCTGGTCGAGAGGCAATCGGCGGCATGGGATCCGGTGCTGCCTGGGCGCGCGAACAATTCGGTGCGCGATTTGTGCTCGCGCAAGGCGTCGTGCACGTGCCGCAGCCGCGCGAGGCGATCGCCGCCGTGCGCGCGGCAATTCCCGACGATCCGTGGCGTCTGGCCGCGGTGTCCTCGATCACGACGCTGACCGGGTCGGCGCTGCTGGCGCTGGCGCTCGCTCATGGCGCGCTCGATGCCGATGCGGCATGGGCGGCCGCTCACGTCGACGAAGACTGGCAGATGTCGCAGTGGGGCAGCGACGAGCTCGCGCTCGAGCGCCGCGCCTTTCGCGAAGCGGAATTTCAGGCGGCGGTGACGGTGCTGAAGCTCGTAAAATGAACTGCTCGTCCCCGCGTATACGCGGGGACCGCAGCGATGAACAGAGCTCTGCGTCAGCGATTCGACATACGCGTGCGTCACCCGCTTTCGACGGGGATGAACGGCTATGGGCGCATAAGTCAATGCCCGCTGGAGTCGCCCTTGCGGCTGGTTTCGTACAGGAACCAGACGCGCCGTTCGGCCTCGTCGATGAATATTTCGAGCAGGCTCGCGGTGGCGACGTCATTGTGCTCGTCGCAAACGTCGTGCGCTTCGCGCATCGCCGCGACCACGCGCTGATTGTCGTCGCGCAATTCCGCCAGCATGTCGGACGGCTCGACGTAAGGCGCGTCATTGTCCTCGAGCTTCTGATGGCGGGAAATGTCGCCGATCGAACGCAGCGTCGGCTGCCCGATCTTGCGCACGCGCTCGGCGATCACGTCGGTCGAGGCGAAAATCTGGTCGGCCTGCTCGTCGAGCAGCAAGTGGTAGTCGCGGAAGTGCGGCCCACTGACGTGCCAGTGGAAATTCTTGGTCTTGAGATAAAGCGCGAAGCTGTCGGCCAGGATGCGGTTGAGGGCGCCGGCAATGTCTTTTGCGGCATTGGCGCCGAGATCGGTCGGGGTGGCAAGACGCGGCGAACTGGTGCGTGGCGTGGCGTGATTCATGGGAGGTCCTTTTGGGGGATGTCCTTATGACTACCCCGCGAAACGGCTGAGACCGCCGCAAAGTTCCACCGTCAGGAACTTTTATTCTCTGCCGCTGGCGTCGTTTCGCCTGCCTGCTGTTTTTTCGCCTCCAGCTCGGCGGCCTTGGCGTCCGCGGCCACCGCTTCGGCCTCGCGGCCGAGTGAGCGCAACAGGCTGGCGCGGGCCCCATGCATCTTGCCCACGTCGCCTTTGATCTCGATCGCCTTGTCGATGCTGGCGAGCGCTTCGTCGACGCGCGACATCTTTCGCAGGACCAGCGCGCGGCCGAGATAGGCCTCGGCGAATTTCGGCTCGAGCGCGATGGCGCGGTCGTAGCCGGCGAGCGCTTCCTCGTCGCGGTTGGCATCGAGCAGCGAATGCGCGCGGTTGCAATACGGCACACAGAAACCGGGATCGAGCGCGATGGCCTTGTCGTAGCTCGCAATGGCCTCCTCGATGCGCCCGGCCCCATGCAGCGTGGCGCCGCGGTTGAGCCAGTCGCTCGCCGAATTCGGATTGAGCGTCAAGCGCGCGGTCGAAGCTCGACAGCGCCTCCGCGGTGCGGCCGAGCTCGCTCAGCATATTGGCGCGGTTGCCGTAGGCGTCGGCGAATTTGGCGTCGCATTCGATCGCGTTGTCGAAGCTTTCCAGCGCGTCCTTGACCTGTCCCATGCGGTGCAGCGCCTGGCCGATGAGATTGTGCGCGCGCGCCTGGCGCGGCCGGAAGTTCAGCGAGCGGCGGGCGAGATCGATGCCCTGCTGGAACTGGCCCTCGTGGCAGGCGACCACGGCGATGTAATAGAGCGCGTCGGCGTTGTTCGGGTCGTTGCGCAGCACCTGGGTGTAGCGGTCCATGGCGAGCGACAGCTGGCCCGACCGGTGGTGGACCAGGCCCTGCTGGATCAGTTCGGCGGCGGTCTGCGGCTCGCTCATGAGGGCTTGTAAGCAGGGTTTGGGGCCGGTGCCAAGCCTTTGCGTGCGTCGCTCATCGCCTTGGCCGGGAGAGGCGACATGCGCGCGGCCCTCATGGTATTCCTCGTGCAGGCCGGATTCAGCGCGGGCAGGGGCTCCATTCAATGAAAGACATCCTCGACAGACTTGAAAAGCGGCGCGAGGAGGCCCGCCTCGGCGGCGGCAAGACGCGCATCGAGGCCCAGCACAAGCGCGGCAAATTGACCGCCCGCGAGCGCATCGAACTCCTGCTCGACAAGGGCTCGTTCGAGGAGCTCGACATGTTCGTCGAGCACCGCTCCAATGACTTCGGCATGGAGAAGAGCAAGATCCCCGGCGACGGCGTCGTCACCGGCTGGGGCACGATCAACGGCCGCGCGGTCTATCTGTTCTCCAAGGACTTCACGGTGTTCGGCGGCTCGCTGTCGGAAACGCACGCGCAGAAGATCATCAAGGTGCAGGACATGGCGATGAAGGCGCGTTGCCCGATCATCGGCCTGTTCGACGCCGGCGGCGCGCGCATCCAGGAAGGCGTGGCCGCGCTCGGCGGTTACGGCGAGGTGTTCAAGCGCAACGTGATCGCCTCCGGCGTCATTCCGCAGATCAGCGTCATCATGGGGCCCTGCGCGGGCGGCGACGTCTATTCGCCGGCGATGACCGACTTCATCTTCATGGTGCGCGATACATCCTACATGTTCGTCACCGGGCCCGACGTGGTGAAGACGGTGACCAACGAGGTGGTGACCGCCGAGCAGCTCGGCGGCGCCTCGGTGCACACGACCAAGTCGGGCGTGTCCGACGGCGCCTTCGAGAACGACGTCGAGTGCCTGCTGCAAATGCGCCGGCTGATCGATTTCCTGCCCGGCCAACAACGAAAGCGGCGTGCCGGAATGGCCGACGCAGGACGAGGCCGACCGCATCGATGAATCGCTCGACACGCTGGTGCCCGACAATCCGAACAAGCCCTACGACATCAAGGAGCTGATCCTGAAGGTGGCGGACGAGGGCGACTTCTTCGAGATCTCGTCGGCTTATGCCAAGAACATCGTCACCGGCTTCGGCCGCATTGCCGGGCGCACCGTCGGCTTCGTTGCCAACCAGCCGATGGTGCTGGCCGGCGTGCTCGACAGCGACGCCTCGCGCAAGGCGGCGCGCTTCGTGCGCTTCTGCGACGCCTTCGGCATTCCGATCGTGACATTTGTCGACGTGCCCGGATTTCTGCCCGGCACCGACCAGGAATATGGCGGGCTGATCAAGCACGGCGCCAAACTGTTGTTCGCCTACAGCCAGTGCACGGTGCCGCTCGTCACCGTGATCACGCGCAAGGCCTTCGGCGGCGCCTATGACGTGATGGCGTCAAAGCACGTCGGCGGCGATCTGAACTATGCCTGGCCGACGGCGCAGATCGCGGTGATGGGCGCCAAGGGGGCGGTGGAGATCATCTTCCGCGCCGACATCGGCGATAAAGACAAGATCGCCGCGCGCACCAAGGAATATGAGGATCGGTTTCTGTCGCCCTTCGTCGCCGCCGAGCGCGGCTATATCGACGACGTCATCATGCCGCACTCGACGCGCCGCCGCATCGCGCGCGCGCTGGCGATGCTGAAGAACAAGCATGTCGAGATGCCGGCGCGAAAGCACGACAATTTGCCGTTGTGACGTCCAAAAATGAAATTACCCAACGTGCTGGGCCTTTGAATGAAGTCGCCAAAAAAGCCCAAACCCTCAAGCCTCACCGATGACCTCCGCGCCGAACGCCCGGTCCTGGCGGGCGCGGCGACAACGCTTATTTTCTTTACGGTCGGTGCGATCATGGACTGATGATTTCACGCATCTGGGCGTGACGGCTGCGATCTTCATCTGGCTGTTTGCGGTCATGATCTGGTGCGCCTTCGGCGTGGTGCGTCACGCGGAGGTGCTGGCCGAGCATCTGGGCGAACCCTACGGTACGCTTATTCTCACGATCGCCGCGGTCTGCATCGAAGTGACCATCATGGCGACGGTCATGTTGAGCGGCGACCCCAACCCGACGTTGCCGCGCGACACCGTGTTTGCGGTGCTCATGATCGTGCTCAACGGCATGATCGGGCTGTCGGTGATCGTCGGCGCCCTGAACCACCGGCAGCAGCAATACAACCTGCAGGGCGCGGTCGCCTTTCTGGCGGTTATTACCTGCCTGTCCGTCATCTCGCTGGTGGTGCCGACATTCACCACATCGACGGCCGACCACACGATGACGACGCTGCAGGCGATCGTGTTCGGTCTGTTGACCGCGCTGCTCTATGGCGGACTTCCTGATGATCGAGACCGTGCGCCATCGCGCCTTCTTCATGGAGAGCGAAAGGGGTCAACCGCGTTGCCGGTGCGGAGCCGGCGCATGAACCGGGCCATGGGCCTCGCAGGTCGGTCTCCTATCATGCCGTTCTGCTGTTCCTGACCTTGCTGCCGGTGGTGTTGCTGGCGGAGAAACTGGCGGGAGTCATCGACTACGGCATCGAGAAATTGCATGCGCCGACCACGCTGGGCGGCATCCTGATCGCCATTTTGATTTTGTCGCCGGAGGGGCTGACCGCCTTTCAGGCGGCGCGGCGCAACCACTTGCAGCGCTCGGTCAATTTGTTGCTGGGGTCGGGGCTGTCCACCATCGGGCTGACGATCCCGGTCATGCTGGCGCTCAGCCTGGTGATCCACCTTCCGCTTCAGCTTGGGTCTTGAATCGGTGCCGGCCATCCTGCTGGTGCTGACGCTGTTTATTGCGCAGATGACGTTTTCCGGTGCGCCGACCAACATCCTGCTCGGCGGCGTGCATCTGGTTTTGTTTATCACCTTCATTGTGCTGATTTTTAATCCGTAAAGGGCGGTCGTAAACGCCTATCGCGACGATAACCAAGGATCACTTTTCATGATTGAGGGCCTGCCGCGCCCTTGCACATGGCCGCCACCTGGAGTTCCATACAGGCCGTTCCAGTTCGTGTACCAAGGGGGGTACGACATCATGTCCTTGCACTGCCACCGGTTCCTGCTTGCGGCGTTCGCTCTGGCGACGATGATTTTTGCGCCGGCAGCGGCATCCGCCCAATCGTGGACCCAGATCGGCGCACTTACTTGCCAGGTCGATCCAAACATTGGCTTCATCATCGTTGGGCACCAGTCGATGCGTTGTACCTATGAGCCCGCGCAGACGAATCCGCCGCAAGGCCCGCCGCAATTTTATGACGGCGCGCTCAATACCGTGGGCATCAGCATCGGCATCAGCGCCGGAAGCGCGATCGGGTGGGCGGTGTTTGCACCGACCACGGGCGTGCCTGCCGGCGCGCTCGCCGGCGAATATGTCGGTGTGACCGGTACCGCCGCCGTGGGCGTGGGCGGTGGCGCCAACGTGCTGTTGGGTGGATCCAACCGAACCATCGCGCTTCAACCGGTTTCGCTGCAGGGCTCGGTTGCGCTGAACGTCGTAGCGGGAGTGTCGTCACTCAAACTGCGCTGGCGCTAAGTTTCGCGTTCGCATTTTCTCTCACATACGCGCTCCGGCACGACAATGCCGGGGCGCGTTCGCGTTTGACGCTGTCCCGGCGAACGGTGCGGCGCTACCGGCAGTATCCGCAGTGCAATTGACTAAAATCGGACGGGGAAATCCAAGCAGCTAATTAGCCAAGAACTCTTTGCGTCGTTCTCATCCCGCGAACAGATGACGCCGCCGCGTGTTCTTTATGTCAGGTGGGTGCTGACGGAGGGTGAATTTATGTCTATGCGCCAATCGAAAGTGCTGATCGCCGATGATTCCAATCCGGTCCATCAACTGATCCGCGACGCTCTTCCAAACGACTACTCCACAAACATCGTGCATGCCTTCGACGGCGTGGAATGCTTGCAGGCGCTTGATCATGGCGTGGACCTCGCTTTCATTGACGTTCATATGCCGACCATGGGCGGCATGGACGCTCTGTGGGCGGCGCGGATCGCGGGCAACAAGACATTTGTCACGCTGATTTCCGGACGATCAAACCGGCGCTGCATCGATCTTGCGCGCCAGCTCGACGCCTATGAGTTCCTGACCAAGCCGTTCGGCAAAGACGAGATCGAGCGCCATCCTGGCGACGCATCGGCGCGTCACTACGCCGATGCATGTTCTGCTGGTCGACGACTCGCCCGTCTCGCTGAAAGTCATGCGCAAGGTTCTGTCGAGTTCCGTTTTCCGTCTCGATATCGAAGACGCAAATACCGGCACCGAAGCGCTGGCGCGGTGCAAGGCGGAGGCATTTGATGTTGTGTTTCTGGACATCAATATGCCGGGCCTGAATGGTTACGCGACGCTTGCGCGCATGATGGAGGCCAATCCGCAGGCCAAGGTCGTCATGATCTCCGGCGAGTACAATGCGCCGCGCGAGCGCGAGGCGCTCAAGCTCGGCGCCGCTGCCATCATGCACAAGCCGTTCTTCCCGACTGAAATCGACGCGGTTCTGCATCGGGTCTTCGGCCTGCAGTCGCCGAAACTCGCGACCAATGCATTCGTGCGCGACTTCGGCATCAAGATTCACGGCCGCACCATTGCGGTCGAGCACGCCGAGACCGGGCCACGTGTATGAGTATGTCTGGTTCCGCGATCCGCCGTACCTTCGTTTGCCGCTGATCCGCGAAAACGAGGCCGCGACGATCCCGGTCGCGGAGCTGATGGCGAACGCCAAGAAGGCGGCAATGCTCGAGCTGGAAAACTCCAGCCTGGTGCAGGCGCAAGCGCAGGCAGCTTGAGCGGGTGTCAGCAGCTGCGTGACGGACGCGGGCCTGTGTAAAGCGGGGCGGTAATGCCTGTTTGAGGGGTGACGGGCGGCGGCGGTGCAATTATACACACGCCGTGCCCATGACCCGTGACCAGACAGGCGTACTTGCGGCGGTGGCGTCGAGCGCGATCGGCGGCATCGCCGGCGGAGCGACGCGCTTTGTCGTGCATGCCACCGACCCGGTCACGCTTGGGGGTGTTTCGCTTCGGCACCGGGTTTCTGATCCTGCTGCCGATTGCGCTTTTCATGAAAAGCCGTTGGCCGAAAGGGCGCGACTGGATTGCGGTCGCGGCGCTCGGAATCCTGTTCTTCTTTGCGTTCTCGGTTCTGTTCAATCTGGCCTACACCTACACCACGGCGGCGCGCGGCGCGCTGACGCTCTCCACGATGCCGCTGATGACCATGCTGGTCGGCGCCGCGCTCGGTATCGAGACGCTGACGGTCCGCAAGACCGCCGGCGTGCTCATCGCCATGACAGGCGTGTTATTTGCGCTGGCCTTCGGTCTTTCGAACGCACCGGCCGGCGCCTGGCGCGGCGAGCTGGTGATGTTTGCCGCCACGTTTTGTATGTCGCTTTACAATGTGTGGTCGCGCCCGTTCATCGCGCGGTCCGATCCGCTTGCGTTCCTGACCGCCGGCATGGGCGCGGCGGCGTTCTGCTTGCTGGTCTGGGCGCTGGCGATCCATGGTTTCGACGCCGCCGCACAATTCGGCACGCCGCAATGGCTGGCGATTGCCTATCTCGGAATTGTCGGAAGCGCGGGTGCATTCATTCTTTGGGTGTTTGCGCTGTCGCGCACCAGCCCGACCAAGACCGCTGTGACCATCACCGTGAATCCGGTGTTTGCGTCGATCGTCGGAGCAGTCGCGATCGGCGAGGGGATCGGCCTCAATTTGATCGTCGGACTGGCCGCGGTTGCGGCCGGGATCTGGCTGGCCGCGCGCTGAGTTCGGTCAGCGCCAGCCGCCGCCGCCATTCACATAGACCGTGTCTGCGGTCATGAATTCGCAGGCATCGGAGCACATGAATAGAACCAGCTCGCCGATTTCCTCCGGTTCGGCAAAACGGTTCATCGGCACGTCTTCGAGAAAGCGCTGAACCAGTTCCGGCGAGCTGCTGGCCGCCGCCTGGAACGGCGTCTTGACCGGACCGGGCGAGATCGACAAGGCGCGGATGCCTTGCGCGGCAAATTCGCGCGCGACGCCCATGGTCATGGTCACGACGGCGCCCTTGGCTGCCGCGTAGTGCACGGACGATCCGGGGCCGCCGCGCTTGTGCGACATGCTGCCCATGTTGACGATCACGCCGAATTTGTTGGCGAGCATATGCGGCAGCACGGTTTGCATGGGGTAAAGCGTGCCTTTGACGTTGAGGTCGAAGGTCTTGTCGAACAGATCGTCGTCGATCTCGAGGAATTTCGCGCGCCTGATCGCGGCGCCGGCCGAATTGAACAGGAAATGCACGCGGCCGAAACCGTCGAGCGCGAGCTGGATCATGTCCTCGACGGCGGCGCGTTTGGTGACGTCGATGGTGAGCGCCAGCGCCTGGGCGCCGATCGCGTTGATCTTCTCGGCCGTCTCTTCGACGCCCTTTTCGTTGATGTCGGCGCATACGACGTTGGCGCCCTCGCGCGCGAAAATGAGCGCGGTGGCGCGGCCGATGCCGCTGCCGGCGCCGGTGATAACGATGGTTTTTCCGTGAAAATAGTCCGGCGTTTTCGGCATGTGTGTTGCCCTGCGTAGGGTAACGTTGAAGCGGCTCATCATGGATTGCCGGGTCAAGCCCGGCAATGACAATATCGAGGCGCTGCACTTGGCACGTTGAAGGAGCATCCGATGTCCACACCTCCACCCATCGAATATGCCGAAGCTTCACCCGCGGTGCGCGCGGTCTATGACGACATCAAGAAGACGCGCAATGTGCCGGACGTGAACAATTTCTGGAAATACCTTGCGCGCGACCCGGTGACACTGCGCCGCACCTGGGAGAGCGTGAAAGAGGTCATGGCGCCGGGAGCGCTCGATCCGCTCACCAAGGAAATGGTCTATCTGGCGGTCAGCGTCACCAATGGTTGCGGCTATTGCATCGCCAGCCACACAGCGGCTGCGCGCAAGGCCGGCATGACGGAGGCCATGTTCGGCGAGCTGATGGCCGTTACGGGCATGGCCAACGAGACAAATCGGCTCGCCAACGGCTATCGGGTTCCCGTCGATCCGGCCTTCCAGACGTAAGATTGCCCAACGGCCACCGCAGCGTGACACAATAAGAAAAAACGGGGGAGGGTGTTTCATGTTCGACAAGGCTGTCGTGACAAAGTTGCTATGTGTTGCGCTCGTGGCGGCGATCGTGCTGCCGGTCGGGCGTATTTTATTTCCCTATGTCAGCCACGAACTGACGGGGATGCAATTTCAGGCTATCGAGGCGGTGGTGAGCGCGACCGTCGGCTTCGGGATCTATTCAATTTTTGGATAACGCGGCAAGGGAACGCACGCGCTCTCAACACGCGCCAAAATCAAGGGAGACGACACTATGACAGATGTTCAGGTCGGCGCTCATAACACTTGCCGTATTCGGAGTGATAAGCGTAACGCAAGCGTCTGCACAAACGGCGTCACCAGCGGGCGCGAAAGTCTACATCATTAATCTCAAAGACGGAGCCAAGGTGACCAGCCCATTCCTGGTGCAGTTTGGACTGACGGGCATGGGCGTGGCGCCGGCCGGCGTGGAGAAACCCAATACAGGCCATCATCATTTGCTCATCGATACTGCGCTTAACGGGCGAAGAGATGAAAGGCGCAATCCCGGCCGACGACACTCACAAGCATTTCGGCGCGGGCCAAACGGAAGCGATGGTCACTCTTCCGAAGGGCAAGCACACGCTTGCAATTGGTATTTGCCGACTGGTCACATATTCCGCACCAGCCGCCGGTAATGTCGAAGCCCATCACGGTGACCGTGCGCTAGCGACGGACGGCTCGCCGTCCTTAGGACGACGCGGACAATCCATCACCCGGCGCCGTCGCGGCGCCGGGTTGTATTTTACTGGAAACGCTCGGTGATACTATTGCGTGCCGCTGCGCGGCGGCGTGGTTGACGGCGCCGGTGTCAGCGGTTGCGAAGCTGGAGAGCCCGAGCCCGTGGTCGTCGGTGGGGCCGCGTTTCGCGCGGGCGCGCTGCTCGTCGTCATAGGCGAAGAACCGTTACTCGCGGTGCTGCCGTTATTGTTCCAGCCGGCAACGATCAGGAAGCCGATCAGAAGCAGAACAGCGACGCCGGCGATCCAGCCCCACATTCCGCCAACGCTTTCGTCCTGGCGGATCACCGGATCACTCAGCCGCGGATCGCTGTAACGCGGATCGGTATAACGCGGATCAGTCATGGCAACCTCCTTGGCTTCAAGACGCGATATATTCGTCTCGAATGGAGGAAACCCGTTGGCCGCGGCTCCGGTTCCGAAATTTTCGTGTGATGTCCGGAACCCGGATGCTCAGGCGACGCGAATCGCCAGGCGCCAGGCAGCCCAGAAAACAAAGAAAAAACAGGCGAGGAACACTGGCAGGCTCGCGGTCATCGACCAGTGCTCGACGGATCTACCGACGAAATAAGCCAGCATCTCGCCGATCAGGACAAAAACGACGTAAACCGCGATCAATTTCATGGCAGCTATTCCCCCCAGTCATTCCCCACGCCCGCCACCATAGCCACGATCCCGGTATGAGGGGAAGGCATGGCCGCACGGAAAGTGGTATAGGCGCGCTACCTGCGAATTCAAACAAATCCCATTCCGACTTGCTGACACCATGATGCGCCTGACCCGACTGGCGATTGCGACAGCGCCGGCCATTTTCGTCCTGTTGTGGAGCACCGGTTTTATCGGCGCGCGCTACGGCCTGCCTTATATCGAGCCGCTGACGTTTCTCGCGGTACGCATGGGGTTTGTCGTGCTGATCATGGGCGCGATTGCCGTGCATCGGCGGTGCAAAAGCACCGAACGCGCGGGAAGTCGGGCACGCGCTGGTCGCCGGCTCGCTCGTCCACGGACTTTATCTGGGTGGCGTGTTTACGGCGATCAGCCAAGGCGTGCCGGCCGGCGTTTCCGCACTTGATCCCGGGCCTCCAACCAATTCTGACGTCGACGATCGCCAATCGTTTCATGGGAGAGACTGTCACGCGCGTCCAATGGATTGGTCTCGCGCTCGGCCTGGTCGGTGTCGTTCTTGTGCTGCACGATCGCAGCATTGTCCTGGCCGGTTCGGCACTGGGCTGGATCGCCAGCTTCCTGTCGCTGGTCGGTATCACGCTCGGGACTCTTTACCAGAAACGATTTTGCGGCGGGATCGACTGGCGCGCCGGAAATTTTGTCCAATATGTCGGTGCGGGAATTTTGTTCACAATCGGCGCGTTCGCTTTTGAGACGCGCGAGATCCATTGGACCGGCGAGTTGATCTTCGCGATTGCCTGGCTGGTGCTCGTCTTGTCGATTGCGGCGATCGGGTTGATGTACTGGCTGATCCGCCGCTCGGCAGCGACCGGTTTCGCGAGCCTGTTCTATCTCGTGCCGGGGGTGACCGCCTATATTCGCGTTCATCTTGTTCGGCGAGCGCCTTGATGCTCTTTCGATTGCCGGCATGGTGATCTGCGCAGGCGGGGTGGTGCTGGCCAATCGCGGCGGCGGCCAAACCGCGCACTGTTTGATCGCCGCCGTTACCGGTCCAGAACGAGCTGGGTCTGGGTCACAAGCGCGCACAGTTTTCCATCGTTGCGGGTAATGCGGGTCTGCCAGACCATGGTGGTGCGGCCACGATGGAGCGGCGTGCATTCTGCTTTGGCGACGTCGCCGATCGGGATCGCGGCGAAGAAATTGGTCTTGCTCTCGATCGTCGTGGTGGATTGGCCTTCTTTGAGATTGGCGGTCGCTGCGGTGCCGCCAAGATTGTCGGCGAGCGCCATGATGGCGCCGCCATGCATGATGTTAAAACGGTTGTTGAGCTCCTCGCGCATCGGCAGCTCCGCAGTGACGCGCTCGGGCGACACGTGGGTGATCTTGAGACCCAGAAATTCGGCAAAGGGCGGCTGCGATTTGGCCGCGTCGTTCATTGCCCGGTCACTCATCTGAAATACTCCCGCCGCCGCCAAAATAGCCAAGGGCGCGGACGTTATCGCCCGCGCCCCTTGCTTTCAACAAGTCCCGAGGGGGTTTATGCCTTCGGTTGCGGCACGATGCGGATATAGGGCCGTGGCGCCTTGAAGCCTTGCGGCCAGATCTTCTTGGCTTCATCGTCGCTGACCGAGCCAGCAATGATGACGTCCTCGCCTTGCTTCCAGTTCGCGGGCGTCGCTACGCGGTGCTTGGCGGTCAGTTGCAACGAGTCGAGGACGCGCAGCACTTCGTCGAAGTTGCGGCCCGTGGTCATCGGATAGACGAGGACGAGCTTGATCTTCTTGTCCGGCCCGACAATGAAGACGTTGCGGACTGTCTGATTGTCGGCTGCGGTGCGTCCTTCCGACGATCCGGAGGTCGCTGCCGGCAACATGCCATAAGCCTTGGAGATCTTGAGATCGGTATCGCCGATCATCGGATAGTTCGGCGCAAAGCCGACCACGTCCTTGATGTCGGCGGCCCACTTTTTGTGGTTGTCGACCGGGTCGACCGAAAGGCCGATGATCTTGGTATTGCGTTTGTCGAACTCTGGCTTCAACCGCGCCATGGTGCCGAGTTCGGTCGTGCAAACGGGGGTGAAATCCTTCGGATGTGAAAAAAGCACGCCCCAAGACGTGCCCAACCAATCGTGAAAACGGATTTTGCCTTCAGTTGTTTCCGCCTCGAAATCGGGTGCGGTATCGCCAATCGCTAACGCCATGGTCAACCTCCACTCAAAACGTTACGTGCTCGTCAGCTAATATAGGCCACGACGCGTAAGTGGAATAGGGCAAGGGCGAAAGAGGATCAACGCGCGGCTGGTCACGCCCTGCGGAGAACAAAAAGTGCGGCACTGGGCCGCCGGGTGGAAAAGCATTTTGCCGCCCGGCGTCCGAGAAGCATCAACGGCTTGCGGCTTTGCGCTCATCCATGCCGACAGTCCGGCCGGGAAACCGGCCGCGTCGAAATACCGCGTGCTGCCAACACGCTGGCCGACCAGTACCGTCGTCAGCCCATTTTCGTCGGGGGTGGCGCGTTCGACGAATTGCTCGACGGTGGGGTTTGCGCCACCCGGCAGGGCTTCCTCGACGACCCGGCCCATCAGGCTGCCATGGAAGGGAATTTTGAGCCCGAGCACCTGTGCAATGGTCTTGCCGATGTCGGCATTGCTCACCGGCGCCTCGTTGACGAAGCCGGATTTGAAAGTCCGGGCCGGTAGCTGCCATGAAATTCATGGTGTCGGCACGGTTGAAGCTGCCGTGCATGCCCTGGCCCTGTTGCAGGCCCGTGTCGGCGATGTTGACCGCGCACATCACCGGTTTCTCGCAGCCGGTTGCGTACGAGCGGAAATTGATGACGATCGATGGGCGGGGCGTGACCGACGAGCCCTTCAGATTGATCGCCGAAATCGGCAGCGTGCCCGGGAACGTGCCGAGCTCGTCATCGACGAAAAGACCGCTGACGTAATCTTGCGCCAGCAAGGCCGACACGACCTTCGCGGTCAGCGCGCGGTCCTTGCTCGGCACATAGACCAGGTCCGAGCCGCCATTGGATGCAACGACGACATCGGGCTTGTCGGCATCGTCGCCGATCACGCCATTGCCGCGCTTGGGATATTTTCCGGCTGCGACGACGGCATTTTTGTCGTCGGGATCATGCAGCGGCAATGCCAAGCGCCTTGGCGAGATCGAGCGCGACGAATCCAGGCGGCAGCAAGCCCTCCGGCACGTCGGCGTAGGTCGTTTGCGCAGCGGCGCTGGTCTTGCTCTCTTTGGAGATCGTCGAGAAGCCGTGATCGGCGGCGATAATAATGTCTGTGTTTGCGGCGAGGCCGAGCTCGTCGAGAGCGCTGCGGATCTCCGCGAGATTATCGTCGGCATTCTTGATGGCGGCGCGCGACGTCGGCCCGTTGATGCCCGGCTCGACCTTCAGCAGGCTGTCGCCCTGATTGTGCTGCGTGCCGTCGGGATCGCGTGACCAGAACACCAGCACGAAGGGTTTGTTGCGCGCCTTGAACATCGGCAGCACCGCCTTGGCCGCGACGTCGGCAAAATATTTCTGCTGCTCGACATTGGCGACGGTGGTGCCGGGCTTCTTGGCATCGCCGGCCGCGCCGTTGGCGCCGCGTGACGGTGCTGTGGAGCGGCAATCCCGCGGCCTTCAGCGCATCCTGCATCGGTTGCGAGAGCGGAACTCCAGCGGCGCTTCCCGTCGCATCGTCGACGATGATGGTGGTCTCGCCGTTGCGGTCGGTGTGGTCGAACATCATCGTCGGTCCGACTTTGCCGATGGCCGCGGTGCTGAAGCCCTGATGGCGGGCGGCGAAGAGAACGGCATCTTCGTCGACAAAATTGCCGGAGAAATGATCGTCGATGTCGCCCAGCACCGGATCGCTTTCGATGAACGGGGTCACGCTGTTGGCGGCGTGCGCAGTCGGAAAGCCGACATAGATCGTGTTGCTGAATACGCCGGTGTCGCCAAGGAAATGGCCGGTCGACAGGCCGGACGCATTGGCCATCGTAAAGGTCGGAAACAGCGAATGCGGATTGGCGAAGTTGACGCCCTTATCGCGCACGTCGGCCATCGCGGGCGCGGTCTCGGGCGTCACCGACAGAGCGCGCAGGCCGTCGGGCACGAACAGAATGAGATTGCGCTGGCTTTGCGCCTGCGCCGCCGCGGCCTGAAGAAAAGCAGCCGCACATGCGACAGAAACCAGAGTTTTCGTTTGAAATGACATGGCAACGCTCCCGATTTTGCGTGTTGGGACGTCGCGGTAGATACGCTGGCTATAAGACAGTATTGTAACGCTCGCGCCGTTATCCGCGACCATTTGACATGCGGTGACGGCTTCTGCTGCTGGTTGCGCGGCAAGATTGACTTTTCCGCCATAAGGCAGCAAGCCAAATGGCCGGCATTTGGGGCCCCTGACACGGCATGTTCAAGCGTATCCTGATCGCCAATCGCGGCGAAATCGCCTGCCGGATCATCAAAACCGCGCGCAGACTGGGGATTGAAACCGTCGCCGTCTATTCGGAGGCGGACAAGGACGCCCTGCACGTCGAGATGGCGGATACCGCCATCGCGATCGGCCCGCCGCCGGCGGCGGAAAGCTACCTGGTCATCGACAAGATCGTCGCCGCCTGCAAGCAGAGCGGCGCCGAAGCGGTCCATCCGGGCTACGGCTTCCTGTCCGAGCGCGAGGCCTTTCCCAAGGCGCTCGCGGCCGCCGGCATTGTCTTCATCGGGCCGAATCCGAAAGCCATCGCCGCGATGGGCGACAAGATCGAATCGAAAAAGGCGGCGGCCGCCGCCAAGGTGTCGACCGTGCCCGGTCATCTCGGCGTGATCGAGAACGAGGCGGAGGCGATCAAGATCGCCGAGGAGATCGGCTATCCGGTGATGATCAAGGCCTCGGCCGGCGGCGGCGGCAAGGGCATGCGGATCGCCCACAGCAAGGCCGAAGTCGCCGAAGGTTTTGCGCGCGCGCGTTCGGAAGCAAAATCTTCATTCGGCGACGACCGCGTCTTCATCGAGAAATTCATCACCGATCCGCGCCACATCGAAATCCAGGTGCTCGGCGACAAGCACGGCAACGTCATCTATCTCGGCGAGCGCGAATGCTCGATCCAGCGCCGAAACCAGAAGGTGATCGAAGAGGCGCCAAGCCCGCTGCTCGACGCCGCGACGCGCAAGAAAATGGGCGAGCAGGCGGTCGCGCTGGCAAAGGCGGTCGGATACGACAGCGCCGGCACGGTCGAATTTGTCGCCGGACAGGACAAGAGCTTCTATTTCCTGGAAATGAATACGCGATTGCAGGTCGAGCATCCGGTCACCGAGCTCGTCACCGGCATCGATCTGGTCGAACAGATGATCCGTGTTGCGGCCGGCGAGAAGCTCGCGCTCAAACAGAGCGATGTGAAACTCAATGGCTGGGCGGTCGAAAGCCGGGTTTACGCCGAAGACCCTTACCGGAATTTTCTTCCGTCGACCGGACGGCTCACGCGCTATCGCCCGCCGAAAGAGGGAACCGAAAACGGCGTGACCGTGCGCAACGACACGGGCGTCTACGAGGGCGGCGAAATTTCGCTCTATTACGACCCGATGATTGCCAAGCTGGTGACGCATGCGCCGACACGCGAGCGCGGCGATTGCAGCACAAAGTGACGCGCTCGATGCCTTCGTGGTCGACGGCATCCGGCACAACATTCCGTTCCTCGCAGCGCTGATGACGCATCCGCGCTGGCAGGCGGGAAAGCTTTCCACCGGGTTCATCGCCGAGGAGTTTCCGTCCGGCTTTCATGCCCATGCGCCCGAAGGCGAGTCCGGCGCAGGTGCTGGCGGCTGTTGCGGCCGCGATTGATCACGTGCTGGGCGAGCGCAAACGGCGCGTATCAGGTCAGCTGAGTGGCCGCAGTGTTACGCGCGAAAGTCAGCGCGCGGTCTGGCTCGGCGAGCGGGAGATCAAGCTCGAGGTCAACCGGACGAACGGCGTGATCGAAGTCCGCATGCATGGCGGCAAATCCGGACCTGTGCGCCTCCACTCGGACTGGAAGTCGGGCGATCCGATCTGGAACGGGACAATCAACGACAAGCCGGTGACGGTGCAGGTGCGCACGATCCTGAACGGCTTTGCGTTGAGCTACCGCGGCGTCGAAACCAAAGCCTACGTCTACACCGAGCGCGAAGCCGGCTATGCGCGCCTGATGCCGGCAAAAAAGGTCGCCGATACCGGCAAGCAGGTGCTGTGCCCGATGCCGGGCCTTGTGGTCTCGATCGCGGTCAAGGAAGGCCAGGAGGTCAAGGCCGGCGAGACCGTGGCCGTCGTCGAGGCCATGAAGATGGAAAATGTGCTGCGGGCGGAGATCGACGGTACGGTCAAGAAGATCAACGCCAAGCCCGGCGACAGCCTGGCCGTCGACGCGGTCATCCTCGAGTTCGCCTGAGGGAACCGACAGTTGCGGCTGGCGTTGGTTCCCGCAACAAAAGGGAGCCAGGTCATGCTTGATAAACCGCGACGGCGGCGCCAAAAACGTGATCAAGCGCCTGATGTCGAGACAAACACCGGACCCGATGTGCTGCGCGACGATTTGCGCCGCCGTGACCAGCGTGAGGCACCACCCGACTCCATGCCGCCCGCACGGACCAAAGTCCAGGTGAGGAGCCGGCCGGCGGTGGCTTTACGCCGACGCCTGACGGCGGCAACCGGCAGCATCCGGTCCATGACGAGGATCAGGAGGATGCGACCTCGAGCGATTACGAACGCGAAATCAACCGGCTCGATACGGCGTCGTTCGAGCGCATTTCGAACAAATAGGCTGACGCGCGGGCGTCGACTGTCTGCTAATGCGGAAACGATGCCGCTGTATTTTGCCTATGGCTCGAACATTATCGTTGCGGGAGAACTCGCGTGAGCAACGACATCATCTGCCATGTCGTTGTGCGCGGCCGGGTGCAGGGTGTCGGCTACCGCGCGTTCGTCGAAGACGAGGCCAATCGGCGACGTCTGCGCGGCTGGGTGCGTAACCGCCGCGATGGTTCTGTGGAGGCTGTATTTTCTGGCCCGCGCAACGACGTCGAGGCCGTCGATCGAGGCCTGCCGGCGCGGACCATTTTCGGCGCGCGTGAGCGCGCTTGATCAACGCGAGGGCACGGCGGCCGATCTTTTGGAGGGCGCGGAAGGCGGGTCTTTTTCGGTGCGTCCGACAGCCTGATCGGCCGTCGCGCCGAACAAGGCTTCGAATTCGCGCCGCAATATCATATCGACCTCCGCCAGCGACACCGGAATGCCGAGGTCGGCGAGGCTGGTCACGCCGTACTTCTGTTCATTCACGCCGCAGGGCACGATGCCGGAAAAATGTGAGAGATCGGGGTCGACATTGAGCGCCATGCCGTGGAGCGTGACCCATTGCTTCACGCGAATTCCGATCGCGGCGATCTTGTCTTCGTAACCGTCGCCTTTGTCGGGACGCCGAACCCAGACGCCGATGCGATCCTCGCGCCGCTCGCCGCGCACATTGAAAGCCGCGAGCGTCCGTATGATCCATTCCTCAAGCGTGGCGACAAACCGGCGCACGTCGGGCCCGCGCCGTTTGAGATCGAGCATCACATAGGCAACCCGTTGGCCCGGGCCGTGATAGGTCATCTGCCCGCCACGGCCGGTCGCATGAACCGGAAAGCGCGCGTCGAGCACGTCGGCTGAATTCGCGCTGGTGCCGGCGGTGTAAAGCGGAGGGTGCTCCAGAAGCCAAACGAGTTCGGCAGCGTGTCCGGCCGCGATCGCGGCGGCCGTGGCCTCCATATCGGCGACGGCCTCGTCGTAGGCGACGAGGGAATCGCTCGTTCGCCATTCGACCGGCGCCATTCCGGCCGCCATCGGAAGCCCGACTTTCAGCGTGTTTCGCGCGTTAACCACTCATTCACCATACCATGATGACCTGTCGGCTAGCTGCAATAGCGCAGAACGCGCAATAGGAAACCACCGTGGCCACACTCGATAAAGTCGGCGTCGACATCACCGTCGTTCTTGGCACCACATTGATGCCAGTCCATCAGGTCCTGCGGCTGGGCCGCGGCGCCATCATCGAACTGGATGCCTCCGAGGAAGACGCCGTGAGCATCCTTGCGAACAATCTGCCGGTCGCCAAGGGGACCGTGGTTGTGAATGGCAACCGCATTGCCGTCACTGTCGGGGAGCTGTTGCCGCGGCCGCCTGATATGCGCTGAGCCGCTCCAAAAGGCTCAATCTCCAGCGAAATTAAGCCTTGGGCGGGCCGGGCGCGGCCCTTGTCCCTCAACACCCTATTTGTTACATGGTCCGCCATCATCGGGACGCGGGGTTTTTCAGACCTTTTCGTCCTTCCCCCATGCGGCCGTGGCGGAATTGGTAGACGCACTAGCTTGAGGTGCTAGCGGGGCAACCCGTGGAGGTTCGAGTCCTCTCGGCCGCACCACTCAAAAAATTAGGGCGATGATTTCATTTTGGTTTTGACGTTGCGGCCCTCACTTCGTGGCTAGTGAGTAGGTGAGGGAGCAGATGTTGCAGTTTCGTTGCGACCCGCAATCATCGTCATAGCGTCGACAGCCGAGCGTTTGCGGCCAGCTTCCGCCGCTCTGGTCGCGCCGATCTTGCGGCAATGTCCGTTTAGTGACCCGAAGTGGCCATCACGAACGCGCCGCCTTTGGCAATTGCAATGCGCGTATCAGCGCCGGCCGGCCCGATCGACCGGGCCTCCGCGATTGACGGAACCGCTGCCAGTCGTTTCGCGGTTTTCGCGGATCGCCTGATTCCGCACAGGTGCCACGACACGCGGCCTAAGAACGACGCCAGGTCGCGCGACACAACCCATGGGATAATCAATGTACTGACAATAGATGACGGCCGCACTTGCGGTTTGCGTATTTGCCGCGGTCGTCAGAACCAGAACTGCAAGAATGGCAAACAGTGTTGTCACGATTTTCATGTTCAACTCCATTTGTTTTGAAAATTGTTACAGGTGGTCTCGATCCACTTATTGATATGGCTCAAAAGACACAATTGTTCGAATTGGGTGTTCCCATTGTCCACTACTTTGGCAAAGTGGGCACCGCGTCGACGCTACATCCGCTTATGATTCAAAGCGGACACGGCCAAATAATCGGCAGGAATCTAAACGGACTTCCTATTTTTATTAAAATGTTCCGGTCGGTGTCCGTGCGCTGCACGTTGAATGAAAAACCCCGGGCGATTTGCCCGGGGTTTTGAATTTTATCAGCTGTGCTGGGAGCCCAGCCGCCGACAATCGCTTAGAAAAATCGGTAGTTCACACCGATCAGGACAGTCGTCTCGGTTGCCTTGGCGCTGAAAGCGCACCCTGGCGCACAAGTCGTTCCAACAGGGGTGAATGCGATTCCGTCGCGCGATCCGAAATCCATGTAGTTGCCTTCGAGGAATGCGGACCAGTGCGGTGCGAACATCCATTCAATGCCACCACCAATCGTCCAGCCTGTTCTGGTGTTGGAGGTTTGACCAATTTGAGCCCCACCGGCTGTGATGTTCGTGCTTGTATGAGCCCAAGCACCGCCGCCCTGGAAGTACAGCAACCAGGCAGGCTGAAACGCATACCCCAGGCGGGCGGTCAACGTGTCGAACCATTGATTGTTGAAGTTGACCACGTCACCTGCGAGCGGACCACTTGCGATTGTCCCGCTCCTTTTATTGCTAGTGCCGTCGAACATATTGCGGATGCCGACCACCCATCCGCCGCTGAATTGGTAATCGCAGCCGATTTGCCCGCCGCCGGCAAAGCCCGAACCGTCCGTAGAAATTGTTCCACTCGCGCCACTTAAGCTAGCGTCGCCAAATGCGCCGCCGATGTTGCCGCCGAAGTAGCAACCGGTCCAGGTCATCGGAGGCGGCGGAGGCGGCATGTACGCCGGGGCTTTCCTCGGCAGATCAGCTGCCGATACTTGGCTTGCAGCCAGGCCAATTGTCGCGGCAGCTAGCAAAATCAACGAATGTCTTCGCATCGATTTTCTCCTCTAACGCATTGCGCCAGACAGACTCAAATCGTCCGTCGCCTGCATTCTTATATCGCGTCAAGGTTGTGCAAACTAATCAAGCCTGAATGGGAACCGGGCTGCTCGCATATTTTTTCACTCCGTGTGGCGCAAATGGCACGAGCATGACCTACCGTGGTACCGGCCGAGCAGGTCTCCAATCGCGGCGCGTCGTTTCACGGATTTCGATTTTGCGTTCGCGGTCTAGCGCACTGAATGCGGCTGAAAGCTTCACTTGCTCCGGTCGTATCGAACTCAAGCAATGCATCGCCGGCCGATGGAAGGCTGAATTCAATTCGTAATATGGATGACGATGGCAGCCTGGACATGAATTCGGCCCAGTCCAACGCAATGGCAACTCCATCATTTTCAACAGACGCCAGCTTGTTGCGTTGAATTGCGTCGTTATCAATTCGGTATTTCGTCCTCACAGTCTCCGATGCAACGCGCTCAGAAAAAACTATTGCAGCACGTGGTTGCTTCACTTTCGTGCGACTTTCAACGCATTGTAATACGAGCTTTGCCGAAACCTTCCTGCCGAATTGACGCGCGGCATTCAAAGCCGCGTTTGTCATCATGATGGTTTTTTGCCCCGTCAGGCGATCAACTGTGACTGCTTCGTTCCATTCCCCGGACGCGGCGATGGGACTGCCCAGTAAGAAGAGTCCGGCAAGCGGAAAAAACCAAGTCCCTGGCCTGATTTTGCGTATTGCGTGAACTGTGCGCATTGACTGGCCCCTTCTAAGCCGCTCTCGAAAAGCGATTGCTCGCGCAGGCGATTAAAGTATGCACGAGCCACGTCCGCTCTTGCCATCCGGCCGTTCCTGTCCAAAATCTCTGGATTCTGGGCTGTCGTATAGGCCATTATGGTCTGCGTGAGGCTGAATTCGAGACGCGGCTGTGCATGGGCTATCGAGCCGACCTTACTTTTTTGCGGGCCTGTTTTCGGCGTTGCTGAACGTTGCGCCCATTAGCGTTGCAACCGCCGATGAAGCGGGCGTGAGTTTTTGGCTTCCCGGTCAATATGGAAGTTACGCGGCGGTACCCGGAAAGCCCGGGTTGTCATTCGAAGCGACATTTTACCATGCGACGGCATCTGCGGGTGCGGGTGCGAGCTTTGAGCGCGGCGGCCACATTGAGGTCGGAGTCAAATCGCCTTCGGACTTCGTCATGTTAACACCGACCTATTCCTTCGAAAGCCAAGTGCTGGGGGGACAACCGGCTTTGGGCATGACCGCGTTGGTCGGACGAAATGTAACGTCTGTGTCTGCGACATTAACCGGGCCCGGCGGCGGCACCCTGTCGGGAACCAAATCGGATCAAGTCTTCGGCTTCGGCGACCTTTATCCGACCGCGACGCTGAAGTGGAATCGTGACGTGCACAACTTCATGATCTACGCCACGGCCGCCGTACCGGTGGGCGCCTATGATCCAACACGATTAGCAGCCCTTGGAATGGGTCACTGGGCCGCAGATGCGGGCACTGGCTACACGTATTTGAACGAGAAAGCCGGAATTGAATTTTCAGCGGTCTTCGGTCTGACCTACAATTTCATCAATCCCGACACCCAGTATCGGAGTGGCATCGATGCCCATCTGGACTGGGCTTTTTCACCTTACGTGTCCGACAAGCTGCATATTGGCGCTGTCGGCTATTTCTACAATCAGCTCAGCGGCGACAGCGGTGCCGGCGCCGCACTTGGTGAATTCAAATCGCGCGTGGCCGCGATCGGTCCGCAGGTCGGATTTTTTCTCCCTCTTGGCGACCGCCAAGGGTACCTGAATCTCAGGGCGTACTACGAGTTCGCAGCACACAACCGGCTTGAAGGCTGGAACGCGTTTGTCACATTTTCTATCGAGCCGCCTGAGAAGAAGGGTCCGATAGCCGCTCTTCATCTGCGCTAGTCGGTACGATCGTCTTCATCCGCCAAGTGCTATCGCGATGCCCACCAGCGTAGCGCCGATGGCGACCATGGCGAGCCCGGTGAGCCACGGCCGAAGCCCTGTGCAGCGCGCAAAGGCATAACCGCACATGAACAGCATGACGATTGCGACTGCGTTGGAAATCCGGAGCGCCGAATGGGCATTGCCAACGAACAGGAAGGGTATGACGACCGGAAACGTCGAAATGAAAACCAGCAGGCAAACACCGAGCGCGCCGAGCCAATCGTTCTTTGTAAAAGCGGGACGCCTGGGCGGCTCCGGCAACTGAAGCAATTTCAGCCTCACCGATTCCAGATCATCCTGCGACAGCGCGGATGCAATCGATTCCGGCAGGGCATCTACGATCGTGCGCTTCGCTGTATCGGGATTGGTTGACTGTCTCACCGCACGTAGCGTTAAAAGGCTACGCCCGCGCTCCTCGAGGCTGCCCATCAGATACATCCCGGCATCAATGATCCCCCACGCGAGATTGCAGCCGAGCGCGCCCATGATCATCGTTTTGACTTCGACGCGGCCCGCAGTGAGGACACTGAGCGTGCCCGTGCTGGTAAGCACCATGATCAGCCCAAAAAATATCTCGGAGATCCTATCGATTGGATCAAGAAAGCGGTTCGACACTTTTGCAGGTTCATTCAGCATCGCGCCAGATTGTCCTCGATAGCGCCGTTCGCGCGCATCATATTACCATTGCCGGCCCCTCAATGCTTAACTTTCGCCCGAAATATGGGACGTCAAGCGGTACAAATTGGACATGACGCCAAGGGAACGTCGCCGAAACGGTTTATGCGGCGCGTTAGCACGCCTCCGGAAGTGTCCCCGCCACTGATAAATCGTTCAGGGCTCTTCCCGGTGTGGCGACAGAAAATCCAGCCAGACCAGATATCCGCCAGACAAAATAAGAAAGATTCCCTGAGCCAGCACGAAGAGGCCGTCATCGGGGTGGTAAATCCAGATAACGAAATAAAGTCCCACTGCGACCAAAGCTAAATAGAAGGGCAGTGCAATCATTCGATCCATCTAAGTAGCCCAGGACACTAATAGCGGGCCGCACCGAGTGTCGACCGGCTCGGCACGGCCCCTTCCCACCCGGCTTCAAGCCACAATCCGGGCAGAACTGATCTAAGTCGGAATCCGAATTGAGTGCAGGATTGCCGGCTAACGCCGACCCGATGGCAGGCTGCTTAAAGTATCAACGCTAATTCTGTCTTGTGATTTGACGACAAGAATTTGATCGTGCTTGCCGCGCGTCGCCAGAACAAAAAATCCCAAGCGCTTTGCTCTGGTATGGGGACAAAACAGATGTCGCGCTCACTGGGCTTGATGTCCGCTCATGACCCAAAGCGGACAACGGCCCGATCAACAGACCCTCATCGATTGGCGTGTTGGCGGCGGCGGGCGGAAGCCGGCAAAGCTACACGCCCTGATGGCCGCCAATTGGCCTTGCGAACACGCGCCTTGCGCGGGGTCAGGCCAGTCCAACGCTTGAACGCGTGGGTCAAGGAGCTCACTTCCTGATATCCGAGCAGCCAAGCAACCTGAGATATCGATAAATCCTTGTCGGCCAGATAGCGTTCGGCGAGGTCAAACTTAAGGCGTTCCAGGACGGCAGAGAACGTCAGCCTTTCTGCAGCAAGCCGCCGCGCAAGGGTTCGTTCACTGACGCCGAGCCGGCGGGCGATTTCATCAAGCTTTGCCTTGCCGTGCGGGAGCAATGGCACAATGGCGTTTTCAACGCTTGCGCGGAACGGCCCCCGCTTGCTTGGCCGACGATCAAGCGCCTCATCACAACACTTGATCAACATTTTGTTCAGGTAGTGGTCGGCGCTGACGACCGGCATATTCCTTATGGCGGGCTCGAACAATACTTCGTCAACAGGTGCGCCAAATTCTACTTTGGTACCGAAAAATTCTGTCAGTTCCGACGGTTCGCCTTCGAGTCTGTGAGTGAGCCTGACGCGAGTCGGCACCAGCCGTATGCCAGTAAGAAGTCGGCATAAGCGGACCAGCATCGTCGTAAAAAACTCAATCTGATGCCGATCCAGGTGGCGGCCCACCCCGACATAATGGAAAGAAATACCAAAAGTTCTGCCGTCGAGAAATTTCAGCGCCACGCCTTCGTTAACAATTCCGCTATAGCGCGCGAGCCGATATAACGCCTCACCCAATGTTCCCGAGGAAGCCGAAACATAATAGAGAAAGCCGAGTTCGCGCGGATCAGTCGGCTGGGCAAGATGAAATCCCAGGTGATCATCCTGAAGTGCGACGGCAACAAGATTCAAAAATCTGATTTGATCGCGGACAGCCAGCCGCGCGCTCGCGTCATCGATCTGCTGAATTGTTAGATTTGCAGTCGGTAACAGCGCGCGCGGGTCAATCCCGTGCGCTTTGGCGTAGGCATAAGCCAGCCGCGTTATTGTCCCATTGGCGTTTGGAAGGGTTCCGAGACGCTTGGTATCAGCACGCCCCATGACGCTGCTCCCTCGTGCCTCCTGGAGCCCCCGCGCGCTTATCAACCATCTGCCGCTTGGGCCGGCCTGCTCGGACAAACCTTTGGCGGATACTAACAAGACGCCAGTAGAAAGTCCCCCCTATAACGCAAGCGTCTGCAGCGCGTGCGCGCGCGTAGCATTTCGCAGTCGGACCGCTCATCCGAAACGACCACGATGTCGTGCGTGGGCGGCCGTAAGACGTTTGGGACCAATTTGATGCCAGTGCAAAAAACAATTGTCGCGGTCATCGATGATGATCCGGAAATGCGCGCGGCGATGGTGTGCCTATTGTCGGGGTTCGGCTACAACGTAGAAACATTCGATTCAGCTGAGACATTTCTCACTTGTGCATCGACATGCAAGGCGATGTGCCTGGTCGTTGATATCCAACTCGGTGATATTTCCGGTGTGGAATTGGCGCATCAATTGGCAGCGGACGGCTACAAGTATCCCATCATTTTTATGACCGGGCTCGATGATGCAGTAATTCAAAACCAGGCGGCTGCCGCCGGCTGTGTCGCATTTTTACGTAAACCATTTCCAACAAACGCGCTGGTTGATGCCATCAAAAAGGCTGTCGAATAGATCGCTTTTTATTTTTGTGTATCCGCGTATGGCATATTTACGGCAATGACTTGGCTGTTTTGAACGCGACAATGAACTCTGGCTTCATGGACTGTAGGGCGTGCAAGTAAGCCCTCTCACACATCTATGCCTTTCGGTGCAGGCATTGACGCACGTAAGCCTGTCGGACGTAGATTTGTTTTGTTCGTTGCAGCGCCGAAGACACGAACTGAGAGTCAGGACGCATGCCCTGCACGTCTGAGTGGGCGACGGCAGAGATGGTCCGCTCCTGCCGGTCTGAGCAAAAGCAACGATCTGAAGCGACACTACGAAAACTATTATTAGCCCAACAGCGATTGCAGTGATCGAAGCATGGTTCATGACGCCCCCTCACAACGCGATCGATGCCTTAATCCACTTGCGGGGGCTCTATCGCGAATCCACCCGCGCTGGACCTGCAGAAGGCGCCATCTTGCTACTTAAGGTGAATTGTTTGGCCAGCAGTGTGACGCCGTTCGCGTCGACGATGGCGAGCGGCTTGAATTGTATGAGTTCTTTATCCTCGACGAGTTTGTCCCAGCGATTATCGAGGATCAGCCAGAGCCTGTCGTACCGGACCGCGAGAATGGCATGATCGGCGCGGACGGCATTGTCATGCACGAGCACCATGCGCACGTCTTCCGACCGCATTCCTGCTTGCCGGAGGGCCACGTATTTGGCGAGGGCGTAATCCTCGCAGTCGCCGTGACCGGTTTCGAAAGCGCCTTTTTTGTTGACGAAGGGCGCGGTCCACTTATCGGCAACGCCCCATTGATTCCTGTCGGGTTCGTAATCGATCAGGGCGTTGATGGTCGCGTTGATCAGTGCAATTTTCGCAAGGCCTTCCTGATTTTCAGCTTCCCTGACGATGTCTGCAAATCGCTGTTCAGTCGATGTGCATTTATCGAGGTTCGCCTGGCATCGCGTCAGTTTTGGTAACTCGGCCACAATGTCGGACTTGATCTTTCGCCATTCATCCTTGGTCAAGCCTTCAGGTGCCGCAAATTCCGCCATTCCGAACGGATGGTCCGCCGGATCGTTGGAGGTCTTCAATTCGATTGCGTTCGCCGAGCAAGCCGAAAAAAATATTAAAAGAAATGTTCTAACAAGAAATGCGCCCATGACAGCACCCACATATCCTAAATCGCGCGACCTGCTGCGGTTTGTGTTGATAAATATCGACGCGAGCGATCTTAAAGTATGAATTCTACGCCAGTCTGAACAGATTGACCATTGCAATAGCGTCACGCGAAGGGTGCGTGATGTCCGCTTTGCGTATCCACGTCACTTTGTGCGCCTTCTTCGGTGCGGATGGCTGTCAGTGTCCTTCGTAGCACCTCAAAAATGACCGCGGTTGACCAGCCAAACAACAGCACGCCGTTCATCGCCGTCATTGGTCCGAGCAGATGCCAACGCACCACCGGCGTGACGTCGCCGTAGCCGAGTGTCGTGTAGTTTACAAAGGCGAAATAAATGAGATCGGTACCTTCAGGTGCGGCACCGACAATTGCGTAAGCCAACGACCAAATGAGAACTTCAGCAAAATGCGCAGCCATCAGGAAGGACACAACCGCAGTCATGACGGTAATCAATCGAAGCGATTGATGAGGCGTTCTGATCAAAATCGCGGCACGCGCTGCCGCGATCACGCCCGCCATCAAAAATGCATGGATGGCGATGTTGCAAAAACTGACCGAAACACCCAGGAGAATTTGGCGCAACATGCAGACCGCTCCGGCGATACGGACCGTTATTTCGGTCCGATTTCCCCTATTAGACGCGGGGTGGCAACAGATAAAGCGTCACGGCGAATATAAAATACACTAACAGGACGAGTACTCCGACAAACCACGCTGAGCGTCCGCTGTTGGTCACCAGGGACACAGTCATCGTGGCAATGAGCATCATGACTACTGCGCCCGGCCAGAATTGCAGGTTCATTGGCGTCGGACCGATGACATAACTGAGGAGTACCAGCACCGGGGCGACAAAGAGCGCGATTTGGGCCGCGCTCCCCAGCGCAATGCCCACGCTCAGGTCCAGCCGGTTCTTGCGCGCGCCGGAAAACGCCGAGGCCATCTCCGCTGCTGCGCCCACCAAGGCCACGACGATGAAACCAACGAAGGCGGGAGTCATCCCGAACGCCACGGCCGCCTGCTGCACGGATTCGACGAACACCTCGCTCACCAGCGCGACCAATATTGTGACGCCGGCCAGCGTGGTCAGGGCCAGGCCCAACGGCCATGGCGCTTCGCCGGATTCCGCATGCTCGGCGCCGCCGAACAATTCACGATGTGTCTTGAGCGAGAACAACAGACCCAATCCGTAGGCAGCTATGAGCAGCACAGACAGAGTTAAGCTCAGCCTCTCGGTAAATGCCGATCCTGTTGCCGAATCGGCTTCGGAGATCGCGGAGGGGATCAACAGCGCGATCGTGGCCAGAAAGAGCAGGCCTGATTGCAGGCGGGCGCTGCCGCGGTTGTATTCCTGAACGTGGTACTTGAGCCCGCCGAGAAGAAACGATGCGCCCAACATGAACAACGTATTGGTGACAATCGCGCCCGCGATGGATGCCTTCACGAGCGTATATTGCCCGGCACGCAATGCGGCGAGCGCGATGACAAGCTCGGTCAGGTTTCCGAGCGTGGCGTTGAGCAGGCCACCGACCGTATCGCCAGTCTTGGCTGCGACAGATTCAGTGGCGTGACTCAGCAGCGCGGCCAGTGGCACGATGGCCAGGACCGACAGCATAAAAAGCAGCGTATGGGCTTCGTGGTTGATGTTCTTGGCGACAAACACCACGGGCACAAAGGCCAACAACCAGAGCAGGGGGTTGTGGCGGATTTCTTTCAGTAAAAGGTTCATAGGGACGGCCTCCGGCCCTGCGCGAATAAGGTCACCATTGTCCGAACGAGGCAAAATATCCGTTTAGCGAAAAAAGCAAACTTTGGTTCGTTATTCGAGCGAGTGACGCGCGATTTCGCAGTAATAATGTACGGTATGATGTGCGTGCAATTGATCCTGATTTTTCCAGTGCAGCAATGGTTCGACTAACTGTCTCCATTTTAAGTCCGAGATGATCGGCAATATCGAGGAGCGTCATCGGCAGTTTGAGGTATTTTGGGTTCCCCATTTTTGTTGAAAGGTCCATCAGGAATGTTGCCACGCGACACGTTGCAAGCCTGCCCAACAACAATGAATGCTCCTGGCCATGGCGAAGATCATTTGTTGCTGCGTCCAAAAGATAACTCGCAATTTTGGTGTCGCGAACGGCAGCGGAAAGCAAAGCGTTGCGCTTGAAAAACAATATCAGTGTATCTGTTACTGCCTCTGCGGAGATTAAATGTATCGAACCGTCACTCCAGCCAAAAAGCTCTCCGGGGAAATGAAACGCGACGATGCCGCGGCTACCATCATGATAAGTCCTACAACTTCGGACGACGCCTTTGGCCACAAGAAAGATGTAATCTGCGCGGTCCCCCTCGCTGACAATCATCGCATCGCGGCGGTAACGGATAGGCCCTCGCCGAAGGGCAAGAATGCCGCTTTTTACAGTTTGCTGACTGCAATCGCGCAGGAGCGTTGGTGAGGCATTGGATGATCGAAGATTAGAATTGCTGCGAGAGTTCTTCCGACGGTCAATACGCGCGACAATCCTGTTCATTGAGCCCCCCGCGGCTGGAAACAGATGGTATCATTACGCGCCAATATTGACAGGGTGAAAATTCTGGCAGACGCTTTACGGAGAAATCGATCCTGTATTCGAATGTCGGCCGTCAGTCGGGCGGCGTTGTAAAGTACCTAGGGGGACATCAATGCTTAGTTTTTGCCGTGCGATGAAATTTTGCGCAACTATTCTGGTGGCGGCGGTTATTCTCACAGTGGGTAGCCTATCTCAGTCCTTTGCCGACACCGGCTCGGTCCGTCTTAAAGTCACGAAAGTCGGGTTCATTGTGGGCGTTGGCGGCGGCTCCGGCGTTCTGCATTTCAAGGGCCACTCGTACCGGCTGAGCGTCGGTGGTGTTGGCATTGGTACGATCGGAGCGGCGGGGGCGGACCTGGTTGGTACCGCAAGAAATCTTCGCACCGCGGCCGATATCGCGGGAACGTATTCGGCCGCTTCGGCCAGCGTCGCGGTGGCTGGCGGCGTAAAGGCGGTAACTCTGCAAAACTCGAACGGCGTCGTTTTGACCTTGCAGGGCAAGCAGGTCGGATTCGAAGCCTCGCTCAGTCTGAGCGGGTTGACGTTGTCTTTGCAGTAGCACCACGGCGGGCAGAGGCGATCCACGAAAAATTAGGCTACGGGCGCGGTTAATCACCAGCGGGAGATCAATGCCCGCTGAACACTAGCGTCTGGAACGGAAGCACCAGCGCCTGGAGCCGCAGGATCAGGGCGTGCACCAACGCCAGCGCATCCACGGCATGGAGGGCGAAAGCCTTAAAGACACCCGTGTCTTTCGCAACAATTTGGTCGTGATTGCTCGAATAGGCATTGGCGATGCAGCTGCTGCCCGGCGTCACGCCGGTAAGCCCGCCTTTGTAAAGCGGCTCAAGAAAAACCAGAAGGGTGCCCGGCCGCGTGACTTGTTGCACGTCGATCAATTGTTCGCCGCCGCGAAATTGCCCGGCGGCAATATAGTTTTGCACGCTTGTCACCACCATCGGAATAATTGTGAATGGCTTGGACACGCACGTCACTTCCGCAGCCATTCCGACTTTCATGATCTGGGCTTCGATCTGGTTGAAGCCGGCTTGCAATGCCTGAGTGCCAGCGCCTTCCGGAATCAGGATACCGGCCGCGCGAAGCAGGGGATTGATGACGTCGCCGACCCGTAGAGCAAACTGCTCAACCCGACCGCTCACGCCGGCTCGCACCACCGTCTTGTCCAGCTCGACCTGAGCCAGGGCAAGTTCAGCTTCCGCGGTCGCTTTCTGGGCCGGCAGGAGAGTTGATATTCGCTCCTCAGCGTTCTGTTTACCGGCGGTTGCCGCGGTGATCGCACCGAGCTGGCCGCGCTCGCGTTCCTGAAGGCGCTCGATTTCCCGAAACGGAACGTTGCCTGGATTTCGCCGATACAATTCCTGTTTCGTCTCCAGCTCGTCCAGTGTCTGTTGACGGTTGCTCTTCGCCTCCTGCAATTGGCCGTCGGCTTTGACCACGTCCGATTGGGCCACCTGCATTTGCGCGTCGATCTCGACAACCTTGCTCCGTGCCGACTCGACTGCAGCCTTCTGTTTTGAGTTCATCGAGTTCGCAAAATCGGTGCGCCGGCGGCCACGGAGGCGCCGTTGTTGATGAAGACCTCGGCGACCCGGCCGTTCGTGATCTCCGGCAGGATCGGAACGGTGCGGAAAAAGAGGGTCACGTTGGTCGTGGCCGGGTGGTTGTAGAAAACAGTCGTGATCAGGAGCACGGTCAGAACGAGACAGCCGGTGATGCCCCAGCGGAGTTCAAACCATACCGAGTAGAACGTTATTTCCTTACCGAAACGCTTCCCTTGTACGTAGCGGCGATAGAGATAGTCGGGGAACAGGGTGAACAACGAGCAAAGAAGCATCTCAAGCATGGTCGAGCTCCTTCTTGCCCGTGACAACCCGCGCGGGTTTTCGCGGGGTAGGTGCTTCGTCATCGGCATGGTCGTCGTGCGCTACGTGCGGCGGCGTGCGGCCCGGCACACCCTCGGCGCCCGCACCCGGCTTTACACCGGCCATCCTTTCGACAGAGCCGGCGATGCGGCCCAGGAAACTGCCGAAGTCCGGAAGGTCAATGAACGCCAGCAGTAAACCGGCTATCCAGAAAATGTGCATGTGGGTAAAGAGGGCGATCAGTCCGAGGATGGCGACAATCTCGAACTGCACCTTTTGCCCTTTGTGCGCAATTTGTTCGGGCAAAGAATGCAGGCGGAAGTACAGGACGCCGAAACCCAGGACGGACGCAGCAAGAATAATGGCCATGACGACCATGAGCACGTCGGTCTCACCAGGCGCGGTGATGAACGCCGGAAGATTGTGGGTGGCGGCGGGATGAAGCTGCTCAGCCATAGCAAGCCTCAAAGCGGTCAAAGCGTTTCAATATCCGACCCCCGTTCTTTGACACCAAGTCTGAGATTACCCTGCTTCTTCATCGGTAAACAGGGCCTGTCGTGGTCAGCTGACAAGGTGATATCCGATAACATTTGCGGCACCTTGTCGGGGTTGGGTGGATTTGACTGTAATTGACTCTTCGAGGCCGACTTGCGCGCACGGCACTCTCGCGCGAGGAAACCTATAAAACACCGCTGCTATGGCTGCTCGCTCGGCTCCGGCATTTGCGTCGACCTTTGTTTGGCCATCGACGGCAGGCGTCCCATCTATTGGCTCAGCAGAATTCAAGAGTTGACATACGTCAAGGTTGCATCATTTGATGCTGCGACTGTTGCACGACCTCGAAATAAGGGGGACGGCGACTATGGCGAAGGAACCGAAGGCCCACGAAGGAAGGATCGATCAATTCTTTTCGGGGCCAGGCGCGCGAGCTGATCTGTGGCGGGATTTACAGGACGCGGCGCAAGCATGGGTGGCCGGCAAGGACAATCGGGCCAAATTTGAGACCTTGCTCGCCGAGCTGGCGGCGACTGAAGACTATCACGCCTATCCGGGCCCCCATCTTTTGGAAGCGATGCGCGACAGGGCGGCCGCAGACGATGCGCGGTCTACTCACGAACTTGTGAGGCGGATTAGCACAGCGTTGCTGACCCGATCATTCCGTCGGCACGCGGGCGATTGGGAAGTGAATGACGAAGGCGACGGCGCAATGCCGGATATCCTGCCTCCCACCCTTGGTCGCGGTGAATTACATCGGCCGTATTTCGAAACATTGATTGTTACCGGCATGCCGGCCGAGCGTTGGCCGGGTTTTTGTGCCGAGTGGCGCAGGCTCCGCCGTCCACTTGATCAATTCGTCTATGAGCCAGTGATTGTCGGGAGCGTCGAAGATGCGTTTTGCGCAACAATGCTCAATCCCGACATCGCCGCCGTCGTCATAAATGAGGGCTTCGTATTCAGGTCGCGTCACGACGCGCCTGTGTTGCGCACGCTTTCTGCATCTATGGAGCAACAACACAACACGGAAATGTCCGCGCTGCAATTGGCGCAACTGCTGAAGAAGGTGCGTCCCGAGCTCGACCTCTACATCGTTTCGAATCGGCGGGTTGAGGAATTGGCCGGCGATCCGAAAGCGGGCGTGGCCCGGCGCATTTTTTACTCCGTGGAAGAGTTGCTTGAGTTGCATTTGGCAATTCTCGAAGGCGTGCAGGATCGCTATGACACGCCATTTTTTGACAATCTCAAAAAATATGCGCAGCGGCCGATTGGTACCTTCCATGCGCTGCCGATAGCACGCGGAAAGTCCGTCTTCAGGTCCGATTGGATTCGCGATATGGGCGAGTTTTACGGTCCCACGCTCTTCCTGGCCGAGAGCAGCGCAACCACTGGCGGGCTCGACAGCCTGCTGGAGCCCACCGGAAACATTAAAGTAGCGCAGGAGAAGGCCGCGCGTGCCTTCGGCGCTGACCACGTATTCTTTGTCACCAACGGTACCTCAACGTCGAACAAAATGGCGGTGCAGGCGTTGCTGGGGCCGGGCGATATCGCAATCGTCGATCGCAATTGTCACAAGTCGCATCATTACGGAATGGTGCTCGCAGGCGCGCAGCCGTTGTATGTCGAGGCATTCCCGATGACGGAATACTCGATGTATGGCGCGGTGCCACTGCGCACGATCAAGGAAGCGCTTCTCAATCTGAAGGCTGAAAACAGATTGAACCGGGTCAAGATGCTCGACCTGACGAATTGCACCTTCGACGGCCACATCTACAACACGCGTCGCGTCATGGAGGAGTGCCTGGCGATCAAGCCGGACCTGATCTTCCTGTGGGACGAGGCGTGGTTCGGGTTCGCGCGGTTTTCACCGTTCCTTCGGCCGCGTACCGCGATGGGCGCGGCCAACGATATCGAAGCCTGGCTAAACGATCCGGCATCCTTGGCAGCCTACGACAAACAGCAAGTCGAGCTCGGCAAAACTCCGTCGAATGAAAAACTATTGAATACGCGCCTTATTCCAGATCCGCGTCAGGTCCGTTTGCGGGTCTACCAGACCCATTCGACGCACAAATCTATGTCGGCGCTGCGGCAAGGGTCGATGCTGTTGGTCAAGGATATCGATTTCCATACCGTCGAGGCTCAATTCCATGAAGCGGTCTTTACACATGCTTCGACCAGCCCAAACCAGCAGCTGATCGCCAGCCTTGATGTCGCGCGCCGGCAGATGGAGCTGGAAGGTTATGGCCTGGTCGGCAATGCAATTGAGGTGGCGTTTGCAATACGGCAAGCCGTTGCGTCACATCCGTTGATCTCGAAATATTTCCGCATTCTCGGTGCCGACGGAATGGTGCCTCCTCAGTATCGCCAAAGCGGGTTCACGGATTTCCTGGCGCCCGGGATGAACTGGGCGGTTGCACTCAAGAGCATGCAGGAGGACGAATTCTGCCTCGACCCAACCCGGATGACGCTGGTCTGCGGCACCGCCGGCTTTGACGGCACACAATTCAAGGGCCTGCTGGCCAGCCGCTATAATATTCAGCTCAACAAGACCTCGCGCAATTCAGTCCTGCTGCAGTCCAATATCAACAACACGCGCAGCGACGTGGCGCATCTGATCCGTGTTCTGGTGGAAATCAGTCAGGACGTCGATCAACGGCTCACTCAGGGCGGCCCGAATGTGCGCAAGGCGTTCGAGGAGCGGGTCAAGAGTCTGATGACCGATGTACCGGATTTGCCAAACTTCTCGCATTTTCATGCAAGCTTCCGGAAAGATGCGGGCAAGCGGACCAATGAAGGGGACATTCGCAGCGGATTCTATTCGGCCTACAACGCGGCCGGTTGCGAATACATCCGGCTGGCTGATCCCGAAATCGATCGCAGGATGAAGAGCGGCCCAGAATTAGTCTCAGCCAACTTCGTTATTCCGTACCCGCCGGGCTTCCCGATCATGGTGCCAGGCCAGGTCATTACCAAAGAAACAATCGACTTCATGCGCAAACTGGATGTGAAGGAGATCCATGGTTACGACGCAACGGAAGGATTGAAACTGGTGCGCGCTGAAGCTTTGGCAAAGCATGCTGGACCGCCGCAAAAACGGGCGGCGGAATGATGTTCGAGTGGAGACGACCACTTCGGCAAATATTACTACCGCAACGATCTGACAAACGGGTGACATCATGATGCAATGGTTGTTCGCCACGCTGAAGCAATATCCGGAAATCGCGATTTTCCTGGCGCTGGGGCTGGGTTATTACTTCGGCTCTTTCACTTTCAAGGGCATTGGCCTCGGCGCGGTGACGGCGACGCTGATCGCGGCGGTTATCATCGGTCAGATCGGTATCACTGTGACCGGACCGCTGAAACCGTTCGCTTTCCTGATGTTCCTCTTTGCAATCGGCTACGGCGTCGGTCCGCAATTCGTGCGCGGCATCGCTCAGGACGGCGTTCCGCAGGCAATCTTCTCGGCGGTCCAGTGCGCGTTCTGCCTGATCGTGCCGGTCGCTATTGCCAAATATGCCGGCTACGACCTGGGCTCGGCCGCTGGACTCTACGCAGGTTCGCAGACGATCTCTGCATCGATGGGTCTTGCGACCGACGCAATCAATCGCCTCGATGTTCCTGCAGACCAAATCAAGACGATGCTGGACATCATGCCGGTGGCTTACGCCATCACCTATATTTTCGGAACGGTTGGCTCAGCCATCATCATCGCACTGATCGGTCCGCCGCTCCTTGGCATCAACCTCGTCGAGGCGTGCAAGCGCTATGAGGAAGAGCGCGGTGGCAAGAAGGCGGCAACCGGTGCGGGCACGGCCTGGCATCAGTTCGACCTGCGTGCCTACCGCGTGAAGCAGGATGGGCCCGTGATCGGCAAGACCGCGGTCCAGGCCGAAGCGCTGGTGCCCAACCAGCGTGTCTTTATCGAGCGCATCCGCCGTAACGGTCAGATCATGGAGGCGGGACCCGATACGCTCATCCAGGCCGGTGACATCGTTGCAGTGGCGGGACGCCGCGAGGTGCTGGTCGGCGTCATCGGCGCGACGGCCGAAGAGGTCGAGGACCGCGAGTTGCTGTCGGTACCCGCCGAGGGCGTGGATGTCTACGTCACGAGCAAGGACGTGGATGGCAAGACGCTGGCGGAACTCGCTACCAGGCCGATGGCCCGTGGTGTGTTTCTCCGCAAGATTGCACGCGGCGCGATCGCCACCGAAATCCCGATCCTCCCGGACACCAAGCTGAACCGCGGCGACGTTGTTACCCTGGTCGGAAGCACACAAGACATCGCGAGGGCGACTAAAGCGATCGGCGTCGTCGATCGCGCGACCGATGTGGCGGACGTGGCGTTCATCGGCGGGGCCGTCGCGATCGGCGCGCTGGCCGGTGCATTTGTTTACAAAATTGGCGGCATTCCGCTGACGCTGTCCACCGCCGGCGGCGCGCTGTTCTCGGGCCTGTTCTTCGGCTGGCTGCGCTCGGTACGGCCGACATTCGGGCGCATTCCATCACCGACCGTGTGGTTCATGAACTCGGTCGGCCTCAACATCTTCATTGCCATCGTCGGCATATCGTCGGGCCCCGCCTTCATTGCGGGTTTACAGAAACTCGGCTTCGGCCTGTTCACTTGGGGCATCGTTGCAACGACCGTTCCGCTCATCCTGGGCATGTTCATCGGAAAATATATCTTCAAATTCCATGACGCCCTGTTGTTGGGCATCGTCTCCGGCGCGCGCACGACGACTGCATCGCTTGGCATGGTGACCGACCAGGCCAAGAGCCAGATCCCGGCGCTCGGCTACACGGTGACCTACGCGGTCGGCAACACGTTGCTGACGATCTGGGGGATGATCCTCGTCATGCTGCTGTCCTAGGCGCGAAAGTTGCGAAATCAATTGTCTTTTGTCTGAACACAGAAAAATCGGGAGTCCGCATGACCGACATCCTCACGTTGAAAAAATTCGAGGCACTGGGACCGTTTGAGATCAAGAACGAGCTCATAGACCTCGCCAAGAAAACGTCCAAGACGACACAGTCCGCGTTCCTGAATGCTGGCCGTGGCAATCCCAACTGGGTCGCGACCACCCCGCGCGAAGGTTTCTTCCTGCTCGGCCAGTTTGCCATCACCGAGAGCAAGCGGGTGATGGAGCTCTCGCCCGGAATTGGCGGGATGCCGGAAGCCAAGGGCATTGCGGCGCGCCTCAACGCATGGCTTGCCAAACACGACTGACATGCCAGGCGCCGACTTTCTTTCGGCAATGGTGAGTTTTGCGGTCAAGACCTTCAAGTTTGAGCCCGATGCATTTGTCCACGAGCTTGTCGAATTCGATCATCGGCGACAACTATCCCGTGCCTGACCGCATGCTGGTCCACAACGAGCGGATCGTGCACGAATACCTGTTGTGGGCGATGTGCGGTAAACCGCATCCATCCGGCAAGTTCGACATCTATGCGGTCGAAGGCGGCACCGCCGCGATGTGCTACATCTTCAAATCGCTGAAGGCCAATCGGCTGCTGTTTCCCGGCGACACGATCGCGCTCGGCACGCCGATTTTCACGCCATACATCGAAATGACGCACCTGGAGGATTATGCCCTCAAGGTCGTGAACATCGCGGCGCCGCAGGAGAATCGTTTCCAGTACTCCGACGCTGAACTCAAGAAGCTGGAAGACCCGAAGATCAAGGCGTTTTTCGTCGTCAATCCCGGCAATCCGAGCGGAATGGGCATGAGCCGGGAAACGATCGCCAAACTCGTGAACCTTGTTAAGACCAAGCGCCCCGACCTGATGCTGCTGACGGACGACGTCTATGGAACGTTCGTCAACGATTTCCGCTCGCTGCTCGGTGAGCTCCCGTATAACACCATCGGCGTTTATTCTTATTCCAAGTATTTCGGCTGCACCGGCTGGCGCCTGGGCACCATCGCGGTCCACGAGAAAAACATCTTTGACGACATGATCGCCAAGCTGCCGGCCGAACATGTGAAAGCGCTGGACAAGCGTTACGGCGGGTTGACCCTGGAACCACGCAAATTGAAGTTCATCGATCGTATCGTTGCCGACAGCCGTGACATTGCTCTCAACCACACTGCGGGGCTCTCGCTGCCGCAGCAGGTGATGATGACCATGTTCTCGCTCTACGAGCTGATGGACGCCAAAAAAGACTATCAGAAGGCGTGCATGGAGATCGTTCATAAGCGCATTTTGGCACTGCTTGAAGGCATGGGCCTCGAGGTTCCTGCGAACGCGAACTTCGATGCCTATTACGGCCTGATCGATTTCGAGTTCTGGGCCCGCAAGAACATCGGCGACGAAGCGGTTGAATACCTGAAGAAGAACATCCACCCGCTCGACCTCGCCTTCCAATTGGCCGAGGCGCACGGAATCGTGTTGCTGAACGGCGGCGGATTTGAGGCCCCCAATTGGTCGCTTCGTGTGTCGTTGGCGAACCTGCCCGATGAAGCGTACGAAGAGATCGGACGCGGTGTTCGGTCCATCGCGCGCGGCTACCGCGAGAGGTTCGAAGCGTCGAAAGGCGCGTCGAAAAAGTGAACTGGTGATTGCCGGGGCGAGCGCCCCGGCCTCACTTTATTTTTGCGTTTAGAAACGTTTCATCGCGTTGGACAAAAGGGGGCGTTATGTCCTTCGTGCAGCACGTCGTTAAAAATGGACCCGAAGTCTTTTTGTTTTTGGCGATTGCAATCGGAACAGTGCTTGGCCGAATTCGAATTGGCGGGTTTTCGGTCGGTGCCACGGCTTGTACTTTGATCGTCGCAGTGATCCTGGGTCAGCTCGGCACGTTCGTCATTCCCTCGCTGTTGAAGTCAATTCTGTTCAGTCTTTTCGTTTTCACGATCGGTTATCGCTCAGGGCCTGAGTTTTTTGCCTCCCTGAGCGTGCGGACGCTTGCTCAGGTCGTGTTGGCGCTGGTGATCGGGCTGACTGGCCTTGCTGTTGTTCTCGTCTTCGCTTTCACGCTGAAGTTTGATTCAGGCACCGCCGCCGGTGTTGCCGCCGGAAGCCTGACGCAGTCATCGATGATGGGGACGGCTTCTGGAGCTTTGTCGCAGCTTGGCCTGCCGGAGGGTGTGTTACAGCAACAACAGGCCAATATCGCCGCGGGCTACGCGGTTACTTATATTCTCGGGTATATCCTCGTATTGCTTTATGTGCCGCTGGTTGCGCCGCTGTTGATGGGGGTGAACCTGAAGCAGGAAGCCATTAAATTAGAAACAGCGATGTCCGGCGGTACCGAACCCAGTAAAAAAAATTTACTGTACCGCAAATTCCAGGCCCGAGCGTTTCAGGTATCTGCAGCCGCAGGTCGGACAGTAAGCGAGCTTGAAGCGCAAATTGGCCGTCGGGTCGTCATCGAACGCATTTTGCGCGGCGGAGAAGACGTTGAACCGCGCCCCGACACGCGCCTTCAGTCCGGCGACGAAATTCTGCTCGCCGGCCCCACCGCGGCGGTGATTGACGCGCACCCGGTCATAGGTCCTGAGATTGAGGGCGAGCAAGTGATGCGCTCGGTGCCCGGCGAGGTGCTTGAGGTCCTAGTATCGGCCCGTGAGCTGCATGGAAGGAGCCTGGCCGAAATCGTCGAGCGGGTGGGGGATGACGCGCGTGGCGTTTTCTTGCGTTCTCTGGCGCGGCATGGGCAGGAAGTGCCACTGAGCCCAAACACACGAATTTATATCGGCGATGTCATGACGCTGGTCGGTCTGTCGCGTGATCTGAGTCGCGCGGCGGCACGAGTAGGGCAGGTACTGCGGGCGGGCGACCGCATCGATGTCGCTTTCGCCGGCTTTGGCCTTGCGATTGGGCTGCTGGTCGGGTTGCTGAGCTTTACGGTTGGTGCGGTCCCGCTCACGCTTGGCGCCGGCGGCGGTGCATTGGTGGCCGGGCTCGTGTGTGGCTGGTATCACTCTCATCGGCCGACGGTCGGCGCCATCCCGCCAGCGGCGCAACAAACGCTTATCGATATCGGCCTTGGCGGTTTCGTCGCGTCCATTGGGCTGGTCAGTGGTGCCGCAGCCTGGACCGCAATTCAGGCGCATGGCCTTACGCTGCTGATGGTGGGTGTTGCCGTCACGCTAACCCCGCTGATCGTCGGCACATTGTTCGCGCACAGAGTCCTGCGCATGAACCCGGTTATTATCTGCGGGGCGCTCGCGGGCGCTATGACAGTCGATGCTGCTGTCACGGGCTGCTGCGACGTAGCGGAGAGCCAGACGCCCGTTTTGGGCGTTGCTGTTCCTTACGCCATCGCCAATATCGTCCTGACCGTACTGGGCCCGATCATCGTGGGTGTCACGTACGTTGCCTGAAGTCGTGTGAAGGTCAGATCGGCTCTTTAAATCGCGCGCACCATTTTGGTCGAAACCGCGCAGCGACTTTTGGCGAGCAATTGATTTTGCAGGACTCCGTCACGCATTCCATAAGCTCGCCCGCGCCCTCACTTGCGTCGGGGGGCGGTGCGGCGGCCGCAGCTGCGGGCGACAGATTGCCTCTGTTCTGAGCGGACTGCGGAGCGGCCGGCTGCGGATTGTCCTGCGGGAGTGTCTGGCTTGTCGGAGGCAGGGGCCTTGGTTCGTCCTGATGAAACCAGTCACCAGATGACGCGCACCCGGCAAGGGCGAGGAGAAGCAGCAAAGGACATAGCTGTCTCATTTTCTGAATTGTGTCCGTTGACGGCGGCATTTCGCTGATTGTGCGCGATGGGCGGACGCTCGCACAGTACGGACACAGAAGCCACTATCGTGCCGAATCGCTTGATGACCCTGTTATTTTGAAGCAGTCGGCGACTCAACCTTATGCCAGGTTTTGTCCGGATTGTACGTCGTCATGCGCTCGGCGAGTTTCGCCGTGGCCGGCCCGAGATCCTTCTCATAAACAATGCCGTCATGATTGACGATAAACGTCATCACGCCGGAGTTCCGATATTCGGCGGGGTAGGCGACCAGCGCGAAGCCGCCGAACATCTTGCCTTTCGCCACGTAATCCAGCTCGCCGCCAGGGGCCGCCGCGCCCTGTTTGGTGAGAACCTTGAAGTAATAACCATGGTATGGCGTGCGGCTTTCGCCGGCGCGATAGCCTTGGGCGGTTGCCTTGGCAACAAGCTCGCCCAGCGGGCTTGGGTCGCTGTTCGGCGCGTCCGGCCAATACAGGCCATCCTTTTTGCCGGCGCTGCTGACGATACGCTGCGCGTATAGGCCTTTGCCGGCGCCGGTGCGGTCCTTTTCGGAGTATTCGTTCTGCGCGTCGACATAGGCAAGACTTGACTGGATGGCATCGAGCTCATTTTTGCCGATGCGGCGGAAAAGAATTTCCTCGCGGCCCGCGGCGGTGTCGAATCGCCATGCTCCATCTTTGCGGACGACGGGAATCGGGAGGGGAAAATCATCGTTGCCGATGATCACAATCGCTTTGTTGTCGCCCTCCATCGTGATCTGGTGTTTTGCGTCATAAGCGGCGAGAAATTTCTCACGCGTTGCAGCATCGGCCACCGGATCCCCGGAGGACACGATGTCTTCGCCATCGGGCCCCAGGACAGTAACAATAGCTTTGGGGTCGCCTGCCTTGGCTGCGCTTGCGAGAGCGCTGGCAGCTTCGTCAGGGCGTCTTGAAGGCTTGTTGGGCGTTTGCCGTTGCGCACAGGAGCGCCACCATCGTCAATGAGACAAGAGCTCTGTTCATGGTATCCTCAATCACATGCGCTTTCGTGAACTCATATCAATGTGAAACTGACGTGGTCGGTACCCGAGCGCCCGACGCGCGCCAGTGTTTGTAGGTCTGGAACCGCACGCCGAGTTTGTCATAGAAGACGCGCAGGTAGCCGTCCGGACCGCGCTCGACCGCATCCGGCCGAACAACTTGCACTTCCTGCGCCATGACGCCGACGTAGGGCTTGCTGCTGCCGTCATAGGCAAACCGGTAGAAGCCAAGGCCGTTGTCGAGGTGACCGAGCAGGACGATGTCGTGCTTGAGCGCGATATCGGATCGCCGTCCGCCACCACCGCCGCCGCGACCACCACCTCCGCCACCCCCGCCACGCGCGCCGCCGCCGCCGCCTCCGGCCCGTGCGCCGCCACCGCCGCCTCCTGCGCGCGCGCCACCACCGCCCATGCTGGCGTGCCCACGTGCTGATTGCGCGGTGGCCGCTCTGCCGGACTGAATATTTCCGAGGGCGTTACCGCCACCTTTCCCGCCACCGCCGGCGGGCCGCTGGCCCGCGCTTGGCCGTTGACCGCCGCCGTTCGGCCGATTGGCGGCACCGCTGCCGCCGCCTGGGCGATTAGCAGCTCCGCCGCCCGCGGCTGGACGATTGGCAGCACCACTGCCGCCGCCACCCGGACGATTGCCGGCGCCACCACGATCACCAAGATTGGCTTGTCCACCGCCCGGCTTGAGCACCTGGTTGCCGTCGCGGCCGCGGAAATCATTGCGGTTCTGGGCCCCGTTTCGGATGTTGTTGTTGCCGAATTTCTGCTGAAGGTTCTGGTTGGGGTATTTCACGCCCTGGCGGTGCTGCGGATTGTGTTGCCAGTTTCCACCGCCAGCATTGATGTTGGTGTTGCGGTTGATGTTGATGTTGTTGTTGCCCCAGTTCACGTTGCCACCCCAATAGCCACCCGATGCCCAACGGCCGAGCGCATAGCCGGCGCCGAACGCGAGTCCGGTCGCAATCACGCCGCCTGCGATATATCCGGGATATCCGAAGTAGTAGGGCGGGTACGCCGGGTAAGGCCATCCGCCATACACGACGCCAGGATCGTAATACGGCACATAGATCGTGCCGGGATCCGTCGGTTCAATGGCGATGATTTGTTTGCCTTGCTCTTGTTTCTTGGTGACCTTTTGCTGCTTGGTCGAGGTGAGCTTTTTGTTGGCGTCGGCTTTTGTCCTCAGGCGCTGGACGGCGTCCATCACGTCCGGCTGTTGGGCGAGCACCGCGTCACCCAGCTTTTGTGTCCAATCGAGTTTAGAACTCATCATCGAGAGGACATCCGGCGTGGCGACAAGCGACTTGACGCTGTCGTCCCAAGACTGTTTGTCGACGGCGGCCTTTAACGGGTCACCCTTGAGCGCTTTGTTCTCTGTTGCCCAGCGGTCGGCCTGCACGACCTCAAGGGGATAGGTCGACGCCATGAGAACCTGGGCCAGCAGGTTGTCCGGATAGAGGGCAATGGGTGCAACAAGGGCATCCAGCTCTTCAGCTTTGAGCAATTGCTGATCCGGCGCTGTCGGAGGTGTCTGAGCTTGAGCCAATGCAGACACTGGCGACAGCAAGAGAAGTCCAAGCAAACACGCTCTGAAAACTGAAGACATCATGGTGACCTCTATGTTCTCAGCTTTTGACCTTCATCATCGTGTCGACGGCCTTGTCGTGCGGATTTTCCAGGCAACGATCTAAGAATGTGTCAGTTTGCTTCTTCAAAGTGTCGAGATTGAATTTCGAACCACCACTCTTGCCGAGCAGAAAGCCGTGCAGAAAAGCTATTGCGACGTCGCGATTGGAACCGCTTTCGCGCAATATGTCCTTGCATGCGTATTGTTCGACAGTTCTTTCGTTCGTGTCCTGCGCCAGAGCGGGCGATGTAGCGGGCACACCGAAAAATATCACTGCGAAGAGAAAAAGCGTCGGTGCAAAATATCGCATAAATACGCCTCGACCCTAGATAGAATTCCAAGCGGATTTAATGTTCAATTCTGACGCAGACAGCAAAGCCTTGATTTAGGTCAAACCCTCGATCGGCACGAGCGGACTATGTGAGTAACATCCGGATCGGCCGGAAACCAGATACATTGGATTGCCCCAATGGGTACTACCACCGCGAACAGTCTCATGCTTGTCATGATGCTAACATTGATCGCAGGGTCCGCGGTTTCACAAACGTGCGATAGTTTATTGGGTGGCGCGAATTGTGGCGCCAAAACGCAAAACAGCCAGCAAAACAGTCGACTATCGGGATCATACGCCCCGCAAGGAAACACCGATTGGCGCCTCGGCAGTGGTTCCGCGACCGGAGGGCTCGGGAGCGCCCTATCAAGCAGGGATGACCAGCCCGCCACCTTTGGCGCGATTACATTTGGCGGTGGCGGCGCGACCTGCAGCGGGCCGTTCCGATCCAGGAATTGCTGACGCAGCCGATATCAATCCGGACGTAGCCTACAAAGAAACCATCATGGACAAGGATGTCGGTAGCCGTCGTTGCCGAGATAGGTGCCGCTCCGAGGGTCGTATGATCGGAACCGTCGCATGCAATAGTCAACGGCGCCATCTGGCGCGGCATCGTCGTAATAGCCCGGTGCCGGATAATAATACGGCGAAGGATAATAATAGGGCGCGGCCAACATTCCGCCGAGAATGGCGCCAGCGGCAAATCCGCCACCGTAGTAACCCCAACCGCCGCCGCGCCAACCACCGCGCCAGCCGCCGCCGCGCCAACCACCGCCATACCACCGTACAAGCTCGAGGTTGCTGCTGGCGATATTTCCGGTGGTATACGCGTTGGCCGCGGGTGCGGCTGCTGAAGATCCTGGATGAGACATCACGCCGATCGTGAATGCCGCGGCCGTCAATAGCGTCGCAATGGCTTTCGACATGATCGCACCTTGGGTTGCGAGCCCATCCAACTGGACCCTAAGCCAGCCTAGCGTATTGGATGTTCAATATGAAGTATTGATCCTGGTCAAAGACCAAGTGTCGCAACTGAACTCGCAATATTGGCCTTGGAGGGAAAGCTAGAACTGGTTTTGGCGCCAGTCGTGGGCGACGGCGGTGTTGTCGGAATCGTGCAGACCCGCAACGGACGGCCGTCGGTGCTTTCCGGAAATGGTTTTCTTGACGCGGTGACGTAGCGCCGTTTTTGCAGCTTTTTCATGCGGCGTTTTCGTTGGCACAACCCGGGGCCACGATTTCCTTGCTGACGTCGGGCGATGCGACCAGTTCCGGCAACGACTCCGGCCGCTCGCCAGCCGAGACGACTTGCACAATGTGGTAGCCGTGGTCCTTGAGCTCTTTCAGCAAAGTTGGAAGTGCCAGCGCCGTTGCGGGATGGATGTCGTGGAGCAAAAGAATGCCACGGCCCTTCGCTTCCAGGCGTCGCATCGCGCGACGTACGATTTCGTTGGCGCCAATATGCTTCCAGTCGTCGGCGACGACGTCCGCGCTCCAGGTCACCAGCGATTTTGATGCAAGGTAATCTTCGATCGCACCGGTTCTGCCCAGGCCAGGAATCCGGAAGAATGGCGACAGCGCTTTCGGATCGCCGAGCGCAGTGTCGACCGATGCGATGCCGTTGTCGACCTGGCGCTCCGCATTCTGCAACGAGAGGCGCTGGAAGGCGTACGGATGATTTTGACTGTGCGTGCCGATGGTGTGACCGGCATTGTAAATGCGCCGGACAATCGACGGATAGGCCTGCGCCATTTCGCCGACCAGGAAATAGGTCGCCTTCACGCACTGTGATGCCAGCGTATCGAGTACGGAATTCGAGTAAGGCGGTATCGGACCGTCGTCGAAGGTAATGACGACCTCGTGGTCGTTCAGCGGCAGCGATTGCGAATATTGCATGCTGCCGATCCGGCTGAGTTCGCCCGGTGAGAGCGTAAGAACGCGACTGGTGCCGAGCGCGTCGGGATTGCCAGGGCAGGGCTCCGCTGCGGCGGATGCAACGCCGGCGGCAAGCAAAAAGACCGAAAACACAACACTACGCATGAGGCCCCCCGACCACCCGCGCCGTCCGCCCCCGGCAGGAGGCCCCCGACAATATGGTGCGCGACATTAAAGGATGATTACGCGCTGTGAATGCGTCACAGGCCATTTTCCAACTGTTTTTAAGGTACTGCGGCAAAAAAGCGACGCTTTTAGCGCGTGTTGGGGCTTCCCGACGGGACGACGTGAACAATTCGGTAGCCCCGCTTTTTAAGCTCGTGGAGGAAGGCCGGGATCATCTGGGCCGTCTGGGATTTGGTATCGTGAAAAAGCACGATGCCGCGCTTTACCTGTTCGATCCGGGACAGGATCAAATGGAGCTCACTGTTGGGCGTCATAGAGACCCAGTCGCTGGCCCACACGTCGGCACCGAACACAACAAGCCCACGCTCGTTCACACGATCGAGCAGGGCTGTGTTCGAGGCAAAACCTGGAAAGCGGAAAAATGGCGTTGTCGGTTGCGTCCGCCGCACGCCATAAAGCGCAAACTCATCCGCGGCGATGCCGCGATCAATGTCGTTCTCGGCGCGCGCAAGCGACATGTGACTGAGTAACGGATGTGAATAACTGTGGTGGCCGATGCTGTGGCCTTCGGCGAGGGCCCGTCGCGCGAGTTCCGGGTGCGCAGTGGTGTTTCTGCCTAACAGGAAAAAGGTTGCGCGGACGCATTCGCTCTTGAGGGCGTCCAATACCCGCGACGTCGTCCCGGGCCATGGACCGTCGTCGAAAGTGAGCACCAATTCCTTGTCATGCAGCGGCAAGGTCGCCGGGAATTGCTTGCGGCCGATCCGGGGCTCGGCTTTGGCGTTGACTTCGAGAACCCGTGCGGTGCCCAGCGCTTGTGGATTACCCGGACAAGAGTCAGCAACGGCAGCCGCGGGTGCGAGCGCAATGATGAGAGCGAGGACGAGATTTCGGGTCATAAGCCGTTCCAGGGCGTGAATTGATTGCATCATTGCGGTCCGGTTACCAGTTGTTCACCCTATTTGCTGACCAACGTTTAAAGCCCGATCCGTAACCCTATAGGCCGACGCCGCACGTAGGCTGGGAGTGCCCGGTGCACGAGGTCAATACGGGAGCAGCGGGTTTTCGTCCCGCCCGCTGGCTGCGGGTCTGGGTTGGGCGCGCCCGTGCCTCGCTTTCACCAAACCTGATTTCTCCGCAGCCTGTATCTTCCCGGCATATACGAACCGTATCGCGGTTGACCTTTGTCCTCGCGGGGTTCGTTGTGGTCGCTTCCGTCTCCGGGCTAGCGATCGGCTACCGCGAAGGACAGCGAAATGACGAGCAGCTGTCGTCGCAACAGCACGCGGCACTGCGCAATACCATCGCCGAATTTTCCGTGGCGCCCGGGCGCAAGGGCGAAATCGATCCACGCCTGATGCGCTTGGCCGCACAGATTGCTGGCGTGAACAATCTCAAGTTCGATCGCAATCTGGGCGCCAGCGGTCGCGAGATGCATCCAGTGATGGACGCGGACGGCCGCATCGTCGGGTTCTTCACCTGGGACAAGGCTGCGCCGGCGACGCAGGCATTTAAACGCCTGGCACCGTTTGTTTCCGTTGTCGCAATCGTTCTGGCGGGATTTGCCGGTCTGACGCTGTGGCAGCTGCGGCGCGCCCGCCATGAACTTGCGCTGAGGGAAATACAGGCGGCACGCGCGGCCGACGAAGACAAGCTCACCGGTCTTCCCAACCATGCCAAGATACTCGAACTGCTCGATCTCGCGCTTGCGGAGCGGGCCGACGACGAATTGACGACGTTTGCGCTGGTCGAGATCGATGGCATGGAAGACGTGACGGCTCATCACGGCGTCCTGGGAAGCGACGAGCTTATTGTCGCGATTTCCCGGCGGCTCAAGGAGGCACTGCCGCCGGACGCAGTGTGCGGTCGCATCGCGGGCGACGAATTTGCAATTACCCTCACAGCCAAACACGAGGTTGATGCCGAAATCGATCATCCGCGCGGCGCTCGAAACGATCGCGCGCCCGCACTGGATCGACAATGTCGTTCGCGTGAGCGCCCATGCCGGTTTTGCACAAGCGCCGAGCGATGCCACCACCCGCGGTGAGCTCACGCGCCGTGCTGAGCTGGCCTTGCGCACGGCGGCCAAAAAGGGACCCGGCGCCATTGTGGCCTTTGATCATTCGATCGACACCGTTTCGACTGACCTGAAGTTCATCCATCGCGAGCTGCCCCGCGCGATCAGCGCGCATGAACTGGAATTGAACTATCAGCCGATTGTCTCCTCGCACGGCGGACGGATGGTGGGCGTCGAAGCGCTGTTGCGGTGGACGCATCCCAGCCGCGGCATTATCCCGCCCGCGACCTTTATTCCGATTGCCGAGCAGATGGGATTGATGGACACAATCGGCGCGTTTGTGTTGCGCCGCGCGCTTCATGAAGCCAAGCGATGGCCGGAAGATCTCTATGTCGCGGTGAACCTTTCTCCGTTGCAGGTCCGCGACGAGACTATCGTCGATATGGTTCGCACCGCGCTGACCGAAAGCGCCGTGACGCCGTCCCGTCTGGTCCTTGAAATTACCGAAGGCATCCTGATCGACAACCCGGATGAGATGGTCAAGCGCATCAAGGATCTCCATGCGCTCGGGGTGCGCGTCGCGCTCGACGACTTCGGCTCGGGTTATTCCAATCTCGGATATCTGCAGCGTTTCCCGCTCGACAAATTGAAGATCGACAAGAGCTTCGTGGCCGCACTCGGCCGTTCCTCAAACGGCGGCGTGATCATCCAGGCCATTGTGGCGCTTGGCCGTGCGCTCGGCCTGTCGGTGCTGGTCGAGGGCGTGGAAACCGAGCACCAACGCGTCCTGCTGCGGCTGGCCGGTTGCGACGAGATGCAAGGCTTCCTGTTCGCAAAGCCTGCGTCTGCCAAGGCAATCGACAAACTCTTGGCGCAGGCGGCGAAACACGGCAAAGCACTGCCGGCGTCGGGCGAGGCGCTGACAGCGTGACCTTCAACCGATAGAGTTGGTCGCCAATTGGCGCCCCTTTGATACGGGCGAGCGGAGGGCGGCGGATGATTCCCAATGCATGGTCGGGCTTCGATTTCGGTCTGGGGCCGGACGTCGACATGCTGCGCAAATCGGTGAGCGGCTTCGCCCAAGACCGTATCGCGCCGCGCGCCGCCGCAATCGACCGCGACAATGAATTTCCGCGCGACCTGTGGCCCGAGATGGGTGCGCTTGGCCTGCACGGCATCACCGTGGAAGAAAAATATGGCGGCTCCGGCCTCGGCTATCTCGAGCATTGCGTGGCGATGGAGGAGATTTCGCGGGCCAGTGCAGCCGTGGGGCTGTCCTATGGCGCGCATTCCAATCTTTGCGTCAACCAGCTGCGGCGCAACGGCAGCGAGGAGCAGAAGAGAAAATATCTGCCAAAGCTGATTTCCGGCGAGCATGTCGGCGCGCTCGCGATGTCGGAGCCGGGGGCCGGTTCCGATGTGGTTTCGATGCGCACCAGGGCCGAGAAGCAGGGCGACCGTTATGTCCTCAACGGGTCGAAGATGTGGATCACCAATGGTCCCGTCGCCGATACTATGGTGATCTATGCCAAGACCGACCGCACCGCCGGCGCGCGTGGCATAACTGCATTTATCGTCGAGAAAACCTTCAAGGGATTTGCGCCCGCACAGAAGCTCGACAAGCTGGGCATGCGCGGCTCAGACACCAGCGAACTGGTATTCACCGACTGCGAGGTGCCTGAGGAAAACGTTCTGGGCGCGGTCGGCAATGGCGTCAACGTGCTGATGTCCGGGCTCGACTATGAGCGCGTGGTGCTGGCGGCGGGTCCGCTGGGGATCATGCAGGCCTGTATGGACGTGGTCATTCCGTATGTGCATGAACGCCAGCAATTCGGCCAGGCGATCGGCCGTTTCCAGCTTGTGCAGGCCAAGCTCGCCGACATGTACGTCACCATGAATGCGGCCAGGGCCTACGTGTACACGGTGGCCAAGGCTTGCGATGAAGGCCGTACCACGCGCGAGGATGCCGCTGGAGCAATCCTCTATGCGGCTGAGCGCGCGACCTGGATGGCGCTGGAGGCGATCCAGTGCCTCGGCGGCAATGGCTATATCAACGACTTTCCGACGGGCCGCCTGCTGCGCGACGCCAAGCTCTATGAAATCGGGGCAGGAACCTCGGAAATCCGCCGCATGCTGATCGGGCGTGAGATCTTCGAGAAGACGCGGTAGTGGGGCGAACGCGCCGCCGTTAACTTTTCGGGCTGGCGAATCAGCTAGTGCATTGGCCGACATCACCAGCAATGGGGATCGCGGCCATGATGCGGGTGCGGTTGAAAGCTGACGGGCGGATCGTCGAAATCCTCCCTGATGGCGTTGAGAAGACGCTCGACCACAGCAATCCGGCACAATTTGTTCGGCAGGTCAGGGCACGCTGCGGATTGACGCAAGCGGCGTTCGCCGAAAAAATCGAGGTGCCGATCGAAACCGTGCGCAATTGGGAGCAGGGCAAGCGCCATCCGCGCGGCCCGGCGCGGGCTTTGCTCAAATTGATTGATCAGGCGCCGGACGTTGCCTTCGCCACGCTTGGTAGGGGACGGCGCTAAAGCGCCTTGTGGCAAAGGACGTCGCTGAGCGCTATTCGGCAGCGGCAGGTACGCGCGTCCGCGGCGAATAGCGCGCGATACGCATCAGCAGGAACATCGCGAACAGCGTTGCGATATAGACAAGCAACTGCATTTCGGTTGGCTGGTCGATATACCCGATCAGCGTGTGAAGCAGCCGGCCGAAGATACTCTTTTCCGATAGCAGCCAGGACGTATCCCAGAGGGTACGGTCGAGTGCGACCACCACGCCAGCATTGTTGAGGAATTGCACGGCCTGTGCCGCCATGCCCGCGGCGAGCAAGGCGATCAGCCAGCTCGTCACCGAGAAGATATAGCGGTTCGGGATTGCCAGGAGACCGAGGTATGTCAGCGCAGTAAATATTGCGCCGCCACCTATGCCGAGCAGACCGCCGACCAGCAATGCCGAACCCGATGTGCCCGACGCCATGATGCCGTAAAGGAACAGCACCACTTCAGACCCTTCGCGAAGGACCGCGAGTCCCACAACGATCGCCAGTGCGGTGAGCGGCTTTGCACCTTCGCTGACGGCGTTGCCAACCCGGCGCATTTCGTCCGCGATCTCTCGACCGTGACGCGCCATCCAGGCGTTGTGCCACATCAGCATGACCACTGCGACGCCGAGGACGCTGGCGTTAAAGAGTTCCTGGCCGGCGCCCTGGAACGCATCCGAGATGACGCCGGCAAACATGGCGACAATCGCCGCGCCGAGCACACCACCACCGATACCGATCGTGATCCAGCGCCCGCGGCCCACGACGCCACGCGTTGCCGCCATCACGATGCCGACGATGAGTCCGGCTTCGATGACTTCACGAAATACGATGATCAGTGCACCCAACATGATTTATTCCGCGATCACGGTGCCTTTGGCGGTGGCTTCGTTGTACTCGCCGATGAAGGGATAGCGGCCGGGCTTCAGGGGGCCGATGCGCACCGTCCCTCTGGATTTACCGGCGATGACTTTCTCGACCTTCATTGGATTGCTTTCGAATTCCTCGGGCGTCGCATCTTCGTTGACGACCGTGATTGTCACCCTCTGATTGGCCGGTACCTTGATTTCGGCCGGCGTGAACCGGTGATCCTTGATGGTCACTACATAGTCATCGGCACGGGCGGTGGCGGTTCCGGCGGCCATCACGGCCAACGCACTCAAAACAACAAAAAAGCTGCGCATTCGGTCCTCACGGTAGCTATTGGCCCTCACAAAAGCATTAAAGCCCGTTGATGCAACTGCTTTTTTCTTCTCTTGAATTATTCCAATGTAAGAACCGGCACGAACACCTTGCCTGTCAAAGCAATGTCCCGTTTTGCGCCAGCGCAAAATTCGAGAGATTTTTCGCAGCGAGGGTTTGAAGGGCCGGCAACCGGCTCGTGGAACCCGGGTTGGCAGGGCTGCGGTGACCGGGCATTCTTCCGGGCCCGCCGCCGACCCGTTCCAAACGCAAATTCAAGGAGATTGTAATGCAAGTGGTTGAAGCCCATGGCGCCCGCATTCCCACCATCGGACTTGGGACCATGACCCTGAAAGATGACGTCTGCGTGCAGGCGGTCAAAACGGCGTTGCAGGTCGGCTACCGCCACCTCGACACCGCCGCCTTCTATGGCAACGAAAAGGAAAACGGCGAGGGTCTCCGCCAGTCGGGAATCAAGCGTGCGGATGTGTTCATCTGCACCAAGGTCCGGCAGGGCGACCTGATGCCCGATGCCTTTGCCAAGGTGCTCGATCAGAGCCTGGCCAATCTGCAATTGCCCTCCGTCGATCTGCTGCTGATTCACTGGAACAATCCGGAAGTCCCGTTCAAGCTTTCGGTTGGCGCGCTCTGCAAGGCGAAGAAAGAGGGCAAGACCAAACATATCGGCGTCGCCAATTTCACGACGACCATGCTGGACGAAGCCTGGGCGGTTACGACCGAGCCATTGGTCTGCAACCAGATCGAGATGCATCCCTTCATCAATCAGGACAAGGTCCTTGCCGCCTGCAAGAAGCACGGCATGGCTGTTGTTGCCTATTGTCCGATTGCGCGCGGCAAGGTGCCAGGTGCGGACGCGCTTGAGCGTATCGGGAAAGCACACGGCAAGAGTGCGGCACAGGTCTCACTTCGCTATCTCGTTCAAATGGGCGTGTGCTCAATTCCGCGCACCGCGACCCCCGACCATCTGAAGCAAAACCTCGACGTGTTCGATTTCAAGCTATCCGACGCCGAGATGGCCGAACTCAAGAAGCTCAACGCCACCAATATGCGCGTGGTCAATCCGCCGCACGCTCCGAAATGGGATACGCCGTGATACGCCTCATCGCTGCCGCACTCATTGCGCTGAGCGCAATTCCCGCGCTGGCACAGGACAAGCCGAGTCCAAAAGATTCCGCGGCGATTGAAAAGTGTATGAAGGAAAAAACGGCGCATAACTGGGCCTGGGAAAAATGCATTGGACTGATTTCCGAGCCATGCTCAAAAGATGAGACGTCGATGCCGCCTTCGCAGGTCATCGCCTGCTATTCGAGGGAGCAGGCGGTATGGGACAACATCCTCAACAAATCTTATCAGCTCTTGCGCGAACGGCTCGAAGAAGACCAGGTCGCCAAGTTGCGCGACATGCAGCGCGCCTGGATCACATCGCGCGACAAGACCTGCGGTTTTCTCTACGACTATTTCCAGGGGACGATGGCCAATCCCATGATCGCGGCCTGCACCAGCCGTGCGACCGGATTGCAGGCGCTGTACCTTCGCGGCTTCGCCGACGACGTCGCTGACAGGAAATGAAACGATATGCAGACGGTCGAGGCCAAAGGCTTTAAGATTCCTATTGTCGGTCTTGGCACCTGGGCATTGCGCGGCCGTGACTGCGCGCGGCTGACCGAGCAGGCGATTCGCCTTGGCTATCGGCATATCGACACGGCGCAGATGTATGACAATGAGCGCGAGGTGGGCGAGGGCATCCGTGCCTCAGGCTTGCGCGCCGAGGTGATGGTCACGACCAAAGTGCAGCCGACGCTGCTTGCGCCCCACGATCTTGAGCGGTCGGTGAAAGAAAGCCTGGCGCGGCTGCGGCTGGATGTCATCGACCTGCTGCTGATTCATTGGCCAAATCCGCGCGTGCCGCTCGCCGAAACGCTTGAGGCCATGGCCAAGATGAAGCGCGAGGGCTTCACACGCCAGATCGGCGTCTCAAACTTTACGGTGGCGTTGCTCGATGAGGCGAACAAAATTTCGAGCGAACCGCTAGTCTGCAACCAGGTCGAGTGCCATCCGTTTTTGAACCAGGACAAGGTGATTGCGGCGTGCCGAAAAAACGGGATGGCAGTGGTCGCCTATAGCCCGATCGCGCGCGGCAACGCGAAAGGCGACAAGGTTCTGGAAAAGATCGGGCTCGTTCACAACAAGACCGCTGCGCAAGTGTGCCTACGCTGGTTGGTTCAACAACGGATCGTCGTGATCCCACGGACCAGCAAGATCGAACGGCTCGAGGAAAACTTTGCTTTGTTCGATTTCGAATTGAGCGATGCCGAAATGCGGGAAATTGCCGGACTCGGCCGCCGCGGCAGCCGCATCGTCGATTGGACCTGGTCGCCGAACTGGGACTGAGGCCTAAAAAAATCCAAGCGACTCGCAGCCGGTGCCGGCCTTGAAGCTCTGCTTCCAGCGTCTGGCTGAAATGTCGATGACATGCACGGAGCCATCGCCCTGGCAGGCGACGAACAATTCGTCGCCGCGATAGGCCATGTCCATGGGCTGGCTGCCGACCTTGATGGCGGTCTGATCGCGGAAGGTCGGTGTAATCAGACTGACGGTATCGCTATTCAAGCTGGTCACGCCGAGCACGCTCCAGTCGGGGCTATAGCGGGCGATCTGCGCCGGCTTGGCGACGTCTTTCAGCACAATGGTCTCGCGGACCGTCTCGGCTACAGTATCGATCAGAAACAGGACCGGTTCCTGATCCGACACAACAACCACGGTTTTTCCGTCGCCCGAAATTGTGATACCGGCGAGCGGGTGCGGCGTCTTGATCTTGCCGAGCAGCTTGCGCTGCGGAAGATCGATTATCGATACTTCGCCGTCTTCTTCATTCTCGGTATAGAGCCGCCGGGCGTCGGGCGAGATGATCAACCGGTGCGCGTTGGTCGAGCCCGACTTGATCGCGTCTATGACCTGGCGCGTTTTCGGGTCGACCACCGCCACGACCGCGCTGTTTTCGCAGGTAATATAGATCAACCCGTCCGGGCCTAATTTGAGTGTATGCGGCGCAATGTAAGGCCGCAGGTCGATATCGCCGACATGCTCACGCCTGGCGAGGTCGATGATGCAAAGTGTATGGCCCGGATTTGGATTGCGCCCATGGATGCCGTCGCCGTAGATCGGTACATATGCCAGGCCGGTCTCCGGTACGATCAGCAGTTCGTGCACCGTGCGCTGAAATCCATCGAGTACTTTCTGTGTCTCGTAGGTCGCCGGGTTGATGAACAGGATTTTCGCGCCCATTTTATCAACGCCGATCATTCCGTGCCCGTTTCCGCCGGCTGCCATGGCTCCACCACTCCTTCCACTTTGCAGTCCATTGATTAGCATGACGTGCGCGAAATGTTGTAGGGAAGGCCCATGAGCCCTGATACGGCCCTTGTTTTGTTTTCCGGCGGCCAGGATTCGACCGTTTGCCTTGCTTGGGCATTGCAGCAATTTTCACGCGTCGAAACGCTCGGCTTTGACTATGGCCAGCGCCACGCCGTCGAACTGACCGTTCGAGCGCGCTTGCGGGAGCGCATGGCGGCTTTGCGGCCCGACTGGAAAGCACGTCTTGGTGACGACCATCTCGTCAAACTCGATGCGCTCGCAGCGATTTCCGAAACCGCGCTCACCCGCAACACGGCTATTGCGATGGCGGACAGCGGATTGCCCACCACCTTTGTTCCGGGTCGCAACCTGATCTTCTTTTGTTTTGCCGGCGCTTTGGCGTACCGGCGTGGCGCCCGTCATCTGGTGGCCGGGATGTGTGAGACCGACTATTCGGGCTATCCGGATTGCCGAGACGACACCATAAAAGCCGTCCAGGTCGCGCTCACTTTGGGGCTCGATAAACGTGTCACCATCCATACGCCGCTCATGTGGATCGACAAGGCCGACACCTTCGCCATGGCTGAGCAAATTGGCGGCAAAGCATTCCTTGAAATCGTCATCGAGGACAGCCATAGCTGTTATCTGGGCGACCGCAGCAAGCGCCACGATTGGGGCTTTGGCTGTGGCGAGTGTCCGGCCTGCCAGTTGCGGGCGCAAGGTTTTGCCAAATTCAAGGGTCGAAAGACGTCATGATCGACAACGATAAACGCAGACGCATCGAAGGCAGCATTTTTCTGGTGCTGTTTTGCCTGACCATTCCTGCTGCGAACTGGATGATCGGGCACGTCGGCACCGTGTGTGTACCCAATGGTCCGTGTCTTGTGCCGGTCGCGCCCAGAATCATGGCGCCTTCGGGCGTGCTGATGATCGGGGCCGCGCTGGTGTTGCGCGACCTGGTGCAGAGGCGGCTCGGCGTTGAATTCGGGATCGGCGCGATTGTGATCGGTGCGATGATTTCGGCGGGTCTTGCGCCGCCGTCGCTTGTTCTTGCCTCGGCGGCTGCCTTCCTGCTGTCCGAATTTGCCGACTTCGCCGTCTATACTCCGCTTGCGCGGCGGAGGTTGGTGGCGGCGGTGGTCGCTTCCAGCGTTGCCGGACTCGTGGTGGACTCGATCGTATTTCTCTGGCTCGCATTCGGTTCGATGGAATTTTTGCTCGGTCAGATCGTGGGCAAACTCTGGATGGTGCTGCTCGCGGTGCCGTTTGTCGCGTTGCTCCGGCGCCGCGATGAGCGGCTCGGCTTGAAGGCGGCGTGAAACGACCATGACAACAACTCTTGATATCCTGGGCAACGTAACAACCGGCACCATTACGACGATGCTGCTGAAAAAAGGCATTCGCCGTTCATGGATGGCGGGTGCAATGCCGTTCGGTTTTTCCGGTAAACGCGTTGTGGGTCCGGCCTTCACGCTCCGTTTCGTTCCGGTGCGCGAGGATCTCGCAACCCCGGAAAGCTGGTCGAAGCCGATTTCAACGCGCGGAGCGATCGAGGCGATGCCGGAGAATTGCATCGTCGTTGCCGATGCGATGGGCGTGACCGGTGCGGGCATCTTCGGCGACATCCTGTGCATGCGCATGGTCAAACGCGGTGTCAGTGCACTGATTACCGATGGCGTTATGCGGGACAAGCATGGCGTGCTGGCGACGGGATTGCCGGTATGGTGCGCGGGCGTTGCGGCGCCAGCGTCAGTTAATCAACTGACATTCGTCGGCTGGAACGAACCAGTCGGGTGCGGGGGCTGTGCAATTTTTCCGGACGACGTCATTGTCGCCGATGACGATGGCGCGGTGGTGATTCCGAAGGACCTGGTCGAGTTCGTTGCCCATGAAGGCGCGGAGCACGAGTTGCTGGAAAGCTGGCTGGTGCAGGAGGTCGAGAAGGGCGCCAAGTTGCCGGGCCTTTATCCGCCCAATGAAGAAAACAAGAAGCGGTACGAGGATTGGAAGAAGTCACGCTGATGTTCTTCATTCTTTCGAAGACCGTCGCCTTTCTTTTCCTGCCTTCCAATCTTCTGATCCTGCTCGGACTTGCCGGTGTCGCGCTGATGGCAACTCGCCGCAGGCGCGTTGGCGTGTGCATTGCGGTGGCGAGCCTTCTTCTGCTGGCAGCGGCTGGTTTCTTGCCGGTGGGCGGCGTTCTTATTCATGCGCTTGAAAGTCGCTTTCCGCCCTGGGATGCAAGTCGCGGCACCCCGGACGGAGTCATTGTGCTTGGCGGCGCCATAGCATCTGAGCTTTCACGAGAACATGGTGAGCCGGTCATCGGTGGCGATGGCAGCCGCATCTTCGCGATGGCAAAACTTGCGCGCGCATATCCTTCTGCCCGCATTGTCTACTCGGGGGGTGACGCGAGCCTGTTGGGCAATCAGCCGCGGGAATCGGACTTCGTGCACCCGTTGCTCGACAATTTTGGAATTCCCCCGTCACGCGTAACGCTCGAAACGCGTTCCCGGAACACCGCCGAAAATGCGGCATACGTGAAGGATTTGATCAATCCGAAGCCAGGGGAACGGTGGCTGTTGGTGACGTCTGCGCAGCATATGCCGCGCGCCATCGGCTGCTTCCGCAAAGTTGGATTTGCCGTCGAAGCCTATCCGGTCGGGTGGAGCACACCACGGGCAGCTGACCCAGTTTGGAGCCGCTCGCTCTCAAATGGGCTGGGGCGTTTCGACGCAGCCGCCTATGAGTGGCTCGGTCTGATTAGCTACTGGGCGACCGGGAAAACAACGGAATTGCTGCCGTCGCAATAATCGCGATCATATAATTTGTGCGCTATCGCTTGCGAATCTTGCGGCAAAAGACGTCGTAGATCGCGCCGATGACAACGCGTGCTTCGTCGCTGGCAAGCCGGTAATAAATAGCCTTGCCGTCACGTCGCGTCGTCACCAGCCCATCCGACCGCAAGCGCGCGAGTTGCTGCGACACTGTCGGCTGGCGCAGGCTGAGAAGGTCTTCCAACTCGCTGACTGACTTTTCGCCCTCGGCAAGGATACAGAGAATCATCAGCCGGCTTTCATGCGCCAGCGCCTTGAGAAAATTGCTTGCGCGCTTTGCATTCTCGACCATCCGGTCAAGTTCAGTTGAGCGAGCGCGACCTTCAAAGTGATGCAATTCCATTCGTACACCAACAATTGTGTTTTGCCGTCCGACGAATACAGACGATCAACTCGCTGCGCGCAACGTTTTTTCGTCGAGTGGGGTTCGTTCACCACTCGTTCCTGACGGATCCAGTTTTTTGATCAGTACGCCAAGCAGCCCCCAGAAATTATCTTCACCGGGATAACCGCGAATGCGGCCTATTTCGCGGCCATTCTCGACGAGAACAAAAAGCGGTGCGAGCCGTTCTACTTCAATAAATGCTAAATCCGGCGGCAAAGTGTGATCGATATTCACGCGTCGCAAAGGCGCGCGCTGACCTTCTGTCGTTTTTGGATAGATCGGCGCAATTTCGCGGTCGAAAATCTCGCACCAGGTGCAGCCGGCTTGTTCAAACATGACAAGTTCGGCCGCGTGCGCCCTCACAAACGTCGAAACAAAAATAACCGCGCTAAACAAAGCAACGCGAGAAGAAAAATGTCGAGTTCAAGAATAATTCACTAGCTTCATTCTCTCGTGCGAATTGCGCGCCCGGCATCGCGAGGCAATATATCAACAATATAGCATGTGTCGATGCAGGAACGGCGAGCGCTGCGTCTATGTGGTCTAGCCGAAGCGGAAGGCCAACAGGTTGTCGAACGAGCGCAGCTCGATCAGCACACGGTGCAGGAGGTCGGTGTCCTGGGTTGCGATCGCCTTGGGGATCAGGGAGAGGCTCGCTTTGGCGCCGTCCACGAGGCGGCGAAATTCCGGAGACTTGTGGACTGTTTCGCTTGCGATGCCGTCGCAACGATCAAGGATAGATCCGTACAACGATGCGGTATTCGCAACAGAGGTGCGCGTTTCGGGCTTGCTCCAGTCGAGCGCGTGATCGTTGTAGATCATCAGCGCGTCCATGGCGGTGTTGGCATCGCGTACGCAGTCGGCCAGCACCACGACGCCGCTCGCCTTGCGCAGCTCGTAAAGGTCGCCGCGAATCGCATCGAGCGCGTTCCTTGCTGCGTCGAGCCGTCCTGTCTTGAGCATGAGGTCGGCACCGACCAGGCGTGCGCTTACAGCAGTGAACAGCCGGCCGTAGAGGGGATTATTGGCGAAAACGTCGGGCCGATTGCCGGAAAACCGTTCGGTCAGCCTGATCCAGGCGTCGCGCAACCGGTCGATTTCGAGTGAGGCGAGGTCCTCATTGCCGGTGCGCAGATAACCGATAGCAACCCGGTTGTGGGCGCTTGCCGATTCGATGGCGGCATTGAAATCCGCAAGTTCATCGGCCTGGGCGGCAGAATGCGCTGCCCAGAAGGGCGGAGGCGAGACATGCAATGCGAGCAAGCCAGAACAGCATGAAATTCACCGGATTTTGACGCGAACGTCTGTATAATCGTAATTATATGTCCCGTCGCAGCTGGCAGCGAGGCAAGCTTGCCCGCGTGGTTTACGGATTGCGCACATGATTACACGCCGAATTTTGCTGATTGGCGCTGCATCTTTTGCGGCGGCGTCCGCGCAGCGTGTACATGCCGAAGGCCCGATTTTGACCGACGATGGGCTCTACAAAGAGCCCTGGTTCCTGGAAAGCTTTCTCGATCTTGCCGACGATCTCGAAGGCGCCCGCAAGGACGGCAAGCGCTTTGTCGTCATGTGGGAGCTCAAAGGCTGCCCGTATTGCAAGGAGACGCATTTCGTGAACTTCGCGCAGCCGCGCATCGCGGACTACGTGAAGACGAATTTCGAAGTGCTCCAGCTCAACATCATCGGGTCGCGCAAGGTCACCGATTTCGACGGCGCGGAAATGTCGGAAAAGGAATTGGCGGCGAAATATGGCGTGCGGTTCACGCCGACGTTTCAATTCTTCGGGGAGGGCGCCGCGCCGCTCAAGAGCCTGCCGCCGGCCAAGCGCGAGGTGGCGCGGGCGCCCGGTTATATGCGGCCCGACGATTTTCTCGCCTTGTTCCGCTATGTGCGTGAAAAGGCCTACGAGAGCAAAAGCTTCCTCGACTATCTCAAGTCATTGCCGAGCTGAGCCGGTGCAAGACGTATATTTTTTTATGAATATGATTTGAACTGGCCCTGTCCCGTCGCTATGGTCCGAACGGGCGGATTAGCGGCTGCCCCAAAATGCTCATCTTGGAGGACTCACGGATGCGACCCTTATCCCGCCGCGACACACTGGCGCTCGGTGCCTCGGGCGTGGCGCTTACGTTGATAGGCTGGGGCGAGAGCGCCTCTGCTGCCGCCAAGGAAGCGGCCGAGCAAATTGCGAAATTTACCGGCGGCAAGACAGCGGAGAAGGGCAAGGTTTCGATCGAGCTGCCCGAGATTGCCGAGAACGGCAATACGGTGCCGTTGTCGGTGTCGGTCGACGCTCCGATGACTGCCGATAATTACGTGAGCGAAATTCTCGTGGTCGCTGAAGGCAATCCAAATCCGGGTGTCGCGACATTTCAATTCTCGCCGCTCGCGGGCAAAGCCGAAGCCTCGACGCGCATTCGCCTCGCGACAACGCAAAATATCATCGTGACCGCCAAGACCAGCAAGGGCGAGTTCTTTACGAATCAGAAGCTGGTGAAGGTCACCATCGGCGGCTGCGGCGGCTGATCCGGCAACAAATTCGATTCAGGAGAATACAATGGCGGAAAAGCCACGGCTCAAGCTTCCCAAGGAAGCCAAGAAAGGCGAAGTCATCGAAATCAAAACGCTGTTGCCGCACATCATGGAGTCGGGTCAGCGCAAGGATAAAGACGGCAAGGCCATTCCACGTAAAATCATCAACAAGTTCGCCTGCGAGTTCAACGGCAAGCCGGTGTTCACGGCTAACCTCGATCCGGCGATTGCCGCCAACCCCTACATGCAGTTCCACGCGAAGGTGGAAGAAAGCGGTACGTTCAAGTTCACGTGGACCGACGATGACGGCACCGTCACCACGGCGGAAGAGACAATTACGGTCACCTGACACCTGTCCCGCGCAGCACGGCGGGGGACGGACAATGATAATAATCTGATTGGGAGGAACCGATGAACTCGTGGAGGGATTCTGGCGAGCGGCGCAACGGTCGCACTATTGGTTGCGGGCGCTTTCGTTGTTGGCGGTCAGCCTGGCGCAAACGCGCAGGCCAAGAAGGAAGCACCGCTTGAGACGAAGGGCGATGCGTCAGCGCGGCCATGGAAGCGCTATGCGGGGTGGCCGGCCCGCGATGAATCGAAATGGAATACGCTCGCCAATCTGGCGTCGCCGCCCGCGCCGAAAACGCCACGCAAGCTGCCGGGCCCAATCACCGGCGATCCCAAAAAAGGCGCGAAGCTGGTCGCCGATCGCAACCGCGGCGGATCGTGCCTCGCATGCCATGTCATGGGCCCGGCGGGCGGCGCCAATCTTCCGGGCAATGTCGGTCCTGATCTTTCGGAAATCGGGAACGCCGGCCGCGAGGACGAATATCTGTTCAACTACATCTACGACGCGCGCGTTTACAATCCGGAGACGGTGATGCCGCCGTGGGGCGGTCACGGCGTGTTCAACGATGAGGAAATCGGCGACATGGTCGCGTTCCTCAAGACGTTGAAATCTCCGGCGGTGTTCAAGACCGAACTCGACAATCCGGACAAGCGCCCGGCTCCGGTCGAGAAACGCGAAAACCTCGATCCAATCGAAAATCCCGGCATGTGGGCCGTGGACAAGGCGCAGGAGCTTTGGAAGCAGAAGAGCGCGTCCGGGTCCGCCTGCGCCACATGTCACAGCGATCCGGTGGCATCATTCAAAACCTGGGCGGCATCGATGCCGAAATGGGAGCCACGGCTCAACAAAGTGTTGGGGGTGGAGGAGTTCGTCACCCGCCACGCCAAGGCAACCACCGGCGCGGACTGGTTGATGGAAACCGACGAGAACCGCGCCATGTCGGTCTATCTGCACTTCCTCGCCAACGGCACGCCAATTCAGGTGGATACCACCAGCGCGGACTCAAAGGCCGCAATCGAGCGCGGCAAGGCGCTTGCAAGCCGCAAGCTCGGCGAGCTCAATTTCGCCTGCACCGATTGCCACGGCAAATCCGCGAACCACTGGATCCGTGGGCAGTGGTTGGGTGAACCCAAGGGCCAGTACGATCATTTCCCGACTTGGCGCACGAGCCTTCTGGCGATCTGGGACATTCGCCAGCGGTTCCAGTGGTGCCAGGTCAACATTCGCGCCGACGAACTGCCGCCCGATGCCAAGGAATATGGCGATCTCGAGCTCTATCTCGCCTCGCAGAACGATGGGCTGAAGCTGAGCGTACCCGGCATTCGGCATTGATCTAGATCGATGATCACCCGCCGCGAAATCCTCCAGGTCGGCGTCGCTACCGCGGCGCTGACGGCGGGCGCTAGTTTCACGCGCGCGCTGGCGCAGCAGCGCGTGAGTGAAGCCGAATTGCTGAAATTCGACGCGGTCGGCAACTGTCACGCTGCTCCATGTCGCCGATATTCACGGTCAGCTCGTGCCGGTCTATTTCCGGGAGCCTTCGGTCAATCTCGGCGTCGGAGACGCGAAAGGGCAGCCGCCGCACCTCACCGGACCGGATTTTCTCCGGCGTTTCGGTATTCCGGAGAAGTCGGCTGCGGCTTATGCATTGACCGATCAGGACTTCGAGGCCCTGGCGAAATCCTATGGCCGCATCGGCGGCCTCGACCGGCTCGCGGCAGTGGTCAAGCAAGTCCGCGCCGAGCGCGGCAACGATAAAGTCCTCTTCCTCGACGGCGGCGATACCTGGCAGGGCTCGCTCGGCGCAAACCGCAGCAAAGGCCAGGACATGGTCGACTGCATGGCGCTGTTGAAGCCTGACGCCATGACGGGCCATTGGGAATTTACTTACGGCGAAACACGCCTGAAGGAGCTTGTCGAAGGACTCGGTTTTCCGTTCCTCGCGCTCAATATCCGCGATACCGAGTGGAACGAGCCCGCTTTCGAACCGATGAAGATGTTTGAAAAGGGCGGCGTCAAGATCGCCGTGCTCGGGCAGGCTTTTCCCTATACTCCGGTGGCCAATCCGCGCTGGCTGATGCCGAAATGGTCATTCGGGATCCGCGAGGAGGATGTGCGCGCGAACGTCGAAAAGGCGCGCAAGGCCGGCGCGCAGCTTGTCGTGCTGCTCTCGCACAATGGCTTCGATGTTGATCGCAAGCTTGCGAGCCGCGTGTCGGGCATCGACGTCATTCTCACCAGCCACACGCATGATGCCTTGCCGGAGGCCATCAAGGTCGGCAATACCTTGCTCGTGGCATCCGGTAGCCACGGCAAGTTCGTCTCGCGGCTGGATCTCGACGTGAGCGGCGGCGCGGTCAAGAATTTCCGGTACAAGCTGATTCCCCTTTTTGCGGATGTCATCAAACCCGACGCAGAGATGTCCGCGGCGATCGCCAAGGTACGCGCGCCGTTTGCCGATGACCTTAAGCGTGTGGTCGGGCATTCGGATTCGCTTCTTTATCGGCGCGGCAACTTCAATGGCACCTTCGACGATCTGATTTGCGCGGCGCTTCTAAAAGAACGCGACGCGGAGATTGCGCTTTCGCCGGGATTCCGGTGGGGCACCAGCGTGCTGCCGGGTCAGCCGATCACGGTCGAGGACATTCACAATGCGACGGCCATCACCTATCCGCAGGTCTATCGCATTTCGATGACGGGCGAGCGGCTGAAGGAAGTGCTCGAGGACGTCGCCGATAACTTGTTCAATCCGGATCCATACTATCAGCAGGGCGGCGATATGGTCCGGTGTGGCGGGCTCGGCTATGCGATCGATGTAGCAAAGCCCGTTGGCCAGCGAATTTCAGAAATGACTCACTTGAAATCCGGCAAAGCAATAGAGCCGAAAGCGAACTATGTCGTTTCCGGCTGGGCGAGCGTGAATGAGGGGACAGAAGGTCCACCGGTCTGGGATCTGGTCGAGCACCATATCGCTGCAGAAAAAACCGTCCGCGTTGCACCGAATACCAGCGTGAAAATTTCGGGGGTTTAGCGACGATTTGAATTACATTCATAAAGCAGAATGTGATAACAAGCGGTCTGTAAGGCGATCTGCCGGAGGCGGCCGATGACTGATCCGATCGACACGGGCCGCGCAACGCGCCGCCACTTTCTTGCCGGTGCCGCTGGCCTTGCTGCAACGGGCGTAAACGCAGCGCACGCAGAAAATCCCAAGAATCTTCCCCCGAATGTTGCGGACTGGACGCGTCAGCTCGGTGAGGGCGTTGGCGTGCGCGGCTACGGGAATCCATCCAAATACGAAAAGGACGTGGTCCGTCGCACCGTGTCCTGGCTTACCGCGACGCCCGAATCCTCCGTCAGCTTCACGCCATTGCATCAACTCGACGGCATTATCACGCCGAACGGATTGTGCTTCGAGCGGCATCACGGCGGCATAGCCGAGGTCAATCCAGAAGATTACCGGCTGATGTTGCACGGCCTTGTCGAGAAGCCGTTGATCTTCACGCTTGAAGAACTCATGCGGCTGCCACGCGTCAACAAGATCTATTTCCTCGAATGCGCTGCCAATTCCGGCATGGAATGGCGTGGGGCCCAGCTCAACGGCTGTCAATATACTCACGGCATGGTGCATTGCGTGCAATACACCGGCGTGCCGCTGAAGGTTTTGCTGGAGCAAGCCGGCCTCAAGCCGAATGCAAAATGGATCATGGCGGAAGGCGGCGACGCCGCGGCGATGAACCGCTCGATCCCGATGAGCAAGGCGCTTGAGGATTGCATCGTCGCCTATCGCATGAACGGTGAAATGCTCCGTCCCGAGCAAGGCTATCCGGTGCGTCTCGTGGTGCCGGGTTGGGAGGGTAATGTCTGGGTGAAGTGGTTGCGCCGCATCAAGATCGGCGACCAGCCGTGGTTTACACGCGAGGAAACCGCGAAATACACCGACCTGCTCGAAAACGGCAAAGCGCGCCAGTTCACGTGGGTGATGGACGCCAAATCGGTGATTACATCGCCATCGCCGCAGGCGCCTGTGAAGCAAAAGGGCTTCAATATTATTTCGGGCCTGGCTTGGTCGGGGCGGGGAAAGGTCGCGCGGGTCGATGTTTCACTCGACGGTGGCCGAAACTGGCGGACGGCGCGGATCGATGGCCCGGTTTTCGACAAGGCCTGCGTGCGCTTTTATTACGAGTTTGACTGGAACGGCGAACAACTGCTGTTGCAATCGCGCGCGATGGACAACACCGGCTATGTGCAGCCGAGCAAGGACGCCTTGCGCAAGATCCGGGGGATCAATTCGATCTACCATAACAACGGCATCCAGACCTGGGCGCTCAAGGCGAATGGGGAGGTCGAGAATGTCGAGGTCGGTTAGTCTCGTCGTCTCGATTGCGGTGCTGTTGGGGCTATCGCTCCCTGGTGCTGCACAATCGCAGAAAGAAGCGTCGCGAAATTACAAGATCGGACATATCGCCACGCCAGAGCAGGTCGCCGGTTGGGACATAGACGTACGTCCTGATGGGCAGGGTGCCCCTCCCGGCCATGGCTCGGTGAAGGACGGCGAAAAGGTCTACATGGATAAATGCGCCGCTTGTCACGGCGAATTTGGTGAAAGCGCCGGGCGTTGGCCGCAATTGGCCCAGGGAAAAGGCACGCTTGCCTCACACGATCCGGTCAAGACGGTCGGTTCGTATTTTCCGTATCTTTCAAGTGTGTTCGACTATATCCGCCGGGCCATGCCCTTTGGCGACGCGCAGTCGCTGAGCAACGACGAGCTGTATGCCGTCGTGGCTTATGTGCTCAGCCTCAATGACATTGTCGACGACCAATTCGTCCTGTCGAAGGAAAGCTGGGGCAAGGTGAAAATGCCGAACCAAAGTGGTTTCTACGACGACGACCGTGAGAAGACCGAGAAGGCTTTCTGGAATCCGAATCCCTGCATGAAGGATTGTGGCCCCCCCGTGAAGATCACCGGCCGCGCACAGGCGGTCGACGTGACCCCCGACGAGAAGACGCAAAAACGTGGGGTGGAGTAGCGTCCCGGCGACAATTCGCATATGACATTCCGGCAGTTTTGACGTCCAGCCGGGATTCCCATGGCAAAACTCAGTCTTTCCGTAGCCGTCGGCCCGTACGACCGCACGCGCGCGCTGATTGACGGAAGCGTGCAAATCGACGGCGTCAAGCCGGCCTGCATGACGTTGTCGCCGGAGGAGATCTTTTTCCGCGCTTTCCGCCAGGCGGAATTCGACATCTGCGAGCTTTCGCTGTCGAGCTTTACGGTCAAAACCGCGCAGGGAAACTGTCCCTACGTAGGCGTGCCGGCTTTCGTGTCACGCGCCTTTCGCCACACATCGATCTACGTGCGCACCGATCGGATCAAGAAGCCGGCGGACCTCAAGGGCAAGAAGGTCGGTGTCCCGGAATATCAATTGACTGCAAATGTATGGGCGCGCTCGATTCTCGAAGACGATTATGGCGTGAAGCCGTCGGATATTCAGTGGGTGCGCGGTGGCATCGAAGATGCCGACCGGCCCGAAAAGATCAGCATCAAGCTGCCATCCGATGTGAAGCTTGAAGACGCGCCGAAGGGCAAGTCGATCTCTGCGCTGCTCGCGGAAGGAGCCATCGACGGTTTCATCGCGCCGCGTCCGCCATCATTGCCGAAAGAGACGCCCAATGTCGGCTGGTTGTTTCCCGATCCAGTTGCGGCCGCGAAGGACTATTTCAAGCGCACCGGAATCTTTCCAATCATGCATCTGGTCGGTGTGCGGCGTACGCTGGCTGAAAAGCATCCTTGGCTGCCGGGGGCGGTATTTAAGGCATTCGAACAAGCCAAAGCGGTTGCGCTTGGGCAGTTGAGCGACACTTCGGCGACCAAGGTAACGCTGCCGTTCGTCGAAGAAAGATTGATGGAAGCCCGAACTCTATGGGGGAGGACTTCTGGTCTTATGGCGTTTCAGCTAACCGCAAAACTTTGGAGACTTTCCTGCGTCATCACCATTCGCAGGGCCTGTCGTCACGGTTGGTTACACCGGAGGAGATGTTCCACCCCGGCACGCTCGAGACCTTCAAGCTCTAGGTTTATCCATGGCCACCCTTCGAATTTTCAGCGGCGGCGCGCCGAAAGAGATTTTCCTGCAGTTGACCCCGCAGTTTGAGGGGACATCGGGCCACAAGATTGAGTTCGTCTTCGCGGTGATGTCGGCGCTGCGTGACAAGCTTGCCGCCGGCGAAAAGGCGGACGTCTTGGTCATGCCGACCAACATTCTGGACGACTACCAAAAGAATGGCGTGGTGCAGGCGCAAGGCCGAGCCATTCTCGGACTTGTCAGCGTCAATGCGGTGGTGCGCACCGGTGCGCCAAAACCGGATCTGTCGACGCCGGACAAGGTCAGGCAATCAATCCTGAACAGCCGCACGATCGTCCATGCCACGCCGGGCGCGACGCCGAGCGGCACACATATGGGAAAGCTGATCGAGCAACTCGGCATCGCCGATGCGATGAAAAGCAAGATCATTCACCGCCCGGCACTCGAAGGCGGCGTGCAACTGGTTGCAGGCGGGGAGGCCGAAATCGGTTTTTATCCGAAGAGCGAGGTCGTCAATACGGATGGATTGTCCGTTGTCGGTCCGTTGCCCGCGGCGATCCAGCTCACCACTATTTATGGAGCGGCGGTAACCGCCGGCAGTGCGAACGCGGATGCGGGCCGCGCCTTCATTGCCTTCATGACGGACCCAGCCCACCGCGCGGCATGGGCTCATGCGGGTTTCGATCCGCCGCGTTAGGTCTTGGCGGGCTTGAGCTTCAGGTGGATGTTCTTTTCCTGCGTAAAGGCGAGCATCTCCTCGAAACATTCCTCGCGCCCCAGGCCGGATTGCTTGAAGCCGCCGAATGGCGCACCGAGGAAGTGCTTGCTCACTTCGTTGATCCATACGAAGCCTGCCTGCACGGTCATGGCGGTTCGGTGTGCGGTGTTGAGGTCATTCGTCCATATCGAGGCGGTGAGGCCATATTCGACCGCATTGACGGTCTTAAGCATCTGGGCCTCGTCGCTCCATTTGAACACGCCCAGCACGGGCCCGAAGATTTCTTCGCGCGCAATGCGGTTCTTCTCAGTGACGGCGAAGACCGTTGGCTCAACATAGAACCCGTTTTTCAGCGCCGGGTCGGCCGGCGGCCCGCCGCCGCTGATGAGTTGAGCGCCTTCGCTCTTGGCGGAATCGATGAAGCTCATCACGCGGTCGAATTGCTGCTTGGAAACAATCGCGCCCATGGTTGTGGCGGGATCGGTGGGGATTCCCGGCTTGTAGTATTTGATTTTTTCCTTCACGCGCGCGATCACGGCGTCATAGATCTTTTCGTGAATGAATGCGCGGCTGGTCGAACCGCAGGATTGGCCGCACCAGGTAAAGTTCATGCCGCCGATAACCGCGCCGGCGACATCATCCGGATCGGCGTCACCATAGGCGATCAACGCGTTCTTGCCGCCCAGTTCGAGCATCGTTCGCTTGACCGTGTCGGAGGCGGCTTTCATTACGGCGCGGCCGGTCGGCACGCTGCCGATCAGAGCGATCATGGCGACATCCGGGTGACTGGCGAGCCTTTGGCCGGCCTCACGGCCACCCGGCACGACATTGAAAACGCCCGGCGGCAACAGTCCGCCGATCAATTCGGCCAGCCGCAGTGACGAAAGGGGAGACTGTTCCGGCGGCTTGACGACAACCGTGTTGCCGGCGGCGAGGGGAGCCGCAGACTTTCCGGCGCAGAACATGAAGGGGTGGTTGAACGGAATGATACGCCCGACGACTCCCAATGGCTCGCGCACTGAAAAGTTCACGACGTCCGGCCCCATCGGGATCGATGCGCCTTTCATCTCCGTGACGAAGCCCGCGAAGAATTCAACTTGCGCCGCAGCGATCATGGCGTCGCTGACCATTTCCTTGACCGGGTTGCCGCAGTCGGCGGCATCGATCATGGCAAGTTCGTTTGCGTTCTGGCGCAGGATTTCCGCGATCCGCCGCAGGATCTTGGCGCGCTCGAGGGGCAGCACGCGGCGCCATTCATTGAATGCCGTTTTTGCCGCGGCCACGGCCGCATCGATATCGTCGGCTCCTGAATCGGCGACCTTGCCGAGCGATTGGCCGGTTCCGGGATTGATCGTGTCGACAAAGCGTCCGGCTTTCGGCTCATGCCATGCGCCGCCGTAATATGCGCCACGGTTCTTCGGTAGCACGACAGCTTGGGCGGACGCGGCTTGCGGTGAAACAGCGGTCGTCATGTCGGATAGCTCCGTATGTCTACTTCCGTGGCGGAATCTGGATCAATTCTGCGATTTGCTCCTTGCTGAGCGGTGCCGGGATGAATTTCAGATTGACTGCTTCCGGTACCAACGTCTCAAGGCCGTGAATCTGGTCGGGATTGACCAGGGATTTCGGAAAGAACTCATCGCGCACACGTCTGGCCATCACTTCCGGCACACCGGCAAATTCGGCGTAGTCCTTGATGACTTGCGGATTGTCCGAATACATGTAGTCGATCGCTTCCCGATAGGCTTGCATGAAGCGATCGAGAACTGCCTTACGTTTAGTGAGTGTATCGGTATTAGCGACCAGCACACGAATGGTCTGCCCGCGCACGAGCGTGGCATCGGTTGCCTTGGCGACAATATGGATTTTGCCTTCCTGAAGTTCCTTCAGGCCAAACGGCGGTGAAGCCCATCCGACGTCAACCTGGTCAGTCATGACTGCGGTGAGCGTGGAACTGGGATTCCCGGTCGTCTGAGTCTTTGCGCCGGTGAGTTTATATTCGTCGATAAAGGCACGCACCACGCTGTGAGTTGAGGAGCCATTGCTCGAGTAGGCAATGGTGCGGCCGTCCGTGTCCTTCAGCGTCTTGATCGCGGGATTCTTGGCGTACCAATAGTCAGCTGCACCGGTCGCTTGCGCGCCGACAATCCGTACCGGCGCGCCCTTTGAGAAGGCCGCCATCGCACCGAGCGTGCCAACCGCAAGGCCCAGATCGACCCCGCCGGAGATCACAGGCTGCAACGTCTCGCCGCTGCCCGATGTATAAATCATCTCCATCTGGATGCCGTGCTTCTTGAAGATGCCGGCTTTTTCCCCGAGGTGGGTGATCGCGGTGTCCCAGTTGCCTCGCTGGCCAATGGTCATTTTCACGAGGTCGTCCGCGGCGGCCGGTGCCGCCATGACAACGGCGCCGAGGGCCACAGCGCTCGCAAGTTTCCTGATCTGTTTCATGGGGCCCCTTCCTTTGGAATGTTACGAGCGTTTGATGCTGTCGAGGCCGCCCAAGCGGCCGATCAGGGCATTCGCGCCGATCGCCAGCACGAACAGAACGATCAGCATGGCATACATACGCGGCATGTCGAACGTGCTGTAGGCCTGGATAATCAGAAATCCGATGCCTTTGTTCGATAATTTTGTTTCCGCCAGCAGTGTGCCGATCAGCGCGACACCGAGGCCAAGCCTTATGCCATTGATGATCGGGTGGCGCATGGCCGGAATATAGATCTTGAGCACCATTTGTGCGGTCGAGGCCTGGAAGCTCCTGCCAACGCGGATCAGTACCTTGTCGATCTGACGCATTCCCGCTGCGACAGAGAGCGCGATTGGAAAGAAACAGGAAAGCGTCCCGAGCGCGACCTTGGATTCCGGACCGACGCCGAACCACATGATCATGACCGGGAAAAAGATGATCTTCGGCGTGGGACCGAGATAATAGAGATAGTTCTCGAATGCTCTGGATAGATACCGGTTCGCGCCGAGCAAGAGGCCGACCGCCATCCCGGATATTCCGCCGATCGCGACAGCGGCGCCGATCTCGGCTGCGGTCACGCCGAGGTTGTAGTAATAATTTGGCCGCGCCAGCAATTGACCAAGGGCTTCACCGATTGAGATGAGCGAAGGGACCACGTCACGGTAGAGCCAGCCGGAGTGGGAGAGAAACTCCCATATTGCAAGCACGCTCAATATGATGGCCGCACGCAAGAGCGTGACTTGGCTGATCACCGGAGCGGCGACCGCCGCCTGTCTCAATCGACCGGTCTCAGCCATCGTTCTGCCTTTTCCAGCGCCATGAAGAACAACACGCTGACCAGAATGACAAAGCAAATCGCCGCATAAGTGCCGGCGAGATCGTAACGCTCGGAGAGATCGTTGATGAGCTGGCCGAGCCCGCCGTAGTTGATCAGGAATTCAACGCCGACCACGTTGATCAGCGCGAAGACAAGCCCAAGCCGGATGCCGACGAAAATGGTCGGCAATGACGCGGGCAGCAAAATTTTCCAGAACTGCTGTGGGCCTGTGAGATTGAAGCTTCGTCCCACATTGACCAGCACTTTGCGTGTGCCTGCCATTCCCTCGATGGTCTTTAAAATGACCGGCGGCAAAGCGGCAACAAACCCGATCATGATGATGGTCCAGGCGTTGCGGCCGAAAATGACCATGAACAGAGGGTAGGCCAGCACGACGGGAGCGGCGGCGAGACCCGCAACCCAGGTCTCGCAGGCATCCTGCAATAATTTATAGCGATGCATCAGGACGCCACTGGCGACGCCGATGACGGTAATCATAACTCCCGCGGTCAGGCATTCAGTGGCTGTGAGCAGGAAGCGCCTGAAGACATGCTCTTCAACAATGACGCGCCAGAAACTTGCGGCAATTTCCGATGGCGGCGGCACGATGTATCGGCTGATGAGGTCGGTGCGGATCAACAATTCAACAATAAGCAGGAACAGGACAAGGCTCGCGATGCCAACGAATGCGGGAGGCACGCCGCGGGCGGGATTGCGTGCCGCTACGTCGGTCATGACGTCGGTGCCTCGTGATGCAAAACGTGCTCTTCCTCGTCTTTCATGCCGCGGCTCGCTTCTTCGCGCAGGTCGCTCCAGATCTGTGCGACGTAACGGCCAAAGGCTTCGCTGCCGACGATTTCGGATGTGCGCGGGCGCGGCAGGTCGATGTCGACGATGCGTTTCACCTTGCCGGGCCGGTAGGTCATCACCAGAATTCGATCGGACATCTGGACGGCTTCGGTGATGTTGTGGGTAATCAGCAGCGTTGTCTGCTTCAGCTGTTGCTGGATTTGCAGCACCTTGTCGCCGAGCAACAACCGCGTTTGCTCATCGAGTGCGGCAAAGGGCTCGTCCATCAGCAGGATTTTCGGTTCGGAGGCGAGTGTGCGCGCCAGCGAAACGCGCTGGCGCATGCCACCTGACAATTCGCCCGGATATCGGTTCGCGAAGCCGTCGAGGCCGACCAGCTTGATGAAGTGGCGCGCACGCTCCGCGCGCTTGGCCTTCGGCATGCCGATAAGTTCGAGTGGAAACGAAACATTGTCGGCAACGGTGCGCCAGGGAAATGTCGACTCCTCCTGGAAAACCATCCCGATCGATTTGTGCGGACCGGAAATAGTTTCGCCGGCGACGCTGACCACGCCCTGATGGTTGCTTAAAAGGCCGCCAATGACATTGAAGAGCGTGGACTTCCCGCAGCCTGACGGGCCGATGACCGACAGGAATTCGCCCGGCTTGACCTCGAAGGAGACGTTGTCGACGGCGGTGACCGGACCTTCCTCGGTCTCGAAGCGGACGACGATGTCATCCGCGACCAGAATGGCATCGTTGGATGCGGTGGCCGACATGGGGCGATTACTCGCTCTTCCGTGTCATGGCGGCGGTTGTGGCGGCCGTATAGCCAGGCTCGACCCGCACGTCGACAACGGCGACTGCGCCGGCTTCGACCGCGGCGATGGCCTTGGCAAACGTCGGCGCCAGGTCCGCAATCGAGACCACGGGCCCGAAACCCTGCGCGCCTTGCGCACGCGCCATGCCGGCAAGATCGATGTCTGGCTCGGAGATGCGCTGCCCGACCCATCTGTTCTCGACCGGGCGGTTGCGCATGCGCGCCACGCGCTCCTGATGCAGTTCGTCATTGAAGAACGATCGATTATTGGCGACCACGACCAGCAGCGGAATGCGGTAGTGCGCCGCGGTCCATAGCGCGGTGACGCCCATCAGGAAGTCACCATCACCGCAAACCGCGACCGGCAGCCGGCCGCTGTCTTTGAGCGCCAGTGCGGCGCCGACAGAAATGCCCGGGCCGCCGCCCACGCCTCCGCCGCCGTCAGAGCCGAGATAGCCGAGGGGGTGATCAAACGCCCAGTTTGCGCCGTTCCATGACAGCGACACGTGGGTGAGGCTGGTCGGCCGCTCGCCGACAGCTTTGCGTAGCGCCACGGCAAGGTGATCGACCGTGAGTTTGTCACCAGTCGGCGTCGGAAACTCCTTCGCACGGGCGGGGGCGGCGCGCGCGGGGCCAGGCCCAAGTGCTGCGAGCAACGCCGGCACGGCAAAGTCCGGCTCGCAGTCGATGAACACGTCGACCGGCGGCAAGCTCTGGTAATCCATGCTCCAGCCGTTGTGCAGCCGATGATCAACGGACACCTGAATGACCTTGGCAGTGACATTGCCCACGGCCTTGAAGGCGCCGGCCACGTCCAGCCAATCGAGGCTGAGAATGACGTCGGCGCCGCGAATAGCATCGGCGGCCTCAGGCGCCAGCACGGTGCCGCCGGGCGCACCGGCATGAAGATGATGGGCCGTCGGGAATGAGGCTGCGATCTTCAAGTCGGTCACGACGTGTGCGTTGAGCCGCTCCGCGAGAGTCACTCGCATGTTCCAGGCGTCGACATCGCGCGATGTGCGGCCGGCGAGAATGACCGGACGTTTGGCACCCTGCAGCAACTGGGCCGCGGCCTTGATGCGCTCGGCGGGTGCGGCGCTCTCGACTGCCGGCATGAACCGCTTGGCGTCGATCGGAGCCACCGGCTCGCCGAGCTTGCTCTCCTGCATTTCCGCATCGAGATTGACGTAAGTCGGCCCGCGCGGCGCCGTATTGGCAATCCAGTTCGCGCGCAAGACGGCTTCACGTGCGGCGACTGGCGATGCCGGTTGGTCGTCCCATTTGGTATAGCCGCGCACCAACGCGCCTTGATCCCGTGCGGTATGAATCCAGTCGATCCAGGGGCGCCGCTTGACGGAATCGACCGGACCCGTCGCGCCCAGGATGACCATCGGCATGCGGTCGCACCAGGCGTTGAATATCGCCATGGTGCCGTGCATCAGGCCGACATTTGAATGTACGGCGGCGGCCATCGCCTTGCCGGTGACTTTCGCGTAGCCATGCGCGATTGCGATCGCGCTTTCCTCGTGCAGGCACAGCAGCATTTGCGGTCGTTCGTTGCCGAGGTAGTTCACAAGGCTGTCGTGAAACCCGCGATAGCTGGCGCCGGGATTGAGCGCGATATAAGGGATGTCGGTCGCGCGAAGTGCGTCAGCGACCACGTCGCTGCCGAAGCCGGCCGCATTGACGCCGGCGGGTACGGGACGATCGAACGCGGATAAAAGTCCGCTATCGGCCGGACGTCCCTTTTTGCTCTCACTTCGGTCGCTTGACACTTTTACAGGCTCCGCCGTCGGCCGCCCGGCGGGCGGTGGGCGGCATCCAACCGGATTACGAGCCCTGACGCAATCGGGCGAGCAATTTCAGCCCGGCATAGCCGTCGGCAGGCTCCATGCCGACTTTCTTCTGGAATGCGAGGATCGCCCTGATCGTGTCGCGGCCGGTGCGGCCGTCAATGCCATCGGTCTTGAATCCTTGTTCATTGAGCCGCCGCTGGATTTCCTTGACCTCATCCAGGGTCGGTACGCGTTCGCCGCCGGGGAACTGCTGGTGGAAGGGCGGGCCACCGCGGATCAGGTCGCCCAGATGGCAAAGAGCCAGTGTGTAGCTGGTCGACGGGTTGTAGGCATGAACTGCACGAAAGTTCTGGCCGATCAGGAAGGCCGGCCCGCCGGCGACCGGAAGCCAGAGTTTCACCTGATCCGCCGGGCGTGCGAAGGCGGCGCCGTCCGCGCGTCGCACACCGAGCTCAGCCCACTTTGCGTAGGGGCGCATGGTCCGGTTGTTCGCGAGCTTGGCATGATTTGCGGCAAGCGCGACCTCACAGCCCCAGGTTTCGCCGCGGCGATAGTTCCCGCGCTCCACCAAAAACCGCGCGGTCCCCGCAAATAAATCATCCGGCTTTCCGAACGGGGAGGCACGGCCGTCGTGATCGTAGTCAACGCCCATATGCAACCAGACTTCGGGCATCCATTGCGTATGCCCCATCGCGCCGGCCCACGAGCCGATCATGTCCGCCGGTTGTGTCCAGCCGCGATCGACGATGGTGAGCGCGTTGAGCAGCTCGGTTTCCCAATAAGGGCGGCGGCGCGGCGCTTCCCAGGCCAGCGCCGCAAGCGCCGGGATAATCGGGCGCATGTATTTGCGATTGGCGATCACGTCGCCGAACGACGACTCCATGCCCCACAAGCCAAGAATAATATAGCGATCAACGCCGTAGTCTTTTTCGATGCGCGCCAGCAAGTCTGCATTTTCTTTTGCGCGCACTTTGCCGGTGATCACGCGCCAATCGGAGCACCGGCGATTGATGTATTGCCACATCAGCTCGGTGACCTCCGGCTGCGCGTTGAACTCCGCGAGGACGCTCGTGTCGGGTGACAATTCGCCCATGACACGATCGTATGTTTGCTCGGAAATGCCGCGCGCGAGCGCGCGCGGGCGAAGAGCGGCAACCCAGCGGGTGAAGGCAGGCGGTTGGGCGGCGAATGCGTGTTTGCCAAACGCGAGCGACACAGTTGCGGCGAAAGCGCCCGTCATCATGGCGCGGCGATTTAGTTGCATGCTGGCCTGGCGGGTTCCGCGCAAAAGGAGTCGCTGCATACGTGCCATTGTAGCGGGCAGCGGCTCACGAACATACAGTGGCCAGGAAACCTTTTCGTGATGTCGACGGACGCAACAACTCAACCGTCGTTGTGCCTGTGCCGCCGTTTCTTGCGCGCCTGATGATGCCGTTCCGGTTTTGCGTGCTGAGTGGCGGCAACTTCGGGTTTTGGCTGTGGCTGCGGCGTGGCCGAGGATGCCTCCGGCGCCGGTTCAGTTTGCAAGATCACCGGAGGCTTGTCGGGAACCGGGGGCGCGGGCTGATCCGGCAGGATTTCGCTGCCGCGGCCGCCGATCAGTCGTTCATAAGCGGCGACCAGCGTCATATAGGGATTGACCCAAACCCAGCCGATCTTGGTGAAGACCTGGATGTTAAAGTGGATGTGGTAGGACGTGCCTTTCTCGTAGTCGCCCCAGGTTGCGACTTTGCCGATGATCTCGCCCGCGGAGACGTGCTTGCCGTTCAGGAGGCCTTCGGCGTCCATGTAATTTGGGTTCATGTGGAGATAGCGAAAGCGCACGCGCTCGTTTTCGGTGTTGGCAACAATATAGACGCCGATATTTCCGGGCAGGCGACGGATGATGCCGTCATGCACGGCGGCGACTGAGTGCTGGTAGGGCATGCACCGGTCGGCTTCCGCATTTTTGAAGACGCAGTTGCCCGGCCGGATATCTTCGCCCTGGTGGCCGTAACCGCCCGGGCATTGACCGACCAGAAAGTCACGCAACTCGCAGAAGTTGTCGCGCCACGGATAGGTGAAATTTTCCGCCGCCGACTCGTCGAAGACCAACGGTTTACTATTGAGCCTGCAGCGATATTGCGCGCCCTTGCGGCCGGTTCGGCCCACTGTACCGGTGTGATAGCAGTCGCCCCAGGGCATGAAGGATTGCGACTTCACGTATCCCGGCGCGTCCGCAATCGGGAAGCGCATGCGTGAATAAACGTGGTAGTCGACGCGGCCGGGCATTTTTTTCCAGCCGGTATTTTCGATCAGATCGCCGGGGCCATAGTAGGTAAAATCTGATTTGCCATCGGGTCGGCTGAGGTCGAACTTCGGTTGCCCGATTTTCGCCGGCGTGCCGCCGGCCGTGCGCAGCAAGCTCAAAAATCGCAAGGCCAGGGGATCGGCTTCCCGGCAAGAAAGATGTCGTGATGACGGCCGCATGTCGTAGCACTGGATTGACAGCACATAGGGCACGCCAAATCGTTCAAACACATAGCGGACATGCGCTTCGCTCAGCACGCGGCGGATACCGGGGAATTGTTCGGCCAGCTCCTTGGGCGGGGGCTCTTCTTTTTCCACGTGATCGGGTGGGTCAAGCTCGTAGATAAAGGCCGCGCCCGATATCTCAAACAAGATCGGTTTCTCAAACCGAATCTTGAGTTCGTCTTCCTTGTTGCTGAGCGTAAAGGTTGCGTCGTATCCGGCGGGGCCTGCCAGGAAGAACTTTGTCGGGTGCAAACCTCCGAAGTATTTTTCCGACGTGGCCGCTTCCGGCTTGCCGTCGGCCACGTCCTTGCGAAACGCGTCGATATCAAACGGCAGCAGCACCGGGACCGAACTCTTGCCGATGTCGGCAAACCGCTTTTCGGCGGCGGCGTTGAGGCGGGCGAAGGCTTCGGTCGGTGATTGGGCGCCGCGATCCGTCAGGCTCGCCGCGGCGGATTGCCAATTGACGTCGCTGAGCTTGACGACCGGGCTTTCGAATTCACCGGCAGCCGCAGGCCCGGCAATAAGCAATGCAAGGCTTACCAGGACAGCGCGCGTCACACCGGATCCCTCGTTCTGCCCGCCAGCCAAGGGCCGGAGAATTTCTTGGCCGCCAAGATAATGGCATCGGAGAGCGGCATACAAGGGTTACCCGGGATAGTGTAGGGTGCGCCGCGGCGAAGGATGGGCGCCGCATCACTGCTGGAGACACACAAAAATGACGTTGCGTGAGGCGAATTTGACGGCAGGTTCAGCAGCCGACCGGGAGCCTGAAATCATCGAAAGTGGTGGTACGGCGCGATTGCATCTCACGCTTGCGGCGACCGACTACGATCACGTGCGCGACCTGATGAACGGTGTCGTGCGCCCCGAAGGCGCTGTCCTGACCGCCTTCGTTCTGCCGGTCGAGGAAGTTTTCTACAGATTTATTAAAAACCGCGAATGGGACGTGTCGGAAATGTCCTTCGGCAAGTTCATCGGTTACGCGTCGCAGGGCAACTCGCCCTTCGTTGGAATCCCGGTCTTTCCGTCGCGCGTGTTCCGCCACTCCGCGTTTTACGTGCGGACGGATCGCGGGATTGCGACGCCGAAGGACCTCGCAGGCAAGCGCGTCGGCATTCCGGAGTGGGCGCAAACAGCGGGTATCTATGCGCGCGGCTATCTGTCGGAGACGGCCGGTGTCGATCTGCGCAAGATTCACTGGGTGCAAGCGGGCATGAACGAGGCCGGACGCGAGGAAAAGGTCGAATTCAAGCTGCCGGCCGGCATTCAATATGAGCAGCGGCGCGACACGAGCATATCGGCGATGTTGCTGTCTGGTGAAATTGATGCCGCCATTTCAGCGCGCGTCCCGGACGCGTTCGAAAACGGCGGCGGAAAAATCGCGCGGCTGTTCCCGGACTACCGGGCGGAAGAGGCGCGTTATCATGCCGCAACCGGCATTTATCCGATCATGCACGTGATCGCGATGCGGCGAACGGTCTTTGAGCGCTACCCGTGGGTGGCGATGAACCTGTTCAAGGCCTTTGATGAAGCCAAGCGAAGAAGCCTCGAGCGCATCCGGGATTTGACCGCCTCGCGAATCCCGGTGCCGTGGTCTGCCGCAATTGCCGACGAATGGTGCAAGGATTTTGGCGCAGATCCGTTTCCTTACGGCCTGGAGGCAAATCGCAAGACGCTCGACGCGTTCTGCCGCTTCGCCCATGAACAGGGCGTTACCGCCAAACAGCTTGCGCCTGATGATTTATTCCCGAAAGAGGTACGCGCGAGCGTAAGAGTTTAATCTTTCGCGCGCTCCACGTAGGAGCCGTCGGCCGTCATCACCACAACGCGGGTCCCGGCGACGATATGGGTCGGGACCATGGTGCGGATGCCGTTCGACAGGATCGCCGGCTTGAACGAGCCAGACGCGGTCTGCCCCTTCATGGCGGGCTCGGTTTCCTTGATTTCCAGCGTGACCTTCTGCGGAATCTCGATGGAGACGGCGACGCCTTCGTGGATGGCGAGGTTCACCTTCATGCCTTCCTGCAGATAAGCGGCTTGATCGCCGATGATGTCGGACTGCAAGGCAACCTGGTCGTAGGTTTCGTCATTCATAAAGTGAAAACCGTCGCCGTCCTGGTAGAGGTATGAATATTCCACGTCCTCGACATGGGCGCGCTCCACCTGGTCGGTGGTCTTGTAGCGCATCTGGGTCTTCACGCCGTCGGAAATCCGGCGCATATCGACCTGGGTGGTGGGGGTGCCCTTGCCGGGATGAAAATTTTCCGCGTTGAGGACAACATAGAGCTTGCCGTCGAGATCGACGATATTGCCTTTGCGGAGCGAACTGGCGATGACCTTCACGATATTGATCCTTGACGTCTGGGCGGCTGGGGGCCGCGGTTTCGGGCCGCACCATAGCGATCTTCTCGCGCGATGCCAGCCTTTCTCGAGCGTCGTTTGATCGAGGTAAATGTGCCGAAAAGCCCGCCATTCTGGAGTGCCGGGGTCCATGCCGCCCGCAGGCCATATCTGCTGGCGCGCCAGCAGGTCGCGGCCGCATTGCGGCGCTGGTTTACCGCGCAGGGTTTTGTCGAGGTTGAAACTGCGGCGCTCCAGGTTTCGCCGGGGAACGAGACCCACTTGCACGCCTTCGCCACCGAGCTGATCGGGACAAGCGGCGAACGCCAACCGCTTTACTTGCGGACGTCGCCGGAATTCGCCTGCAAGAAACTCCTGGCGGCCGGCGAGACGCGCATTGTCGATTTCGCCAAGGCGTTCCGCAATCGCGAGCGCGGGCCGCTGCATCATCCGGAATTCACGATGCTGGAATGGTACAGGGCAAATGAACCGTACGACATATTGATGGATGACTGCGCGGCGCTGCTGGCGGAAACGGCACGCGCTGCCGGTACGAAGGAATTCCGGTTTCGCGACAAGACCAGTGATCCGTTGGCAACGCCCGAACGCGTGACCGTCGCCGAGGCATTCGCGCGTTATGCCGGCATTGATTTGTTGGGTACAATTCGGGGCGGGCGAGGCGACAGCAGGGCGCTGGCCGCGCAAGCGGCCAAAGCCGGTGTCGCGACCGCTGCCGACGACAGCTGGGGCGACATCTTCAGCCGGATCCTGGCGGAGCGGGTGGAACCCCACCTCGGCATCGGCCGCGCCACCATATTATATGAGTATCCTCTGCCGCTCGCGGCACTGGCGCGGCCCAAGCCCGAAAGCGACACTGTGGCTGAGCGTTTCGAGCTCTATGCCTGCGGGGTAGAACTCGCCAATGGTTTCGGCGAACTGACCGACGTTGCCGAGCAGCGCGCACGCTTTGACGTCCGCTATGAACGAAAAAGAACGTATTCATGCCGAGCGTTACCCGATCGACGAGGATTTCCTCGACGCCTTGGCGCGCATGCCGCCCGCCAGCGGCATCGCGCTTGGCTTCGACCGTCTGGTGATGTTGGCGACCGGCGCGCAGCACATCGAGCAGGTGATCTGGGCTCCGGTGACTGAGTGAGAATGACAAAGGGACAATCCATGACGACGCTCCGCACGCCCACCCAACTGTGTGACCGGGGGCTGATATCGTCCGATCAGCGAGCCGCACTTGAAACAGTTGCCACGCGTTACGCAGTCGCGCTGCCACCGGCACTCGCCCAGCTGATCGATCGCCGCGATCCGGCGGATCCGATTGCCCGCCAATTCGTCCCTGATGCGGCAGAACTCGATCATCGTCCGGAAGAGCTTGCCGATCCGATCGGTGATGACGCGCATAGTCCGGTCGAGGGGATCGTTCACCGCTATCCAGATCGCGTGCTGTTCAAACTCACCCACGTCTGCGCGGTGTATTGCCGGTTCTGTTTTCGTCGCGAAATGATCGGGCCGGACAAGCCAAACGCGCTGTCGCCGCAAGGGGTGGCGCGCGCGCTCGATTATATCCGGATGCATCCCGAAATCTGGGAAGTGATCCTCACGGGAGGCGATCCGTTGATTCTGTCGGCCCGACGCCTGCGCGCCGCGATGAAGGCGCTCGCGGCAATCGATCACGTCAAGATCATTCGTATCCACACCCGCATGCCGGTTGCCGATCCCGAACGCATCTCACCCGAATTGGTGCGTGCCATGAAGATCAAGGGAAAGGCCACCTATGTTGCCATCCACGTCAATCATCCGCGTGAACTGACGCCGCAGGCGCGGTCGGCCTGCGCGCGCCTGGCTGATGCCGGCATTCCATTGCTCGCGCAAACAGTGCTGCTGGCCGGCGTCAACGACACGCCGGACGTCATGGCCGCACTCATGCGGTCGCTCGTGGAATGCAGGATCAAGCCTTACTACCTGCATCATGGCGATCTTGCGCCCGGCACTGCGCATTTGCGCACCGACATTGCAACGGGGCAGGAGCTCATGCGCAGTCTGCGCGGTCGCGTCTCGGGCCTCTGCCAGCCGACTTATGTGCTCGACATTCCGGGCGGCCACGGCAAATCGCCGATCGGGCCCTCTTACATCGAGCGGGTCGGATCAAACGGCAGCGCGCAGACGGTCGTGAAGGATTTCAACGGGCAGCAACACCAATATCCGCCGCCAGCGGTCTAGTGCCGGATCGCCAATAGGTCGAGCAGGGCCGCGGCCACCGCCAGGCTGGCGAATCCGATGAACACCACCGCGATCACAGCGTGCCAGACAAAGGCGACATCGCGCCTGAGGGCTGCCACTACGTTCTTGCTGCTGATCATCGCCTGACGTTCCCAATGAGAGTTCGCTGCAGGACAGCGAACATTAGTCCGTAAAGGACCATCCGGCGCATAATTTGTATGTTAAAAATCGCGTGAATAGCCTCGCATACACGCATACCAGCTATGAAAACTGCAGGCCTTCTAGCAGAAGCCGCACGGGAAGCGGTCTTGGCCGGCTATTCCAGCTCCGTCCACGCATCCCTGGATACCGAAACCTCTCGGCGACCATTGCCGCAGGCTCGTGAGGCTTTTCGGCAGCCGGACCGGACAAGTGGAGCGCCGACGGACTCTCCGGTGACGAAGTCCAAAGCGTTGTCGCGCTCGTCCAAGCTTTCGATTGTCGTTTCCGCCAGATTATTTCCGCTCACACCGGAACATTGAAATGGCGAGGACAATGCGATGAGGACAACAACAATAGGTGCTGTGCTGGTGGCAATCGGTGTCTGTGCTGCTGGTCCACTCGTTTCAAATGCAAAAGCCAGCACTCTTATTCCTTATCCCAATAGGGGCGTCGAAAATTCGGCGACCTACACGTTCACTGCAATCGCTGATGGCTCAGTCACCGCGTATTTTGCCGGGTCGGGCGCCCACTTCATCGAAGTGCTCGGCATGACGGTGAACGGGATCCCGACCGGAATTACCGGGCTGAATGATCAACTCTCCCATGTCGGGGACTCTCTTATTCTCGCGAACAACGTCCACGCCGGTGATACGATCGTGTTTTTCGATCAGATATCTCAGCAAAACGGGGGCGACATTTGGTATTCCAACTTTGCATTGAACGCGGACGGCGGACAGCACGCCTACGCGACGCCTTATGACAGCAACAGCCACCTGCTTATCGGCGCGATACCTTCCGGCGTGTACGTGGGGTTCGAAGATCTGACCAAAGACCTGAGCAAAGGACACGGAGCTCCCAACTTTGATTATCTTGACGAAACCTTTGTCGCCACAAATGTCGAAATAAATGCGACGCCACTTCCAGCCTCTCTGCCGCTCTTTGCGACCGGCGTCGGCGGAATGGTTCTGCTCGCCTGGCGACGGAAGCGGAAGGCTGCATCGCGCGTCGCCGAAAGCCACGCCTGATTATTGACTGATTATTGGCTGAGCATTGGCGCGCCCTAGGGGATTCGAACCCCTGTTACCGCCGTGAAAGGGCGGTGTCCTAGGCCTCTAGACGAAGGGCGCGCGTGGCCGGGGGTATAAAGAGCTTCACCCTCAGCGGCAAGCGAATGACGGCTACCACTTACCGGTATTGGGCATCGATTTCCACGGTTCCTGCGGGGGTTTGGCGGCGCCTTTTTGCAGGAGCTCGATGGAATGCTTGTCGGGTGAGCGCACGAAGGCCATGACGCCGTCGCGCGGCGGCCGGTTGATGGTGACGCCGGCCTTCATCAGCCGGTCGCAGGTTTCATAAATATCGTCGACCTCATAGGCGAGGTGGCCAAAGAACCGGGCCTCGCCGTAGTCCTCCGAATCCCAGTTGTAGGTGAGCTCGACCACCGGCGCGTCGCGCCGGCCGGCCTTGAGCGCCTCGGTTGCGGCGGGGGCGTCATCCGATGCGGCCAGGAACACCAGGGTATAACGGTTCTTTTCGTCGACCCGCCGGCGGACCTCCTGGAGACCCAGGAGCTTGCCGTAGAATTCCATCGCGGCATCGAGATTGCGTACGCGGAGCATCGTGTGCAGAAATCGCATGGTTGAAACCTCACTGTGGCGGGCGCCCTGATCGGGCGGCACTATAGCAATGATTGCATCCGACCTTGAAGCTGCCGTCGCCGGCCTCGGCGAACTGATCGAATCCGCCCGCGTGATCGTTCCCTTTACGGGGGCGGGGATCTCGACCGAATGCGGCATTCCCGATTTCCGGTCGCCCGGCGGGCTGTGGACCAAGAACCAGCCGATCCCCTACGACGCCTTCGTGGCGAGCCGCGACATGCGCGACGAGTCCTGGCGGCGGCGCTTTGCAATGGAGGAAAGCTTTGCCAGGGCGAAGCCGGGCCGCGGCCATCGCGCGCTCGCCAGTCTCTATCGCGCCGGCAAGGTCCCGGCCTTGATCACCCAGAATATCGACAACCTGCACCAGTCCTCCGGCATTGCCGAGCGCGACGTGGTCGAATTGCACGGGAACACCACCTACGCCGTCTGCCTGGACTGCGCCGAGCGCTATGACTTGTCCTGGGTCCGGGAAAAATTCGAGGGATCGGGCGAGCGTGCACCCGATTGCAGCTGCGGTGGCCCGATCAAGACCGCGACCATCTCGTTCGGCCAGGCCATGCCGCCCGAGGCGATGCAGCGCGCCGAGGCCTTGACCAAAAGTTGTGACCTGTTTCTCGCCGTCGGCTCCTCGCTGGTGGTGTGGCCGGCCGCCGGTTTTCCGCTGATGGCCAAACGCAATGGTGCAGCACTCGTCATCATCAATCGTGAGCCGACTGAATTCGATGACATCGCCGATCTGGTTGTACGCAACGACATCGGCGACGCTTTAGCCCCCTTCATCGCCCACTGATTCGCATGCGTTGCGCTGTGTATAGAGCTGTGCGCAAGCCCATTTTGGCCTTTGCCGTTTGAAGACCGGTGTTATCTTCGAATTCACGGAAGATTCGTCGAAGCGCCCATCAAGAGGCGCCAGAAAAGCAGCGGCGCGCGGCGTCATGGCGTCGGACGGGGTCGAATCAAAAATGTCTGGTACCAATCTCCGGCCAGGGGCGGTCAGAGAACTCGTCGATGAAACGGCGACCAATCTCATAGAATTGACCGGCGTCATCAAGTGGTTCGATGTCTCAAAGGGATTTGGGTTCATCGTTCCCGACAACGGAATGCCCGACATTCTTCTCCACGTGACCTGCCTGCGCCGTGACGGTTTCCAGACCGCCTACGAGGGCGCGCGGGTCATTTGCGAGGTGCTGGAGCGCCCGAAAGGCCTGCAGGCCTTCCGCATCGTTTCGATGGACGACAGCACGGCCGTGCACCCGGCGCAGATGCCGCCGCCGCGCACCCACGTTACGGTGACGCCGACCAGCGGGCTCGAGCGCGCGCAGGTCAAATGGTTCAACCGTCTGCGTGGCTTCGGCTTCCTGAGCCGGGGCGAGGGCACGCCCGACATTTTCGTCCATATGGAAACCTTGCGCCGCTATGGCATTGCCGAGCTGCGGCCGGGCCAGACAGTGCTGGTCCGCTTCGGGCCCGGGCCGAAGGGCCTGATGGCGGCCGAGGTGCGGCCGGACGGTGGCCCGCTCGGGCTCGCCTCGCACTAGATCCCGGATTTTCCAGTTGCCGCTTGGGCTTGGGCCGCGTAAAGGCGGGCGCATGCGCGCGATCCATTGGCTCGTTCTTTGTCTCTTTGGGCTCTTCGTGGCGGCCGGGCCGGCCTGGTCGGCCGGCAAGCAGACGCTGGAGATTGCCAGCCAATCCGGCGTGCATGTTTTTTCGGTCGAACTGGCTGACAACGATGCCGAACGGGCCAAGGGTCTCATGTACCGCAAGGAACTGCCCGAAGGGCAGGGCATGCTGTTCGATTTCCATCGCGAGCAGGATGTGAGTTTCTGGATGCAGAACACATACATCCCGCTGGACATGATCTTCATCCGTGCCGACGGCCGCATCCTGCGGATTGCCGAAAACACGGAACCCTTGTCCACGCGGCTGATCCCGTCGGGGGGACCGGTCCGTGCGGTTCTGGAAATCATCGGCGGTTCGGCCCGCAAACTCGGCATTGCGCCCGGCGACCGGGTCGCTTCGCCCATATTCGGCGGCCATTGAGGGCTTGCTTGCCGGGCTGAATTCGAAGCGTGTATCGAACCCGAAAGCTGATCGGAGCGTAGCGCAGTCTGGTAGCGCATCTGGTTTGGGACCAGAGGGTCGCAGGTTCAAATCCTGCCGCTCCGACCACTTAACATCCTGATCTGGCACAAAGCCGCGCGCTCGCAGGCGCGGCGGTTCCACACGAGCCGGCGCAACCGGTTCGCGTCCCTCATGGGTGCGGACAACCTAAGGGATATAATCCTATAGGAATATTGTCAAGAGACGGCGTATGGGCGAAAATGGCGCGAGAGTCCAAATGCAATGCGTCACAAGCCCAGAAAAATTCGAAAAGTTTCGCAAGGGGCGTTATTCAGCGCGCTGACGGTGGTGTCGCATCTCGCGGCGATCGTTGGCGCGATCGTGGTTGTGCTCGACACGCTGCATCATTGGTAATTCGAAGGCGCGCAAACGGGGAGTGGCGTCGTCATCTATTCGGTCGATGAGACTTTGTCGCGATGATGCAAGTCGGCCTTCGTTGCAAAAATGCAACGACGCATCAGCAAATGCATTGCTGCGTGCCAAATCGCGCAGTTTGTCGTTTTTCACAAACCCGCCAGCGCGCGCGCCCAAGCGCTCTTTGTCACGATCTCTAATTCTTGCGCCGGTTCGAGATTTTGGAACGCACGTCGCAAATGCGTCTGCAAGATTGGAGTTTGAAAATGAAACTGGCGAAAAGTCTTTTCCTTGGCTCGGCAGCGGGTCTCGTTGTTGTAGCCGGGGCGCAGGCAGCCGATCTTCCCGTCAAGGCCAAACCGGTCGAATACGTGAAGATCTGTAGCCTCTATGGCGTCGGGTTCTATTACATCCCCGGCACCGACATGTGCCTGAAGATCGGCGGCTGGGTCCGCGCCGAATACGCCTATGGCGATAACGGCAACATGACCTGGGGTCCGTTCAACGCGAACGTGAATGACCGCAGCACCAGCAACAGCACCTGGCGCGCGCGCGGCTACATTACGGCCGATGCCCGTAACCAGACTGAATACGGCACCGTGCGTGGCTACATCGCCGTTGGTCTGTCCACCAGCAACATCGGTACGGACAACCCCGGCAATACGTTCAGCGCAAACCGCGCCTTCATTCAGTGGGCGGGCTTCACGTTCGGTCTGGCGCAGTCGTTCTATGACTTCTACAGCGTGCCGGCCACGTCGTACTGGGGTTCGTTCCCGGCCTCCGACACCGGTGATCCGGGCTGGATGGTTCTCGGTTACACCGCTCAGTTCGGCAACGGTCTCTCGGCAACGCTCGCCGCGGAAATGCGCCGCATGACCGCCGTCGATAACGTTAGCGGTGGTGTCGGTACCATTAACACCGCTGTCGGCCCTGTTTTCGGCACTGGTGGAACCGGCTCCGGCTCCTACGGTGGCTTCCAGGGTCCCGACGTCGTCGCCAACCTGCGCGTCGACCAGGCTTGGGGCTCTGCCCAGATCATGGGCGCCTTGCACGAGGTCAATGGGCTCTACTACTCGAACCTCAGCCCTATCGCGCATCCCAATGATGAATTGGGTTTCGCGGTCGGCGCGGGCATCAAGCTCAATGCGCCGATGATCGGCCAGGGCGACTTCCTGCAAGCCCAGGTCAACTATACCCAGGGCGCGTTGAAATACATCTTCCAGACTCCGACCTCGAACTGGTTCAAGCAAGACGGAGCACAGTTCGGCTTCGGTGCTCTCAGCGATGGAATTTATGGCGGTACGGCGGTCGGCGTGAGCACGACCGACGTCGAACTGACCACCGCCTGGGGTATCAACGCGGCCTACGAGCATTTCTGGAATCCACGCTGGCGCACGTCGCTTTACGGCGGCTATGCGGCCGTGAGCTACGGTGATAGTGCGAATAATATGATGTGTTCAGCCTTGGGAACCGCCAACGGCAACGGGCTGTCCGGTTCGCTGGCTGTCGCCAAGCCGGGCTGCAACATGGATTGGTCAACCTGGTGGATCGGTTCGCGCACCCAGTGGAATGTCACGAAGGACTTCTACATGGGCGTCGACGTGCTGTACTCGAAACTCCAGACCGCGGACATTAACAGCGCATCGACCGGGCTAACGTCTTCCGTTCCGGTCGGACAATCGACAGCCGACGTGGACAACTGGATGTTCCGCTTCCGCGTGCATCGCGACTTCTATCCCTGACGATCTGTGTGGCTTGAGGGATAACGGCCCCGGCGGGAAACCGCCGGGGTTTTTATTTTCGCTGCCAGATACAGTCGCGGCGAGCACTTCGATACGAATTGCACCGCGTTGCCGAAATACAACGGCGCGTCGGCAAATGCATCGTTGCGCGCCAGATCGCGCAGTTTGTCGCTTTTCACAAACCTGGTGCCGCTCGTGCCCAAGCGCTCTTTGTCAAGATCTCTAATTCTTGCGCCGGTTCGAGAATCTGGAACGGACGTCGCAAAAGCGTCTGCAAGATTGGAGTTTGAAAATGAAGCTGGTGAAAAGCCTTCTGCTCGGATCGGCGGCAGGCCTCGTCGCGATTGCGGGCGCGCAGGCGGCCGATCTGCCGGTAAAGGCCAAGCCAGTCCAGTACGTGAAGATCTGTAGTCTCTACGGCGTCGGGTTCTATTACATCCCCGGCACCGACATGTGCCTGAAGGTGGGTGGGTGGGTTCGCGCCGAATATGCTTATGGCGCCAATGGCAACTTCGCCTGGGGCTGGGCCAACGCCAACGTCAACGACCGGACGACCAACAACAGCGAATGGCGCGCTCGCGGCTACATCACGGCCGATGCGCGCAATCAGACCGAGTACGGCACGGTGCGTGGCTATCTGGCTGTTGGCCTGACGCACGAACAACGTCGGCGCTCGACACTCCGAGCAACACGTTCAGCGCCAACCGCGCTTTCATTCAATGGGCGGGCTTCACGTTCGGACTGGCGCAGTCGTTCTACGACTTCTACAGCGTGCCGGCGACGTCGTACTGGGGTTCGTTCCCGGCGTCCGACACGGGCGACAGCGGCTGGATGGTCGCGGGTTACACCGCGCAATTCGGCAATGGCCTGTCGGCGACAATCGCCGCGGAAATGCGCAGCGATGACCGCAGATCATCGGTTGCAGCAAACTCGCAGGCGGATTGCACCTACGGCAACATTGACACCGGTATTAGGGCCTATGGCGGCTTCCAGACGCACCAGACATGGTCGGCAATCTGCGCATCGACCAATCTTGGGGCTCGGCGCAGATCGATGGGCGCGCTGCACGAGGTCAATGGCCTCTACTTTGCTTCGAACGGAACTAACGGCCTTGGAAAAGCGGCTGGTCACCCGAGACGATCAGATTCGGTTTCGATTATTGGCGCCGGAGTTAAATTCAACGCGCCGTCGATCGGCCCAGGCGACTATCTTCCAGGCGCAGGTCAACTATACGCAAGGCGCACTGAGATACATTTTCCAGACGCCGAACACGAACTGGGGCAAAGCTTGACGGTAGGTGCTGGGGCTTCGGGTATCGTCAGCGGACGCGGTGTATGGCGGTATGCTTGACAGGCGCCTTGCTCAACAAAACCGGTTTAGAGCTGACCACTGCTTGGAATATCAATGCCGCTTATGAACACTTTTGGAATACGCGATGGCGAACGTCGCTTTACGGAGGTTATGCGTCTGTAACCTATGAACTCGATACGCGAATAGCATCTTGTGCAACCAACAATCCGGGCGGAGTGCCGACGTCCAGCGTAAGGCTCTGGCTGCGACATGGATTGGCAGACCTGGTGGTTCGGTTCACGCACTCAGTGGAATGTCACCAAGGACTTCTACCTGGGCGTCGATATTCTGTATGCGAAGTTGCAGAGCGCGAGTTTTGGTTTGGTAGATTTCGCCAGGCATTGGTCTCCTGAACGCCGCGGTGCAGCCGAATGGCGCCGCTATTCCAAAGAACGACATCGACAACTGGCAATTCCGTTTCCGCGTGCATCGCGATTTCTATCCCTGATCGGATAGCAACACACAAAGGGCGACGCCCCCGGCGGAAACCGCCGGGGTTTTTATTTCGGCAGGTAAACGCGGCTATGGTCAGCCAAGGTGACTATCTTCAGGCGCAGATCAATTACACGCAGGGGGCCACGCGATATATTTTTCAAACCCCCAATACGAACTGGGCAGTAGCCAAAGGTCAGGTACAAGGATTGGGCGTGCTGGCCGATGCCGCGTATTTGAATGCTTCTGATTTAGAACTGACAACGGCCTGGAACGTTAACGCTGCCTACGAGCACTTTTGGAATCCGCGGTGGCGGACGTCGCTCTGTACGGTGGCTATGCAGCGGTGAGCTTACAATAGCGACGCGGCAACGCAATGTCTGTATGTTTGAGCGGCAGGCTCCGGTACCGGCACTGTCACGGCCATATTCCTCCCGGCTGCGACAACGACTGGAGTACGTGGTGGCTTGGTTCCCGGACACAGTGGAATGTCACCAAAGACTTCTATCTGGGCGTCGACGTTATGTACTCAAAGCTGTTTGAGCGCATCGGCTTGCCAGAACAGTACGACCGGAACGCGATTTACGAGTCGGCGGTGGCGACAGCGAGGTTGTCCGACGTCGATAACTGGCAATTCCGCTTCCGCGTGCATCGCGACTTCTATCCCTGATCGGATAGCAACATACAAAGGGCGACGGCCCCCGGCGGGAAACCGCCGGGGTTTTTATTTGTACGTTCTCCGCCGTCGTCCCCGCGAAAGCGGGGACCCAGTACTCCGCAGTCTTGCAATTTCGCCGCGACGCTTGGGGTTACTGGATCGCCCGCCTTCGCCGGCGATGACGCCGTGCTGGAACGCGCGCCGTTAGTGGAGCGGGCGGTCGCAGCGGCCGACAAAGTCCGCAATCCGCGCGATCGTGCCGGCCTCCGCCAGAAGCGGCGCGTGGCCCTGATCCGCGACCTCCAGTGTTTCGAGGGCAGGGTGCCGCGCGCGCATGGCATCGACCGTTGCCGGCGACAGAATGTCGGAATTGGCTCCGCGGATCGCCATCACCGGCACATGGGCGAGCGCATCGAATTGCTTCCACAGCGGCGGGATCGGGCTGTCCGGGTTTATGGCCTCCAATGTCTTTGCAAGCCTGACGTCATAGGTCGGCACCATCCGGCCGTTTTCTTCCTTGAATGTGCGCCGCGCGCCGGCCAGCCAGTCGTCATGGCTGAGCTTTGGAAATTGATTATGGAATAGCCGCCGCAGGATCTCGGCGCCGTCCTCGAAATTGCGCGGCTGCGGCAGCTTGCCGACGTAGCCCTTGATGCGCATCAGGCCCTGCGGCTCGATGACGGGTCCAATGTCGTTGAGCACGACGCCTGCAATTGCGGTCGGCCGCACGGCGGCCAGCAACATTGTCAGGATTCCGCCGCGTGACGTTCCCACGTAGATCGCCGGCAATGCATCCAGTGCGGTAACCACTGCCAGGACATCGGCGAGCTCGACCGGCGGCGAATAATTGTCGGGGTTGCGGTCGTAGTCGGAACGGCCGCGTCCGCGATAGTCGAGGGCGATCACGCGGCGCGGGTGGGCGCCGTCGTGCGTAAGCGCCGCCGCGAGGGCTTCAAAATCGGCGGCTGTGCGGGCAAGTCCGGGCAGGCAGACCACCGGCGTCTTCGGTGAGCTGCGCTGGCCATAGCAGAGTGCGTGCAGCCGCAGGCCATCGGGCGCGGTGATGAAGGTCGACGAGGGGCTTGAAGTGTTCATTGGCCGTCGTCCCCGCGAAAGCGGGGACCCAGTAATCACTGACGTGCGATGCTCGGATAAAGATCAGCCCAATTGGGATTTGACTCTTCGATCAGGCGGATTTTCCAGTTGCGGTTCCATTTCTTGATGCGCTTTTCGCGCTGGATTGCATTTTCGATATCATCAAACCGTTCAAAGTAAACCAGATCATGGACGCTGTACTTTTTGGTGAACCCATCGACGCCGTTTGATTTGTGCTCAAAGACACGCCGCACGAGGTCGTTGGTGACACCAACGTAAAGTGTACCGCCGATTTTACTTGCAAGGATATAGACGAAATAGCCGGTGTATGACGTCATCAAACAAGTTTTGTGATCGCTGGATTTCCGGGTCAAGCCGGCATCCGGAGGATGCTTTTATTCGGTCATCGCCCAAGCGGACAATGGCGGCGCCAATTGATCGACGACGACCTGATGATTTGGGTCGCCGCACATCATTCGTCATTCCCCGCGTAAGCGGGGAATTCCAGTGTTTACTAGGTCCCCGCCTTCGCGGGGACGACGACCGAGTAGTTCACCCCGCCGCGGTTCGTGCGGGCATGTTGGCGGGGACCACAATCTCGCTAATTCAACCCGCCGCGCTTGATGTCGGCCTCGATCAGCAGCTTGGTGCCGCCGCCGAACCGCGCCCGGTAGACTTGAAGGTTCTCCATGATCCGCTCGACATAATTGCGGGTCTCGGAGAGGGGGATGCGCTCGACCCAGTCGACCGGATCGACATTGGGGTCGCGCGGGTCGCCGTAGGCCGCGATCCACTGCCGCACGCGGCCGCGGCCGGCGTTGTAGCCGGCGAAGGTGAGGATGTAGGACCCGTTATAGCCGGTGAACAGGTTCGACAGCTCCGCGGCACCCATCTGCATATTGTAGACCGGATCCTTGAGCAGGCGGTCGCGGCTGTAGGTGACCTTGAACTTGGCGGCGGTGTCGATGCCGGCTGCGGGTGTGACCTGCATCAGCCCCATGGCGTGGGCGCTGGAGACGACCTTCTGGTTGAAGTGGCTCTCCTGGCGCGCGATCGAATAGGCAATGGCGGGCTCGATCGGCGGCGCGATCGGCTGGTAGTCGGGCAGGCCAACGATCGGATAAGCGTAATAGTCGAGCGGCAGGCCGCGTCCGTAGGCGGCCTCGCCCAGCAGCAGCATGGCGCGGCCGTCCCCGTGTTTGCCGGCAAGTTCGCCGAGCATCGCCATGCCGGCGATGTCGGTGCCGCTTTCACCGAGTTCGGCAAAGATCGATGCCAGCATGTCGCGCTCATCGAGCGCATAGAGAATTTGCGCGGCGCGCACGACCTCGAGATTGCCGAGCACGTTCTGCTCTTGCGGCGTGAAGGCCGGTGGCCCGCGCAGGCCGAGGTCGGTCAGCCCGAGCCGCGCCCGGGCAAGCTGGCCGTAATAGGTGGCGGTGTATTGTGCGGCTGAATTCGTAGAAGGCCTTGGCCTGTGCGCGTTGGCCCATGGCTTCCGCCGCGCGGCCCTGCCAATAGCCGCCGCGCGCCAGCGCATGCGGGTTGATGGTGCCTTCCATGATGCGCGCGAAATGCTCGGCGGCCGTCTTGGGATCGTTCAGGTAACGCAGCGCGACCCAGCCGGCGGTGAAATGCGCATCCACCCGGTAGAAGCCGCGCATCGGCGTCGCGGCTTCACGCGCAATCCGATACGCAGTTTGCGCGTCGCGCTCGTCGAGCAGCTTGCGCACCAGCAAGCGCCGTTCCAGCCACCACTGGTCGAGATTGTACAGAAGCTCCGGATTTTTCGGCGCGGTCAGGATCAGCCTGCCGGCGTCCTCCGCCATGTTGTTCTGGCGCAGCCATTGCACGCGCGCGAAAATGTAGCCGGGATCGTTTTGCGCGGAGGCGGGGACTGCATCGAGCGCAGCCTTCGCATTGCCGGCCTTGCGCAACACCGCTGCGCGCGCCTTGCCGATTGCGACCTCATTGCCGCCGAGACGTTCCGCGGCGCGCATGCCGCCGGCAACGTCGTCGGCATAGAAGCGGTGCTCCATGCGCGCCTTGTGGTCGGCGGTGGTGAGCATGTTGCCGAACATCTCGAGCACGCGCTTTTCAACCTCGGCGCTGCATTCGTCGTTGCGCCAGGCGTGGCGAACCAAAGCCGCGGCGGCGTCGCGATCGCCTTGCGCGAGCAAGGTGCGCGCCAGCATGAAACGGCCTTTGGCGGTCGACGGCTGATGCTTGGCGAAGAAGGCGCGAACGGTGCGGTCGTCGACGCCATCATTCCAGAGCGCATTTTCGGCGCGCCGGCGGAACAACGGAGAGTGCGGCCAGCTCGGATTGGCCTCGACGAAGGCGGCATAGCGCTGGAAGGTCGGATTGGTGTTGTCCGAACGCAGGATCACCCATTCAGCGAGTTTTTTGGCGACAGGATCCGTGATGCTCGCTTCGGCGGCATTGGCATCGGCTTCCTTGCCCCTGCGCGCGGCCTCGATGACGCGTTTGACCGCAGCAACATCCGCGGCAGAGGTCGCGGCTGTCGGGGCGAGTGCGAACGGGCCGGAGACCGGGCGCGCCAGCGGTTTGAACGTGGCGCGGCTTTCGAAGATTGCGCCGTGCAGGCCGACATTGGCCTGCGCAAAAGAGGAAAGGGCTTTGGGTTCAGCGGCCGGCCGCTTCTGCGGGAGCGGGGCGATTCGCGCCGCCGGTACGGCGGCCTGCTTTCCGCCCGGGATCGCCGGCCGTGGGCGCGGCAATGGAACTTGCTGCGGCAGCGGCCAGGACTGTCTCCGCGCAAAGCGCGGAAGCGGCCGCCAGTGCGAAACACGCGCGAAAATAAGCGCCTATGGGGCTGCGAGTAGTCCCGTGCATCCGATTCCTTCGTTCCCTTGCCCTTAAGTCCCGGCGACCCCAACTCATGGCAAGGGCCGCGAACCCGTTTGGCCCCCATTAGGCCAATAACGTTGATGAAGGATATCCAAATTTCTGGGGTATTGGGATCCTAGGCAACGAGGGGGGCAAAAACAGGGCAAGGGCCCCGGCTATCACACCAATTGATGAGCCCATTTACGGGCGGGGCTTTCATCGGTGCCGTCTGACCCGATATCTATGGTCCCTCAGTTCCGATCCCTGTGGAGAAGTCGTGCCATGACCGCCAAGACGAGCTTTCGAGGCTCATTTACTGCGCTGGTCACGCCGTTCAAAAACGGCTCGCTCGACGAAAAGGCGTTCCGCGACATCGTGGACTGGCAGATCGCCGAGGGCACGAATGGCCTGGTTCCGGTCGGCACCACCGGCGAGAGCCCGACGCTGTCGCATGACGAGCACAAGAAGGTCGTGGAGTGGTGCATCGACCAGGCTAACGATCGGGTTCCCGTCATCGCCGGTTCCGGATCGAACTCGACGGCTGAGGCCGTAGAGTTGTCGCAGCATGCCGAGAAGGCCGGCGCCGACGCCGTGCTGATTGTCACGCCCTATTACAACAAGCCGACCCAGGAAGGGCTCTATCAGCACTACAAGGCGATCAACGATGCCATCGGCATCCCGATCATCATTTACAATATTCCCGGCCGGTCCATCGTCGACATGTCGGTCGACACGATGGCGCGCCTGTTTGAACTCAAGAACATTGCCGGCGTGAAGGACGCGACGGCCAACATGGCACGCGTCTCGCAGCAGCGGGCCGCGATGGGGCCGGATTTCAATCAGCTGTCCGGCGAGGACATCACCGCGCTCGGCTTCATGTCGCATGGCGGCCACGGCTGCATCTCGGTCACCTCGAACGTGGCGCCGCGGCTATGCGCTGAATTTCAGGCGGCCTGCCTGAAGGGCGACTTCGCCAAGGCGCTCAAGCTGCAGGACAAGCTCACGCCGCTTCATATCAATTTGTTCGTGGAAACAAGCCCGGCACCAATCAAGTATGCGATGTCGTTGATCGGCAAGTGCGCCAATACGGTGCGGCTGCCGATGGTGCCGGCGAGCGAGAAGGCGCAGGCCGCCGTGCGCCAGGCGATGGTGCACGCCGGCCTCATCAACTAGATGCTGGCTGAATTCAAAAAGTTTGCGCTGCGGGGAAATGTCGTCGATCTCGCCATTGGCGTGATCATTGGCGCCGCCTTTTCCGGCATCGTGAATTCGCTGGTCGGTGACGTCATCATGCCGATCATCGGCGCGGTCACGGGCGGCCTCGATTTTTCAAATTATTTCCTGCCGCTTTCGGCGAAAGTCACGGCGACGACCCTGGCCGAGGCAAAAAAGCAAGGCGCTGTACTGGCTTGGGGAAATTTTCTCACTGTCACGCTTAACTTTATCATCATCGCTTTCGTGCTCTTCCTGGCCATCCGCGCGCTCAACAAGGTCGTTCGCAAGGAAGAAGAGAAGGCGCCGGCACTGTCGAAGACCGAGCAACTTCTCACCGACATCCGCGATCAGCTCAAGTCGCGCTGAACGCGAACTGCAAGCACGCCCAAAGTATTCCCATGGCCGCAAAACCCGAGCGCCGCTTCAAGGTGGTCGCCGACAATCGCAAGGCGCGCTTCAACTACGAAATCGGCGAGACCTTCGAGGCGGGCATTGTCCTCACCGGCAGCGAGGTCAAATCGCTGCGCGCCGGCAAGGCCACGATCGCCGAATCCTATGCCGATACGCGCGATGGCGAACTCTGGCTGATCAACTCGAATATTCCGGAATATCTGCAGGCCAGCCGCTTCAACCACCTGCCGAAGCGGCCGCGCAAATTGCTGCTGCAAAAGCGCGAGATCAACCGGCTGGCGGGAGCGGTCGAGCGGGAAGGCATGACCATCGTGCCGTTAAAGCTTTACTTTAACGAGAAGGGCCGCGCGAAAATCGAGATTGCGCTCGCGCGCGGCAAGAAATTGCACGACAAGCGCGAGACCTTGAAAAAGCGCTCCTGGGAACGCGAACGCGGGCGGTTGATGCGCCTGAAGGGGTAGTGTATGGCCCGACACCGAATTGGCCATGGCGATGATTCGGCGGCTCCCGGCGCGTCCCTCAATGACTGCAAATTCCATTCGAAGACGCATGTTTCGCCGCGCCGGCTTTGTGCTGGCGGCCGTTGTCGCCGTTTCGCTCGCCGTTTTCGTCCTGAGTAATCTCGGATCACTCAACCACAACGACTTTATGTACGCGGTGGCGCCGGCCGTGTGGGCGCAAAATGGCGCACTTTATACCGACGTGCCGTTCCCGCAGGCGCCGCTCTCGATCCTGCTGAACTGGTCGCTGGCCGCAGCGACCGGCAACGTCAATATTTTTCTGTCGGCCCGCATTGTCTCGATGGTGCTCGTTTTCGTCGCCGTGCTGTTGCCGGTGCTTAAATCGGTCCAAGATGAAAAACATTGAAATTTGGGCTCTTTACGTCGCGCTGTGCCTCACCAACTTTTTTATCATCACTAACAGCAGGGAAATCGGAAACTACGCACTGTCGCTGCTATGTCTGTCTGCCGCCGTCACCGCACTCAATTCAACAGGCCCTGCGAGCCTGCGCGGATTTTCTGCATGTGTCTTTGCCGGTCTGGCGACCTCGGCGAAACTTTATTTTGTCTATTCTTTGCCCGGCGCTGTTCCTGTTTTTTCTTCTGAATGACCGAACGGCGCGCAATCCAAAAGTTATTGCCGCCTGTGGCCTCGGATTTCTGCTGGGATTCACGCCGATATTGTACTTCCTGGCACGCGACTATCAGGGCTTCCTGCACTGGAACGTCCGCTTCTTCCAGATGATCCTGCCGCTGCGGCTGACAGGCGCAGCCGATGCCCTTGGACGCATCGCGAATATTTTGGTGCTTTTCGTAACGCTGATGGCCATTCCCATCGGATTTTTCGCGGCGGCTTTGTGGCGGGCGTGGCGCCGCGGCGGTACCGAATTGCGCGAACGGAGCGCACAGTTGCTGCTGCTCGCGGCCGCCTGTGCCATGGCAATTTCGCCGATCTTTGTGTTCGGCCAATATCTCGGCCCGTTGGCCTTCCTTCTGTTGCTCTTTTCAGCGCCCTGGAAATCAACGGGAGATCGAACCCGGTTCTTCTATCTGATCTTTGGTGGCGCAATGCTCGGCATGCAATGCGTCATCATGGCCATGATTGTGGGGCCGGACCTGCTGCGTGACCGCAGTTTGCTGGTGACGCAAGTCCTCGATGTGCAACGCAAAGCCCGCCAGATCGCGGTGGAGGGATACAGTTGCGAGCGCAAATTCTTTTCGGCGGCGCCGCTCTTTCTGCTCGAGAATGAAATCAAATATCCACCCGAGTTCGCGGCAGGGCCGTTCCTGATGTTCTTCCTGCGCGGGGAGGAACTGGCGAAAAAGGGGGAGGCCTATGACCTCGACGCGCATATCAAGGCGTGGAATCCCGATATCGTCATTTGGGGCTATCATGTCGGCAGCCGCGAGCTCGCCGAAGACACGGTTGACCGCGCCATTCGCGACTATGCCGTCAAGAGCGCTTTCATTGTGACGCCGCTTGGACAAGTGGATGGACATGATATTGCGCTTGGCTATCGTGCCGGCTGCAAACGCGCGTCGTGAACCAATTTAATTGCGAGTGAACGCATGAGTGCATCAGTCCCGACCAAGCTCGATCATTGCGTAATCCATGTGTCCGACTGGGAGCGATCAAACAAGTTCTACAGCGCGGTGATGGGCGCCGAACTTGTGCAACGGCCTGCAGGCTGGGCCTACCGGTTTGGCGACAAGCAACTCAACGTGCACGGTCCGGGCGTGCAGCCGGCAGAAGTCGCCCGGCTGCCGGTGCAGCCCGGCAACAGCGATCTCTGCTTTGAATGGATCGGCCCGATCGATGCGGCAATCGCGCATCTCAAAGCGCATGGGATCGCAGTGGAGCGCGGGCCGATGCAGCGGTTCGGCGCCAAGGGCCCGGGGACGTCGGTCTATTTCCGCGACCCGGACGGCTCGCTCATGGAGTTTATGTCGTACACTTAACCCGTCATTCCGGCCGAGCCGCGTTAGCGGCGAGAGCCGGAATCCAGACATACGACGTGGACGAGCGTCCTGGATTCCGGGTTCTGACCCATCGGGCCGGCCTTCGGCCGAGCCCGTTGGGCCAGCCCCGGAATGACAGGAAGGCAAATGACGAGCGGTAGAAAATTGATTAGGCGTCGAGATAATTCCGGACGCTTGCAAAAACCTTGCGGAACATTTCAGGCGTGAGCACGCCGGTATTCGTATTGTAGCGCGAGCAATGGTAGCTCGAGAATAATGTCAGGCGATCGAGTTCGTGCTTGCCGCCATGCTTGAAAGGCGTCGCTGATTTCTTGGCGCCCAGCGCCGTCACCGCGCTGTCATGCGCGATGCGGCCGAGCGCAACAATGACGCGCAGTTTTTTCATTTCGGCAATCGTCGCCAGCAAGAAAATCGCGGCAGGTTCTTATTTCGTCGGGCGTGGGCTTGTTCTCGGGCGGGACGCAACGCACGGCATTGGTGATGCGGCAGTCGACCAATTCCAGTCCGTCGTCGGGATGGGCGCCGTACGCGCCGCGCGCAAAGCCGTACTTGCCAAGCGTTTCGTAGAGCAGCACGCCGGCGTAGTCGCCGGTGAATGGGCGGCCGGTTCGGTTGGCGCCTTGCACGCCGGGCGCCAATCCGACGATCAATACGCGCGCACCCAAGGCGCCGAACGAGGGGACTGGCGCATTGAACCAGGTCGGCTCCTTGGTGCGCCAATTCTTGCGGAACGCAACCAGCCGTGGGCAGCGCGGGCAGTCGCGTCCCGGTTTGCCGTCAACGTCGCTCATAGCGCCTTGTTATTCGAAAGATTCGTCGTCGTCATCAGCGCCGACAGGAGCTCCGGCGCGTTGCGGCGCCGTCGGCGGTCTTTGCAGGAACTGCGGCGTATGATGCGGCGAACCGTGGTCCTCGCGCGGGCCGCGTGCTGCGTCGCGCGCGGCGCGCTCGGCCGGGTCGCGGCCGATCTTGGATTGCAGCGTGACGATGTCGGTGAAGACGTCGGCCTGGCGGCGCAGCTCATCGGCGATCATCGGCGGCTGGGTGGAAATCGTCGAGATCACGGTGACGCGCACGCCCTTGCGCTGCACGGCTTCCACCAGCGAGCGGAAGTCACCGTCCCCGGAAAACAGCACCATGTGATCGATGGTGCCGGCGATTTCCATCGCGTCGACCGCAAGCTCGATGTCCATATTGCCTTTGACCTTGCGGCGGCCGGTCTGGTCGACGAATTCCTTGGTCGCCTTGGTGACGACGGCGTAGCCGTTGTAGTCCAGCCAGTCGATGAGGGGACGGATCGAGGAGTATTCCTGATCCTCGATCACGGCGGTGTAATAAAACGCGCGCAACAGATAACCGCGCGATTGGAATTCACGCAGCAGCCGCTTGTAGTCGATATCGAAACCGAGGGACTTGGCGGTGGCGTAAAGATTGGCTCCATCAATGAATAAAGCAATTTTCTCACCAGGTACGGTCATGGGATTCTCTCACAATTCACTTCGAGTTACTTTCAGATCGCAGATACGCGCAATGCGGCATGCGCGCGCGTGTTCCTAGATCGCGGTTAACAGGGCATCGCGGCACCTCGGATCAATTGAGCTGCCGCCTGCGCAATCACGCCGCGCCGATAAAATCCGGTGCCATCGGCTTGCTGCGGGCTCGCATTTGTCGAGTAACAGAGGGTTGCGGCTAAACCAAGACAAAAATGCTTGAAATTCCATGCGCCAAGGGATACCTAGCAGTCCAATTCAGGATAAGTTCCACCAGATGGAGTGCCGAGCCGATGGCCCGTGTCACCGTAGAAGATTGCATTGATAAGGTTGAAAACCGCTTCGATCTCGTCCTTCTGGCGAGCCATCGTGCGCGCATGATTTCATCCGGATCGCAGATTACCGTCGAGCGAGACAACGACAAGAACCCGGTCGTGGCATTGCGCGAGATCGCCGATACCACCGTATCGCCCGGCGACCTCAAGGAAGACCTCATTCACAGCTTGCAGAAATATGTCGAGGTCGACGAGCCCGAGCCCGAAGTGCCGCTGATCGGTGCCGGCGCCGGGGCCAGTGTCGATTCGGATGACACCGAGGTAACTGCCGACCGCATGACCGAGGAAGAGCTCCTGAAGGGGCTCGAAGGCCTGGCCCCTCCGGAGGAGGTCCCGGAAGAGGACGCCGAATAGGGCGTTTCGACTTAGATATTCACTGCGATCCCGCGGCCCGGCCCAAAAGCCGGGCCGTCGGCTATTTATCAACCAGTATCCCAAAGCCTTGCAGCTACGGCGAAACGACGTGATATCTTGAGGTAGTTCCGTCAGGTGAGGCTGCGAGGCAGCAGATATGGCGCGCACGCGCTCCGACCTTCCGCGCATGCAAAAGCAGGCCCCGATCCGGGCGCCGCGCCCGCCGGCCGTTGCCGCCGCGACTCAAGCGGTTGAAAAGCCTGCCCAGACGCGCAAGCCGCCGATGATGCGGCAGTACGACCTGATCGAGCGGGTCCGCCGCTACAATCCGGATACCAACGAAGCGCTGCTCAATCGCGCCTACGTCTACGCCATGAAGGCGCATGGCGAGCAGCGCCGCGCGTCCGGTGACCCGTATTTTTCCCATCCGATCGAAGTCGCGGCCATTCTGACCGACCTCAAGCTCGACGATGCGACCATCGCTGCCGCGCTGCTGCACGATACCATCGAGGACACGGCGGCCACGCGCGCGGAGATCGACAGCCTGTTCGGGCGCGATATCGGCACGCTGGTCGAAGGCCTCACCAAGTTGAAGAAGCTCGACCTGGTAACCAAGGAAGCCAAGCAGGCGGAAAATCTCCGCAAGCTGCTGCTGGCGATCGCCGACGACGTGCGGGTGCTTCTGATCAAGCTCGCCGACCGCCTGCATAACATGCGCACGCTCGGATACATGCCGCCCGAGGCGCGCCGCCGCGCGGCCGAAGAGACGCTGGAAATCTATGCGCCGCTTGCAGGCCGCATGGGCATGCATGAGATGCGCGAGGAGCTGGACGACCTGGCATTCCGCGAACTTTATCCGGAAGCCTACGAGGTGGTGAGCGCGCGGCTGAATGCACTCACCGAACGCAGTAAATTGCTGATCTCGGAAATCGAAAAGCAACTCACGAAGAAGCTTGCCGATCGCGGCATCGACGCAAAGGTGGTCGGGCGCCGCAAAGCGCGCCTACTCGATCTGGCGCAAGATGGAGCGCAAGTCGGTCGGCTTCGAACAACTTTCGGACATCTTTGGGTTCCGCGTCGTCGTGAAAACATTGGCCGACTGCTACCAGGCGCTCGGTATCGTGCACAGCACCTGGCCGATGGTGCCGGGCCGCTTCAAGGATTACATCTCGACGCCGAAGGGCAACGACTACCGGTCGATCCACACGACCGTGATCGGCCCGAGCAAGCAGCGCGTCGAGCTGCAGATCCGCACCGTGGAGATGCACGAGATCGCCGAATACGGCATCGCCGCGCATGCGCTCTACAAGGACCATGCGGGTTCGCCGACGGAATTGCTGTCGCGGGAATCGACGGCCTATGCCTGGCTTCGCCGGACCATCGAACTTCTGGCGGAAGGTTCGAACCCGGAAGAATTTCTCGAGCACACCAAGCTCGAACTGTTTCACGACCAGGTCTTCTGTTTTTCACCGAAGGGCAAGCTGATCGCGCTGCCGCGCAAGGCAACGCCGATCGATTTTGCCTATGCGGTGCATACGGATGTCGGAAACACCGCGGTCGGCTGCAAGATCAACGGCCAGATCGCGCCATTGACCTCCGAACTCGTGAATGGCGACGAGGTCGAAATCCTGACCTCGAAGGCGCAAAAGGCACCGCCGGCTGCATGGGAATCCATTGTGGTCACCGGCAAGGCACGCGCGGCGATCCGGCGGGCGACGCGCGTCGCGGTGCGCACGCAATATGCCGGGCTCGGCCGCCGGATTGTCGAGCGCCTGTTCCAGCGCGCCAAGATCGCTTATTCGGACGAGAAATCTCAAGGGCGCGCTGCCGCGGCTGGCGCGCGCGTCGATCGAAGACGTGATGGCGGCGGTCGGACGCAGCGAATTGAAAGCGTCCGACGTCGCACGCGCCATGTATCCGGACTACAAGGAAGAGCGCGCCGCCGCCATGGCCGCCAATCCGAAACCGGACAGCGGCTGGTTCGGGTTGAAAAAGCTGACGTCGGTCAAATTCAAAGTGCCCGACAGTGAAGTGGGGCCTGCAATTCCAATTCGCGGCATCAATGGCGATTTGCCGGTGAGTTTCGCGCCGAATGGTGGCGCGGTGCCGGGCGATCGCATTGTCGGCATTCTCTCGCCGGGCGAGGGGATCACCATCTATCCGATCCAGTCGCCGGCGCTGAGCGAATTCGAGGACAAGCCGGAACGCTGGCTGGATGTGCGCTGGGACGAAGAGGAGCGGGCGCCCCGCCGTTTTCCGGCGCGGATCGCGGTGCAGTCCGTGAACGAGCCCGGCTCACTGGCGCAAATCGCACAGGTCATCGCCGAACATGACGGCAATATCGACAATATCCGCATGACGCGGCGCGCGCCCGATTTCACCGACGTGACGATTGATCTCGAGGTTTACGACCTCAAGCATTTGACCGCCATCCTTGCGCAGCTGCGCGCGAAACCCGTGGTGGCGAAAGCGGAACGCGTGAACGGGTAGCTGGCGCATGATCCCGAAAAGTGGGCACCGGTTTTCGGCTAAGATCATGCGCGGGACAATCGCATGAATCGTCTCCGCCTTGGCGTCAACATCGATCACGTGGCCACTATCCGCAATGCGCGCGGCGGGCGTCACCCTGACCCGGTGCGCGCGGCCAAGCTTGCAATCGCCGCCGGCTGCGACGGCATCACGGCGCACTTGCGCGAAGATCGCCGGCACATTCGCGACGATGATATCGCGCGCCTGAAAGCGGAGATCGATAAGCCGTTGAATTTCGAGATGGCGGCCACAGAAGAAATGGTCGGCATCGCGCTCAAGACCCGGCCGCATGCCGTGTGCCTGGTGCCGGAAAAGCGCACCGAACGCACCACCGAAGGCGGGCTCGATGTCGTCCGGCAGCGCGCGCAGCTCGCGCCCGTCGTACATGAGCTCAAGCACGCCGGCATCCGTGTTTCGCTGTTCATCGGGGCCGCGCCCGCACAGATCGAGATGGCGGCCGAGCTCGGTACGCCGGTGATCGAAATTCATACCGGTTCCTGGTGCGATGCGGTCATGGAGGGTCGCGCCGCGGAAGCCAGGTCGGAGTGGCAGCTCATCCGTGACGGCGCAGTACTCGCGTCAGGTCTGGGTCTTGAAGTGCATGCCGGTCACGGGCTCGATTACGGTACCGCAGAGACGATCGCGGCGCTTCCACAGATCGTCGAACTCAATATCGGACATTTCCTGATCGGGGAAAGCGTGTTCGAGGGGCTGGCAGAGACCGTGAAATTCATGCGCGCGGCCATGGACCGCGGCCGCAAGAAAGCGCCTCGATCATGATTATCGGGCTCGGCTCGGACATCGTCGACGTGCGCCGGATCGCCGACGTGATCGAGCGTCATGGTGAGCGGTTTCTCGGCCGCATCTTTACGGCGACCGAGCGCGCCAAGGCCGACCAACGCGCCAATTCGGTCGAAACCTACGCCAAGCGGTTTGCCGCGAAGGAGGCCTGCGCCAAGGCGCTCGGCACCGGCTTGCGGCGCGGCGTTTTCTGGCGCGACATGGGTGTGATCAATGTCGCCGGTGGACGCCCGACCATGAAATTGACGGGCGGCGCGCTGTCGCGGCTGCAAGCGATCACGCCGCCCGGTTGCGAGGCCCGGATCGACGTTTCGCTGACCGACGAGGGCCCCATCGCGCAGGCCATTGTCATTATATCGGCGGTCGCCGCTCCGGCGGCCGGGAGTTCACGTTGAACGCGAGAAACACAATCCAGCCAGTTGTTTGCGTTGTATCTCTGGCGTTGTTCATTGCTTGTCCGGGGACCAGCCGCTACAAGGTCGCCGGGGAGCGCATGATTGGCGGGACGAAAGGCCTATGAGCGTGACATCCGGAACGAAACGAAAAGAGGGCGGCGTCGCCGAAACAGTCCGCGTGATCATTCACGCGCTGATCATCGCGCTGGTGATCCGTACCTTTCTGTTTCAGCCCTTCAATATCCCGTCCGGCTCCATGAAGGCGACATTGCTGGTCGGCGACTATCTGTTCGTGTCGAAATACAGCTACGGCTACAGCAAATACTCGCTGCCGCTCTCGCCGCCGATTTTTTCCGGGCGTATTCCCTCCGGCTGGATGCCGCAGCGCGGCGATGTCGTTGTATTCCGGCTGCCCAAGGATCCGAGCACCGATTACATCAAGCGCGTGATCGGCCTGCCCGGCGACAAGATCCAGGTGATCGATGGCGTCGTCAGCATCAACGGTACGCCGGTCAAGCATGAGCGAGCCGACGACTTCGTGGAAACCGAGGAGGGCCAGCGCGATGCGCCGGTCAAGCGCTGGAAAGACACGCTGCCGAACGGCGTGAGCTTCTACACGCTCGATCTGGTCGATAACGGCTTTGCCGACAACACCCAGGTCTACACCGTGCCGCCGGACCATTATTTCATGATGGGCGACAATCGCGACAATTCGACCGACAGCCGGTTCAGCCAAGTCGGCATGGTGCCGTTCGAGAATATCGTCGGCAAGGCGCAGATTATCTTCTTCTCCGTATTCGAGGGCGAGCGCGCCTGGCAATTCTGGCGCTGGCCGGTGTCGGTGCGCTGGAACAGACTGTTTACGATCGTCAGATGAGCCGTAAGGCCAAGGACAGGTCGGCGCTCGAAGACAGGATCGGCTACAAATTTGCCGACAAGGACTTGCTCGAACGCGCGCTGACGCATATTTCGGCGCTGTCGGGCGGCAATCGCGCTGCCAGCTACCAGCGCCTGGAGTTTCTCGGTGATCACGTGTTGGGCCTGGTGATCTCGGATATGCTCTACCGTGCCTTCCCGAAAGCGAATGAGGGCGAGTTGTCGCGCAGGCTCGCCGATCTTGTGCGCAAGGATACCTGCGCGGATGTGGCGCGCGCGATGGATCTCGGTCCGGCCCTCAAGCTCGGCAATTCGGAATCGCATGCCGGTGGGCGGCGGCGCACGACCATTCTCGCCGATGTTTGCGAGGCGCTCGTCGGCGCCGTGTTTATCGATGGCGGCTACAAGGCGGCCGATGATTTGATCGCCCTGTTCTGGAAGGAGCGCATGCTCAAGCCGCTGGGACCACTGCGTGATCCAAAGACAATGTTGCAGGAATGGGCGCAGGCCCGCGGGCTACCGACGCCGGCCTATCGCGAATTGGCGCGCACCGGCCCGCACCACGATCCGGAATTCCGCGTTGCCGTTGTGTTGCCGGACCGCCCGCCTGCCGAAGGGCTGGGGAGTTCGAAGCGCGCCGCCGAACAGGCCGCCGCCGCCGCCATGCTTACGCGTGTCGGGGTGGCCGCGGATAAACTTGATGGCTGATGCATCCACGCACGTCAGTGACACAAGCTGCGGCTTTATCGCGCTGATCGGCGCGCCCAACGCCGGCAAATCGACGCTGCTCAACGCGCTGGTCGGTTCCAAGGTCACCATCGTTTCGCACAAGGTGCAGACCACGCGCGCACTGATCCGCGGTATTGCGGTCGAGGGGCAGTCGCAACTGATCTTCGTCGATACGCCCGGGGATTTTTGCGCCGCGCCGGCGGCTCGACCGCGCGATGGTGACGACGGCCTGGAGCGGGGCACACGAGGCCGATCTGGTCGGCGTTCTGATCGATGCGCGCAAGGGCCTGGACGAGGAGGCCGACGATATCCTGGACCGGCTCGCCGACGTGAAACGGCCAAAGCTGTTGATCCTCAACAAGATCGATGTGGTTGCGAAGGAAGTGCTGCTCAATCTGGCAAAGGCTGCGAACGAGAAGACGAAATTCGAAGCAACCTTCATGGTGTCGGCATTGACCGGCGACGGCGTGCCGGATCTCAAGCGCTGGCTCGCACAGCATGTGGCGCCAGGCCCGTGGCTTTACCCGGCCGATCAGATGTCGGATGCCCCTGTTCGTCAGCTGGCAGCCGAAATCACGCGCGAGAAATTGTTCGAGCGTCTTCATCAGGAGTTGCCGTATCACTCGACGGTCGAAACCGAATCCTGGAAGGAACTGCGCGGCGGCGACATTCGCGTCGAGCAGACGATCTACGTGGAGCGTGAAAGCCAGCGCAAGATCGTGCTCGGGAAGGGTGGACAGACGATCAAGGCGATCGGCGAGGCCGCCCGCAAGGAAATCGCCGGCATCGTCGATGTGAAAGTGCACCTGTTCCTGTTCGTCAAGGTGCGCGAAGGCTGGGGCGAGGACCCTGAACGCTATCGCGCCATGGGTCTGGAGTTTCCGAAGGAGTGACGTTTTGTGTCATTCCGGGGCGCTCGCGCCGCGAGCGAACCCGGAATCCAGAAATAAATGCAGAATTTGTATCTGGATTCCGGGTTCGCGGGCTTGCGCCCGCGCCCCGGAATGACATTAAAGAATTCATGCAATGGACCGATGAAGGCATAGTGATCGGCGTCAAGCGCCACGGGGAGGCGAATGCCGTCCTCGAGCTGATGACGCGTGAGCACGGGCGTCACCTCGGCCTTGTGCGCGGCGGATTTGGATCGCGGCTCAAGCCGGTCCTGCAACCGGGCAATACCGTCAATGCGGTGTGGCGTGCCCGGCTCGACGAGCATCTCGGCAATTACACGATCGAAGGGATGCATCTGCGGGCCGCCAGCTTCTTTGCGGCCCCGCACGCGATTTACGGTGTCAGTCACCTGGCGGCGTTGATGCGGCTGTTGCCTGAGCGCGATCCGCATGCGGGCCTCTACGAGGCGCTCGACGAAATCTTCGGGCACCTCAATGACGCCATTGTCGCGGCGCCGATGGTGGTGCGTTTCGAATTGCGCCTTCTCTCCGAGCTGGGGTTCGGGCTCGATCTCGAACGCTGCGCGGCGACGGGTGGCTCGCTTGACCTCGGCTATGTGTCACCAAAATCCGGCCGCGCAGTGTCACGCACCGCGGCGGAACCGTGGGCCGACAAGATGCTGCGCCTGCCGGCATTCCTGCGCGAAGAGCAGGCGATGCCCGCCGGCCGCGATCTGGCCGACGGCTTTGCCTTGACCGGCTATTTCCTGACAAGGCACGCGCTCGAGCCACGCGGCCTCGCGCTCGGCGACGAGCGTGCGCATTTCATCGCGGCTTTAAATCGGGCGCTGCCAAGCGTCGCTTAGGCTACCACCAATAACGCCGGTTATAGTACCGACGCCCATAGTAGGGGCCGCCGCCGTAATAGTACGGGCCACCACCCGTCCACCAGCAGGCGCGGCGCCAGCCGCAGCCATACGGTCCGCAGCGCCATACCCGGCGGCAGACATAGGCGATGTTCTCGGCCAGGTTGGTGCCGTCGATTGCGGCCATGAGCCCGGTCGGTGTCGTGATCGGCATGGCCTCGGCGCGATTCGGCGCGAATGAACCTGCCACGAGAAGGGCTAGCGTCGCGGCAGTTGCAAGAACAATCCGGCGCATTGCTTGTCTCCATTCAAGTAGAACGCGATTCCCAACGCAGTAGCGTGGAAGATAACACAGTCGAACGATCCGGGTTCGTCAATAGTGGCGAAAAACCGAAAGTTTAGATGGCAACGCCGTTCCTCGCTTGTTCGCAGGCGGACAACCGATTAGCTATCGATCATGGGAAAGCGACTGATTCCCCCGGAAAAAGGCGCGGTTGAGGAAGTTGCGCTGCGCGATGCGCTGGAAGAGCGCTATCTCGCATACGCACTGTCCACAATCATGAACCGCGCGCTGCCGGATGCGCGCGACGGGCTCAAGCCGGTCCACCGGCGCATCCTCTACGGCATGCGGCTGCTGCGGCTTGATCCCGGCGCCGCCTTCAAGAAATCGGCCAAGGTCGTGGGCGACGTGATGGGTAACTTCCATCCGCACGGCGACCAGGCGATCTACGACGCGCTGGTGCGCCTCGCGCAGGACTTTGCCCAGCGCTACCCGCTGGTGGACGGGCAGGGCAATTTCGGCAACGTCGATGGCGATAACGCCGCCGCCATGCGTTACACGGAAGCGCGGTTGACCGAAGTCGCGCGGCTGCTGATCGACGGGATCAACGAGGACACCGTCGATTTCCGCCCCACCTACGATGGTACCAGCGAAGAGCCGGTCGTGCTGCCGGCCGCCTTTCCCAATCTCCTGGCCAACGGCTCGCAGGGCATCGCAGTCGGCATGGCGACGTCGATCCCGCCGCACAATGCGGCAGAGCTGTGCGACGCCGCGCTGTTCCTGATCGATAATCCGAAGGCGCGCAGCAAGACGCTCCTCAAATACGTCAAGGGTCCGGACTTCCCGACCGGCGGCATTATTGTCGATCCGCCGGAGACGATCGCGGAGGCCTACAACACCGGGCGCGGCTCATTCCGCGTGCGCGCGCGCTGGAAACAGGAAGACACCGGGCGCGGCACGTACGTGATCGTGATCAGCGAAATTCCGTGGCTGGTGCAGAAATCGCGTCTGGTCGAAAGGCTCGCTGAACTGATCAACGAGAAGAAACTGCCACTGGTCGCCGATGTGCGCGATGAATCGGCGGAAGATATCCGGCTGGTGATCGAACCGCGCTCCCGTTCGGTCGATGCCGAGCTGCTGATGGAGTCGCTTTTCAAGCTCACCGAGCTCGAAAACCGCATTCCGCTCAACATGAACGTGCTGGTGAAAGGCCGCATCCCGCAGGTGCTGGGCCTTGCAGAGGCGTTGCGCGAATGGCTCGACCATCGGCGCGAGGTGCTGCTGCGGCGTTCAAAACATCGGCTGGCGGAAATCGAGCATCGCCTCGAGGTGCTGGGCGGCTATCTGATCGCCTATCTCAACCTCGACAAGGTCATCAAGATCATCCGCAAGGAGGACGAGCCCAAGCCCGTCCTGATGAAGACCTTCAAGCTTAGCGACGTGCAGGCCGAAGCCATTCTCAACATGCGGCTGCGCAACTTGCGCAAGCTCGAAGAGATGGAAATCCGCGCCGAGGACAAGGCGCTGCGCGAGGAGCGCACCAAGCTGAAGGCACTGATCGGCTCGCCTGCGCAGCAATGGAAGACCATTGCCGGCCAGATCAAGGAGATCAGGGAAAAGTTCGGACCGAAAACCGATATCGGCAAGCGCCGCACCACCTTCGGCATTGCGCCGGCGCACGATGAAGCCGCCATCGAAGAGGCGATGGTTGTGCGCGAGCCGATCACGGTCGTGGTTTCGGACAAGGGTTGGATCCGCGCGCTGCGCGGCCACGTCAGCGACCTGTCCGGCGTTACGTTCAAATCCGACGACGCGTTGAAATTCGCATTCCCGACCGAGACCACCGCCAAGATCCTGATCTTCGCCAGCAACGGCAAGTTCTACACGATCGACGCTTCGAAACTGCCCGGGGGGCGCGGCCACGGCGAGCCGGTGCGGCTCTATTTCGATATCGAACAGGACGCGGACGTCGTCGCGTCCATGGCGTTCCAGGGCGGCCGCAAGTTCCTGGTGGCGAGCTACGGCGGCAACGGCTTCGTCGTGCCGGAGGATGAGGTGCTTGGTACCACCCGCAAGGGCAAGCAAGTGCTCAACCTGAAGGCGCCAGACAAGGCGGCGGCGCTGAGCACCGTCGACGGAGAAATGGTGGCGAGCATCGGCGCCAACCGCAAAATGGTGATTTTCAAGATCGACGAGATTCCGGAGATGACGCGCGGGCGCGGCGTGCGCCTGCAGAAATACAAGGAGAAGGGCCTCTCCGACGTCACTACCTTCAAGGCGGATGACGGGCTGACCTGGACCGATAGCGCCGGTCGCACGCAGACGCTGACGATGAAAGACCTGAAGGACTGGCGCGGCAAGCGCGCCGACGCGGGCCGCATCGCGCAGGGGCTGCCGAAGAACAACAAATTCCGCGGCACACCGAGCGCGGGCAAGGGCGGCGACGAAGAGCAATGACCGTCATGCCCGCGCTTTCGCGGGCATCCACGACTTTCCTGGCGGAATGCCAAAGGCGTCAACTCGCCACAAACAGCAGCGAACCTTCCGATTTTTCCAGCAGCGCGGCGGCGGTGTCGCCGAAGAAAAGCTTCTCGCCCGGCCGACGGCCGGTGCCGATCACGATCAAATTATATGGTTTGCGCGAGAACTCCTTGAGAATGGCATCTTCCGCGGCAACGTTGGCGCGCACGGCGGTGGTCACATCGGTGTCATAGGTTTCGGCAAGTTTCGAAATATCCTTCAAGATCGCTTCCTCATAGCGCCGCGACCTTTTCCTGCCGCGTGGCGCAACATAAAGCGCGGTCAACGGTGCGTGACTGGCGCGCGCAATGGCAATTGCAACTTCGGCGGCACGCCGCGAATTTTCGGTGCCGTTGACCGGGACCAATATGTTGAGCTTGGCGCCGAGTGGATGCTCGAGCAGTTTGTCGCGCGCATCCACCACGGCGAGGGGGCCTTCGAAGCCGGCCGCAAGTTTTGTGATGTCTTCGTGGAATTCGCTGCGGCGCGCAACCGTCTTTTCAAGCCCGATAATCATGAGGCTGTAACCCTTTTCAGCCTCTTCGGCGACCGCCTTGCTCTTGGCTGCCGATTCCACAATGGTTGTCACGTCGAGCGTGCTATCTGATTTCTCTTCGGGCTTTTGTGTGCGCTCCACGCGTTCCGCGAATTCCTGCACGGTCTTGCCGACTTCCTCGGCCTTTTGTTTGGCGGCCTCGACCGCAACTTTGCCGGTCTTTTTGTCATTCTTGATGTGCATGACGGTCGTGGGCATGGCACCGGAACCGGCAATCAAGCCGGCGATACGCGTTGCGAGTTTGGCGTTGTCGCTCTCATCGACCGCGAGCAACAGCCGCTCCATCTTTGGAACAAATCCTTTCTCCTCCATTTCTTCGCGCTCGAGGCGCTGTTTCTCGTCCTTCCGCATCGGCAGCCGGGACAGCGCCCATCGCAAAGTTGGCGGCATCGCCATGGTGGTAACGACCGCCATGGTGACAATCATCGTGAAAAGGTTCTGGCTCAACGCGCCCATCGAGAGGCCGATGGTGGCGACAATCACCTCGGTCGAGCCGCGCGCATTCATCCCGGTGCCAAGCGCGAACGATTCCCGAAAGGTCAGGCCGGCGAGCTTCCCGCCGACGAACGCGCCGCCGAATTTCCCGATGCTGGCAATAGCGATCAGCCCGAGGGTCAGGAACAGAAGGCTTGGGTCCTTCAGGATGGTGAGATCGGCCGATAGGCCGGCGGTGCCGAAAAAAACCGGCATGAAGAAAGCGATGATCAGGCCGCGGAGCTGCTCATCAATATGGCGCGTCAGAATTGGAGATTCGCCGATCAGGATGCCGGCGACGAATGCGCCAAGGACCGTGTGCACGCCGATCAGGTCGGTGATGAGCGCCATCGCGCTCATGATCAGCAGGATGGCCGTGATCACCGCAAAATCGCTTTTGAAGACGTCATTGACCCAGCGGATGATGATGAAAACGACGCGCCGGCCGATCGTGAGACTGAGGCCCATGAACGCGAGCGTCCCGAGAACGCTTTGGGCGAGGCTCAACATGTCGATGTGACCTTGCAGCGCGAGGCTGAAGATGACGGCCGTGATCATCCACCCAACGGTGTCGTCAATGATCGCGGATGCAAGGATGACCTGGCCGACCGTGCGGCGCATGAAATTCATTTCGCGGATCACGGTGGCAACGATCTTGACCGAAGCGATCGACAGTGCCGTGCCGAGGAACAGCGAGGTAATCAGGCGCTTGCCCGGGTCCGGCAGCATGGCGTCAGGCAATGCTTCCCCGAGTGCGACCCCAAGGGCGAACGGCACGATGATGCCGGCGAGCGAAGCAATCGCCGACGTGCCGCCGGTCCGCCGGACCAGCCGTAGATCGGTCTCCATGCCGGTGAGCAGCAACAGCATCAGCACGCCGAACTGCGAAACCGCATCGAGCATCGCCTTTTGTTCTTTGGCGGCGGGAAAAATGGTGTGCTGAAGGTCGGGGAAGAGAGCGCCCAGGAGGGAGGGGCCGAGCACCAGGCCCGCCACCAGTTGCCCCATGACGGCCGGCTGCTTGACGCGAACCATGAGCTCGCCGAGCAGGCGGCCGACAAGCATCAGCAAGGCGAGCTGTGCAATGAACAGAAATTCGGACGGGATCTTTTGTCCTTCGGCCGCCAGCGCTGGCGTCGCCGCGGTCGAAAAAAGTGCCAGCAGGGCCAGCAGGCGCCAGCGCCGTCTCCGGATATCCAGCATCTGCGGGCAGCCCCCTCGCTTGGCCCTATTAGGCCATCAGCAACACGACGCTGGAAGTAAGGTTCCAGCGCCAAATGCAATTGCAAATTATTCGCAACAAGTTATCCTGCCTCGGCGAGTCTGACCTTTTTCACCGTTCCAGGATGCCTGTGAGCCAGCGCCCGCCCGCAACGACAAAAATCACCGGCTGGCGGCGGGCGCGCGGCCGCCCCGCGTTGGCGGAGGTATTCGGCTCTATTGCGACGCGGCCGACCGGATCGTTCTGGCGAAAGCTGATCACCTTTCTCGGTCCGGGTTACCTCGTCGCGGTGGGCTACATGGACCCCGGCAACTGGGCAACATCGCTCGCCGGCGGCTCCAAGTTCGGATACGCGCTGCTGACCGTTGCGCTGTTATCGAACCTGATGGCGATCTTGTTGCAGGCCTTGTGCGCCCGCCTCGGGATCGGGGCGGGACGTGATCTGGCGCAAGCCTGCCGCGACGCATTTCCGCGCGCGCTGTCATGGCCGCTCTGGGTGCTGACCGAGATCGCGATTTGCGCCACCGACCTCGCCGAAGTCATCGGTACCGCGATCGGCCTCAATCTGCTGTTCCACATCCCGCTTGAAATCGGCGTGCTGATTACCGCTCTCGACGTTTTCCTCGTCCTGTGGATGCAAAACCTTGGCTTCCGCTGGATCGAGGCATTCATTGTCACGCTGATGGGCGTGATTGCGCTCTGTTTCGTCGTCCAGATTGCGATGGCTAATCCGGATTGGGCAGCCGTCATCAAAGGTTTCGCGCCGACGACCGAGATCATACGCAATCCGGACATGCTCTATCTTGCCATCGGCATCATCGGCGCGACGGTGATGCCGCATAACCTCTATCTGCATTCCGGCGTGGTGCAGACACGGCGGTTCGGCACGAGCGTCGCGGATCGGCGCGAAGCGATCAAGCTCGCCACCATCGACTCCACCATCGCCCTGATGTTTGCGCTGACAATCAATGCATCGATCCTGATCCTTGCGGCCGCGACCTTCAACAAGGCAGGAAAGGTCGATGTCGCCGAACTTGACCAGGCGCACGCTTTCCTTGCGCCGCTTTTGGGTTCGACGTTCGCGCCAACGCTGTTTGGCATCGCGCTGTTGTGCTGCGGGCTCAATTCGACCGTGACCGCGACGCTCTCCGGTCAGATCGTGATGGAAGGCTTTATCGATATCCGCCTGCCGGGCTGGGCGCAGGCGGTTGGTGACGCGGTCAATTGCGATCGTGCCGGCGGCAATCGTGACCATCTGGTACGGCGAGGCCGGCACGGCGAAACTCCTGATCCTGAGTCAGGTCGTGCTCGGCGTCGCGTTGCCATTCTCGATCGTGCCCTTGGTGATGTTCACCGCCGACCGGCGCAAGATGGGAGCGTTGGCGGCGCCGGTGTGGGTGACCGCGCTGGCGGCGCTGACGGCGCTGGTGCTGATCGTGCTGAATTTCAAGCTTTTGGCCGACCAATTGCACGGCTGAGCAAAGCTGGGGCTGGCTACTTTTCCACCCGGCTCCAACCCGACGGCATCAGGCGTTCCTGCGGCAGGAAGCGCCCTTTGTAGTCCATCTTGCGCGAACCGGGCACCCAGTAGCCGAGATAGACATAAGGCAGGCCCATGCGGTGCGCGCGCTCGATATGGTCGAGGATCATGAAGGTCCCGAGCGAGCGGTCACCTTCATCCGGGTCGAAGAACGAATAGACCATCGAAAGCCCGTCGCTGAGCACGTCGGTCAGCGCGACGGCCAGCATATGCCCGACGCCGCGTCCGTTGATGCCGGTGTCGGGCCCACGCCGGCGATACTCGATCAGGCGCGTGTCGACGTGACTGTCTTCGATCATCATCGCGTAATCGAGCACGGTCATGTCGGCCATGCCGCCGTCGCGGTGACGTGCATCGAGATAGGCGCGGAAGACCGAATACTGCTCGGAGGTCGGTGCCGGCGATCGCATGTCGCCGACGACATCGGCGTTGCGTTCGGCGATACGCCGCATGTTGCGCGATGGCGCGAAATCCGCGGTCGAGACCCGCACAGAGACGCAGGCGCGGCAGCTCTCGCAAGCCGGCCGATAGGCAATCGATTGGCTGCGGCGAAAGCCGCCATGCGTGAGCAGGTCGTTGAGTTCGCCCGCCCGCTCGCCAACCAGGTGCGTAAAGACCTTCCGCTCCTCCTGGCCCTCGAGATAAGGACAGGGCGAAGGGGCGGTTAGGTAAAATTGTGGCGTATCGCGCGAATGTTGGGTCACTAATCAGGCCGTCATCTCGAAGATACCCGAACTCCTTGAATAGCATCGCGCGCCTGAGGGTTCTCGTCAAAGCCCCTGTCCGGCTTTGGCCGCAGGGGCGGCGGGCCGCAACATCGAAGCCCGCGCGGCGTTATTGATGACGACAGTTCCAAGCAGGATATCGTGGAGCAGCCGCCGGCGTTCGTTAAAGAACGCAACCAAAAGAACGAATGGCGTGAAGAACGAGACCGTGAACCAGAAGGCGATGGCGTGGACCGCACCGAGCACGAAATAGGCCGGCGCGCCGTACCAGGTTCGCATTTCGAGATCCATCACGCGCATCCCGATGGTGGCGGAATTTGGACCGCCGAGGGTGGCGCCGAAGTAGAGGAGCGCCCAGATCACCGTTCCCGGTGGGAGCAACCAGTAGAGCGCGAAGCCGAGCCCCAGGGTCACAATACCGAACGCAAAAATGAACATTGCGACGAGGACCACCGGGATCGCGAGAATGATGAAATCGATGATGAAGGCGGCCACCCGGCGCGACAAAACGCCGTCGAACAATTCGGGTTGCGTCGCCGGATCGTAGGCGTGGGGCTTAACGTCGATCGACATGGTCGCTACGGGCTCCGGACCTTCTGGCCGACCCCATCGAGATGGAGAATAAACCGGCGCGGCGCAAGAGGCCATCAAGAGGCTATGATCGAGGGCCGGCTGGAAGCTTATGCGAGGTTGCGGCATGGTGGGCTTGGCCTGTGCGGGAGCGTGGGAATTGACAATAACGCTTGCTGACATCGAATCGGCCCGCCGCGTCATCGCGGATGTGGTTTTGCGCACCCCGATGCTGCCGGCACCGAAGCTGTCCGCGCTCACCGGGGCGGACGTCTATGTCAAATACGAAAATCTACAGGTCACGAATTCGTTCAAGGATCGCGGCGCGCTGGTGAAGCTTGCATCGTTGAGCGACGCCGAGCGTAAACGCGGCGTCATCGCGATGTCGGCCGGAAATCATGCCCAGTCCGTTGCCTATCACGCCGAACGGTTGGGAATTCCGGCGACTATCGTCATGCCGGTGACGACACCCTTCGTGAAGGTGGCCTCGACACGGTCATATGGCGCCGAAGTTGTGTTGCACGGAGAAACCGTGGCGGAAGCGCAGGCGCGCTGCGAGCAAATTCGTGCCCAGCGCGACCTGGTCATGGTTCACCCTTACGATGATCCTCAAATCATCGCAGGCCAGGGCACGATCGCGCTCGAAATGCTCGAAGACGTGCCGGACCTTGACGCATTGGTCATCCCGATCGGTGGCGGCGGGCTCATCGCCGGCAATGCGATCGCTGCACGCGCGAAAAATCCGGCCATCGAGATCGTGGGCGCCGAGGCGGCGCTCTATCCTTCGGTCTGGAACGTGCTTCGCGGGGAAAACCGTCCGATCGGCGGCCCGACGCTCGCCGAGGGTATTGCGGTCAAGAATGTCGGCAAGCTCACGCTGCCGATCATCCGCGATCTGGTCGCAGACATCATTCTGCTCGATGAGGCGCACCTTGAACGCGCGGTCAATGCCTATCTGACACTGCAGAAAACCATGGCGGAAGGCGCGGGCGCGGCCGGGCTTGCGGCCATGCTGGCGAAACCGGAGCGGTTCAAGAACAAGAAGGTCGGGCTCGTCCTGTGCGGCGGCAACATCGATCCGCGCGTGCTTGCTTCGATCATGGTGCGTGAACTGGAGCGCGACAGCCGCATCGTCTCGTTCCGTCTGACCATCCCTGATCGTCCCGGCGTGCTCGGCATTATTGCAACGCGGATTGGCTCGCTCGGCGCCAATATTCTCGAGGTCGACCATCGCCGGCTGTTCCTGGACGTTCCGGCCAAGGGTGCCAAGCTCGACGTCACCATCGAGACGCGCGATACGGCGCATGCCGAAGAAATCATGGCGGCTCTTGCCGCCGACGGCTATGGGCCGGTGCGGCTCGAAGCGGGTGCGACAATGGACTAGGAGCGTGGCTCAGGCCGCCGATGTCTGCGTCTGCGCTTCCGCCATTCTGGCCTGGAGTTCTTTAAGCGTCGGATCGGTTCGATGAACCGCCAGCAAATTGATGCCGGCGTCGATCACTTCGTAGCCGCGCTCCTGTATCCAGGCGCGCAGGCGCTCGCGAACTGTCTTGATCTGTTCGATCAGCAGGATCGGGTGGCACTTCTCAATCAGCTGCCGTGCGCCTTCCAGCGCCTCCATCTCCATGCCCTCGATGTCGATCTTGATCAGGTCGACGCGGGATAGCTGCAGCGAGTCCAGAGTGATCCTCTGGACCGGCACCATCTTTTCATCGGAATAGTCGATGGCCTGGCCGATGAATTCGGTCGTCGCGCTCGGGCGCAATTCGAGGCTGCCGAAGCTGGATGCGGTGAGATAATTGGGGGCGGGTATCTTCATGACGCCGGATTCCGACGACACCGCGGCGTGCATCGCGATGGCGTTGAAGCAATTGTTGAGCGTGATGTTGCCGGCGAGCGCGTAGTAGATGCGCTCCTGCGCCTCGATTGAGATCACCGAACCCCAGCCGGTCATGGCGATCGCCCATTCGATGGTGTGGGCGCCGATATTGGCGCCGCAATCGATCGCGACGGCGCCGTCTCCGAAATAACGCCGGCGTGTCTCCAGCAATTGCACGGCAAGCTCGACCTCGACCGGATCGAAGGCTGCGCGCTCGAGAATCTGGAAGCCGACACCAAAGCCGCTATCGGGACCGACCATGCGGTAGTCGAAACGGTTGACGATCATCGCCCCGTGATTGGTGGAGGCGAGCACGAACGCGAGCTTGCGTCCGACGTTGCGCATGTGGATCCCCCTGAAAGCCGCGCGAAAGAACTAGGCCGGAACGCGACAAACAAAGAGCCGGGCACGAATTGCCCGACAGCTTAATGGGCTAAACCGACCCCGTCACCTTGTGGGCTGTCGGGAACCGGCGCCGCTATTTCTGCATTGCCCGCCAGATTCGCTCCGGCGTGGCAGGCATTTCGATGTGCCTGACGCCGAACTCCGAGAGCGCATCGACCACCGCGTTGGCGACCGCCGGCAGCGCGCCGACATTGCCGGCTTCGCCGGCGCCCTTGGTGCCGAGCGGGTTGGTCTTGGTCGGAACCGGGTTGGACTCGACCTCGATAGCGGAGAGGTTGTGCGCGTGCGGCATGGCGTAGTCCATGAACGAGGCGGTCACCAGTTGGCCGCTGGCGTCGAAATGGATGTCCTCCATCAGCACCTGGCCAGCACCTTGCGCAACGCCGCCATGGATCTGGCCGTGCAGCAGCATCGGGTTGAGCACGGTTCCGACGTCGTCCACCACGCTGTAGCGCACGATCTCGACTACGCCGGTGTCCTTGTCGATTTCGAGTTCGCAGATGTGACAACCGTTCGGAAAGTTTTGTTTGCCCGCTTTGTAGGTCGCGGTAGCGAACAGCCCGGGCTCCATGGCGGCAGGGATCTTCGCCGGATTGCTCGCGTCGATGGCGACTTCCTTGATGGTCACGGTCTGGTTGGTCTTCGGTGATGAGAACACGCCGTCGGCAAAGTTAACATCCGCCGCCTCGACCTTGAGCGCGTGCGCGGCGATCGCCTTGGCTTTTTCGATCACCTTGTCGGTTGCCATCGTAAACGCCGCGCTGGACATCGTGGATGTGCGCGAGCCGCCGGTCCCTTCACCGTAAAACACTTCGTCGGTATCGCCCTGCACGTAGCGGACTTCGTCCGGATGCAATCCGAGCCGGTCGCACACCAGTTGCTTGAAGACGGTTTCGTGACCCTGGCCGGCGGTGATCGACCCCGAAAACAGAGTCACAGTGCCACCGCGATCGAAGCGCACTTCGGCGCCCTCGGTGCCGCCGGCGGCCGCGCGCTCGATGGTGTTGGAGATACCGAAGCCGCGCAGCTTGCCGCGCTTGCGCGACTCCTCGCGCCGCCGCTTGAAGCCTTTAAAATCGGCAAGCTCCAATGCGAGGTCCATGTTTTTTTCGAATTCGCCACAATCGTAGGTGAACGTCAGTCCGGTCTTGAACGGCATCTGCTGCGGCGCAATGTAATTGCGCCGGCGTAGTTCAGCGGGATCGAGGCCGAGTTCATCGGCCGCAAGGTCGACCATGCGCTCGATGACATAGCCGGCTTCCGGACGGCCATTGCCGCGATAGGGACGGACAGGATTGGTGTTGGTGAACACGCCGGTGATGTCGACATGCATGGCGGGCGTCCGGTAGACGCCGGCGAGCGTTCCGGCATTGAGAATGAAGGCCGGCATATTGTTCTGCAGATAGGCGCCGATGGCCGCGATTGTCTTCACGCGGAATCCGAGAAACGTGCCGTCCTTGTCGAGCGCGAGCTCGGCCTCGGTGACGTTGTCGCGCGCCTGCGCGTCGCTCAGAAACGCTTCCGTGCGCGTGCTCATCCACTTCACCGCGCGCCCGGTGAGCCTGGACGCGAACATTGTCAGTGGCGCCTCATTGAATACCGGCGTCTTCATGCCGAAGCTGCCACCGACGTCGATGCAGATCACGCGCACTTTGCTCTCGGGGACTTTCATCACCTTCGCGATTTCGTTGCGATAGGGATGCGCACGTTGCACCGGCGAGTGGATGATGTAGCGGTCTTCCGCCGGCAGGTAGAGACCAACCGCACCGCGCGGTTCCATCGCGGCTGCTGTGACGCGGTTGATGACGAAACGGTGCTTCACGACGTGCGCGGCTTTGGCGAAGGCGGCATCGGTTGCCGCCTTGTCGCCAAGCAGTTCGACGAAACTGATGTTGTCCGGACAGCCGTCCCAGACTTTCGCGGCGCCCGGCTCGGTCGCCTTGGCGGTGGAAACCACTGCGGGAAGCGGTTCGTAGTCGACTTCGATCAATTCTGCGGCGTCGGCCGCCTGTGCCGCGGTTTCGGCAACGACAAACGCAACCGGATCTCCCACCCAGCGCACGCGGTCTTCGGCCAGCACCGGGTAGGCCGCCTTGAACATCGGCGCGCCGTCGCGGCGCTTGAGCCCGGTATGCGACGGCAGCTCGCCGAGTCCGGCCTTCTTCCAGTCGGCGGCGGTGATGACGGCAAGCACGCCGGGCGCGGTGCGAGCGCTGTCGGTCTTGATCGACAGGAATCTTGGCGTGGCCATGCGGCGAGCGGAGCACGACGCCGAACGCCATCCCGGGATAAACGACGTCATCGATATAGCGGCCGCCGCCGCGCACCAGCCGCGGGTCTTCGAATCGCGGCACGCCTTGACCGATGGCGAATTCACCCATGGGATTTCAACCTATAAAATTCATATGTCACGGGGCGGGTGACGAGGAGGGACGTTTGCCCTTGATCGAATTCAACCTGATTTGAGTTTTTCCGCCACGCGCGGGGCGAAATAAGTGAGCACGCCGTCGCAGCCGGCGCGCTTGAACGCGGTAAGGCTTTCGACCATGGCACGCTCACCGTCGAGCCAGCCGTTCTGCGCGGCCGCCATGATCATCGCGTATTCGCCGGACACCTGATACGCGAACGTCGGCATGCCGAAGGCATCCTTCACGCGCGCCACGATGTCGAGATAGGGGAGCCCCGGCTTGACCATGATCATGTCGGCGCCTTCCTCGATGTCGAGCGCGACCTCGCGCAGGGCTTCGTCGGAATTGCCTGGGTCCATCTGGTACGTGCGTTTGTCGCCCGTGAGGGTTTTCGCCGAGCCGACCGCGTCGCGGAATGGGCCATAGAAGGCTGACGCGTATTTTGCGGCGTAGGACATGATCGATACGTCTGTAAAATCCGCGCCATCGAGCGTTTTGCGGATTGCGGCGACGCGTCCATCCATCATGTCGGAGGGCGCGATGATGTCGCAGCCGGCTTCTGCCTGCACGAGTGCTTGCTTCGTGAGCACTGCGACCGTCTCGTCATTGAGAATGACGCCGTCGCGCAGCAGACCGTCATGGCCATGGCTGGTGAAGGGATCGAGCGCCACGTCGCACAGGATCCCGACGTCCGGCACTTCCTTCTTGATGGCGCGAATGGCGCTGCAAACCAGATTGTCCGGATTGAGCGCTTCGCTGCCGGTCTCGTCGCGCAGCGCCGGATCGGTGTATGGAAATAGGGCAATGCAGGGAATGGTCAGCTTGGCCGCACGTTCGGCCTCGCGCACCGCCTGATCGACGGAAAGACGTTCGACGCCGGGCATGGAAGGCACGGGCGTGCGGGCATTGTTGCCGTCCATCACGAACAGCGGCCAAATCAGGTCGTCGGTCGTGAGCGTATGTTCACGCACCATGCGGCGCGCCCACTCCGCGCGCCGGTTGCGGCGCATGCGCACGGCCAGGTCGAGCCTGTCCGGTGCCTCGGCGGGCGCGAAACGGGTGCGGGCTTCGATCGGACGGCCAAATTTGATTGCCATTTCAGGGTCTCCGGGAGCTCTTTTTAGCCGGTCCAGGGAAGGCACGCTACCCGCCCGTGGCGTCGGAAGAACCAGCGTTGACGTGGGTAGGCGCGCCTTTTATCGGTCAAAGGCATGGACTTCGACCTCAGCGACGAACAACGCGCTTTTCAGGCGACCGCGCGGCAGTTTGCCCGCGATGAAATGATGCCGCACGCGCGCGACTGGGATGAAAACGAGATTTTTCCGGTCGAGGCGCTGCGCAAGGCGGCGGCCCTCGGCTTCGGCGGTATCTACGTGAAAGAAGACGTGGGCGGCTCGGCGCTCGGCCGTCTTGATGCCGCGCTGATTTTCGAGGAACTCGCGCAGGGTTGCACATCGACGGCTGCCTATATTTCGATTCACAACATGGCGGCGTGGATGATCGACGCTTTCGGAAGTGCTGAGGTACGCAAGAAATTTCTGCCGAAGCTCTGCACCATGCAGCATTTTGCAAGCTACTGCCTGACCGAACCGGGTGCGGGTTCGGATGCGGCGAGCCTGAGCACGCGCGCGCGGCGCGACGGCGAGCACTACGTTCTCGACGGTACCAAGGCTTTCATTTCCGGTGGCGGTGTCTCGGATATTTACGTGGTGATGGCGCGCACCGGCGAACCGGGGCCGCGTGGCATTTCCTGCATCGTCGTGGAGAAGGGCACGCCCGGATTGTCGTTCGGCGCGCGCGAAAAGAAACTCGGCTGGAAGACGCAGCCGACCGCGATGGTGATGTTCGAGAATTGCCGCGTGCCGGTGTCGAACCGCATTGGCGCGGAAGGCCAGGGCTTTCGTATCGCCATGGCCGGGCTTGACGGTGGCCGGCTGAATATCGGGGCCTGTTCCATCGGTGGCGCGCAGTTCTGTCTCGATCGCACGGTCGAATATATGAAGGAGCGCAAGCAATTCGGCTCGCGCCTTGCCGACTTTCAGGCGCTGCAGTTCCGTGTTGCCGACTATGCGACGGAACTTGAGGCCGCGCGCCTGCTGTTGCATCGCGCGGCGGTTGCGGTTGGAGAGGGCGAGCCGGCAGCGACGCGACTTGCCGCCCAGGCCAAACGTCTTGCTACCGATGCGGGTTTCGAGGTGGTGAATGGATGCCTGCAGTTGCATGGCGGTTACGGCTATTTGCGCGATCACCCCATCGAACGCGTCTTGCGTGATGTGCGTGTTCATCAAATACTGGAAGGCACCAACGAGATCATGCGGCTCATCATCAGCCGCGCTATGCTGGGTAACTAAATAAAACACTTGGGCGAGGACACCATGGAACAGCTTCCGAGACTTTATCTCTCGCGCGAAGAGATGATGAAACGCATTGCGCGTTTCAAGGATCTCAAGGGCTCCGACGGCGGGCTTCCGGACAGCAAGATGCCAGGCTGCGAGCGTACGTTGTTTAACGTGATCGGCTTCCAGCCGCCGCAGGGCATTGGCGAGAACGCCACGTCGCCGGTCGGCGATCACGCCGCGCGGATGGCGGCGATCAAGATCCGCGAGGGCTTCAATCTCGGTTACTGCAAGGCCAAACCCGGCCACGGACCCGAGATGCACAACCATGACACCAACGAAACCTTTATCCCGATGACCGGCACCTGGCGGGCCAGCTGGGAAAACGAGAAGGGCGAGGTTGAATATGTCGATCTCGGACCGCTCGACGTGGTGTCGTTTCCGCCGGGCATGATCCGCCGTTTCGAAAACGTCACCAAGGGAGATCCGAACGCGGAATCAATCCTGATGTTCGTGATCGGCGGCGACGCTCCGCAGGCAGAATTCACCGATCAGGCGATGAAGCGTTTGATGGACGCCGGCGTCTGGTCGCCACAATAACTAGATTGAACCGGCTGCGATGGACGACATCCTTTTCGAACGTCGCGGCGCGGCCGGCATCGTCACGCTAAACCGGCCCAAGGCTCTCAATGCGGTGACGCATGCCATGGTGCTGGCGTTGCGCGCGCAGCTCGATCGCTGGGCCGACGATGACGCGGTGACACGGGTTGTGGTCACCGCCGCGGGCGACCGCGCGTTCTCTGCCGGTGGTGACATCCGCGCGCTGTATGATCTGGGCAAGGCCGGAAAATACGGGGATGCGCTGCAGTTCTGGCGCGACGAATATCCGCTCAATGCCGTCATCAAGAACTACCGAAAACCCTACATCGCGCTGATCGACGGCATTGTGATGGGCGGGGGCGTCGGCGTGTCGGTACACGGCTCGCATCGCGTTGCCGGCGACCGGTTTTCCTTTGCCATGCCCGAAGTCGGCATCGGTTTTTTTCCTGATGTCGGGGCAACCTGGTTCTTGCCGCGCATGCAAGGAGAACTTGGCACCTACTGTGCGCTCACCGGCGAGCGGTTCGGAATAGCCGATGCGGTGGCGGGCGGAATTGCAACCCATCATATCCCATCGGCGCGCTTTGGTGCGCTGGTTGATGGCTTGACCGGGACGGTCTCGGTCGATGCCGTATTGGCTGCCTTTGCCGAGCCGGTGGGCGAGGGACCGATCATGCACCACAGGGTGGCAATTGATCGGCTGTTTGCCGGGGACATGGTCGAGAACATTCTCGCCGCGCTCGACGGCGAAGCGACGTCCGGGGGCGCCGATGCCGAATGGGCTCGGAAAACCGCCGCCACGATACGCACAAAATCGCCGCTCAGCCTCAAGGTTGCGCTGGCGCAGGTCCGGCGAGGAAAAACCTGGGACTTCGAAACGTGCATGCGCATGGAGTTTCGCATAGTGTCGCGCGTGATCCATGGGCATGATTTTTATGAGGGTGTGCGCGCCGTGATCGTCGACAAGGACAACCGGCCGGACTGGCAACCCGCCACGCTCGCCGACGTCAGCGAGGCGCAAGTTGAATGCCATTTCGCACCGCTCGGGTCCGATGAACTGGTGCTGCCTTGAACAATCGCATGGCATCGAATGACGTGCGGACACTCGAGCCGGTGCACGAAGGCACCGCTGAGCGTTCAGTCGGCCTGTGGACGCGGCGGCTGGTGCTGTTCTTGCGCGCCATGGCGGCCATATCGATGCTCAAGGGCCTCTACCACTGGGCTCAGGTGTGCGGCATTGGCTTCGGTGAGACGCTGCCTTTCGAAAATCATTCGATCGCGTGGCAGACGGCTACGGTATTTTTCGCCGTGATCGATCTGGTCGCCGCGGTGGGTTTGTGGCTGGCGGCGGCCTGGGGCGCGGTGATCTGGTTGACCGCGGTTGCATCCATGCTGGCGGTCGAAATATTTTTCCCTCAGGTCTTTGGCGGCGGCTGGCTGACGGGCGTCCTGGAAGGCGGATTGCTTGGGCTCTACCTCTGGCTGGCTCTCAAATCGGCGCAAGAACATCCGCAATAACGGACCGCAGAAGATAATCGGGAGGGCGTGATGGCGCGTATCGGATTTATTGGCCTCGGCAATATGGGATTGCCGATGGCGCAAAATCTGCTCAAGGCCGGCCACGAGGTGGAAGGCGTTGACGTCAATCCGGCTTCGGTCGCCAAACTGACGGCGGCGGGCGGAACGAGCGTCGAGACCGCAAAGAGCGCCGCCGCGCGCGCCGATGTGGTCATCACCATGCTGCCGTCCGGCAAGGAAGTGCGCGAGGTCTACCTCGGATCATCCGGGATCATCGACAATGCGAATGCCGGGACGCTCCTGATCGATTGCTCGACCATCGACGTCGAAACCGCGCGCGCGGTCGCTGCGCAAGCGGACAAGAAGGGGCTACTGATGCTCGACGCGCCGGTCTCGGGCGGAGTCGGCGGGGCCACGGCGGCGTCGCTCACCTTCATGGTCGGCGGGAGCGCGCAAGCGTTTGCGCGTGCGCAATCGATCTTGGAAAAAATGGGCAAGACAATCGTACACGCCGGCGGCGCGGGGAACGGGCAGGCGGCAAAGATCTGCAACAACATGATCCTTGGCGTGTCGATGATCGCCGTGTCAGAAGCCTTCGTGCTCGCCGAAAAACTCGGTCTCGATCATCAAAAATTATTCGACATTTCTTCAAAGTCGTCGGGGCAGTGCTGGTCACTCACAAGTTACTGTCCCGTGCCGGGACCCGTTCCGACATCTCCTGCTAATCGCGACTACCAGGCGGGTTTTACCGCGGCGATGATGCTTAAGGATCTGAAACTGTCGCAGGATGCAGCGAAGGCAACCGGAACCAAGACGCAACTTGGTGCCGACGCGGCGCGGATCTACACACAATATGTAGAGAGCGGAGAGGCCGCGCGGGATTTCTCCGGCATCATTCATTTTGTCCGCGGCTGATGCGGCTTTCTAGAGTGAACGAACCGTTTCGCAATTTCCGACAATTGCGAATTCAATGGATCGTTCACCGCTGCAAATAAACCTAATCTTTATGGTGTTATTTAAGCCGATTTTAGACTGCCCCTCATAGTGTGCGTCACATCCGGAGCGGGGAAACAGGGCCTTGCAACCGGGGACGTACAAATAAAACGCAAGGGGCGTTAGACATGAAAGCCGTCGCGAAGACGGTCGAGCCCGCCGGACGAGAGGCGCCGCTCGATCACATTCGGCCACAGTACTTGGAGGCCTTGACGTTAGTCGAACGGCTGCATCGCCGGCTGCTCGACGTCATCAAGGACGAGTTCGATCGGCGCGGCCGCTCCGACATCAATTCGGTGCAGGCTTTGCTGCTCTACAATATTGGGGACAAGGAACTGACGGCCGGTGAGCTGCGCACGCGCGGCTACTATCTCGGCTCCAACGTTTCGTACAACCTCAAGAAGCTGGTGGAAATGGCCTTCCTTGACCACCAGCGTTCGCGCGTCGACCGGCGCTCGGTTCGCATCAAGCTGACCGACAAAGGCCGCGAAGTGCGCGACATCATCGAGTCGCTTTATCAAAAACACGTGCGGACGGTTGAGCAGGTCGGCGGCATCAATGCCGAAGAATTCTCCACGCTCAACAAGTCGCTGCACAGGCTCGAGCGGTTCTGGACCGACCAGATCCTTTATCGGCTCTAGTATCGACCACGGGTGGAATTGAATCTGGCCCCGGCCGCTTTGCGGCCGGGGCTTTTTCACGCGTTCGGCGGCGGCTGGGCCCCCTAGATATTGCGCCTGAACGTCTCCACAGCCCAATGCTTGGCGGTGGGAAGGCGATATGGTATTTGCGGGTCAATCCTGGACCCTGCCTTCTATTCGGCGCCGACCACTCCCGGCGCCAGGAGATCATGATGTCGGCGAAGACAAGCCCCCAGCCCTCCAGCGAGGTGGAATCGCTTTTTTCCGCAAGTCTGCGCGAGGTCGATCCGGAAATCGCCGACGCGATCAAGCAGGAGCTCGGGCGCCAGCGCGACGAGATCGAATTGATCGCTTCGGAGAACATCGTCTCGCGCGCAGTACTCGAAGCTCAAGGGTCGGTGCTCACCAATAAATATGCCGAGGGTCTCCCGGGCAAACGCTACTACGGCGGCTGTCAATTCGTGGACATCGCCGAACGGCTCGCGATCGATCGCGTCACGAAACTGTTCGGCTGCAAATTTGCAAATGTTCAACCGCATTCGGGCGCATCCGCGAACGCGGAAGTGTTTTTCGCGCTGCTCCAGCCGGGCGATACCTTCATGGGTCTCAATCTTGCCGCGGGCGGGCACCTGACCCACGGCTCGCCGGTCAACATGTCGGGCAAGTGGTTCAAGCCGGTGCCTTACGGCGTGCGGCGCGACGATCATCGCATCGACATGGATGAAGTCGCGCGTCTCGCCCGCGAGCACAAACCGAAACTGATCATCGCGGGCGGTTCGGCCTATCCGCGCATCATCGACTTCCGCGCCTTTCGCGCGATCTGCGACGAGGTCGGCGCGCTGTTGATGGTCGACATGGCGCATTTTGCCGGCCTTGTTGCCGCCGGCGTTCATCCCTCGCCATTTCCGCATGCGCATGTGGTGACGACGACAACGCATAAGACATTGCGTGGCCCGCGCGGCGGCGTGATCTTGTCCGACGACGAAGAGATCGCCAAAAAACTGAACTCGGCGGTATTTCCCGGCATGCAGGGTGGCCCGTTGATGCATGTGATCGCCGCCAAGGCGGTGGCCTTCGGTGAAGCGCTGCGCCCCAGTTTTCGCAGTTACGCCAAGAGCGTCGTCGAAAACGCGAAGGCCCTCGCCGAGACATTGAAGTCGCACGGCCTCGACATTGTTTCGGGTGGCACCGATACCCATCTGATGCTGGTCGATATGCGGCCCAAGCGCCTCACCGGCAAAGTGGCGGAAGCTGCGCTCGGGCGTGCACACATTACTTGCAACAAGAACGGCATCCCGTTTGATCCGGAGAAGCCGACCGTGACGTCGGGTATCCGCCTCGGCACGCCGGCCTGCACCACGCGCGGCTTCGGCATCGCCGAATTCCGCCAGGTCGGCGAGATGATTGTCGAGGTGCTCGATGTGCTGTCGCAGAAAGCCGTTGAAGAAGATTCGCTGATCGAAAAAGCCGTGCGCGACAAGGTGAAGACATTGATTTCCCGTTTCCCGATTTACCAGGGCTGAGCCGATGCGTTGCCCGAGTTGTGGAAGCCTCGACACGCAGGTGAAGGACTCGCGGCCGACCGAGGATTCGGCCGTCATTCGCCGGCGGCGCGTATGCCTCACCTGCAATTTTCGCTTCACAACATTCGAGCGTGTGCAGCTGCGCGAACTGACTGTGATCAAGCGCAATGGCCGCCGCGTCCCGTTCGACCGCGACAAGCTCATGCGTTCGGTGCAGATTTCATTGCGCAAGCGCCCGGTCGAGCCTGAACGCATCGAGCAGATGGTGTCCAAGATTGTGCGTGAACTGGAAAGCCAGGGTGAAGCCGAGATATCCTCCGAGGCGATCGGCGAGATCGTCATGGAGCATCTGCGCGAGCTCGATGACGTCGCCTATGTGCGGTTCGCTTCGGTTTATCGCAACTTCCGGGAGGCGAAGGATTTTCGCGCCGCGCTCGACGAATTGTCGGGGGACGACGACGGCAAGCCGGCCGCCAGCGCGCGCAAATGAACGAGCAAGCCGCACCCGTGTCCCAGCCTGCATCATCGGATGACGAGCGCTACATGCGGCTCGCGTTTGCGCTTGGCCGGCGCAACCTCGGCCATACGTGGCCAAATCCGGCGGTCGGCGCCGTGATTGTGAAGGACGGCATTATCCTGGCGCGGGGATGGACGCAGCAAGGTGGCCGTCCCCATGCAGAAGTGGAAGCACTGCGTCGTGCCAAAAAGGCTGCGCAGGGCGCCACCATGTATGTGACGCTCGAGCCATGCGCGCATGAAGGCAAGACTCCACCTTGCGCCGATGCGATCATCCGCGCGGGGGTCGCGCGCGTCGTCTCGGCGATGGAGGATCCCAACCCCGACGTGGCGGGGAAGGGCCATGAGCGGATGCGTGCAAAAGGGATTGCCGTCGATGTCGGCCTCTGCGCAGAGGACGCGCGGCGCGCCCATGCTGGCCACATCAGCCGCATGACGCTGGGGCGGCCGCACGTGATGCTTAAGCTCGCGGTGTCGTCGGACGGTAAGGCCGGTTTGGCCGGACGCAAGCAAGCGTCCATTACCGGGGAAGAAGCGCGCGAACGTGCGTTCCAGATGCGCGCGGCAAGCGACGCCATTCTGGTTGGTATCGGGACCGTCTTGTCCGACGATCCACAATTAACTTGCCGCTTGCCGGGAATGTTTGACCGATCACCGGTACGCGTCGTGCTCGACGCCCAGTTGCATCTGCCGCTGGCGACGTCGGTTGCCGCAACCGTGCGCGAGACCCCAACCTGGGTATTCGGTTCGACCATGGCGTCGCCGATCGCGGAAGAAATTCTCCAGCAAAAAGGCTGCAAGGTCTTTCGCGTCGAGGCGAGTAACGGCGAATTGGATCTTCCGCAGGTTCTGAAAAGACTGGCGGACGAGGGGATCACGCGGTTGATGGTCGAGGGCGGCCCGAAGGTCGCGGCCAGTTTCGTTGCTGGTGATCTGATCGATGAAGCGGCGCTGCTGCGTGGTGGAAAGAGCATCGGCGCGGATGGTATCGATCCGCTGGAAGGCATGCCGCTCGGCGCGCTGACCGGCAATATGAAAAGTCTCGGCACCGAGAAACTTGGTGCGGATGTGATCGAGAGCTTCACGCGGACCTAGACATGTTCACCGGTATCGTCACCGATCTGGGTGAAGTGCGGTCGGTGCAGCCGCGCGCCGGCAATCTGCAACGGGTCACGATATTCAGTCGCTACCCTCGCGCAGAGATCGTGCAGGGTGCGTCGATCGCCTGTTCGGGTGTTTGTCTGACGGTCGTTGATGCCGGTGAAGATAGCGGGCGAACCTGGTTCGCGGTTGATGCCGCGGACGAGACGTTGACGGGTCACGACCGTTGGCCGTTGGCGGCAGGGGTCGCGGGTCAACCTGGAACGGCCACTTAAATTCGGTGACGAATTGGGCGGGCACCTCGTTGCCGGTCATGTGGACGGAATAGGGACAGTTGTTGCGCGCGAGGATATGACGGAAATGGCGCGCTTCGTGCTGCGCGTTCCGGCCGGGCTTGCCCGTTTTGTTGCGTCCAAAGGATCGATCGCAATCGACGGTGTCTCGTTGACCATCAATGCCGTAGAAGGCGATACGTTCTCTGTGCTTGTTATACCGCATACATTAAGCGAGACGACTTTTGGCGCCTTGAAGAATGGCGACGACGTGAATCTCGAGATCGATACCATGGCGCGATACGCTGCTCGGCTCATGGAGATGAAATAAAGTCTGGCGATGAAGTAGAGCTTGTTCGGGCGGGAGCCCCTTGCTACCACGCCGTCAAAGAAAGTTATCGAGGCCATGGCGAAGAAACGAACCACTGCAAACAAACGAACCGCTGCAAAGAAACCCGACAGCCTGCATATGCTGATCGTGGAAGCACGCTTTTATGACAATATTTCAGACGAATTGCTGCGCGGTGCAACGCGCGTGCTTGACAATGCGGGCGCGCGCTACGACCGCGTCACCGTCCCGGGCGCGCTCGAAATACCCTGCCGCAATTGCGATCGCGATGGATGCCGCGCGCCTCCGCCGTGCGCCTTACGACGGGGTCGTTGCATTGGGCTGCGTGATCCTCGGCGAGACTTACCATTTCGAAATCGTGTCGAATGAATCCGCGCGTGGGCTCATGGACCTCGCGGTGAATGAAAGATTGCCGGTTGGCAATGGAATTCTCACTGTGGACAATGAGGCACAAGCCCTTGCGCGTGCCCGGCCTGAGGAAGGCGACAAGGGCGGCGACGCGGCACGCGCGGCACTCACGATGGTCGCGCTCAAGCATACATTGGCCTGGCGCTGATGGGCGCCGGCGCCGCACGCGACGACAACGAGGCGCGCAAGGCGAACAAGCGTGGCGCCGCGCGGCTGGCGGCGGTGCAGGCGCTCTACCAGATGGACCTTGCGGGGACGGGCCTCAATGAGATCCTCGCCCAGTTTGAGAGTCACTGGATCGGCCGCGAGGTGGAGGGCGCACAATATTTGCCGGCCGAGGCAGCATTCTTCCGCGATGTTGTTTCGGGCGTGGTGCGCGAGCAACGCGAGCTCGATCCGCTGATCGACGAAGCTCTGTCGAAGGGTTGGCCGCTCAAGCGCATCGAAACGGTGTTGCGCGCGGCCTTGCGCGCCGGAGCGTATGAGCTGATCCACCGCGACGACGTGCCGGCGCGCGTGGTGGTGGCCGAATATGCCGACGTCGCTGCCGCTTTTGTCGAGCGCGATGAAACCGGCATGGTCAATGCCGTTCTTGACCAGCTCGCACGGCGACTGCGCGCCGCCGAGTTTGGTCGTACTGCCGGGTGAGATCATGGCGCACGACGACATGTCCGCCGAGGATCGCCTGATCGCGCGCTTCTTCAAGCCGCTGGCGACCCATCCGGGTGCGCTTGGTCTGTCCGATGATGCTGCATTCCTGACGCCGCCACCGGGGTGCGACCTGGTTCTCAAGACCGATGCAATTGTTGGCGGCGTGCATTTTTTTCCGGACGATGTTGCGCACACGATTGGCAGCAAGGCCCTGCGGGTGAATTTGTCTGATCTCGCCGCCAAGGGTGCCCGTCCGCTCGGGTTTCTCTTGTCCCTCGCAATTCCCAAGGGCGTCGGGGAGGATTGGCTTGCCGGGTTTGCCGAAGGCCTGCGCGGCGACGCCGTGCTGTTCGGTTGCCCGCTGTTTGGCGGCGATACCGATCGCACGCCGGGCCCAATTACAGTTTCGATCGCGATGTTCGGGAGTGTCCCGGAAGGGACGATGGTGCGCCGCGCCGGCGCGATGCCCGGCGATCGCGTGTTTGTCAGCGGGACCATTGGTGACGCCGCACTGGGTGTGATGGTGCGCGGCGGCAAAATCGAGAAATTAAGCGAGCCGCACCGGAAGCACCTGCTGTCGCGCTATCTTCTGCCGCAGCCGCGCAATGCGCTGGCTGAGGCCGTGCGCACGCATGCGACCGCCGCTATGGATATATCGGATGGCCTCGCCGGCGATTTTGGCAAATTGTGCCGGGTTTCGGGCGTTGGCGCCGATATTGACGTGGCGCGCGTCCCGCTATCGGACGCTGCCAAAGCCGTCATCGATGCCGATTTCCGCCATGCTGGAAACCGCGATCACCGGCGGCGACGACTACGAGATTGTTTGCACGGTGCCGGCGGCGAAGGCCGACGGGTTCCGTGCCGCGGCGAAAGCCGCGCAGGTCGCGGTCACCGAGATCGGCGAGATAAAGGCCGGCGAGGGCGCGCGCTTCCGCGGCGCCGATGGCCAGATGCTTTCTTTCAAACGACCTTCGTTCAGTCACTTCTGAAATCAATGGGACGAACGCACCATGCGTGGGTATAATGCAGCTACGGAACACGGGACTTTGCTATGCATGACATGACTGCGAAAAAAGGGGCGGTGACGCCGGTCAGCCAACATCCGAACTATCAGAAGCATCACGCGCGGTTTCCGACCAGCGCCTGGCTGCGCCGGCACGCGCCGAGCAATGTGCCGCTTTTTGCTTATGAATACGGCGATACGGGTGCCGGCAACGATGTTGGAATTGCCCACAACTGGGCTGCCTTCGACAATATCAAGATTGCGCCGCATTACGGCGTGATGCCGTCGCTGCCGCCGGTCGACGTCAAGCTGTTCGGCCGTAGCTATTCCGCGCCGATCGGCGTTGCGCCGATGGGCGGCCCGTCGCTGGTCTGGCCGGGCGCCGATCTGTTGATGGCGAAAGCGGCGCAGCGCGCCCGCATTCCCTATACGTTGAGTGTGGCGGGCGGCATGACCATTGAACAGGCGGCAGAGGCCGCGCCTGATGTGTTCTGGCTCCAGCTTTATCGCTTCTGGCACGACGATCATAAGATTGGATTCGATCTCATACGGCGAGCGCAAGCAGTGGACGCCAAGGTGCTCGCACTGACGCTCGATGTGCCGGTGCGCACGACACGCTCGCGCGAAACTTATGCCGGCCTTGCACATGAATTCCGGCCCAATGCGCGCATGATCTACGAAATGATGGTGCGCCCGAAATGGCTGCTTGCGCTCTTGCGCAATGGCTATCCGCGCTTCGCGACGATCAGCGACTATGCGCCTGCGGGCTCCAGCACCAACGAGATCATTGCCTATGCACGCGCACGCATGGGCGGCGCCTTTTCCTGGGAAGAAGTGAAGCGTTACCGCGACGCCTGGAAAGGGCCGATGGCGTTGAAAGGCATCCTGCATCCGGCGGACGCTGAGAAAGCAGTCGCGCTCGGGGTCGAAGGCATCTGGGTTTCGAACCACGGCGGCCGGCAGATTGAGGCGCTCACCCCGTCGATCGACGTATTGCCGGCGATCGCCGCGGCCGTCGGCAAGAAGGCGACGGTGATCCTCGATAGTGGTGTGCGTAGCGGTCAGGACGTGATGCGGGCGTTGGCGCTCGGCGCCGATGCGGCCTTTGCCGGAAAGTCGTTTCTCTGGGCCGTCGCGGCGCTCGGCGACGAGGGGCCGGACTACCTGATTGACCTCTATATCGACGAATTGCGCGCGTCACTCGGCCAGATCGGTGCCAGGTCGCCGGCCGAGGCACGAGCGGCCAGCGTCCGTCATCCCGGTGCCTTCGCGTTTGGGTCGAAGCCACGCGCGTCCAAAACGCCGCGCAAACGGTGATTTATCAAAGTTTGACCGCCAATAAAGGCCATCGATCACGCGCGGCAATCTCCGGTTCAAATAAAATCATCCCTGACCTGCGCCTCACGCAGTAGCAATTCAATCGCGCGGCCGATACAAGGGGCGGCTTTTTGTCCGGGAGCCCGTTGATGTCGGCGATCGCCGAACCTTTCCAGCATGCCGTGCCAGACGACAATCTGGCGCGCCGCAACGCTATAGTACTTGCGGTCGCGCAGGCGCTGGCCGGGGGCAACAACACTGTCATCGTCAGCACGGCCAGCATCGTCGGTGCGGTGTTGGCGCCCGACAAAGGGCTGGCGACGCTGCCGATCACCGCAATGGTCATGGGCATGTGGCTCGGCACCTTGCCTGTTGGCGCGCTGGCGCGGCGTTTCGGCCGACGTTTTGCGCTGCAGACCGGCTCGGCCTTCGGTGTGTTGTCCGGCCTGATCTCCTATTCGGCGGTGATGAACGGCCAATTCTGGTTGTTGCTGGTCGGCACCTTCTGCGGCGGCCTCTATGCAGCCGCGCATCAGTCGTATCGCTTTGCCGCCGCCGACACCGCCAGCGAGGCCTACCGGCCGAAAGTTGTCTCCTGGGTGCTCGCCGGTGGCGTGTTCGCTGCCGTGATCGGGCCGCAGCTCGTCATTTTCACCAAGGATTTGTTGTCGCCGCATCTATTCGCGGCGAGTTATCTCGGGCAATCGGCTTGCGCGCTGGCTGCTGCCGCGGTGTTGCAGTTCGTAAAGGTGCCGCCGGTTGCTGCCGTGCGTCACGACAACGCGCGGCCGCTTGGCGAAATTATCCGCGCGCCGCGTTTTATCGTTGCAGTTGCCTGCGGCATTGCGAGTTACGGCATGATGAACATGCTGATGACCTCGGCACCGCTTGCAATGGTCGGCTGCGGCCATTCCGTCACCGATGCTGCGCTCGGCATTCAATGGCACGTGCTGGCGATGTATGCGCCGAGTTTTGTCACCGGCTCCTTGATTGCGCGGTTCGGAGTCGAGCGCATCACTGGGGCCGGCCTCGCGCTGATTGCGGTATCTGCCCTGGTCGGTATTGCCGGCATCACGGTCGCGCATTTCTGGACCAACCTGGTGTTGCTCGGGCTCGGCTGGAATCTGGCTTTCATTGGCGCCACGACCATGGTGACCCAGTGCCATCGCCCGCAGGAGCGCAACAAGGTGCAGTCGTTCAACGATTTCCTGATCTTCGGCAGCATGGCGCTGACGTCGTTTTCGTCGGGCCAACTGCTCGACAAATTCGGCTGGGCCACGATCAACGAAGTCATCTTCCCGACAATTATCGTCACGGGCGCGCTGCTGATTTGGCTTGCGCTACGTCCACGCGAGTCGACGGTCTGATTTTCACGGCCGCAGCGTCCTCAGGCCACGGGATTCAGCGGGAACCTCGCGGGCATAAATCCATCTAATCGTGTGGATATTTGCTCTCGCGACGACTGCTGCCGGCTAAACATCATGGTGGTGTTGCCTGTGCCTGAATAATGCTGTTCGACTTGGCGCGGGATGACGAGCGGGACTTCACCGATGACATGGGTGCTCGATCGGGTCGGGCGGCAGATCGCCGCCTATCTGCAAAAGCCGGCGTCCGGGTATGAGCCGTTTACGCCGCCTGATCCCGCGGCGCTGCGGGCGACAATCAAGCCTGGAGATATTCTGCTGATCGAGGGACGCACGCATATTGCCGGCATGATCAAGTATCTGACGCAGTCGACCTGGTCGCACGCTGCGCTTTATGTCGGACCAATTGACGGACAAACGTCGACGAGCGGAGAGCCCTGCGATCTGGTGGAATCCAATCTGGAGGCGGGCATCATTTCAGTGCCGCTGTCCACGTATTCGGCCTACCACACGCGCATCTGCCGGCCGGTCGGACTGTCTCCGGAAGACCGCAGGGCGGTCTGCGACTACGCCGTCGACCGAACTCGGGCTGCAATACGATCTCAAGAACATCATCGACCTGGGCCGTTATCTCGTGCCGTTGCCGGTGCCCCAGCGCTGGCGCCGCCGCATGATCGCGCTTGGCTCCGGTGATCCGACCAAACTCATCTGCTCGGCGCTCATCGCGCAAGCCTATGGCGCTGTCGGATATCCAATCCTGCCGGCGATCGAGCGAGTCGAAAGCGCACAGGCACGGCAGGAGATTTATCATATCCGTGACAGTTCGCTTTATTGCCCGCGCGACTTTGATATTTCTCCTTATTTCGCGGTGATCAAGCCGACCATCGAGATGGGTTTCGACTACAAAACCATCAAATGGTCCGTAGCCGGCTCAAAAGCAGCCGCGCGCGCCTGATGCGGCGCCCGTGTTTGTGATGGTATTCCTACTCAACCTGGTTCCGGCGCATGCCGGTTGTGGCTGCGCCAGGCGCCCCTGAACGGTGGCCTGGAACAGACCGCACCCAAATACTGCAACAGGTGACAATTTCCGCGTTGCACAGTCGCCATCTTTTTGGCTATATCCGCGCGCTTCCGGTCGGGGTGAAGCGCCCTTAAAGCGGCCATCCTCGACGCTCCTGGTGCCGGCGGGAGCGTTCGTCCCGCCAGTACCATTCAAAATCGGGGATAATGGCCACCATGACGACTTTGTGGTTGATCGTCGGCTGCGGGGTGCTCGCGATCGCATATGGCATCTGGGCGACCCAATCGGTGATGAGCGCCGATGCGGGCAGCAAGAAGATGCAGGAAATTTCGGAGGCCGTGCGCGAGGGCGCGCAGGCCTACCTCAAGCGGCAATACACCACCATCGGCATCGTCGGCGTCGTGATCTTCGTGATCATCGGCTTCACGCTTGGCTGGCTGGTGGCCGTCGGCTTTGCTGTCGGCGCCATCCTGTCGGGAGCCACCGGCTTCATCGGGATGAACGTTTCGGTCCGCGCCAACGTGCGGGTCGCCCAGGCGGCGACCAAGTCGCTGGCCGGCGGGTTGGAGCTTGCCTTCAAGGCCGGCGCCATCACCGGCATGCTGGTCGCTGGCCTCGCGCTGCTCGGTGTCACGCTCTATTTCGGCTTTCTCACCGGCTCGCTGCACAAGGCCGCCAATGACCGCACGGTCATCGACGCCATCGTCGCGCTCGGGTTTGGCGCCTCGCTGATCTCGATCTTTGCCCGTCTTGGCGGCGGTATCTTCACCAAGGGCGCCGACGTCGGTGGCGATCTGGTCGGCAAGGTTGAAGCCGGTATTCCGGAAGATGATCCGCGCAATCCGGCCACCATTGCGGACAATGTCGGTGACAACGTCGGCGATTGCGCTGGCATGGCTGCCGATCTGTTCGAGACCTATGCCGTGACCATCGTTGCGACCATGGTGCTGGCATCAATCTTCTTCGCCAGCACGCCAATGCTCCTCAGCATGATGACCTATCCGCTTGCCATTGGCGGCGCCTGCATCATCACGTCGATCATAGGCACTTTCTTCGTGCGGCTCGGCAGGAAGAAGTCGATCATGGGCGCACTCTACAAGGGCTTTATCGCCTCGGCGCTCCTCTCGCTCGTCGCGATCTGGTTTGTCACCGACTCCCTGATCGGCATGGGCCCGCTGCCCGGTGTCGCCTTCACCGGACAGGCACTTTATGTCTGTGCGGTCGTGGGTCTGGTGGTGACCGGCCTCATCATCTGGATCACGGAATACTACACCGGCACCAATTTCCGTCCGGTGAAGTCGATTGCTTCGGCCTCGGTCACCGGCCATGGCACCAACGTCATCCAGGGCCTGGCGATCTCGCTTGAGTCGACCGCGCTGCCGGCCATCGTGATCATTGCCGGCATTCTGGTTGCATTTGCGCAAGCAGGATTGTTCGGCATTGCGATTGCGGTCACAGCGATGCTGGCGCTTGCCGGCATGGTGGTGGCGCTCGATGCATTCGGTCCGGTTACCGACAATGCCGGCGGCATTGCCGAAATGGCCGGCCTGCCGAAGAACGTGCGCAAGTTCACCGATGCGCTCGATGCGGTCGGCAACACGACCAAGGCGATCACCAAGGGCTATGCAATCGGCTCGGCTGGTCTCGGCGCGCTCGTGCTGTTTGCGGCCTACAATCAGGACCTTCTGTTCTTCACCAGGACATCGGCCACGCATCCATACTTCCAGGGCGTTCAGCTCGACTTCGCGCTCACCAATCCCTACGTGGTCGTCGGCCTGTTGTTCGGCGGTCTGCTTCCCTATCTGTTTGCGTCGATGGGCATGACCGCTGTCGGCCGTGCCGCCGGTGCGATCGTCGAAGAAGTGCGCCGGCAATTCCGCGCCAAGCCCGGAATCATGAAGGGCAAGGACAAGCCGGACTATGGTCGCGCCGTCGATATGCTGACGAAGGCGGCGATCAAGGAAATGATCGTGCCGTCGCTGCTCCCGGTGTTGTCGCCGATCTTTTGCTACTTCGCGATCTACATCATCGCGGGCGGCGGACCGGCCGGTAAATCGGCGGGCTTCTCGGCTCTCGGCGCGATGCTGCTCGGTGTCATCGTCACCGGCCTGTTTGTGGCCATCTCGATGACGTCAGGCGGGGGCGCGTGGGACAATGCCAAGAAGTACATCGAAGATGGTCACTATGGCGGCAAGGGTTCAGACGCCCACAAGGCCGCGGTGACAGGCGATACGGTCGGCGATCCCTACAAGGACACTGCCGGTCCGGCTGTGAACCCGATGATCAAGATCACCAATATCGTGGCGCTGCTGTTGCTCGCTATTCTCGCGCACTAGACGCCACTACAAACGCAAAGGGCCCGCGTCTTGCGCGGGCCCTTTTTCATTTCGGCAGGTCGATTACAGATGCACGCCGACATTCTTGAAGATGTTGCGGAGATAGCTCAGTTCCTGGCCGCCCGTGGGCGTGGTTTGCGACAGGAAGTCAAAAATCTTGCCATCCTTGATGCCGTAGTTGGCGAGCCGGGAGACGCGACGCTCCTTATCGAAATAAACCGCGACGACGCGTTGATCGACCACCTCATGCGGCATGAAAGCGGCCGAGCGCTGCGCTTTCTGCGAGATGTAATAAAAGGCGTCGCCATTGACGGTAGCGACCGTCGATGGCGTGCCAAGGACGATCAGGACCTGTTCCTGCGTCGCGCCGACCGGGACCTGTTCCAGGGCGCCCTCAGGCAGCACATATCCGCGCTGAAGCGTCTCGGTCATGCTGCCGCAGCCCGCGAGGGCAAGCGCGCCGGCAAGCGCCAGGGCGAGGCGGAATGCATGGTTGCGATAATGCACGGTCGTAGGTCCCAAACGCGACAGCTTCATTTCGGTCTTGCATCAGGGAGGGCTGTGACGTAACCGCGGCGAACCGCATCAGCCCTCGAATTGACCCGATGATACTTCCCTTGTTTCGCCGCGGCGCGCGGTCGGACACCATTTCGGCCCTGTATGGCACGATCGTGGCGCAGGCGCGATTGCCCTGCTTTTATCGCGATTACGCCGTTGCGGACACTGTTAATGGCCGTTTCGATCTCCTGGTGCTGCATCTGGGGTTAGTCCTCGGTCGCCTGGAGGAGGCCGGGTTAAGGGAACTTGGCCAGGCACTTTTTGATCGGTTTTGCGAAGATATGGACCATAATTTGCGGGAAATGGGGGTCGGCGACCTGTCGGTACCGAAGGAAATGCAGCGCATGGGCGAGGCGTTTTACGGCCGGACACAAGCCTACCAAGCCGCCCTCGCCAAGGGCGATCAGGAGGCCCTGGCAGAGGCGTTGGCACGGAATATCTACGACAGCCCCACGGTATCGCGGGCTGCGGCTTACCGCCTTGCGGCCTATATGCGGGAAGCGGTACGTGATCTGAATGACCAAACGCCGGCCGCCCTGCGCGCTGGTGCGGTTCGTCTACCGGATGCTGCCGCTATTCCTTTTGTGGAAGATAAAGGCGACGCCCTAGAAGACTGAAATCTATGGAAAAAGATAAAAATCCATGGAGCGTTGTGGTGGCGCTCGACGATATTCCGGAGACGGGCCTGCACACCGAAATGGAGGCCCCGGAATCGGTGCGTGCCGGCCTCGCCAGACTGGCCGGGTTGCGGGAATTGCCTCGATTGTCGGCCGTCTTCGATCTGACGTCGCGCGGCGCTGGCGTGCATGTAGCCGGGCAGGTAAGCGCGCACCTCGGCCAAACTTGTGTTGTGACGCTCGAGCCGATTGAAAGTGACCTGATAGAACCGATCGACCTGGTGTTTGCGCCAGCCGCGCCGGTGCAGGCTAAGGACCTCAAATTGGACGATGAACCGCCGGAATTGCTGGTCGATGGCAAGATTGATCTGGGTGCAATTGCAACGGAATTTCTGCTGCTCGGGATCGATCCCTATCCACGAAAAGCGGGTGCTGAATTCGCCCCGGTCAAAGCGGGGGACACCAGTGCGCGCCCGTTTGCGGCACTCGAAGCGCTTAAAAAGCGTCTCGGCAGCAGCTAGCCTGAACACGCGGGGCCCCGACATGCGCACCATCGAGAACCGGCTTGTTTGCAGCAGGCGAGCGGCTATGGTCGCGCGCGTGGGTCAAATTCCGATGAACGCATTGCCGGTGTTCCAGGCAACGTCGCCAAGGGCGATCCATGCCCGATAAAGTTCGCATCGCTTTGGACGCCATGGGCGGAGACCACGGCGCGTCAGTGCTTTTGCCGGGCGCCGACGTCTCTCTCACCCGCCATCCCGATATCGAATATCTGCTGTTCGGTAACCGCGCTGCCGTTGAACCGGTTCTCGACCGGCTGCCGCGTCTGAAAGCCAAGTCAAAACTGGTCCACACGGAAATCGCGATCCGTATGGATGACAAACCAAGTCAGGCGCTGCGTTACGGCCGCTGGAAGTCGTCGATGTGGCTTGCAATCGATGCGGTCAAAAAGGGCGAAGCCGATGTCGCGGTTTCCGCCGGCAATACTGGCGCGCTGATGGCAATGTCGCGGTTCAATCTCAAGATGATCGAGGGCATTGAGCGCCCCGCGATCGCCGCGTTATGGCCGACACTCAAGGGCGAGTTCGTGGTGCTCGACGTCGGCGCATCGATCGGCGCCGATGAGGAGCATCTCGTCAATCTTGCCGCAATGGGCAGCGCCATGGCACGGGTGCTGTTCGATATTGAGCGCCCGACCGTCGGACTGCTGAATATCGGGGTTGAAGAAGTCAAAGGCCTCGAGCAGGTACGTGAGGCAGGCCGCATTCTGCGCGAAGGCCGGTTTCCTCATTTCGACTACCACGGTTTTGTCGAGGGCGACGATATTGGCAAAGGCGTTGTCGACGTTGTGGTCACAGAAGGGTTCGCGGGAAATATCGCTCTGAAGTCTGCCGAAGGCACGGCCCACCAGCTCGTCTCCTACCTGCGTGCGGCGATGAACCGGACATGGGCTGCGCGCCTCGGTTATCTGCTGGCGCGGCAGGCATTTCAGGCGTTGCGCGAGAAAATGGATCCCCGCAAATCCAACGGCGGGGTATTTCTCGGACTTAATGGAATCGTCATTAAAAGCCACGGCGGCGCCGATATCGAGGGTACGGCCTCTGCGATCGACATGGGCTACGACATGGTGCGCTACGAGTTGCTCGCCAAGATTGGTCAGTCAATGGCGCGCGATCTGCAGGCCGGCACATCGGCGCGCCTGGCGAGCGGAGCAGGCTCGTGACGGCATTGCGTTCGATCGTGCTTGGTTGTGGAAGTTACCTTCCCACGCGCATTGTCAGTAACGACGAGCTCGCGCGTTCGGTCGAAACCACTGACGAATGGATCGTGCAACGGACCGGCATACGCGAGCGTCATATCGCGGCGCCGGGTGAACTGACGTCGGACCTTGCGCTGCATGCAGCACGTGCGGCCTTGGCCAATGCGCATGTCGAGGCAGGCTCAATCGACCTGATTGTTTTGGGGACGTCGACACCCGACCAGACATTTCCCGCAACCGCTGTTTCCGTGCAAGCCGGACTTGGTATTACGCACGGCGCTGCTTTCGATTTGCAGGCGGTCTGCTCCGGCTTTGTCTATGCGCTGCAGGTGACGGATTCGCTGCTGCGGAGCGGCGCCTACAAGCGGGCGCTGGTGATTGGAGCCGAAACTTTCTCACGAATTCTCGACTGGAATGACCGCACCACCTGCGTCCTGTTTGGTGACGGTGCGGGAGCGCTCGTCCTGGAGGCGCAGCCGTCGGCGGGTGGACGCGAGGATCGGGGCATTCTGACGACGCACTTGCGCTCGGATGGCCGGCACAAGGCCAAGCTCTACGTGGACGGCGGACCGTCCTCGACGCAAACCGTTGGCCATCTGCGCATGGAGGGCCGCGAGGTGTTCAAGCACGCGGTCGCCATGATCACGGATGTGATCGAGGACGCCTTCAAGGCCACCGGCTATTCGGCCGCGGACATCGACTGGTTCGTGCCCCACCAGGCCAACAAACGTATTATCGATGGATCGGCCCATAAACTTGGGATCGCACCGGAGAAGGTCGTGATCACGGTCGACCGTCACGGCAATACGTCGGCTGCATCAATCCCGCTCGCTTTGGCCGATGCAGTGGCCGATCGGCGTATTAAACGGGGGAATTTGATCCTTTTGGAAGCGATGGGGGGCGGGTTCACGTGGGGTTCGGCGCTGCTGCGGTGGTGAACCGGGCCAGGATCCGGACTATGGAACCGTCGGCCAACCGGGGGGTATCCCACCATATTATCGAGTCGCCCCGTTGACCGGTTCCGATCTAGCTAATATCGTCGATAATTCAGCGGGATACCTTCGCCGGGGGCAGGGCAGGCGATGACCGGAAAAACTGTGACGCGGGCCGACTTGTGCGAGGCGGTCTACCAAAAGGTCGGTCTTTCACGTACGGAATCCGCAGCGTTGGTGGAGTTGGTGCTCAAGGAGATCACCGACTGCCTCGAACGCGGGGAGACCGTAAAACTATCGTCGTTCGGCTCGTTCGTCGTGCGTAAAAAAGGCCAGCGAATTGGGCGAAACCCCAAGACTGGCAAAGAAGTACCTATCTCGCCGCGGCGGGTGATGGTGTTCAAGCCGTCGGCGATCCTCAAGCAGCGTATAAACGGCAACGCGGTTGCTGACGAAGCTTGAGACTCACGCGTTCGTTCCAGTAAAAGCGTATAAAACCATAACTGAGCGAGGTCGCTTTGGACAACAAGGCGCCAGACGCATTTCGTACCATCAGTGAAGTGGCGGACGAACTCGATCTGCCGCAGCACGTGCTGCGCTTTTGGGAAAGCCGCTTCCACGAAATCAAGCCGATGAAACGCGGTGGCGGCAGGCGTTATTATCGCCCCGACGACATCGATCTTCTGCGCGGAATTCGCCATCTCCTGTACGGCGAGGGCTACACCATTCGCGGCGTGCAACGGATATTGCGCGAGCAAGGCGCGAAGTTCGTGCAGGTCGTGTGGCAGGAAGGCGCGCCGCAACCGCCGCATGGCGTTGTCGAAGATGAGGAATTTGTCGACGATGTTGCGGACGTGGAGAACAGCCCACCCGACGACGACCGCGGCCTGCGCGGCCGGCTGTCGTCGCTGATCGGGCGCGATCTCGGCGATCGCCAGGATGACGCGGCCGATCGCGTCGAACCACCACTGACCGGGGCGCCGGTTCCGCGCATCGACCCCGCCGATCGCGCAATCCACGACGTCACGGCCGCGGAACCCGCGCAACAGCCCTCGGAAGCCGCTCCGGCCGTATCGCGTCACGGAGGTCTTGGGCGCGACGATATGCGCAGACTGCACGCGGCCCTGCACGAGCTTGCCGAATGTCGCAAGCTGATCGATGCCGCGGTAACGCGGCCGCACTAGCGTTTTTTTCCCAATCCCAAGAAATGCAATGAACCAGGTGGGCATGGTCGCCGACCAATAGCCGTGTACAATATCGCGACCAATGGTGGGGGAGGCTGAAGGGGCTATGCGGAGGGTCGCACAGGCCGCATTGATTGCAATTGCCGTCGTCGCCGGCGCAATCGCGCCCGCGCGGGCTCAATCCGTTGCGCCCAACAACCCGCCGGTCACCATCGTCACCCACGGGGCAATCAACCCGCTCGGGTGGTTTGTCATGGGCTCGGTCGCTTGCGCAGCAATTTCGCCGATGGTCGGCACCGTTATTCTGGGCCGCGAACTGACGATCGGTGAAGCCTACCACACGACCCTGGGCTGCCTGCTGGGTCCACCGGGCTGGCTGCTGGCGGATGCGTTGTTCCCGCCGACCGCCATCGGCACAACACCACCGACGCCACCCAAGCAGCCGCGCTCGCCACGCCGTGTCACCCAGGGGCGTCACTTCAGCATTCCGGCTGCGGGCGCAACGAGTCTTAGTCTTGAATGAGGTTTTGCTGGAATTTGCCGCTGGCACCTCGGCGCAGACACGCGATGCGCTCGCGCGAACACTGCAACTCACGCAGCTGGAGACCCAAACCTTCGCATTGACTGGCCGTACGATTGAACGCTGGCGTATTGATGGCACGCGCTCGGTGCGCGCCACATTGCAGCTGGTGGAGCGCAATTTCCCCGGCGTGTCGTTCGGGCAGGCGAACAGGATCTATCGCCCCGCGCAAACGCCGGCGCCGGCAAAACCGGCCGCCGCGCCGGATAATAGTTCCGCACAATACGTCGTGCAGAAACTGCATCTTCTGGAAGCGCACCAGATCAACAGCGGCGACGATGTACTGGTGGCAGTCATCGATTCCAAAATCGACACACGCCATCCGGATCTCGCCGGCGTCTTCGCCGGTGAATATGATGCCGTCGGCACCGAAGGCGCGGCGCATGCGCACGGCACGGCCATGGCAGGTGCAATTGCCGCGCACAGCAAGTTGGTGGGCGTTGCGCCAAAAGTGAAACTGCTCGCGGTCCGTACCTTTTCCGGCAGTGGCGAAACGGCGCAAAGCACCACTTTCAATATTCTCAAAGGTCTCGACTGGGCCGCGAGCAAGAATGCACGCATCGTGAACATGAGTTTTGCCGGACCGTCCGATTCATTGCTTGAGGAAATGCTGGCGAAAGCCAACGCGCGCGGGATGATCCTGATCGCCGCCGTGGGCAATGCCGGTCCGAACTCTCCACCGCTGTATCCCGGCCGCCGATGCGCATGTCATCGGGGTGACGGCCACGGACGCCGACGACAAATTGATGCCGCAGGCCAATCGTGGCCCGCAGGTCGCGCTGGCGGCACCGGGCGTCGAAATTCTCGCGGCGGCGCCCGACGGCGGCTACCAGGTCACGTCCGGCACCTCGGTGGCGGCCGCGCATGCGACGGGCGTGGCTGCCTTGCTGCTGGCGGCCAAGCCGAAACTGACCCCGGCCCAGGTGCGCAGCGACCTGATGCGCTCTGCCCATCGTATTCCCGGCAAACGTAACGAAGTCGGCGCCGGCGTCGTCGACGCGCTCGCGGTGATCAAAGAGACGCCGCGATAGCCGGCGTGGTTCTTGCCGCATCAATGCAGTGTGATATAGCGACAGGCACCGCGTAATCGAAAGCGTCGCGTGATGTCTGAAATTGCCGGGGAAGTGCCGACCTCGACGCCGGTGAGCGTGATCACCGGCTTTCTCGGCAGTGGCAAGACCACGTTGTTGTCGCGCCTGCTCGCCGATCCGCGCATGAGCAAGGCTGCCGTCATTATCAACGAGTTCGGCGAGGTTGGTCTCGATCACCTGCTGGTGACGACGCCGCGCGAGGACGTGACGCTGTTGTCGTCCGGCTGCCTGTGCTGCTCGCTGCGCGGCGATCTCATCAATACGCTGACGCAGCTGTTCAACGAGCGCGCGCGCGGCGAAATACCCGATTTCGACCGCGTGCTGGTGGAAACGACCGGTTTGGCCGACCCCGCGCCGGTGCTCCTCACCGTGAGCGCCGACGAGCGGTTGTCGGAGGTGTTTCATATCGAGCGGGTCATCACCACCGTCGATGCCGCGCATGGCATCAGCCAGCTCGACAGCCAGCCGGAATCGGTGAAACAGGCGTGCGTCGCCGATATTTTACTGCTGACCAAGACGGATATCGCCGCTCGCGACGACGTCTCTGCATTGCGCGCGCGCCTCAACCGGTTGAACCCGATCGCTCATACGCAAGATGTCGTGCGCGGCGAAATTGATCCGGACTGGCTGTTCAATATCGCGGCGCCCGGGCGCGCCCCGCGCGCGCGATTTCAGCGACCTGGTCGGGCAGGTGGATGCGCACGCAGGGCACCACCACGACCATGCGGACGGCGATCATCATGGCGCCGGTGCGCATGGCGACATCCGCTCGTTCTCTGTGATCCGCGACGAAAAGGTGACGTTTGCGGGGCTGGAAGTGTGGATGGGAATGCTGGGCGAAGTGCGCGGCCCCGATCTGCTGCGCATCAAGGGGATCGTGAACGTCGGAGGCCGGCCGATCGTGATCCAGGCGGTCCAGCACATGTTTCATCCGCTGCATGAGTTGCCGGAATGGCCTGATGACGATCGTCGCTCGCGGCTCGTTTTCATCACCCGGAACGTCTCGCGCGAGCAGATCGAGCGCACGCTCGATGCGCTGTCGCTCGATATCGCGCCGCGCACCGAGGCCACTTCGATCAATCCCGACGAATTTCGCCAGTTCGTGGCCGCCGCCAGCAAGTTTCGCTGACCATGGCCGCATCGAATTCCAGTGCAAGGCGCGTGACGCTCGTGACGGGGGCGAGCCGGGGCATCGGCCGCGCGATATGCGAGAAGCTGTCCGCACAAAACCATCTGGTTGTCGGGATCGCGCGCTCATCCGGTGACAGCACGTTTCCGGGTGAGCTTTTTGCGGCCGATCTGAGTGATGAGCAATCCACCAAACGCGCACTTGCCGATATTGTCGCCCGCCATCAAGTGACCGGGCTCGTGAACAATGCCGGCCTCAATCACATTCAAAAGCTGGGCGATATCGACCTCGCTAAGTTCGACGAGGTCATTGCCGTCAATCTCCGGGCGGCGATTCAATGCGCGCAAGCGGTGCTTCCCGCGATGGAGCGCGCGCGGTTTGGACGCATCGTCAACATCACCAGTCGAGCCCTGCTGGGCCGGGCGACGACCTCATCCTACACGGCGGCCAAAGCGGGTCTGGCGGCGATCACACGGAGCTGGGCGCTCGAACTTGCGGACAAGGGCATCACGGTCAACGCGGTAGGGCCCGGGCCGACCGAGACCGAGATGTGGAACAGGAATAATCCGCCCGACAGCCCAGCGACGCGCGCCCATATTGCCCGCATCCCGATGAAACGCATGGGAAAGCCGGACGATATTGCCGCCGCCGTGGCTTACTTCATGTCGGATGAGGCGAGTTTTACAACCGGCCAGCACTTGTTCGTTTGTGGCGGATTGAGCATCGGTTCGCCGATGATCTAGACCTTGCTCCAACGGTGCGGCACCGCATGCTAGCCTGCGCCGGACTTCCAGCGATTGATTTTACGGACCGATTGTTATGAACACGCAAGAACAGGTGATCGTCGAACGGCCTTCGAGCGATATCGTCGTTTTGAAAATCAACAGGCCGCAGGTCCGCAACGCGCTCAATCTCGACGTGCGCACGCGGCTTGCCGATGAAGTCGCGCGATGCAGTGCCGACGAGACCGTGCGATGCATCGTCATCACGGGTTCGGACACGGTGTTCGCCGCGGGCGCCGATATCGGTGAGATGGCGGACGCCGGCCCGGTCGAGGTCATGTCGCGGAACGTGCAGAAATATTGGCGCGTGCTGACGGAATGCCCCAAGCCTCTGCTCGCCGCGGTGGAAGGTTTTGCGCTCGGTGGCGGGCTCGAGCTCGCTTTGTGCGCGGATATCATCGTTGCGGGTGAGGGCGCCAAGCTCGGCTTGCCCGAAGTAAAGGTCGGCATATTGCCGGGCGGTGGGGGCACGCAGAAGCTTGCCCGTCTTGTCGGGCGCCAGCGCGCCATGCTGTTGATCATGACGGGACGGATGTTCGGCGCCGCCGAAGCCTTGAGCATGGGTGTCGTCAGCGACGTCGCACCGGCCGGTCAGGCGCTTGCACGCGCGCTCGATATCGCGCGCGAGATTGCCGCCATGCCGCCAATCTCGATCATGCAGATCAAGGAAATCGTGAATGCGGGACTGAATGCGCCGCTCGAGACTGCATTGATGCTGGAGCGCAAGGCATTCCAGTTGCAATTCGCGACGCGCGACCAAAAGGAAGGCATGCAAGCTTTCCTGGAAAAAAGAAAACCGAAGTTCGAAGGAAAGTGACGCGTGGCGGTTGATTTATCGCGGCCTGATCTCGTTGCGGCGGTGTTCGGCGCCGGCACCATGGGGCGGGGGATCGCGCAACTTTGCGCACAGGCCGGCCTGACCACCTTGCTGTTCGACTCGCGCGCCGGCGCGGTGAAAGAGGCGATCGCGGCAATCGATAAAGGCCTCGAAGGTCTGGTATCGAAAGGCCGGATGACGGCAGACAGCCGGGCCGCGGTGCTCAGCCGCATAAAACCGATCAGCTCCTTCGACGAAGCAAAGCCTGCCGGCATTGTCATCGAAGCGATTGTGGAAGACATCGCCGCCAAGCGCGCGCTGTTTGCCGAACTGGAGGCGCGCGTCGCGCCTGATGCGGTTATTGCGACCAACACTTCGTCGCTGTCGGTGACCGAAGTGGCCGCCGGTTGTGCGAGGCCCGCGCGGGTTGCCGGCCTTCATTTTTTCAATCCGCCGCCGCTGATGAAACTGGTTGAGGTTATCGGTGGCTTGCGCACGGACCCTTCGGTGGTTGATGCGTTGGTCGGGTTTGCGCGCCGGATCGGCAAGCACCCCATTGTCGCAACCGACAGCCCGGGTTTTGTGGTCAATCACGCCGGCCGCGCCTATGGACCGGAGGCGTTGCGCATCGTGGCGAGTGGGATTGCGAGCCCACAGGAAGTCGACACGCTGATGAAAGAAGCCGCCGGCTTTCGGATGGGACCATTCGAATTGCTGGACCTGATCGGCGCCGATGTCACTCATGCGGTCATGGTGAGTATTTTCGAACAGTATTTTGACGAACCGGCGTACCAGCCATCCGCGCAGATGGCGGTGCGCGTTGCCGGCGGTCTGCTCGGCCGCAAGACGAAACAAGGCTTTTACAATTACGATGGTGCGCCGACGGAGACCGCGCCGACCGTTTCAGTGCCAAAGCAACCGCCGCCGGCGTCGGCATGGATTGCGGAGGAGGACGGGGCCAAGGAACTCGGCGAGTGGTTGAAAGGTGCCGGCGTCAAAATACAGTTTGGCGGAAAGCCCGCGCCCAGCGCGGTCTGTTTTGTCACGCCGCTTGGTGAGGACGCATCCAATGCCGCCGTTCGGCTCGGTCTTGATCCGTCACGAACAGTTGCCGTCGACATGTTCGGCCGGTTTTCCGGCCGGCGCACGCTGATGAAGACGCCGGTCACGAAGCCCGAAATACTCGGCGCCGCCGCCGCGGCGCTGTCGGCGGGCAACGTGCCTGTCACGATTATCAACGATAGCCCGGGCTTCGTGGTGCAGCGGCTGCTCGCCATGATCGTCAATGTGGGGACGCGCATCGCCGAACTGCGTATCGCGGCGCCCGGCGATATCGATATTGCGGTGGAGCTTGGCCTCAACTACCCGAAAGGCCCGCTCGCGCTTGGCGATGCGCTTGGCCCGGCACGCGTGCTGGCCGTGCTCGACGGCATGCACGCGATCACGCTTGACCCGAAATACCGCGCCACACCCTGGCTCCGCCGCCGCGCCCGGCTGAACGTGTCGCTGCACACCCCGGACTAGACGGCCGGGTCTCTGCGTCCCCGATAAATTACAGATGCGCGTCGCGCGTCACTTCGGCAGGAAATCCGCGATCAGCACCTTCGACCAATCGACATCCTTGCCGCCGCGCAAGCGACCGGCTTTGGCCAGATCGTCGGCTTCGGCCTGGAAGTATTTATCCAGCCCCGGGATATATTTCGGATTGACGTCCATCCGCGCGAGCAACTTGCCCAGCGTGGCGTCGTCCATCTTGTAACCGGCCTGCGTGTAAAGTTTTTGCAGGATATCCTTCACTTTCGCCGGTTCCTTCTGAAACATCTGCGCCGCCTCCGCCATTGCGGCGACGACCGCCTTTGGCGGCCTGCGGATTGTTTTTTACGAAAGCTGACGTCGAGGCCAGCATGTTCGGCATCGGGTCGTATTTTTCGTAGTTGAGCAGCAGTTCCGAATAGCCAAGCGATTCCGCGAGCGCACAGAACGGCTCGACGCCGGCGAAGGCGTCGATGGAGCCGCCGGCGAGTGCCGCCGCCTGATCCTTGAAGTCCACGTTCACCATCTGGAAGTCGCTGTCTTTCAGGTGGAACGCGGGAAGGATCTTCGAACGCAACACGCTGTCGATGGTCGAGCCCGGGCGGCTGCCGATCTTCTTGCCCTTGAGTTGTTCGAGTGTCTTGATGCCGCTGTCCTTCTTGACCTCGATGCAGCCCGTGCGGCCGGTATAGGCCACGGTTGCAATCGCATTGAGTTCGCCGACTGCGGCGCCGACCACGAACGGCGTGCCGCCGACGGTTGCGACGTCGAGCGTGTTCGCGACGAGTGCGTCGCGGGCATCCTTGCCGGCCGGAAAGCGCTTCGCATCGACCTCGACGCCGTGCTTTTTGAACAGGTCGAGCTCAAGCGCGATGACTGCCGGGGAGCCCCACAGGCTGTATTGATAGCCGAGCCTGACCTTGTTGGATTCGGCGTGTGCGGCCCCGAGCGTCGACGCAATAAGAACGGCCGCGAACGATGCCGTGAATACATTGCAGGCGCGCATTGTCATGAGCCAACTCCTCCACAGCTGCAGTGCCGCCGGCTTCTTGTGAGCCGCGTGCGCGAACGGGGAACGTTGAACCGCTGGACGCTGATATTATCGTCGGCCGTCGATCAAAGGATGCGATGGCCTCGCAGGCCGGTCAATGAGTCTGGCGTATCGGATTCCTGTGCGGCGAGACTAGACGCGCGTCCGACGTGTCCGCCTGCCCGCGGCGCGCGCCAGGCGAGTCACAATATGCGCTCGCGCTATTGACCCGTTCTTGTTCGACTGACTACCGTTCTGAAAATCTCCCGCGCGGCTACGGCCGGGCAGGGCGTCGCATTCAGGTCTGGATCTCAGGAAATCAGTTCACATGGCGAAAGTGAAGCAGCTCGCGATCAAGGGCAAAGCCCTCATTGATGGCAATGGCGGCCCGGTGGTGAAGGATCCAGTCATCATTCTTGAGGGTGGCCGCATCAAATCGATTGGCGGCAAGGACAAGATCGCCATTCCGGCCGGCATCGAGGTCGTTGATGCCAGCCACTGCACGCTGATGCCGGGGATGATGGACCTGCACATCCATCTCTGCATGTTCAACAACCGGACCTTCAAGAATTACCGCGTCGCGCAGTGGGAAGTGACGCCGCATCTGCAGCAGATGTACGCCTTTTTTCACGCGCAACTCTGTTTCGAGATGGGTTTCACGACGCTGCGTGACCTTGGCCAGCAGAGCACGCGTGGCCTGATGACGGAGTCAATGTGCGCGGTGCGCGACGCCATCAATGCCGGCGTGCTGGCCGGCCCGCGCCTGGTGGTGGCGGGCTTTACCTACATGACCGGTTCGCATCTTGAGCTCATTTTTCCACGCGCGGCGGAGCGTCACGGTTTTCAGAATGCGGACGGGCCATGGGAACTGCGCAAGCTCACGCGCCTCAACCTTCGCCACGGCGCGGACGTGATCAAGACCTGCGCATCCGGCGGCGGCGGGACCGACAAGGAAGAGCCCGACGTGCGCAACCTCACGCAGGAGGAACTCGATGCCATCGTCGACGAAGCGCACGCGCTGCACAAGCAGGCCGCGGTGCATTGCTTTACGCCGGGCGCCCACCGCATGGCGTTCAAGGCGGGCTGCGACACCATCGAGCACATGGTGTTTCATGACGACGACTCGCTTGAAAAAATCATCGAAGCGAAAGTGTGGATGACGCCGACCCTGTCGCACCGCACCGATCATGCGATCGCGATCCGCAAGGAGATCGGTACGCCGGAATTCACGCTCAATAAGATGAAGTCAATTCAGCCATCCTGCTTCAAGACCTTCGAGAAATTCTACAAGGCGGGCGTCAATATCGCGATGGGCACCGACATGGGCTTTGAGCCCGGCATGGGCAGCAATGCCTTCGAGCTGGAGACCTATTGTGGGCTCGGCATGAAGCCGATGGACGCGATCCTCACCACCACGCGCAATGCCGCGAAAGCGCTCAAGCTGGACAAGGATCTCGGCACGCTGGAGGCCGGCAAGCTGGCCGACATCGTCGCCGTCGATGGCGATCCGCTCGCCGATATCCGGATTTTGCAGGAGCGCAAGCGGATCCAGCTGGTGATGAAGGAGGGCGAGGTCTATGTTGACCGCCGCCCCGGTCATTCCAGGGAAATCGTGCACGCCGAGCCGGACAGCTGGCGCAAGATCGACGCGTAAGCGTTCGACGTCGCGATGTTGTAATCGCCACTTGACCACTTGGCGCGCCGGAGTCGAAAGACATGCCTCTCATTGACGTTCATCAGCACGTCATTCCCGATATCTACAAAAGTGAACTCGCGCGTGTCGGCGTCATGGGCAGCGGCGAGAACCCGTGGCCGGCATGGAGCATGGCACGGCAGCTCGAGTTGATGGACGAGCACAAGATTGACGCGGTGCTGCTGTCGATTGCCTCGCCCGGCGCCTATTTCGGCGACGTCGCCTTCACGAAGCGGCTGGTCAAGGCGTGCAACGAGACCATGATGCAGATGGTCAACGACCATCCGGGAAAATTCGGCGCTATGGGTTTCGTGTCGTTGCCGGATGTTGCCGCTGCCTGTCGTGACGTCGAATACGCGCTCGACGTGCTCAAGATGGATGGGATCAATCTGCAGAGCCACACCGGCGAGCGCTATCTCGGGGACCCGGAAGAAAACGAGCTCTATGCCGAGCTCGACCGCCGGCGTGCCGTCATTTTCCTGCATCCGCAACGGCCCCACGCCACCGGCATGCCGCGCTATGCCTTTCCGGCCGGTTACACCGAGCTCACCTTCGATACCACGCGCGCCATCACCAACATGCTCTACACTGGCATGCTGGAGAAATTTCCCAACATCCGCTGGATCATGCCGCACATGGGTGGCGTCACTCCGTTCCTTCTTTTCCGGCTGAGCGGGATCGAAGACGATCCGAAGGCACGCGACAAGGTTCCGGAGGGCGTTGCAACCTACCTCAAGCGGCTTTGGTACGACGTCGCGCAGTCTCCATCGCGGTTGGCGATCAATGCGCTGCTCGAAATAGCCGACCCGTCACGTATCCTCTTTGGGACCGACTACCCGTCCGCGCGCCCCGCCGAGAAAGTGATGCGCGACACTGTCACCGCCGTGCGCACGTTTGACGGTTTTGATGAAGCACTCCGCCACAAAATAATGGCGGGCAATGCGCAAGCTTTGTTGCCGCGCTTCGCGAATTTGAAAAAATAGCGCCTAGCCGGCCCGGCCAGCCTTATACTGGCGGAGCAGCTCGCGTCCGTAATCATTGCCATTGGGTGTGCGCACCAGCGCGTGGGCGTGCCGGCGATTGTAGCCGGTGTCGGGTAACGCGACCCCGGGTTGGTGATAGAACTCGATGAAAATCACCGGGCTGTAAATACGATAATAGAACGGGCTGACTGGATCGAATTCGCCGATCCATGCAAATACCGTCCGATCGAGATACTGCCGGACTTCGGCCAGCCTTATCCGCGCATGTTCACCCGGCAACCGGTTGGTATAGAGCGCGATGAGTTCGATCAATTGATCACATTGCGACGGCGTCATCGCGGCGACCGGCAGGCCGAGATACGGGACGAAAATGTTGTCCTTGAAGCCCGAGGCGTAGCCGTCGAATGGCAGATCCATGCCAATGAGCGCCGTGGCGCGCTGTTGAGGCGTCAGCGCATTCATGAATGCCCAGCCTGTGGCTTCTTCCTCGCGCAGAACGGTCGTCCCTTTGTAGATGCCGGATTCCGCAAGGACAGGCTCGGAGCCGAGCAGCATCGGCGACAGCACCATCTGATCACCCAGCACAAAGCAATTGATGTTGCAGTGGTGCCCGTCGAACTGCCAGCCCCATGGCCGGTCCGCGGACGGTTCGCCGAATATGCTGATCCAGTAAAAGAGTTCGCCGAATTCGTCGGGCAGGTTGGTGAGCTCCGCAAGATGCTCGTTGAGCTTCATGGCGTTGCGCGCCGTTTCATAGGCGCGCGCACCGAGCCCGACGCTCAAGACGCGATAGGCGAGTTCGCGCTGCCGCTCGCTCAGCTCGGCGAGACAAAGGCCATGACGCATCAGATTGCGGTGAATATTGCTCCAGGTCCGCCACACTTCGCTGTCGACATCGAAACAGACTGCTGACCGCTGCGCCGGATCGAGCGACGACAGGAAAAGTGTGACCGCATCGACCAGCAGTTGCGTCGATGGACCGGCGTTGTGCAGGGGGAAAAGTCCGCGTTCGATCTCACCGGCGGTGGTTATTCCTTTGAATGGTTCTTTCAGAGACTGCTCGCCAGCCTGCGAACAAATCCTGCAGCGGCTTCGAAACTTTCGTTTCGTCAATGCGCGGCGGCGCCCGGCGCGGAAGAATATTGGTGACGTCGGTCATTCACGTGGTCTGGGGTTGGCGCACGAGCATCGCCTGAAGCCCGGGCGGGCGCAACGCCTTGCCGGGCTCACCCCGGCCTGGACCGGAGTCTGCCCACCATTACAACGCAGCGGTTGCAGACCGTGCAACGCGCACCACCCTGCGCGGGTTCGACCGCGCTAGCGCCGATGGACAACAAGGGTCCCGCCAGACATAATTTGCATAAGCAAGAAGATATTGGGGGAGAAACGCCATGCAGGCCTCCACGAGTGCTGCGAGCGCGCGCAAGTTGTCGATGGATCCGGAGGAATGGAAGGCGCGCATCGATCTCGCCGCGGCGTTCCGGCTCGCCGCATTGCAAGATTGGGACGAATTGCTGTTCGCCCATCTCTCTGCGCGCGTTCCGGGACATCCAAACCAATTTCTGATGCATCCGGCTGCCATCTTGTTCGAAGAGGTGAGGGCGTCGAACCTGCACAAGCTCGATGAGCATTGCAATCACGTCGAACCGAGCGATGAGTTGCCGCACAAGTTCGCCTTCCCGTTCCATAAGGGCATCTACGACGCCTTTCCGCAGGCGCAATGCGTCATGCATCTGCACACCAAATATGCGACCGCGGTGGCGATGCAGGAGCAGGGCCTCGTCCCCGGTAATCAATACGCGATGTGGCTCGGGCCTATCGGGTATCACGACTATGAAGGATTGCTATCGACGGACGAGGAAGGCCATCGTTTGGCGAAAAATTTTGGCAACAAGCAGATCGTGCTGCAACGTGGGCATGGTTTCGTGCTGTGGGGCCACACCATCCACGAAGCCTATATGCTGGCTTTTTTGGTCATTCGCGCCTGTGAGACGCAGGTGCGATCGATCGCCGGCGGCCTCAAGCCCTATGTACCGCCGCAGCAGGTGCTCGATGCCACCATCGGGCAGGCTCGCATCATCACGGACGGCGCTGCGCCGTTCAACCAGATGACCTGGCGGGCGCTCCTGCGCAAACTTGATCGCGACGCGCCCGACTACAAGACCTGACTCTCTTTTTCGTACGGCAATGGCCAGGAATTTGCCGTAACGATCATCGCGCGGAGCTGCTACGGAGACGCAAATGTCGGTTATGGAGCGTACGCTCACGGAGAGCTCGCTGCCGATCTACCACCGTTCGATCGATTGGGACGCACTCTTCAAGCGCTACCCGGTGCCGGACGTATTCGCCAATACCCGGTGGAAGTGGTCAGCCGACGAAATCCGCGCGTTCCAGAACGAGCAGTTCCTCGATCTGATGAAAACCGGCTGGCAGAACGAATTCTACAAACGGCGCTGGAAAGCCGAGGGTCTCGAGCCGGGCGACATCAAGAGCATTGACGACATCGTCAAGCTGCCGATGTTCGATTCAGCCGACATCAAGAAAGATCAGGAAGAGAACCCGCCCTTCGGCCTGATCAACGGTGACGTCACCAAGCGCATGCAGACAACGCCGATGAAGCTGCAAACGAGCGGGGGCACGACCGGCAAGCCAAGGCCGACGCTCTATGCGCCCCAGGAATGGGAGCTCAACGGGCTCACGCACGCGCGGGTGCTTTATATTTGCGGCGTGCGTCCCGGCGATCGCGTGCAGATACCGCACACCTGCTCGCTCGGGAATGCCGGCTGGTGTTGTTACAAAGCTTGCCACGATTATCTCGGCGCACTTCCGATCACCACGGGCACCGGCGCGGTGACCTCATCGCGGCGCCAGATCGAGATCGCGCAGGAATGGGGGACCAATGTCTGGTACGTGCGGCCGGAATACGCCACCCAGCTTGCCAAGGTCGCGCGCGACGAACTGAATTTCGACGTGCGGGATCTGAAGACAAAATTTCTCGGTTGCGGGCTTGGCCCCGACACCGACAACGCCTTCCGCAATCAGCTTGAAAGTCTTTGGGGCTGCGACGTCTACGACATGTACGGCACGCATGAGATGGGCATGGGGGCCTTTGAGTGCCGTCATAAGTCCGGCATGCACTTCCACGAGGACAGTACGTTCTTCGAGGTTGTCGGCGTTGAAGACAATAAACCGGTTGCGAATGGTGAAATCGGCAACATGGTCTGCACGATCCTCCATCGCCGCCAGCAGCCGATGATCCGGTTCAACCTTCGGGACTTGACCCGCATTGTTTCGACCGATCGCTGCGAGTGCGGCAGTTGCTTCCGCCGCATGCAAAAGATGCTCGGCCGCAGCGACACGATGGTGCGCATCCGTGGCGTAAGTATTTGGCCGCAGGCCTGCCTGCCGGCCATTAAAAGTGACAATCGCACGACCGGCGAATGGTTATGCATCGCCGAGCGCAGCGTCAGTGACGGTGTCGTGCGGGACGAGATGACCGTGAAGGTCGAAGTGCGAGACGATGCGCCGGGCTGGGACGGGTTGAAAGAGCATATCGAGAAGCGGCTGCATTCCGATCTCGGGTTGAGGCTCAACATCGAGCTGGTGCCGGAAGACGCGCTGATGGAATGGTCAAACCGCGGGCGCGAAGGAAAGCCCAAGCGAATTCTCGACAAACGATACGAGAAAAAATGACCACACCCATGCGTTATTTCGATTGCCATTCTCATTTCTCGACGAAGGCAGGGCTCCATCACGCCACGCAGGAGGACTACGAACAGGCGCAGCGCGTCTTCAAGCGCAAGCGCACGTTCGAGACCGAAGAGCAGATGGCCGACGGCTTTCGGACGCGCAAGGTGCGCACGATCCTCGATATCTACCGTACCTGGCGGATGACCGATGAGGATGAAATCCGCGCTTCGAACGACTATGCGACCGACTTTGCGCTGAAGAACCCCGACATCGTCTATGGCAACTGGCTTGCCGCCAATCCGGCCATGAAGGACTTTTGGCTGAAAGAATACGCGAGGCTGGCGGCGAAAAACTGCGGATTTCTCGGATTTTGCCAAAGCCAGAACAGCCTCGGGTTATCCCGCAAGCGATCCGATCTGGGATCCGTTCTACAAACTGTCGATCGACGTTGGCGCGCCCGTGCTGCTGATGACCGGACTAACCGGCATCGGCCAGGGCATGCCCGGGCGGCAAAGGAATTATCCTAGAGGATGGTCATCCGCGCCACGTCGACAGGGTGGCAGCGCGTTTCCCGGAGCTGAAGATTCTCGCCGGCCGGCCGGCCTGGCCATGGCAAGACGATATGATTGCCGTGCTGCTGCATAAGGCCAATGTGCACTACGAGGTCCACGGCTGGTCGCCGAAATATTTTACCCCGGCCTTGAAGAAAGAGATCGGCTGGCGCCTGCAGGATCGCGTCATGTTCGGCTGGGATTGGCCGACGCTGACATTGGAGCGGCTGGTCGATGATTGGCGCTCGCTCGGCTACGACGAAGACGTTTACGAGAAGGTTTTTCACCGGAACGCCGAGGCGTTCTTCCCCAACACCGCGCCAAAGTAACAACCATGGCAGAAATTGCAGCGCTCGCTGAAAATCTTCGCAAGACCGCATCGAGCGAGCAGGTGAAGCCCGCGGATCTTTCCGCCCTGGCGTCCGATGTGTTCGAGCATTGCGGGGTTTCGCGCGCGGACGCAAAAATTGCCGCTGAGGTCGCGCTGTGGGCGCAACTGCATGGCTCGGATTCGCACGGCATCGTCCATCTGCCGCTTTATGTGCGTGGGTTGCTCGATCGCACGATCAAGGCGCAGCCGAACTTCACAGTGACGCAGCCAATGCCCGGCTGCGCTGTGCTCGATGCTGACCATGGACTGGGCCTGGTGGCGAGCCAGCCGTGCGATCGACACTGGCGATCGATATTGCCGAGCAACTTGGACTCGGTGCGGTTGCGGTGCGCAACAGCAGCCATTTCGGCGCGGCCGGTTACTATGCCGATCGCGCTGCCGAGCAGGGCCTCATCGGGCTCGCGTTCACGAACGCGATGCCGGCGATCGCGCCGACCGGAGGCAGCGAAGGGTTGCTTGGGACCAATCCCATCGGCGCTGCCTTCCCGGTACCCGGCGCAGACCCGGTCATCGCCGACATGGCGACGGCGATGGTGGCGCGTTCGCGTATTCGTCACGCGCTGGCGGCCGGACAAAAGACTATTCCGGAAGGTTGGGCACTCGATCCGAGCGGTCGGCCGACAACCGATCCTGCCGTGGCGGTGAAAGGGTCGTTGCTGCCGATCGGCGGTCCGAAAGGCTACGCACTGTCGCTGATGGTCGAGATCCTGTGCAGCGCGCTGTCCGACGGCGAGCCCGGCTTCCAGGTCACCTACGAAAATATGGTCAAGCGGCCGAGCAATATTTGCCAGTTCTTTCTCGGTTCTCAACCCGGAGGGCTTTGTCGGCGGAGAAGCGCTATGGCGCGCGCATGACGCATATCGCCGAGGTCATCGGGAAGGCGAAAGCCATGGAAGGCGAGGCGCCACCCCGTTTGCCGGGCGCGCGCGGTCATGCCGTCAAGCGCAAGGCCGCGCGCCGAGGGCATTGCGATGTTCGGCAATCTGCGCAGCGCTCTCAATAACGTCGCCGGCATGCTCGAGAGCCACACGGAGACGGCATGAAAGCCTACGAGGTCCGCGAGCCCACCGGCCTCGACGGGCTGGTGCTCAATAGCTCGCGTCCGAACCTCAGCCGGCTGCATGGACAGGTTCTCGTGCGCACGCGCGCCGCCGCCCTGAATTATCGCGATCAGGGCGTCATCAAAGGTGCCTATGGCTACACGAAGTTTCCGGTTATCCCGTTGTCTGACGGGGCCGGGCGAAGTCGTGGCGGTCGGCGCAGGCGTGACGCAATTCAAGGCCGGTGATCGCGTCGCCAGCAATTTTTTCGTGAACTGGACCGGCGGACGCATGCCGGCGGATGCCTCGCGCAATTCGCTTGGCGGCATGATCGATGGCGTGTTGTCGGAATACGTGCTGCTCAACGACACCGGCGCGATCAAAATTCCGGACCATCTGAGTTTCGAAGAGGCGGCAACGTTGCCCTGCGCGGCGCTCACCGCCTGGAATGCGGTTGTCGAGACCGCGCAACTTAAGGCTGGCGAGACGGTCGCCATATTGGGCACGGGCGGTGTGTCGTGCTTTGCGCTGGCTTTCGCCAAGATGCACGGCGCGTTCGCTTTTTTGACGTCGAGCAGCGATGAGAAGCTCGCCCGCGCGAAAGCGCTGGGTGCCGATGCCCTGATCAACTACAGCGCTACGCCGGATTGGGAGCAGGATATCCTCAAGCAGACCGGCGGCGCCGGCGTGGATCTCGTCATCGAGGTCGGCGGCGCCGGCACGCTCGAGCGCTCGATGGCCGCTGTCCGCAATGGCGGCACGATTTGTATTATTGGCGCTCTTGCCGGCGCCGGCACGATCAATCCGCGCATGATCAACCGCAAGTCCATCCGTCTGCAGGGGATCCATGTCGGTAGCCGCGACATGTTTGCCGCGATGAACAAAGCGGTGGCGCTGCACCGGCTCAAGCCGGCGATCGATAAGGTCTTCAGTTTTGCAGAGGCAAAAGCGGCCTACGCCTACCAGCAAACCGGCAAGCACTTCGGCAAGATTGTTATTTCGCTGCCGTAATCCGGCGGCTCGCCCGTCTAGGCGAGCAGATGCATGATCCAGAGCGATATCGCGGGGATATATGTGACGAGCATCAGCGCGAGCACGGCGATCGCCACGAAAGGAATGAGCCCAACGTAGAGCGTCTGCGACGGTGTTTTAAACAGCGCCTGGCACACGAAGATGTTCAGCCCGAACGGCGGATGGAACGTGCCGATGGTGAGGTTCATGACCACGATCACGCCGAAGTGGATCGGGTCGATGCCGAGCGAAGCAGCGACCGGCGCAAGGAGCGGCGTCAACATGATCAGCGCGGAGGCCGGGTCAAGGAAGCAGCCGACGAACAGCAGGAACAGGTTGATCACCAGCAGCACCACCCAACGCTCGGAATGCAGGCTGGTAATCAGCGTGACCGTGGATTCGGCAATACCGCTGATGGTCAGCAGCCAGGCATAAAGGCCCGCGACCGAGACGATGATGAAGATCAGGCCCGTGAGGTACATCGAGCGCGCCGCGGTCTCGAAAATCTCGTGCAATGTTGTTTCGCGGTAGACGAAGTAGCTGACGATGATCGCATAGATGCAGGCGACGCCGGCAGCTTCCGTCGGCGAGAAAACGCCCGAATAGATGCCGCCAAAAATGATGGCGATGGCGCCGATCGCCCAGACACCGTCGCGCGTGGCCAGCAGGAATTCCCGGAGCGAGAACTTGCCGGATTCCATGATGCCGGCGCGCCACGAATGATAATAGATGTAGACGCCGAACATGCCGGCCAGCAGCAGGCCGGGGCCAATGCCGGCGGCAAACAGCTGGATCACTGATGTGTCCGACGCTATGCCATAGATGATCATGGCGATCGACGGCGGGATGAGATTGTCGAGCGCCCCTTCGGCGGTAATCAGCGCGGAGGCGAAACGTTCGCTATAGCCGGCCTCGCGCATGCGCGGATAGGTCAGGGTGCCGATGGCGGCGGTCGCAGCCGTCGTGACACCCGAGATGGCGCCGAACAATGCCGCGAAACCAAGCGATGTCATCGGGATATGCGCGCGAAAGCCGCCGATCATGGACGCGACCCAGCGCAGCAGCCGGTTCGAGATGCCGCCGCGCGACATGAGATCGCCGGCGAACACGAAGAACGGTACCGCCAGCAGCGCGTATTTGTTGAGGCTGTTGAAGATATCCTGATGCACCACCGCCATCGGCAGATCGAAAAAAAAGAGGAGGATCACGAGCGAGGTGGCGAGCAGGAGGAGGAATATCGGAAAGCCCAGCAGCAGCAGCACAAAGGGCAGGATCGCCATAACCCAATACATCGGTGCGGCCTCTTACTCGAACTTGCCGGAAATGTAGGAGCGAATGCGCACCATCGCCGCCAGCGCCATGAAGCTGAAGCCGAACAGCAAAGCCATGTGAGGAAATACAAGCGGAATGTCAGTGCCGGCGGTGACGCCGTTGATTGCGGTAATGCAGCATCACCACTTTCCACGACTGCATGGCGGTGTACACCGTGCAGACGATCAGCGTGACCGCGATCGCGATGTTGACGGCGCGCTTCCATCGCGGACTCATTTTTGCGTAGATCAAATCCATATTGAGGTGGCCGCCGCGATAGGTGATCGCGCCGGCGACCAGGAAGACACCCCAGATGATGATGAAGATGAGGATTTCTTCAGCCCAGAAGATCGGGTTCGAGAATACGTAACGCGCGATCACGTTGACGATATTGAGCGCTGCCGCAATCAGGAACAGGGTGCCGCCCGCGACGTGCGGCACCCTGATAAAAACAAACTCCTCGATCTGTCTAGACCTGGACGGTTTGGGGTCGTCTGTCATGCCAGCCTCAGGCGCCGGGACGCCGCATCATTGTGCGCACGGGGCCTGAAACCGTATCGCCCGACTCGGCGGCCCTTGGTGGTCACCCGGCGCACCCGATTGAGTGGAGGCGCCGGGTCTCGCATCAATTGTATTTCGCCGCAGTCGCCTGGATCTTGTCGTAGAACTCTTTCAGCACCGGGTTGTCCTTGGTGACATCGACGCCGATCGGCCTCAGGCGTTTCTCGAGTTCGGCCTGTTCAGCCGCTGGCAGCGTCACAATTTCGCCGCCGCGCTGTTCGGTCCAGACCTTGCGCAGCGCCGCGACTTCATCGATCGCGGTCTGGCGTGCCCATGGCTGAAGCTTGCGCGCCTCCTCGACGATGATCTTGCTGAGATCCGGTGGCAGCTTGTCGAGCCAGGCCTTGCTGAGGCCGCCAAAGGAGACCAGCAGCGTGTCGTGGGTCTCGAGCAGCGTCTTGCCGACGTTTTGCAGATTGAAGTTGGTGTAGATCGACATGCCGCTCATCGTGCCGTCGATCACGCCGTTCTGCAGCGAGGTGATCATTTCCGGCAGGCCCATCGGCACAGCGGTTGCACCTAGCGCGCGCCATGCGCGCGCGCTCGGCCGGCGTGGCGTTGACGCGCAGCTTCATGCCCTTGAAGTCTTCGATGCTCTTCAATGGCTTCTTGACGCCGAAGTAGAGCGATTCAGCGGCAACCGCGAGATTGACGCCGACGATCCCCTTGGCTTCCGCCATTTTCAGCACGTAGGCGTTGAATTCCGGATCGCCCAGCACCTTGTTGGCCTGCTCGGTGCTCTTGAACAGGAACGGAATGCTGAACTCGCCGAAGCGCGGATCGACGCCGACGAAGAAGTCGGCGGGATTTTCGTAACCTTCAACTGTGCCGAGTTGCAGCCCCTCGATCATGGCGGCGGGGCTGCCGAGCTGGCCGCCGGGAAATACCTTGACCTCGACGCGACCGTTGGTGGCTTTTGGAAGAACTTCCGCAAGCTTGTGGCCAAATTTTTCCTGCATGTCGCCGCGCGTGACGGACGCCCATTTCAGCGTGTATTCGGCTGCGAGTGTCGGCGCGATGAATGCGACGGAAGCGGCCGTCAGCACAATTGCCGCTGCCGCGAGACGAACTCGGACTCTCATGACGTCCTCCCCAAGGACTGCGGCTGTTATTTATTCTCTGGTTGCCGCGCGATTTGCTGGTAGCATTGACACGATACAGACTATCCCAGCAAAGAACACTGTCAATTATCGAGCCGCGAAATGACGCGGTGTATCGGCACGCGGTACGACCGTGCGTTGCAGCAGGGGGATCACATTATGAAAATCGGTTTGGTCGGACTCGGCCGGATGGGCGCGGCAATGTCCCAACGCCTGCGCGAGCATGGATTCGACGTCGTGGGATGGGACATGAATGCCGATCGAAATAAGGCCGATGGGCAATAGCGGGCTGCGGATCGCGGCCAATCCCCGTGCGGTGGCGGCCGAGGCCGAGATGATCATCTCGATTATTACCGAGGATCATGGCGTTCGCCACATTTTCAAGGATGCGGATGGTTTCCTGAGCGGGGATGTCAAAGGCAAGCTGTTCATCGAAATGAGTACATTGCAGCCGATGACCGGGCGCGAGCTCGCGCCGCTGGTCGAGGCAGCGGGCGCGCGCCTGATCGAGGCGCCGGTGCTCGGCACCATTCCGCAAGTCAGAGATGGAAAACTCTTCGCACTCGTCGGCGGGCGCGCCGAGGATCTCGAGCGGGCAAGACCTTTGCTGGAAAAGATGACGCGCCGGATCGCGCATATGGGTCCGAATGGCGCCGGGTACGCAATGAAGCTCGCGGTCAATCTCGGACTCGGCGCCTACATCCAGGCGCTCTCGGAGTCACTTGCGCTTGGCGCCAAGCAGGGACTCACTCTGGACCAGATGCTGGACGTGTTGCAGGAAGCGCCCTACGCGAGCGACTGGATGAAAAGCAAGATCGGTGTGATGAAGGGCGAAAAGCCCGAGATGACGCTCGATATCCGCACGTTGCGCAAGGACATCATGTCGGCAGTTGCAACCGGCGCCTTGAGCGGCGTTCCGATGCCGTTGTCGGCAGGAACGCTCACGTCATTGTCGGCGGCTGTTGCCAACGGCTATGGCCAGGGCGATCTTGGCGAGATGCCGAAATTCCTGCGCGAGGCGATGCTGCAGAATTTTCAATAGTGCGCAGATCGTTTGGGGGCGGGACGTGGACAGCACGAAGGTTATTAAAGCATCGTCCAGGCGACGCTCCATGTTCGCCGTTGCCGGCCTTATCATGCTCGCTCTCTGGGGCTGGAGCTTTGCCTCGCCCATCGAGAACTGGGGCAATCCTAACGAAGATGGATTTTCTTACGTCCCTCTCTTTTACACAACGATCTTTTGTTTTCCTCTTGGAATTTTTCTGCTCGTCGGCGCTATTGCCGGCCACGGACGGTATGTCAGGCGTGCCCGCATTGCGTTTGTCATCGCGTCCGGAATGATCCTGCTTGTCGTAACCTTTTTGGTCATCCAGCACATCGCCAACAATAACGACGGGAAAGTCTTCGGGATTCAAATCGGTTTTCGACTTGATAAGTGGAATGCGCGAGAAATGTTAATTGCCCGCATGGGGCCATGCGCGGACATCGATCGCGGCGACTGCAATGGATTGGATTGTGCGGATTGTGTTGGTCGGGGCGGCGGGATTTGAACCCACGACCCCTTGTCTCCCAGACAAGTGCGCTAACCGGGCTGCGCTACGCCCCGACCGGAACGGCGCGGACTATAGGGATGTGTTTATCGCGGTGCAACCTTCGGCATCGAGGCGATCCGGATTGGTCCGCGCAGCACATAGATGACGTAGAGCACCGCGCCCATGACATAGACGGCCGCGTAGCCGCCGATGAAACCGACGATATCGAGGCCACTCAGAAGCACCAGCGCGGTCATTCCCGCCATCGCCACAACAAGGAAGCTCGCGACGCGGGCGATCTCGCGGAAAAAACCGGTGTGGAGCAGCAAACAGCTCGCGACATTCTGCGCGAGGTTTGCGAGCAGCAAGACGATCAGGATCAGCGTCGCGGCCGGTGGGACGGTCGCGGCCTGCCCGAGCAACAGCGCGAAGAGCCGGTCGCCCGCAAAGAGCAACAGCGCGCAAAGCGCAATGGTCGGTACGGCGCAAAGCGCGGTTGCGATCAACGTCGCTTTTTTGAGGGTCGGCGCATCGTGATCGGCAAAGGCGCGGGTCTGGCGCGGCACCATGGGGTCAAGGCCTGCTGCATAGATCAGGGTCGCGCCGCGGAAAATCTTGAAAACAGTGTCGAGAATGATCGTCGGTGCGCCCAGACCGAATACGACGGGCACCACCAGGTAGGGGAAGTTATAGATCGCGAGCTCGGCAACGGCATAGTTGCCGCTGCGCAGCAGTTCGGCGCGGTTGGTGCGCCAGAATGTGCTGAGCGTGTTCCAGAGATGCGGCACGCCGGCCGCCATCGCGCCATTGCCCACCAGGCGGGAAATGCAGATCGCCAGCAGCACGAACCACAACAAATTGGCGAGCAGGAGAAACGCCGGCAATGGCAGGCCGATCAAAAGTGCCAGCATGATAGCGATGTGGCCGCCGCGCCGGATCGCTTCGAGGGTCTCGAAGGAAATGAATTCATCCACCGCGTTGCTGACGTTTCGCAGCGGGAACCAGACAAGGTTGAGCGCGGCGAAGCTGAAGAACAGCGCAAACTCGAATGCCTGCCAGGTTGTAACAGACGCCCGGCTTGCCATCACGGCGAAGCAGGCAAGCGTGCCGGCAAGCACGATCAGCGCGTAGAGGGCGACCACCGCGCTCGATTGCGCGGCAATCGTATCGTCGCTGCGCTGCGCCAGGTGCCGCGCGCGCTGGCGGACAAACAGAATTTTTGCGGCGCCGAGATCGAACAGCCAGAGTGATACGCCAAAAGTTCCAATCAGGATGTAGATCGAAAATTCTTCGACGGACAGTACGCGGGCAAATACGAAAGTCTGAACAAGCCCGCTGATGACAGCGGCGGTCGCGGTGGATGCGCGCAGAAGGAAATACCGCACGGAGAGCAAACCCGCGAGCAGCCGGGTAGGCTGCCGCAAGGCGTCCTTGCGCCCGGCTGTCGTCGCTTGCGAGATCATGGCCGAAGAACCTAACGGCGAGAGCGCTTTATTCGTTTAAAGATCATGGTGAACAAATTCTCACAGCAATCCTGAAAAAGCAGATTTACCTTGTACGAGCGAATTAAAGGAAAATTGGCCGAAAGCCTGATATTGCCTGCGGCATTCGCATCAGCGTTCGCGGAATGGGACCAGCAGGCATGGCTCCGGACACGACGAAGGCCGGGCAGTCCGGCCTGGCGCAACATCATCCCGCGGTCAGCGTGGTGGTGCCGTGTTTCAATGGCGGCCGTTTCATCGACGGCTTGATGGCCTCGCTTGCGCGCCAGACCTACCGCGACTTCGAAATCATCATTGTTGACGACGGGTCGACCGATAGCGAAACGCCGCGCAAGCTTGCTGCGGTTCGCGATCGCGCGCGCGTAATTCATCAGGACAATCGCGGCCCGTCAGCGGCGCGAAATACCGGTGCCCGCGCTGCGCGCGCCGACATTCTGTTCATGCTCGATTGCGACGATACGATCGAGCCGGGCTTTCTGGCCGAGACCGTGCCGCTGTTGAGTGTGGCTCCCGCCCACATCGGCATGGTCGTGACGCATCTCAAACTGGTCGGTGCGGAAACCGGCGTCGTCTCGCGTTATTTCAATCGTTTCGATCTGCTGTTTACCAACACGTTGTCGTCCGGACTGATCCTGCGCAAAGACGCATGGCGCGTGGTCGGCGGCTACGACGAGGCGATGCGGGATGGCTACGAGGATTGGGATTTCAGTCTGCGGCTGGCGAATGCCGGTTACCAGGCCATCGAGGTTCCGAAACCGCTCTATGTCTACCACATCGGCGACGAAGCCGGGCCGAGCCGCTCGTCCGGCGTCGACAAGAAGCTTCTCTACGGGAAGCTGTGGCGGCACATTCGCAACAAGCATGCGCAAGACTACCGGCCGTTGACGATGTTTCAGCTCTGGCGCCAGAGCCGGGGCGGCCGCGGCAAAGTTCCGTTGTGGAAGGGTCTGGCCGCCTACGTGCTCGCCCTTCTGCTGCCCGACGCAATCTTCAATCAGCTGATCGCGCGTATGCACCGTGGGCACCGGGCGGATACGCCAAGTCCGACTTTTCGCGGCCCGACCGGCGGCGAGGCGCGTCTTGCGCCGTAACCCAATCTTAAGCGGCAAATCCTAGGAATTGCTGCAGATCTGCGAGTGATGACATGTCTTATACCTCTGCTACACCCACGCCGGCCGCGCCCGTCAAGCGCCTGAGCTTCGACCGTGCGATCCGCAGATTGTTTCCGTCGACCTCACGGTTGACGTTCAATCCGTTTTTCAAGGCCGCGGTCAACGCATTCGACGTGCTGCCGCGCCTGGTCTGGCCGGAATTCCGCGACCTGCCGCCCAATCACTTGCGCATCCGCATTGGCGTCGGCAACCGCATTCTCAACAACCAGACCCACTTCCTGGTGCACGCGCGCGATTTCTGGATGTTCGTGTTCACCGAAGGCCTGGCCAACGCCAAATCCAACATCCTCGACATCGGTTCCGGTTGCGGCCGCTGGGCGCATTGGCTGCGCGATTATAATTTCCGCGGCCGGCGTTTCACCGGCACTTATGTCGGCATCGACATCGATGGCGAAGCGATTACCTGGTGCGAGAAGCACTATGATGCGGAGCGTTTCCGGTTCCACCATTCAACGCATTCGAGCGTGTCGTACAATCAACGCGGCGAGGCTTCGCAATACCGTATTCCGGAAGCCGGACGGCACGATGGATCTGGTCGTTTCGAACTCGCTGCTGACGCACGTGCTGGAGGCCGAGCTCGAAAATTACATCCGGGAAAGCTATCGCGTGCTGCGGCCCGGCGGCGCGATCATGCATTCGCACTTCAATCTCGATTATCCGCCCGCGACCTACGGTACGCGGCATACCTTCCAGCACGCGGTCGGCAATGCACGGGTTGAATCGCTTGAGCAGCCGGAAGCCGCGGTGGCCTACCGCACCGATTATCTGTTCAAAGTCGCACGCGGCGTCGGATTCAAGGACTGCGAGATCGTCCACATGCCGGGCGGAGCGCAGCACCAGCCGATCTTGCTCTGCAAGAAATAGTCAGATTGTCGATCTAACGCGTGGCGCCGGCTGGTCCAGCCGGCGTCTTGCATTTGGGCTTGCGGCCTGAAGGTTGCTGCGGCCAGGCCCCAGATCATTCCCAGCAGAAGGAAGAAATGGCGCCAGTGATCGGTGTCGATCACGAAGCCTTCCGCCACCTCGCCGACGAACGCGGCATAGGCCGTGATCGCATAAGCCTGCCACGGCGTACGGGTGAAGGCCGAGCGCAATCCAACCCAGAGTGTCGACAAAAGCAGCAGCAGATAGGCCATCGCGCCGGCCCAGCCGTAGACCAAAAAAGCCTGTAGATAGACGTTATGCTGTTGCAGTCCGTGCACGCGTGCGAATTCGAATGGGCCCATGCCGTTCGGGAAATTCAGCACGGATGCGAGTGCAAGCTCCTGGAGACGGAAGCGGCCGCCTTCGCCGACGTCGTAGGACTGAATGAGCTGGGCGCGTTCGCGGAACATCTCGCCGATCGCATCAAACGACAACAGCAGCGCGAGTATACCGGCCAAAGTGAGCAGGCTGAGCGCGCCCAGCGCGACAATGCGCAGGCGTACGCGCTGGTCGGGTGCGGTGAGAAAGGCGAGGCTCACGAGCACAAAGCTCGACACAGCGAAATGAAACCAAGCACCGCGCGAGAAGCTCAGCAGCAGTGCAAAAAGCAAGATTGCGGACACCACAAGGTCGGAGAGGCCGAGGTGGCGCGTGAGCATGCGATAAACAACGAACAGCATCGGCCAGATCAAAAATGGCCCGAATACGTTTGGGTCCTTGAAGGAGCCGAGGGCGCGGCCGAAAGGCGCAAACAATTGTTCTGCACCGGGGAAAAGGTTGAAATATCCGCTGATGCCCGCAAACGCCACCATGATGGCGCTGAGCGTGTAGGCGATACGCATGGTCGCGAGCCGCGACATGGTGTTGTTTGCAAACAGGCAGGCAAACACAATAGCGGCGACCGCGAGATACACTGACGTGGCGGTGTACTGAATTGTTTTTTCCTGTCCGACCACCGGGATCAACGCCATGGTGCCTGCAAAATTCCATAGCACCAGAAAAATCAGCGGAACGACAAGGATGCGCTGAAATCGTACGCCGGCGACCACGCAGGTGAGGGCGAGCGCGCCCATCAATAGGTCATGCGGTGATGGTTCGATAAAGGCGACCGAGCTTGTCAGGACGGTCACAAACAGCACGAAAAGCAGAATGCGTTCTGCCAGGGGTGCCGTGCGCGCCCTCGGCATTGTCGGCGGCACGCCCGCCGCCATTGCCATGTCGCGGGCGCTGATCAATATGCGTTCTCGGTTTTGAGCAACGCGAGCGGCGTGTGAGCCAGAATAAAGAGGTCGAACAATACCGACCAGTTTTCGATGTAGTAGAGGTCGTGCTCGACGCGCTTCTGTATCTTCTCATGCGTGTCGGTTTCGCCGCGCCATCCGTTGATCTGCGCCCAACCGGTGATCCCTGGCTTCACGCGATGACGCGCGAAGTAGCCGTCGACCGCCTCGTCGTAGAGGCGCGCTTCCGCCTTGGCGTTGATCGCGTGTGGACGGGGACCCACGAGAGACAGGTTGCCCTTGAACACCACGTTGAACAGTTGCGGCAGTTCGTCGAGGCTCGCCTTGCGAATGATGCGGCCGACACGGGTGACTCGCGGGTCATCCTTGGAGACAAGCCGGTCGGCGGTCATGTCGGCGGCATCCGCATGCATCGAGCGAAACTTGTAGATTTCGATCAGATCGTTGTTGAAGCCATAGCGCTTCTGCTTGAACAGAACTGGGCCGCGGCTGTCGAGCTTGATGGCGATCGCGATGACGGCCATGACCGGCAAGGCGAGTAGCAACATCAGGCCGCCGATGATCTTGTCGAACAGCCATTTCATCACGACGTCCCAATCGGCAATCGGCCGGTCGAAAACGTCGAGCACAGGAACGTTGCCGATGTAGGAGTAGGAACGCGGACGGAATCGCAGCTTGTTGGCGTGAGCAGCAAGACGAATGTCGACCGGCAGCACCCAGAGCTTTTTGAGCATCTGCAGGATGCGGCTTTCGGCCGAAATCGGCAGCGAGAAGATCACCAGATCAACGCGCGTTCGCCGGCCGAATTCGACCAGGTCATCGACGGACCCGAGCTTGCGCTCGCCGGCGCAGTCGGCACTGCTGCGGTCGTCGCCGCGGTCGTCGAACAGGCCGATGATATCAACACCGGTATCCTTTTGCCGGCGCAGTTCCTCGATGACGCCGGCGCCCGGATCGCCGCCGCCGACGATGACGGTGCGGCGGTTGAGCCGTCCTTCCTGTGTCCATTTGCGCACGAGGAGGAATACAAGCCGGCGCGAGATGATGAGTGCGACGAGGCCCACGAGATAATACATGCCGAGCCAGACACGCGAGAACATGTCGCCGGCCTTGGCGAAGAACGATGCGCCGATCACGATCAGGAAAACCACCGACCACGCCGAAGCCAGGCGCATGTATTGCTTTTCGTAACCGCGGAAAGCTTGCACCTGGTAGATGTCGGCGGCCTGGAAGGCGAGCGTCGACAAAAAGGCAACGCCGAGCGTTGCGGCGAGGTAGCGCCAGATCAGCCCGTCGATGGTCGGCAGATAGGCGACGTAAAGCGCGAGCCCGATCAGAACGACAAGCGCGAATTCGCCCATGCGCACGAAGCCGGCAAGGACGATCGGGGAGATCGGTGCTGGCGTTGGCCTGTCGGCAACGGCCATCGCTTCCGCTGTGAGCTGTGCGCGACGCCGGCCTACGGCGCGTTGGAGCACGCTCGGCAATCGCGGCTGCGCTCGATGCGCTCAGCGAAGGACGAATCTCGTTGTTGGTCATGATCGGCGCCAAACTCGGACCCGCGGCATTTGGCGGTGCCACGGCGAAGTGCCCCCTAATTCACGGAAATTCCTAAGGAAAAAACGTCAAAAAAGGCTTATCGGACAGGCGAAAAATGTCTTAACGCCGGCCGCGTTCTTTCAGGCGCGCGAGTGTCGTCTCGTAGGCACTGAGGACCCCATCAACCATCGTGTCGACCGAAAACGATGATGCGACACGTTCCTGGAGGCGTTTGGCGAGTTCTAGGGTCGCTTCGGGATGGTCGAGCGTACGGGCAATGGTTTGGGCCAGAGCGCCCACGTCTTCGGCCGGAACCAGCGTGTCGGTCAAAGTTCCATAGATTTCGGGGATTCCACCGACCTTGGTGGTGATCAAAGGCAAGCCGGCCGCTGCCGCTTCCAGCACCACGTAGGGAAGCGATTCCGCCCGCGAGGGAATGACCATGATCCGGCCGAGCGCCTGCGCCTCCCGCGCCGGCATGGCGGGCCGAAAGCGGACGATATCGCCAAGCCCCAGTCGCTCGACCTGGCCCCGCAGGGCGTCGCGCTCGGGTCCATCACCCACCAATGTTGTGCTGACGATCCGGCCGCGGCGGTGGAGCTGCGCAATAGCATCGATCAGGACGTCGATGCCCTTGACCGGCCGGAATTCGCCCATGAACACCAGATCGGTGGCATCGGGCCGCGCGACGATCGGTTCGAATTCTTTGCGCGATACGCCGTTGTGAACGACGCGCACAAGGCCCCGGGGCGTGCCGATCTTGCGGCGGAAAATTTCGGCGCTGTAGGCGCTTTCGAACAGGAATAGATCGCCCCGCAGCATCAGCAGCCTTTCGGTCGCGAGGTAGAATTTGCCAGCCAGCGTATCGTGGCCGAACAGCAGGCTGCCGCCGTGTGGTGTATAGGCGCGGACCGCGCGGCGGGCGTTGAGCGCCATGCGCGCGTAAGCGCCGCCTTTGGCGCCGTGTCCGTGCACGACGTCTGCGCCGCTTTGTGCGATTCGGCGCATCACATGCGTCATCGCGAGGGTGTCGCCTGGCCCGATGTGGCGACGCATCGGGATGCGGGTAAGTCCAAGTGCGAGCGACGGAGCAAGCTCCTTCAGAAGTCGCCTCGGCGCGCGCGCCACCGGTGTTGCTGTCCGCGATCAGGCCGACGTGATGCCCGCGCGCGACCTGCTCGTAAGCGAGGTCGAGAACATGCCGAAACAAGCCGCCGACCGGCGCGCGGAACACGTGCAGGATCCGCAGGCGACTCATTGGGCCGTTCCGAACAGGGCTAGTTCCGCGGAAGTGGACGACGACAAATTGAATGCCCGCATTGAACGAATCCCGACCCGGGTATGGCGTTGCCCCACCGGATTAGGCGTGGGCGTGGTTAACAAAAGATGATTTTGCGTCGCCTAACGCGCAATTAACGGCGTAGCAACCATATTCGGTTCTGATCAAAGCGGGGCTGAAGCGACGCGCGTTTTGACGGTAGCGTCGTACTGCTTGTCCAAGCCACAATATTTTTGGACAAGCGCGTCGTGCGTTCGGAGTCGGAATGTTGTTCCGTCGTAAGTCGAGTACCGCTGCCGCGCCGGCTCCGGCGATTGCGCCCATGGCGTACGACGCGGAGCCCGATCTGCGGGGTCTTGGGCGGATCCTGTGGCAGAAGAAAACCCGAATTCTAGGACTTACGCTTCTCGCTGCGGGCGTGGCCTTCCTGGTCGTCAATTCAATTACTCCGCGCTACCAGTCGGAGGCGCGCTTGCTGTTGGAGGCGCGCGAAAACGTGTTTCTGCGCGCCGAGGCCGACAAGACCGGCGAACGGGCGGCGATCGATCCGGAGGCGGTGACCAGCCAGCTTCAGCTTGTCCTCTCGCGCGATCTCGCGCGCGATGTGATCAAGAAGGAAAAGCTCGCCGACAATCCGGAATTTGATCCGAGCAATAGTGGCCTTGCAGCATTGCGGGCGATCCTTGGAAAGCTCGGCATTGGCCGCGATATCAGCGCGATGTCGCCGGAGGAACGAACGCTCGAAGCCTACTACGATCGTCTCAATGTCTATGCGGTCGAAAAATCGCGCGTGATCGCGGTCGATTTCAGCTCGGCCAATCCCGATCTTGCGGCCCAGGTCGCCAACACAATCGTCGCCACCTACCTCAGCACGCAGCAGGCCGTGAAACAGGACCAGACTCGCGCGGCAGGAAACTGGCTCGCCGGCGAAATCGAAAAGATGCGCGCCCGTGTGGCCGAGGCGGAAGCCAAGGTCGAGGAATATCGTACTCGCGAAAATCTGTTCTCCGGCTCCAACAACACGTCATTGCCGAGCCAGCAGCTGACCGAAATCAACTCGCAGATCGCCGCAGCGCGCGGACAGAAGGCCGACGTTGAGGCGAGGGCGCGGCAATTGCGCGACCTCATGAACTCGGGAAAGTCGATCAACTCGGCCGATATCGCCAATACCGACACGATGCGACGCCTGATCGAGCAGCGCATCGCCGTGCACGGGCAACTCGCCGAGCAGTCGACCACGCTGCTTGACCAGCACCCGCGCATCAAGGAATTGAAGTCGCAGGTTGCCGAAATCGACCGCCAGATTCAGGTCGAAGGGGAGCGCCTTCTGCGGCAGCTCGACAATGATGCCAGTGTTGCGCGCGACCGATTGGCGACACTTGGCGCGAATCTCGAACAGGTCAAAAAATCCGCATCGCAGACCAGCGAGCAGGATGTGCAATTGCGTGCGCTCGAAAGAGAAGCCAAGACCCAGCGCGATCTGCTCGAACTCCTATCTGGTGAAATATCGCGAAGCCACGGCGCGCGACAGCATCAATGCGGCGCCGCCGGATGCGCGGATCATTTCACGCGCCACGCCGGCCATGAAGCCGGCTTATCCGAAAAAACTGCCGATCGTGTTGATTGCTGCGTTCGCGGCATTTGCGCTGTCGGCGGGCTTCACCGTGGCGGGCGCGCTGCTGGCGGCGCCCGCGCCGGCATACGCTTATTCCCCGCCATTTTCCCCGTCATTCGTGCCGCCGCCGGTGATGCCGCGTATGCCGGACAGCGTGCCATCACCACACATCCTTTCGCCGCCATTGTCGCCGGCTGCCGGGCAGGCCACAGGCGGCGCGGTGGCGCCAATGGTCGCCAACACGGTCGAAAAGTTCGCGCGTGAACTGCGCCAGGCGGGTCCCGGGGGCGTCATCGCAGTCGGGACGGTCCGCAATGTCGGCACTACTTATGCTGCAATCATGCTTGCCCGTGCTCTGGCGCATGAGGCCAACGTGGTCCTCGTTGATTTGGCATTTAGCTCGCCAAATCTCTCAGTGATATCGACCGAGCCCAATGCACCAGGCATTGCGGAACTGGTGCGCGGTACAGCGTCCTTTGGAGACGTCATCACGCGCGACCAATATTCACGCGTACATCTTGTTGCTGCCGGTAACGTTGGCAGCGATATTGCCCCGCTTGCGTCTTCCCCAATGTTGGCAACCGTGATCGAGGCGCTGTCGCACAGCTACGAACACGTCGTGATCGACATGGGTTCTGCCACGGATGTCGCCGCTGAGCGTTTTGCGGCGTTGGCCACGCACGCAATGCTGGTGGCCGCTGATCCTGCCAGCGCGGTGACGCGAACAGTTCGTGACCGGCTGTTGCAGGCGGGCTTTGGTGACGTGGCGGTGATCGCCGGCGGCGCCCAGGCGGTCGCCGCATAGGCGGGCTCAAATCAGGGTGAAGCGGAAATCCTTGCGCGCATGCGCCGCAACGTGCCGACGGCCGACCACAGAGCAGGGCGCTGCTTGATCGCACGTTTGACGGCTGCGCCGATCGCAAGCGCGAAAGCGAAAATCCGGCCGGCTGGGCTGAGCGGCAAATAACTGTCGAACAAAGGTTCTGCATCACTGCACAGGAGATTCTTGTAGCGGGCCTCACCGATCCCGAGATCAAACGTGTCGAGGCCACGGTCGCAACAGTTGCGGACCAGCTTGAGGATCAATTGTTCGCCGGGGCTTTCGACGGCAAAGCGCCCCTGGATGATCGAATTGAACATGGCGCAGAAGCGTCCGCCGCCGACAATGCCGCCCATGGTGGCGACGATGATGTCGTCCACCGACAGCGCGTAGAGCTCGATCAGCGGTTCGCTGCCGTCGGCCGGTTCGGTCGCGGCTGCTTCGATGAATCGGCGGACGCCCGGAACCGCGAACGCATCCGGCACACCAATGCTGCGCATGCGGGCGCTCTTTTGTTTGAAGAATGCATCGAGCACGCGTCGGACATCGTCCGCGGCAATCGCGCGCTCAAACCGCAATTCGCCGAAGCTGGCCAATGTGCGTTCTTTCTTGCGCATCTTCTTGCGCGCTTCAGCGTTGGTGCGACTACGCAAGAGCGCATCGAAATCGGGCACCAGCGCGCCGCTAAAGCCATAGTTGGCTGCGCGCTGGTTCGGCAGCAGCGCGAACGGATTGGTGGCGCCGCCCCAGGTCAGCGGCTAACTCGTCAGCTTGATGAGATCGGCGCGTCCGGCAAGCTGCCGAAGGACCTTGCGCAGCTCCTTGGCCTCGATGGTTGCGGCGACGTCGCGCCGCCAGAGCGCCATATTGAAATTGGCGTGTTTGCCGCCAAGGAACTCCAGGCTGACCATGCTTCCGATGCGGCGGGAACCGAATGGCCATAGGAACAACGGGTCGCGACCTGCATTGAAGCCGACCACGACGAATGGGCTAATGCCTGCTTCGGACCCGACGTGACGTTGCCAAAGCTTCAGAAAGTCGTAGCGCTGATAGGGCGTGGCAAGGCTGTCGGCATGCTCCAGGGCGCGCCAATGCTGCTCCGCGGCTGCCATCGTGTCGAAGATCTCGACCCGTGCAACCTGCCGATCCGTGGCCGGCAAGTTGCGGGCACCGGCCGAGACGGAACGTATGGGCACGACATTCATGGGCTATAAAGGACTGGTTGATGCGCGCCGCACCCTCGCAAAGATTTCTCAATAAAGGGTTGGAATAGTAAGTTTGATTCACCGCGGTCGCGCAGGAGCCTGACGAATTTGAAGAAAACCGTCATCCGGGCAGGCCTGGAAACGCTCTATTTCAGCGGGATGCACCATTGGTTGCGCCCGCTCCTGGGTGGCGTCGGCTCGATTCTGACACTGCACCACGTGCGGCCGGCCCGGCCGGAGGGCTTTCAGCCCAACCGGTTGCTCGAGGTCACACCCGATTTCCTGGAAGGGCTGGTGCGGCGGCTTGCCCGCGCGCGCATCGACGTCGTGTCGCTCAATGAAATGCATCGCCGGTTCATCGAGGGCGATTTCAAGCGCCGCTTTGTTTGCCTGACGTTTGACGACGGCTACAAGGATTTTCTGCGCTGGGCCTATCCGGTGTTGCGCAAATATAAACTGCCTTTCGCAATGTACATTGCGACGAGTTTCCCGGATCGTCTCGGCGAATTGTGGTGGGTCGCACTCGAAGCGGTGATCGCGCAGAACAGCCGCGTCGGCATGGTGATCAACGGCAATGACCAGTATTTCGAATGCGCGAACGTAAGCCAGAAGCGCGAGCTCTATGATGAGATCTATCGTTACCTGCGCAGTATGAAGACGGAGGAAGAGGTGCGTCGCGTCGTGCGCGACCTGTGCGCCTGCTATCGCGTCGACGTGGCCGCATTTTGCCGCGACTTGTGCATGGACTGGGCGGAAATCGTCGACCTCGCCGCTGATCCGCTTTGCACCATCGGCGCGCACACCGTCAATCACATGATGCTCCGAAAGGTGCCAAGCGAGGCGACCGTGCGGGCGGAAATGGAAATGAGCCGGGCCGTGCTTGAAGCCGCGCTCGGCAAGCGGCCGGAGCATCTGGCCTATCCCGTTGGCGACCCGACCTCGGCAGGTCCACGCGAATTCCGGATAGCCGCCGAACTTGGCTTCAAGACCGCGGTGACGACCCGCCCAGGCGTTTTGTTCAAGGCCCATCGCGACTATCTGACTGCGCTGCCCCGAATTTCCGTCAATGGCGAGTTTCAGCAGCAGCGCTATTTGAAGGTGCTGATGTCGGGCGCTGGCACGGCTTTCTGGAATCGTTTTCGCCGCGTCAGCGCGGCGTAGGATCCGGCTTGGGATCCGGCTTGGCCATCCAGCTGATCAGCGGCATTGCCGGCAGAACCCAGCCGAGGCCCGCGACGACATAGTAGATCGCGGCGACAAAGCCGTTGATGTCCGTCAGAACCGATTGCGCCAGCGCCATAGCGAGCAGGCCCCATACGCAGACCAGCGCAAGCAGGGCAATGGTACCGATCAATTTTCGGCTGCGAACGGACATGGCGGCTCTTCGTCGACCTCAATTGCGGTTGCTGACGCATGACTATATGGTCCGCGCCGTCTCGCACAAGCAAGCTTTCAATGGCTGATTTGGTCCAATCATCCGGCACTCACGCGCGCGCGGTGCGTCTATGGCTGCTCACGGCGGCAGCGATGATCTTCCTGACGCTCGTCGTTGGCGGCGCGACACGATTGACCGAGTCCGGTCTCTCGATCGTCGAATGGAAGCCGGTCACCGGCGTGCTGCCACCACTCTCGGAAAATGACTGGCAAGCCGAGTTCACAAAATATCAGGCGATCCCGCAGTACCGCGCGCTCAACCGCGGCATGAGCCTGGACGCGTTCAAGACCATCTATTGGTGGGAATGGTCGCATCGTCTGCTGGCGCGCGCGACCGGCGCGGTGTTTCTGCTGCCGTTCCTGTTCTTCCTGTGGCGCGGCTGGATTCCCCCCAAACTGCGCAATCGCCTGTGGGCGATTTTCGCCGGCGGGGCCGCGCTTGGCGCTGTGGGCTGGTGGATGGTGTCGTCAGGCCTCTCGGGCACGCTGACCAGCGTGTCGCAATATCGGCTGGCCTTCCATCTCACCTTGGCATGCACGATCTACGCCGCGGTGGTGTGGACATCGCAGCAAGTCTTGCCGCGGCCGGCCGTCATGGCATCTTCGCGCGTTCGCAACGGGGCGCTCCTCGTGGCGGTGCTCGTTTTGCTGCAGATTTACCTGGGTGCATTGGTGGCCGGGCTCGATGCCGGAATGAGCTTCAACACATGGCCGTTGATCGACGGCGCGCTTGTGCCGTCGTCCGAGCGCCTCTGGTTCGAGACACCGGTGTGGCGGAATTTCTTTGAAAACACACTGACCGTCCAGTTTGATCACCGCATGCTGGCATACACGATCTGGCTCCTGGTTGTTATTCACGCGATCGGCGCGTGCGAAGCGAAGCGGATATGCGAGCGCGGCGAGAAGCCGTCGTGCTTGCCCTGTTGGTGACTGTGCAGGCGGCGCTCGGCATTGCGACGTTGTTGCTGGTCGTTCCGCTCGCGCTGGCAATCGCGCATCAGGCCATGGCGGTTGTTGTCTTGACTGTCGCGATTGTCCATGCCGAGCGCTTGCGTCATCGTGTTGATAGTCGCGTCTGGGTGAATCCATCGACGGTAGGGGCGCAACCATGATCGATGCCAAGATCAACGATGGAATAGCGGTCCTCACGATGAGCTCATGGCAAGGCCAATGCGCTCGACACTGAATTCTGCGAGGCGCTTGCTGCGCGCTTTTCCGACCTGCGCAATTCGGATGCCAAAGCGGTGGTGCTGACCGGGCAGGGGAAAATCTTTTCGGCTGGCGTTAATCTGAAACGGTTGAGCGAGGGCGGCGCCGATTATATTCGTCAATTCCTGCCGGCGCTGCACCGACTCTACGAAGCGGTGTTCTTTCATCCAAAACCGGTCGTTGCCGCAATCAATGGCCATGCGATCGCAGGTGGGGCGGTGCTGGCGTGCTGTGCCGACAGGCGCATCATGGCGCGTGATTCCGGCCGTATCGGCGTTACCGAAATTCTCGTTGGTGTGCCGTTTCCTGCGCTCGCTTTTGAAATCGTCCGTTTCGCCGTACCGCCGCGCTATTTTCCGGAATTTACGCTCACCGGGGCCACCTACGCGACCGATGCCGCCTTGCAGCGGGGATGGGTCGACGAGGTGACGGAGCCGGGTGATCTGCTTGAAGATGCACTCGCGGTCGCCCGCGAGCTCGCAATGTTGTCGCCAGCCGCCTTCGCGCAGACCAAGTCGCAAATTCGTCAGCCGGTCGCGGAGCGGCTTCAAAGTAGAGGCGAGGCAACGGACAAGGCGGTCACGGAAATTTGGACCGCCCCGGCAACGCTGACTTACATCCGAGACTACGTCGCGCGGACTCTGAAGAAGGCCTAGCCTCCTATTTTGCCTTCAGGCCCTGCTCAAGGTCGGCGATGATGTCCTCTTTGTCTTCCAGACCAACCGAGAGGCGTACGACATCCGGGCCGGCACCCGCTTGCACTTTTTGTGCATCGGATAACTGCCGATGGGTGGTCGAGGCCGGATGAATGATCAGCGAGCGCGTATCGCCGATATTGGCGAGATGCGACAGGAGTTTCACGTTTGAAACGAGCTTCACGCCTGCGTCATAGCCGCCTTTGAGCCCGAACGTGAATACCGCGCCGCAGCCTTTCGGCACGTATTTCTTCGCGAGTGCGTGATATTTGTCGCCGGGCAGGCCAGGGTAGCTCACCCAGGCGACTTCCGGCTGTTTCGATAGCCACTGGGCGACTGCAAGTGTGTTGTCGCAATGGCGCTGCATCCGCAGCGGCAGCGTTTCTGTCCCCGTCAGGATCAGGAAAGCGTTGAACGGAGAAAGGGCCGGGCCGAGATCGCGCAGGCCGAGCACACGACAGGCAATGGCAAACGCGAAGTTGCCGAAGGTTTCGTGCAGGACGATCCCCTGATATTCCGGGCGCGGTTCCGACAACATCGGATAGCGCCCTTTGCTTGCGCCCCAGTCAAAGGTGCCGCCGTCCACGATCAATCCGCCAATCGAATTGCCGTGGCCGCCGATAAATTTGGTCAGCGAATGCACGACAATGTCGGCGCCGAAATCGATCGGCTTGCAGAGGTAGGGTGTGGCGAGGGTATTGTCGACGATGAGGGGGACGCCAGCCTTACGCGCAATTTTTGAAATTGCCTCGATGTCGGTGATGACGCCACCCGGATTGGCGATCGATTCAATGAAGATGCATTTTGTTTTTGCGGTTATCCCCCGTTCGAATGAGGTGATGTCGTCGGGATCCGCCCAAACGACGTTCCATCCGAAATTCTTATAGGAATGATTGAATTGATTGATCGATCCGCCATAGAGCTTCTTCGAGGCGACGAACTCATCGCCGGGCGTCATCATTGCATGCATGACGATGACTTGGGCGGCATGACCGGAGGCAACCGCAAGCCCGGCGGTGCCGCCTTCAAGCGCTGCGATACGCTCTTCCAGAACGGCGTTGGTTGGATTTCCGATGCGCGTATAGATGTTGCCGAAGGCCTGCAGGCCGAACAAAGCGGCGGCGTGATCGACATCGTCGAATACGAACGATGTTGTCTGGTAGATCGGAGTTGCCCGCGCTCCTGTCGTTGGATCGGGCTTGGCACCGGCATGAATTGCGAGCGTTGCAAAACCCGGAATGCGTTCCGCTTCAGCCATGGAGTCCTCGCTGAACTGATGTGCAGGAATTCTATGTTCAATTGGAATATGTGCGGCGCATAGAAGGGCCTGAGGGCCGCCCCGTCAAGGCAATATCCTAGCCGCCATTATCGTTGTCCGACGCGGGGCCAAGACGCATACGTTGCACCCCGGTCCCGAGTGTGTGTGGGCGTTTTGAGGACAACGTGCGTGAATTGACGCCCATCCACGAAATTTCCGAGGACAGGCGGCCGTATTCAATCTTCGGGCAGCGGTTCATCACTACCTTGAGACCGGCGGACTCCGCGAGTTCGGCTGCCTCGTCATTGCGGACGCTAAGCTGCATCCAGATCACTTTTGGTTTTGATTTGAGCGCCAGCGCCTCCTGGACAATCGGAAGCGCGTGTTCGGAAGCGCGAAAGATATCGACCATATCGATTGGCTCGGGGACGTCGGAGAGCCGTGCGTAAACCTTCTGTCCGAGAATGTTCTTGCCCGCCTGGCCGGGGTTGACCGGGATCATGCGGTAGCCGCGTTCCAGCAAATATTTGAAGGCAAAGTAACTCGGCCGGTTCTCTTTTGGAGAGATACCGACCATGGCGATCGTCTTCACCGCATTGAGAATGCCGCGGATATAGGCGTCGCTGTAGGCTTCGTGTCTCATGCGCAGACCATAGAAGCGCCAACGATGGAGTGGAAGGGTGCCGGTTTCCTGCCCCGGACAGGAATGGCATAGTTTCACTATCTCGCGCGATTCGGCGCCAAGCCCGCACAGCCTGCCATGGTCGATCCGAACGCCCTGCAGCTCCTCACTCAGCTCACACATTTGAATTACGAAATGTCACTGAGCTGGCGACGGCTGGATGTCGAACGCTTTCGCATGCAGGAACTTGCGACGCCGCGTTATACGGAGCCAAAACGCCTCGTCCGTCACGGGTTTAAGGTCTATTCGCAGTCCGACGAGGACGGCATCATCCAGGAAATCTTCAAGCGCATCGGCACGACGAACCGAACATTCATCGAATTCGGGGTCGAGACCGGCGTCGAATGCAACTCGGTCAAACTGCTGGTGGAGGGCTGGAGCGGACTCTGGATCGAAGCAGCGACGAAATACGCCGCCGAAATTCAGAACCATTTCGGCCCGTTTCTGGCGCAGAGCAAGCTTCGGCTCAGTCAAAATCTGATCACCGCGGAAAATATCAACGCGGTGTTCGCTGAGGCCGGCATGTCTGGAGATATTGATCTGCTCAGTATCGACATCGACTACAACGACTACTGGGTCTGGAAGGCTCTCACGGCGGTCAAACCCCGCGTCGTCGTCATTGAATACAATGCGACCCTACGGCCGCCAATGTCGCTCGTCGTTCCATATGATCCCGCACGAATGTGGGACGGTTCTAATTATTTCGGCGCCAGCCTGGAGGCACTCGTCAGACTTGGTCGCGAGAAGGGCTACCGGATCGTGGGCTGCAACTACTCGGGTGCAAACGCTTTCTTCGTGCGTGACGATGTGGCGGGCAGCCACTTCCTCGATCCGGCAACGGCCGAGGAACACTATGAGCCTCCGCGCTATGTCTATGCGCAGCAGGTTGCCGGTCATCGCGCGCGCCCGGGACCGTACGTCAGCGTTTAGCGATCGCCCTCCAATGAAAGCTTTTTATCGTCCCGTTGCGCGAGCGCCGTTCGCAAGCGCGCATTCTCGGCCTGCAATTCGGCAATCTTGGCTTGCACCTCGGCAAACGCCTGTTCAAACTCTGCCTCGGTGAAGCGCGTCACGATGTGGGACGAACAGTTCGCGTCCCAGGCTTCAATCGTGAACAGGATGGCGCGCTCGGGACGTGCCTTGTAGCCTTTGTCGAAGAGCCGCTCGATGAGCGCGGGATCATTTTCGACCACACGCGCGCGCCCCCAAAGTTTGATGCGCTGGCGACGCGCGGGATCGAGCAGAAACAAATAGGCACGATCGTTCTCGGATAGATTGGCGAGCGTGATGTATTGTCGGTTGCCGCGGTAGTCGGCAAAACCAAGTGTCCTGTCGTCTATAACTTTAATAAACCCCTTTGGTCCGCCGCGATGCTGGATGTAAGGCGCGCCATCCGCGGTCGCGGTCGCGAGGAAAGCGGTATCCTGTTCTGCGATGAACGCAGCAAGCTCCGGCGTCACGCGATCGGGGAATCCCTCGGCAATGCGCCGTTCATAGGCCTTTGCTGAGCCACGCTCAGCCTGCGCCTGCTGAACGGCAGGCGTGAAGACCCGTCCGGAATTATTCATGCGTTAAATTTCCTCGCTACCGCTATCCGCCGGGGAACAAAGATAGTGCCTTGCTGTTGCTCACGATAGTAGGGCCGCGCTTGTTGAATTGGGCAGGATTGCGGTGACCCACGACATAAGTTGGTCACTCTGATTTGCTGCGATCCGAACGCTGAGGGGCGCCGCCTAGGTGTGCACAAACAGGAGGCGTTCGATGTGTGACTACAGTCTTCACGACATTGCGTCCCGACCCGCTGAAGTCGGCGACAAACTGGTATCGACCCAATTTCCCAACGCGATCACGCGCGGCTTCTCGGATCCGGCCCAGCCGCGGGTTGCTGTCTGTTTGTTACCCGGGACTGAGCTTGCTTTTGAAAAAGAGGTCGAATGCGACGCGTCGTTCCGGTTTTTGCCGACGCGGAAATCGCCGTACAAGGTGGCGCGCTTCCGGCAGGTCAACCTCAACCGGCCGGCGGCTCACCACGATGCCCTGGAATTTCCGGACGGCAAGATCGTGCTTGTGACCGATCTCTGCGAAGGCCAGCAGGCGACCGTGCTGCAGTTGCCAAGCACCGGTCAGCCCGCCCCGGAACAGGACGAAAGCAGCACCTCGCAGGCGGAAAATCTGATCGCCTGACGGTGCGCGGTGGAGGCCTGAGAAAATAAGAGAGCCACCGGCGTTCCGGTGGCTCTCAAGCGGCGTCCGTCGCGCCTGCGTTACCTTTTTTGCGCGTCGACGACGTCATCGATCCTCCCAATGCGGGTCACGCTTGTCGATGAAGGCACAGATTCCTTCTTCCGCGTCGTGCGCCATCATGTTCTCGGTCATCACTTCGGACGCGTAGTTGTATGCCTCGGTGATGCTCATTTCGGCCTGGCGATAGAAGGCCTGCTTGCCGATCTTCAGGACGTAAGACGATTTTGACGCGATTTGTTTTGCGAGCGAAAGCGCCGCATTACGCTCTTCGCCGGGCGCCACGACGCGATTGACCAGTCCGATCTGCGCCGCGCGTTCCGCCGAGACCATATCGCCAGTCAGCAACATTTCCATCGCAAGCTTGCGCGGCACATTGCGGGACAGTGCAACCATAGGCGTCGAACAGAAGAGGCCGATATCAACTCCAGGCGTGGCGAACTTGGCAGACGTAGAGGCAATCGCGAGATCGCAACTGGCAACCAGCTGGCAACCGGCCGCGCTGGCGGGGCCTTGAACGGCGGCGATCACAGGTTGCGGCAGGTTGACGATCTGCTGCATCATCGCGCTACAGATTGTCATGATGTGACGGAAATAATCGCGGCCGCCATCGGCGTCACTGCGGCGACCGGTCAGTTCCTTGAGGTCGTGACCGGCACAAAACGCGGGCCCATTCGCGGCGAGTACCACGCCTCGGATGCTTTGGTCGGCTGCAATGTCACGGAACGCGCCAGAAAGCTCGGTCAGCAGCGCTTCGGACAGGCTGTTGCGAGCCTGCGGACGGTTGAGCGACAGGATCGCAATGTCCATATCGCGTTCGCGCAGCAGGACGGGCGTCTCAATGGTGCGCGCAACGGCGGGAGCGTTCATCCGCGATTTTTCCAAGCCCGAAGGTGGCCCGAACTTAACCCGCCGCGGCGAGCCGGCAAGGGCCTTCCAAGTGCTTCATCGCAATGCCCAAACTCCGCGATTGACCTGGTCGTAGCGGCCTCTAAGACCTAGGCGCCGGATCGGCCGGCGAGGGGGCGCCTATGCCGGCTGCGGCAATGACTGCTGACGCGATCGGGACGCTCCTGCATGAGGTGTTCCCGCAAGCGTTCTACCCCGGCTGCGGACTGACGATCGAGCGTGTCGACTACGGGGACATTCGCGTCCGGCGGCACTTTCGGGAGGACCAACTGCGGCCTGGGGGCACCGTTTCTGGCCCGACAATGATGGAGCTCGCCGATTTTGCGATGTATGTCGCCGTTTTTTCCGCCGTGGGCCCGCAGCCGCTGGCGGTGACGACCAACCTCAACATCAATTTCCTCCGCAAGCCGACACGGGCCGACCTGATCGCGGACGCCCGCCTGATGAAAGTCGGCAAACGGCTGGCGGTGGGCGAAGTCACGATCTATTCGGATGGGTCTCCCGATCCGGTAGCCCATGTGACGTCGACGTATTCCATTCCCAATGGCGGCTAATTAGCTAAGGGTATCAAAATACCATTCTTTTAAGTATCTGTAAGTGCAATAAAAAATGCGTCTCTTGGGCGTTGACCGTTATACCATGCGTCGGCTAGAAACCCTCACCTTTGGCGCGGTTCGGGCGCGCTCAGCCTCTCTCAGGGAATGATCATGAAGACCTATTCGGCAAAGCCGGCCGACATCGAGAAGAAATGGGTGACCATCGACGCCACCGGGCTTGTCGTTGGCCGTCTCGCCTCGATCGTTGCGCTGCGGCTGCGCGGCAAGCACAAGCCCTCCTACACGCCGCACATGGATGACGGTGACAACGTCATCATCATCAACGCCGCCAAGGCCGTGCTTACGGGCCGCAAGCGCGAGAAAAAAGTTTATCACCATCACACCGGTTTCATCGGCGGCATCAAGGAACGTACGGCCAAGTCGATCCTGGAAGGCCGTTTTCCGGAGCGCATCGTCGAGAAGGCGGTTGAGCGCATGCTGCCGCGCGGACCACTCGGCCGTGTGCAGCTCGGAAATTTGCGCGTTTATCCCGGCGCCGAGCATCCGCACGAGGCGCAGAAGCCTGAAACACTCGATGTCGGCGCGATGAATCGCAAGAACGTGAGGAGTGCCTAACCGTGGCCGAAACCGTGCAATCGCTCGAAGGTCTGGCAACTCTCAAGCCGGCCGCGCCTGAGGCGCCAAAATACGAAAAGAAAATCGATGCGCAAGGCCGCGCCTATGCGACCGGCAAGCGCAAAAATGCTGTCGCTCGCGTTTGGATCAAGCCAGGCTCCGGCAAGATCCTCGTGAACACGAAGGCGGTCGAAGCCTTTTTCGCGCGGCCGGTGCTGCGCATGATGATCCAGCAGCCGTTGGTTGCCGCCAATCGTGCTGGACAGTACGACGTAACGTGCACGGTCTCGGGCGGCGGTCTGTCCGGCCAGGCCGGCGCGGTCCGTCATGGCCTGTCGAAGGCTTTGACTTACTTTGAGCCCGAACTGCGCTCCGCGTTGAAGCGCGGCGGCTTCCTGACCCGCAACTCTCGCGTGGTCGAGCGTAAGAAATACGGCCGGGCAAAAGCACGCCGCTCGTTCCAGTTCTCGAAACGCTAGCCGACCCGATCAATCACATGGTTGCAGAGGCCCGCCAAAAAAGCGGGCCTTTTGCTTGCATTTTTGATTATCTAAAATTTGAGCAAATCCGTTCACAGACCGGCGACCGTGTCGCGCCCACAATTCCGTAGTGGATGGCGGAAATTGATTACAATTCGCCGCAGTCTTTCATCGAAGCCCCCTGAAAAGCGCAACGGAATACCCACGGCACGGCGCTATTTTACCGGCACGGTCCGGGGCGTTTGCCCGCTGGATCGAGGTGGGAGTTCTTATGTTGCTCGCAGGCGGCCTGCAATCCACGTCGTTGGATATGCCGACCTTGTCGTTGGTGGCGGTATGTATCGCCGGCCTGCTGGGGCTATTTCTCATTATCGACTGGATGCAGCAGCGCAATGTTCGAGCGCTGGCGTGGTGGGGTTCAGCCTATTTGATCGGCGCGTCTGCAATGGCGCTCGGCAACATGCCACCATCGCTCATCAAGATACCGCTGTCCGCTCCGGGCGCATTGACCTTCCTCGCTTGCGGCATGGTCTGGAACGGCGTCCGCCTGTTTCAGGGACGACGCGTGTTGCCACTCGCGACGTTCATCGGTGCGGCTGTCTGGCTTGGTCTCGCCCGAATTCCGGGCGTGATGGAAAATGGTAACGGGCCGATCCTCGGCGCCATGATCGTTCCGGTCTATACGTTCTTCATCGCCATAGAACTTTGGCGCGAACGGCGCAGGACCCGTTATTCGCGTGCTGCGGCTATCGTCGTGCCGTGTCTGCATGCCGGCATCTTTCTGGTACCGCTGGCGATGCGCGCGTTCTTGCCGGAAGGCTATAACGCCGCTTGGCTGACTGTGTTCACGCTTGAAACAATTCTCTACGCCGTCGGCACTGCGTTCATCGTGATGCTGATGGTCAAGGATCATCACGTCCACGTCTATCGCACCGCGGCGTGCACTGATCACCTGACCGGTCTGCTGAACCGCCGCACTTTCCTGGATAACGCGCTCGCTTTATGCGCAAAGCAGGGCAAGCGCAGCGAACCGGTGGCGATGCTGATGTTCGACCTTGATCACTTCAAGTCGATCAATGACCGCTTTGGTCATGTTGCGGGCGACGAAGTGTTGCGCGTCTTCGGCCGCGTGGTGCGGGCCAGTACGCGTATGGACGACATCATCGGCCGGTTCGGCGGTGAGGAATTTATCGCGATTGTTCCGGGCGGTCTGGAGAGCGCCAACAAGATCGCCGAGCGTGTCCGCGCCAGTTTCGAATCCGCGGGCGCGACGGTTGCGTCTCACGCCATCGGGGCCACGGTCAGCATCGGTGCCGCAATCTCTTATGACCCGGTCAAGTCGATCGACGCGCTGATCGCGCGGGCCGACGCTGCGCTTTACCGCGCCAAGCACGAAGGTCGGAATCGTCTGCACATTGCCGAAGAGGAAATGGCGGCCGAGCGGGCGCGCCTGATCGCCGCCGCACGTCGTCCGCATGCCCAGCGCATGCCTGCTTTTGCGCGAATTTCGCGGCGCAGCACGGCTGCCTGACTGGTCGCAACCTCTCATTTACCCTATTCGTTGTACCATACGGGCATGTGGCGTTCGCCAAGTCTTGTCCGCAACGGTCCCGACACGCTTGAGGCCTATGCCGAGCGTGCGGGCGCTGCATTGGCCTGTGCCTATTCGAACTCGGCCGAGTTTGACGCGGCCCTGATCGCCGAGCGCCGTGCCGCCGGCGTGTATGGCCCGCGTCGTCACCGCAAGCAGATGCTGGCGACCGCGGCCGGCATTGCCGCCGGGCTTGCGATGGTTGTTTTCCTGATCGCGTAGCGGCTTTCTTCCACCCGCAAAGAAAAAGGGCGCCCCTTGCGGAGCGCCCGATGAGTTGCATCGCGGATGCGATGTTTGGGAGGAACGCTTACGCCGAGTAGTACATGTCGTATTCGACCGGATGCGGGGTGTGCTCGAAGCGGATCACTTCCTGCATCTTGAGTTCGATGTACAAGTCGATGAAGTCGTCATCGAACACGCCGCCCGACTTGAGGAAGTCGCGATCCTTGTCGAGGTTTTGCAACGCCTCGCGCAAGCTGCCGCAAACGGTCGGGATCTGTTTGAGCTCGGCCGGCGGCAGATCGTAGAGATCCTTGTCCATCGCTGACCCCGGATCGAGCTTGTGCTTGATGCCGTCGAGACCGGCGAGCAGCATCGCGGCGAAGGCCAGATAAGGATTGGCGAGCGGGTCGGGGAAACGGACCTCGACGCGCTTGGCCTTCGGATTTGTCGTGTAGGGAATGCGGCACGATGCCGAGCGATTGCGCGCCGAATAGGCGAGCAACACGGGCGCTTCGAAGCCCGGTACCAGACGCTTGTAGGAGTTGGTGGTCGGGTTCGTGAAGGCGTTGATCGCCTTGGCGTGCTTGATGATGCCGGCGATGTAAGACAGGCAAGTCTCGGACAGATCCGAATACTTGTTGCCTGCGAACACCGGCTTGCCGGCCTTCCAGATCGACTGGTGGCAGTGCATGCCCGAACCGTTATCGCCGTAGACCGGCTTGGGCATGAAAGTCGCTGTCTTGCCGTAGATCTGGGCCACCTGCTGGATGCAGTATTTGTAGACCTGCATCATGTCGGCCATCTGCGTCAGCGGTGAGAACTTCAATCCAAGTTCGTGCTGAGCTGATGCCACCTCATGGTGGTGCTTCTCGATCTTCGCTCCCATTTTGGCCATGGCAGCAAGCATCTCGCTGCGCATGTCCTGGGCCAAGTCTTGCGGCGGCACCGGGAAATAGCCCTTCTTGGTGCCGATGCGGTGGCCGAGGTTGCCGCCTTCATATTCGGTGGCGGTGTTGGACGGCAGTTCGATCGAGTCGAGCTTGTAACCGGTGTTGTACGGATCCGTCGCGTATTTGACGTCGTCGAACACGAAGAATTCGGCCTCGGGACCGAAGTAGATCGTGTCGCCAACGCCCGACGACTTGACCAGTGCTTCAGCCTTTTTGGCCATGCTGCGCGGGTCGCGGTTATACGGTTCGCCGGTGGTCGGCTCCAGAACGTCGCAAACCAGCACGAGCGTGGTCTCGGCGAAGAACGGATCGATACAGGCGGTCGCAGGGTCCGGCATCAAATTCATGTCCAACTCGTTGATCGCTTTCCATCCGGCGATCGAGGATCCGTCGAACATGATGCCTTCGGCAAAAGTATCCTCTTCGATCATCGTGACGTCGAAGGTGACGTGCTGCCACTTGCCGCGTGGGTCGGTAAAACGGAAATCGACGTATTTTACGTCGTTATCCTTGATCATCTTCATGACTTCTTTGGCTGTCGTCATGGACTGCATTCCCCCTTATTTAATGAAATTGCCGCGAGGACGGTTGCCTGCGGATTAGATTGCATCAATTCCGGATTCCCCGGTCCTGATCCGAATGGCTTCTTCGATGTTGGAAACGAAAATTTTTCCGTCGCCAATCCGGCCAGTCTGAGCAGCGCGCCGGATTGCATCGATCGCTTTCTCCACCATGTCGTCGCCGAGCACGATTTCGATTTTCACCTTCGGGAGAAAATCGACGACGTATTCGGCGCCGCGGTATAGCTCGGTATGTCCCTTCTGTCGTCCGAAGCCCTTGGCTTCGGTCACGGTTATCCCCTGTAGGCCGACCTCCTGGAGTGCCTCCTTCACCTCATCGAGTTTGAAGGGTTTGATGATGGCTTCGATTTTTTTCATTGCCTGTCCTTCCACCCAGCTCGCCGGTACAGATCCGGAGAGCCGGCTACCGGTTAGCAGGTCCCGTGCCAAGCCGGCGAGACCAAAAAATCCGTTCCATAACAGTGGCTTATCTGAAAGTCGGCGGGCCGGCGCCGGAGGTGCCTAATGTTCAGCGCCCAGAAGTTAAGCAAACTGTCTAGATTTTAGCCAGCGGCCAAAGAGTTGTGGTGCGTCAATCCATTGCTTCGGATTCTTCAGTAGTCTTTCGCGCATGATCGAGTTGCTCACGACGGCTGAAATGGCGGAAGCCGACCGGCTCGCGATGGCCGGTGGCGTTGCCGGTCTCGCGCTGATGGAGAATGCCGGTCGCGCGGTGGCCGATGCGGCGGCCCAAATGGCGGGCCGGCGCGTCGTGGTGGTGGCCGGCCCGGGCAATAACGGTGGCGATGGATTTGTCGCGGCCCGCTACCTGGCCGAACGCGGCGCGGCCGTGCGCGTGAGTTTCGTCGGCGACAGAAAGCGTCTCAAGGGTGACGCGGCACTCGCCGCCCAGCGCTGGACCGGGCCGGTGGAGGAGGCGTCTCCTGCTTCGCTCAGGGATTGCGACCTGATCATCGACGCGCTGTTTGGCGCAGGTCTCGACCGCGACGTCGATGGCCTGCCGCGTGCGATGATTGCCGCGATGAACGCCAGCGGTGTTCCGGTCGTGGCGGTCGATCTCCCGAGTGGCGTGAACGGCACCACCGGCAGCGTGATGGGACTCGCCGTCGAGGCGACACGCACCGTGACGTTCTTTCGGCGCAAGCCGGGACACGTCCTGTTGCCCGGGCGGCTCCTCTGCGGAGCGATTGAGGTTGCGGATATCGGAATTCCGGCAAGCGTGCTCGGTCAAATCAAGCCGGCAACCTTCGCCGATGCACCGGCGCTTTGGCGGGACGCTTTTCCGCAGCCGGATCCGCGCGCACACAAATATTCGCGTGGCCACGCGGTCGTGGTTTCGGGTGGCCTGGCAACCACAGGTGCTGCACGCCTCGCGGCGCGCGCGGCGCTGCGGGCAGGTGCGGGGTTGGTGACGATCGCGACGCCGCGCGAGGCCCTCGCCGTTAATGCCGCGGCCAGCCTGGCCGTGATGGTGCGTCCGGTCGACGGTCCGGCAGAGCTTGCCGAATTCCTTGGCGACAGACGGCGCAACTCGGTGGTGCTGGGACCGGGCGGTGGGGTTGGCCCAGCGATGCGCGAGCAGGTCCAGGCGGCGCTCGCCAGCGAGGCCGCCGTGCTTCTGGATGCCGATGCCCTCACGAGTTTCGCGGATGAGCCCACGGCCCTTGTTTCTTTGATTAGCAAAAGGGCCGGGCGCGGGGTGGTTCTGACGCCGCACGACGGAGAATTTGAACGTTTATTCAATAAGATAAATGAAGATTTCTAAATCTAATTCAAAACTAGAAAAAGCCCGGCTAGCGGCCGGAATTGTCGGCGCTGTTGTGGTCTTGAAGGGCCCGGACACGGTGATTGCTGGCCCCGACCGGCGTGCCGCGATCGCAAACAATGCCCCGCCGACGCTCGCGACGGCCGGTTCGGGTGACGTGCTGTCAGGCTTCATTGCAGGGCTTATGGCGCAGGGAATGCCGCCTTTTGAGGCCGCCAGCGCCGGGGTCTGGCTGCATGGCGAGGCAGCTGCGGAATTCGGTCCCGGGCTGATTGCGGAAGACCTTCCCGAGATGCTGCCGCGCGTTTACCGGCGCCTGCCCGACGGAGTTCGCAGGGTGATCCGGCCCGACGCTTCCGGCAATTGCGGGGCGACAGAAAGCGCCTGGTTTTGTGGAGTTCTGCCGCCGGTCAAAGCCGATAACCGTGCTGCCATGGCGCCACGGTTATGGCTTGCTTTTGCGGGTATCGTCGCGTTAAGCCCTGCCGGATTGCGGCGCCAGGATATTCCTGAAACCGCCCCTTGCGGGCGTGGCGGAATTGGTAGACGCGCTGGATTTAGGTTCCAGTGGCGAAAGTCGTGGGGGTTCGAAGTCCCTCCGCCCGCACCATGACGAGGGTTATATAAAAGTGCGGGTGGCCAGCCCGTTTTCCGAAACCGCTCCGGCACGCTGACTTCAGGTCTGGCAGGCGTCGCGTGAGTGAAAGCAACGAGTAGTGATCCATGCAGGTTACCGAAACACTGTCGGACGGTCTCAAACGCGAATTCAAGGTGGTCGTGCCGGCCGCCGAACTCGACGCCAAGGTCAATGAGCGTCTGGATGATCTGAAGGGCCGCGTCCGCATTAACGGCTTCCGTCCCGGCAAAGTGCCGGTGGCTCACCTCAAGCGCGTGTACGGGCGCTCCGCCATGGCCGAGGTGATCGAGGCAACGGTGCGCGACGCCAACAACCAGATTGTCAGCGAGCGCGGTTTCAAGCTTGCCGCTGATCCGAAAGTCACGCTGCCGACCGACGAAGGTGCAATCGAACAATTGATCGCCGGCAAGAGCGATCTCAATTACACGATGGCGCTTGAAATCGTGCCCCCGATCACGCTCGGCGATTTCAAGAGCATCAAGCTCACGAAGCTCGCTGCGGACGTCAGTGATGCCGAGGTCGAGGAAGGCGTTTCCCGTATTGCGGATCAGAACAAGCCTTACACCGCGCGTGGCGAAGGCGAAAAGGCGGCCAAGGATGACCGCGTGACGATTTCGTTTGCCGGGACCATCAACGGCGAGCCTTTCGAAGGGGGATCGGGCGACGACGCAGTCGTGCTGATCGGTTCGAACACCTTCATTCCGGGCTTCGAAGAACAACTCATCGGCATTGCGCAAGGTGAGACCCGCACACTGAAAGTGGCGTTCCCCGCGCACTATATGAAGCAGGATCTCGCCGGCAAGAATGCCGAGTTCGTCGTCACTGCTAAATCGATCGAGGCGCCGGGCAAGGTCACGATCGACGACGAGTTTGCCAAGGCGCTCGGACTGGAATCGATCGCGAAGCTGCGCGAAGCGGTGAAGGACCGCATCACGAGCGAACACACGGCGATGTCGCGGCAGAAGCTCAAGCGGGCATTGCTCGACGATCTCGACAAGCTGCACAAATTCGACCCGCCGCCGACGCTGGTCGAGGAGGAGTTCGAGCGGGTGTGGAAGTCAGTGCTTTCGGAGCTCGAGACCGAAGGCAAGACCTTCGCCGACGAGAACACCACCGAGGAGAAAGCCAAGGCGGAATATCGCGCCATTGCCGAACGCCGCGTGCGGCTCGGCCTGGTGATCGCCGAGATCGGCGAAAAGAACAATATTACCGTCACGGAAGAGGAATTGAGCCGTGCCGTCATGGAACGCGCGCGCCAGTTCGCCGGCCAGGAACAGCGGGTTTGGGACTATTACCGCCAAAATCCGCAGGCGGTGGCTGCCTTGCGAGCGCCGATATTCGAGGAAAAGGTGGTCGACTTCCTGCTCGAGCTCGCCAGCGTGAACGAGAAAAAGGTGTCGCGCGAGGAGCTCTATAAGGAAGACGAATCGGTCGTCTGACGCGGAGACGCCTTGCACTCGCCCTTGTGGGAAAATAGATCGCCGTGTGTTCCGGTGCAGCTAATCTAGCCGGAATGATTCGCGTTAAGGAGATGAAATGAGAGACCCCCTCGATACCTACATGAATTATCTGGTGCCCATGGTGGTTGAGCAGACCAACCGTGGCGAGCGGGCCTATGACATTTACTCACGGCTCCTTAAGGAGAGGATTATTTTCATTACCGGGCCGATCGAGGACGGGGTGGCCACCTTGGTCGTGGCGCAATTGCTGTTCCTCGAGGCGGAAAACCCGAAAAAAGAAGTTTCGATGTACATTAATTCGCCCGGCGGAGTGGTGACCTCCGGCATGGCGATTTATGACACGATGCAATTCGTCAGACCGCCAGTGTCGACGCTGTGCGTGGGGCAGGCGGCCTCGATGGGCTCACTGTTGCTTGCCGCCGGGGCCAAGGGCCAGCGCTTCGCGCTGCCGAACGCCCGAATCATGGTGCATCAGCCGTCGGGCGGGTTCCAGGGGCAGGCGACCGACATCATGCTGCATGCTCAGGAGATTCTGAACCTGAAGAAGCGGCTCAATGAAATCTACGTGACGCATACCGGCCAGTCCTTGAAGAAGATCGAAGATGCGCTTGAGCGTGACTATTTTCTCACCGCCGAGGCGGCCAGGGACTTTGGGCTGGTCGACAAGGTTATTGATAAGCGACCCGAGGAGACGAGCTCCAAGCCCGCCTGAGGCCAAGGTTCCATCCGGTTTTCACTGTGTGAGAATGGCCGCATAAACGGCCATGGTTGCGGTGTTATCGTTAATGGAATGTTGATTATCACGTCGTTAGCATGCTTCGCTTATGGTGTGGGGGAGTGATGGGTGTGCGGCCCTTCCCAGAACAAGGGCTGCCGTGCTGGAGTTCAGGCGCGAAACTTGCTTCGTTGCGTGACGGTGGCTAAGCGAAGCGGCGCTGGCCGCGGAAGTTACGGAAGCGTGTCACGGAGAATGGAATGAGCAAAGTCGGCGGCAGCGATTCCAAGAACACCCTCTACTGCTCGTTCTGCGGCAAGAGCCAGCACGAAGTGCGCAAGCTCATTGCCGGCCCGACGGTGTTTATCTGCGACGAGTGCGTCGAACTCTGCATGGACATCATTCGCGAGGAGAACAAATCCTCGCTGGTGAAGTCGCGCGACGGCATTCCGACGCCGAAGGAAATCCGTAAGGTGCTCGACGACTACGTGATCGGCCAGGATCACGCGAAGAAGGTGCTCTCGGTTGCCGTCCATAATCACTACAAGCGGCTCAACCACCAGGCCAAGCACAACGACGTCGAACTTGCGAAGTCGAATATCCTGCTGATCGGGCCCACTGGCTCCGGCAAGACCCTGCTCGCGCAAACGCTTGCCCGAATCCTCGACGTTCCGTTCACGATGGCGGATGCGACGACGCTGACCGAAGCCGGCTACGTCGGCGAAGACGTCGAGAACATCATTCTCAAGCTGCTGCAGGCCGCCGACTACAACGTCGAGCGCGCGCAGCGCGGCATCGTCTATATCGACGAAATCGACAAGATTTCACGCAAGTCCGACAATCCGTCCATTACGCGCGACGTGTCGGGCGAAGGCGTGCAACAGGCGCTTCTGAAGATCATGGAAGGCACCATTGCGTCGGTGCCCCCGCAAGGCGGTCGCAAGCATCCGCAACAGGAGTTCCTGCAGGTCGATACGACCAACATCCTGTTCGTCTGCGGCGGTGCATTCGCCGGGCTTGAGAAAATCATTTCGTCGCGCGGCCGGTCGACGTCGATCGGATTCAGCGCCAAGGTGGTTGCGCCCGAAGATCGCAAGCAGGGCGAAATCTTCCGCGAAGTCGAGCCGGAAGATCTGCTCAAGTACGGCCTGATCCCCGAATTTGTCGGCCGCTTGCCGGTGGTTGCAACTTTGGAAGATCTCGACGAAGCCTCGCTCAAGAAGATCCTGGTCGAACCCAAGAACGCACTGGTCAAGCAGTATCAGCGGCTGTTCGAAATGGAGTTGATCGACCTGACGCTGGCCGAAGAGGCGCTTGGCGCCATCGCCCGCAAGGCGATCGACCGCAAGACCGGCGCGCGCGGTCTGCGCTCCATAATGGAGGGCATTCTGCTCGACACCATGTTCGACCTGCCCAGCCTGGAAGGGGTCGAAGAGGTCGTCATCTCGAAAGAGGTCGTCGAGGGAACGGCGCGGCCGCTCTATATCTACGCCGACCGCAGCGACCGGACGGCCGAGACCGGCAGCGCCAGCGCCTGAGCGGCCTGCCAGCTGCAGGGTCGGAACTCTGTAAAAAGCCTGCTGATTCGCGCGATTTCCGGGTTGTTACCGGGGCGGGACTCGCCTCTACTGACGAAAAGCGGCGCTTCTTGCGGACCCATGCGCCTCGTCATACGTATTGCGTGTCAAATAACCCAGCCTACGAGCAATCGTACCTGGCTACCGACTGGGCGAGGGTTTGCGTAACCTCCCTCAAAGCATGCTGGACTAATCTGTCCAGCGTCTCCTTGCCCACACATACCGGCACTGTCGTGCGATGCCGCAGCCGCGGGTCAATCGACAGGGGCACAACAAAAGGACAAGGCCAATGACCAACAAACCACGACCCCAGCTGCAACCGGGCGAAACCCGGGCCTATCCGGTGCTGCCGTTGCGCGACATCGTGGTGTTTCCGCACATGATCGTCCCGCTCTTTGTCGGCCGTGAAAAGTCGATCAAGGCGCTGGAAGAAGTGATGCGCTCCGACACCTTTATCCTGCTGGCCACGCAGAAAAATGCTTCCGATGACGATCCGCCGACCGACGCGATTTTTGAAGTCGGGACGCTGGCCAGCGTGTTGCAATTGCTGAAGCTGCCCGACGGCACCGTGAAGGTGCTGGTCGAAGGCGCGACGCGCGCAAAGGTTCTCAAATACACCGATCGGGTCGATTATTACGAAGCCGACGCGACCGCGCTTGCCGACGACATGGGTGACCGCGTCGAAGCGGAAGCCATGGCGCGTTCGGTGGTCAATGAATTCGAAAATTATGTGAAGCTGAACAAGAAAGTGTCGCCGGAAGTGGTCGGCGTGATCCAGCAGATCGAGGATTACGCCAAGCTCGCCGACACGGTGGCTTCTCACCTCGCCGTCAAGATTCCGGACAAGCAGGACATCCTGGAGACGCCATCCGTCACCCAGCGCCTGGAAAAAGTGCTCGGCTTGATGGAGAGCGAAATTTCTGTTCTGCAGGTCGAAAAGCGCATCCGGACCCGCGTGAAGCGGCAGATGGAGAAGACGCAGCGCGAGTACTACCTCAACGAACAGATGAAGGCGATCCAGAAGGAGCTCGGCGACGAAGAAGGTCGCGACGAGCTGCAGGAGCTGGAAGACAAGATCAAGAAGACCAAGCTCTCGAAAGAGGCGCGCGAGAAAGCGACGCACGAACTCAAGAAGCTCCGCCAGATGTCTCCGATGTCGGCGGAAGCGACGGTCGTGCGCAACTATCTCGACTGGCTGCTTTCGATTCCGTGGAGCAAGAAGAGCAAGGTCAAGAAAGATCTCAAGCTGGCCGAGGAGATCCTCGACGCCGATCACTATGGCCTGGAGAAGGTCAAGGAACGGATCGTCGAATATCTCGCCGTGCAGCAGCGCGCCAACAAGCTGACCGGACCGATTTTGTGCCTGGTCGGCCCTCCCGGCGTCGGCAAGACCTCGCTTGGCAAGTCGATCGCGAAAGCGACCGGCCGCGAGTTCGTGCGCGTGTCGTTGGGCGGGGTGCGTGACGAGGCCGAGATCCGCGGCCATCGCCGGACCTATATCGGCTCGATGCCCGGCAAGATCATCCAGTCGATGCGCAAGGCCAAGACCTCGAACCCGCTGTTCCTGCTCGACGAGGTCGACAAGATGGGCGCCGATTTCCGCGGCGATCCGTCATCGGCTCTGCTCGAGGTGCTCGACCCCGAGCAGAACCACACGTTCAACGATCACTACCTTGAGGTCGACTACGATCTGTCCAACGTGATGTTCATCACCACGGCGAACACGCTCAATATTCCGCCGCCGTTGATGGACCGCATGGAGATCATCCGCATCGCCGGCTACACGGAGGATGAGAAGGTCGAGATCGCCCGGAAGCACTTGATCCCGCACGCGGTGGCCAAGCACGGCCTCGATGCCAAGGAATGGACGATCGACGACGAGGCGTTGATGCTGATGATCCGCCGCTATACGCGGGAGGCCGGGGTTCGCAATCTCGAGCGCGAACTCTCGACTCTGATCCGCAAGGCGGTGAAGGAGCTGATGACCTCGAAGAAGAAGACCATCGCTGTCACTGCGGCAAATCTCGGCGACTACATCGGTGTGCCGAAATTCCGCTACGGCGAGATCGAAGCCGAGGATCTGATCGGCGTGGTCACCGGTCTTGCCTGGACCGATGTGGGCGGGGAACTGCTCACCATCGAAGGCGCGATGATGCCGGGCAAAGGCAGAATGACCGTCACCGGCAATCTGCGCGACGTGATGAAGGAGTTGATCTCGGCGGCGGCGTCTTACGTCCGCTCGCGCGCGGTTGCCTTCGGCATCGAGCCGCCGCTGTTCGACAAGCGCGACATCCACGTGCACGTGCCGGAAGGCGCGACGCCGAAGGATGGGCCGTCGGCCGGCGTTGCCATGGTCACCGCCATTGTTTCGGTGATGACGGGCATTCCGGTGCGCCGTGACGTCGCCATGACCGGCGAAATCACGCTGCGCGGCCGTGTGCTGCCGATCGGTGGCCTGAAAGAGAAGTTGCTGGCCGCCGCGCGCGGCGGCATGAAGACCGTGCTGATCCCGGAGGAGAACGCCAAGGATCTGGTGGAAATCTCCGACACGATCAAAAAGGGTCTGGAGATCATTCCGGTCACGCGCATGGACGAAGTGCTGGCGCGCGCGCTGGTGCGTCCGCCGGTGCCGATCGAGTGGGACGAGGCGAGCGCCAAGCTCGCCGCCGAAGCCGCCGCGGCCGAGCCCGCGGTGGACGAGGACGGCTCCGGCCTCACCGCCCACTGAGCGGTCTCACAACACGAAACTGGAAACGGCGCCGAAGGGCGCCGTTTTCTTTGCTGGAACGCGGGTGCGCCATCGATCAGGCGCCACAGTGCATGGAACTATTCGAGCCGGCGGGCGTTTGACTTAATCACGCATCGATTCACACAATCGGCAGCAAGGCGTCACACCGTGGCAATGATCGGAGCCATCCGAACAGCCAAAGGCGCCGAACATGACGGACGGGCGCTTCCGTCTGCTCGTTGAGGCTATTTCCGATTATGCGATCTATATGCTGGATCCCACCGGCATCGTGATCAGCTGGAATCCGGGCGCGCGAACGTTTCAAGGGATATTCAGCCAACGAGATCATCGGCCACCACTTCTCGCGGTTCTACAGCGAAGAGGATCAGAAAGCGGGCCTGCCGGCACGCGCACTGGCGATCGCGGCCCGGGACGGAAAATTCGAGGCGGAAGGCTGGCGCATCCGGAAAGATGGCACGCGCTTCTGGGCCTATGTCGTCATTGATCCGATCCGCACGCCGTCGGGGGAAATTATCGGCTTTGCCAAGATCACGCGCGACCTGAGCGAACGCAAGGCGGCTGAAGAGAAGCTGCGCCTGAGCGAAGAGCAGTTCAGGCTGCTGGTGCAGGGTGTCACCGACTACGCAATTTACATGCTGGACCTCGACGGCCGCGTGACAAACTGGAATCTCGGCGCCGAAAGGATCAAGGGCTACCAGCGGCACGAAATTATCGGCCAGCACTTCTCCAGATTCTATACCGATGAGGAGCGGGCAGCGAATGAGCCGCAAAAGGCGCTGGACACTGTCCAGCGGGAGGGGCGATTTGAAAGGGAAAGCTGGCGCGTCCGCAAGGACGGCACACGCTTCTGGGCGCACGTTGTCATTGACGCCATCCGCAACGACGATGGAGACATTATCGGTTACGCCAAGATCACGCGCGACATCACAGAGCGCAAGCAGGCTCAGGAGAAACTCGAAAAAGCGCGGGAGATGTCAGTGCAGTCGCAGAAGATGGAGGCGATCGGCCAGCTGACCGGCGGCATCGCCCACGATTTTAACAACCTGCTGACCGCTGTGCTTGGCAGCCTCGAGCTTCTGCGCAAGCGGTTGCCGGATGATCCCAAAAGCATCGCGCTGCTGGAAAACGCAGCGCAGGGCGCGCAGCGGGGCACGACACTGACCAAGCGCATGCTTGCCTTCGCGCGAAACCAGGAGCTCGAACAGGAGATCATCGACATACCGCAACTCGTGCGCGGGATGACGGATCTTCTTCAACGATCCGTTGGCGCAACGATCAGGATTGAGACTCATTTTCCGCTCGGTCTCAAGCCAGTGCTGGCGGACGCAAACCAGCTGGAGATGGCCCTCCTCAATCTCACTGTGAATGCCCGCGACGCCATGCCTGAGGGCGGTGAAATCATTGTGGCTGCGCGACAGGAAATCGTCGCCGTCGGTCCCGGCAGCAGACTAAAGCCCGGTACTTATATCTGCGTCAGCGTGACCGACTCGGGCGAGGGCATGGACGCGCAAACGATGCGAAGAGCCGTTGAACCGTTCTTTACGACGAAAGGTCTTGACAAAGGGACCGGCCTCGGCCTGTCGATGGTGCATGGCTTTGCCGAGCAGTCCGGCGGATGTTTCATTCTCCACAGCCGCAAGGGCGAGGGCACGACCGCCGAGATTTGGCTGCCGATTGCCAATACATCCGCCGCGACGCTCGGCGCTGGCCACTCGCAGACGACCCCGGCGACATTGGTTCCTTCCTTGACGATCCTGGCCGTGGACGACGACGCACTCGTGCTGATGAATACCGTCGCCATGCTCGAAGACCTTGGTCACACGGCATTCGAGGCTTATTCGGCGAAGGAAGCACTCGAGATTCTCCGGCGCGAGGATTCAGTCGACCTGGTCATTACCGATCAAGCCATGCCGAAAATGAGCGGGACGCAGCTCGCCCAGGCCATCAAAAGCGAATGGCCGGACATCCCGGTCCTGCTCGCAACCGGCTATGCTGATCGTGTTCCTGGCGATGAACTCGGCCTGCCGAAACTTGCGAAGCCCTACCTCCAGCGCGATCTCGCAGAGGCCCTGGTGCGCATCAAGGCCCGGCCCCGGAAGGGCAAACGGGTCGTCCCGCTCCGCACCCGACCCGGACCCGCGGCCTAGTCGCTGGCCAGACATAACCGCTCACAGATAAGCGGGACTTATCCCGAAATGTCTTAAATTTAGGGGTTTTCCAGTTCCCTACGCCGCAAAGCTCGGGCAAACTCAGCTTCACCGATTCGGACGTATCAAGGAGGCATTGACCACAATGATGTCGAAGTCCCAGCTCATTCAAGAAATCGCCGATAAGCACCCGAACAATCTGTCGCGAAAGGACGTCAAAGGCGTCATCGAGTCGCTCGCGACGATTGGATACAAGGAGCTCAAGAAATCAGGGACTTTCCTTGTGCCCGGGTTCGCCAAATTCGTTGTTATCAAGAAGCCGGCAACGAAAGAGCGGGCCGGCATCAATCCATTCACGAAAGAGCCAACAGTATTCAAGGCAAAGCCGGCTCGGAAGATCGTGAGGGCCCGGCCGGTGAAGGCTGCCAAGGACGCAGTGGCCTAGCCACGGCGCCGCGACCGCAGCCTATCGAAACGTCACGCCTCTGGCGTGACGTTACGGCGATGTCTGTTTTACCCTCCGCAGCGGCCTTTGCCGCTTGGTGGGCGGTGACGGACTCGAACCGCCGACATCCTGCGTGTAAAGCAGGCGCTCTACCAACTGAGCTAACCGCCCAGGATCCAGTCTGGATCCATTCCGGGTCCTGCCAATATCGCGCGACCGCGCTCCGATGCAAGCCGGCAGGTGGCTTCCAAAAAGGAACGGCAGGCGAAGAGCGATTGCTCCGCGCCTGCCGCTATTCCCCGGAGGGTCAGGCAGAAAGTCGTCAGATCGACTCTTTCAATTCTTTGGACGCGCGGAAGGCGACCTTTTTGCTCGCCTTGATCTGAATCTGCTCGCCTGTCGCAGGATTGCGGCCAATGCGCGCGGCGCGTTTGCGCACCTGAAGGATGCCGAGCCCGCCAATGCGGATGCGCTCGCCCTTCTTCAAAGCACTGACGATATTTCCAACCAGATCGCCGAGCACGGTCTCCGCCTGCTTCTTCGACATCTCGTGCGTTTCCGCGAGTGCCGCGGCAAGATGCTTGAGCGTGACGGTCGGTGGTGTCGGAGCTTTTCCAGGAACCATTGCCATCAGTGGACCCTCCTCTTGAATCCGCGAGCTTGGCGAAGCGCCAAACACAACGCCCGAATAGACGATTCGGGGGCGGTCTGACCATCGATTCTTCTAGGTAAATAAGGCTTTTTCGCAATTTCCGGGGGTGAGGATGCCTTTACCTTGACTTGGTATGGACCGCTCTATAACTCGAACAAACGCCCGCGGGGGCGTAGCTCAGTTGGTTAGAGCGCTGCCCTGTCACGGCAGAGGCCGCGGGTTCGAGTCCCGTCGCTCCCGCCATTTAATCAATAACTTAGCCATGGTTTCCGGCAATAAAACCGGCGCCTCTTGGTGCCGGAAATTGGCGCCCGAGGCAGACCGATGACCTCCGTTCGGGCGATGTTTTTTGACGTCTTCGGGACCTTGGTCGACTGGCGGACCTCGGTTGCCCGCGAGGCCCAAAGGATCCTCAAACCGCTTGGGCATGATCTGGACTGGGCGGGCTTTGCCGATGCCTGGCGGGACGAATACCAGCCCGGAATGGAGGAGGTGCGGACAGGCCGCATCCCGTTCTGCAAGCTCGATGTCCTGCACCGTCGCAATCTCGAACGCTTCATCCCGCGCTTCGGCTTGCGCAATCTTTCGGACGATGTCCTGCACGAACTCACGCTCGCCTGGCACCGGCTCGATGCCTGGCCCGATGTGACGGCGGCACTCAAACAACTCAGGGCAAAATTTCTGCTCGCGCCCGTCTCGAACGGAAATATTTCGCTGATGGTCGATCTTGCGCGCCGCAATGATTTTCCGTGGGACGCAATTCTCGGTGCGGAAGTTGCCGGCGACTACAAACCCAAGCCGCGCGTTTATCTCGCGGCCTGCGAGGCATTCGATCTCAAGCCGGCGCAATGCATGATGGTGGCAGCCCACAGCAGCGATCTTGCGGCTGCAGCGGCATGCGGCTTACGCACGGGCCACATTGCGCGGCCCGACGAGCACGGCCCCGGCACGGGCGAAACCGCACCGACGGTGCCGGTCGATGTTGCCGGTGTCGATTTGCTCGATCTGGCGAGGAAGCTGGGCGTCTAGAATTTTCGTCGCCGGGCTTGCCCGACTTCCTATTGTGACCTCGCTTAGGCTGGCAATGCCGTGCGTCCCTGATCGGGATGCCCGGCACAAGGCCGGGCATGACAAATGAGAGGCCTCAGCCTTTGTACACCGGCTCGGGCTGCGAAAAAAAGCTCGCCAGGATGTGATAGACCATCATGTAGTTCTTCTGCTGGAAGCTCGCGTGCGAGATGCCGGACATGACGGTGAATTGCTTGTCCGGGTTCGGCAGCTTCTCGAAGAATTTCATCAGGTCCTGAAGCGAGGCGATGCCATCATGCTGGCCGCGCATGATCAAGGTCGGCGCTTTGATCTTTTCCGGATCAACCACCGGCAGTCGCGAGCACATGTCGACATAAGTGCCGGTCGGCACGGAATCGTCGAGCGCGGTCACCGCATCGGCGAAGGCTTCGATCACCTTGCGTTCGGCCGTGTCCGGATGGTCGCGATCGAATACTGAATGGATGAAAGCCTTGTCGATCGGACGGCGGTTCTTCGCCTGAAATTCGGGAAGCTTCTTGCGGCGCTGCTCGAGCGTGGGCGAGCCTTCGCCGGTCCACACCATGGCATCGAGCGCCAGACGCGCCACCATCTCGGGATGACGTTCCGCAAACATCGCGGCGCGCAGCGCGCCCGAGGAAATGCCGTATACCAGGAAGGGCCGTTTGCCGCGCAGCTTCTGGATATAGAGCGCGGCGGCGTAGCAGTCGTCGGCACCTTGCGAAATGGGCGCGTTGTTGTCGCGATCCTTGGTCGAGCGGCCATAGCCCTCCATGTCGACGCACCAGCAGTCGAAGCCGAGGCGGGCGAAATGATCCATCGCCGATGAATTGGGCCGCCCCGGCACCTGCAGATCGAAGGTTGGCTGCGATGCCATCGACGAACCATGCACGAACAGGATCGTGCCGCGTGTCTTGGCCGGGTCGCCCGCGCATTTTTCGAACAGGAACAGCTTCACGCCGCCGTCTTTTGTCGTCCAATGCTCTTCGCCCTTGATCGCCGCGGCCGGCTTGCTCATTTCGTTCATCGGTCACCCATACTGGCTACTGAACTAGTTGATCGGTGGAATGTGATTGGCCTTGATGACATTCGCCCATTTGGCAACCTGCGCATCCATGAAGGTTTTGAATTCGGGCTGCGTCATCACGATCGGGCTCGCGCCGGTCTTTTCCCAGGCCTCCTTGATGTCGGGCCGTGCCAGGATCTTGGTGATCTCGGTGCTGAGCTTGTCGACGATCGGCTGCGGCGTTCCGGCCGGCGCCATGAATCCGACCCACAAGGTCGCCTGAAACCCGGGGACACCGGCTTCCGCGATGGTCGGAACGTCCGGCAGAATAGCTGAGCGCGTCGTGCCGCTGGTCCCCAGCGCGCGCACCAGCCCCGCCTTGATCATCGGCGCCATGGTTGGGACCGAATCGAACAGGATCTGGATCTGCCCGCTGAGGATGTCGTTGCGGGCTCCGGTCGAGCCTTTGTAGGGCACATGCACGATGTCGATGCCGGTGAGGTTCTTCAGTAGTTCGCCGGCCATGTGGTAGTTCGAGCCGGGTCCCGACGAGCCGTAATTGATGGTGCCCGGCTTGGCGCGGGCGAGCGCCAGCAATTCGCCGAGGTTCTTGGCCGGCACCGATGGATGCACGACGAGGACGAGGTCGGTGTCGATCAACGGCGCAACCGGCACCAGGTCGCGCATCAGCTGATATTGCTTGTGGCCGTAGAGCGTTTCGTTGACGGTCTGCGTGCCCGACACCATCAGCAGCGTGTAGCCATCGGGCGCCGACTTGGCGACCACCTCGGTTCCGATGGTGGTACCGGCGCCCGGGCGATTTTCCATGACGAAGGTCTGGTGCAGGGACTTCCGCAATTCCTCCGCGATGGCGCGGGCATAAACGTCGGTCGGGCCGCCGGCGCCGAACGGTACGATGACCTTGACCGGCCGTGAGGGGTATTCATCGGCCTTGGCGGGCAGCGTCGTAGACGATGACCGTGCCAGCGAGCGCAAGAAGGGCCGAAAAGTGTCGCAGAAGCTTCATGCTGTTTCCCAAATTCATGCGGTTGCCGCCGCCGGCGCCGACTATCGAGGGCGGTTCGCGCCGCTGTCAATCGTGGGAATATTCCCCGAGATTTCGGTCCGCGATCGCTCGTGGATGCCGCCCAAGGTTGGCTTGCCACCCCAACACCGCTGCGCTAAGCCTCGGTCGCTCCCGTCCTGGAGGCTTTTCCATACAAGTGAAGGCCTGGTTGTGCGGGGTCACCGGCGCCTTTCGGGCTGCCGATCAGTCCGAGGCGGGCGTATATCGGGGTAGGCCGGGGCTGTACGCTTGAGGTCGCGATGAGCGCATTGCTGCTGGATTACCTGCCATTGGTTGTCTTCATCGCGGTCGCGCTCGTCATCGGGCTCGCGCTGCTGATCGCTCCCTTCATCGTCGCCTACAAGCAGCCGGATCCCGAAAAGCTGTCCGCCTACGAGTGCGGATTTCAACGCCTTCGACGATGCGCGCATGAAATTCGACGTGCGCTTCTACCTGGTGGCGATTCTTTTCATCATTTTCGACCTCGAGGTGAGCTTCCTGTTCCCGTGGGCGATTGTGTTCCGGAAAATCGGCCTTTTCGGCTTCTGGTCGATGATGGTGTTCCTTGGCGTTCTCACCATCGGCTTCATATATGAGTGGAAGAAGGGGGCGCTCGAATGGGATTGATCTGCCCATGACCCTGGTCGCACCCGCGCCAAAAGGCATTCTCGATCCGAACACCGGCAAGCCGGTCGGTTCGGACGACGCATTCTTCGCCGGCGTGAACGCCGAGCTCTCCGACAAGGGCTTCATTGTCACGGCCGCCGACGACTTGGTCACCTGGGCGCGCACCGGCTCGCTGATGTGGATGACGTTCGGTCTGGCGTGCTGCGCCGTCGAGATGATGCAGATGTCGATGCCGCGCTACGACGCCGAGCGTTTCGGATTTGCGCCGCGCGCCTCGCCGCGGCAGTCGGACGTGATGATCGTCGCCGGGACGCTGACCAACAAAATGGCGCCGGCGCTGCGCAAGGTCTACGACCAGATGCCCGAGCCGCGTTACGTGATCTCGATGGGATCATGCGCCAACGGCGGCGGCTATTATCACTATTCGTACTCTGTGGTGCGCGGCTGCGACCGCATTGTGCCGGTCGACATCTATGTGCCCGGCTGTCCGCCGACGGCGGAGGCGCTGCTTTACGGCGTGATGCTGTTGCAGAAGAAAATTCGCCGTACCGGCACGATCGAGCGGTAGCCGGCCATGCGCATGACCGACATCCCGTTTGGAACGACCGACTGGACGAGCATCGAGCCGACCACGCACAGCGGCGATGCGGGCGTCGCCACCTGGCGTACGCGCCAGTTCGGCGACATCCGCGTACGGATGGTCGACTATTCACCCGGCTACGTCGCCGACCACTGGTGCGAAAAGGGCCACATAATCTTCTGCGTCAACGGCGAGCTCACCACCAAGTTGAAGGACGGCCGCACGTTCACGCTCACGCCCGGCATGAGCTATCAGGTGGCCGACGGCATCGACGCCCATCGGTCGCAGACCGCGCGCGGCGCGCGACTATTCATTGTGGACTGACATGGACGAAGGTCTCGACAGGCTTGGCCAAACGATCAAGGCGGCGTTGCCGGCATCGATCACCGGTTACGAAGTCGCGCGCGGCGAATTGACCGTCAGCGCCAAGGCCGCCGACCTCATCAAGGTGGTGGCTTTTCTTCGCGACGATCCGGCCTGCCAGTTCATCAACATCATCGACATTACCGCGGTCGATTGGCCGACGCGCGAGCAGCGCTTCGATGTCGTCTATCACTTCCTGTCACCGCGGCTGAACCAGCGCGTGCGGCTCAAGGTCGCGACCGATGAAACGACACCGGTGCCGTCGCTGATCGACCTGTTCCGCGGCGCCGACTGGTTCGAGCGCGAGACTTACGATCTCTATGGCGTGCTGTTCACCGGCCATCCCGACATGCGGCGCATCCTCACCGATTACGGTTTCGAGGGGCATCCGCTGCGCAAGGATTTTCCGCTCACCGGTTTCGTCGAGGTGCGATACGACGACGAGCAGAAACGCGTCGTCTACGACAAGGTCTCGCTGGCGCAGGAATTCCGCAGCTTCGATTTCCTGTCGCCGTGGGAAGGTACGGATTACGTGCTGCCCGGCGACGAGAAGGCCAAGACTGAAGGAAAGGGGTCGTAAGCATGAAACCGACCCTGCAGTCCGGTCTCAAGCATTCATTCTCCTACGTGGTCCCGGAGAACAAGACGGTGCCCTACACCTATCCGGAATCGCCGATCATCGCGGCGATGCCGAAGGTATTTGCGACCGGATTCATGATCGTGCTGATGGAATGGGCCTGCGCACAATTACTCGATCAGTACCTCGACGCCGGCGAAGGCAGCCTCGGTACTCATGTCGACGTGTCGCATCTGGCCGCGACCCCGCCCGGCATGACCGTCAAGGTCGATGTGGAGATCCTTGAGGTGAAGGGCCGCAAGATCGTGTTCAAGGTGCGCGCCCATGATGGCATGGACCTGATCGGCGAAGGGCGTCACGAGCGCGTCGTCGTGGCCTGGGATCGCTTCAACGCCAAAGTCGCGGAGAAGGCAAAGTCGGCAGCGGAGCTGGTGAGCTGATGGCCGAAACCGCGGTACGCAATTTCACGATCAATTTCGGACCGCAGCATCCGGCCGCGCATGGCGTGCTGCGGCTGGTGCTCGAACTCGACGGTGAGGTGGTCGAGCGCGTGGACCCGCATATCGGCCTGCTCCATCGCGGAACCGAGAAGCTGATCGAGGCCAAGACCTATTTGCAGGCGGTGCCTTATTTCGATCGGCTCGATTATGTCGCGCCGATGAACCAGGAGCACGCGTTCTGCCTGGCCGTGGAAAAGCTTCTCGGCATTCAGGTGCCAAAGCGCGCGCAATTGATCCGCGTGCTCTATTCCGAGATCGGCCGCTTGCTGTCGCATCTGCTCAACGTGACCACGCAGGCGATGGACGTCGGCGCACTGACGCCGCCGCTCTGGGGCTTCGAGGAGCGCGAGAAGCTGATGGTGTTCTACGAGCGCGCATCCGGCTCGCGCATGCACGCGGCCTATTTCCGGCCGGGCGGCGTGCACCAGGATCTGCCGTCGAAGTTGATCGACGATATTTATGCGTTTTGCGATCCGTTCCTCAAAGTGGTCGGCGATCTTGACGCTTTGCTCACCGGCAATCGCATCTTCAAGCAGCGCAATGTCGATATCGGCGTGGTCTCGCTTGCAGATGCATGGAATTGGGGTTTCTCGGGCGTGATGGTGCGCGGCTCGGGCGCTGCCTGGGATTTGCGCAAGGCGCAGCCCTACGAATGCTATTCTGAACTCGAATTCGATATTCCGATCGGCAAGAACGGCGACTGTTTCGACCGCTATCTCATCCGCATGGAAGAGATGCGCCAGTCGGTCAAGATCATGAAGCAGTGCGTGGAGAAGTTGCGCTCGCCGGCCGGGCAAGGCCCGGTCACCGTCGATGACCAGAAGATCGTTCCGCCGAAACGCGGCGAGATGAAGCGCTCGATGGAAGCGCTGATTCATCACTTCAAGCTTTACACCGAGGGCTACCACGTGCCGGCCGGCGAGGTTTATGCCGCGGTCGAAGCACCGAAGGGTGAGTTCGGCGTCTATCTCGTCGCCGACGGCACCAACAAGCCATACAAATGCAAGATCCGCGCGCCCGGTTTCGCGCACCTGCAGGCGATGGATTTCCTGTGCCGCGGCCACATGCTGGCGGACGTGTCCGCCATTCTCGGTTCGATCGACATTGTGTTCGGGGAGGTCGACCGATGAGCGTGCGTCGTCTTGCTCCGCCCGAGCTGCAGCCGAAGGAGTTTTCCTTCAGCAAGGACAATCTCGCCTGGGCGAAGGAGCAAGTGAAGAAATATCCGGAAGGCCGTCAGCAATCGGCGATCATTCCGCTGCTGTGGCGCGCGCAGGAGCAGGCCGGCGGCTGGTTGCCGGAGGCGGCGATCCGCCACGTTTCTGATTTCCTCGGCATGGCGCACATCCGCGCGCTTGAGGTGGCGACCTTCTACACGATGTTCAATCTGCAACCGGTGGGAAAATTCCACGTGCAACTTTGCGGCACGACGCCGTGCCGGCTGCGCGGCGCCGACGATCTGGAGAAAGTCTGCCGCAAGCGTATCGGCGAGCAGGGTGACGTCACCAAGGACGGCAAGTTCTCCTGGGTCGAGGTCGAGTGCCTCGGCGCTTGCGTCAATGCGCCGATGGCGCAGATCAACTACGACTATTACGAGGACCTCACCGCCGAGAGCTTCGGCAAAGTTCTCGACGATCTCGGCGCCGGCAAGAAAGTGAAGCCTGGACCGCAGGTCGACCGGCAACTCTCGGCGCCGGTTGGTGGCGCGACGACGCTCAAGGAAAAGGCGTGATGCTGGCTGACAAAGATCGCATCTTTCGAAATCTGTACGGCCAGCACGACTGGGGCATCAAGGGCGCGCGTGCGCGCGGCGCCTGGGACGGCACCAAGGCCATTCTGGAAAAAGGGCGCGATGTCATCATCGAGGAGGTGAAGACCTCGGGCTTGCGCGGGCGCGGCGGCGCCGGTTTCCCGACCGGGCTCAAATGGTCGTTCATGCCGAAGAAATCGGACGGCCGTCCGCATTATCTCGTCGTCAATGCCGACGAGTCGGAGCCGGGCACCTGCAAGGACCGCGAGATCATGCGGCACGATCCGCATCTGCTGGTCGAAGGTTGCCTGATCGCCGGTTTCGCGATGGGCGCGAATGTCGGCTACATTTATGTCCGTGGCGAGTTCATCCGCGAGCGCGAACGCCTGCAGGCCGCGATCGATGAAGCCTATGACGCCAAGCTGATCGGCAAGAACAACGTCAACGGCTGGGACTTCGATCTCTACGTCCACCACGGTGCCGGCGCCTATATCTGCGGCGAAGAGACCGCGCTGCTGGAAAGCCTGGAAGGCAAGAAGGGTCAGCCGCGCCTGAAGCCGCCTTTCCCGGCCAATGTGGGCCTCTACGGCTGCCCGACCACGGTGCAGAACGTTGAATCGATTGCAGTCGTGCCGGACATCATGCGGCGCGGCGCATCATGGTTTGCCGGCATTGGCCGCCCGAACAACACCGGCACCAAGCTGTTCTGCATCTCCGGTCACGTCGAGCGACCGTGCAATGTGGAAGAAGCCATGGGCATTCCGCTGCGCGAGCTCGTGGAAACCCATGCCGGCGGCGTGCGCGGCGGCTGGGACAATCTGCTCGCGGTCATTCCGGGCGGCTCGTCGATGCCGCTGGTTCCCGCCGGCAAGGACCAGGCCGACAGCCTGCTGATGGATTTCGACGGCTGCCGCGACAAGAAATCGGCGCTCGGTACGGCGGCGGTGATCGTGATGGACAAGTCGACCGACATTGTCCGCGCCATGGCGCGCATCTCATATTTCTACAAGCACGAGAGCTGCGGCCAGTGCACGCCGTGCCGCGAAGGCATGGGCTGGATGTGGCGCGTGTTGACCCGCATGGCGGAAGGCCGCGCGCAGAAGCGCGAGATCGACATGCTGATGCAGGTCACGCAGCAGATCGAAGGCCATACCATTTGCGCGTTTGGCGATGGCGCGGCCTGGCCGGTGCAAGGCTTGCTGCGGCACTTCCGTCCGGAGATCGAGCGGCGAATCGACGAATACACGCGCAATGCCGACACCATCGCTCCATGGCGCGGTGCGCGAGGCGGCGGAGTGACGCGATGAACGACGCCCGCCATCTTGCCCAGTTCAACATCGCGCGGATCCGTTATCCGCTCGACGATCCGCGCATGGCTGAATTTGTCGACAATGTCGATCGGGTGAACAAACTGGCGGAACAGATCGACGGCTTTGTGTGGCGTCTGCAGGATGCGAGCGGGCACGCCATGCACATGACGGTCTATGACGATCCGCGCATCCTGCCGAACCTGACCGTTTGGCAAAATGTCGAAGCGCTGGAGCGCTTCGTCTGGCAGACGCTGCATCGGCGTTTCTACGGTCGCCGCCGCGAATGGTTCGAACCGATCGAGACGCCGCTGGTGTTGTGGTGGATTCCGGCCGGACATCGGCCCGATCTGGCGGAAGGTGTTGCGCGCCTCGATCACCTCAAGGCGCATGGCGCGAGTGAATACTCGTTCGGCTGGGAGAACATCCCGGCTGCACGGCTCTGGAAGACGGCGCGCTGCGACAATCCGAGCGAGCACGCGGCATGATGGGATTCGGAAAATTGGGTCGGGGACGGCAACCCGTGGAGCACGACCATGACCTTCGAAAACAAGAACTTGCGCTGCAAGGATTGCAGGTTCTGGTGGCCGACGGCGGAGGGGACCGGAAATGATCCAAGCCGCGATCGTTCGCTCCTTGGCCAGTGCCGGCGTCGTGCGCCGCCGGCTGCGTCGTCGATAAGCCCGACCACGAGCGAGCATTATCCGTCATGGGCGACGACAAGGCGGGAAGACTGGTGCGGCGAGCACGAGCACATTTTGCATTGATGCGTGGACGAACTCAGGAAAATGACCAAAGTCATTGTCGACGGCAAAGAGATTGACGTTCCGCCGGAGTACACGCTGCTCCAGGCATGCGAAGCCGCGGGCGCGGAAATTCCGCGCTTTTGCTTCCACGAGCGCCTCTCGATCGCCGGCAATTGCCGCATGTGCCTGATCGAGGTCGCTGGCATACCGAAGCCGCAGGCCTCCTGCGCGATGGGCGTGAAGGATCTGCCGCCGAACAAAGACGGCTCGCCGAAGGTCCTCAATACCAAGACGCCGATGGTGAAGAAGGCGCGCGAAGGCGTGATGGAATTCCTGCTGATCAACCATCCGCTCGATTGCCCGATCTGCGACCAGGGTGGCGAATGCGATCTGCAGGACCAGGCCATGGCCTATGGCGTGGATGCCAGCCGCTACAGCGAGAACAAACGCGCGGTCGAGGACAAATATATCGGTCCGCTGGTCAAGACGATCATGACGCGCTGCATCCACTGCACGCGCTGCATTCGCTTTGCGACCGAAGTGGCCGGTGTCCCCGAACTCGGCGCCATCGGCCGCGGCGAGGACATGGAGATCACCACCTATCTCGAGCAGGCGATGACCTCGGAGCTGCAAAGCAACGTGGTCGATCTCTGCCCGGTCGGCGCGCTCACGTCCAAGCCCTATGCGTTCGCGGCGCGGCCCTGGGAGCTGGGCAAGACGCAATCGATCGACGTGATGGATGCCGTCGGCTCCGCGATCCGGATCGACTCGCGCGGGCGCGAGGTCATGCGCATTCTGCCGCGCGCCAACGAGGACGTGAACGAAGAGTGGATTTCGGACAAGACGCGTCACGTGGTCGATGGTCTGCGGACGCAGCGGCTCGACCAGCCTTACGTGCGCGGCAGCGGACGATTACAGCCAGCCTCGTGGAAAGAAGCCTTCTCGGTCATCGCCGGTCGGGTGAAGGCAAGCGGCGGCAAGCGCATTGGCGCGATTGTTGGCGATCTCGCCGGCGCGGAGGAGATGTTTGCGCTCAAGGAGCTGATGACCCGCCTCGGCAGCGCCAACATCGATGCGCGGCAGGACGGCTCGGTGATCGATCCGAAGTGGGGCCGGGCATCGTATCTGTTCAACGCAACGATCGCCGGGATCGAGCAGGCCGATGCGCTGCTTATCATTGGTTCGAATCCGCGCCGCGAGGCCGCTGTGCTCAATTCGCGCATTCGCAAGCGCTGGCGGGCCGGCAATTTCCCGATCGGGCTGATCGGCGAAAAGGCTGATCTCACATATAAGTATGACTATCTCGGCGCCGGCGCGGACACGCTCGCCAATCTTGGTGAGAGCAAGTTCGCAGACGCGCTGAAGGCGGCCGAGCGCCCGCTCATACTTCTGGGTGCCGGCGCGCTGGCGCGCAAGGACGGCGCTGCGATTGCATCGTTGGCCGCCAAGGCGGCCGCCGAGTTCGGCGCGATCAAGGATGGCTGGAACGGCTTCTCAGTGTTGCAAAGCGCTGCGTCGCGTGTGGGCGCGCTCGATCTTGGCCTGGTGCCGGGAGCGGGCGGCGCCGATGCCGCGCAGATGGCGGCGGGCGCGGTCGACGTGTTGTTCCTGCTGGGCGCCGACGAGATCGAGGTTCAGCCTGGTCCCTGTGTCGTCTATATCGGCACGCATGGCGACCGCGGCGCGCATCGCGCCGACGTTATCCTGCCGGGCGCGGCTTATCCCGAAAAATCCGCCACCTACATCAATACCGAAGGCCGCGTGCAGATGGCGAACCGCGCGGCATTTCCGCCCGGTGAAGCACGCGAGGACTGGGCGATCCTGCGTGCCTTGTCCGACGTGCTTGGTCAGAAACTTCCTTATGACTCGCTGAACGCATTGCGGCAGGCGATGTATGCCGCGCATCCTCATCTAATGCGCATCAACGAGATTGCGGCAGGCGATGCCGCCGATATCAAGACTCTCGCCAAGCTTGGCGGTACAGCCGACAAGACGCCGCTGCGCTCGTCAGTGGCGGACTTCTACTTCACCAACGCGATTGCGCGCGCCTCCGCCATCATGGCGGAATGTTCGGCCCTGGCGCATGCGGCAGCCAAGACCGCGGCGGAGTAGGGCACATGATGGATTTCTTTTGGACGTACCTCTGGCCGCTGATCATCATCGTGGTGGAATCGGTGGTTTTGCTGGTGGTGCTGCTGGTCGCCGTCGCTTACGTCCTGCTGGCCGACCGTAAGATCTGGGCTGCCGTGCAAATCAGGCGCGGACCCAATGTCGTCGGGCCCTGGGGCCTGTTTCAATCCTTTGCCGACCTGCTGAAATTCGTGGTCAAGGAGCCGGTGATCCCCGCCGGCGCCAACAAAGGCGTCTTCCTGCTGGCGCCGCTGATCTCGTGCGTGCTGGCGCTGGCGGCCTGGGCGGTAATTCCGGTCAACGCGAAATGGGTGATCGCCGACATTAATGTCGGTGTGCTCTACATTTTCGCGATCTCGTCGCTGATGGTCTACGGCATCATCATGGCGGGCTGGGCGTCGAATTCGAAATACGCATTTTTGGCAGCGGTGCGTTCGGCAGCGCAAATGGTGTCGTATGAAGTCTCGATCGGCTTTGTCATCATCACGGTGCTGCTGTGTGCCGGCTCGCTGAATCTCTCGGCTATCGTGCAGGCGCAGGACGGTCCCTACGGATTCCTAGGTTGGTACTGGCTGCCGCTGTTTCCGATGTACGTCGTATTCTTCGTTTCGGCGTTGGCGGAAACCAACCGGCCGCCGTTCGACCTTGTGGAGGCGGAATCCGAGCTGGTAGCCGGCTTCATGGTTGAATACGGCTCGACGCTCTACATGATGTTCATGCTCGGCGAGTACGTGGCGATCTGCACCATGTGCGCCATGGCCACCATTTTCTTCCTGGGTGGCTGGTTGTCGCCGATTCCCTACCCGCCCTTCACCTGGGTTCCGGGCGTCGTGTGGTTCACCATCAAGGCGTCGGGGTTCTTCTTTTTGATCGCCATGGCCAAGGCCATGGTTCCACGTTATCGCTACGATCAGCTCATGCGGCTCGGCTGGAAGGTGTTCCTGCCGCTGTCGCTGGCGATGGTGGCGATTGTCGCCGCCGTCATCCAGTACGGCGACCTGGCAAAAGCGGCGATGAAGTGAGGATGCGATGAGACTCGATCGCGCGGCCAAAGGCCTGTTCCTGATGGAGTTCGTGACCGGCTTCGTGCTGGCCATGCGCTATTTCTTCAAGCCAAAGGCCACACTTAATTATCCCTTCGAGAAGGGACCGATTTCGCCGCGCTTCCGTGGCGAGCACGCGCTGCGCCGTTATCCCAACGGCGAAGAGCGCTGCATTGCCTGCAAGCTGTGCGAAGCGATCTGTCCGGCGCAGGCGATCACCATCGAGGCGGGGCCGCGCCGCAATGACGGCACGCGCCGCACCACGCGCTACGACATCGACATGGTGAAGTGCATCTACTGTGGACTGTGCCAGGAAGCCTGCCCGGTGGATGCGATTGTCGAAGGCCCGAATTTCGAATTCGCCACCGAGACCCGCGAGGAGCTCTATTACGACAAGGAACGCCTGCTCGCGAACGGGGATCGCTGGGAGCGCGAGATCGCCAAGAATCTCGCGCTCGACGCGCCTTACAGGTAACGCCGATGATCGTCGCCGCGCTGTTCTTTTATCTGTTTGCCGGCATCTGCGTGGCAAGCGCCGTCATGGTGGTTGCCGCGCGCAATCCGGTGCATTCGGTGCTTTATCTCATCCTCGCCTTTGTGAATGCCGCCGGGCTGTTCGTGATGATGGGCGCCGAATTCCTCGCCATGATCCTGATCGTGGTTTATGTCGGCGCGGTCGCCGTGCTGTTCTTGTTCGTGGTGATGATGCTCGACGTCGATTTTGCCGAGCTCAAGCAGGGCGTGCTGCAATTTCTGCCAATCGGCATGCTGATCGGCGGAATTTTCCTGGCCGAGTTGCTACTCGTCGTCGGCGCCTGGGCAATCGGACCGGGCATCCCGCAGGCGATCACTGCGCCGATCCCGACCAATATCACGAACACCGAGGCGATCGGCCTCGTGCTCTACACGCGTTATGTCTATTTCTTTGAAGCGGCAGGCATGATCCTGCTTGTCGCCATGGTTGGCGCGATCGTGCTGACGCTGCAGCATCGTCCGCGCGTGCGCCGCCAGGATATCGGCGAGCAGGTTGCGCGCAAGCCTTCGGCATCCATCGAAGTGGTGAAAGTGCGTTCGGGTCAGGGTCTGGGGAGCAACATATGACCATTGGCCTTGGACATTATCTTTCGGTCGCCGCCATCCTGTTCACGCTGGGGATCTTCGGCATTTTCCTCAATCGCAAGAACGTCATCATCATATTGATGTCGATCGAGTTGATCCTGCTCGCGGTCAACATCAATCTCGTCGCGTTCTCCACGCATCTTGGCGACATCACCGGACAGATCTATGCGCTGCTGGTGCTCACTGTGGCGGCAGCGGAGGCGGCGATCGGGCTTGCCATCCTGGTCGTTTACTACCGCAATCGCGGATCGATCGCGGTTGAAGACATTAATCTGATGAAAGGCTGAGGCGCGTGTATCAGGCGATCGTCTTTCTTCCTCTTCTCGGCGCCATTCTGGCCGGCATGATCGCGCTTGCCGGCGCGCGCGCGCGTTTCCCCGGAAAAGGCCCTGCGGCGGGTGGTGAGGACCATGCAACAGACCATGGCGGGCACCACGGGGGTTCCGGTGTGCATGGTGGCGGCGTCATTCACTCTTCGCATCATGAAGCAGAAGAGCATGAGCCTGCGGCCGTAGGATCGCGCACGGCCGAGCTGATTACGACGACGCTTTTGCTGATCTGCATGATCCTGTCATGGATTGCGTTGGTCGATGTCGGGTTTGCGCATCACGACATGCGTGTGCCGCTGTTCACCTGGATGGCCGCCGGCGACCTCAAGGTCGATTGGTCCCTGCGCATCGATACGCTCACGGCGGTCATGCTGGTGGTGGTGAATACCGTTTCGGCCTTCGTGCATCTGTATTCGATCGGCTACATGCACGAGGATCCGTACCGGCCGCGTTTCTTCAGCTACCTGTCGTTTTTCACTTTCGCGATGCTGATGTTGGTGACGGCGGACAACCTGGTCCAGCTGTTCTTCGGCTGGGAAGGCGTGGGATTGGCGAGCTACTTGCTGATCGGCTTCTGGTACCACAAGCCGGAGGCGAACGCGGCTGCGATCAAGGCCTTCATCGTCAACCGCGTCGGCGATTTCGGCTTCGCTCTCGGCATCTTCGCGGTGTTCATGCTTACGGGCGCGATCGATTTTGAAACCATATTCGCGCAGGCGCCAGCGCTCACCGGCAAGATGATCAACTTCTTCGGTTGGCAGGCCGACGCGCTGACACTCACTTGCCTGTTCCTGTTCATGGGTGCGATGGGCAAGTCGGCGCAGTTCCTGCTGCACACCTGGCTGCCCGACGCCATGGAAGGCCCGACCCCGGTCTCCGCCCTGATCCACGCCGCCACCATGGTGACCGCGGGCGTGTTCATGGTCGCGCGGCTGTCGCCACTGTTCGAGCTTGCACCGAATGCGCAAGCGTTTGTGACCTTGATCGGCGCGACCACCGCCATTTTCGCCGCCACCATCGGGCTCGTGCAGAACGACATCAAACGTATCGTCGCCTACTCAACCTGTTCGCAGCTTGGTTACATGTTTGTGGCGATGGGGGTGGGGGCCTACTCGGTGGGCATGTTCCATCTGTTCACCCATGCCTTCTTCAAAGCGCTGCTGTTCCTTGGTTCCGGTTCGGTGATCCATGCGATGCATCATGAGCAGGACATCCGCCACATGGGCGGGCTGAAGGATCGAATCCCATACACGTACATCGTGATGATCGTCGGCACACTGGCGCTCACCGGTTTCCCGCTCACGGCCGGCTACTTCTCGAAGGATGCGATCATCGAGGCCGCCTATGTCGGCAAAAATCCGCTGGCGCTCTACGCATTCATCTGCACGGTGGTGGCTGCGCTGCTCACGTCGTTCTATTCATGGCGGTTGATCTTCAAGACCTTCCACGGTGAGCCGCATGATCGCCAGCACTGGAAGGACGCGCATGAGAGTCCGATGGTGATGCTGATCCCGCTTGGCTTCCTCGCCATCGGATCAGTTCTCGCTGGATTGCCGTTCAAGGAAATCTTCGCCGGTCATGGAGTCGAAGGCTTCTTCCGCGAGTCGCTCACTTTCGCCAAAAGCAACACCGTGCTCGAAGACATGCACCACGTGCCGTTGCAGATTGGGATTCTGCCGACCGTGATGATGGCTCTCGGCTTCGTCATCGCGTGGCAGTTCTACATTCGCCGCCCCGACATTCCGGTCGAGCTCGCGCGTCAGCACGACTGGCTTTATCGCTTCCTGCTCAACAAGTGGTACTTCGACGAGTTGTATGACCTGATCTTCGTGCGACCGATCAAATGGATTGGCCGCGAGCTTTGGAAGAAGGGCGACGGCTGGCTGATCGACGGCTTTGGACCGGATGGCGTGTCCGCCCGCGTCCTCGACGTGACGCGCAATGTGGTGCGATTGCAGACCGGATATCTCTATCACTACGCCTTCGCCATGCTGATTGGCGCAGCCGCCTTCATCACCTGGTTTATGTTCGCGGTGCGCTAGCAGGAAAAACGATGAATTTGAATTGGCCCATTCTCTCGGTCGTAACGTTCCTGCCGCTCTTCGGAGCGGTGCTCATCATGGTGATGGTGCGCGGGAACGAGCGGCTGGCCCGCGGGACCGCGCGCTGGATCTCGCTGTGGACCACACTTGTGACTTTCGCATTCTCACTGGTCATGGTCTGGCGCTTTGACGCGAGTTCGCCGGAATTCCAGTTCGTCGAGAAATACAACTGGCTCGGCATTGCCTCCTATCACATGGGCGTTGATGGCATTTCGCTGCCCTTCGTGATCCTCACCACGGCGCTGATGCCGATCTGCATTCTGGCGAGCTGGACCGCGATCCAGACGCGCGTGAAGGAATACATGATCGCTTTCCTGGTGCTGGAGACCCTGATGGTCGGCACTTTCTCGGCGCTCGACCTGGTGCTGTTCTATCTGTTCTTCGAGGGCGGATTGATCCCGATGTTCCTGATCATCGGCGTCTGGGGCGGTCCGCGCCGGGTCTATGCCAGCTTCAAGTTCTTCCTGTACACGTTGCTCGGTTCGGTCCTGATGCTGCTCGCCATCATGGCGATGTATTGGGAGGCCGGCACCACAGATATCGTGACGCTGCTGCGCCACGGGTTCCCGCTCGGCTTGCAGAAATGGGCGTGGCTCGCGTTCTTCGCCTCGTTCGCGGTGAAGATGCCGATGTGGCCGGTGCACACCTGGTTGCCGGACGCGCATGTCGAGGCGCCGACCGCGGGCTCGGTTATTCTGGCCGCCATACTGCTGAAGATGGGTGGCTACGGATTCCTGCGGTTCTCGCTGCCGATGTTTCCGTCCGCCAGCCACGACTTCGCGCCGCTGATCTTCACGCTCTCCGTCGTTGCCATCATCTACACCTCGCTGGTGGCGCTGATGCAGGAGGACGTGAAGAAGCTGATCGCTTATTCGTCCGTCGCGCACATGGGCTTCGTCACCATGGGCATTTTCGCCGCCACGACGCAGGGCGTCGCCGGGGGCATCTTCCAGATGATCTCCCACGGCATCGTGTCCGGCGCGCTCTTCCTCTGCGTCGGCGTGGTCTATGACCGCATGCACACGCGCGAGATCGCGGCCTATGGCGGACTGGTCAACCGCATGCCGGTCTACGCCTTCGTCTTCATGGTGTTTACGCTGGCCAATGTCGGCCTGCCGGGGACATCCGGGTTCATCGGCGAATTCCTGTCGCTGATCGGCACCTTCAAGACCAACATTCCGGTCGCGACCATCGCTACGTTCGGCGTGATCCTCTCGGCGGCCTACGCCCTATGGCTTTACCGCAAGATGATCTTCGGCAACCTGAAGCCGGCGCTCGAAGGCATCCGCGACATTGGTTGGCGAGAAAGCGTCATTTTTGCGCCGCTGGTCATTCTAACAATCCTGTTCGGTGTGGCGCCCAAGCCGGTGCTCGACATGTCGTCAGCGGCCGTCGCTCAGCTGCTCGACAATTACAACCATGCCATCGCCGCCGCCAAAACGGCAGCGTTGCTTGCCCAATGAGTCCCGTGATGCAGGTGCTGCAAAATTCAGGGCTGATGCCGCTGTTGCCCGAGCTCGTGCTCGCGATCGGCGCCATGGTGATGCTGATGTTCGGCGTGGCGGTCGGTCAGGGCCCGCGCGGCGCGGCCATCGTCAACGCGTTCTGCATTGCCATCCTGGTGCTGGCCGGCTTTGCCGTGGCGATGATGCCGCCGGGGCGGGTGTCATTGTTCGGCGGCAGCTTCGTCATCGATGATTATGCGCGTTTTCTGAAATTGCTCACGCTCACGGGGTCGGCGGGCGCTCTGGTGCTTTCGCTCGATTATCTGACGCTCGAAAAAGAGCAGAAATTCGAATATGGTCCGCTGTTTTTGCTCGCCACGCTTGGCATGTTGATGCTGATCTCGGCGTCGGACTTGATCGCGCTCTATCTCGGCCTCGAGCTGATGAGCCTGCCGCTCTATGTGGTCGCGGCCTCCAATCGCGACAATGTGCGATCGACCGAAGCGGGCCTGAAATATTTTGTACTCGGCGCGCTTTCGTCCGGCATGCTGCTCTATGGCGCGTCGCTGATTTACGGATTCACCGGCACCGTCAATTTTTCCGGTATCGCCAAGGTGACGCAAAACGGCGCCAGCATCGGGCTGATCTTTGGACTGGTGTTCCTGTTCGTCGGCTTCTGCTTCAAGATTTCCGCGGTGCCGTTCCATATGTGGACGCCCGACGTCTACGAGGGCGCGCCCACGCCGGTCACCGCCTTCTTTGCCGCCGCGCCCAAGGTTGCTGGCATCGCCATTTTCGCGCGCGCGACCGTCGTGGCCTTTCCGGGCATCACGCATGAATGGCAGCAGATCGTGGTCTTTGTGTCGATTGCCTCGATGGCGCTGGGCGCGTTCGCGGCGATCGGCCAACGCAATATCAAGCGGCTGATGGCGTACTCCTCGATCGGCCATATGGGATTTGCGCTCGTCGGCCTTGCGGCGGGGACGGCCGAAGGCGTGCAGGGCGTTCTGATCTACATGAGCATCTACGTTGCGATGACGCTCGGCACCTTCGCCGTGATCCTCGCGATGCGACGCGATGGAAAGCTGGTGGAGAATATCAGCGATCTCTCCGGCCTCTCGCGCACGCATCCGGCGACAGCGTTTTTCCTCGCGGTGCTGTTGTTCTCACTCGCCGGCATTCCTCCGCTCGCGGGTTTCTTCGCAAAATATTTCGTGTTCCTGGCCGCCATCAAGGCAGGGCTGTTTACGCTTGCCGTGATCGGCGTGCTCACCAGCGTGGTGGGCGCCTACTACTACCTGACGATCGTCAAGGTCATGTATTTCGATGAGCCGGCGCGCAGCTTCCAGCCGATGCCCGGGCTGTTGCGCCTGGTGCTCGGCCTGTCGGGGCTTGCTAATATCCTGTTCTTTGCCTATCCGGCGCCGCTGGTGAGCGCAGCGACGGTGGCGGCGAAGTCCTTGTTCTGAGGCGCGCTCCCGGAAAGCCGTCATCGCTTTTCGGTGCCGAGCGCGCGAATACGAGATGTACCGCGAAGCCACGGGCCTGGCGGGGGTCCGACACATCGTCTACGAAACGCTCGGCTCCACCAATGCCGAGGCGCTGGCGCTTGCGCGTTCCGGCGAACGGGGTCCGTTGTGGATCACGGCACGGAGCCAGAGCGCGGGTCGCGGCCGCCGCGGCAGCCACTGGATATCCCCGCCGGGCAATCTCTACGCAACACTCCTGCTTGCCGAACCATCCGCGCCCGAACAGGCACCGCAGCTATCGTTTGTTGCGGCGCTGGCGTTGCATGACGCGGTCGCAGCCTGCGCGCCGCAGCTTGGGCCCGCGTTGAAGGTGAAATGGCCGAACGACCTGCTTGTCGGGCCGGCCAAGCTCGCCGGTATCCTGATCGAAGGGGAGAGCGATCCAGTTTTTGCTGTCGCGATTGGGGTCGGCGTCAATTGCGCCGCCCATCCAGCCGATGTCGCCTATCCGGCGACCGATCTCGCGGTAAACGGCGCGCTGGTCGCGCCCGATGCCTTGCTGGCTCACCTGGCGACGGCCATGCAGCACCGCTTGGCGCAATGGAGTTGCGGCCAGGGATTTGCGGCAATTCGCGTCGATTGGCTCAAACGGGCGGCCGGCCTCGGCGAGGTTCTGCGTGTGCGGCTGTCGGCGCGCGAATTGGCGGGCCGGTTTCAGGGTCTCGATGAGGCCGGGCGATTGCTGCTCGAGCAGGATAATGGCGTGACCACAATCACGGCCGGCGAAGTTTTCGGCATTGGAGTGACCTGACATGGCCGGCCCCTCGCAAGACCTGGTGTTTGCGCCGCTTGGCGGTGTCGGCGAGATCGGCATGAATTTGTCGATCTATGGCATCGGCGATGAGCGGCGCCGGACCTGGCTGGCGATCGATCTGGGTGTGTCATTTGCGTCGGAAGAGCATTTGCCGGGCATCGATCTGATCTTGCCCGACATTCGTTACCTGGTGGAGGAGCGTAAGAACCTCGTCGGACTTGTGCTCACTCACGCTCATGAAGACCATTACGGCGCGCTGATCGAGCTTTGGCCGAAGTTGAAAGTTCCGCTCTATGCCACCCCGTTTACGGCCGCGTTGCTCGAAGCGAAGTGTGCGGGCGAGCCGGGTGCACCGGAAGATTCCGGTGAAAATCATTCCGGTCGGTGGCCGGTTCACTGTCGGTCCGTTCGACGTCGAACTCGTGACCATGGCACACTCGATCCCGGAATCGAACGCGCTCATCATCCGTACACCCGGCGGCACTGTCCTGCACACCGGTGACTGGAAAATCGATCCCACGCCGATCCTTGGCGATCGTACGGACGAGCAAAAGCTGCGCGCGCTGGGTGAGGAAGGCTGTCTGGCTCTCATCGGCGATTCTACCAATGCGGTACGTGAGGGGCGGTCGCCCTCCGAGGCCGACGTCGGGAAAACCATTGCCGAGATCATCAAAAGGGCGCGTGGCCGCGTGGCGGTCACCACCTTCGCGTCGAATGTCGGGCGCCTGCGCTCAGTCGCCGAGGCTGCGAAGGCTGCGGACCGTGAGGTGGTCGTGATTGGCCGCGCGATGGAACGCGTTGTTCAGATTGCACGCGAGACCGGTTACTTCGATGGTGTGCAGGATTTCCGCCCGATGGATGCCTATGGCTACCTTCCGTCCAACAAAGTCGTGGCGCTTTGCACCGGTAGCCAGGGCGAGCCGCGTGCGGCGCTCTCGCGTATCGCCGAGGATCAGCACCCGGAGGTAACGTTCTCCAAAGGCGACACTGTGATCTATTCGGCGCGCACCATTCCGGGCAATGAAAAGGCCGTTGGCCGGGTCATCAACCTGCTGATCGAGCAAGGCATCGAGGTCATCACCGACCGCACGCATCTGGTGCACGTGTCCGGTCATCCGCGCCGCGCGGAGCTTGAGGAGCTCATCGGCTGGGTCAAGCCGAGAATTCTGATTCCGGTGCACGGCGAAGCGTTGCATCTGCACGAACATGCGGCGCTCGCGCGCCGTTGCGGCGTGCCCGAGGTCCTGCAATGCCGCAATGGCGACCTCATGCGGCTGGCGCCGAAGGCCGGCCTGATCGACGAAGTACCGGTGGGCCGGCTTTACAAAGACGGGGTGCTGCTGGTTGAAGCGGATTCGCGCACGGTGGCCGACCGCAAGCGGTTGAGTTTTGCCGGGTCGGTGTCGGTCGCGCTGGCGATCACCGATAAAGGTGAACTGGTCGATGATCCTTCGCTTGATATGATTGGTATTCCCGAGCGCGATCGGGATGGCGGCTCGATCCACGAAGCGGCCTATGACGCCATAGTCGAGACCATCAATTCGTTGCCGCGTGCACGCAAACGCGATCCGGAAGCTGTTGGCGAAGCCGTCAAACGCGCCGTGCGCGCCGCTATCGCCCAGCGCTGGGGCAAAAAGCCGATGTGCTACGTGCATGTCTTGGACGTATGATAGCGCGCCGGAAACGAGGACAGTCATGATCGGTCGTCTCAATCACGTTGCCATCGCCGTGCGCGATATCGCAAAGGCCTCTGCGGTATACCGTGACACATTGGGCGCGGACGTCTCGGCGAAAGTGCCGCAGCCCGATCACGGCGTTTCTACCGTTTTCATCACGCTACCCAACACGAAAATCGAATTGCTTGAGCCTTTGGGAGAGGGCTCGCCGATCGCCAAATTTCTCGAGAAGAACCCCGACGGCGGGATTCATCACGTCTGCTACGAGGTCGAGGATATCCGCGCGGCGCGCGACATGCTCAAGCGCCAGGGCGCACGCGTACTCGGTGACGGCGAACCTAAGATCGGCGCCCACGGCAAGCCGGTATTGTTTCTGCATCCGAAGGATTTCTGCGGAACGCTCGTCGAGCTTGAGCAGTCGTAGCGCATTAGCCCGAAAAGTAGGTACCGGTTTTCGGATAAAGTTGCGCGAGGAAAAACTATGAGCGTCTCGACCGTCATCGCAATTTATTTTCTGATCTGGTGGATTACGCTGTTCGCGGTGTTGCCGTGGGGCGTGCGCAATCAGGAAGAAAGCGGTGAGGTGGCGCCGGGCACCGACCCCGGCGCGCCGGTTATGCACCGAATGTGGCGCAAGCTCGGCTGGACCACCGTGTTCGCGACCATCATTTTTGGAATTCTCTACGTGGTCTACACGCGAGGTCTGATTCCGTACGACATGCTGATGGCGATTTCCGGTCCGCCGCGCCGCTGAGTTCATGCAACAAAAAAAGAGCAGGGCGCGAAGCCCTGCTCGTTGCATTGTTAAGTCCTTGCCCCGGTCTTTATTTGTTTTCCGGGTGGCTGCGATTAACGCGCCTAGGACTTGCTACCCTCCCAAGACTTGGACCGCAGTTTGGAGCCGGTCTTGCCGCCGGGTTCCGCTCTTACGGGCAAGCAGCACGCTAACCGATCGCCAGAACGCTGTCACGACTATTTGTATGATCAGCGCCCGATGACGACCGGCGCGTCGAGGACGATCGGCTCCCCGGCTGCAGGACGAACGATCACTTTTGCCGTCCAGATGCCGGAGTGCGTGAGCGTTAAGTCATTGACCAGCCAGCTACCATCCGGCTTGTTCGATTGCAGCGCGGTCGATCGTCTGGGCGCCTGCGGATGGGGGATCGAGCGCCAGGCGCACATCCTTTGCCGGGTAATTCGAAAAATCTTCGCGCGACACGCGTATCGTCACATCGGTGCGTCCGGCGCGGCCGGGTTCGATGGTCACATCGGCCATGACCTCATGGTCGTGGATGTGCACAAACGCGGCATCGGGCGGGATGCCTGTCGATGCGGCATGGACATGAGCGGCGGGTGGTTGCGTCCCAAGCACGGCGACGAATACGAGCACGCAGAGCCCAAGACAAATTTCAGCCAGGCTGTTGCGCCGGAGCGCGCGCAAAGCGGCCGCCGTCGGCAGACGCGGTGTCAGGTAGAATTTGTTGACCGCCGCGATTGCCACCATCGCTCCGAACAGGGCGATCTTGAGCGCCACCAGTCGTCCATAGTCAGACGCTATCAAATCGCGCGGCCCATTCAGCAGGCTCCAGCTGTTGACGAGACCACTTGCAAGCAAGATCCCTACGCTGAGAACACCGAGCCGGGAGAAACGGTCAACCACCCGAACCGTAGCTGCGTCCCGGGCGCGTCCAGTGCCGCGGCCGGCCTGCCAGAGGAAGAATGCGAAGGCCGGCAAGCCACCGAGCCACGCGCCCGCGGCGAGCAAATGGAGGATATCGGAAACGAGATGGAGGTCCCCCGCCGGGCCGGGCGTTGCACCGGCGTGTCCGACCAATGCGAGCAAGCCAAGAAACGCGGCCGCGATGGTAATTTGCAACCATCGCGTCGCCCGCCACGGCAACAGCAGGGCGAGCAGCAGCGCCAGTGCGAGGCGGATGCACCATACCAGACCGAAGCGCGTATCCGTGAGCACTGACCAGGCGCCACCATGCAGGCACACGTCGGCAATCGATGTGCCCAGGATGTCCAATGCCAGTAGAACCAGCCACACCGCGCCCGAGATCACAGCGACGGCGAGCGCCAGCCAAATCCACATGGTCAGCTGGCGGTGCAGCGTTGCAAAGCCAGTCTTGCTCGTAGCGGGTTCAGCCACCCCAAAAATGAAACCGGTCGTGCCCGCCGCGAGCAGCGTTGCGGCAAAATGGACGCCACGCACCAGGATCAACGGATCGACGGTCAATGGATGCCCTCGGCTTGCTGGCGCCTAGGGTGCGACGCGGAAGCTGAAATTCCCCTCGGAGCGATGAGTATCGACCGAGAGAACGCGCCACAACACTTTGTACGTTCCCGGCGACAGAGATTTTAGCGGCACGCGCAGCTGTGTGCGCTTGGCACGGTCGACCTCGGCTTTACCGGCCTGCATCGGCTCGCCCTTTTCGTCCTGCACGGTGATGCTGCTGAACGCCGGCTCCAGTTTATCGGTGAACCAGAGAACGACTTCCTTTGGTGGCTGCGCAACGGTGCTGCCAACAGAGGGGCTGGCGTGATCGAGAGTGGCATGCGCTGAGGCAGCGCAGGTCGTGGCAACGAGGAGAGCGATCGCGGTCAATTTGGTGCGCATAACTAGCGGCCGAACTTCGGCCTCCCTGTGCTGATGCTGTTTGCGAAAATGGGGCGTCCCAGCGTGGTCGGGAAAATATCGTCGAGGTAGAAATGCAGCTGCCCAATTATACCGATGTTTCCGCCGCTTTGCCGGTTCACCGGAATCATGGCTTCGATCGCAACCTGGAACGTATTGCCGGCGTAGATAATGCCTGGGTTGATGGTTCCGATGGTCACGGTGCCGGTTGTTGCTGTGTTCGAGACCGGCGTTTGCATGGACGCCTCGACGATCGGGATCAGCCGGTTGACGAAATCGGGCAGGCCGAGATCGACCACGGCGGATTTCAGATAAGGCATGCTGTACTGGATCGTACCGCCCCAATTGAGAACGCGCGGGTGAAATTCCGTGTCGATCTCCTGATCACCGGTGTCGGGGTCGATGCTGGCTGTCGTGGTTTGCGACACGCCGGGGATCGCGTAGCCGAACTGACCGGTGATTGCGAATGGCCTTGCCCAATTCAGGCTAGTCGGTAAATCGCCCAGGCCCTTGCCGAAATAAAGCGTGGGCGTGTAGACGGAGAAACGCTCGGCGCCGACATTCTGCGAACCGCTGCCGCCCCACTCGATTTCCAGTCCCGCTGACATGACGAATTCATGTTCGGGATTTTTGAACAGCCGGTATTTGAACGTCGTCTCCAGGTTTTGGAATCCGCGCACGCCACTCATGGCGGGTCCGCCCGGCGCATAAAGGCGCGACCAAGTTGGCGCGAACGAAACGGCGAAATCCTCGGTGATCCGTTTTGAAAACTCGGCCGATACGTCGAGTTGCTTGAACGATGGATTGTCGCCGGTTTTCGACCAAGCGATGGTCGGGAGGGCAAGTTCGTCATTCACCCCGGGGTCGTCGATGGCGAGCGTCGCCGGAAAGAAGCGGTTGCCGACAATTTCGTGTGCCGGCGCAATTGTTGCCGAAGCCGCAAGGCCGGCACCGAGCGTGGCCAAGACGCGCGAATTGGCCCACGAATTGGGCCATGAATTCCTGAACATGGGAAGCTCCAGTATCGCGGTGACGGTTTGTGTGGCCGAACGAGTGGCGGCCAGTTACGTCAGGCGATGGCCGGAGGGCCTCGGGCGAGCTTGGGATCGGAGGTGACGTCCCGGCTAGTCGTAATGGCAACCGGTCGCAGGACCTGGAGGACACGCGCGGGCGCGAGGATCGTGGCCAGCGCGTTGAGCGGGACGGGTGGGGCAATTGCGCTGCAAAGGTTGCAGTGATCGCAGGCATGCGCCGGAGGAAGCGCGCCATTGACCGGCGTCTGGTCAGCAGGCGCCGATGCCTCGCTGTGACAGATAACCGAAAAAGGATCGACGGTTGGGGCCGCGAAAGGCGCGACGGCGGCCCACAGAATCGTGTGCAGGGCGATCGCAATGGTCGCCGCCACCCCCGCAATTCGTCTGATGCCCGCCCGCATGTTGTCCTCAGGTCCGCCGAAGCAATCTATCACAAATATTAGATGCCGCTGGCGACGATAAATTCCCGAAAAAATGGGCCGGGCCTTGTGTTTTTGCGGCCGATCCGCTTTCACTCTGACCTCGTCACCTCGAATCTGCCAAGGATTCCATGCGCCTGTCCCGTTACTTCCTGCCGATTTTGCGCGAGACGCCGAAAGAAGCGGAGATTGTCTCGCACCGGCTGATGCTGCGCGCCGGAATGATGCGGCAGGAAGCCGCGGGCATCTATGCCTTCCTGCCGCTCGGCGTGCGTGTGTTGCAAAAGATCTGCCAGATCGTGCGCGAGGAGCAGAACCGCGCCGGCGCCATCGAGGTGTTGATGCCGACGATCCAGTCGGCGGACCTCTGGCGCGAGAGCGGACGCTACGATGCCTACGGCAAGGAGATGTTGCGCATCAAGGATCGCCATGAGCGCGACATGCTCTATGGGCCGACCAACGAAGAAATGATCACCGAAATCTTCCGCGCCTACGTCAAATCCTACAAGGACCTGCCACTCAATCTCTATCATATTCAGTGGAAATTCAGAGATGAGGTGCGCCCGCGCTTTGGTTTGATGCGTGGCCGTGAATTCCTGATGAAGGATGCGTATTCGTTTGATCTCGACCAGGCGGGCGCGACGCATTCATACAACAAGATGTTTGTCGCGTACTTGCGCACCTTTGCGCGCCTTGGTCTCAAATCAATTCCGATGCGCGCGGAGTCGGGGCCGATCGGCGGAAACCTCTCGCACGAATTCATCATCCTGGCGCAGACAGGAGAGTCGGAAGTCTTTTGCCACAAGGACTATCTCGACATGGCGGTGCCGCCGGCGGATGTGAATTTCGACGATGTCGCGGGACTGCAAGGCATCGTCGACAAATGGACGTCGCAATATGCGGCCACCTCCGACATGCATGATGCGGCGGTCTTCGCCAAAGTGTCGGCTGACAAACAGGTGTCGGCGCGCGGCATCGAGGTCGGGCATATATTTTATTTCGGCACCAAGTATTCCGAGCCGATGAAGGCGACGGTGACCACGCAGGACGGCAAGGAAGTGCCGGTGCATGGCGGCTCCTACGGAATCGGCCCAAGCCGGCTGGTCGCAGCCATCATCGAGGCATCGCACGATGAGGCCGGGATCATCTGGCCGGAGCCCGTGGCGCCGTTCAAAGTCGCCATCCTCAACTTGAAGCAGGGAGCATCCGAGACCGATGCGGCCTGTGAACAGCTCTATCGCGATCTCACTGCCAAGGGCGTCGAGGTGCTCTACCATGACCTCGACGAGCGGCCGGGCGCCAAATTCGCCGCCGCCGACCTGATCGGTGTCCCCTGGCAGGTTCTGGTCGGGCCCAGGGGCCTCGCTGAGGGCAAACTCGAGGTCAAAAAGAGGGCCGATGGCAGCCGGGAAAACCTCAGCCCTGCCGCTGTGCTGGACCTTCTGACGCGCTAGGCTGCGGAATCGCTGCGTTATATACACGCGGCGCGCGAATAATCCTGTGTGTGGCCAATGCCCTTAGTCTCGCGCCGAGGGCACGAATCCGCCAAAATCATCTGAACAGTCGAGCGCGGGAACCCATTAATGACCGAGCCCAACGGGACGCGGCCCTTTTCCCCGTTCGAATGGATGCTGTCGCTCCGCTACTTGCGCGCGCGACGCAAGGAAGGATTCATCTCGGTGATCGCCGGGTTCTCCTTCCTCGGTATCATGCTGGGCGTTGCAACGCTCATCATTGTCATGGCGGTGATGAATGGCTTTCGGAAAGAACTGCTCGACAAGATTCTCGGGCTCAATGGCCATCTGCTGATTCAGCCGCTGGAAAAGCCGCTCACCGACTGGGATGAGGTGGCTGCGCGTGTGGCTGGAGTCAAAGGCATCCGTCTGGCCGCGCCGATTGTTGAAGGTCAGGCATTGGCGTCGTCGCCGTTTAACGCCGGTGGCGTGTTGATCCGCGGCATTCGTCTCATGGATCTCGAAAAGCTTCCCTCGATCGCCAACAATATCAAGCAAGGCACGCTCAAGGGGTTTGATGAAGACATGGGCGTAGCGATCGGCCGCAGGCTGGCCGATCAGCTGTCGCTGCGTTCGGGAGACAACATTACGCTTGTCGCGCCGCGCGGCGCTGTCACGCCCATGGGCACGACTCCGCGCATCAAGGTCTACAAGATCGCCGCAGTCTTTGAGATCGGCATGTCGGAATACGACAGCGCGATGGTATTCATGCCGCTGAAGGAGGCGCAGGCCTATTTCAACCGTTCAGGCGATGTGACGGCCATCGAGATCTATACGGACAATCCCGACCGCGTCGACCGCTACCGCGCAGCGGTGCAGGACGCCGCGCAACGGCCGATCTTCATGATCGACTGGCGACAGCGCAACGCGACTTTTTTCAACGCATTGCAGGTCGAACGCAATGTGATGTTTCTGATCCTGACGCTGATCGTGCTGGTGGCTGCGCTCAACATCGTGTCGGGACTGATCATGCTCGTGAAGGACAAAGGACAGGACATCGCCATCTTGCGCACGATGGGCGCTACCCAAGGCGCAATCATGCGCGTATTCCTGATCACGGGTGCTTCGATCGGCGTGGTTGGAACTATTGTCGGATTCCTGCTCGGGGTCGTGATTTGCCTGAACATCGAGAGTATCCGGCAATTTTTGTCGTGGCTCACGAATACGGAACTGTTCTCGCCCGAACTCTATTTCCTCTCGCATCTGCCCGCCGATATGGACTCAGGCGAGACGACGGCGGTGGTGGTAATGGCGCTGATGCTGTCGCTGCTGGCGACGCTCTATCCGTCCTGGCGCGCCGCGCGCCTCGATCCGGTGGAGGCGCTGCGCTATGAGTGAGGCCTATACTGCCGTGAGAGTGGAAATGGTCGACCAGCAACAGCCACCGGTGCAGCCGAAGGAAGAGGAGGTACCGATCCTGTTCCTGCACGACGTCGAGCGGCACTACCGGCAGGGCGACGAGACGGTGAACGTGCTCAACGGCGTCGAGCTCGCGCTGTGGGGTGGCCAGTCGGTCGCGCTGGTGGCGCCGTCGGGCGCCGGCAAATCGACACTGCTCCACGTGGCCGGCCTGCTCGAGCATCCCGACCACGGCGACGTCTATATCGACGGCCGCTCGACCGCGATTCTGGCCGACCACGAGCGCACGCGCATTCGCCGCAACGAGATCGGTTTCGTCTACCAGTCGCACCATCTGCTGCCGGAGTTTTCCGCGCTCGAAAACGTCCTGCTGCCGCAGATGATCCGCGGGCTGACGCGCAACGAGGCAAAAGCGCGGGCGGTCGAATTGCTGACCTACCTCGGCCTCAGCGGCCGCCTCAACCATCGTCCGGCGGAACTATCGGGGGGCGAGCAGCAGCGGGTTGCCATTGCGCGCGCCGTCTCCAATGCCCCGCGCATTCTCCTGGCGGACGAGCCGACCGGAAATCTCGACCTGCACACGGCCGAACACGTGTTTGGCGCCCTGTCGCAGCTCGTCACGGCCTCAGGGCTCGCTGCCGTTATCGCCACCCACAACATGGACCTTGCGGCCCGAATGGACCGGCGGGTCACCTTGCGGGACGGGAAGCTCGTAGAATTGGCCTGATCGGCAAGAGAGCATCGAGATTCCTCATAATTCTCATGAGGATAACTCACTAAGTGGCTGTCAACGCATGTATGGATGGTTGCTATCGTTGGGTCTTGACTCTAGAACAAACACTGAACTATGTTCTCTCTCTGTTCTGTGGGAGAGAGCCATGAAAGCAATGCTCAAAGCCGTGATCCAGGAGGCCGCCGCACTGGCCTCGCTGTCGTTGTTCGTCGGAATGATCGCCATCTGGACACAGGTGCTCGGCAAGCTCTGAGGGTCAGAATTACGGCCTTTCAGTTGTCATGCCCGGCACACGGCTGGGCATAACGTGCGGGAGTGCCCTGCGAAAAGCGGGCATAGAGACGTGGGCGACGTCGTTCACGGTGGACAGAGGAGGGCGGCGTCCCCACTCTGGCGGTGACAAGGAATCACCCAACCTTCGAGCACATATGCCCGCCCTCGATTTCGTGCACTTGCACGTGCACTCGTCCTATTCGCTGCTGGAAGGCGCGCTGCCTATCGCGCGCCTTGCCGAGCTGGCGAAGGCCGATCGGCAGCCGGCGCTGGCGCTCACCGACACCGACAACATGTTCGGGGCGCTGGAATTCTCCGAAAAGCTCGCGGGCTACGGCATTCAACCGATCGTCGGCTGCGCACTCGCGATCGATTTCGGCGACACGGATCATGGGCCGCGCAACGGCAATCTGCAGCCAGAGCGCACGCGCATCGTGCTGCTGGCGGCGAATGAGCAAGGCTACCGCAGCCTGATGCGGCTCAACTCGCGCGCCTTCCTGGATACACCGTCGAACGAACCGCCGCGGCTCGAGCTCGCGTGGCTGGAGGGAGAAACCGACGGCATCATCGCGCTGACCGGCGGCCCCGGCGGCCCGCTCGACCACGCGATTGCCGCCGGACAAAGCCATCTGGCTGGTGCCCGCCTCGACGCGCTGATCAAGCTGTTCGGCGACCGGCTTTATATCGAGTTGCAACGCCACGGCACGTCCACCGAACGGCGCAGCGAGCCGATGCTGATCGATCTCGCCTACGACAGGCGCGTGCCGCTGGTGGCCACCAATGAACCGTATTTTGCGACCGTGCAGGATTACGAAGCGCAGGACGCGCTGATCTGCATCGCCGAAGGGCGGCTGCTCTCGGAAAGCGACCGGCGCCAACTGACAGCCGAACACCGCTTCAAAAGCCGCGCGGAGATGGTCGAACTGTTTGCCGACCTGCCCGAGGCGCTCGCCTCGACGGTCGAGATCGCGCAACGCTGCGCCTTCCGCCCGCGCACGCACCAGCCGATCCTGCCGCGCTTCTCGGTCGGCGAAAACGGCAACGCGCTCGACGAAGCGAGTGAATTGCGCAAGCGCGCGGAAGAGGGGCTAGAGCGGCGCCTGCAAACCGCCGGTGTGGCTGCCGGCCATACGGTCGATGAATACCGGGAACGGCTCGATTTCGAGATCGGCGTGATCGCGGGGATGAAATATCCCGGCTACTTCCTGATCGTCTCCGACTTCATCCAATGGGCGAAGAAACAAGGCATACCTGTTGGTCCCGGCCGTGGTTCGGGCGCGGGCTCGCTCGTCTCCTATGCGCTGACCATTACCGATCTCGACCCGATCCGCTTCGGCCTGCTGTTCGAGCGCTTCCTCAATCCCGAACGCGTGTCGATGCCGGACTTCGACATCGACTTCTGTCAGGACCGCCGCGACGAGGTGATCCGCTACGTGCAGGAGCGCTACGGACGCGACCAGGTGGCGCAGATCATCACCTTCGGCACGCTGCAGGCGCGCGGCGTGCTGCGCGACGTCGGCCGCGTCCTGCAGATGCCGTACGGGCAGGTCGACAAGCTTTGCAAGCTGGTGCCGCAAAATCCGGCTGCCCCGGTCTCGCTCAAACAAGCGATCGAGGGTGAGCCGCGTCTGCAGGCCGAGCGCGATGGCGACGCTGTGGTCAAGCGCGCTTTCGACATCGCGCAAAAGCTCGAAGGCCTTAATCGCCACGCCTCAACGCACGCCGCCGGCATCGTGATCGGCGACCGACCGCTATCCGAACTGGTGCCGCTCTATCGCGATCCGAAGTCCGACATGCCGGTCACCCAGTTCAACATGAAATGGGTCGAGCAGGCGGGGCTGGTGAAGTTCGACTTCCTCGGTCTCAAGACCCTCACGGTCCTGCAAACGGCGGTCGCGCTGGTGAAGCGGCGCGGCATCGACATCGATCTCGCCGCGATCCCGCTCGACGACAAGAACACCTACGACCTGCTGGCGCGCGCCGAAGCGGTCGGGGTGTTCCAGCTGGAAAGTGCGGGCATGCGGCGCGCGCTGCTCGATATGCGGCCCGACCGCTTCGAGGACATCATCGCGCTGGTCGCGCTCTACCGTCCCGGCCCAATGGCGAATATTCCGACTTATTGCGCACGCAAGCACGACATGGAGAAGCCGGACTACATCCATCCCAAGCTCGAGCCGATCCTGAAGGAGACCTTCGGCGTCATCATCTACCAGGAGCAGGTGATGCAGGCCGCGCAGATCCTTGCCGGCTTTACGCTCGGCCAGGCCGATCTTCTGCGCCGCGCCATGGGCAAGAAGATCCGCAAGGAAATGCAGGAGCAGCGCAAGCATTTCGTCGCGGGCTGCATCGAGCACGGTGTCGAGCGTCATCAGGCCGACGCGATCTTCGATTTGCTCGAGCGGTTCGCCGAATACGGCTTCAACAAGAGCCACGCGGCGGCCTACGCGCTGGTCGCCTACCAGACCGCTTACATGAAGGCGAATTTCCCGGTCGAGTTCCTGGCGGCGACCATGACGCTCGACATGGGCAATACCGACAAGCTCGCCGAATTCCGCGCCGAGGCCGAGCGTCTTGGCATCAAGGTCGATCCGCCGTCGATCAACCGGTCGGCTGTCGATTTCGAAGTCGACGGCAACACCATTATCTACGCGCTGGCCGCACTCAAAGGCGTCGGCAAACAGGCGGTGGAAGCGATCATCGCCGCGCGCCAGAACGGAGCCTTCGCCGATCTTGCGGATTTCGCCGCGCGGGTTAATCCGCGCGCGGTCAACAAGCGCGTGCTGGAAAGTCTTGCGGCGGCCGGCGCCTTCGACGCGTTCGAGAGAAACCGCGCGCGGGTCTTCGGTGCGATCGATGCCGTGCTCGGCCGCGCGCAACACGCGCACGATACCGCCGCGATCGGTCAAAGCGAATTGTTCGGCGGCGGCGCGACGCGCGAAGCCATTGCATTGCCGCAGATCGAGGCATGGCTGCCGGCCGAGCGGCTGCGCCGCGAATACGAAGCGGTCGGCTTCTTCCTGTCGGGCCATCCGCTCGATGACTACGCCGCCGTGCTCAAGAAATTGCGGGTGCAGCCGTGGGCGGAATTTGCGCGCGCGGTCAAAGGCGGCGCGACGGCGGGCCGCGTCGCCGCAACCGTTGTGTCGCGCACCGAGCGTCGCACGCGGATGGGCAGCAAGATGGGCATCATCGGCCTGTCCGATCCGAGCGGGCATTTCGAGGCGGTCATCTTCTCCGAAGGCCTGGCCGAGCATCGCGATTTGCTCGAGCCGGGAACGGCGGTGCTGTTGTTCCTGTCGGCGGAAGTGCAGGGCGACGAGGTGCGTGCGCGCATCCAGTCGGCCGAGCCACTCGATAGTGCGGCAGCCAATCTGCAAAAGGGCTTGCGCGTGTTCCTGCGTGACGGCGCGCCGCTCGACGCGGTGGCCAAGCGTCTCGAGCCGTCGGTTCGCGCGGCGCAGACGAACGGCGACGGAGAGGTAAGCGTCGTGTTGCTGCTTCAGCGCGGCACCGAAGTCGAGGTGAAGCTTCCCGGCCGCTTCAAGGTCTCGCCGCAGATCGCCGGCGCCATCAAGGCGGTGCCTGGCGTGGTGCAGGTCGAGGCGTTGTAGATAACGCGCTGTTCTCCGTCGTCGTCACCGGGCTTGTCACCACAAGTCGGGTCTACCCGACTTGTGGCCATCCGTATTAGGAAGTCGGGCAGGCCCGACTTCCTATGTGACCCCGCTTAGGTGAGCATGGTGCTTTGCTAAGCGAGATGGCCGGGACAAGCCCGGCCATGACAGTGGATGATTTCGTCATGCCCCATCAGGCGCCTTCCCGCCGCGATATTCTAAAAACCGCCGCCGCGCTGCCGCTGGTCTATGCGACACCCGTGCGCGCAGCGCCGCCGCCGGCGGAGGCAATCACACCGGCGCTGGTTGCGGCCGCGACAAAGGAAGGTCAGGTCACCTGGTACACGTCGGCTGATCTTCAACTCGCTGAAAAAGTCGGCAAGGCATTCGAGCAGAAGTTTCCCGGCATCCGCGCCCGCGTCGAGCGCGCCGGCGGAGAGCGCATCTTTGCGCGCGTGGCGCAGGAATATGCCTCTGGTTTGCATATCGCGGATGCGGTCAGCACGGGTGACGCCGCGCAATTTCTGGCCTGGAAGCGCCAAGGCTGGCTTGCGCCTTATGTGCCGGAGGATGTTGCGAAACATATCCCGCCGGAACACCGCGATCCCGACGGCACTTACGCGACGGTGCGCTCGTCGCTGTGCGTGATGGCCTACAACACGGAACTCGTGAAGCGCGACGAAGCGCCGAAAAGTTTCGCCGACCTGCTCGATCCGAAATGGAAGGGCAAAATCGTGAAGGCGCATCCGAGCTACAGCGGCACCATCATGACCTCGACCTACCAGATGGTGCGCGAACTGGGTTGGCCTTATCTCGAGAAGCTCGCGCAGCAGCAGGTCCTGCAGATCCAGTCCGCCACCGACACGCCGAAAAAGATCGTGCTCGGCGAGCGGCCGGTGATGGCGGACGGCAATGAATCGAACGTGCTGCTGCTCAAGGAAGCGGGCAAGCCGATCGAAATCATCTATGCAACCGAAGGCACGCCATCGATCGTGCAGCCGTCGGCGGTGTTTTGCGACGGCGCCGCATCCGAACGCTGCGCGGCTTTTCCAGAATTATCTGTTCAGCGTCGAAGCGCAGGAGCTATTCGTCAATTCCGGCGGGCTGCGCTCGCTGCATGCGCTGGTGAAAGACAAGCCGGGCCGCACACCGCTGTCGGCGATCAAGGTGTGGAAGGACGATCCCGCCGCGGTGGAAACGCAGGGCGAGGAGATCAAGCGCCGGTACTCGCAAATCTTCCACGTGTGACCGCCAACAGGCGGTCTTGCAGCGGTTGCCGGACCAAGCGTGGCAATGCCATTGGGAAGGCGCAGCCGGGCAGGCATGGCTAAGCGTCTGACGTGCCTTGCATTCCGGAAATCGCACCTATATAAGCCCGGCATCACTCACGCGGACGTATGGCTTTAGGCCCCGACAATGGGTCAAAAAGGCCGTCCGGTGGCCCAATCGGGCTCACAACCGTCCGCGGCGGATCAACCGGAGAAGATTTATGGCGCTTCCTGACTTTTCGATGCGTCAGCTTTTGGAAGCTGGCGTGCACTTCGGCCATCAGGCCCACCGCTGGAATCCGAAGATGGGCTCGTACATCTTCGGCACCCGCAACAACATCCACATCGTCGATCTCGCCCAGACCGTGCCGATGCTGCATCGCGCGTTGCAGGCGGTGAGCGACACCGTCGCCAAAGGCGGACGCATCCTGTTCGTCGGCACCAAGCGCCAGGCGCAGGACTCGATCGCCGACGCGGCCAAGCGGTCGGCGCAGTATTACGTGAATTCGCGCTGGCTCGGCGGCACGCTGACCAACTGGAAAACCATCTCCGCTTCGATCGCGCGGCTGCGCAAGCTCGACGAGATGCTCAGCTCCGGCGACACCGGCGGCTACACCAAGAAAGAGCGCCTCACGATGCAGCGCGAGCGCGACAAGCTCGACCGCTCGCTCGGCGGCATCAAGGACATGGGCGGCGTGCCCGACCTGCTGTTCGTGATCGACACCAACAAGGAAGACATCGCGATCAAGGAAGCGCAGCGCCTCAACATTCCGGTCGCTGCCGTTGTCGACACCAATTGCGATCCGGCCGGCATCACGTACGTCGTGCCGGGCAATGACGATGCCAGCCGCGCGGTTTCGCTTTACTGCGACCTCATCGCCAAGGCCGCGATCGACGGCATTTCGCGCGCGCAAGGCGAAATGGGCGTCGACGTCGGCGCGGCCGAAAAGCCCATCGTTGCCGAAGCCATCCCGACGGCGCCGGCCGCCGGCGATCTCGGCTTCGAGCAATTGCCGGGTCCGCGCGGCGTTGCCGACGATCTCAAGAAACTGCCCGGCGTGTCGCCGGCGATCGAAAAGCAGCTCAACGATCTCGGCATCTTCCACTTCTCGCAGATCGCCGAGCTCAATGAAAAGGCCGCGCACAATGTCGGCGAAGAAGTGGGTCTGCCGGGCCGCGTGCCCGGCTGGGTCACCAAGGCCAAGGAATTGACGGCGGAATGACGCCGTCTGGTTTCCCATTGATAACGACCGACGGCCGCGCGATGCGCGGCCGGATCGGATGAAGGATCAGGTTCGATGGCAAATATCAGCGCCCAGATGGTCAAGGAACTGCGCGAGTCGACCGGCGCCGGCATGATGGATTGCAAGTCTGCGCTGACCGAGACCAATGGCGATATGACGGCAGCACAGGATTGGCTGCGCAAGAAGGGTCTGTCCAAAGCCGCCAAGAAGGCCGGCCGCGTCGCAGCCGAGGGGCTGATCGGCGTCATGGTGCAAGGCACCAAGGGTGTCGTCGTCGAGGTCAATTCGGAAACCGATTTCGTTGCGCGCAACGATCTGTTTCAGGGTCTCGTCAAGATGATCGCCGACGTCGCGCTCTCGGTCGGCAACGATGTCGAAAAGATCAACGCGGCGAAGGCCGGCAGCATCACGGTCGCCGAGTCGATCTCCGACACGATCGCCAAGATCGGCGAGAACATGACGTTGCGCCGCGCCGGCGGCCTTTCGGTCGGGAAGGGCGCGATCGGCTCCTACGTGCACAATGCGGTGACCGACGGCCTCGGCAAGATCGGCGTGATCGTCGGGCTTGAATCGTCCGGCAAGGCCGACGAATTGACCGCGATTGGGCGGCAGGTCGCCATGCATGTCGCTTCGGCCAATCCGCTGGCGCTCGACGCGTCGGCGCTCGATCCGGCGGTTGTGGAGCGCGAAAAGAATGTGCTCGCCGACAAGTTCAAGCAGCAGGGCAAACCGGCTAACGTGATCGAGAAGATCGTCGAGTCGGGGTTGAAGACGTTCTACAAGGAAGTGTGCTTGCTCGAGCAGCCGTTCATTTTCGACGACAAGAAGAGCGTCGCGCAGGCACTGAAGGAAGCCGAAGGCAAAGTGGGCGGGCCGATCAAGGTCACGGGCTTCGTCCGGTTCGCGCTCGGTGAGGGCATCGAGAAGCAGGAAACCGATTTCGCCGCCGAGGTCGCAGCCGCCGCCGGCCAAAGCTGAGAGCGGCGCGCAGCAGAATTGAGGATCGCATCGCATGAGTGATCCGCTCTACCGACGCGTCATCGTCAAGCTGTCCGGCGAGGCGCTCACCGGCAAGCAGGGTTTCGGCATCGATCAGGCAACCGTCGAACGCCTCGCCACCGATCTTGCGGCCGCCGCCAAACTCGGCGTCGAGCTTGGCGTCGTGGTCGGCGGCGGCAATATCTTTCGCGGCGTCGAAGTGTCGGAACGCGGCGTGCCGCGGCCGGTCGGCGACACCATGGGCATGCTGGCGACGGTGATGAATTGTCTGGTGCTGGAAGCCGCAATTGAACGCGCCGGGTGCGAGGCGCGCACATTGTCGGCGCTCGCGATGACCGCGGTGTGCGAGACCTATAACCGCAAACGCGCGATGAAGAACCTCGGCAAGGGCCGCGTCGTGTTGCTTGCTGCCGGCACCGGCAATCCGTTTTTCACGACCGACACCACCGCCGTGCTGCGCGCGGCCGAACTTGAAGCGCAGGCTGTGCTCAAGGCCACAAATGTGGACGGCGTTTACACCGCCGACCCGAAAAAAGACCCGAAGGCCAAGCGTTACGACAAGCTCAGCCACCAGGAAGCGCTCGAAAAGGACCTCAAGGTCATGGATGGCGCCGCCTTCGCGCTTGCCCGTGAAAATCGGATGCCTATCATCGTGTTTTCGATTGCGGAAAAGAGCGCCATCGAAGCCGTACTACGCGGCAAGGGGCACGCAACCGTCGTCGGTTAGGCCGGCGCGACAATTGCGGCTTCGTTTACTGGCGCGGTGTTCGAGGAATTGCCATGACTAGCACAACGCACGACATTAACGAGATCAAGCGCCGCATGCAGGGCGCGAGCAGCGTTTTGAAAACGGAATTGTCGGGCTTGCGGACCGGACGCGCTTCGGCCCATCTGCTCGATCCGATCATGGTGGAGGCCTATGGCGCGCAGATGCCGCTCAACCAGGTTGCGACGGTGAGCGTGCCCGAACCGCGGATGATCTCTGTGAACGTCTGGGATCGCTCGCTCGTTCATCCGGTGGAAAAGGCGATCGTGAATTCCAATCTCGGGCTATCGCCGGCAACCGAAGGTCAAACCATCCGCTTGCGCATTCCCGAGCTCAACGAGGATCGGCGCAAGGAACTGGTCAAGGTGGCGCACAAATATGCCGAGACGGCCCGCGTCGCCGTGCGGCATGTCCGGCGCGACGCCATGGACGTCATCAAGAAGCTCGAAAAGGATCACAAGATCAGCAAGGACGATCACGATCGCTTCTCCGGCGATATCCAGAAGGCGACCGATGCCGGCATTGCGGAGATCGACCACATGTTGTCGACGAAAGAAAAGGAGATCCTCACGGTCTGAGGTCGCATTTCATGCCCGAGGCCGAAATCCAGCAGACCGCTCCGCCGGCATTCGATGTGCCGCGCCATGTTGCCATCATCATGGATGGCAATGGCCGCTGGGCGGCAGCGCGCGGGTTGCCGCGCGGCGGAGGGGCACCGGCGCGGCGTCGAGGCACTGCGCCGGACCATTCGCGCCGCCGGCGAAATCGGCATCAAGATTGTCACCATCTTCTCCTTCAGCGCGGAAAATTGGTCGCGGCCGGCGAGTGAGATCGGTGAGTTGATGGGGTTGTTGCGCCGTTTTGTCCGCAATGATCTGGCCGAGCTTCACAAGAGCAACGTACGGGTTCGCATTATTGGCGAGCGGACGGGCCTCGATCCCGATATCGGACGGCTGCTGATCGAAGCCGAAGAACTCACCAAAAACAATGACGGTCTCACATTGGTGGTAGCGTTCAATTATGGCGCGCGGCAGGAAATCGTGCGTGCGGTGCAACGCATCAGCGAGGAAATCGCGAACGGGCGGTTGACAGCGGACGACATCGACATGGATTCAATTGCGCGCTTTCTCGACGCGCCGGACATTCCTGATCCCGATCTCATCATCCGCACAAGCGGCGAGCAGCGCCTGTCGAATTTCCTGCTGTGGCAATCGGCCTACAGCGAACTGGTCTTCGTGCCGACTTATTGGCCGGACTTTGATCGCGCCACGCTCGAATCCGCCATTCGTGAATATCAGCAGCGCGAGCGGCGGTTCGGTGGCCTCGTCGCGCAGACCGGATCCTGATCCGTGGTCGGTGCTGAACCTGCGTCCCCGACACCCAGGTCCATGAACAATCTGGTGTTGCGCATTCTGTCGGCCGCATTTCTGGCGCCGCTCGCCATATATGCCGCCTATTTCGGCGGCTGGGTATTCGTTCTCTTCTGGGGGCTGGCTGCGATCGCGGTCTTGTGGGAATGGACAACCATGGTCGTGGGTGCATCACACCGGTTGATGTTTTCCTCCTGCGGTGGCGCCGTTGCGATTGCCGGCTTTGTCGCATGGCTCGGCCGCCCAATCGTTGCGATATTGATGGTGGGGTTGGGCGGGCTTGCGGCTGCAATATTCGCACCTGATGAGCGGCGAATCTGGGTGATGGCCGGCATTGGTTATGCGGGTGCCCTGCTGTTGGCGCCGGTTTTTCTGCGCGCCGACGACATGCTTGGATTTGCGGTGATCGTGCTACTGTTCGCCATTGTGTGGACGACCGATGTATTTGCTTATTTTGCCGGCCGCGCATTCGGCGGACCAAAACTGCTGCCTGCTGTCAGTCCGAAAAAAACGTGGTCGGGCGCAATTGTTGGCGTGATCGGCGCCATTCTGGTTGCGCTTTTCGTTGCGAGTTTGTTCGGGTCATTCAACACAACGGCGATCATCATCATCGCGTTTGTTTTGTCGGTCGTGTCGCAATGCGGCGATTTGTTCGAGTCATGGGTCAAACGGCAATTCGGGGCGAAGGACTCAAGTCATCTCATTCCTGGCCATGGCGGCGTGATGGACAGGCTCGACGGCTTCTGGGCCGCAGCACTTGTCGGCTGTGTTATCGGCTTGGCGCGCGGCGGCTTCGATGCGCCGGCGCGCGGGTTGTTGCAATGGTGAAAGCATGACGGTCGTCGACGTGATGCGCACGAAAGCAGCGCCTGCTGGCGGGGTGCGCAGCATCTCCATTCTGGGCGCGACCGGCTCGGTCGGAACGAGCACGCTCGATCTGATCAAGCGCGAACCAGAAAAGTATCGCGTCGAGTCGATCAGCGCGCGCCGCAACGCCGCAGCGCTTGGCAAGATCGCGCGTGAGGTCGGTGCACGCCACGCAGTTGTTGCAGATCATGCCGCCTATCGTGAACTCAAAGACGTGCTGTCCGGCTCCCGCGTTGAAGCCGCTGCTGGCGAAGACGCATTGGTTGAAGCGGCGCAGCGCCCCGCCGATTGGGTGATGGCAGCGATCAGCGGCGCCGTCGGATTGAAGCCAACACTTGCCGCGATCGAGCGCGGGGCGACCGTCGCTCTTGCCAACAAGGAATGTCTTGTTTGTGCAGGCGGACTGTTCATGCGCAGCGCCGCAAAGTTCGGCGCGAGGATTCTGCCGGTCGACTCCGAACACAATGCGGTCTTCCAGGCGCTCGGCTCTGACAATTGGGGTGACGTCAGACGCGTGATCCTGACGGCGTCGGGCGGACCGTTTCGAACATGGTCGCTGGATGCCATCAGGGCTGCGACGCCCGAACAGGCACTCAAGCATCCGAACTGGTCGATGGGTCCGAAGATCACAATCGATTCCGCTACGCTGATGAACAAAGGTCTGGAGATTATTGAGGCGCACCACCTGTTCGCGCTGCCGTCCGAACAAATCGACGTTTTGGTTCATCCGCAATCGATGGTGCACGGCCTCGTAGAATTCCGGGATGGATCGGTCGTCGCGCAGCTCGGCTCGCCCGACATGCGCATTCCGATCGCGCATTGTCTGGCCTGGCCGCGCCGTATCGATGGGCCGGCCGCTCGGCTCGATCTTGCGGCGTTGAAGCAGCTCACCTTCGAGGCGCCGGATCTGGAGCGATTTCCGGCGCTCGGTCTGGCGCGACGCGCCATGGAAACGGGCGGGGCAGCGCCCACGGTCCTGAATGCGGCCGATGAGGTCGCCGTCAGCGAGTTTCTTGCGGGCCGGATCTCTTTTCCGGCCATCGTGGCGCTGGTGGAAGCAACCCTCGATATGGCCGCAAAGCGCGGTTTATTGGCCGAACCGACCGGAATCGATGCCGCATTGGGCATTGACCATATTGCAAGAAGTCTGGCCCGGGACCTCTTGCCCGAAATTGCCGTAAAGGCATCCTAGGTAGTTTAAGGGCGATAATCAGGCCTGACAGGGCGAAACGAGGAGCGCGGAGCGTAATGGGTATGGAAATTCTGGGGGGCTTGAGCGCGTTCGGTGGCGGCCTTGTCGGCTACGTGGTGCCCTTCCTGTTCGTTCTGACCATCGTCGTGTTTTTCCACGAGCTCGGCCATTTCATGATGGCCCGCTTGTGCGGCATCAGGGTTCTGGTCTTCTCGATCGGTTTCGGACCGGAGATTGCCGGATTCAACGACCGCTACGGCACCCGCTGGAAGATTTCTGCGGTTCCGCTTGGCGGCTACGTGAAATTCTTCGGCGACGACAATGCTGCGAGCACGCCGGACCACGCGGCCGTTGCGGCCATGAGCGAAGCCGATAAGAAGGACAGCTTCATATTCCAGCCGGTCCCTGCACGCGCGGCAGTGGTCGCGGCCGGGCCGATCGCGAATTTCGTGCTGGCAATCGCCATTTTCGCCGGCATTTTCATGACGGTCGGCAAACAGACGACCAGCGCTCGCGTCGACACCGTGCAAGCGGGAAGTGCGGCCGAGGTGGCTGGCTTCAAGCCGGGCGACCTGGTGCTGTCGATCAACGGCGAGAAGATCGAGAGCTTTTCGGACATGCAGCGGGTCGTCAGCATCAGTGCTGGTGAGCCGCTCGCCATCGAGGTGGACCGCGGGGGAGTGCCCGTTGCACTCAAGGCGGTTCCCCAGCTGAAAGAGATCAAGGACAATTTCGGCAACGTTCATCGCCTTGGGGTGCTGGGTATCAGCCGCTCAATGGCGCCTGGCGACATCAAGACCGAAAAAGCGGGACCGATCCGTGCCGTTGTGATGGGCGCGCAGGAGACATGGTTCGTTGTCGACCGGACTCTGTCCTACATCACGGGTGTGTTTGCCGGCCGGGAGGCCGCCGACCAGCTCGGCGGGCCCATTCGCATCGCCCAGGTATCCGGACAGGTCGCTACCGCCGGGTTTGCGGCACTTATCCACCTGACGGCGGTGCTTTCGGTCTCGATCGGGCTGCTGAACCTATTCCCCATCCCTTTGCTCGATGGCGGTCACCTTTTGTTCTATGTTATTGAAGCGATTCGAGGCCGTCCGCTGTCTGAGCGGGCGCAGGAACTTGGCTTCAGGATTGGGCTGGCGATCGTCGTGATGTTGATGATTTTTGCAACCTTTAATGACATCCTGCATCTCGCCACGTCATGACCGTTGCTTACGGGCAACTTTTTGAGGGGAAAGGGAAAGTTCGGCGGGACTTTCGTTTGCAGTGCATAAAAAACGCTGTACAAAGCAGGCCTATGCCAGCCCGGACCGTCTAACGAATCCGCAGTGGGGGCGGCCGCATGGATCAAAAGGGCGCGTAGCGCATGGGAATTTGTGTGCGGGTGGTTCGGGGATTGGCTGTTAACTGCCTGATCCTCGCCGGGATCCTCGTCGGTGCTTGCTGCGTGACGGTCGCCTCCTCTGGAGTTGCGGTCGCGCAGTCTGCCAGCTCTATTGTCGTGGAGGGCAGCCGCCGGGTCGAGGCCGACACCATCCGCTCCTATTTCAAGCCTGGCCCGGGCGGCCGCATTGGCCCCGAGCAGGAAGACGAGGCTCTCAAGGCTCTTCTAACGACCGGCCTCTTTGCCGACGTCCGCATCACCCATACCGGCGGCCGCATCGTGGTGACTGTGGTTGAAAACCCGGTGATCAACCGGGTTGCCTTCGAAGGCAACAAGAAGGCCAAAGACGAGCAGCTCACGGCTGAAGTCCAGTCAAAGCCGCGCGGGACGCTGTCGCGGCCGACCGTCCAGGCGGACGTGCAGCGCATCATCGAAATCTATCATCGCAGCGGCCGTTTCGACATCAGTGTCGACCCAAAGATCATCGAATTGCCCAATAACCGCGTCGATCTGGTGTTCGAGATCAAGGAAGGCGACAAGACCGGGGTCAAGGACATCCGGTTTGTCGGGACGCATGCATTTTCGTCCGGCCGGCTCAAAGACGTCATCAAGACATCCGAGAGCAACTTCCTCAGCTTTCTGCAGACCACCGACATCTACGATCCCGATCGCGTTGAAGCTGACCGCGATCTGCTGCGCCGGTTCTACCTGAAGCACGGTTATGCCGATGTGCGCATCGTAGCGGCGGTTGGCGAATACGATCCATCCAAAAAGGGCTTTGTCGTCACCTTCACGATCGACGAAGGCGCTCAATATCGTGTGGGCACGGTGGATGTTGTGTCGAACGTGCGCGCCATTGAGCCCGGATCGTTGCGAGCCCAGGTCAAACTCGGGCCCGGCAGCGTCTATAATGCGGATCTCGTTGAGAAAAGCGTGGAGTCGATGACGATTGCGGCCGCTAAACATGGCTACGCATTCGCCAACGTCCGCCCGCGTGGCGACCGCAACTTCGAGGCCAAAACCATCAATCTCGTCTTCGTCGTCGAAGAGGGTGCCCGCGCCTACATCGAGCGCATCAACATCCGGGGCAACACCCGTACGCGCGACTTCGTGATCCGCCGGGAATTCGATCTGAGCGAAGGCGACGCCTACAATCGAGCGCTGGTCGATCGTGCCGAGCGGCGTCTGAAAAACCTCAACTACTTCAAGACGGTGAAGATCACCAACGAGCCCGGCTCCGCTCCCGACCGCGTTGTCGTCAACGTCGATGTTGAAGAGCAACCGACCGGCGAGTTTTCAATTTCCGGTGGGTATTCGACCGCAGACGGCCTCATAGCCGAAGTCAGTGTTGCCGACCGAAACCTGATGGGCCGCGGCAATTACGCGAAGGCCTCGGTCACCTATGGCCAGCGTGTTCGCGGCCTCGACCTGTCCTTCGTCGAGCCTTATTTGTTCGGTTATCGGATGGCCGGCGGCATCGATTTGTTTGCACGGCAAAATCTGGCGTCGAATTACGTATCTTACGACTCGCAATCGATCGGCACCAATCTCCGACTCGGATTTGCACTGACCGAGGAAATCGCGTTTGCGCCGCGGTATTCTTTCTACCAGCAGAAAATCACGCTGCCGGACCAATACAATAACTGTCAATTTTCAAGCCGCACGCCGGGCAACGGTGGGCCGGGCGTAAATCCCGACCGACGAAGCCTCCGGCTTCGATACGTTCGTCAATGTTCCTTACGGCTGTTACAACGACGGCGAAGCTTCGCTCGCGGTGCGTAAAGAATTGGCTGCGGGTCCAGTCAACACATCGCTCGTTGGCTATACCGTTTCGTACAATACGCTCGACAACAACCGGGTTCCGACCAGCGGCCTCTATACCGAACTCAAGCAGGATTTCGCTGGCGTCGGTGGCGACGTGAACTTCATCCGCACGGCGTTTGAGGTTCGCAATTACTACGAAGTCTTTTCGGACGTTGTCAGCGTCCTCAAGTTCCAGGGCGGCAATGTCTCGCCTTGGGGTGGCCAGAGTCTGCGTATGCTGGATCAATTCCAGATGGGGCCAAACCTCGTGCGCGGCTTTTCGCCAGCTGGCATAGGACCGCGCGACCTCACGATAGGAACAACAAACGACGCCCTCGGCGGCAGCATGTATTGGGGTGTCAGCCTCGAGGCGCAGACGCCGTTGTACTTCCTGCCCAAGGATATCGGCATCAAGATTGCGGCCTTTGCCGATGCAGGCAACGTTTGGAACTATCAAGGTCCGACCAGCTGGAGTGTAACCGGCGAAACGCTCCAGGTTGGTCTGGATGGTGTGGCAAAGATCCGTTCTTCAGTCGGTGTCGGCCTGCTTTGGGATTCGCCGCTCGGGCCGCTGCGCTTCGATTTGGCTTATCCGATTACGAAATATTGCGCGACTGGGTCGGATAACGTCACGCAAGTTTGCGACCGCACGCAGGTCTTCCGCTTCAGCGGCGGCACCAAGTTCTGATTTTGGTTGTGTCCGGCGGTATAGCGGATCGGACCCCTGCAGGATGAACGAGCCGGTCTTCCTACGACATTCGCGCGGTCTCACAATCGATGAGATCGTCGCCCTGACCGGTGCGACGCCCGCGTCGCCGGCTCCGCATTCGCGGCGTGTGGTCAACGTTGCGCCGCTTGATCGCGCCTCGCCGCACGACATCGCTTTTTTTGACAACAGGAAGTTCGCGCGAGCGGCAGTCGAGACCTTCGCCGGCGTCTGTCTTACGACGCCAGCACTTGCCGGTGACCTGCCACCAAAAGTCGCTGTCCTGACAGTGCAGGACCCGTACCGCGCGTTTGTGACAGTAGCGCGCGAATTATTTCCGCAAGCGCTGCGTCCGTCTTCGTTGTCCGGGCCAGGCGAGTTTACCGGAGCGCATGTCGACAAACGCGCGCGTATGGAGGATGGCGTATCAATTGATCCGGGCGCCGTCATAGGCCCCGACGTCGAAATTGGCAGCGGCAGCGTGATCGGAGCGAATGCGGTGATCGGCGCGGGAGTGAGGATTGGGCGCGACAGTTCGATCGGCGCCAACGCAACCATCAGCGAGGCATTGATTGGGGATCGCGTCATCATTCATCCCGGATGCAAGATAGGTCAGGATGGCTTCGGGTTCGTAATGGGCAAAAGCCATCTGAAAGTACCGCAGGTGGGGCGCGTTATTATTCAGGACGACGTGGAAATCGGCGCTGGCACCACCATCGACCGTGGCGCCATTCGCGATACGGTCATCGGCGAGGGCACCAAGATCGACAACCTGGTTCAGGTGGGCCACAATGTCTGTATTGGCCGTCACTGTATACTCGTGGCGCTAACGGGCATTTCCGGCAGCGCGACACTGGAAGATTTCGTTGTGCTGGGTGCCCGTGTTGGCGTGGGCAATGACTTAACGATCGGCGAAGGGGCGCAGGTTGCGGCAATCAGCAATGTCCACGGTGACGTGCCGGCTGGTGCGCGCTGGGGCGGCTCACCCGCCAAACCGATTAAACTGTGGTTCCGCGAAATGAAAATGCTTGCGCGGCTTGCGCGCAGGGAAAGCGACAGCGAGACGGCTGCGGACGAATGAGATTGTGCCATGGATAAAGCCGTAACGAGACTTGAGGCGGTCGACATCGAGATGGTGTTGAAAATGCTGCCACACCGTTATCCGTTTCTGATGGTGGATCGCGTGATTGAAATTCAGGGCGACGAGTCCGGCATTGGCATTAAAAACGTGACGATCAATGAGCCGCAATTCCAGGGCCATTTTCCCGGCAATCCCGTTTTTCCGGGCGTACTGATGATCGAAGGCATGGCGCAGACGGCAGGAATTTTGTGTATCGCCGCAACCGGCGCGCGACCGAAATCGGTGTATTTTCTCACGATCGACAAGGCTAAATTTCGAAAGCCCGTCCGGCCGGGCGATACGGTTGAGTACCACATGAAACGGATCGCGCGCCGCAAATCCATGTGGTGGTACCACGGCGAAGCAAAAGTTGCCGGCCAGGTCGTCGCGGAAGCTGAACTCGGCGCAATGCTTTCAGACGCATGACCGCGCGCATGATCGATCCTTCGGCCCGGGTCGAGGCCGGAGCGGCAATCGGAAGCGACGTCACGATCGGTCCTTATTGCACGGTTGGTGCGAATGTTCGCATTGGCGACGGCTGCCGCCTGGTGGCGCATGTCAATCTAACGGGCCATACCACGATTGGTGCGCGCACCGTTATCCATCCGTTTGCTTCGCTCGGGTCGCCCCCGCAGTCGTTCAGTTATCGTGGCGGACCCACAACGCTCGAGGTCGGAGCTGATTGCGATATTCGCGAAAACGTCACCATGAATACCGGCACAGAAGATGGCGGTGGCAGGACGCAAGTCGGCGACGGCTGTTTTTTCATGGTGGGGAGCCATGTTGGCCATGATTGTCATGTCGGCAACAAAGTGGTGTTTGCCAACAACACCGTACTCGGCGGGCATGTGACGATCGGCGACAATGTCGTCTTCGGTGGGGGCGTTGCGGTCCGGCAGTTCGTGCGGATCGGCGAGGGGGCGATGATCGTCGGCCTCAGTGGCGTACGCGCTGACGTGATCCCGTTTGCGATGGCGCAGGGACCGCTCGCCAACCTGGTTGGACTCAATGCTGTAGGGATGCGGCGGCGCGGCCTTTCCAAGTCGGACATTCACCGGGTGCGGGCCGCCTACGAAGCTTTGTTTTTTGGCGAGGGCGCGTTTCGTGCGCGCATCGACAAAGTGGCCGCCGATTACGCCGACGATACGCAGGTTGGTAAGATCGTTGCGTTCATCCGTGCCGGCAAACGCCCATTCACCATGGCGATCAGGCGCGGGGAGTCGGACGAGGACGCATGAGCATGCCGGGGGGTGTGGGGCAGAACGGCCCGCTCGCACTCATATGCGGAGGCGGCACGCTGCCACTGGCGGTGGCGGACTTCGTTTCGAAGCGCGGACGGGCGGTCGTGCTTTTCGCGCTTCGTGGCCACGCCGACCCGGCAATGATCGCACGCTATCCGCACCACTGGATCCGTATTGGTCAACTGGGCGCTTTCACACGGCACGCTCGTGCCGCTGGCTGCCGCGACGTGGTTTTTATTGGCTCGTTGGTGCGGCCGACGCTCTGGACTCTTCGCCCTGATTTCAAGGCGCTGATGCTATTGCCAAGAATTATGGCTGCGTACCGTGGAGGCGACAATCATCTTCTGTCCGGCGTGAGCCGGATTGTCGAGGATCACGGCTTTCATCTCCTCGGCGCCCATGAGGTTGCACCGGAGATATTGCTGCCGGAGGGAGTGCTCGGGCGCGTCGACGCCGCGGAACAGCATCGGCAGGACATTGCTTTTGGTTTTGATTATTTACGCGCGAGCGGTGCATTCGATATCGGACAAGCGGTGGTGGTCGCCGGCAAACGCGTACTGGCGGTAGAAGCTGCCGAGGGTACCGACCAGATGCTGGCGCGCGTTGCCGAATTACGAATTGCTGGGCGGATAGGTGGTCCGCCAGGGATTGGAGTGCTGGTGAAGGCCCCAAAACCGGAACAGGACCGCCGATTTGATTTGCCGTCGATAGGTCCAAATACCGTAGCCGGGGTAGCGCATGCGAAGCTTGCCGGTATTGCGGTGGTGGGTGGCGCGACCGTGGTTGCGGAACCCGAGCGCGTCGTCGTTGAAGCCGACCGCGCCGGAATTTTTGTTCTTGGCGTTCCGGCCGGAACAGAGCGATGAGCCCGCATATTTTTCTTGTCGTCGGCGAGGAGTTGGGTGACCGGCTGGGCGCTGCGTTGATTGCAGCGATCAAGCAGCGCACTCAAGGCCGCGCGCGTTTTTCCTGCGTCGGCGGCACACATATGACAGCGGAGGGCGTACCAAGTCTTTTCCCACTTGGTGATCTCGCGATCGTTGGTTTTGGGGGGATTCTAACGCGCTTGCCGAAGATCTTCCGGCGCATTCGTGAGACGGCAGATGCTGTCGTATCCGCAAAGCCGGATGTGCTGGTGATCATTGATAGTCCGGAATTCACCCATCGCGTGGCGCGCGCCGTACGCAACCGCGCGCCTGAAATCCCTATCGTCGACTACGTCTGCCCGTCGGTTTGGGCGTGGCGCCCGGGCCGCGCGCCTGCCATGCGCGCATATATCGATCATGTGCTAGCCCTGCTGCCGTTCGAACCAAAAGTTCTCGGTGAGCTTGGTGGGCCGCCGTGCACTTATGTTGGTCATCCATTGACGGAGCGGCTCGACGAACTTCGGCCAAACGAACTTGAAAAACGATTGAGGATGGCTGACCCGCCGTTGCTGCTGGTGATGCCGGGAAGCAGGACGGCCGAAGTACGGCGCATGGCACCGGTTTTTGGCGCGGCGGTTGCGCGTGTGGCGGAGCAGTTCGGGGAGATCGAAGCCGTGGTCCCGGCGGTGCCACGGCTTGCGGATGCAGTGCGAGCCGCGGTTGCATCGTGGCCGGTTCCGACACGCGTGGTGACTGAAACTGGTGAAAAGAATGAAGCCTTTCGAACGGCAAGGGCGGCGTTGACCAAATCGGGCACCTCGACTCTTGAGCTCGCGCTCGCCGGCGTGCCGATGGTAGCGGCGTACAAGGTAGGCCTGATCGAAGAGCTAGCGGCACGTCTGCTTGTCAACGTCCCATCAGTCATCCTCGCCAACCTGGCACTGGGCGAAAACATCGTGCCTGAATTCATCCAGCGGGATTGCACCGCCGAGCGGCTCACGACCGCACTATTGCCGCTGTTAGCCGATACGCCGGAGCGACGGCGGCAAATCGACGCCTTTGCCCGTCTCGATGGGATTATGGAAATCGGGACAGCGCGGCCGGGCGACCGGGCAGCCGCATTGGTGCTCGATTGTGCTACGAAAAAGGGCCGATTTATTGCGCGAAACTGGAATATCAGCCCTGTCACAATCCTAGCTTGCTGGGTCGTCCCGGATAGGCGTATGTCCTTGTAGCAAACCGGATTCCAGCCTTTGACACTTTCCCCGCGTGCATCAATCACGGCCGTTCATGGCTACTTGCCGCCAGATCTGCTCACCAATGCGGAGCTGGCGCGGCTTGTCGACACCAGCGATGCCTGGATTACCGAACGCACGGGCATCAAGGAACGTCATATTCTGAAGGGCGAAGGTCTCGGGACCTCGCACATGGCCGCTGAGGCAGTTCGTGGGCTGTTGCAAAAGACCGGTACCAAGCCGGAAGAAGTGGATCTGCTCATCTGCGCCACCACAACGCCGGATCTGCAGTTTCCCTCCACTGCCAACTTGATTTGCGACATGGTGGGCGTGCGCAATATTGGAAGCTTCGATGTGCAGGCCGCGTGCTCCGGATTTCTTTATTCGCTCACCATAGCCGCACAATTCATTGCCAACGGCACCGCGCGAAAAGTAGTGGTTGTCGGCGCCGACAAGATGTCGTCGATCATTGACTACACGGATCGCGCCACGTGCGTCCTGTTCGGGGATGGCGCCGGGGCTGTGCTGCTTGAGCCAAACGATAGCGGCTACGGCATCATGGATGCGCTGATTCATTCCGATGGGTCAGGCATGATCCATCTGCATCAGAAAGCCGGCGGCAGCCGGATGCCGGCAACGACCGAGAGCGTTGCCAAGCGACTGCATTATGTCCATCAGGAAGGTGCGGCCGTCTACAAGTTCGCCATCGCCAAAATGGCGGAAGTAGCGGGTCAGGTCATGTCGCGAAATAATTTGCGCGCTGAAATGATAGACTGGCTCGTGCCGCATCAGGCCAACAAGCGCATCATCGAGTTCGACCGCCGAGCGCATGGGCATGCCGATGGACAAGGTGATGGTGACGATCCACAAATACGGCAACACCACCAATGCCACTATCCCGCTCTGTCTTTGGGACTACGAGCCAAAGTTAAAGCGCGGCGACCGCATGGTCCTTGCCGCTTTTGGCGGCGGGTTCACCTGGGCAGGAATGTACGTGCAATGGGCCTATGACGGCGCGACTGCGCCGAAGCTCAACGGTAAATCCAACGGCAAGAGCAGTTAGTTAAGTTATTTCCGGCGCGAGATCGGCGCGTAGTCTCTGCGCGTCGCGCCCGTATAGAGCTGACGCGGCCGGCCGATCTTCTGGTGCGGATCCTCGATCATTTCCTTCCACTGGGCGATCCAGCCGACCGTGCGGGCGACCGCAAACAGTACGGTGAACATGGTGGTCGGGAAACCCATCGCCTTGAGCGTGATACCAGAATAAAAATCGATATTCGGATACAGCTTTTTCTCGATGAAATATTCGTCATGCAGCGCGATCTTCTCGAGCTCCATGGCGACGTCGAGGAGCGGGTCATCCTTGATCCCGAGTTCTGTCAGGACCTCATGGCACGTCTTCTGCATGATCTTGGCGCGTGGATCGTAATTTTTGTAGACGCGATGACCAAAGCCCATCAGCCGGTATGAATCGTTTTTGTCTTTGGCGCGCTTGATGAATTCAGGAATGCGATCGACCGAGCCGATCTCGCGCAGCATGTTGAGCGCGGCCTCGTTTGCGCCGCCATGGGCCGGACCCCACAAGCAGGCGCAGCCCGCCGCGATGCAGGCGAATGGGTTGGCGCCTGACGAGCCGGCAAGCCGGACGGTTGATGTCGACGCATTTTGCTCGTGATCTGCGTGCAGGATGAAGATGCGATCCATCGCGCGCGCAAGCACCGGGTTGGCTTTGTAATCTTCGGTCGGCACCGCAAAACACATGCGCAGGAAGTTTGAGGCGTAGTCGAGTTCGTTTTTCGGATAAACAAACGGCTGGCCGATCGAATACTTGAAGGCCATCGCCGCAAGCGTCGGCACTTTCGCGATCATGCGGATCGAGGCGATCATCCGCTGGTGCGGATCGGAAATGTCGGTGGAGTCATGGTAAAATGCCGAGAGCGCGCCGACGCAGCCCGTCATGACGGCCATCGGATGTGCATCTCGGCGGAAGCCCTGGAAGAACCGCATCATCTGCTCGTGCACCATCGTGTGCCGGTTGACGCGGTAGTCGAAGTCGGCCTTCTGCGACGTGGTCGGTAGTTCGCCGTAAAGCAGCAGGTAGCACGTCTCCAGGAAGTCGCCGTGCTCGGCCAGTTGCTCAATCGGATATCCGCGATAGAGCAGAATGCCCTCGTCGCCATCGATATAGGTGATTTTCGATTCGCAGCTTGCGGTCGACGTAAATCCTGGATCGAAGGTAAACATCCCGCTCTGGCCATAGAGCTTCGAGATGTCGACGACGTCGGGACCGATCGTGCCCGGATATATCGGCATATCCCAATTATTGTTGCCGACCGTCAGGGTGCCGGTCTTGTTCTTGGCGCTGGTCTTGGCGTCCATGGTCGAGCCCTCGAATTGGCCGCGAGCGATGCGCGTGGAAAACGTTTTGGCCGGGCAGGCGACGCCGCGTCGGGCGTAGGGATTCCGGCCGCTTTGTGCGTATCCCATTCAAGTGTGCGCTGCAAGATAGCGCCGCGGCGCCTATATAGGCACTCGCCGTTCGTTTGCCCGCTATGAAAATTTTACGATGCGGCCTGGTCCCGCAGCCGGGCAAGGCTTTCGTCCCGGCCAAGTACGGCGAGAACGTCAAATATTGGCGGGGATGTCGTTCGGCCTGTCAGGGCGGCCCGCAGCGGTTGCGCCACTGCGCCGAGTTTTAAGCCAGCGCGCTCCGCATAGGGGCGCACGATGGCCTCGGCTGAAGCGGCGTTCCAATCCGTAACGGCCTCCAGTTCCGGCAGCAGGGCGGCAATAAGGGTTTTGGCCTCGGGTGTCAGCAGGGTTTTGGCCTGATCGTTGATGTCGAGAGGGCGGCTTGTCCACAGGAACCGCGACGCTTCGAACAGTTCAACCAAAGTCTTGGCCCTCTCCTTCAGCCCCGGCATGGCAGCCAGAAGCTTGGCGCGTAACGCGGGGGTCATTTTGCTCGCGAGTTCCTGGCCGCCCGCGATGTGGGGCAAGAGCTGTTCGAGAATCGCAATCAGGTCGGCGTCATCGGTCGAACGGATATAGTGGCCATTGAGGCTCTCGAGCTTTGTGAAATCGAAACGCGCCGGCGAGCGCCCGATCTGAGGCAAGTCAAAGGCGGCCACCATTTCCTCGGTGGTGAAAATCTCCTGATCGCCATGCGCCCAGCCGAGCCGCACAAGGTAATTTCGCATGGCCGCCGGCAGATATCCCATGGCCCGGTAAGCGTCGACGCCGAGCGCCCCATGTCGCTTTGAGAGCTTGGAACCGTCAGGGCCGTGAATGAGCGGGATATGGGCCATGATCGGCACCTTCCAGCCGAGTGCCTGGTAGATCTGGGTCTGGCGCGCTCCGTTATTGAGGTGGTCGTCGCCGCGGATGATATGGGTCACGCCCATGTCGTGGTCGTCGACCACAACAGCGAGCATGTAGGTTGGTGTGCCGTCCGAACGGAGCAACACGAAATCGTCGAGGTTTTCGTTCTGCCAAACGACGCGGCCCTGAACCTGGTCCTCGACGACCGTTTCGCCGGTCAACGGAGCCTTGAGGCGGATGACCGGATTGACGCCGGCGGGGGCATCCTTCGGGTCTTGGTCACGGCACCGGCCGTCATAGAGGCGGGTGCGGCCCTCCGCACGGGCCTTCTCGCGCATGGCGGTCAATTGTTCGGGGCTGCAGTAGCAGCGATAGGCGTGGCCTGACGCCAGCAACTGTTCGGCGATCTGGCGGTGGCGGCTGGCACGTGAAAACTGGAAGACGATCTCGCCGTCCCAGGTAATTCCGAGCCAGGTCAGCCCGTCGATGATGGCGTTGATGGCCGCCGCGGTCGAACGCTCGCGGTCGGTGTCCTCGATCCGCAGCAGCATTTTCCCGCCATGCCGGCGTGCGAACAGCCAGTTAAATAGGGCGGTACGGCCTCCTCCAATATGGAGGAAGCCGGTCGGTGAGGGCGCAAAACGGGTGACAACGGGCTCGCTCATCGGCGGCGATCTACCACAGTTACCGGAAAAGGTGTCAGCGCGATTGACATTGAGCTGGACGTCCCGTCATGGCATAGGCCGCCGCTCGTGGCGTCGGATGGATCTTGCGGAATTTGAGGAAGCATAGTGACGAACGATAATGCAAGAGGCGAAGCGGCTCCGGGAGAACCGGGGCGCGATTTCATCCGCGACATCGTCAAAGCCGATCTGGACGCGGGTCGCGCCAAAGGCGTGGTTACGCGTTTTCCGCCCGAGCCAAACGGGTACCTCCATATCGGGCACGCTAAATCGATCTGTCTGAATTTCGGGATTGCGGAGGAGTTTGGGGGACGCTGCCACCTGCGTTTTGACGATACCAATCCGACGAAAGAAGAGCAGGAATATATCGACGCCATAGAACGCGATGTGCGCTGGCTTGGGTTCGATTGGGGCAAACATCTCTACTATGCCTCGGATTACTTCGAGCGGCTCTATGGATGGGCGGAAGATTTGATTCGGGCCGGCAAGGCTTATGTCGACGATCAGAAGTCCGCATGACATGCGAACCAGTCGAGGCACGTTGACCGAACCTGGCAAGAACAGCCCATTCCGCGACCGAAGTATTGAAGAAAATCTTGATCTATTCCGGCGCATGCGCGCGGGCGAATTCCCGAACGGTGCGCGCGTCCTGCGGGCGAAAATCGACATGGCCTCTGGGAACATCAATCTGCGCGACCCCGTGATGTATCGTATCCTTCACGCCCATCACCCTCGGACTGGCACAGAATGGAAGATCTATCCGAGCTATGACTACGCTCATGGCCAGTCGGATGCGATAGAGCAGGTCACCCATTCGATCTGTACGCTCGAATTCGAGGATCATCGTCCGCTTTACGATTGGTTCATCGCGAATTTGAATGTGCCTTCCAAACCCCACCAGTACGAATTCGCGCGCCTCAATCTGACTTACACGGTCCTTTCCAAGCGCGTGCTGACGGAGCTGGTGCGCGGCGGACATGTCAGTGGATGGGATGATCCCCGCATGCCGACTCTGGCGGGATTACGCAGGCGCGGTGTTCCGCCCGAGGCCATTCGGGATTTTGTCAAACGCATCGGCGTCGCAAAGGCCAACAGCATCGTTGATATGGGGATGTTCGATTTTTCCGTCCGCGAAGCACTCAACAAGACAGCGTTGCGGCGAATGGCCGTTCTTCGCCCGCTCAAGGTCGTGATCGAGAACTATCCGGAAGGCCAAGTCGAGGAACTCGATGCGGTCAATCATCCGGACAATCCCGCGGCAGGCGCGCGGAAGTTAAAATTCGGACGGGAGATCTTTATCGAACAGGACGATTTCATGGAGAACCCGCCGAAGAAGTTCTTCCGGCTTTCTCCGGGGTCCGAGGTGCGCTTGCGCTATGCTTATTTCCTGACCTGCCGCGAAGTCATTAAGAGTGCGAGTGGCGAGGTTTCCGAATTGCGCTGCACCTATGATCCGGCGACGCGCGGCGGCAATGCTCCCGATGGACGTAAGGTGAAAGCGACAATCCATTGGGTTTCGGCGACACAGTCCATCCCAGCGGAGGTGCGGCTTTATAATCCACTGTTTACTAAGCCCGATCCGAGTGGAGGTGAGGGATTTACTGCCGATCTCAACCCCAATTCGATGGAGGTGCTGAATGGAGTCCGTCTGGAGCCGGCGCTTGCCGAGGCCAAGGTTGGACTGCCCATACAGTTCGAGCGGCAGGGTTATTTTTGTCTCGATGTAGACTCAACGGCGGCGAAGCCCGTGTTCAGCCGAACGATCGGGCTCCGCGATACCTGGGCCAAGGAAAAGGTCACAGGGTGACCTCGAGTGGCTGGCCACAACCTGGGGATGAGTTAGGATAGACGCGGTTGTAATGATCCGGCGTCGGGGAGGCGCCCCGCGCCTTGGTTCGGCAAAGCCCGCATAGTGAGCGACCACGCGCGCGCGCCAAGGCCTGGGCGGCGACGGCTGACGCCGCCCGCCGTCCAGCCGGATTGTTGCTGCCGGACGGAATTGTCGATGCCGCTGGTTCGCTGCGCGGCCTGCTGTCTGGGTGGATCGCGGCGGAGCTCGCGCCGGGCCGGCTGATGCCGTGGCTGCCGGTGGCTTTTGGCTTCGGCATCGTTGCTTACTTCAGCGCCGATCGCGAACCGGCCTGGTGGGCGGCTCTATCCGCGACGGTGACGGGTTTCGTTTTGACGCTGCTAACGCGCCATCGTCCGATTGGATTCCCGCTTGTACTTGGTCTGACGGCGATTGCGGCTGGCTTCGCGACGGCGACGCTACAAACGGTCCGCATTGCGCATCCGATCTTACGGTCGCCTGTAACAAGCGCGATCGTGTCAGGCTTCGTAGAGGTGCGCGAGGAGCGTGAGCGCAGCGATCGTATCGTCGTGCGCGTTCAAGCTGTCGAAGGTTTGCCCGCAAAACCGGAACGCGTTCGGGTTGCAGTACGCAAAGGAAGCGCTCCAGCTGTCGGAAGCTTTGTCGAATTCAAGGCGCGGCTGTCGCCACCAATGCAACCTTTGCGGCCCGGTGGCTACGATTTTGCACGCGACATGTATTTCCAGCGCATCGGCGCCTCTGGCTATGCGCTCGGTGCAATCAAGGCCAGGACCCCACCGGTTAAGGGCGGTTTTTGGTTGCGCTATGCCACGATCGTCGATGATATCCGGGAAGCCATCGACAAACGCATTCGCTCTGTGATCGCGGGCGACAATGGCTCGATCGCGTCGGCATTGATCACAGGAAAACGTGACGCGATTTCGACGCCAGTCAACGATGCCATGTATGTCTCCAGCCTTGCCCACGTTCTGTCGATTTCGGGCTATCACATGGCCGTTGTGTCGGGGATCGTATTCTTTTTTATACGCGCCGGGCTCGCGCTATTTCCCTTTTTGGCCAGCCGTTTTCCGATCAAGAAATGGGCGGCGCTTGGCGCGCTTGTCGCGGCGACGTTCTATCTTCTGTTGTCAGGAGCGGAGGTTGCCACGCAGCGATCCTACATCATGATCGCGATCGTGCTCATTGGCGTCATGTTGGATCGGCCAACTCTGACCTTCCGTACGCTCGCGGTCGCAGCAATTGGTGTTCTGATATTTGCGCCGCAAGCGGTCATACATCCGAGCTTTCAAATGTCGTTTGCGGCGACGCTGGCGCTTGTCGCGGCATATCAATACGGGCTTCCGTGGCGCTCGAATAAAGATAGCTCGCTCGGGATGCGCGTAGCACTTTGGGGTGTGCGAGAAATCTTCGGATTGCTTCTGGCCTCACTGGTCGCCGGTTTCGCTACGACGCCGTATGCGGCCTACCATTTCCATCGGCTTGCGCCATACGGAGCATTGGCCAACCTCCTGGCTATGCCCGTCGTATCAGCGCTCGTCATGCCAATGGGCATTCTTGGGCTTGTCGCGATGCCGTTCGGATTCGATGCACCGTTCTGGCGGCTGATGAGCGGCGGAATTGATTGGATGAATGGTGTCGCGCTTTGGGTCACCAGCCTGCCTGGTGCTGTGGGTCGGCTCCACGCTTTTGGGACCGGCCCGCTGTTGGTGGGGACAGGGGGAATCTTGCTTGTTTGCTTGCTGCGTACGCCGCTGCGCTGGGGCGGCGCGGTTCTGGTTGCCGGCGGCAGCTTTTGGGCTCTCACATCACCACAGCCGGACGTGCTGATCTCCGGCGACGGCCAATCGGCGGCGTTTCGCGGCACCGACGGCCGCCTTGCAATTCTGCGCAACGGCCGCGACGTGTTCGCCGTCAAGGAGTGGTTAGCCGCCGACGCCGACGCACGTGTTCCGAAGGATTCAAGCTTGGCCAATGGCGTCCGGTGCGACGCCATTGGCTGCATCGGCACGCTTGCCGACGGGCGTCTCATCTCAATGGTGATTGGAATTGAAGCCATTGCCGAGGATTGCGCGCGCGCTGCAATCATCGTGAGCGGGCGCGAGGTGCCAGCATCAGGTTGCGCCGCTCTTGTCGTTGACCGTCAAACCTCGCGCGAACACGGTGCCGTGGCTCTGCACAGGTCCGGCGACCACTTCCAGCTTGTGCTTGCGCGGCCATCCAATGTTGAGCGGCCATGGACAACCAATTCGACGCGGACATCCGAAAGTGCGCAAGCCGCGGCGCCACGAGGCGCAATGGACGCGATGCCGCGCGAAGACGATCTTTCCGCGGACGACTAATACCTGCGGAAAAGCCCGACAAGCTTGCCCTGGATACGAACCCGATTGGGCGGGAGGATCCGCACTTCGTAAGCAGTGTTGGCGGGCTCAAGTGCGATGGAGGCGCCCCGACGCCGGAAGCGCTTGAGCGTGGCCTCCTCATCATCGATCAAGGCAACAACAATATCGCCCGTATCGGCGGCCTCCGATCTTCGGATTAGCGCGATGTCGCCATCAAGGATGCCGGCTTCGATCATGCTGTCCCCGCGCACCTCCAAGGCAAAATGATCGCCGGCCGAAAGCAGGTCAGGGGGCATGTTGATGACATGGCTGCGGGTCTGGATCGCTTCAATCGGCGTGCCGGCTGCAATGCGGCCCATAACCGGCACGGCGACCGGGCGACCGGGGTCATCTTCGGAACTGGTACGAACGCGCCCAAGGTCGCCTTCGATCACGCTCGGGGTAAAACCCCGGGACCGGGATGAACCGAGCCCGTGCCCGACTGAATCCGGCAGTTTGATCACCTCAATGGCGCGCGCACGGTTGGGCAGCCGGCGGATGAAGCCACGCTCCTCCAGGGCCGTAATTAGGCGATGGATGCCCGATTTTGAACGCAGGTCGAGCGCGTCCTTCATCTCGTCAAAGGAGGGGGGCACCCCGGCCTCGGTCAGCCGTTCGTGGATAAAACGCAGAAGCTCGAACTGCTTGCGGGTCAGCATCGGTTTCTCCCCGTCGGACCGCCCCCTGGAGGGACAGGTCAGAAACAAATCATGAACGGACACTATCTGTTCGATATGTGTTCCGCAACTATTTAATTTGGGGTGAAAAACTCGAAAGACGCCTAAAGGCCTAGCTTAAGGATGACACAGTCTGAACCGGCCAAAGCCTCAGGAGCGTGCGGTTCCCGAATCACCAGGCAGCCGGCTTCGGCGAGCGGCGCCATCAGGGAACTGTCTTGGTCGGGAAGTGGGGTTGCCACGAGGCCGTCAGGCCCGTGCTCGAGGGTCGCCCGCAGATAGTCCGCACGCTCGTCGTTGGCGGGTAAACCGCGCCCAAGCTGCGCAGGGACCGGCACATGCTCGGCATCACGTCGACCGGCCAGCCGCCGGATAAGGGGGACCAGAAACAGGTACGCGCAGACGTAAGAGGATACCGGATTTCCCGGGAGCCCCAGCACCTGCATGCCGCCAATCCGGCCATGCATCATCGGTCGGCCGGGCCGAAGGGCCACGCGCCAAAATGAGAGGTCGAGGCCCTCACTCGCCAGAGCGCGCTGCACGAGATCATGCTCACCCACCGAGGCGCCACCGGTGGTTACCAGGATGTCGGCGCCCCATTCGCGGGCCCGGCGTACGCCCAAGGTGATCTCTTCAATGCGATCACGTGCAATGCCAAGGTCAAGCACTGTAGCGCCCTCGCTACGCGCGAGTGCCGTCAAAGCAAAGCCGTTGGAATAGACGATTTCGCCGGGATTGGGATTGCTGCCGGGCGGCACCAATTCGTCGCCAGTTCCAAGCACGGCCACCTTGGGCTGACGGTGCACAGGCAGGCTCGGGTAATTCATGGCGGCCGCCAACATCAAGGCGCGGTCCGTCAGCCGGGCGCCCTTGCGCAAGAGAACCTGGTCTTTCGCAAAATCGATGCCCAGTGCTCGCACATTGCGCCCCGCGGCAGTCGATTTCTGGATTGTGACGGTCTTACCGTCGGTCGTCGTGAGTTCCTGAATGACGACAGTATCGCTGCCCTCGGGCAGCACGCCCCCCGTGAAAATTCTGGCCGCCTCGCCTGGGCCGACCTTGCCATCAAAAGGGTGTCCGGCCGCAACTTCACCTATCAGTTTAAGAGTTACCGGCGAATGCGCGACGTCGCTGGCCCGAAGGGCATAGCCATCCATTGCGGAAACGGCTGCCGGTGGCTGGGTACGAAGCGCGGCCACGTTATCGCTCAAAACGCGTCCAAGCGCATCGGCGAGGGGTGTCATCTCCGGCGGCAGCGCTTTTGCGTCTGCCAGCACCTGCCGCAACGCCTCGGCAACCGGCATCAGATTCAAGACTGCGCCTCCGCGCGCCACTCACCGGACTTGCCGCCGCTCTTGTGTAGGAGACGAATGCCTTCGATCCGCATGCCACGCTCGGTCGCCTTGACCATGTCGTAGATCGTCAGGCACGCGATCGAGACTGCCGTCAAGGCCTCCATCTCGACGCCGGTCTTGGCCGTGACCTTGACCGTAGCCTGAACAAGAAACCCCGGTAGTGCGTGCTCCGGATTGATGTCGATTTCGACCTTGGTCAGTGGAAGTGGATGACAAAGCGGGATGAGACCATGGGTCCGCTTGGCAGCCATGATGCCGGCAAGCCGCGCCGCCCCCAGCACGTCGCCCTTCAGCGCGTTACCTTCAATAACCAAATCGAGCGTCTCCTTGCGCATAATCACGCGGCCTTCAGCGATCGCGATCCGTTCGGTGGCGCCTTTGTCGGACACGTCCACCATTCGCGCTTCGCCACGCTGGTCGATATGGGTCAATGGCCTCACGGGCGGTGGTAGTGTCGCGGATTGTGGCTTCGCTCTGGCTTTCGGCTTTGCGCGACGGGTCGCGTTTTTTTTTGGGCGACGAGAGGCGCCTTTCTTGCTTTTTGGGCGCCGCGTTGATGTCTTCTTGCGTCGCGCCATGGCTTTACTCCGCTGCAGCTCGGCGCGGCTCGCGCGCAATGAGGGATCGTGTGGCGGCCGCAACATCATCTTGCCGCATCAGGCTTTCGCCAATCAGGAATGCTGAGATTCCGATGCGCTTGAGCTGCGCGAGGTCGGCAGGAGTATTGAGGCCGCTTTCAGCAACAACGACACGATCGCGTGCGATTTTTGGTGCCAGGCGCTCGCTGACGCCAAGCGAGGTCTCGAAGGTACGCAGATCTCGATTATTGATGCCGATAAGACGTGATTTCAGCTTGAGGGCGCGGGCAAGCTCAACTTCATCATGAACTTCAATAAGAACATCCATGCCATATGCGTTGGCGGTGTCTTCGATCGCACGCGCCGCCGCGTCATCGACAGCCGCCATGATGATGAGGATGCAATCAGCGCCAAGCGCGCGCGATTCCACCACCTGGTACGGTTCGTAGATGAAGTCCTTGCGCAATGCGGGCAGGGCCGTGGCATTGCGCGCCGCTGCAAGAAATTCAGGTTTGCCCTGGAAAGATGGTGCGTCGGTTAGCACCGAAAGGCAGGCGGCGCCTCCGGCCTCATAGGCCTTCGCGAGCGAGGGCGGGTCGAAGTTGGATCGAATCAAGCCTTTCGAAGGGCTGGCCTTCTTGATCTCCGCGATCAGCGCATAGTCGCCCGCGGCGATGCGGCGTTCGATCGCAGCGAGAAAGCCTCGCGGCGGCGGCGCCGCCTTCGCGAGTTTTTCAAGGTCTGCAAGCGGACGCGCCCGCTTTGCAGCGGCAATTTCCTCGCGCTTATAGGCCTCGATCTTGGTGAGGATGTCCGACAAGGTCAGGCCTCCACGGCGTTTGATACAGCGATCAAACGATCGAGTTGGCCTTCGGCTTCGCCAGTCTCAATCGATTTTGTTGCCAGCATCGCGCCTTGCTTGAGATCTTTAGCCTTGCCCGCAACGATGAGTGCTGCGGCGGCATTGAGGATCGAGACATCGCGAAACGGGCCCGGCTTGCCCTTGAGAACATCGAGCAGAGCCTTTGCGTTGAAATCCGCGTCACCACCGCGCAGTGACTCAGATTTCGCACGCGACAATCCGGCATCTTCGGGCGTCACCTCGAAGGTCCTGATCTTGCCATTCTCGAGCGCAGCGACACTGGTGGGGCCGGATGTCGTGATCTCATCGAGGCCATCTGACCCGTGCACCACCCAGATGCTTTCTGAACCGAGATTTTGCAACACCTGCGCCATCGGCTCAACCCAGTGCTTTGAAAAAGTGCCAATCATCTGTCGCTTGACACTCGCCGGATTCGACAGTGGCCCCAGTAGATTGAAAATCGTGCGGGTCCCGAGTTCGACCCGGGTCGGGCCGACGTTCTTCATGGCGGGGTGATGCGCCGGCGCGAACATGAAGCCGATGCCGGCGTCGCGTATACATACGCCGACCTGGTTTGGGTCCATTTCGATTTTAACGCCGAGCGCCTGCAATACGTCGGCTGCGCCCGACTTCGAAGACAATGCACGATTGCCGTGTTTGGCGACTGGAACGCCGGCGCCGGCCACGATAAAGGCCGCGCAGGTTGAAATGTTGAATGAGCCGGATGCGTCGCCGCCGGTCCCGACAACGTCGACTGCGCCTGGCGGTGCTTTCACGCCGAGCATCTTGGCGCGCATCGTCGTGACGGCGCCGGTAATCTCGTCGACGGTTTCTCCGCGGACGCGCAACCCCATCAGCAATCCGCCCATTTGGGACGGCGTGGCTTCGCCCGACATCATGCGGTCAAAAGCAGCTGCCGCCTCTTCGCGCGTGAGGCTCGCGCCGGTCGCTACCTTGGCGATGAGCGCTTTGAAATCGTCGGCCATAGCGCGTATCTCAAGTCGTCGCGTGCAACGCGGCGGTGGCGCGCGTCGGGGCCGGGCGCTTTCCGCGCTTTGCATTCCAGTCGTCAGCCAGGTCCAGAAAATTCTTCAACATCAGGTGTCCGTGCTCGGACGCGATGCTTTCAGGGTGAAACTGCACGCCATGCACCGGCAGGGTCGTGTGCATCAGCCCCATCACCAAACGATCATCCGTTTCCGCGGTGGTGGCCAGTTCACGCGGCATGCTGGCCCGATCCACGACAAGAGAATGATAGCGGGTCGCTTTCAAGGAGCCGTTGATACCGCGAAACACACCAGCACCGGTATGCCTGATCTCGGACACCTTGCCGTGCACAGGGGTCGCGCGCACCACTTTTCCGCCAAACGCTTGCCCGATCGCCTGGTGACCGAGGCAGACGCCCAGGATTGGAATGGTCGAAGCGGCTTTGTTGATCAGGTCGAGGCAAATTCCGGCCTCGGTCGGTGTGCAGGGGCCGGGGGAGATCACGATCGCATCCGGCGCCATTGCCAAGACATCGGCAACTGAAATCTTGTCGTTGCGATGCACGGCGACGTCAGCCCCCAACCCGCCCAGATAGTGGAACAGGTTGAAGGTAAAGCTGTCGTAATTGTCGATCAGGACGAGCATGGTGCACCGCTTTGGCAAGGGTGTAAGGGCCCCCCAATGGGGGGTCAAGCAGCCCACTCTGGTGGTGGTTACTGCCCGCGTTTGGCCGCACTGGCGAAGCGACGCGCTTCTTCGGCGGCCCGAAACAGGGCCTTGGCCTTGTTAATGCATTCCTGCTGTTCGAACTCGGGGACGCTATCGGCCACGATGCCGGCGCCCGCCTGGACGTACATTTTTCCGTCTTTCACCAATGCGGTGCGCAATACGATGCAGGTATCCATTTCACCCGCAGCGGAAAAATAGCCGACACAGCCCGCATAGAGTCCGCGTTTTTCTTTCTCCAGTTCGTCAATGATCTGCATGGCTCGCACTTTGGGCGCGCCAGATACGGTGCCGGCGGGAAATCCGGCAGCCAGCGCATCAAGCGCGTCGTGACTGGGGGCGAGCCTTCCTTCGACGTTGGAAACGATATGCATCACATGGCTGTAGCGTTCGATGAAGAACTGATCGGTGACCTTGACTGTCCCGAGGGCTGCGACGCGGCCAACATCGTTGCGTCCGAGATCGAGCAGCATGAGGTGTTCGGCGCGCTCCTTCGGGTCTGCAAGCAATTCCTCTTCCAGCGCTTTATCTTCGTGTGGCGTTGCACCGCGCGGGCGCGTGCCGGCGATCGGGCGGATCGTGACGACGTCGCCAGAAACCTTCACGAGAATTTCGGGACTTGATCCGGCGACAGCGAATTCGCCGAAATCCAGGAAATAGAGATAAGGGGACGGGTTTGTTCGCCGCAACGCGCGATAGAGCGAGAACGGTGGCAATGTAAACGGCGCTTCGAAACGTTGCGCCAACACAATCTGAAAAGCGTCGCCGGCGACAATGTACTCCTTCGCCTTGCCGACCATGGCCTTGTATTCTTCGGGCGTCGTATTCGATCGGGTCTGAACGTCGATGGGTCCTGCCTCAACTTCGGACATGGATTTGTCGAGCGGTCGGTCGAGGCTTTCGACAACGCGCCCAAGCCGCTCGACAGCGCGCATGAGTGCTGCTTTGGCGTCGACGTCCTTTTCGGGACGCACAGGCGTCACGACCGTGATCGCATCCTTCACCGCGTCGAAAACGACAATAAGCGTTGGCCGGACCAGCACTGCGTCGGGAATGCCAATTGGATCGGGATTGGGTGACGCCCCCAATTCCTCCATGAGCCGCACCATGTCGTAACCGAGATAGCCGAACACGCCGGCTGCCATTGGCGGCAAGCTATCGGGCAACGCAATGCGACTTTCCAAGATTAAGGCGCGCAATGCCTGCAGTGGCGGCTCGGAATACGGCTCGAACGCATGCGGTTTGTTGCGAGCGTTGCGGTTGACTTCCACTTTTCCGCCGCTCGTTCGCCAGATCAAATCCGGATCGAGACCGATGATTGAATAGCGGCCGCGGACTGCGCCGCCCTCGACCGACTCGAGCAGAAAGGTCGGTGCCTTGCCGCCGCCGAGCTTCAGGAAAGCCGAAACCGGCGTCTCGAGATCAGCAACCAGCGACGTCCAGACCACCTGTGGCTCGCCCCGCCTATAGCGTTCGGCAAAGGCGGCTTCCGACGGCTCGATCTGCATGGGGGTGGACTATTGCTGCGTGGTGCCGCCGACGACCTGGTTCAGCGCCGATTGATTGACGGTGACGCCAAATTCGTTTTCGAGGCGCGCGATGTATTCGGCGATCACGTCGTCGGTATAAGAGTTCTGCAGAACGTCGGTGATCGCCTTGCCTTGCTGGGAATTGGCATCGAATGCAGGGTCGGTCACATCCGTGACCTGAAATATGAACCGCTCGGTTTCGTTATTGCCTTGCGCTGTCCCGGGAACACCCTTCGGCGTGCGGAAAACAGCTTCAACGAGCTTTGTCGGTATGAAGCCGCCGGGCTTGCCGCGTTGAAGATCGGCAGCATTCTCTACCTTGAGGCCGGCGTCGCTCGCCATCTGACCGAAAGCGGTACCGGCCTTGAGTTTGGCGAGAAGGTCATCCGATTTTGTCTGCAATCGCTTGGCGATTTCGTCGTCACGCCAACGCGCGGTCACTTGGTCTTTGACCTCATCGAGCGCCCGGTCACGCGACGGCGTTATGCCGGTGACGTCAAAATAGAGATAACCGCCGCTTGGCAATTGCAATGCTTCGGTGTCGACGCCGACATCGCTTGTGAACGCGGCGTTGATCACAGTTCGGAGTTTGCGGCAGCCCTGCGACCGGCTTGCCATCGGGCGCGCGTCCCGATCGGTCGATCGCTTCGATGTTGATCGCTTTGAGACCAAGTTTCTTGGCGGCCTCGGCCAGTGTTGAGCCGGCAGCGCGCTCATCTTCGATCTTGTCGCGCAGACTTCCGATTTCGCTTTTGACGCGGCTTTCGGCAATCTCATTTTTAATTTGCGTTGCGACTTGGTCATAGGTCTTTTCTTCGCCGGTCTCTACTTTGCCGACCTGCAACAATACCGTGCCAAAGCGGCCTTTGACCGGGGCGCTCACTTCGCCCGACTTGAGCGCGAATGCAGCATCAGCGACGACCGGATCGATAATCTCGGATTTGGCGACCGTGCCAAGATCGGTGTCGGATGCGCTCACACCGCGGTCTTTTGCAATCTCGTCGAAGGTTGTTCCCTTGGCGATGCGCTCGCGTGCGGCAGCGGCGTCCTCGGCGTTTGGAAAAACGATCTGTCGCAGTTCGCGCTTTTCCGGTTTGCCGTAGCTGTCCTTGCGCTGCTCGAAATAGGATTTCGCCTCTTCGTCGCTGACTGCGTTCGGCTTCGCCAAATCCGTTCGGGGACGAGCGCCAAAAGAGTAATCTTGCGATATTCGGGTGCACGGAACAGCGTCTTCCGCTCTTCGAAATATTTGTTCAGTTCTTCCGGCGTCGGGGCTGGAATATCTCCTGCCTGTGCTGCGCCGAGAGCCACATATTCGATGCGCCGCTTTTCATTCTGGTACTGATTGATGGCGGCCATCACCGTCGCCGGCACTTTCATGTCGCCGGTAATGCTTTGCGCAATTTGTCTGCGCAGGACCGCACGTCTCTGCTGGTCGACGAAGCGGCTTTCGGTGAAGCCGGCCTGACGGATGATTTGGTCGAAGCGCGTTCGGTCGAACTGGCCGTTAGGGCCGCGGAATGAAGGATCATTCGCGATACGCTGAGCGATGTCGGCATCCGAGGCGCCGAGCCGCAATCGCTTGGCCTGCTCGTCGACTGTTGTTTCGGCGATCAGTTGGCCGAGGAGTTGCCGGTCGAGCCCACGTGCGCGCGCATCATCCGGCGTGATCGGCCGGCCGATTTGACGGCCCAATTGCTGCAGGCGCTCGCTGTAGTACTGGCGGAACTGCTCGATCGAAATTTCCGTGCCGCCGATCGTCGCTACATCGTTGCGGGTGAACCCGCGAAACATGTCGCCGATGCCCCAGATGGCGAAGCTGATGACGAGAAAGCCCATGACGGCGGCCATGAGGGCTTTGCCGAGCCAGGTCGAGGAGGCTTTATGAATACCGCGGAGCATGCGTACGTTTTTCGGGGCTTGTGATGGCTGGTTGATTGGATGACCGCGCCTGTCTAACCCAAGCGAAGCGGCGGCACCATAGGGACCGTGCCAACTCATTGCAACTCAAGAAGGATCAGCCTCCGGACGGGGCACGCTGGCGTTGCTTGAGCGGGTCTGATAACCGCACCGCACGAGGGATTCTTCGATGGCGGCGCGCAGACTAATTCCGCTGGTAGCGGGCAATTGGAAAATGAACGGGCTCAGCGGCTCGCGCGCAGAGCTTGCCAAGATAATTGCCGGCTCTGAAGGCGCTCGCCGGAAAAACCGAGTTGATGGTGTGTCCTCCGGCAACCTTGATTGCGACCTTCGCCGCCGCAGCGCGCGGCTCCCCGGTGACTATTGGCGGGCAGGATTGTCATTCCGAAGCCTCAGGGGCGCATACTGGCGATATTTCGGCTGAGATGCTGGCAGACGCAGGCGCTCGCGCCGTCATCGTTGGTCATTCTGAACGACGCGCCGATCATCACGAGACGGACGCGCAGGTTCGCGCCAAAGCGCAGGCGGCCTGGCGGGCCGGTTTGACGGCAATTGTTTGTGTTGGTGAGCAGCGCGCCGAACGTGAGGCCGGCAAGACCCTGGCTGTGGTTGGTGGCCAGCTCCATCGGTTCGCTGCCGGATGGCGCCACGAATGCCAATCTTGTCGTCGCCTACGAGCCGGTATGGGCCATCGGTACCGGCCTCACGCCGACGCTCCGCCGACGTCGCCGAAGTCCACGCCTTCGTACGCAAGCGGCTTGACCGACCGCTTTGGCGCCGAGGGCGGCCGCGTCCGAATTCTCTATGGCGGTTCCGTCAAACCGGGCAACGCCAGGGAGCTTTTGACGATCCCGGAGGTGAATGGCGCCCTGGTTGGCGGGGCCAGCCTAAAAGCCGAGGATTTCCTCGGTATTGCGGCAGTTTACCGCTAGCGGCGCCAAGGGTGGAAAATCGAATTGGCGATCGTGTAGAGACCGCGGCGAATTCCTATATAGGCGAGATGGCGCCGCCGGGGCAGAGTGCCCGGACCGGCTCGGTTTGAACGGATATTGGCCTGATGCAGCAAGTAATCATTGTCATCCACCTCATGCTGGTCCTTTCCCTGATCGGGGTTGTGTTGTTGCAACGCTCGGAGGGTGGCGGGCTCGGCATCGGCTCGAGCGGCGGCTTCATGACCAGCCGTGGCACGGCCAACGTCCTGACGCGGGCGACCGCGATCCTCGCCGGCCTGTTTTTCGTGACCAGCCTTCTGCTCTCGATCCTGGCCGGGATAAACCGCAAGCCGACGTCGATCCTCGAGGGCGGCCAGAGTGCGCCGACTGCGCCTGGTGCGCCGACACCGCTCGGCGGCGGCAGCGGAGGTGGCCTGCTCAACCAGTTGCAAGGCGGCGCACCGCCGGCCGCACCGGCGGCTCCAGCCGCCCCGGCGGGGCCGCAGGTGCCGCAGTCGAGATAAATCGCGAGCGAGGGGCCGGGTAAATCCGGCCCTTCAACGTTGTGGAGCAAAGTGGCGAAAGAGTTCGGAACCGGGGTCGAAGAAGGCATGAAAATCGTGGCGCAACCCTTTGTAAAATCCGAGAGCTTATGGAGCTACACACAGGCGCAGAGCGGCTCTGTCCTTTTCGCGCTCGTCGAATCAATCCTTCGGGGGTTAAAGGTTAGGCCCCATGGCGCGGTATATTTTCATCACCGGCGGCGTGGTCTCCTCACTCGGTAAGGGTCTTGCTTCCGCGGCGCTCGGTGCGCTGCTGCAGGCGCGCGGCTACAAGGTCCGCCTTCGCAAACTCGATCCCTACCTCAATGTCGATCCAGGGACGATGTCGCCTTATCAGCATGGCGAGGTCTTCGTCACCGACGACGGCGCTGAGACCGATCTCGATCTCGGTCACTACGAGCGCTTCACGGGCCGGCCGGCAACGCGGCACGACAACATCACGACCGGGCGGATCTATCAGGACATCCTCGCGCGCGAGCGTCGCGGCGATTATCTCGGCGCCACGATCCAGGTGATCCCGCACGTCACCAATGCCATCAAGGATTTTGTCCGCGAGGGTAATGACGGGTTTCGATTTCGTGCTGTGCGAAATCGGCGGCACGGTCGGCGACATCGAGGGCCTGCCGTTCTTCGAGGCGATCCGGCAATTGGGCAACGATTTGCCGCGCCAGCACGCGATCTACATCCATCTCACGCTGATGCCGTTCATTCCGAGCGCGGGCGAACTCAAAACCAAGCCGACGCAGCATTCGGTCAAGGAGCTGCGCTCGATCGGCATTCAGCCCGACATCTTGCTTTGCCGCACCGATCGCCCGATCCCCGAGGGCGAGCGGCGCAAGCTGGCGCTGTTCTGCAATGTCCGCGAAAGCGCTGTCATTGAAGCGCGCGATGTCGACAACATTTACGCGGTACCGGAAGCTTATTCAGCCGAGGGCCTCGATGCTGAAGTGCTCGCTGCATTCGGGATCGAGCCGCGCCAGGCTCCGGATCTCGAGCGCTGGCGCCTGATCAATGAGCGCGTTCGAAATCCGGAAGGCGACGTCACGATTGCCATTGTCGGCAAATACACCGGCATGAAAGATGCCTACAAATCACTGATCGAGGCGCTCTCGCATGGCGGCATTGCCAACAAGGTGAAAGTCAATCTCGACTGGATCGAGTCGGAAGTATTCGAGAACGAGGATCCGGCGCCGTTCCTGGAGCACGTCAACGGAATTCTTGTGCCCGGCGGGTTCGGTCAGCGCGGCGCCGAAGGCAAGATCAAGGCGGCTCAATTTGCTCGCGAACGTCACGTGCCGTATTTCGGTATTTGTTTCGGCATGCAGATGGCGTGCATCGAGGCCGCGCGCAACCTGTGCGGCATCGAGAACGCCAATTCGACTGAATTCGGTCAGACAACCGAGCCGGTCGTCGGCCTGATGACGGAATGGCTCAAAGGCAACGAATTGCAGCGACGCACCGCCAGCGGCGATCTCGGCGGCACCATGCGGCTCGGCGCCTATGACGCGACGCTGACGCGCGGCAGCCGTGTCGCCGGTATTTACGGCGCGACGGAAATTTCCGAACGGCATCGTCATCGCTACGAGGTCAATACGGCTTACAAGGGCCGCCTCGAGCAACGCGGCATGCGGTTCTCCGGGATGTCACCGGACGGCATTCTGCCGGAGATCATCGAGTACGAAGATCATCCGTGGTTTATCGGCGTCCAGTTTCATCCGGAGCTGAAATCGCGGCCATTCGAGCCGCATCCGTTGTTTGCATCGTTTATCGGTGCGGCGGTCGAGCAAAGCCGGCTGGTTTAGCCGAGCGGCAATGGCGCGCGGCCTCGATCACATCGTCCATGCCGTGCACGATCTTGACGCCGCGGTCGATCTTTATCGCCGCATGGGCTTTCAGGTCGGCGCGCGCAATCGGCATCCCCGCGCGTGGGGAACGCAAAATCATATCATTCAGTTTCCGGGAACGTATGTTGAGCTGCTGTCACTTGCCGACACCAGCGGAATGGCGCCGCACGCGCCCCGGCAGTTTTCGTTTGGCGCGTTTAATCGCGACTTCCTGAAGCGCGGTGAGGGGCTTTCAATGCTTGTGCTCGAAGGGCGCGGGGCGTCCGACGCCGACGAGTTTCGTGCTAAAGGGATAGGCGATTTTGCGCTTTACGAATTTGAACGCGAGGGAAGACGTCCCGATGGTACATCCGTCAGACTTGCGTTTGCGCTCGCCTTCGCGTCCGATCCGGGCATGCCGCGCGTCGGGTTCTTCACCAGCTTTCAGCACCATCCGGAAAGTTTCTGGAATCCGGAGTTTCAGGTTCATGCCAATACGGCGAAACGTGTCGCCGGCGTTGTGCTCGTTGCACAGGATCCTGACCGTCACGCGAGCTTTCTGAGCGCTTTTACCGGCGTCGAGGCAAGTCGCGTCGACGACAGGCGGCCTTACGTTCAAGACGCCGCGCGGCGACGTCGAGGTTGTGACGCCGGCCGCTTTCCTGCAGCGCTTCGGCGTGGCATCGCCGGACGTTTCATATGGCGCAAGGCTGGCGGCGTTACGCTTTTCGGTCGCGGATGCGAGCCTGCTGGCGGGCATCCCCGGCGAGGCCGGGATTGCCGGACTTTACGCTGAAAACACCACCGTCATCGGTCATGAAGATGCGATGGGCGCCATACTGGTGTTCGAACCGTCCCGTTGACCGGAGCGGCCGACCGTTTCATGGTCGCGGCCGCGAGGAGCGATATTTTGGATAAGGCCCTGCTACCCAATTCCATCGTTACGATTGGCGCGGTGCGCTTCGGCAATGAATTGCCGTTGGCTCTTATTGCCGGCCCTTGCGCGCTCGAAAGCAAGGCGCACGCGCTGGAGATGGCAACGGCGCTCAAGGAGATTGCCGGGCGGGTCGGCATCGGTCTCGTCTACAAAACATCGTTCGACAAAGCCAACCGTACGTCGGCAAAATCGGCGCGCGGTCTCGGGCTCGAACAAGCGCTACCGATCTTTTCCGAAATCCGCGACAAGCTGAAAGTGCCCGTCCTCACTGACGTGCACGAAGCCGAACAGTGCGCGCGCATTGCGGCGGCGGTCGACGTTCTGCAAATTCCGGCGTTTCTTTGCAGGCAAACCGATCTTCTCATTGCGGCGGCCAAGACGGGAAAAGTCGTCAACGTGAAGAAAGGCCAGTTCCTCGCGCCATGGGACATGCAGAATGTCGTTGAAAAAATAACCGCGGCCGGCAATCGCAATGTGCTGGTCACCGAGCGCGGCGTGTCGTTCGGCTACAACACGCTCGTGTCCGACATGCGTGCGCTGCCGATACTCAAGCGCACGACACACGCGCCGGTGATTTTCGATGCCACCCACTCGGTGCAACAGCCGGGCGGACAGGGCACATCGTCCGGCGGTGAGCGCGAGTTCGTTCCAGTCCTTGCGCGGGCGGCTGTCGCCGTCGGGGTTGCCGGCGTCTTCATCGAGACCCATCAAAATCCTGACAAAGCACCATCCGACGGTCCCAACATGATGCCGTTGAAGGAAATGGAATCGCTGCTGCGCACGCTGGTCGAGTTTGACCGGCTGGCCAAGCGCTGAACCGCATACGCGTCTTATTCTCATGAGCCGCGTCCTCAATCTCATGGCGTTCGTCATCTTCGCGACGACGCTGTTCATGCGCTCGGTTGATCCGGTTATTCCGCAGATCGCGCAGGGTCTGAACGTAACGCCGACGACCGCGGCGTTGCTCTCGACCGGATTCACTTTGCCCTACGCGCTGATCCAGCCGGTGCTGGGCGCGCTTGCCGACATGTTCAGCAAGACGCGGCTCATTGCGCTTTGCATGCTGATCGTCGGAATTACGACGATTGCATGCGGCCTTGTGACGAACTTCGAGACGCTCATGGCGCTGCGCGTTATCGCCGGCATCACCGCCGGCGGCGTTTTCCCGATTGCGTTGGCGGTGGCCGGCGATCGTGTTCCGGTCCAGCAGCGACAGGTGGCGATCGGACGGCTGCTGTTTGCGGCAATGAGCGGCAATTTGCTGGGCGCGTCCGGTGCCGGCGTTATTGGCGATCTGGTTGGCTGGCGCGGTGTATTCTTCACGACCGGCGCAATCGATCTGATTGCACTCGCGGTCGCCATTCCCGGGTTCCGCAGCATGGAAGAGAAGCCCGGCCGCTTCGATCTGTCGATGCTGATTCCAAACTACCGCGCCATCTTCAGCAATCCGATGGCGAAATATTGCTTCGGCGCGGTCTTCATCGAAGCCGTGTTCCTGTTCGGCGTATTTCCCTATATGGCCGTGCTGCTTCGCACCGAGGGCGTCGTACGCTCTTCAATCGCTGGCGTTGTGATCGCGGGTTTTGGCATTGGCGGCGTCATTTACACCTTCATGGTTGCCTGGCTTCTCGCGCATGTCGGCGAGCGGCGGCTGATGGCGGCTGGCGGCACGGCCATGGGACTTTGTCTCATCGTGATTGCGCTGCGTATGCCTTGGCCGATCGAGTTTGTGAATTTCATGCTGCTCGGGTTCGGCTTCTACCTGCTGCACGGCTGCATCCAGGTCTATGTCACGGAACTCGCGCCCGCGGCGCGCGGCTCGGCCACCGCAGCGCATTCGCTGTTCTTCTTTCTTGGTCAGGCGGTCGGGCCCGGTCGTTTATGGCATCGGCCTGGCCAGCGTCGGTATTTCGACTGTGCTGCTGATCGGCGCAGTCGGTGTTGGCCGCAACGGGGTGGATTTGCGCAGTGCAGATGCGAAGACCGGCGTTCGCGACTTAACCGCGTCCCCGGTAGGGCGCGACACCCTGGTCGGGAACCCAGACATCCTTCGGCAATCTTCCGGTCTGCCAAAAGACATCGATCGGCATTCCGCCACGCGGATACCAGTAGCCGCCGATGCGCAACCATTTCGGTTTGAGCAACGAGGAAAGCTTTTTGCCGATCGCGACGGTGCAGTCTTCGTGGAATGCGCCGTAGTTGCGGAAACTGTTGAGATAGAGCTTGAGCGATTTTGACTTCGACGAGGAAACGCGCCGGGCACGTAGTCGATCACCAGATGCGCAAAGTCAGGCTGGCCGGTGATCGGGCAGAGCGTGGTAAATTCCGGCGCCGTAAAGCGAGCAACATAGTTCGTATCCGCGTGCGGATTTGGCACGCGATCGAGAACCGCCTTGTCGGGCGAGGCGGGAATCGGGCTCGGGCGTCCGAGTTGCAGTCGTTTCCTGGCCATTGGTAGCTTTCGCTTGATTTGCGCCTATTGGATGCCTGTTTAGGGCAGGGCATGACAAGGGGGTTCTCGATCCTGTAGAAGCCCCAATATTAACAGCGCCGGACGGACCCATGACTGCCATTACAGACATTATCGGCCGCGAGATCCTCGACAGCCGCGGCAATCCGACCGTCGAGGTCGATGTTGTGCTGGAAGATGGTTCGAAGGGCCGTGCGGCGGTTCCGTCCGGCGCCTCCACGGGCGCACATGAGGCGGTCGAATTACGCGATGGCGACAAAGCACGTTATGGCGGAAAGGGCGTGCGCAAAGCGGTCGATGCCGTCAATGGCGAAATTTTTGACGCGCTCGGTGGAATGGATGCCGAAGCGCAGGCCAAGATTGATGAAACGCTGATTGCCCTCGACGGCACGCCGAACAAAGGCCGGCTTGGCGCCAATGCCATTCTGGGTGTCTCGCTGGCCGTCGCGAAAGCTGCGGCCGCCGCCAAGCAGGCTCCGCTCTATCGTTATGTCGGTGGCACTGCTGCGCGCGTTCTGCCAGTGCCGATGATGAATATTGTGAATGGCGGCGTGCACGCCGACAATCCGATCGACTTCCAGGAATTCATGATCATGCCTGTCGGTGCTCCGACATTTGCGGAGGCATTGCGTGCCGGCGCGGAGATATTTCACACGCTGAAGGCACAACTTAAATCGGCGAATCTCAACACCAATGTCGGCGATGAGGGAGGGTTTGCGCCCAACCTGAAGTCGGCCGAGGCCGCTCTCGATTTTGTCATGCAGGCCATCACCAAGGCGGGCTACAAGCCGGGCGGTGATGTCATGGTGGCGCTCGATTGCGCGGCCACCGAATTCTTCAAGGATGGATCCTACGTTTACGAAGGCGAAGGCAAAAAACGATCCAAGCAGGAACAGGCCGACTATCTCGCACAGCTTGTCGGGAAATATCCAATCGTCTCAATCGAGGACGGCATGGCCGAGGACGATTGGGAGGGCTGGAAACTACTGACGCAAAAAATCGGCAGCAAGTGTCAGCTCGTCGGTGATGATTTGTTCGTGACGAACGTCACGCGACTTGCGAAGGGCATCAAGGACGGGATCGCCAATTCGATCCTGGTGAAGGTCAACCAGATCGGTACGCTCACGGAGACGCTGGCTGCGGTCGAAATGGCTCACAAGGCCGGATACACTGCCGTCATGTCGCATCGCTCGGGCGAAACCGAAGACTCCACGATTGCCGATCTGGCTGTGGCAACAAACTGCGGCCAGATTAAAACTGGTTCGCTCGCCCGTGCCGATCGCACGGCCAAGTACAATCAGCTTCTGCGCATTGAGGAGGAATTGGGCGCCCAGGCGAAGTATGCCGGCCGGGACGCCCTGAAATCGGGTTGATGGCGGTGGGACTTGGCTCCGTCTTGCATTTTTCATCCCAATGGTCGCAAATTATCGGCCAATTCTGACAACGGGTAGCTTTTATGGACCAGACAACGACGCTGTCCACCCACGACCGCCGGCGCACGGTGAGCCGGCTCACGGATTTTATCGTCCAATCGATCGAGGGCGCTCGCGCAGTCGAAAAACCGTTTTTCCATCTGGAGTTCGACCGCGTGTTTCCGGATGACATATACGCACAAATTCTGGCGCTGATGCCGGAGTCCTCCGACTATCGGCCAATGCACGGGCGCAGCAAGGGCCACGATCTTGAAGATGGCACCCATACCCGTGTGAAGATCGATCTGTTCCCGGAATATATTCGCAACCTTCCGCCGGAAAAGCGCGCTCTGTGGGATGTCGTCGGGCGCGCGCTTTGTTCCGAGCCGGTGAAGCAAGCGTTCATCCGTCGGCTGGCGCCCGGTCTGTCGAAACGCTTTGGTGAGAAGTTCGCAAAGGTCGGCATGTATCCGATACCGATCCTGACGCGCGATATTCCAGGCTATCTGATTACGCCGCACACCGATACGCGCTGGAAGGGCATTACTGTCCAGCTGTACCTCCCGAAGGACGATGCCAACACGGATATCGGAACCATATTCCACGAAAAACTTCCGGACGGCTCGCTGCCGAAAAAAGCGCAAATGCGTTTTGCGCCGAATTCCGGCTATGCCTTCGCGGTAGGCACCGATACCTGGCACTCAGCCGACCCGGTGCATAACCGGGTCAAGACCCGCGACTCGGTCCTGTTGACCTATTTCGTCGACCAAGGCCTGTTGAAGATATTACGCAACCGCGGCAAGCGGCTCGGCAACTTTGTTCTCAATGAGGTCCGTCATCGCGTTTAGGGCATTAAATCTGCCTTAAGGGGCGTCGGGCATCTTCTTGGGCTATGGTCTCCCATCGCCGCCGCCGCACCTTCCTGACAGCGCTCGGTCTTTACGTGTTTGCCGCGCTGTTCATCGGCTATTTCGGCATGAATGCCTTTAGTGGCGACCATGGCCTGCGCGCGCAGCAGGACCTTGAGCAGCAGCTGGTCGCCATGAAGGGGGAGTTAAACGGTCTCAAGGCGGAACGAGCGCATTGGGAACGCAGGGTATCGTTGCTTCGCGCTGACCGTATCGATCCTGACATGCTCGATGAGCGCGCCCGTGCCTTGGTCGGCTATCTTGACCCACGCGACCTGACTTTGCTGCTCAATCCCCGCTAGCAACCGGAAACGGCTGGTGGCGTTATCCACCGCTGGCCGTGAAATTTTCCGCCAATTTGCGGGCGTTTTCCGCAATTCTGTACGGCGGCCTCGCGCTTTCACCGTGGGGCGAATTAAGCTATTGGGGGTTCCGGAAGCCTACCGGCCCCTCGACACAATGGCCGGACGCTTTCGCAGGGAGTGCAAATGGCGGTCGCCCAAAAAGACCCGAGCGCCGACGCCAAATCCGTCGCCGATTTCAGCAAGGAGCAGGAGCTTTCCGCCTATCGAACCATGCTGACCATTCGCCGCTTCGAGGAGAAGGCCGGGCAGATGTACGGGATGGGCCTGATCGGCGGCTTCTGCCACCTCTACATCGGGCAGGAAGCTGTGGTGGTCGGCATGCAGATGGCGCTCAAAGACGGCGATCAGGTCATCACCGGTTACCGCGACCACGGCCATATGATTGCGACCGGCATGGACCCGAAAGGGGTCATGGCCGAGCTCACCGGCCGCGCCCATGGCTATTCAAAAGGCAAAGGCGGCTCCATGCACATGTTCAGCGTGGAGAAAGGCTTCTACGGCGGGCACGGCATTGTTGGTGCGCAGGTTCCGCTCGGAACGGGTCTCGCCTTCGCCAATCACTACCGTGGCAACAGCAACATTAGCGTGACCTATTTCGGCGATGGCGCGGCCAACCAGGGTCAGGTTTACGAGAGCTTCAACATGGCGGAGCTCTGGAAGCTTCCCGTCGTCTACGTGATTGAGAACAACCGCTACGCAATGGGTACCGCAATCACGCGCTCTTCAGCCGAGGTCAACCTGTCTCGGCGCGGGTTATCGTTCAATATTCCCGGGGACCAGGTGGACGGGATGGACGTTCGCGCGGTGAAGGCGGCTGGCGAGAAGGCAGCCCAATGGTGCCGTGACGGCAAAGGTCCATATATTCTTGAAATGCTCACGTACCGCTATCGCGGACATTCGATGTCGGATCCGGCAAAATATCGTACCCGTGAGGAGGTCGACGAGGTGCGGACGCATCATGATCCGATCGACATGGCGCGACATCGTATCCTTGAGAAAAAAATTGCCAACGAAGACGCGCTGAAAAAAATCGACGGCGACGTGCGCGATCTTATTAATCAAGCCGCGGAATTTGCCACCCACGACCCCGAACCGGACGTGGCCGAACTTTATACCGACATTTACCGCTGATCCTTGTTGTCCGGAACCCAATAGCGCCCATGCCGACCGAAGTTCTCATGCCCGCGCTCTCGCCCACGATGGAGAAGGGCAACCTTGCCAAGTGGCTCAAGAAGGAGGGCGATAAGGTTAAATCCGGCGATGTGATTGCGGAAATCGAAACCGACAAGGCGACGATGGAAGTGGAGGCGGCCGACGAGGGGACGCTCGGAAAGATCCTCGTTCCGGAAGGCACGGCTGATGTCGCGGTGAATACGCCGATTGCGGTCATCCTTGGCGAGGGTGAGGACAAATCCGCGATCAAGGCAAGCGCGCGCACCGTGGCAAACACACCGAAGCCGGCCGCCGCGCCAATAAGCGAAGAGATCGCGGAATCTCAGCCGCGTGTCGAGGAACAACGGATCATCAAGGCGCCGAAGGCGCCAGCTGCCCCGGCGGCGCCCGAGACCAAAGTCGCCGCCGATCCCGACATCCCTATTGGCACCGAGATGGTCACGATGACTGTACGGGAAGCCTTGCGCGACGCGATGGCCGAGGAGATGCGGCGCGATAAAGACGTCTTCGTGATGGGCGAGGAGGTTGCCGAATATCAGGGCGCCTACAAGGTTACGCAGGGCCTGTTGCAGGAATTCGGCGCCAAGCGCGTGATTGACACTCCGATCACCGAGCACGGTTTTGCCGGTCTCGGTATCGGCGCCGCGCTCGCGGGCCTCAAGCCCATCGTCGAATTCATGACCTTCAACTTCGCAATGCAGGCGATCGATCAGTTGATCAATTCCGCGGCAAAAACTCTTTACATGTCCGGCGGGCAGATGGCGTGTCAGATCGTATTCCGCGGGCCTAACGGTGTCGCGTCGCGGGTCGCCGCGCAACATAGTCAGGATTATTCGGCGTGGTATTCGCACGTCCCTGGCCTGAAGGTGATCGCACCCTCCACTGCCGCTGATGCCAAGGGATTGCTGAAGGCAGCCATTCGCGATCCCAATCCGGTGATTTTCCTGGAAAATGAACTCTTGTACGGCCATTCGTCACCGGTGCCGAAACTTGATGATTTTGTTTTGCCGATCGGCAAAGCCAAAATCGCGCGCTCCGGGAGCGACGTGACAATCATCGCCTGGTCGATGGGAATGAACTACGCGCTTAAGGCCGCCGAAGAATTGGCTAACGATGGGATCAACGCAGAGGTCATCGACCTGCGCACACTCAAGCCATTGGACACCGAGACCGTCATTGCCTCGGTGCAGAAAACAGGACGTGCCGTGACGGTCGAGGAAGGCTGGCAGCAGAACGGCGTCGGCGCCGAACTTGCGGCACGCATTATGGAGCGCGCTTTCGATTATCTGGACGCGCCTGTGCTGCGGGTGTCCGGCAAAGACGTCCCGATGCCTTACGCCGCCAATCTCGAAAAGCTGGCGCTGCCTTCGGTCGCCGAGGTTGTCGAAGCGGCCAAGTCCGTTTGTTACCGGTAGGCGCGCATGCCGACCAATATCCTCATGCCCGCGCTCTCGCCCACGATGGAGAAGGGCAATCTTGCGCGCTGGCTGAAGAAAGAGGGCGACAAGATCAAGTCGGGCGATGTGATCGCCGAAATCGAGACCGACAAGGCGACGATGGAATATGAGGCCATCGACGACGGCACGCTTGCGAAGATTGTCGTTCCGGAAGGCACTCAGGACGTCGCGGTCAACGCGGTCATTGCCGTGCTTGCCGCCGAAGGCGAAGATGTGAAGGCGGCAGCGAGTGCGACCAAGAGCGCGCCGGCGGCTGCTCCGAAATCGCCGGAAACACCTAAGCCGCAACCTGCACCGGCAAGACCCGCTCCCGCTTCGCCGACGCAACCGAAGCCCGCTCCGACGCAAGCTGCTCAGTCGGCGCCTGAGCATGGCCGCAATCGGATATTTTCGTCACCGTTGGCCAGGCGGCTCGCGAAAGAGGCAGGTGTCGATCTCAATCGTGTGCAGGGTTCGGGCCCGCACGGCCGCGTGATTGCCCGGGATATTGAGGACGCAAAATCCGGGAAGGGGTTGCGCGGGCCGAGTGGAGTACCTCAAGCAGGGGCAGGTGTCCCATCAATCGCTCAGTTGATGTCGGACCAGCAGATCCGTGCATTGTACGAAGACGGCAGCTATGATTTTGTGCCGCACGACGGCATGCGTCGCACGATTGCGCAAAGGCTGACCGCCTCAACGCAGTCCATTCCGCATTTCTACGTCACGGTTGACTGCGATATCGGGCGCCTGATGGCTGCTCGCGAGGAAATCAACGGGTCTGCTCCTAAGGACAAGGAGGGCAAGCCCGCCTACAAGCTCTCGGTCAACGATTTCGTCATCAAGGCGCTGGCGCTCGCACTGCAAAGAATTCCCGATGCGAATGTCAGCTGGACCGAGTCCGGCGTGCTCAAACACAAACATTCCGACATTTCAGTCGCAGTGGCGCTGCCGGGCGGGCTGATCACGCCGATCATTCGCAATGCCGAAAGCAAGTCACTATCGGCAATTTCAAACGAGATGCGCGACCTCGCTGCGCGCGCCCGCGCCCGCAAGCTCAAGCCGCACGAATATCAGGGCGGCACCTCGTCGGTGTCGAATTTGGGGATGTACGGCATCAAGGATTTTACCGCGGTGATCAACCCGCCGCAGTCGACAATCCTCGCTGTCGGTGTCGGCGAAGAACGCGCAGTGGTCCGCAACGGCCAGATCGTCCCGGCCATGATCATGAGCGTGACACTGTCCTGCGATCATCGGACTGTCGATGGCGCGCTCGGCGCCGAACTGGTCGGCGCGTTCAAGACGCTGATCGAAAATCCGGTGATGATGCTGGTTTAGGCGTTAGGCCGGATCGTATCCTTTGGCCTTGAACACCGTTTGCGCTTCCGGCGACTTCAAATAACTGACGAAGGCCTTTGCCGCTTCGGCTTGTGCCGCGCCTGTCTGCACGGCGGCCTCGTAGACCACAGTGAACGCGATGTCGCCGGGCAGTGGGCCGACGACGTCGACGCCTGGAACCGACAGGAGTTCAGGCTTGGAATTGATGGCGATGTCCGCTTCACCGCTGATCAGAAGCGTTCCCGAAAGACCGCCGGATGGCGGGTGCCTGGTCTTGCCTTTCATCTGTTCGGCAATGCCCATTCGCTCAATTTGTTTGGCGATATAGACGCCGCTGGCGCCGCCAGAGGCCGGATCGGAATAGCTGATCCCCTTAGCAGCCAACAGGCTTTGCTTGAGTGCCTCGGCTGTTGAAACGTCCGGCTTCGGCGCACCGCTTTTTACGCCGACTGCAAAGACCGACTGCCCAAATAGAGTGTCCGTGCCCGCCACGATCTTGCCTTCCTTGAGCAAGGTCTCGATGTTGTTTTTTATGAGGAGAAGCGCATCCGCCTGTTCGCCGGATTGAACGCGTTTGGCGAGCAAGGCTGCCGTGCTCCAGGTCACGGTCACTTTATGACCGCTCGATTTCTCAAATTGAGGGATCAACTCCTCCAGAACGCTTTTGATCCCGACGGTGCTGAACACCTTGATCTCGGCAGCGGATGCGGCCGCCGTCTGCGCCAGTAAAAGGGCCGCAACTGCGGTGAGCCAGCTCATTGAATTTTTCATGACGCTTCCCCGAGGTCCAGACTTATCGTTGCTGCCAGTAAATTACCGATAGGCGTCGGGTTCAATGGGGTTCGCGGCTTGATTGATGCAGGGCCTTATGGGACACCGAGGGCATAAAAACCGGTGGCAACCGCGGAGCAAGGCGTGGCGGATACTTCCTTCGACGTTTTGATCATCGGCTCGGGGCCTGGCGGCTATGTGACGGCTATCCGTGCCGCGCAGCTCGGCTTCAAGACGGCAATTATCGAACGCGACTATCTCGGCGGCATTTGCCTGAACTGGGGCTGTATTCCGACCAAGGCGCTGCTGCGTTCGGCGGAAATCTTTCACTACTTCCAGCACGCCAAGGACTACGGATTGAAAGCCGACAATGTCGGCTATGACGCCAAGGCAGTGGTCGCGCGTTCGCGCGCGGTGTCGAAACGCCTGAACGACGGCGTCGGCTTCCTGATGAAGAAAAACAAGGTCTCGGTGATCTGGGGCGAAGCGTCTATCGATGCGCCCGGCAAGGTCACGGTGAAGGCCTCGAAGAGCGAAGCGCCGAAAGGCGCACTCGGACCTGGCAGCTATCAGGCCAAGCACATCATCATCGCTACCGGCGCCCGCCCGCGCGTGCTGCCCGGCCTCGAGCCGGACAAGAAACTGATCTGGACATATTTCGAGGCCATGGCGCCTGACCGCATACCGAAATCACTTTTGGTGATCGGCTCGGGCGCGATCGGCATCGAGTTTGCCTCGTTTTACCGCACGCTCGGCGCCGAGGTCACCGTGGTCGAAGTGCTGCCGCAAATTTTGCCGGTCGAGGATCACGAGATCCAGACCTTCGCGCGCAAGAGCTTCGAGAAGCAGGGCATCAAGATTCTCACCAATGCGAAAGTGACCAAGCTCGACAAGAAAAGCGACAGCGTCACCGCCACGATCGAGGAAGGCGGCAAGTCACAAACAATCACCGTCGAACGCGTTATTTCCGCCGTGGGCGTCGTCGGCAATATCGAAAATCTCGGTCTTGAAAAGCTGGGCGTGAAAACGGAACGCGGAATTGTTTCGGTCGATCGATTTCAGCAAGACCAGCGTGCAAGGCATCTACGCGATCGGCGATGTCGCAGGTCCGCCGATGCTGGCGCATAAGGCCGAGCACGAAGGCGTCGTCTGCATCGAGGCGATCAAGGGCCTCAATCCGCACCCGATGAACAAATCAATGATCCCCGGCTGCACCTATTGTTCGCCGCAAGTCGCCTCGGTCGGCCTCACCGAACAGGCCGCGAAGGAAAAGAAACTCGATATTCGCGTCGGCCGGTTTCCATTCATCGGCAATGGCAAGGCCATTGCGCTGGGAGAAGACCAGGGTCTTGTAAAAGTCATCTTCGACAAAAAGACCGGCCAGTTGCTAGGCGCGCATATGGTCGGCGCGGAAGTGACCGAATTGATTCAAGGTTACGTCGTCGCGATGAATCTGGAAACCACTGAAGAAGAATTGATGCACACCGTCTTCCCGCATCCGACCTTGTCCGAGATGATGAAGGAAGCGGTCCTCGATGCCTATGGACGCGTCCTGAACATGTAAATGTCAGCGGGAGACGAAGTGATGGCCAAGTACGCAAATATTCTCGAAACCGTCGGCCGGACGCCGGTTGTCCGTATCAACAAGCTTGCACCGAAGGGCATCAATCTTTTTGTGAAGATTGAGGCGTTCAATCCGCTCGGTTCGGTCAAGGACCGTCTGGCGCTCGGCGTTATCGAAGCGGCGGAAAAATCCGGCGAACTCAAACCAGGCCAGACGGTCATCGAGGCGACGTCAGGCAATACCGGTATCGGTCTCGCGATGGTTTGCGCAGCCAAAGGCTATCCGCTGGTCGTCACCATGGCCGAAACGTTCAGCGTCGAGCGGCGCAAGCTGATGCGCTTTTTGGGCGCCAAGGTTGTCCTTACGCCCGCGGCGGAACGCGGGATGGGAATGGTCAACAAGGCAAATGAGCTCGCCAAGGCTCACGGCTGGTTTCTGACCCGTCAGTTCGAAAATGAGGCCAATCCCGACATGCATTCGCGCACGACTGCGCGCGAGATTGTCGACGACTTCAAAGGTGAGAAGCTTGACTACTGGGTCACCGGTTTCGGTACGGGTGGCACGCTAAAAGGTGTCGCGCGCGTGCTTACCAAAGAGCGGCCGGACACAAAGATTGTCGTCTGCGAGCCGGCGGATGCGCCGATGTTGTCGAGCAAGTCTCCGCAGGACCGCAATCCGGACGGCTCTCCCGCCAAGCCGAACGCGGCGTTCAAGCCGCATCCGATGCAAGGCTGGAGCCCTGACTTCATTCCGAAGATCACCGGCGATGCCGTCGATATGGGCGTCATCAGCCGCATCATTACGATTGCAGGCCCTGATGCGATGAAATGCAGCCGCGAGCTTGCCCAGAAGGAAGGTATCTTCGTCGGTATTACGGCCGGCGCGACATTCGCCGGCGCACTTGAAGTTTGCAAAAGTGCCGCGCCGGGTTCGACCGTGCTCTGCATGCTTCCGGACACCGGCGAGCGTTATCTATCGACCCCGTTGTTCGCTGACGTTGGCGTCGACATGAATGAGGATGAGCTGAAAATATCCAACTCGACGCCGAACCACCGGATGCCACCGAAGGCGGCGTGACCGGAGGACGCTCATGGGGATTATTGCCTGGATCGTTATCGGGTTGGTCGCCGGCTGGCTTGCGCATGCAATCCTCGGAGGCCGGGGCGGCTTGTTCGGCAACATTGCGGTAGGGCTGATCGGCGCCATTGTCGGCGGCTTTCTGTTCGAAAAGCTCAACCTGCAGGTCATGCCCGATTTCTGGGGCAACCTGATTACCGCGACCATCGGGGCTATCGTTTTTCTTCTCATCTGGCGGGCCATCCGAAGGGCGTGACCGGCACAGTCTTGCGGTGATGGTGTCCCAGCCGTAAGTAAGGGCATGGCTGTCGTTCTCGACCTCGTAAACAACCCGCGCCCCCGACATCCGGAAAAGGCGCATCGGCCGGATTCCGCCGCGCAGAAAAAGCCGGACTGGATTCGCGTCAAGGCGCCCGTGTCGCCTGGCTATTTCGCCACGCAAAAGATCATGCGCGACAATGGCCTGCATACGGTTTGCGAGGAGGCCGGGTGTCCGAACATCGGCGAGTGCTGGGAGAAGAAGCACGCCACATTCATGATCATGGGCGATACCTGCACGCGGGCCTGTGCATTCTGCAACGTGAAGACCGGTTTGCCCGGCCCGCTCGACGCATCCGAGCCCGAACATGTCGCCGATGCGACGGCTAAATTGGGCCTTGCGCACATCGTCGTCACGTCGGTCGATCGCGATGACCTCGCCGACGGCGGGGCAAGGCATTTCGCCGACACGATCCGCGCCATTCGCGACGCGCTGCCCGCAGACAACGATCGAGGTGCTGACACCCGATTTCCTGCGCAAGGACGGAGCGCTTGAACTGGTCGTCGAGGCCAGGCCCGATGTGTTCAATCACAATCTGGAAACCGTGCCGTCGCTTTACGTAACAGTGCGGCCGGGCGCGCGTTATTTCCATTCGCTCCGGTTGTTGCAGCGGGTAAAGGAGCTTGACCCCGGCGCATTTACCAAGTCGGGCATCATGGTGGGACTGGGCGAAGAGCGAAACGAAGTGCTGCAGGTCATGGATGACTTGCGCTCGGCTGGCGTCGATTTTCTCACGATTGGCCAATATCTGCAGCCGACACGCAAGCACCACGAGGTCAAGCGTTTCGTGCCGCCGGACGAGTTCAAGGCACTTGAGACGATCGCTTACAGCAAGGGATTCCTGATGGTGGCGGCGTCGCCGCTCACGCGGTCTTCGCATCATGCGGGCGAGGACTTCGCGCGCCTGAAGGCCGCGCGCGCTGCCGCCGTCTAAGAATTCATGCCGCAATTTTCGACGAAGCGCCGCGTCCGCCACGCCGCCACCGATATGTTCGCCCTCGTCGCGGATGTCGAAAAATATCCGCAATTCGTTCCGCTCTGCGCCGGTATGAAAGTGAAAAGCAGCACCGAAAAGGGTGAGGGCGTCACGGTTATGGTCGCGGAGATGACAGTTGCCTACAAGATCATCCGCGAAACATTCACCAGCCGCGCCACGCTGGACAGCCAAAATCTGAAGATCCTGGTCGAATATCTCAATGGGCCGTTCAAGCGGATGCAAAACCGCTGGACCTTTCATCAGGTTGGCGAAAACAGCTGCGACGTTGAATTCTTTATCGATTACGAATTCAGGAGTCGCACCCTCGCGATGCTGATGGGTGCCATGTTCGATGCCGCGTTCCGGCGCTTTGCCTCAGCGTTCGAGCAACGCGCCGACGAGGTCTACGGCCGCCCGCGGATATCCTAGTTCATCGGTCCTTTTTGACCGTTGGTGTCTTGACAGCGTGCGGTCGCGCTATAGCGTCGCCGCACGAGGGAACGGGCGATTCCGATTCTCGGCAACCGGCTGGATGATCGTTCGCTGCAATGGCGAGCCCCGCATTAGACTTGCCGCAAGCGCTCAATCGGGCGCTTGCAGCCTACAGGGCGGGGCAATTCGTCCAAGCCGAGCAAATATGCCAGGAAGTCATCTCGGTCGATCGTAATTTCTTTGACGCGCTTTATATTTTAGCTGTCGTTCAGGCTACCCTCGGGAAAAACGCTGAAGCGCTTGCAAACTATGATCGTGCGCTGGCATTGCAACCGCGGACACGCCGAAGCGCTGTCCAATCGTGGCAATACGTTAAAGGCATTGAAGCGTTTCGATGAGGCGCTCGACAGCTTTGACAGAGCGCTTGCGGCCCAGCCGGACTATCCTGCAGCACTGTCCAATCGTGGCGCGGTCTTGTTCGAGATGACGCGATATGAGGACGCGTTGGCGACATACGATCGGTCGCTTGCGATACGGCCGGATCAGGTCGTCGCGCTCTATAATCGCGGTGGCGCACTCCATAAACTCGGACGCTTCGAGGAAGCAATAGCGAGTTACGACCGTGCATTGGCGCTGAACCCGGGGCTTGTCGAGGCCCATGCCAACCGGGGCAATACCCTGAATATGCTCAATCGCTATGATGAGGCGCTGGCAAGCTTCGATCGCGCCTTGGCGCTGCGCCCCGATCTTGTTGAAGCACTTACCAATCGTGGCAACGCGTTGAACGGCTTGAAGCGCTATGACGAAGCTTTGGCCAGCTATGACAGTGCAATCGTCTGCCAGCCAACGCATGCCGGGGCTCACTACAATCGCGGGACCACCCTGCATGAAATGAAGCGGTATGACGAAGCCCTTGCCTGTTACGATCGCGCCATTGCGTTGCAGCCGAACTATCCTGAGGCCTTTTCAAATCGCGGCGCGACATTGTGGGAACTCAAGCGCCACAACGAAGCGCTGGCCAGTTATGACCGCGCCATCGCCATACAGCCGGAATTTCCCGAGGCACATTGGAATGCGGCCTCGTTGCGATTGCTGACGGGTGATTTCGCGCGCGGCTGGGCGGAATATGAGTGGCGCTGGAAATACAAGACCATGGCGCTCGCAAAGCGCAATTTCGCGAAACCACAGTGGGGTGGCGAACCGATCGAAGGCAAAACAATCCTGGTGCATAGCGAGCAGGGCCTCGGAGATGCAATTCAGTTTTGCCGCTATGTCCCGCTGCTTGCCGCGCGCGGCGCGCGCGTCATTCTCGAAGTCGACAGACGTCTTCAGGAGCTGATGTTGAGCCTCGATGGCGCAGCGCAGGTTCTGTCGGTGGGCGATGCCTTGCCGGAATTTGACGCGCATTGCCCCTTGCTCAGCCTGCCGCGCGCCTTTCACACGCTGCTTGAGACCGTCCCGTCGCAGACGCCATATTTGCGCGCGTCGCCTGAGCGGGTGACAAAGTGGAATACTCGGCTCGGGCCAAAACATGGATTGCGCGTCGGGTTGATCTGGTCAGGCAATCCGGCACATCACCGCGACCAGGCCCGGTCGATTGAATTTAGCGCGTTGTTGCCCTTGCTTGATGCGGGTGCAACTTTTTTCAGTTTGCAGAAGGATGTCCGCCCAGCCGATGCTGCGGTTCTCGCAAAGCGCAATGACGTGGTCCAGCTCGCCGACGAGCTTGCCGATTTTTCGGACACCGCCGCCGTGATGGCGCAGCTCGATCTTATTATTTCGGTTGATACCAGCACGGTTCATCTTGCAGGGGCGCTCGGCCGGCCGGTCTGGATTTTGTTGCCCTATTTGCCGGACTGGCGATGGTTGCTCGATCGCGACACCAGTCCGTGGTATCCGACAGCGCGCTTGTTCCGGCAGGATGAAGCACGCCGATGGGACAGCGTGATCCCGCGCGTGCGGGCAGCGCTGTCGGAAATGATTGCCAACACATAACGCAACGGCCCCGGCGCTGAATACACCGGGGCCGTCGACGTGCAAATTTGATCAGGTTTTGGTGCGGGCGCGAATCTGGAAGCTGTCGAATCCAAGCTCTGCCACCTGCAGCCACGCGTAAGCGTCGTTACGATAAGGAACGAGGCTTTCGTACAGTTTCTTGAAGTGCGGGTTCGATTTGGACAAGTCGGCGTAGATTTCATTTGCCGCACTATAGCAGGCTTCAAGAACAGGCTGCGGAAACGCGCGCAACAGCACACCGCTTGCCACCAAACGCTTCATCGCGGGCGGATTGACGTAGTCGTATTTGCCCAGCGTCCACACCCAGGCGTCATTGGACGCCGTGATAATGGCGGACTGATACTGCTTTGGCAGCTCGTTCCACTTCGCCATGTTCATGATGTTGTGGGCCTGTCCGCAGCCTTCCCACCAGCCCGGGTAGTAATAGTGTTTGGCGATCTTCGCGAAGCCGAGCTTTTCATCGTCGTAGGGGCCAACCCACTCCGCGGCGTCGAGCGTGCCTTTTTCGAGCGCCGGGTAAATATCGCCGGCCGCCAGCTGCTGTGGCACGACGCCGACCTTCTGCAAGATCGTTCCCGCAAATCCGCCGACCCGGAATTTCAATCCCTTCATGTCGTCCAGGGTGTTTATCTCCTTGCGGAACCAACCACCCATCTGCGCGCCGGTATTCGCGGCGGCAAAACCAATGCAATTGAAGTCCTTGAGCACGCCGTTGAGCAGCTCCTCGCCGCCGCCAAAGCGGACCCAGGAAATCATCTGGCGCGTATTAAGTCCGAACGGCAGCGCGGTCCCGAACGTGAAGGCGGGATTTTTGCCGAAATAGTAATACAGCGCGGTATTGCCCATTTCGACGGTGCCGTTGCCGACCGCATCGAGAACCTGCAGGCCCGGGACGATTTCGCCGGCTGCGAAAACCTGGATCTGGAATTTGTTGTCGGTGATTTCGGCGATGCGCTTGGCGAAATATTCGCAGCCGCCATACAGCGTATCGAGCGACTTCGGCCAGCTCGCGGTGAGGCGCCACTTCACCTCTGGAGACGATTGCGCAATGGCCGGCGCTGCAATGGCCGATGCGGCGAGACCGCCGCTGGCGGCTTGCAGGAATTGACGACGTTTCATGGCGTTTCCCCTGGTTGACGCCGGTCCGCCGACCGAAGGAGATTGCACGCATGTTTGTTCTAGGCTCGCCTCGTCCCGGCGACCGACGGCACAATCTTACGCCAATGGGGGCAAAGAAAAAGCCCCAGACTGGCGATTTGATCCCAGATCAATTCTTGCCGGCCGGCGGGCGCGGTTCTTCTTTTTCAGCCAGTTCCTGGAGCATGGCCAAGGCCTGCAACACGGATTCGCGGCGGACGTTGGCTCGGCCGATATCACCATATTTGCGATCATGCGCGATGACCCGGCCGCTGCGCGAAGCCGCGCAGAAAAAGACAAGGCCAACGGGTTTTCCGGGCACAGCGCCGGTTGGTCCAGCAATACCGGTAATCGAGACAGCGAGATCGACCGACGCATGAGCGAGGGCGCCTTTGGCCATCTCTTCCGCGCATTCGGTGCTGACCGCCCCATAAACATCGATTGTTGCGGGGGTCACGCCCAACATTTGTTGTTTGGCCTCGTTCGAATATGTGACGAAGCCACGGTCGAGAACCGCGGATGATCCAGGAATTTCGCTGATCGCCGCCGCGACGAGGCCGCCTGTGCATGATTCCGCTGTCGCGAGCGTCAACTTTTTCTTGGTGCAGATATCGAGCAGGACCTTTGCGGCAGCGATGGCGGCTTCGTCCGGCATTCGATCATTCCCAAGGTAGGCGCACGGTCGCGGTCGCGTAGGCGACGATGCCTTCACCGCGGCCGGTAAAACCGAGCTTCTCGCTGGTGGTAGCCTTGACCGCCACGCGGTCAATATCGATGCCCGCAAGCTTGGCGATGTTTGCGCGCATGCGATCGCGGTGTTCCCCGATGCGGGGCGTTTCGCACACGATGGTGAGATCGAGATGGGCGATGCGGCCGCGCCGCGCGTGCACGCGTTCGACCGCGAAAACGAGAAAGCGGTCCGATGATGCGCCGCGCCATTGCGGATCGCTGGGCGGGAAGTGCGCGCCGATGTCGCCGTCGGCAAGGGCACCGAGGATTGCGTCAGTCAGCGCATGCAAGGCGACGTCGGCATCTGAGTGACCCGTGAGGGCCCGACCGTGCGCAATGCGGATGCCACCAAGTGTCACGTGATCGCCAGGACCGAAGGCATGCACATCGAGCCCTGATCCAATTCGGACATCGCCGAGTGCGGCAGATTGTATTGCTTCCGCACGTGCAAAATCGTCTGGGGTCGTGAACTTGGTGTTGCCGGGCTCGCCCGGAAACACGCTGACTTTCATTCCGGCCCATTCGGCGAGTGCGGCATCGTCGGTGAAATCGTTACGACCTTGTGCAGCCGCACGCCGGTGTGCTTCCAGCAGGGCGGGGAACGCGAAAGCTTGCGGAGTCTGCACCAGGCGAAGCAAACCACGGTCAAGGGTCTCTTCCACCGTGCCCGCCTTGTCGACGCGTTTGATCGTGTCAGTGACCGGAAGCGCGGGGATCGCGGCGCCGGTTTTTGCCGCTGCCGTTATGGCGCGCGAAATCAGACCGGCGCTGGCGAAAGGGCGCGCTGCATCATGAACGAGCACGATGTCGGGCTTGCGCGGCATAAGCGCTTCAAGGCCGGCCCGCACTGACGCTTGTCGCGTCGCGCCGCCCGGTACCGGCGGCAAGACATTCAGCCCCGCGGTGTCGGCCCGGACGCGATCGGCATCCTCCGGGCGAATAACGGGCTGCACGAAATTGACGTTTGGGGCATCGAGGAAGCTCAGGAGCGAACGCCGGAGCAGCGTCTCGCCGCCGATACGCTTGAACTGCTTGGGCAAATCGCCACCCGCGCGCACGCCTTGGCCGGCGGCCACCACGACGGCTGCAACTTGCGCCATGCTCCTGCTCCTGTTCCCGATCAGCCCTTTACCGCGTTCCTGGCGCGGCGCAAACGCGGGAAAGGCCGATCCGGCCACTATAGAATAAACAGAATTTTTGCAGTGCAGCACTTGCGCGGCTTCACGAAATGGCTAAACTATGAGCATCGAAAAGGGGCAGCCTAAATGATAGGCACAGAGTCCGTATCGGACGAAAAAGCCGTGTTTCCGGGGGCTTTCCTGGCTATTGGCCCGATTACCCTGCCCAACCGGGTAATTCTGGCGCCGATGTCCGGCATTACCGATGCACCGTTTCGGCGGCTGGCTGAGCGGCTGGGGGCGGGCTTGGTCGTTTCCGAGATGACGGCGTGCGCCGGCCTGGTTCGGGGCGAGCGTGAAGCAACTGTCCGGAGCGAGGGAGACGGTGTCGGTATCCATGTTGTTCAGCTGGCCGGCTGCGAGGCGCGTTGGATGGCCGAAGGCGCCCGTATCGCCGAGGCGCAAGGCGCCGACATCATCGACATCAACATGGGTTGCCCCTCCAAGCAGGTCACCAATGGCGCGGCCGGTTCAGCGCTGATGCGCGATGTCGATCATGCATTGACTTTGATCGAAGCGACCGTTGGTGCCGTCCGGGTACCCGTGACCTTGAAGATGCGCCTGGGTTGGGATGCATCCACGATCAATGCGCCGGAACTCGCGCGCCGCGCGCAAGCTGCGGGTATCAAGCTCATCACGGTACACGGTCGCACGCGTTGCCAGTTTTATGACGGCAGCGCCGATTGGCGCGCCGTTCGCGCAGTCAAAAAAGCTGTATCGATTCCGGTGGTCGTCAACGGCGATATTCGGTCATCCGATGACGCTGTGCGCGCGCTCGACATTTCCGGTGCCGACGCGGTGATGATCGGCCGAGCCGTGCAGGGGCGTCCGTGGCTGCCGGGGCAGGTCGCAAGGTTTCTTGCAACCGGTGCACGTGAGCGCACGCCACCGCTCAGTGAACAGTTTCAAATCATCGATTCGCTGTACGACGAAATGCTTGGCCATCACGGACTGGCCATCGGCCGGCGTCATGCCAGGAAGCATCTCGGTTGGGCGCTCGATTCCGCTGCGGCAACCGTCAAAGCGCCGGTCGAGCTGCTCAAAGATCACCGGAATCGTGTGCTGACGGCCGAAGAGCCGTCGCAAGCCCGTCGCTTTCTCGCGAATGCGTACGATGATTTCGCATGGAGGGCCGCGGCATGACACGCGCGCAGGCTGTCTCGACAATCGTCAATTCGCCCGCTGACGCGATGCTGCATGCATTGCCGCATCCGGTGATCATGGTGTCGCCCGACGGAAAGATTGCGGATGCGAATGTCGCGGCCGAGCAATTTTTCGAAGCATCGATTCCGATGCTGCGTCGACACATGGTGCGCGAACTTGTGCCGTTCGGCTCGCCGCTCCTTACACTGATCGAGCAAGTCCGCCATCGCGGCGCCGCGGTCAACGAATACAAAGTCGATCTTGCGACTCCGCGCAATCCCGGCGAACGCCTGGTCGATCTGCACGTCGCGCCACTGCCGGAATATCCCGAACACGTCGTGGTGATGCTGCAGGAACGAACCATCGCCGACAAGATGGATCGCCAGCTAACTCATCGTGGCGCAGCGCGCTCTGTCATCGCGCTGGCGGCCATGCTCGCGCACGAAATCAAAAATCCGCTGTCGGGCATTCGCGGCGCGGCGCAGTTGCTCGAGCAATCGGCAGACGATGACGATCGATCGCTTACGAAACTGATCTGCGACGAGACCGACCGCATCGTGAAGCTCGTCGACCGGATGGAAGTATTTGCGGACGAGCGGCCGATCGATCGTGAGCCGGTCAATATTCACGTTGTGCTCGACCACGTAAAACGGCTGGCGCAATCGGGATTTGGGCGTCACATCAAATTCACCGAAGAATATGACCCCTCACTGCCGCCGGTTTTGGCCAATCGCGACCAACTCGTTCAGGTGTTTCTCAATCTTCTGAAGAACGCCGCCGAGGCAATCGGTGAAAATGCAATCGACGGCGAAATACAGCTCACCACGGCATTCCGCCCCGGCGTAAGGCTTTCTGTGCCCGGCAGCAAGGCGCGCGTTTCGTTGCCGTTGGAGTTCTGCGTCAAGGACAATGGACCGGGTGTTCCAGAAGACTTGATGCCGCATCTGTTCGACCCATTCGTCACCACAAAGCAAAGCGGCAGCGGGCTTGGTCTCGCGCTGGTGGCAAAAATCGTCGGCGATCATGGCGGCATCATCGAATGTGAGTCGCAGCCGCGGCGAACGATCTTTCGCGTTTTAATGCCGGTTTACATTGGCGACGGCGCAATCACTGACGACGCGCCGTCCGTCCAGAGCCCGTGAGATAAAACATGCCAACGGGAAGCATATTGGTTGCCGATGACGATGCAGCGATCCGCACCGTCCTTAATCAGGCGCTGTCGCGTGCCGGTTACGAAGTGCGATCGACCGGCAATGCCGCGACGCTGTGGCGCTGGGTCACGCAGGGCGACGGCGATCTGGTCATCACCGATGTCGTCATGCCGGATGAAAATGCCTTCGATCTTGATTCCGCGCATCCGGAAGGCGCGTCCCGATCTGCCGATCGTTGTGATGAGCGCGCAGAACACCTTCATGACCGCAATTCGCGCGTCCGAACGCGGCGCCTACGAATATCTGCCGAAGCCTTTCGATCTCAAGGAGCTCATTGCGATCGTCGGGCGTGCTTTGTCGGAGCCTAAAGAGCCAAGGCCAACGGCCGCCAAGACCGACGAGTTCGAAGGAATTCCACTGGTCGGTCGTTCGCCGGCCATGCAGGAGATCTATCGGGTACTGGCGCGCCTGATGCAGACCGACCTGACAGTCATGATTTCAGGTGAATCCGGCACGGGCAAAGAGTTGGTGGCGCGCGCACTCCACGATTACGGCAAGCGGCGTGCCGGTACTTTCGTTGCGATCAACATGGCGGCGATTCCAAGGGATCTGATCGAGTCGGAATTGTTCGGCCACGAGAAGGGTGCATTTACCGGTGCGAACACCCGCAGCGCCGGGCGTTTCGAACAGGCGGAGGGCGGCACGCTATTCCTGGATGAAATCGGCGACATGCCGATGGAAGCGCAGACCCGCTTGTTGCGCGTCCTCCAGCAGGGCGAATACACGACCGTTGGCGGGCGCACGCCCATCAAGAGCGATGTCCGCATCATCGCGGCCACGAACAAAGATCTTCGGCTGCTGATTCAGCAAGGCCTGTTCCGCGAGGATTTGTTCTTCAGATTGAACGTTGTGCCATTGCGTCTGCCGCCGTTACGCGAGCGGACCGAGGACATTCCGGATCTCATCCGGCATTTCTTTACGCAGGCTCAACGCGAGGGCTTGCCGCCGAAGCAGATTGATCAGGCGGCAGTCGATCGTCTCAAGCGCCATCGCTGGCCGGGCAACGTGCGCGAGTTGGAGAATTTGGCGCGCCGGCTGGCCGCGCTTTACCCGCAGGAAACGATCTCCGCCGCGGTGATGGACGCGGAATTGTCGCAGCCGTCGCTTCCCGCGGGCAGCGAAGAGTCACGGGCCGATGAAAATCTCAGTGCGGCGGTCGAGCGGCATTTGGCCAATTATTTCTCCGGCTTCGAGGATGGCTTGCCGCCGGCCGGGCTGTATCACCGCATCTTGCGCGAGGTTGAGCATCCGCTGCTGACGGCGGCCTTGGCCGCGACCCGCGGCAATCAAATCCGCGCCGCGGATTTGCTGGGCGTCAACCGCAATACCCTGCGCAAGAAAATCCGCGACCTCGACATCCAGGTTTTCCGCGGCAGCTGACCCCAGGTAACCAAATCCGCGTTTTTGCGCCGCGGATTTGTCGTAATTCGGCAACATTGTTGTATAAAAGCATCAGTGCCGGGGAGGGCGACTGAGCCCTTTTTGGCGTGCCTTTCCAACGGGGCAGACGCAGCCCCCATTTTCCGCCGCCAGGGGTTTATGAGCGTCGAACAGGCCGCCACCGCCGAAACAGCGCTTGCAGGCTCACCCGGGCGACGTGGGGAGACGCGCATTCTCGGCCCGCTGGCGGTTGGGCTGGCCCTGCTATCGGCTTTCGTCACGTTTGTCGTTCTCGCGGACCTGACGCCAATTTCACCGACGCACTACGTGGTGGTGACGCTGCTGCTTGCAAACGCAGTGACGGTGCTCCTGCTGCTCGGCATCATCGTCCGCGAGGTCTGGCAAGTGGTGCAGGCGCGCCGCAGCGGCCGCGCGGCCGCGCGGTTGCATGTCAGTATCGTCGGTCTGTTCTCGATCATCGCTGCCGCGCCGGCGATCATGGTGGCGATTGTTGCCAGCGTTACGCTCGATCGCGGTCTCGACCGATTGTTTTCGACGCGCACGCGCGCGGCGATCGAGAACTCCCTGATCGTGGCGGAAGCGTACCTGCGCGATCATGCCCAGATTGCGCGTTCCGATATCATGGTGATGGCCTTTGATATTGCGCGCAGCAAAACGGTGTTCGATCAGGATCCCGAAAAGCTCCGCCAGTTTCTGACCTTCCAGGCATCAGTTCGCGGTCTGGCTGCCGCCATCGTCCTTGATAAAGATCTCAAGGTCGTGGCGCGCGCTGACGTCAACATCAATCAGACCTTTGCGTTGCCGCCGCGTGAAGCGCTGGCTCAGATCAGTGACAAAGACCCTCAAATCGTTTTGTTGCCCGATACAAATTATGTCGCGGCCATCATCAAGCTGGAGCAGTACAACGATTACTATCTTTATGTGACGCGACTGCTTGATCCGCGTGTCGTCCCGCAATTGCAGGCGACGCGGGCGAGCGTCAGCGAATATGCCGCCATCGAGCAACGCCGCTTGGGCGTCCAGGTCGCGTTTGGACTGATGTACACGGTCATCGCGCTGATCGTGCTTCTGTCCGCAGTCTGGATCGGGTTGAATTTCGCCAACCGACTGGTCGCGCCAATCCGGCGGCTGATCGGTGCCGCCAACGCGGTATCCACCGGAAATCTTTACGTTCGTGTTCCTGTGCGCCAGGCCGAAGGCGATCTGGCGCATCTGGGTGAAACTTTTAATCGCATGACGCAGGAATTGCGCACGCAGCGCGACGATATCATGCACGCGCGCGACCTTATCGACAGCCGCCGCCGTTTTACCGAAGCCGTGCTTGCGGGCGCGAGCGCAGGTGTCATCGGTGTCGACGGTAATGGCGCCGTCAGTATTTTGAATCGATCGGCCGAAAAGCTGATCGGACGCACCGAATCCGAAGCCCTCGGCAAACCATTGATCGAAGTTCTGCCCGAGCTTGCCGACATTATGGCGGCAGCCGAATCGGGCGCGCGGACTCAGGATCAGGTCACGATCAGTCGCAATGGCCGCGAACGCAATTTGTCGGTGCGGGTCACCAGCGAACAGTCCGGGGAATCCGACCGCGGCTATGTGGTCACTCTCGACGATATCACGGAACTGGTAACGGCGCAGCGCACCTCGGCCTGGGCCGACGTTGCGCGTCGTATTGCGCACGAGATCAAGAATCCGCTCACGCCTATTCAGTTGTCCGCCGAACGGCTGCGCCGCAAATACGGAAAAATGATCGTTGAGGACCGCGCCATATTTGAGCAGTGCACCGACACGATCGTTCGCCAGGTTGATGACATCAGGCGCATGGTCGACGAATTCTCGCATTTTGCACGGATGCCGAAGCCGGTCATTGCCGCCGAAGATGTTGCCGATGCCGTTCGTCAGACCGCGTTCCTGATGCGCGTTGGCAATTCAGAAATCGATATCGAAGTCGATATTGCCGAGGATCCGATGCCGGCGCGGTTCGATCGGCGTCTGATTTCTCAGGCACTCACGAACATCATCAAGAATGCGACTGAGGCAATTGGCGCCGTGCCGCCCGATGAGCTCGGCAAAGGCACTATCCACATATACGCGGCGCGTGACGGCACCGACGTCGTGATTGATGTCGTTGATAACGGCATTGGCCTGCCGAAGGCGAACCGCAACCGGTTGCTCGAGCCCTATGTCACGACGCGGGAAAAGGGCACAGGCCTCGGTCTCGCGATCGTGGGACGAATTATCGAGGAGCATGGCGGATCAATTGAGCTGCGTGACGCTGCGGAGAAAATTCCGGGACAACGTGGCGCATGGGTAAGGGTGCGGTTTACCGCTGCCGGAAAGACCGACAGCCCCGAAGCCGAGAAACCACGGATTGCAAGCGAGTAGAACGATGGCGGCTGAAATTCTGATTGTCGACGACGAGGCCGATATCCGCGATCTCGTGGCGGGGATTCTTCAGGACGAGAGCTATAGCACGCGCACAGCGCGCAATAGCGATGATGCCCTGGCGGCCATCGCCACACGCCGGCCAAATCTGGTTTTCCTCGACATCTGGCTGCAAGGCAGCAAACTGGACGGGCTCCAGTTGCTGGATGCGGTAAAGCAGGAGCATCCGGATCTGCCGGTCGTCATGATTTCAGGTCACGGCAATATCGAGACCGCCGTCGCCGCCATCAAACATGGTGCATATGATTTCATCGAGAAGCCGTTCAAGGCAGATCGGCTTGTGCTTGGTCGCAGACCGTGCATTGGAAAACTCGCGTCTCAAGCGTGAAGTCAAGCAGCTCAAGCAGTTGGCGCCAGTCCCGTCCACGCTCGTTGGCCGCTCTGCTACTATTGGTCAGTTACGCCAAGCAATTGAGCGCGTGGCGCCAACAAACAGCCGCGTTCTCGTGGTCGGACCTTCGGGAGCGGGCAAAGAGCTTGCCGCACGCACACTTCATCAACTCTCGGGGCGGGCGAATGGACCATTTGTCGTGATCAATGCCGCTGCAATTACACCGGAGCGAATGGAAATAGAATTGTTTGGTGTCGACCAGTCCAATGGCTCAGAGGGCCGCAAGCCCGGTGCGCTCGAGGAAGCCCACGGCGGCACGCTGTTTATTGACGATATCGCGGACCTTCCGACGGGAAACGCAAAACAAGATTCTGCGTGTCCTCGTTGACCAGACGTTCCAACGTGTCGGCGGCAGCGCCAAGATCGCCGTCGACGTGCGCATCGTATCGTCGACCGCGCGCAATCTCGAAGCCCTGATTGCCGAAGGAAAATTTCGAGAGGACCTCTATCATCGTCTGGCCGTTGTTCCGATCCGGGTTCCGCCGCTTGCCGAACGGCGCGAAGACATCCCGGATCTCGTCGAATATTTCATGGACCAGATTTCGCACGCCACGGGCCTGCCCAAACGTCGGATTGGCGAAGATGCGATGGCGGTCCTGCAATCGCATAGTTGGCCTGGCAATGTCAGGCAATTGCGTAACAATATTGAGCGCCTGATGATCCTTGCCGGCGGCGACCCCGAGGCAGTGATGAACGCCAGCATGTTGCCGCCGGATGTCGGCTCCATGGTCCCCAGCATGCCGAACGGGAATGGCGGGGAGCATTTGATGGGCTTACCATTGCGAGACGCGCGCGAGGTGTTTGAGCGTGAATATCTCGTGGCGCAAATTAGCCGCTTTGGCGGCAATATCTCGCGCACCGCCGAATTCGTCGGCATGGAGCGTTCGGCACTTCACCGTAAACTCAAGGCGCTCGGAATCGATTAGCGCATGATCCGGAATAGTGGAATCCGGTTTTCCGAAAAGATCATGCGCAAGGAATAAAGCTCCATGTCCCGCATCGCTTATGTCAACGGCCGATATCTGCCGCGCAGCGACGCCAAGGTCGCCGTGGAGGACCGCGGCTACCAATTCGCGGATGGCGTCTACGAAGTCTGTGAGGTGAGGGGTGGCCATCTGATTGATGAACGCCGCCATATGGCACGTCTCGATCGCTCGCTGGGCGAATTGAAAATCGCACGGCCGATGTCACCGGCGGCATTGAGGATCGTGCTGCGCGAAACGGTTCGGCGTAACCGGGTGCGTGACGGGATCGTCTATGTGCAGGTTACCCGTGGCGTGGCCCGGCGTGATTTTCCATTTCCGGCGGCCGGAACACGTCCGTCATTGGTTGTAACCGCGCGTAGCAGCGATCTCGAGCGTCTTGAGCAAGTTGCCGGCGAAGGGATCGCCGTTGTAACCGTGCCCGACATGCGCTGGCAACGCGTCGATATCAAATCTGTCGCCCTTTTACCGAACGTGCTGGCTAAACAGTCCGCGCGCGAGCAGGGTGCACGCGAGGCGTGGCTTACGGACGCTCAAGGCCGCATTACCGAGGGCGCGTCATCAAATGCCTGGATTGTGAATCGCGAAGGTAAGCTGATTACCCATCCGCTGGGTCATGACATTCTGCCCGGCATCACGCGCTCCGTTGTGATCGATGTCATCAAGGCACAGGGACTGGCATTTGAGGAGCGGGCCTTCACCGTCGAGGAGGCCTATGCGGCGCGCGAGGCCTTTATCACCTCCGCCAGTCAGATTGTGCTGCCGGTCGTGAGCATCAACGGCCGCCCTGTTGGCAATGGCGCGCCTGGGCTCGTCGCGACGGCTCTCCGCCGCGACTATCATCGCCACGCCGAGGTCAGCGAATAGGGATTACGTCCGCCCGGATGACGTTACGCCGCGAGCGCGCGGGAAGTAATCTCTCTAATTATTTCAGTCACTTGGCGCAGCCGACCTGAACTTCTGCTTGCGCCGGACGGGTAGCTACCATCTAATAGTCATCTCCCGGCCTCGTACCGTTCTGCGTGGGGCAAAGCGGGCGCATGCACTCGGAACTCGCATGCGGAGGACCCGGGCAAAGAAGGTCTCGCGCGCTAGACGCGAGCAAAAAAATGGAACACGGCCATGGCAGCCGATCGTGCGCAAAACCTGCAAGACACTTTTCTCAATCACGTCCGCAAAAGCAAAATACCTCTCACCATTTTTCTGGTGAACGGCGTTAAATTGCAGGGCGTGGTGACCTGGTTTGATAATTTCTGCGTGCTGTTGCGGCGGGACGGGCACTCCCAGCTCGTCTACAAGCATGCGATCTCCACCATCATGCCCGGTCACCCGATCCAGCTGTTTGAAGGCGCCGAAGAGCCGCCGGCCGGAGACAAGGTCTGATTGGAAGTCCGTCGTCGCGATCAACGCGCTGATCTCCTGAGCCCAACGTCGTCGGGCGCGGAGACAGGCCGTGCGATTGTTATCGAGCCCTGGATCAAGAGTCCGGTGCGCAGGAGCACTGTGCGCGCGCCGGCGGACACGCGTACGCCTGAGGCGCGCCTGGAAGAGGCTGTCGGCCTCGCGCGCGCGATCGATTTAACGGTCGTCGAAGCCGGCTTGGTGACGCTCAACGACATTCGGCCCGCGACCTACATCGGGAAGGGAAAAGTCGACGAAATCGCCGGGCTTGCAAAAAGCCAGTCGGCATCAGTTGTCGTGATGGACTGCCCAATATCTCCGGTTCAGCAACGCAATCTCGAGAAGGCCTGGAACGCAAAAGTCATCGATCGGACGGGCTTGATCCTTGAGATCTTCGGACGGCGCGCACGCACACGCGAAGGTGCGCTGCAGGTAGAGCTCGCCCATCTGACTTACCAGAAGAGCAGGCTGGTCCGCTCATGGACGCATCTTGAGCGGCAGCGCGGCGGGTTTGGTTTTCTCGGTGGTCCGGGCGAAACGCAAATCGAAGCCGATCGCCGCGTCATCGAGGAGACGGATCGCGCGCATCGAAGCGGAGCTCGACAAGGTCAAGCGCACGCGCAAGCTCCATCGCGACAGTCGCAAGCGCGTGCCTTATCCGATTGTGGCCCTGGTCGGTTACACCAATGCCGGCAAGTCGACCTTGTTCAATCGCATGACAGCTGCAAAAGTCTTGTCCGCCGACATGTTATTCGCAACGCTCGATCCAACGCTGCGCGCCATCGAGTTGCCGCACGGCGCCCGTGCTATTTTGTCCGATACCGTCGGTTTCATTTCGGATCTGCCCACGATGCTCGTGGCTGCTTTTCGCGCAACGCTTGAAGAAGTCATCGAAGCGGACGCGATCTTGCACGTGCGCGACATGTCGCACGAGGACACCGATGCACAATCCCACGACGTGGGCAAAGTGCTTGCCGAACTTGGTATAGAGGCCGATGACACGCGCGTGATTGAGGTCTGGAACAAGATCGATCGGCTGAACGCGGATGATCGCACGCGCATTTTCAACCTGGCCGAGCGGCAAGCGGGCCGAAGCCGTCCACTTCTCGTATCAGCATTAAGCGGGGAAGGGGTTGACGGTCTGCTCGTCGCCATCGAAACGCGTCTCGGTGAAAAACGTCAGACTCTCGAACTCTCGATCGATTCCTCCGATGGGGCGGGCTTAAGCTGGCTCTATCGCCATTCTGAAGTGCTGTCGCGCGAGATGCGGGAGGACGGACGTCTGGCCCTCAGTGTGCGGGCCGATCCGAAGAACGCGGAGATGGTGAAGCACAAATATCCGGGAACGACGGAAAGCAAACCGGCGAATTAAATCGTCAGGCCTAGTGCGATCAATCCTTGGCGGAGGCGGCTTTCTCGGCCGCTTTCGCTTCGTTCCACAGCGCGTCCATTTCAGCCAAAGTCGCGTCACTTGGAGTTTTGCCGCGGGCCGCCAATGCCCGTTCGATCGCCGCGAAACGCCGTTCGAATTTGAGATTTGTTTCGCGCAAAACGCCTTCCGGGTCGGCGTCGAGATGGCGGGCGAGGTTGACCACCGCAAACAACAGATCGCCGACTTCGGCTGCCATCGCGGACTTGTCGCCGCGGTCGAGCTCGGCTTCGATCTCGTCGGCTTCCTCGCGGATTTTCGCGAGCACGGCGCGCGGATCGTTCCAGTCGAAGCCGACCCGGCCGGCCTTGGCCTGCAACTTCAGCGCACGGGTTAACGCGGGAAGGCCGATTGGGACGCCGGCTAAAGCTCCACTGTTCGGTAGCCTCGCCGCGTTCGGCCTTTTCTTCGGCCTTGATGCGTTCCCACAGGCCCTCGACGGCCTTGGCGGTCTTGCCATCGGCATCGGCAAATACGTGCGGATGCCGGCGGATCAGTTTCGTGGTGATCGCCTCGACGACGTCCTGGAAATCGAAGGCGCCTTGCTCCTGGGCCATGCGGGCATGGAAAACGACCTGCAGCAGCAGGTCGCCAAGTTCGTCCTTCAGGCCGTCCAGGTCGTCGCGCGCAATGGCGTCGGCGACTTCGTAGGCTTCTTCGAGCGTATAAGGAGCGATCGTGCGGAAGTTCTGCTCGAGGTCCCACGGACAGCCGCTCCCAGGCGTGCGCAGCGCCGCCATGATCTCGATGAGCCGGGAAATGTCGCGGGAAGGCTTCACAGGCGCTGCGTCTGGGCTGGGGCTCGGCGGCAAACAACAGGACCGTAGCAAAGCGGACCTGCTGCTCGCGACCATCGATCCGGGATTCGCATAAGACATATTATGGAATATCTCATATATAGCCACCTAAAATGGGGGCTTGGCGGCGCCTGGCCTTTGCAAGATGAGCAGTCGCGCTTCGTTATGTTGGCAGCGAATCGTGCCCATGAGCGCGTTACGCTGACGTGAAACTCATGCCGTCAAAACCCGGCTCGACACCGGGCGGCAAATGCGAACGCAGCCATGCGTAATCCATGTCGGTATGCAGATTGGTCAGGATCGCCCGTTTCGGCTTGATCCGGGCAATCCACGCCAGGGCTTCGTCGAGATTGAAATGGCTCGGATGTGGCGTCTTGCGCAAGGCATCCACAATCCAGACATCGAGTCCCGCGAGCGCGTTGATGCTTGCGGCCGGCAGCGCCTTGATGTCTGCCGAGTAGGCCACGTTGCCGAAGCGAAAGCCGAGCGAGGGGATGTCGCCATGATTCTGCAGGACAGGCAGGGCTGCAATCGATCCTCCCTGCCCCTCGATATTAACGATTTCGCCTGACACCAGGCGCTTCTCGGTGAGGATCGGCGGATATTCGCTGCCCGGCGGAGTCATGAAGCAATAGCCGAAGCGGGCGTGCATGGCGCGCGATGTTGGTTCATCGAGGTAGACATCGACGCGCCGGCGCTTGTGTACGAACAGCGGCCGCAAATCGTCGATGCCGTGGGTGTGGTCGGCGTGTTCGTGGGTGATGACGACGCCGTCGACCCAATCAACGTCGGCATCGAGCAGTTGCATGCGCAGGTCCGGCGAGCAATCGACCAGCACGCGCGTGCGCAAGCCATCGGCAGTTCTTACGTTCGACCAACAGCGAACAGCGCCGCCTTCGGTTCTTCGGATTATTCGGATCGCATTCTCCCCAGCCAAGCGCAACGCGCGGAACGCCCATGGACGAGCCGCAGCCGAGGATGGTGAATGTCAGGCTCATGCGGCGTTGGCGAGCTGACGCGGGCACTTTGCTGAACAGGCGGAAAAAATTCTCTGTGGTCTGACGCGCAAGTTCATCGGCCGATACCGCTCGAACTTCAGCTAAAACTTTAGCTGTTTCGACGACGTAGGCCGGTTCATTGCGTTTTCCGCGGTACGGTAATGGCGCCAGGTAAGGCGCATCGGTTTCGACCAGGATGCGATCGGCCGGCAAGGCAGCCGCAATGGCCCGGAGATCGTCCGAGCGCTTGAAGGTCAAAATTCCGGTGAACGAGACATAGTGTCCAAGCTCGATCGCGGCGAACGCAAGATCGCGGCCGCCGGTGAAGCAGTGCAGGACCGCCGGGAAGGCGCCCTTCCCGCTTTCTTCGACGCAAGATTGCCGTCATGTCTGCGTCGCAGTCGCGTGAGTGGATCACCAGCGGCAACCCGGTCTCGCGCGCCGCCGCGATGTGCTGGCGAAAGCTTTGTGCCTGCGCGTCGCGCGGGCTGTTGTCGTAGTGATAATCGAGCCCGGCTTCGCCGATCGCCACGATTTTCGGGTGTGTGGCAAGCGCGACCAGCGCTTTGGCGTCGACGTCGAGCTCTTCATGCGCATTGTGCGGATGGGTGCCGACCGAGCAGAAGATCTCGGGGAATTGGTCCGTGATTGCAAGGATCTGCGGAAGTTTCTTCACCCGGGTCGAGATCGTCACCATGCGGCCAATGCCGGCCGCGCGTGCCCGTGCCACCACCGCGTCGAGTTCGGCGGAAAAATCAGGAAAATCGAGGTGGCAGTGGCTATCCACCAGCATGATTCAGGCCTTTTCTTCTGCTTCTACGTAGCGCGGAAAAACTGGAGCGGGCGCCGGCAGGGTCACGCCAGCCTTGATACGCCCATTTGCCCCAAGCGTAGCGAAGCCCCGTTCGTCCGCAGCAATCGCCAACAGATCGAGCAATTTGGCCGCGGAAGCAGGCACAAATGGCTGCGCCAGGATTCCGATCTGGCGCAGCACTTCCGCCGTCACGTAGAGAACAGTGCCCTGCCGCTTCGGATCGGTCTTCGCGAGCGCCCACGGGGCCTCGGATGCGAAATAGCGATTGGCGTCGGCCACGACGGCCCAGACGCAATTCAGGACCTGGTGAAGCTGCTGCGACTTCATGTGGTCACGCGCGGTCGCGATCATCGCGTCGGCAGCGGCAAGGATGGTCTTGTCGGTGTCGCTGAAGGCGCCCGGCTCCGGCAGCTTGCCGACAAAGGCCTTGCCGATCATCGACAGCGAGCGTTGCGCCAGATTGCCGAGGTCGTTTGCAAGGTCCGCATTGATACGGTTGACGATCGCCTCATGGCTGTAATTGCCGTCCTGGCCGAACGGCACGTCGCGCAGGAAAAAATAGCGGAACTGATCAACACCGTAGGTATCCGCCATTGTGAACGGGTCGATCACGTTGCCGACCGACTTCGACATCTTCTCTCCCCGATTGAACAGGAAGCCGTGCGAGAAGATCCGCTGTGGCACTTCGAGGCCGGCTGACATCAGGAACGCGGGCCAATAGACCGCGTGAAACCGGACGATGTCCTTGCCGATGACGTGCAGCGCTGCCGGCCAGTAGCGCTTGAATTTTTCACTGCCGGTATCGGGAAAGCCGACGCCGGTGATGTAATTGGTCAGCGCATCGACCCACACATACATGATGTGTCCGTCCGCGCCGGGCACGCGAATGCCCCAGTCGAACGTGGTGCGCGAAATCGACAAGTCCTGAAGGCCGCCGCGCACGAAGCTGGCGACTTCGTTCAGGCGCTCCTTCGGCAGCACGAAATTCGGCCGTGCGTAGAGGTCGAGCAGCTTTTGCTGGTAGGCGGAAAGCCGGAAGAAATAGCTCGCTTCCTCGACCCATTCGACCGGCGTGCCGGTCTTGGTCGCAACGCGCACCTTCTGTTCATTGAGTTGCGTCTCGTCCTCGGCGTAATAGGCCTCGTCGCGCACCGAATACCAGCCGGCATATTTGTCGAGATAGATGTCGCCGTTCTGCTCCATCCGCTGCCAGATTACTTCGGATGAGCGGTGATGGCGCTCTTCCGTGGTGTGGATGAAGTCGTCATTCGAGCAATTCATCCGCTTCACCATCGCCTCGAAGCGCGGCACGTTGCGGTCCAGCAATTGGCGCGGCGTCAGCCCCTCCTTGGCCGCGGTCTGCTGGATTTTCTGCCCGTGCTCGTCGGTGCCGGTCAGGAAATAGACGTCATAACCATCGAGCCGCATGAAGCGCGCGATCGCATCCGTGGCGATGGCCTCATAGGCGTGACCGATGTGCGGCGGGCCATTCGGGTAGGAAATCGCGGTCGTGATGTAAAACGGCGTCTTGTCGGGCATTTGCCTGTGTCATTCAAAGACGTGGATGGCCGGGAAACCCCGGCCATGACGAGTCCGGGACTAGGTAACAATCGTGGACGGCGGGGGCAAGCCAAGGAAAAGAAATGGGAAAAGGCCGAACTTTGGCTGCGATAGATCTCGTTTACCCAATTGTGCTGCAAGCGTTTTCAAGCGGGGGCGAAATCGATACCATCATCGGAGGCATAAGGTGTTTCTGTGCCGGTTCGGCGTGCCCCGGTGTTGTCAGTAACTGCGTAAAGGTGTCTTGATGAGCAAGCTTCTTGCGGCCACCCTCGCCGTTGGTATCGTCATTGCCGGCATGGCAACGGCCCAAACAATGCCTGCCGCGCGATTTGAATCAATAAAAAGCCAACGGACAGTTCTGGTCTCTGACCTTCCGCTGGGCCATCGCCGGGCCTATTCCGTTGCCCGCCAGCGCGCGCTCGACTTTCCGTACATGCCCAGCCGCTTCAATTTGTCGGGCTACGACGCGGGCGAAGGCCAGTTCTGCGGTTTCGGTTCATATGTGGCCTGCGCCTACGCCGGCACTTACTGCTGGCGCCGCTGCCATTGATCGCGACGATAAACCGTCAAAACTTGCAACGGCTGTAAGCAACGTTGAGCTCTTCGACTCCCGGAAATATCCGGGTGATACTATTCTCGTCGTTGACCCGGTAGCTGAACTGAAACGTTGAAAACGCGACGTTTTCGGCGGCGCATTGCGCCACCAGGTGCGATACTGGTCCGGCGACTTTTTGTGACACAATTTTGCAGGTGGCGTTGTTGCCGACAATCGCGTCATTTCGGGCAATAAAACCGTTGCCATACAAGTCCGCATCCTTCGCGATCGAGAGCGCACCGTCATTGCCTTTCTGAAAAATTTTTCCGCACGCGGCGCCATTCGTCGCCCAGGCGCCACTGAGGTCAAACGCAAAGGCGCTGTGACTGATCATCGCGATGCAGGCCGCCAGTCCTGCGATTCCAAAGGCTTGTCCTATTTTCATTGTCGCCTCCATTGAGCTTGGCAAGTTAACTTCTTTGCGCCCCCCGGATTTGATTCAGCGCAATATCTGATTGAGCGTGCGATTAGCCGAAAAAAATCAACGGGCAATGTGATATCGATAGCCGCATGAAACCGGCCATTGATTCCCTGATTGCCGTTGCCGTGATCGGCCTCGGCCTGCTCCGCATCGACGCGGCGCTCGCGGCTCCCATGCGGTGCAGCGGTGAGCAAAAGACCTGCATTGCGGTCTGCAATAAGAGCCTCGACAAAGGCTCGATTTCGACCTGCGTCACCAATTGCGGTTTGCGGCAATCGCTCTGCATGAAAACTGGCTGCTGGGACAGCGGCGTCCAAAAGTATTGCGGCCTCCTGAAGCAGTAATCCGCACTTCCTGGCCTCGATCAAGGCCTCATGGTCCTGATCTTGGGCTCGAAATTGCCCGGGCGCCCTCGCCAACGGCCTTTACGAAATCCTAATCCCATCTCGCATACACTCTGAACGAACGTTAACCACCCGCAGATTGCCAGATCCGTGGCCAACCAGAACGGTTTCCCAGGGCAGATGGGCGCTCCGCTCACGCTTATTCACGAGCTTGAAAGCTCGATTGCGCATAGTTCGGACGAGCGGCGCTCGGCCATGCTGCGCCATCTCACCGACCTGTTTCTGGTGGGATCCGATCAGTACTCCGACGCTGAGATTGACCTGATCGACGATGTATTCGTGCGGCTGGTGGCGACGATCGAAGATTCATCGCGGGCGCTGCTGGCGATCCGGCTTGGGCCGGTTTCAAGCGCGCCGCCGAAGATCCTGCGTCTGCTTGCCTGTGATGACGCCATCGAAGTGGCCTCCCCTGTCCTGACCCAGGCTGAGCGCCTCGATACCGAAACCTTGATCGAGTGCGCCCGTACCAAGCATCAGGAGCATTTGCTTGCGATATCCCGCCGCCGGACGCTGCCGGAGTTGCTGACGGACGTCCTCGTCGAGCGCGGCGACCCGCAGGTGGTGCTAAGCACCGTGAAAAACGCCGGCGCAAAATTCTCGGGCAAGGGCTTCGGCATTGTGATCAAACGTTCGCACGGCGATGATCAGCTAGCCGCCTGCGTCGGTGCGCGCGCGGATTTACCGCCGCAGCTGTTCGAGCAACTGCTCGAAGCCGCCTCAGAGACGGTCCGCGCCAAACTCGTGGCTGAGCGCCAGCATGCGGCATCTGACATCGAACGCGTCGTTGGCGACGTGGCAAACCGTATCCATGTCGTCGCAAGTGATCAGCCATTGAGTTACGCAGCTGCGCAGGTGCTCGTTAAATCGATGCACCAGGCCGGCCTGCTGACCCCAACAAAGCTTGAGGAATTTGCCGGCGCCGGCCGGTTCGAGGAACTGGTGGCGGCTCTTTCGATTCTGTCGAACGTTCCGACGGCCACAATCGAACGCAACATGCGCGATTCCCACGCGCAGTCGCTCCTGGTCTTGGCAAAGGCCGTTGGGCTGTCGTGGGAAACGACCCGCAGCATCATGGTGCTGGCGGCGAAGCGATACCGGCGCTCGACCAGCGGCATTGATCAGGTCATGCCCTCATTCAATCGCCTCAAGCAGGCGACTGCGCAAAAGATCCTCGATTTCCATCGCCTGCCTAGCCGCGCCGCGCGCGCGAACTAGCGGCGCCGTCCATTTGCTCGAACCAGGACGGCGATAGCAGATGCGCGTGCTTGGCGATCTCGGTCATCGCCGCCCGCTGCCGAGACTTCTGCAAGCGCGTCCATCAATCGGATAAAAACTCCTCTGTGTAATTGCGATCGATCTTCCGTACTGTTCTTGACGGGAATGTCGCGATACTCCCCATAGGTTGCCGAAACCATTTCTGCTTTCCTTTCTTGAAAACGTGAGACCAATGAATGTCCCGGCCTTGCCGACACAAGGCCGGGTTTCCGGGTGCTGCCGAACGGTCAGGCGGACTTGCGCCAGGGAACGAGCATCGACACGCGATTCCGGTAGCGCCGGTACTCATCGCCAAAAATGTCAATCAGGTCGCGTTCTTCCAGCAGAATGCCGACGAAGATGTAGGCGGTGGTGACTGCGGCGAACAGCAAATGCCCCGCGGTCATGACCGGTGCCGACCAAAACGCGATGATGAGGCCGAGATAAATCGGGTGCCGGACGAAATTGTAGTACAGCGGCGTGCGGAAACGGGGCGATGGCATCGGACGGCCGCTGAGATTATTGGCCACCTGATGCAAGCCAAACAGTTCGAAATGATTGATGAGGAAGGTGCTCGAAAAAAGGATGAACCAGCCGATGAATGACAGACCCATGATCGCCTTCGCGATCTCCGGGTTGTCGATCTGCCACACGACGGCAGGCATCGGCCGCCACTGCCAGTACAGCAGTGCGAGTGCAAGCGATGCAAAAAGAACGTAAGTACTCCGCTCGACCGATTTCGGCACGATGCGAATCCACCATTTCTTGAATTGCGGACGCGCCATCACGCTGTGCTGCACGGCAAAGATGGTCATCAACACGAGGTTGACGAGGATCGCCTCCATCACCGGCCCTGGCGCCCCGCTGTCGATCGTCTTCGGCACGATAAAGCCGGAGACAAAACAGATGGCGTAGAGAAGTGTGACGAAGGCGAAGGCGTACGACGCAAGGCCGTACAGAAATGCGATGATCCGACTCATGGTCTTCCCTTTTTATTGCGAACGCTGCGTGCGAAATGCGGAGACTGCGATCCCATTATCGTTTTGCGATGATCACTTCGAGGTACTCGCTCGGCACAACCATCGTGCCATCGTCAGCTTTGTTCATGCGCGCAATGAGATCGTACAGGTCCTTCTCGAGTTTGGTCTGCTGGGGCACGTCGAGCGCAGCGAAGGCCTTGAGCATGGGGCCGTAGTAGTTGCGGAAAACGTCCACAAAGTGCTCCGCCGAACGGTAACGGAAATTGAAGTACCGCGACTCAGTCTTGATCCAAGTTGCCGCCGGCCCGAACATTTCAGTAAGGCGTGCACGCGTGCCCCAAAGCAGCGGCGACTTCGCGGCCGCCGGTGGCGGGAGGTATTTTCCGAGCGTCTTGAATACCTGCCCGATAAATCCATCCGGCGTCCAGTTTGTGAGTCCGATCTGACCGCCCGGCTTGCAGACGCGCATCAACTCCGCGGCAGCCTGGTCTTGATTCGGCGTGAACATCACGCCGAAGGTCGAGATCACGATATCGAACGAATTGTCGCCGAACGGCAGCGCTTCTGCGTCGGCTTCCTTGAACTCGATCGGCAAGCCATCAGCCGATGCACGGGCACGGCCGCGCTCGAGCAGGCTTGATACGTAGTCGGTCGAAACCACATCGCACCAGCGGCGCGCCGCGGCGAGGCTCGCCATGCCGTTTCCCGCAGCCACATCGAGCACCTTGCGGCCCGCCCGCAGATCGAGTGCCTCGCAAAGCTCTTCGCCGACAATTTGCAGCGTCGATCCGACGACCGCGTAGTTTCCTGACGACCAAGCCACCCGTTGGCGGGTCTTGATGACCTCGAGATCGGGGGAAACCGGCGCCGGTTCCTGCTTGGGGGCTCGGGTTGCAACGAGTGATGCGGCGGGCATAAATGGCTCCTGTCCAATTTCCAACATGATTGGGATGTGAGTACCGGACGAAAGCCCGTAAGACTTTGGCGGGAGCTTGATTTGTTCTTGAGACGGGCTTGATTATTTCCTGAGATCAGATTTTCACCGCGGTGGGGGCACCGGCGTGCAATTTCTCTTTGGCGATCATACGCTTGACGACGACCGCCGCGAGCTTCGCCGGGGCGCGGAACCGATTGCCGTGGAACCGCAGGTCTTCGATCTACTGATCTACCTCGTGCAAAACCGCGACCGCGTGGTGAGCAAGGACGACCTTATCGCGTCGGTATGGGGCGGTCGCATCGTTTCGGATTCCACGTTGACCAGCCGAATCAATGCGGCCCGCAAGGCGGTGGGCGACAGCGGCGGAAGTCAGAAGGTAATCCGCACCATTGCCCGCAAAGGCCTGCGGTTTGTCGGGGACGTGCAGGTCCGCTTCGACGGCGATGACTCAGCCGAAGGACAGGCGCAATCGAAGGCAACCAGCCAGGATCCCGCGCCCGCTATTCTGCCCCTGCCCGACCGTCCCGCGATCGCAGTGCTCCCTTTTGTGAACATGAGCGGAGAACCGGAGCAGGAGTATTTCTCCGACGGGATCAGCGAGGACATCATCACGGCGCTCTCGAAGCTGCGCTGGTTCTTCGTGATCGCCCGAAACTCATCGTTCACGTACAAAGGCAAGGCCGTTCTTTTAAAGCAGATCGCGGAAGAACTCGGCGTTCGTTATGTGGTCGAAGGCAGCGTGCGCAAGGGTGGCGACCGCGTGCGTATCACCGCGCAACTCAACGATGCCGTAACAGGCAGTCACCTGTGGGCCGAACGCTATGACCGTGATATCGCGGATGTGTTCGCCGTCCAGGACGAGATCACCGAGGCGATTGTCGCCGCAATTGAACCACAGCTTTACGCGGCCGAGAATTTTCATGCCCAGCGCAAGGCACCGGACAGCATGGACGCCTGGGATCTGGTGATGCGCGCGCTCTCGCACTACTGGCGGGTGACGCGGCAGGACAATGTGGTCGCGCAGGCTTTACTGGAGAAAGCGACCGTCATCGATCCCAATTATGGTCAAGCGCATGGCTTGCTTGCGACCAGCCACACGTTCAGCGCTCACATGGGGTGGGAAGTCATGGCTGCAGTCGTCCCCGTCGCTGAGCGCGGTGCGCTCGCTGCGATCAGGGCCGATAGCGAAGACCCTTGGGCTCACTTTGCACTCGGAAATGTTTACTTGTTTACCCGCCGTTTCGAGGACTCGCTTGCTGAATTCGAGCTGGCGTTGCAACTCAATCCAAATTTTTCGCTTGCGCAGGGCTACTACGGGCTCGTCCTGGCGTATTGCGGACGCTGCGAAGAGGCCGACGTAGCCGCCCGGCGCGCGCTGCGGTTGAGCCCACGGGATCCGTTTTCCGCGATTTACTGCGGCATCGCGGCCTACGCGCAATACGTCGCGCAAAACTATGACGACGCGATGCACTTGGCCCGCGAATCAATTCGGCAACGTGCCGATTTCGTCGGCGGCCACCGGGTGTATACCGCGGCAGCCGCCATGGCGGGACACCAGGAGATTGCGGCCTCCGCGCTGGCGGACCTACGCCGCGTCCAACCCAACATTTCGATTGAATGGATCGCGCGGGAAATGCCGTTCCAGCACGATATTGACCGCCAGCACTATCTCGAAGGCTTTCGCCGCGCCGGCATTGCCTGAGCGGTGGCTTTGCCGCGGCGCGCACGCTGCTTTTTGGTCGAACGTCGCTTGCCGGCTGCAGCCGGAGATGCCGAGCCGCGCGTTTCAGAGTAGATCAGCCATCCGAGACCGGCCGCAATTAGCCCATATGCCATCGGATTGTTTTTGGCCTGCCGCATCAGCGTGGGCACGATCTCGTCGCCTTTCCAGATCCGGGAGCCCGCATCGAGCAGATCGTCGATTACGAGCGAGGGCGACAGGTGTTCGCGAAGATCTTCCAGTCGATCGGAGAGGCGCTCGCGCGCCTGTTCTGCTTTTCTTTGAAGTTGTGCCGAAGACGATGTCATTTCATTTATCCCATGTTTGCGATGTTAACGTCTTTTTGCAGTTGATCGAGCGTCTTGGTTGGTGCCATGCGGCTTAGGTTCAGGCGGTTAAGGCCGTACCAGGTCAAACCGCTGCCGATAAGGAACGTCAGTCCGGCAACTGTCAGGCTCGCCGCCGACCATGACACTCCGTAGGCCACAAGTGCGGCAATGGCGGCCTGCAGGAGCAATACAATCGTGACCACCAGAAACAGAGCGCCGGCCGCGATGAAGCAGAGCGACAATGCGGTGAACGTAATCTTTTCCGACACCTCCGCGTGCAGGAGTTGCAACTCGGCGCGAAACAGGTCGGCGATATCGCGCAGGATGTCGGCTGCGAGATTGGTAATGCCTTTCACACCGGTGCGATGTGGCCGCCGCACGTCCAGTTCTCCCGCTGTTAATTTTCCCGTCATACGTCCTCCGGACGTTGCCAGACGTCACCGCTTTAACGGCAGATACCCACTCTGGTTCCGCGCGCCGAAGGTGGCGGTCCCAGCCTTGAAATGCTCAGGTTGCCTAGCGAGACCGGCGGTGCTTTGCAGTGCGCCCTGCCTTAGGCGCTTTTTTCCTGGACGCCGCTTTTCGTTTGGTGCCGCGCTTTCGCGTACTGGCGGATTTCGCCGCCGTTTTTCGGCCAGTTGGCTTTCTCTTGCTCACACTTCGCCGTGCGGTATTGCCCAGCGCGTTTTCCATCGCCGGAGTTGCCCGGCGCAGCCGGACGCGACCGGCTTCAAGTGCGTTCGCGGTTGATTCAAACACGACATCAGCGGCAGCTTTGGTGGCGGCGCCGAGCGCCTCACCGGCCATCGTTCGGACGCCTTGTGCGGCATCGACAATTGCGTCTTTTGCCTTTTTTGTAACCGTCCTGACCATTCTCATCCTCCGCGCCCAAGCATTCAACAATGCCTGGGTGGGCGCGAAGGTTCCAAAAAGCAGGCAAAGACCAGCCGTGGATGCGCCGCCGTGCACAATTTGGCTGTGTTGGAGGCAGCCGCCCGGTCAGACGGTGATATTCAGGAGTGCCGCACTCATCTGCGCGTCTACCCGGATGACGTGCGCATTGGCGGCGTAATTAATGCGCGCCATCAAAAGCTGAATCATCTCGTTGGCAAGGTCGATATTCGGGCTCGCCACAAAACCATCCGTATTTGCAAAGGGCGCCCCAGGGTCGAAGGTAGAGACAGTCGTGGGCGAGACGGAACTTACGGTCGCGCTGGTGCCGCCGCCGACGACATCGGTCTGGTTCACGCGCATGGGCGTATAGGCTGCCGGAAAGTTTTCCGGGTTGGAAACACCTGGCAGCGGGCCATCCGACAGCGCATTGGCGATGTTGCTGGCCGCCACCTGCAGGCGCAGCGATGCAGCATTGAGGCCGGAGACGGCGATGGTGCTCGCGATGTTCATGCTGTCCGTCATAGCCGCGGTTCCGGAACGGTTTGCTTTGCAATTCCATAAAATTTGACACACCGCACGGCCGGGCCGCGGCCGGTGGGCAGCTTGCAGTGGGCGAAAATACCTGGCGCGCGGCCGTTCGCGCCGCGCCCTGTTCGTGGTAAATTCCCATCAACCAACACAATAGCCGGGAGGAATTTCGTCATGGTCGTCAGCCTTAACCGCGTCAGGGTCGCGCCCAAGGGCATGGGGCTCAATGATTTCGTCGCGCTGCAGGAAGGCTACTTCGCCGCCGAGGGTCTCGACGTCGAGTTCGACTGGAAAACCTTTCGCGGCACGCAATCGAGCTGGAAAGGCCTGGAATATTTCCAGCGGCCGCAGGACCGCCCCTATACCGAAGACAAGCAGGACGTCGTTCAGGGTGCGTGCCTCTGGGGCACCATCTGCAACGCCAGCGCCGGCATGGGGCGCGTCGTCACTGAGGGCTACGGCAATTCACCCTGGGCCATCTTCGTTCGCCCGGACTCAAAAATTCGCAAGCCGGAAGATTTGAAGGATATTCCGATTTCCGTCGGCATGCGCGCCGGCAGCCATTTCAATGTCCCCTATCGTCTCGAGAAATATCTGCCGCTCGAGCACATCAAGACCGTGAACACCGGCGGGTTCGGCGCCCGGTTGAAAGCGCTGCTCGACGGCGAAGTCGAAGCGGCGAGCTTGCTGCCGCCGCAGATCGCGATGGCCGAGCAACTTGGGCTGCGCAAGATCATGGAGGATCGTTTCAAGACGCTTTGGTGGGTGCCTGACAGCGCGACACCGGACGTCGTGCACGGCTACATGCGCGCGCTCAACCGCGCCGAACAGGCGCTCGAGGCAGACCTGCCGAAATATCTGCCGCTGTGGAAGCTCGCGGTTCCGGCCGAATTCGAGAACTATCATCCGTGGGATTTCAGCAAATTTGGCCGCGGCGAAAAGTTCGTTAATCAGCCGCTGCCGCCCGCGGAGTTTGATGAAGTTTTCGCGCAGGTCGAGCGCTGGGGTCTCGACCAGTATGTCAAGGACCGCAAGCCCGAGACGCTGTCCTATACCGGCTGACAACCAGTTGAAACGCGCGCGGCCGGCATCCGGCCGCGCCGTGCGGCTCAGCTCTTCATCGGCGGGAAGTCGCGCGAGAAGACCGGCTGCTCGAGAAACTTCTTCGGCTCCATCGTCCAGAACTGACTGACTTTGTGATAGGTCTTGATGGTCTTGTTGACCATCTTGCCGTTCTGTTTCTCTGCGCGCCGCACGTAAACATCGATCACGGCGTTGCCATGATCATCGAAGCTGATCGGGCCCCGCGGCGTATCGGCAAGCGTGACCGAACGCACCGCCTTCACGAAGGCGTCCGCATTGTCGGATTTTCCGCCGGTCTTGGCCAAAGCCGCTTCGATGATCTGTCCATTGGCATAGAAGCACGCGGCATAGTGACCGATGCGTACATCGTCGCCGTAATTCTTCTTCATCGCGGCAATGAAACGCTTGTTGGAGTCGCTCTCGCGATCAAGCGTATAAGGATTGGTATTGATCAGGCCTGCCGCGCTCTCGTCATGCGCGCCGATGATCGTGTCGTCGGCAACTGTTGCGCCACCCACCAAAGGCTGCTTCATGCCGAGCCCGCGCCCCTGCTTGGTGAATTTCAGCGGGTTCGAGCCGGCAAAGACCTCGCACACCACATCGCAATCCGGAATTTGCGCGACATAAGGCGCGTAGTCGGCGGTATTGAGCGGGGCCCATAATTTTTTCACAACCTGCCCGCCGTGGTCTTCCAGCACACGCTGGAAACCGCCGACCTGCTCATAGCCGAAGGCAAAATCGTCACCCAAAGTGACGGCGCGCTTGAGCTTCATCTCGTTGGCGACGTAGTCGGCCAGCGGATAGAGCGCCTGCGCCGATGTGTAGGACGTGCGCGTGAGATAGCCATTGGCCTTACGTTGCGTCACGTCTTCGGCGCCGGCAAATGCGAGCGTCGGCATTTTCGATTGGGCGAGATAGTCGACGGTCGCAAGGAGTTCAAAGGCGGCAAAAGGCCCAAGCACGATGTCGACTTTCTCGCGCTCGACCACTTCCTGCGCTTTGGTTTTGGCGCCCGCCGGATTTCCGCCGGTGTCGGCGACGATCAGCTCGACCTTGCGGCCCGACAGCGTGAAATCCTTGTCCTTGAGAAACGAGCTGATGCCTTCCTCGAAGTGAATGCCGCCGGCCGAGAGCGGGCCTGTTTTGACAGTGAGCAGGCCGATCTTGAGCGGTGCGTTCTGTGCGATTGACGGCATCGGAAATGCGGCAGCACCGGCCGCAGCAACCGAACCGGCAAGAAAGCGGCGGCGATTGGTCTTAAAGGTCATGGCAGCCTCCCCGTGGCATTCAGCCGTTCTGGCGCGGCCGGTTATTGAGACGGATGCGATCGTCACGAATTCAATCATATCGCGACGCGTCAGGGGAACCCCTGATTTGCCCACGCGGCCCATCAGCTCGCGAGTTCAGCCGCGCGCTGTTTCCGCCAGCGCCCCGAAAACCGTGAAGACCAGCGGCTTTCGTTCGAGATTGTAGGTTTCGACGTCGCGCGCGGCGCGGTTGACCTTCTCCCAGGTCTCGGCCACACGCACCATCTGCGCTTTATGTTGAGCGCCTTCACCCAATCGCGCCGACAGCCAGCCATTGACCATATCCATGAAGGCCTCAAGCGTGCGCGGGTCGGTGCCGCCGATCGCCTCGCCGAGCGCGTGCAAGGCCCGCGGATCGGGGTCGGGCAGTTGCGCAAACAAGTCCTGCATGCGCTGACGCAACGCGATCGCCGCGCCATCGAGCAGACCGAGCGCACGGCCGACGCTGCCTTCCGCCAAAGCCGCCGCCTGACGCACTTCGGGCGCCTCCGCTTCGAGGCCGGTTGCGGCCGTGATCGCGCGCGTGACGTCCGTGGTGTCGAGCGGTCGCAACAGCAGGCGCCGGCAGCGGGAGCGGAGTGTCGGTAGTTCGCGTCCGGGTGCATGGCTGATGAGCAGAAGCAGCGAGCGCTGTGGCGGCTCTTCCAGCACCTTGAGCAATGCATTGGCGCCTTCGCGCTGAAGGTCGTCCACTGCATCAACGATGGCAATGCGCCAGCCGCCCTCGCCCGCGGTTGAGCCAAAAAACGAAACCGTGCGTCGCACGTCGTCGACGCGGATTACGGTGTATAGCTTGCCGGTTTGCTCGTTGAGGCTGCGCTCGAGCACGAGCAGATCGCCTTGCGCCTGCGCCGCCATGCGGCGCGCAACCGGATGCTCAGGGTCGACGGCGAGCGACGTCGCGTTCTGGACTTCGAGCGCGCTCGGGTCCGGATGCGCCAGCACGAAGCGCGCCAACCGAAAAGCCAACGTGGCCTTGCCGATGCCGGGCGGCCCGCCGATCAGCCAGGCATGCGCAATCCGGCCGCTTTTGTAGGATTCAAGAAGCGCCCGCTCCTCGTCCTCATGGCCAAATAGCACAGTCGTTTCGCGCGGCAGCTTGACGTCGCTGCCATCATCATCGTCACTCACGGCGCCACAGTCTCCGCCACGTCCGCATTCCGGGCCAGCAGCCGTTCGTGCACGAGCGCCCAAATGCGTTCCGACACCACTTCGCGCGGCGCGCGCCCATCGATAATGACACAGCGCTTCGGCTCCTCCGCCGCGAGCGCGCGATAGGCCTGGCGAAGTTTTTCGTGAAACTCCATCGACTCCGCCTCGAACCGGTCGGCAACCTCCTGGCCGCGCCGGCTCTTGGCCCGCGCCAGGCCGACTTGTGCCGGCACGTCGAGGATGAAGGTCAGGTCGGGCACCGCCGGCCCGACCGTCACCCGTTCAAGACTGCGGATCAGGCGTTGGTCGACATTGCCGAGTGCGCCTTGATAAACGCGCGTTGAGTCGATGAAGCGGTCGCAGATCACCCAGGTGCCGGACTTGATCGCCGGCAGGATCACGTTGCGCACATGATCGTCGCGCGCGGCCGCGAACAAGATCGCTTCGGTTTCGGCGCCAAGCGGCTTGGCGATGCCGGACAACAAGATGTGCCGAATGATTTCGGCGCCGGTCGACCCGCCCGGCTCGCGCGTCAGCACGACCGGCACGCCGGACGATTTCAGCCGCTGGGCCAAGGTCGCGGCGTGGGTCGATTTACCGCTGCCTTCCCCGCCCTCGAAGGTGATGAAACGTCCGCGCAAGCGAGCCAAGCCTTTCGAGCGATGCCTTTAGAACGAAGCCTTTTCCGGTCACCGCCGATGGGCGGCTGCAATCATCATAGCCGCTCGGCTCCGGCCCGGAACAGCGCGATTATCATTTCAGTCACAGCATCGAAGGCGCGCTGGGACATATTGCCCTTTTGGACGCTTTCAGACGCCTTCAGCGGCATCGTGAGGATCAGGTTTTCGTTGCGCCAGACCTTGAGGTTGCCGATCGGGGTGCCTTCGCTCACCGGCGCCGGCACCGGCCCGCTGTAGACGATGCGCGCGATCAGCTTTTCGGCGCCCGACTTGGGCAGCATCACGCGCACGTCGCCATTCGCCACCAGCGAGACGCGCCCGCTGGCGCCGCCATAGACCTTGGCCGCGCCGATGGTCTGGCCTTCGGCGAACAGAACGCGCTGCTCGAAATTCCGGTAGCCCCACTCGATCAGCTTCTTGGCTTCGTCGGCCCGCTCCTTGGGAGTCGCCACGCCGTTGACCACCACGATCAGCCGCAGGCCGTTCTGCACGGCGGAGCCGACCAGGCCGTAGCCCGCTTCCTTGGTGAATCCGGTCTTCAGGCCATCTGCGCCAGTCACCATGCTCAACAACGGATTGCGGTTCTGCTGGCGGATCTTGTTCCAGGTGTAATCGGGCTGGCTGAATAATTTATAGAAGTCCGGATATTCGTGGATGATGTGGCGCGCCAGCATCGCAAGCTCGCGCGTGGTGACCTGCGTGCCAGGATCAGGCAGGCCGTTCGAATTGGTGAATACCGATTTTTCGAGACCGAGCGCGCGCGCGCGTTCGGTCAATTTCGCGCCGAACGCCGTTTCGTTGCCGGCCAGCGCCTCCGCCAGCACGATGCAGGCATCGTTGGCCGACTGGATGATCATGCCGTGCAACAGGTCGTCGACCGGGATCCGGCTATAGATCGCCGCGAACATGGTGGAGCCGTGCGAGGGCGCGCCGCCTTTTCGCCAGGCATTCTCGCTGACCATGTACTCGTCGGTGAGCTTGATGCGGCCTTCCTTGAGTTCGTGGAAGACGTATTCCGCCGTCATCAGCTTGGCGAGGCTGGCCGGAAATATCAGCCGGTCCGCATCGCGCTCGAACAGCACGCTGCCGTTTTCGGCATCGATGAGGATGGCGTGCGGCGCCGTGATATTGGGTTCGTCTTTTTTCGGCGCGTCTTTTTTCGGCGCCGTCGCGGTGGCGGCGGGCTTGTGGCCGGGAACGATCTTGTGCGCCGGTGTGGCAGCAAGCGCGCCCGCGCAGAAACCGGCCAGCACAACGGCCGCCGTGAGCCACCGTCCCAATCCAATATGATGTTTTGTCATCATTGGCGCTCGTTAGCCGATAATACCGGCGACGGCTGCGAGCCGTCCGCCGGAATCCGTGGCGACAGAATACGGCTCAGTAAAGGCCGCGGCCACCCATGAAATCAGTCCGGCCATTATACCGGGCGGGCGCATAGGCCGAAACCGGCGAGACCGCCGGCCCTGCATCGGCAACCGGCGCGCGCATCGCATTGCCGGCGCTGCGCGGGCGGGCAGCGGCTGCGAGTTCGGTTGTTTCCGGCTCGACGGCGGGCACCTCGCGGGCGCCCTCGCCCAGCCGGAACGGACGATCCGGCGGCGACGGAACCTGCGCCGAGGAATATTTCGTCATGGACCGGCCATCGAAATAGGCTGGCGCGAATGATTTGCCCGCGGCGACCTGGACCGGCGCCACGGCCGGGTTGTTTTCGCGCAAGGTCGCCATCAGCTTGCGATCGTCGGAGCCTTCGAGCGGCGCGCGGCCGACATAGTCGACCTTCACGCGCGCGAGGCCCTGGCCGTGGAAGCCCAGCAACTGGGCGGTCTTGACCGAGAGATCGATCAGGCGGCCGCCGGTATAGGGACCACGATCGTTGACGCGCACGATGATCGAGCGGTTGTTGGCGAGATTGGTGACGCGCACATAAGACGGCAACGGCAGCGTCGGATGCGCCGCCGAAATTGAATTCATGTCGAAGACTTCGCCGTTGGCGGTGTAGCGGCCATGGAAATCGTCGCCATACCAGGAGGCCATGCCGACGGCGCTGTAGTTGATGTTTTCTTCGGGGACATAGGTCCGCCCGGCGACTTCGTAGGGCTTGCCGACACGATAGACACCGCCGCCTTTCGGCACCGGCTGGCCCGGTTCAACGACGCGGGCGCTCGCCGCTACGCCGTAACGCGGATCGACCCGGCCGGCCATGTTGCCGCCGGAGCAATTGGCAAGCGCAAGGGCGGCCACGCCCAAGCCGGCAAGCCGCACAGTACGGCCCAAACCGCGGTAAGCCCCCAATTGACCCATCCCTGCTCGATCCCCGATCGGGAGCCGCCAGATTACCCCGCCGTGGTCCGCACGGGAACTGTCAGCACTCGGCCTGGTAAACGCTTGGTTCCAACTCAGTTTCCGGCAACTTTGGCGTTGCCAGGATCCCGTCTTGGGGGACGGCATAAACGCCGCAAAGGGCACTTTCAAGGCTGTGAGAAGGGCTAGCGGTCGCGGGACAGCAGGCTGGCGCCACTCTTTGGCCGGCTCAGGCCGCCGGAGACAGAGGACCGTGAAATGCTGCCATCGTAGGAAATCCCGATGCGGTAGCCGCGCGTCCAGGCCAGCGTGCAGAAGCGCTTGGTGCTGCCATGCAGGACTTCGAACCGCTGCGGCAAGGTATAGGCGCGTGGCAGCTCGAGGCAGGCGCCGCCCGCCGACAGATCGACCACCCGGCAGTCGATGGGCACCATCTTGGGACCAAGCAAAATCTTAGCGACCCGGGGGACCAGCCCCTTGGGCTCAATCCGGAACGACCGTCGCTTATCGGATCCGCTCATGTTCAGCTTTATACAAATCCTCTGGATTCTATAGTCCCGCTTGATTACTGATCTGTTACGGGCGCCGCGCCGGTAGACCGCTGAAATTGCGTGATATTCGCCGTTGCGCTAGTTCCATCGACAGGATTGGAAGGGTGGCCGAGTGGTTTAAGGCACCGGTCTTGAAAACCGGCGTACCCGCAAGGGTACCGTGAGTTCGAATCTCACCCCTTCCGCCACTGTTCGTTTGGGTTTGCCTCCTAGGCATATGCGCCATGACCAAACAACAGCAGGAAATATGAAATCCGCTGGCAACTTTGGTTGGATGCATCGAGCGGGCGGTTGCGACGACGCTGATCCTCTATGCATCAGGTCACTACCTTCCACATTCATTGGCGCAAACCCATACTTGGTGGGGGCTTGAATGTAATCTTGGATCCAGTCAGGCAAGCGGCAATGCGCCACCGCAGGATGTCGTAACGACCGCGTGAACGTTAGCAGGCGTGCCACCGGCTATGCCGGCAAACGCGGAAACAGGGCGCGTGGATTTAGCTCACAGATCGCCTGGATTTGTTTGGCCGAAAAACCAGCCGCGCGCACTGTACCGATAGGATCGAGATCGGCCGGCGGAAATGAGTAGTCGCTGCCGAGCACAATTTGTGCGGTCCCGACGCGCTGGGAGAGCCAGTGCAAGATCGACGGGTCATGCAGGATACTATCGTAGAAAAAGCGCTTGAGATAAGCCGATGGCGGCTGTCGAGCGACGTCGTCTTGTGCCTTGCGGTCCATCCGCTCGTGCATGCAATCGAACCGACCAGTCAAATATGGAAATGTGCCGCCGCCATGCGACAGTAGCAGTCGCAAATTCGGGAACCGGTCGAGCACTCCTGTCCCTATCATGGAACCCACACAAAGGGTCGTGTCGACCGTATATTGTGCGATCTGCGCCAAACCGAACTTGGCCGAGCGTGGCACTGGCTGGGCCTGTACCGGGTGAATGAACACGCCAACGTTCAACTCGACCGCTGTCTGCCAAAAGGCATCTAAATCGAATTCGCCCAGATTGTTGCCCTCGACATTAGCGGCAAGCACCGCACCGACGGCGCCGAGCTCTCGCACCGCATAGTCCAGTTCAGCCGCTGACTCCTGGGCGTGGGGCAATGGAACGGAGGCGAGTAGCGAGAACTGGTTAGGATTGGCAGCGCATAGCTTCGCTAGATGCTCATTGAGGAAACGATGCCATTTCGCTGCCTCCTGCAGCGACAAGCCATAGGCGAAAATATCCGCCCAGCACGACAGCACCTGACGGGTGACGCCCTGTTTTTCCATTGCGGCTTTTCGGTCGGACACAGGTTCGATCAATTTGGGAAAAAACGGCCGAACCTTCAGCCCATAATTGAAATGGAGCGCGCAGGCACATGAAGGCGCATGTCGCACCACTGAGAGACCGAACTGCGCGGCCCGCTCATCAATGTCCTCAAGGATGGTGGGGGGCACATAATGCGCATGCACGTCGATGGGCATTGCATAAACTCCGCTGTACATATGTCAGCTGCAGGGATGCCCGGAATTCCGTCGTTCCATGAATTCAACCTCCCGGAAACGCTACAGACGACACTTGTTAAATCAGTAGCATGTACCGAAGGAGACGTTGAGGCTGAGTTGAAGCGGTGCCCCTGGAAGTTTCAGGACAGTTGCGTTTCTTCCAGATGACATGATTACATCTGCCGCTAAGGGCCCTGCTTTTCATCTTCGCCTTTGCATCACAGCTTTCGTCGGAGAAACATCGATGAATCACATGCTTTGCCGTGCCGTATTCAGCGCGTTCTTGTTCATCGCCGCGCTCACACCAGCTCCAGCGCAGGATTGGCCTTCGCGCAACGTCACGGTCATCGTGCCCGTTCCGGCAGGCGTCGCGAGCGATATCATCGCGCGCGTGGTCTTCGAGCAGGTTGGAAAACAGGTTGGACATACGTTCGTGGTCGAGAACCGGCCCGGTGCCGGAGGCACTATCGGCGGCAATGCGGTCGCCAAGGCCGCGCCGGATGGTCATACCATATTGGTTTGGGGTTCGATTGCAGCGGCGAACGCGCTCTATACGAAACTGCCCTACGATACGCTTAGGGATTTCACCCCGGTTGTTGCTTTGGGCCAGACGCCGCTGGTCGTGGTCACGGGGCCCGGCCGCTTCAAATCGCTCGACGAACTGGTTTCAGCAGCGAAAGCCAATCCCGGAAAGCTGAATTATGCGACTGTCGGTGTCGGATCGGCCGCCCACTTCGGCGCCGAGCAGCTTGCAGTAGGCGCGGGCTTCTCCGCACAGCACGTTCCCTTCAAAGGCGGCGAATGGCTTACGGAGGTCATCGCCGGCCGCCTTGATTTCGCCGTGGCTCCGGTGACGAGCGCAATCGGCTTAATCCGTGACGGCAAGCTCGTTCCACTCGCAATCAGCTCGTCGACGCGTTTCGCTTCGCTCCCCAATGTGCCGACAATGGTCGAGGCCGGACTTAAAAGTGAGGCGGTGTATCCATTCTACACAGGCGCCTATCTTCCGGCCGCAACACCGCACGCCATCGCTGAGAAACTGCACGACGAGGTGATGAAGGCGTTGGCATTGCCAGCCGTGCGGGAGCGGCTGGCGGCGGTTAATGTAGATCCGATGCCGATGACACTTGCGGAGTTCGGCTCTTTTTTCAAAAAAGACGTCGCCGCGAACTTGACGCTGGTGGAAGCAGCGAAAATCCCAAGGCAGTAGCTCTTGCTGCACATGGCGACGCATCGGGCTGCACCAGCCATGTCCGCTAAGTGCCTGTAGCGGACAAATGCGCATCGACGCGGCGGTCGATTTTCCGCTGGAAATGGCCGTCGCACGGGGATGACTCACCCCCGCAAGGCGCAATTTCGCTTCCGCGAAGAGTGGGCTAAGCTGCCGGCAACGAACGGCTGACGGGCCGCCTGTCGCGGCAACCGCAAGGGGGAACAATCATGGCTCGGCAACTCAATGTCATCGCAGGCGTCGTTGCGGCGCTCTTTATCGGCGCCATTGGAACGGCGCGTGCACAGGACTGTCCGCGGGGTGATCTCGACAAGGCCTACTGTGACCGGGACGGTGACCTGGTCGCCGACACGCCGACCGATCCGAAACAGCTCGTCAATCCATCGACGCTGATTTTTGCCTATACGCCGGTCGAAGATCCCGCCGTCTACACCAAGGTGTGGGACGGCTTCATCAAGCACGCAGAAAAGGTCACCGGCAAAAAGGTTGTGTTCTTCCCTGTGCAGTCGAATGCCGCCGAGATCGAAGCCATGCGCTCCGGCCGCCTGCACATCGCAGGCTTCAACACCGGCTCAAATCCCATCGCCGTGAATTGTGCAGGCTTCGTGCCCTTCGCCATCATGGCCGGCAAGGACGGCACGTTCGGCTACGAAATGGAAATCATCGTGCCGGCCGACAGCGCGATCAAGACGCCGGCCGACATCAAGGGCAAGAAACTGGCCTTTACCGCGCCAACCTCGAATTCCGGGTTCAAGGCGCCGTCGGCGTTGCTTGAGTCGGAATTTCATTTGATCGCGAAGCGCGACTACGAACCGGTGTTCTCCGGCAAGCACGACAACTCGGTGCTCGGCGTTGCCAACAAGGATTACGACGCGGCCGCGATCGCCAACGAGGTGATGTTCCGGATGTTCGAGCGCAACGTGGTGGACAAGGCCAAGATCCGCACGATCTACAAATCCGAAACCTTCCCGACCACCGGCTATGGCCTGGCGCACAACCTCGATCCGGCGCTGCAGGCAAAAATCAAGGAGGCTTTCTTCACGTTCAATTGGGAAGGCTCATCACTCCAGGCCGAGTTCAAGGGTCAGGACAAGTTCGTTCCGATTACCTACAAGAAGGATTGGAACGTGATCCGCAAGATCGATGCAGCGAGCGGCGTAAAATATTCGTGCAAGTAAGAATGCGCAGCGGCGGAGTGCAGGAATGCTGCGTATCAAGGGTCTGACCAAGCGCTATCGCACGGGCGATCTCGCGCTCAAGGGCATTGATATTGATTTGCCCGACGGCCAGGTCATGGCGCTGATCGGTCCTTCCGGTGCCGGCAAGTCGACGGTGATCCGCTGCATTAACCGATTGGTCGAGCCGACGTCGGGTTCAGTTACCCTCAATGATGTCGACATCGTCAAGCTCGGCAGTGCGGATCTGCGGCGCGTCCGCCGGCGCATCGGTATGATCTTCCAGGAATATGCTCTGGTCGAGCGCCTGACGGTGATGGAGAACGTTCTCACCGGCCGGCTTGGCTATGTCGGGTTCTGGCAAAGCTGGCTCCGCCGTTTTCCGCAATCCGACATTGATGAGGCGTTTCGCCTGCTTGAGCGCGTCGGCCTTGACCACATGGCCGACAAGCGCGCCGATGAACTCTCCGGCGGGCAGCGCCAGCGGGTCGGCATCTGTCGTGCGCTGATCCAGAATCCCGAATTGCTGCTGGTGGACGAGCCGACCGCCTCGCTCGATCCAAAAACATCGCGGCAGATCATGCGGCTGATCAAGGAGCTGTGCGGCGAGCGCAAGTTGTCCGCGATCATCAATATCCACGACGTCATGCTGGCGCAGATGTTTGCCGAACGCATTGTCGGCCTGCGGCTCGGCGAAATCGTCTTTGATGGTCCGCCGGACAAGCTCACGCCCGCATCGCTCACGTCCATCTACGGCGAAGAGGATTGGACCGCGACCATTCGCAAGGTTGATGAGGAAACGCCGGATGCGGATGCCGATAATGTCGTACCGTTCGAAGCCCCTCTCCCCGACCGCAACCGACTGGCCGGGCTGACGTGATGGGGACGATGCACCCGACGGTTGTCATGGCCGGGCTTGTCCCGGCCATCCCGCTTAGGCGGGCGTGCGTCCCTAAGCGGGATGCGCGGGACAAGCCCGCGCATGACGACGGAGGGACTTTATGACCCTCTTGGCCACCACCCCTCACCGTTGGAAAAAGCCGGCCTTGATCCAGTCGGCCTGGCTGCGCTGGGCGCTGGCCATCGGTGCACTTATCTATTTCATTCTCGTCATCCAGACGACGCCGGTGAACTGGACGCGCGTGTGGGAAGGCTTGCCGCGCGGCGCCGCGTTCCTGTCGGCATTTTTTCCGCCGGATTTCGTCACGCGCTGGGATGAAATTGCTGATGGCATCGCCGAAAGCATGTGGATGACGGTCGTATCGACCGTGGTCGGCATTGCTGTCTCAATCCCCGTCGGGGTGGGCGCGGCCAAGAATATCGCGCCGGCGCCGGTCTATTATTTCTGCCGCGCCGTTCTCGCGGTGTCGCGCAGTTTCCAGGAAATCATCCTGGCAATCTTTTTCGTCAAGCTGTTCGGCTTCGGGCCTTTTGCCGGCTTTGTGACGCTCTCGTTCGCCACCATTGGCTTCTACGGCAAACTGCTGGCCGAAGATATCGAGGACATGGATGCGAGCCAGGCTGAAGCGGTGCGCGCGACGGGCGCGGGCTGGCTGCAATGGCTCAACTACGGTGTGCAGCCGCAGGTCATGCCGCGCATGATCGGGCTCGGCCTCTACCGCTTCGACATCAATTTCCGCGAATCCGCGGTGATCGGCATTGTCGGCGGCGGCGGTATCGGCGCAACGCTGAATACGGCTTTTGATCGCTACGAATTCGATTCCGCAGCCGCCATTATCATCGTCATAATCGTCATCGTAATGGCGTGCGAATACGGCTCCGGCTATTTGCGGCGCTGGGTGCAGTGATGGCGACCATTCCGGCGCAGGCGCGAACCTGGCAGCGGCGCGCGCCGCGCAGCCAACAGATCATCTGGTTGGCCTGGCTGATTGCCGTCGCTTTGTTCGTCGGTTGTTTCCAGCTAATTTCCGACAAGACGATCTGGGCTTTTGTCTGGGACGCCCCGCAACAGGCGGGCGACCTTGCCGTGCGGATGGTGCCGCCCGATTGGCTCTATATCCGCGCCCTTGGCCGGCCAATCTGGGACACCATCAACATCGCCACGGTCGGCACGGCGGTTGCGGTCGTGCTTTCAATTCCGGTGGCCTATTGCGCCGCGCGCAACACCACGCCGAGCGTCAGCGTGGTGCGTCCGATCGCGCTGTTCATCATCGTTTCGTCGCGTTCGATCAATGCGCTGATCTGGGCACTGATGCTGGTGACGATTATCGGCCCCGGCGTGTTTGCCGGTATCATCGCGATTGCGCTGCGCTCGATCGGCTTTTGCGCAAAGCTTCTCTATGAAGCCATCGAGGAGATCGATGCGGACCCGGTCGACGCTGTACGCGCGACCGGCGCCTCCGGCGCGCAGGTGACGGCCTATGGAATTGTGCCGCAGGTTCTGCCCGCCTTTGCCGGCATTTCGGTTTTCCGTTGGGATATCAATATCCGCGAGTTGACGGTTCTTGGCCTTGTCGGCGCCGGCGGAATCGGGCTCGAACTCAACGCGGCGATCACGCAACTCTACTGGACTCAGGTCTCCCTGATCCTGCTGATCATCATTGGCACCGTGATCGTCAGTGAATGGGTTTCGGCCAGAATTCGCCACGCGATTATTTGAGTGCCTGGTTTCGCACGAGTTCCGCCGCCGCCTTGCCCGCCAATCGTCCGAGAACAGTCGCGGTCAGAAGCCCGTTACCCGACAGATAACCTGCGGCAACCGAGCCCGACACGCCGACAGCAGCGCCACCAGCTGCGAACAAATTCGGAAATGGCGTTCCGTCCCCGCGCTTCACACGGCCGCTTGAATCAACAGCGAGCCCGCCCTGGGTATGAAACAACGCGCCGGTCACCTGGACTGCGTGGAATGGCGGCTTGCACGACTGCGCTGCGACGAATTCGCGGGCATAGCGATCACGACCACCGGCTGATTTCAGTTGTTCGACCTCTTTCCATTCCGCCGCGAAAGCAGCAGCCGGAACCCGCATCGCCCTTGCAAGGTCATCGATCGTGTCCGCGGTGACGATCGCGCCGGCGCGCTCGGCATTCCGGAAATCCTCAAATTGCCGCGCCACCTCGGCAATGCGCGCGTCGAAGACATCCCAGCCAAAGCCGCCCGGTTGCCGTAATACCTCAGCCGCCTGCTCCGAATAACCGTGCGTCTCGTCGCAGAACCGGCGGCCCTCGCGGTTCACCTGGATGCCGCCCTGCATGATCACCGCCCAGCTGATCAGGATATTGTGCGGCGTCGCGACCGAGCCGTGGCCTTGATAGGCACCCAGGTGGGACAGTTGCGCGCCCAGTGCGCCGCCCCAGATGACGGCGTCACCACGGTTGCCCGGGTGGCCGAAGTAAAGCGCATCCGCCATTTCAGGAATGAACCGACGGACCAGTTCCGGATTTCCGCCGTATCCATTGCACGCCAATATCAGCGCGTCGCAACCGATGCTTTCGCGGCTACCGTCCTGATGAACAATTTCGATACCGCGGATCCGGGCGCCCGGGTCCGCCAGAATGCGTTCGGCAACGCTGCGCGTGAGAATGACGACGTCGCTCGCTTCGGCAGCCTGCCGCAGGCGATCGATCAGTTCCTGGCCGGTCCGGCTCGGCAGGCCATGCATGCGCATGGCCGCGTGGCCGGGATAGTTGAAATTGTCGACCACATCGAAGGGTAGCCCGTAACGCTCGGCCAGCCATTCGACCAGCGGCCCAGCATTTTGCGCAACCGCCTCGACCACGAAGGGGTCGGCTTCGCCCCGAGCCTTGCGTTGAATGTCGATGGCAAACATCGCGGGACTATCGGCGATGCCTTTGGCGCGCTGAAACCGCGTCCTCGCGGCAGGAATGAGCCCGGCCGACAAGGCGGTCGAACCCGACGGCACGGCATCGCGCTCGACCACGACCGCGTCGACACCCGCCTCCTTCGCCGCAAGTGCGGCGCAAAGTCCGGCGGCGCCCGCACCGACAATCAACAGCGGCACGTGCGTGGCAAAGGTTTCGGTCGATACGGTAGCGACCGTATTCATTGCGCGCGTTTGACGGCGGATCTCCGCAGATATTGGCCGATCGCGGGTCCCACGATATTGCCATTGTCGTAAACAAGCGCGCCACGCAGGAAGGTGCTCTTCACCCGGCCGCTGAGTTCGAACCCCTCGAACGGCGAATAGCCCTGCACCGATTCAGATTCGGCGGACCGCACCACGAAACTCTCGTGCGGATCGACGATCGCGATGTCGGCGTCGTAGCCCGGCGCGATATCGCCTTTGGTCGGCAGGCCGAATCGCTGCGCCGGCTTCCAGCTCAGCAGCTCGGCCATGTGGTTGTAGGACATGCCGCGTTTGCTCCCCTCGCTCAGGACGCCGGACAGCAGATATTCGGTGCCGCCAAATCCGGATTTCGCCAGCCAGATATTGCTTGGGTCGTCTTTCGACCATTTCTGCTCAGCGGAGCAGCATGCGTGATCGCTGACGATCCAGTCGATCTTGCGGTCGAGCACTGCCTGCCATAGCGCCTCGACGTCCGCGCGCGGCCGAATGGGCGGATTGACCTTTGCATGCACCGCGCATTCGCAGTCGGTGTCGAGCAGAAGATGGCCGACTGTCACTTCACGGCGGAAGGCGATGTGCGGAAACACTTGCTGCATGGTCCAGGCCGCATCCACCGCCTTGCGCGAACTCAGGTGCAAAAGATTGATGTTCAGGCAATTGGTTTCATTGGCCAGATAGGATGCAATCCAGATGGCGAGGCCTTCCGAGTGCGGCGGGCGCGCCGCGCTATAGGCGTGCAGGCCGGTGAGCTTGCCCTCGCGTTCGACGATCTTTGTATAAGCGGTCAGGATTTCCGCCAGTTCGCAATGCAGGCTGACGCTGATATGCGGGGCCTGCTCCGGAAACTTGGCCATCAGGCGCTGCGCGGAGCGCATGATGAACTCGAAATGCGCGATGTCATAGCGCTCGTCGGGGCCTATCATCAGAAAATCATTCTGTTGCGACGAGGCGCCATGCAGCCCATAGCCACCGTAGAACATGAAGATCTTGAACGAGGTCACGCCATGTTGGGTGACAAGATCTTCCATCTCGTCGATGTGGCTAGCTTCGATCGGCGCGAGGTGAAAGCCGTAGTCGACCCAGAAATTTCCCTTTGACTGCTTGTAGACCTCCGGCATGAAGTCGCGATACGGGCCGCCGCGGTTGAGATAATAGTGCCCCGTGCGCAGGTAGTTCAGGCTTGAGGTCACGCCACCCATGGCCGCGGCCTTGCTCTCGGACACTGCATCCTGGCCAAGCGGTGCATAGATGCCGATATGCATGTGCGCATCGACGCAACCGGGAAACGCGAGGCGATTCTTGGCATCGAATACTTGCTTGGCGGCCTCCGCCTGGATGTCCGGCGCCAGCCGTGCGATCTTTCCGTCCTTGATCGCAATATCTAGACAATCGACCGACGTCTTGTTCGGGCGTACGACCCGGGCGTTCTTGATGACGGTATCGAAAAGCTTGTCCATGCGAGACGTTCCTTTGCCCGACTTTACTTGCTGTGATCTTTTTTGCCGTGCGGCCCGGCCGCGGCTTCATATTGTTTGCCGAGCGCGATCAGGGCCGGCGTACCGATCACGTCGTTGAGGGCCGTAAAATCGTACATCCGTTCGAGGAAGGGTTCTGTGGTGCCGTGCGCAGCAAGCGAGGCGTAATAGTCGCTCGCGGTGCGCGCGACAGCACGAACAATTCCTCCGGGGAAAATGACCAGTGAAAAACCAAGTGCCTCCAGCTCGGCTGCGGCCAGTGGAGGTGTCTTGCCACCCTCGACCATGTTCGCGACCAAAGGCACGCCTTTGAGCGTGGGTGGAATACGCTGGAGCTCGGCGCGCGTCTTGGGCGCCTCGACAAAGAGAACGTCGGCGCCGGCCTCGCGGTAGCTGACGGCACGCGCCACTGCGCGCTCAAACCCCTCCACCGCGATGGCGTCGGTGCGGGCAATCACCAGAGTGTCACTGGAATGGCGCGCGTCGAGCGCCGCCTTGATCTTGCCGACCATTTCGGTTGCCGGGATCAGCACCTTGTCGTCGAGGTGGCCGCAACGTTTTGGAAAGTCCTGATCCTCAATCTGGATGGCACTGGCGCCCGCGCGCTCGAGCAGCCTGATCGTCCGCTCGACATTGAGCGCATTGCCGTAACCGGTGTCGGCGTCGACGATCAGATGTGCGCGCACGCGGTCGCGGATCAACGAAACGGTCTCCACCACCTCGTTCATGCTCACCAGCCCGATGTCCGGCCGGCCGAGCCGCGTGTAGGCAATGGCCGCACCCGAAACGTAAAGCGCGTCAAATCCGGCCTGCTCCGCAATTAGAGAGGTGAGCGGATCATAGACGCCGGGCGCGACGAGGATGGGCGGGCGGGTGAGACGGGCGCGTAAGGTGACATCGGTCATGCGTCATAGTCCAAGGTAAGCGCGCTTGAGCTCAGGATTGGCGCCAATGTCCGCGGCGCTGCCGGACATGACGAACTTTCCTTCCGCGAGAATGTAGGCACGGTTGGCGACTTCGAGACTTTGGATGACGTTTTGCTCAACCAGCAGCACGGACACCCCGTCCGCGTTGATGCGTCTGACGAGCGCAAACAATTCTTCGACAAGCAGCGGCGAGAGCCCCAATGACGGCTCGTCGAGGATAAGCAGCCTCGGTTCGGCCATGAGGCCGCGGCCGATCGCAAGCATTTGCTGCTCGCCACCTGAAAGCGTATCGGCCCGTTGGCTGCGTCGTTCGTAAAGCCGCGGGAAGATCGCGAAAACACGTTCCCGATTTTGTGCCCTGCGCGCGCCGGCACGGCGATAACTGCCGAGATCGAGATTGTCGCGCACCGACAGATTTGGAAAAATTCGTCGGCCCTCCGGCACGTGGATAAGTCCGCGCGCAACAATGGCCGCTGGCTTTTCGCGCACGAGGTCGGCGCCATCAAAAACGATAGCTCCCGACCGCGCACGCACGATTCCGGAAATCGCCCGATTGAGTGTTGATTTGCCAACGCCGTTCGACCCGAGCACGGCAACGACTTCGCCCGCGTCCACCGTGAGGTTGACGCCGCGCAGCACTTCGGTTTCACCGTAGCCGGCGTGCAAGTCCTGCACCGTCAGCAAAGGGCTAGTGTGCATGCGACGCCCTCAGCTTTGCCGCAGCGCCATGACCGAGATAGGCTTCGATGACCACGGGGTCCGCCGCAACCTGCGCCGGCGCGCCCTCCGCAATGACCTTCCCTTCCGCCAATACGAAGACATGTTCGGCAAGGCTCATCACCGCCTGCATGACATGCTCGATCATCACGATGGTGATGCCGCGCCCGCACAGGCCGCGGATGACCGGCACGATGTCGCGGATTTCGGACGGGTTGAGGCCGGCCAGCACCTCATCGAGTAGCAGAAGTTTGGGCTCGATCGCCAGTGCGCGCGCCAGTTCAAGCCGCTTGCGACCGGCAACGGTGAGCGTGTCGGCCTGGCGGTCGAGCTGATCGTGTAGCCCGACATAGCGGCAGACCTCTTCGGCGGTCGCGAGCGCCTCTGCGCGGCCACGATGATGCAGGTGCGCGCCGACCAGAATATTTTCGAGTACGGTCAGTCCGCCGAAGGGCTGCACGATCTGGAAGGTCCGCGCGATTCCCCGCCGCGCAAGTCGGTGCGGCGGTTCGCCGGTAATAACCTCGCCGGCATAGCGGATATCGCCCGCACTCGGCTTGAGGAACCCGGAGATCATAGAGAACAGCGTGGTCTTGCCGGCTCCGTTGGGGCCGATCAGCGCCGTGATCCGTTCTTTCTGGGCCGAGAGCGATGCGGAATTAACCGCCAGCAGGCCGCCGAAACGGCGCGTGACACGATCGACGACAAGAAGCGGTTCAGCCATTGAATTAGCCATGACGCGCCTCGTTGATGGGACGAACCGCCGCCGGGCCGCGTCGCGCGAACCAACCGCGGATCTGCGCACAGCCGCCGATCAGGCCGCGCGGCGTAAACCAGATGACCAGCACAAGAACCGCACCGTACAGAATCAAATCAAGCCCCGGCACATCCCCCGTCACGAGTTTCGCACCTTCGCCCAGCAACCGGACCGCCAGCGCGCCAAGAAGCGGTCCAAAGACAGTGCCGACGCCCCCGATGATGGGCGTCAGCAGCGCTTCAATCGATATCCATGTGCCGTAGGCAATGCCGGAATTGACGAACAGGAAATATTGCGCGTAGAAACAACCTGCGGCCGCGGTCATGGCACCGGATATGATCATGGCCGTGGTTTTGACGCTGCTCGTATCGACACCGAGCGCTTTGGCCGCATCCTCATTTTCACGTACCGCAATCAGCCAGGCGCCGAAGCGCGACTGCTTGATCAGCCGTGCGACGACCAGCGAGAGGGTCACCAGCCCAAGAATGATCCAATAAAAGACCGCGCGGCTCTGAAACTGGAACGCGCGGGCGCCCAGGTCGAGGTGGATCAGCGTGCCCACGCCGGCGCCGGTGATCGGCGCTACGCTGGCGATGATGCGGAGTACCTCGGCAAATGCGAGCGTGACCAGCGCAAAGTAAGAGCCACGCAACCCCGAACGGAATGTCAGTGCCCCGATCACGCCGCCCAAGGCGGCGCCGCATACAATGCCCGCGCCGAAGCCAATCCAGGCATTGACGCCATAACGAACCTGCAGGATCGCCGTGACATAGGCGCCGGTCCCGAAGAAAGCGGCATGCCCGAACGAGTATTGTCCGGCATAGCCGCCCAGGATGTTCCAGCCCTGCCCCGCCAGCGCGATCATCAGCGCCACCACGAGGAAATTGAGCGTGACGTTGGAGTGAACGACCAGCGGCACAGAGGCCAGCACGGCAACCACAACGACGATCGGGATAAATCCTCTCATGCGCGCGCCCCGAACAGCCCGCTCGGCCGCACCAGAAGAACCACGATGAAAATAATGAAAATGCCGATCTGACCGAGCGATTCCCCCAGGAACAGGCCGGAGAGACTCTCGACCACGCCGATGAGCAAGGCACCGATCACGGCGCCCGGCACCGAGCCCATGCCACCCAGCACGACGATCGTGAAAGCAACCAGGACAAAGGCATTCCCGACGGTCGGATTGACATAATAGGTCGGGATCAACAGGCAGGCGGCGACGGCAACGCAGGCGCTGCCGAGCCCAAAGGTCACGGCATAGACATGGGCGACGTCGATGCCGGCCAGTTCCGCGCCGAGTTTTTCTTTTGCAACTGCACGAATGGCACGGCCGGTATCGGTAAAACTCAGGATCAACCAGAGCACCAGCGCGACCGCAAACACGACCGCAAACCCGACCACGCGCGGCACCGCGAGAAACGTGAACCCGAAATTGATGGTCTCGAATGCATAAGGCACGTTGATGGTGCGGGTGTCGCCACGAAACGCCAAAAGCAATATGTTTTCGACGACGACAGCAATGCCGAGCGTCACCAGCAGCATATTGCGGTCGTCGCCATGCGACGCCGGCCCAATCACAAAGCGCTGCAAGGCATAGCCCAACACAAAGAACAGCGGCGCCAGCAGGAATACCGCGGCGTAAGGATCGATGCCGAATAAACGAAAAGCGAAAAACGCGGCGAACAGCGCCGCGCTCAGCATGGCGCCATGCGCAAAATTGATGATGTGTAGAACCCCATAGATCAGCGTCAATCCCAGGGCCACGAGCGCATAGACGGCGCCCATCAACAGACCGTTGAGGATTGCAGGGATCAGGATGACGGGTGACAGCACGCTTGCAATGCCTGGATGGTCACGACCGCCGGCGGCGCGCACCACGCGCCGCCGGCAAGGTCATGACGATCATGCCGGCATCGGGAACACCGGCTTCGCGTTCGCGAAGGCCGCCGGCAGGATCACCTTGATGTCGTTATCGAGCACCTGCGTGTTGACCGGAGCAGCTCCCTCGTTCTGGCCGTTGACGAACTTCGTCGGCCCATAAGGCATCAGGTGGCCCGCAAAGGTCGAACTCGCAAGCGCATCGGTGAGCTTGGCCCGGTCGGCGGAGGCGGCGCGCTGAAGCGCATCGGCGACCAGCAAGACGCAGCTGTAGTTCATGTAGACTTCGTAAGTGAAGAACTGGCCTTTGCCTTCGACCTGCTTCTTCAGCGCCTGCGCCTTGGCGTTGCGCGGGTCAAACCAGTGATTGCAATCCATGATGTATTTGGCGGCGTCGGGGAATTCCTTGACGAACTTGTAGGAGGACGCCGCGCCGCCAAGCACCGAGTAGATGCCCTTCGGCTTGACCTGCTGCTGCTGCATGGTGCGGGCAAGCAGGACATATTCGTTGTAGTAGTTCGCCGGAATGACGATATCCGGATTTTGTGCCTTGATCTTGAGCACAACGTTATTGAAGTCGCGCGTCGGTGTCGGATGCGGGATCGTCTCCAGGATCTGGAAACCCTGCTGCGGCAGTTGTGCATTGAGCAATTTAGCGAGACCCGACCCGAACAGCGAATCCTCGTGCACGATCATCACGGTTTTGGCCGGCTTGCCGGCCTGGTCGTTGATGGCGGAAAGATTGGCCAGAGCAGTCTTGGAAATCACGCCGAAGCCCGGACCAAAGCGGAACGTGTTCTTCAGGCCGCGCGTGACGATTCCATCGGCAACCCCGACGTCGACCACATACGGCAGTTCATAGCGCGCGGCGGCCTGGGTGGTGGCGAGGCAGATGTTGCTGGCATAGCCGCCAACGATGCAGGCCACGCCGGCCGAATTCATCTTCTCGACTTCGGCCGTACCGCCTTCAGGCGTCGACTGGGCGTCGCCGAGCACGGGATCGATCTTGCCGAGCCCTTTGATGCCGCCGGCGGCATTGATCTCTTCGATGGCCATGGTGGCGCCGAGCCGGCCTTGCTGGCCGGAATAAGACAGCGCGCCGGTGACCGGGTGCAACACGCCAAGTTTCACCGAGCCGCCTTGCGCGCGCAGAATTGACGGCATGGCGATTGTGCCGGTTGCTGCGGCTGCGGCGCCGAGCGCGGTTGTGGCAAGAAACTGGCGGCGATCAAATGATTTCTTCTTGTCTGACATTGTGACTCTCCCTCCTGGTTATCGTTGCCGCGCCGGCTCCGCCGGCTTGGCTTTGTAACTTGAGATTTTCGAACTGAACTTCGGCGTGCGGCTGCGTCCCTGCTGATGGATCACCGGCGCCCAGGCTTTGGTGTCGGCTGCGCCCGCCCGCACCAGATCGATTTCGAATGCATAGCGATCCGGCCGGTAGAGCGCGTGCAGATGTTCGACACCACGGCCGGACTGGTCGAAAACGATGCGAACAAGCTCGATCAGCGGCGAGCCCGTATGTAGGCCGAGCGCCTCGGCAACTTCGGGCGTTGCAAGGCCTGCGCTGATGCGCTGGCGCGCGTGCTCGACTTTCACGCCGGCGCGCTCAAGCAACTCCAGCAAAGGCCGGGTGGCAAGATCCTGCCGCGAAAACGTCAATGACACGCTCTCGGGAACGTGCGTCGTGAGATAGGAAAACGGCAGGCCATCGACCGAGCGCACCCGCACCGAGCGTTGCAGCAATTGGTTGGACGCTACGCCCAACGCTTCGGCGACCACGCCTTCCGCCGGCAAATAATCGAAGGACAGAAGCTTCACCGCCGTGCGCCGTCCCATGTCGGCGAGATTGGCGAGCACGCCGGAAATATCGGCGCTCATCGGCGCCGGTGCCGGCCGGTAGACGACCCGCGTGCCGGCGCTACGCCGCCGCTCGATCAGCCGCTCACGCGCGAGCTCGCCGAGCGCGCGTCGCACGGTGACCCGGGAGACCCCGTGGTATTCCGCCAGTTCATTTTCATTGGGAAGTTTCGCGCCGAAGCCGACGGCGCCGCTCAGGATGCGGTCGCGCAGCACTAGATAGACCTGCTTTGCCTTCGCCTCGCCCAGCCAGTCCCGCAAGACCGCGCTCCCCTACGCCAACGCCAGCGGTCCGGCCGGCGCTTTACTTGGTATTTTTTAGCATACAATATTGCGGACCCTCGACAAGCCTGCCGTGGCTGAGGCAAACGCGACCCGACATGAGTGAATCCCGCACCCTGATCGACAAATTGTGGTCGGCGCATGAAATCGCGCGGCGCGAAGATGGCGCGGCCCTGCTCTGGGTCGACCGGCACTACGTCCACGAAGGGTCATTCCACGGTTTCAGCCAGATGAAAGCGCGCGGCCGCACCGTGGCCGAGCCGCAGCTCACATTCGGGGTTGCCGATCACTATGTCCCGACCCGCGGGCGCGCGGATGGCATCGCCAATCCGGAAATTGCGGCGATGGTCAGCAACTTCGAGGCTAACGCGACGAATAATCACATCACGCATTTTGGCTTGCGCGACCCCCGCCAGGGGATCGTGCATGTCGTTGGGCCCGAACAGGGACTGACCTTGCCGGGCCTTTTGATCGTCTGCGGTGACAGCCACACGTCCACGCACGGCGCTTTCGGCGCCTATGCCTTCGGGATCGGCGCGTCCGAAGTCGCGCACGTGCTGATGACGCAAACGCTCTGGCAGAAGAAGCCGCAACGCATGCGCATTGTCGTCGATGGCAAAACCGCCGCCGGCATTGCAGCCAAGGACATTGCACTTGCCATCATCGCGCAGATGGGCGCCGACGGTGCGCAAGGTCATGCCATCGAGTTCGCCGGTACTGCTATTCGGGCCCTGTCGATGGAAGGTCGCATGACCCTTTGCAACATGTCGATTGAAGCCGGCGGGCGTTGCGGCATGGTCGCGCCGGACGAGACGACCTTCGCTTATCTCAAGGACCGTCCCTATGCCCCCAAGGGTGTCGCATTCGAGCGCGCGAAAGAGACGTGGTCGACACTCGTCTCGGACGCGGGCGCCGATTTTGACCGCGAGGTCACGCTCGATGCCGGTGCGATTGCGCCGATCGTGACATGGGGAACAACACCCGACGACGCCTTGCCGGTTGATGCATGCGTACCCGATCCCTCTCGTGAATCCGATGCCACACGCGCGCAGTATGTGCGTGAAGCGCTCGATTACATGGGCATCAAGCCGGGCGCGAAATTGACCGATATCGCTGTCGACCGCGTCTTCATCGGCTCATGCACCAATGCCCGTATCGAAGACCTGCGTGCTGCGGCCGCGGTCCTCGCCGGACGCACCAGTAAAGTGCCAGGGCTCGTTTCTCCCGGATCATCGCTGGTGAAGAAGCAGGCGGAAGAAGAAGGCCTCGACCGAATTTTCCGCGAAGCCGGCCTGGAATGGGCGGATTCCGGTTGCTCGATGTGTGTCGGCATCAATGGCGACCTGGTGGCGCCGGGCGAACGCTGCGCCTCGACAACCAACCGAAATTTCCGCGGCCGGCAAGGCCAGGGTGCGCGCACCCACCTGATGTCCCCGGCCATGGTCGCAGCCGCAGCCGTCACCGGTCATCTCGCCGATGTGCGGCCGTTGCTCGCCGACAGAAAGGTCTGAGGCAGCGCATGGAAAAAGTCACGCGCCTTACCGCCAAGGCCTGCCCGTTGGCGCAGCCCAATCTGAACACCGACCAGATTCTTCCGGCGCGCTACCTCAAGTGGCCACGCTCTCGCGGCCTCGGCCAGGTGCTGTTCCATGATTTGCGCCGCGACAATGAAGGGAAGGAACGCGAAGACTTTCCAATTAACCGATCCGTTCATCGCGACGCCAAGATCCTGCTCGGCGGACGCAATTTCGGCGGCGGCTCGTCGCGCGAAGCCGCGGTCTATGCCCTCTACGATCACGGATTCCGCTGTGTCATTGCGCCGTCGTATGGCGACATTTTCGCGCAGAACGCCGTGAAGAACGGACTGCTCACTGCCATCGTCACCGAAGCTGAAATCGCCGAGCTCGCAGCCGCGGTCACGGCACATCCCGACCGCCCTATCACAGTGGACCTCGAGCAGCAGACGATTACCTGCGGTAACCGCAGCTATGCTTTCGCGATCGATCCCGTGAGCCGAAACCAGCTGCTGAACGGTTGGGACGATGTCGATTTGACCGACAGCTACCGCGGTCGAATAGCGGCGTTCAAAAGCGAAGACCTAGCCCGCAGACCATGGGCTGTGCCGGCCAAGTCATGAGCGCGCATTAATATGAAGACTTCTTCCAGATCTTCCGTTTTTGCATCAACGCGACCTGCTTATCGATAACCTCGCGCTTGTAGTCGGCGTGCTTGGGCGGAATTTTCTTGAGATAGCGGTTCTTCGGGTAAATTGGTTTTTCATAGATAATTTGCGCGAGTTCGCTGCGCACATCCTTCATCCAGTTCGTCACCTGCGCTGACTCGCGGTGATGACGCAACGCCTCGATGTTAACGACGCCCGCGACGAAGGTGGAGCCGTTGGTATCGCGCTGTTTGCCGACAAGCTGGCCGCGGTAGTCGACGATCATTGACTGGCCGCCGCCGGCGTCGATACCGACCGGATGGTCGGCATCCAGGTGATAGCTGCCAATGTTCGGCGCCACGATGTACATGTTGTTTTCAAGCGCGCGGGCGCGATTGGATATTTCAAAGATGTCGTTTTCGGTAAATGGGGCCGGCATCGAGGCGCGGTACACGACTTCGGCGCCGTTCATCGCAAGGCCGCGCCCGTTCTCCGGATAATTGCCTTCCATTGCCATCATGATGCCGAGGCGGCCGATTTTGGTGTCGACCACCGGCCAGAAGGCCTGCAGATTGCGGCCATATTTCTCGATCCACCAGTCGTAGATGTCGTGCGGGGACACGGAACGCTCGACCGGCAACAACGCGGAGATTTTGTAGTGCTTCAGAATGATCTTGCCGTCTGGATCAACGATAAAGCCGACGTTGAAGAAACGGTTTTTCCAGTCGGGATGGCGCGCCTTGGCCTGCGCCATGATGTAGACGTTCCATTGCCGCGCCAGCTTGCCGACCTCGTCAGTCTCTGGGCCGGGAATGTCGATGCAGCACGTGTTGGCGTAGTCGGCGTGGTCGACGTCGAGCACTTCATCATTGAAACCCATCATGGCGCCTTCCGGGATAGCCAGCAGACGCACCGGAATGTCGAGATTCGAAAGCCAGAAGGCCGCCTTGGTCAGGCCCTTGAGGTGTTCGATGTTGTGCTTGATTTCCTCGCGGCGGCGGATGCCCCAGAAGCTCGGGATCAGGCCGACAGCGTTATAGGGCTCGATCATGGTCTTCCCCCTGCCCACTACGCCGCAACACTCGGTAAGCCGGCGAGCGCCATCGCCAACTCTTTCTCGTCGTAATTCTGATCGACGAGTTTTCCTTCGAAGTAATTGATATAGGCCTGCATGTCGAAATGGCCGTGGCCGGAAAGGTTGAAGACGATCGTCTCCTTCTTGCCTTCATTTTTACAACGCAAGGCTTCGTCGATGGCGCACCGCACCGCATGGGTGGCCTCCGGCGCCGGGACGATGCCTTCACAGCGCGCGAATTCGACTCCGGCTTCGAAGCAGACCTTTTGATGATAGGCCCGGGCTTCGATCAGGCCCAATTCTTTCGCGTGCGACACCAGCGGGGACATGCCGTGGTAGCGCAAGCCCCCCGCATGGAAGCCCGGAGGGATGAACGTCGAGCCAAGCGTATGCATCTTGACGAGAGGCGTCAGATGCGCGGTATCGCCGAAGTCATAAGCATACTTGCCGCGCGTGAGCGACGGACAGGCCGCCGGCTCGACGGCGATCACCCGCCGCTTGCGGCCGCCGCGCAGTTGCAGGCCAAGGAACGGAAACGCAAGGCCTGCGAAATTCGAACCACCGCCCGCGCAACCGATTACGACGTCGGGGTCATCTCCCGCCATGGCGAGTTGCTCGATGGCTTCCTGGCCAATGACGGTCTGATGCAGCAGCACGTGATTGAGCACGGAGCCCAGCGAATACTTGACCGCCGGATCCTTGGCAGCCACTTCGACCGCTTCGGAGATCGCAATGCCAAGCGACCCCGGGCTGTCGGGATTTTGCTTCAGAATTGCGCGTCCGGACTTGGTTTCCTTCGACGGCGAAGCAATGCAACGCGCTCCATAGGTCTCCATCAGCGCGCGTCGATATGGCTTCTGGTCGAAGGATACGCGGACCTGGAAGACGGTGACATCGATGCCGAACAGAGCACCCGCGAAGGCAAGCGAGGAGCCCCATTGTCCCGCCCCTGTTTCTGTACTCAGGCGCTTGATGCCGGCCTGCTGGTTGTACCAGGCCTGGGCGACCGCGGTGTTGGGCTTGTGTGAACCTGCCGGCGAGACGCCTTCGTTCTTGTAGTAGATTTTCGCAGGGGTACCGAGTTTCCGCTCCAGACGGTGCGCGCGGATCAGGGGCGAAGGCCGCCACATCCGATAAACGTCGCGCACCGGTTCGGGGATGTCGATGTACCGCTCGGCCGACACCTCCTGCATGATCAGTTCCATCGGAAACAGCGGCTCGAGATCGGCGGGGCCGACCGGCTGTTTGGTTCCGGGATGCAGGACGGCAGGGGGAGGTTTCGGCAGGTCGGCGACTAGGTTGTACCAAGTCTTCGGAATATGGGTCTCATCCAAGACAAATTTGACCTGCTCACTCACGCGACTCCCCCCTCGAATAACGCAATTAGACCGAACTCGCGTCAACATACATGAGCGGGTCAAAGTTGTGAACTCGGGCTCGTCTGCCCGCAATTTCGGTGCTTGACCCTTTGATGCAGGCCTGTGCTTTAATGGCTCATCGGCCTAGGGCGCTCTTTCAAGGGGGAAAAATGTATCGAGTATCCACACTGCTTGCGGCCACAGCGACGCTTGCATTTTCAGTCAGCGCCGCCACCGCTCAGGACAAGATCCGTATCGGACTTATTTATACATTGTCCGGACCACCGAGCGTCCTCGGCCAGCAATCGAAGAATGCCTTCGAGCTTGCGGTCAAGGATCTCGGCGGGAAAATGGGCGGCAAAGATGTCGAATTATTTGTCGTCGACGATACCCTGAAGCCTGATGTCGCCATTCAGAAGGTTCAGGAATTGCTGGAGCACGACAAAGTCGACATTGTCGTCGGCCCAATCTTTTCCAATATGCTGCAAGCAATTCATAAACCGGTCATGGATTCAGGAAAAATCCTGATCAGCACCAATGCCGGCACGTCATCTTTCGCCGGCGCGATGTGCAATCCGCGCTTCTTCGTGACTTCATACCAGAACGATCAGGTCTACGCAGCACTGGGCAAAGTTGCGAACGACAAAGGGTACAAGCGCGTCTACGCCATGGTGCCAAATTATCAAGCCGGCAAAGATGCGCTTGCCGGGTTCAAGAGCACTTACAAAGGCACAATCGTCGAAGAGTCGCTCGTCCCCTTGAACAATCTCGATTTCGCCTCCGACATGAGCAAGATCGGCGCGGCGAAACCTGACGCGCTGTTTACCTTCATGCCAGGCGGGCTTGGAATCGCCCTGATCAAGCAGATCAATCAGGCAGGCTTGAAAGGAAAATTACCGATTATTTCGGCATTCACCGCCGACGAGGCGACGCTTCCAGCTCTTGGCGAAGCAGCCGATGGAATATTCGGCGCGCTGACCTGGGCGCCAACGTCCGACAGTCCGCAGAACAAGAAGTTCGTCGCGGCGTACGAGGCCGCATATAATGCAATCCCGGCCTCCTATGCGATGCAGGCCTACGATGCCGCCATGTTGATCGACAGCGCAGTGCGAGCGGTCAAAGGAAATATGTCGGATAGCAAGGCGCTGAGCGCCGCGCTTAAGAAGGCGGACTTCACTTCGCTGCGCGGGCCATTCAAATTTAACGTCAACGGCTATCCGATCGAGGATTTCTACCTGACAAAGGTCGTCAAGCGCGCCGACGGAAAGTATCAGACCGCCATCGTCGAGAAGGTACTTGCCAACGACGCCGATTCCTACGCGAAGGATTGCAAACCGCAGTCAAACTAGGCCGGTGCACCGTCAAACAATAAGCGCGCCGCCATCGATGTAGACAATTGACCCGGTGGCGAAGCCTACGGTCATGAACGTCAAGATCTGCTGCGCGATGTCGTCGCCGACGCCAACCCGGCGCACCGGCAACGCGGCCGCAGCTTTCTCGAGCATGTCGCGGCGCGCTGCCTCAGGCATGCTGGCACGGATGGGCGTGTCGATCGTGCCGGGCGAGACCGCGTTGACCCTGACCGGCGCAAGTTCCAGCGCCAGACCGCGCGTCAGGGACTCCAGCGCGCCGTTGACGGCGCCGACGATCGTCGCACCTGGCCGCGGGCGCACGCTGAGATAACCGGTCACCAGCGTCAACGATCCGCCGGCGCGGATCTCGGCAGCGCGCGCAACGCGCCATGCGCCCCAGAACTTGCTTTCCATGGTGGCGCGAACGTCATCCATTGAGACGGTCTTGAAAGGGCCGGTCTTGAGTTGCGCGGCCGTGACAGCAACGTGATCCACCGGTCCACACTGCCGGAAACAATTGGCAACGCTCTCGTCATTGGTCACGTCGCATGCGATCGCGGCGACACCGATCTTGTCCGCGGCCGCTTTCAGGCGCTCGGCATTGCGTGAGGCGATAATGACCTCGGCGCCTTCCTTCTTGGCGCGTTCAGCAGTCGCAAGGCCGATCCCGGATGATCCGCCGATGATGACGACTTTCTTACCGCTCAGCAGCATGATGTCCCCTTTCTTCCCTTTGGGTCTTTTCTTGTGTGAAGAATTGCAGCCGGCAACCCGGCACGTGTGCCGTGATCATGGGTGCGCCGCCTCACGTCATTACTGAATAGGCAACACGCTCTCGCCGCTCGAGCAGCGGCACAGCACGCTCCAGCACCAATGTTTTGAAATGGGGCGTCTGCTGATGATCCGTGAACGCTTGCTCGTCTTTGTATTGTTCGTAGAGCAGGAATTCGTTCGGGTCGTCCTTGGACCGGTTGACGACAAACATCAGGTTGCCTGGCTCCGCGCGGATCTTTTCACCGAGCTCGTGCAAAATGGCCTCGACCGTCTCAGTCTGGCCGGCGCGCGGCCGCCAGTAGGCAACAATCACATGAGTCATGGGGTCTACCTGGTGGACGATTTGGACGCGCCGAATGCTTCCGACAAGGCCTTTGCTGCAGCGTTGAGATCGCGCGCCTTATTCTGCAAAGCCTGGATCGACAGGCGCCAGACCGGCCCGGAGATTCCGATGGCACCGACCACCTGCCCGCTGAAATCATGCACGGGCATCGCCGCGCATCGCATTTCACTATCGAGCTCGCCGTCGTCAATCGCAATTCCGGTCCGGCGAATTTCCTGAAGTTCGCGCCGCAAGCGTTGCGCATTGGTGATTGTTTTTGCGGTCAGCGCCTTCAACTCGACCCGCTCGAGGTAGCGGTCGAGCTGGTCTGGCCGCAACGCCGCGAGGATCACCTTACCCAGGGCCGTACAGTAGGCCGGCCGCACGACGCCGACGCGATCCGTCAGCTGAAAGGCGCCCGGCCCCGGTGTGCGCGCCATCACGACCACCGCGTCGCTCATGCGCGTGGCAAAATGGCTGCTTTCACCGGTCGCGCGCGATAAATCATCGAGCACAGGCGTCGCCATGCTGACCATTTCCATCTCGTCGAGCGCGCTGGCGGCCAGCGCAAACAACGGGCGCCCGATGCGGTAACGCTTGCTGTCCTTGAGCTGCCGGATGTAGCCCAGCGAGACCATTGTCTTGACGAGGTGAAAGGTCGTGCTGTTGTGCAGGCCGACCTTCTTGCTGAGGTCGGCGAGGCCGATGCCATCGCGGTTGCGTGCGACCTCTTCCAGGATGGAGAAGGCGCGGCCAATCGACTGGACACCGCCGCGCGCCCGGTCTTCGACGTCGTCATCGATATCCGCCTGTCGGTTTTCACCCACCCGCGCGATTGCAGCGCCCGCGCGGACGGGCCGGGCGCGCTCTGTACGGCTTTTTGGTTTTACGCGGCTTCTCAATCTTTCTCTCCGGTGCTTCCGCGGCGTGGTGCGCCATTGCGGCCAATTCAACACAGCAAACCCTACGTTAGCATCCGCCATTTCAAATTGGCAAATCATCGCTCACATTGTCGGATAGGCGTTGACTCGGTACGGCCGGGTCATAAACTGACCCCCAACTTCGCGTGAGCGTGCCGGAACAATGGAATGAAAACGCAGGCGGAAAACTTCGGCTGTAATACCTATTCCTATATCCGGTCAGAGCCTGCGCATCGCTGCATTGCCCGCCTTGCCGATTTCGGCTTTCGCAAATTTGAATTGATGGTGCACCCCGGGCATTTGTGGCCGCCGGGCCCAGCGGCTGAAGGCCTGGCTGACTTACGGAAACTTCTCAGTACGCGCGGTCTTGAGATCGTTACGCTCAACATGCCGAATATCGATACCAATATTGGCGCCGAGGCCGCGGGCATGCGGGAGTACTCACTCGGCATGCTGAGCGGTATCGTCCGCCTCGCCTCTGAAATTGGCGCACGCGGCATCGTGATTGGGCCGGGCAAGGCGAACCCACTGTTCCCAGCCGATGAAGCCGAACTGACGTCGCATTTTTTCACAGCGCTCGACCTGCTCTGCCCGCTAGCCAAATCCGGCGGCACGGCGCTGTGGGTCGAGAATATGCCATTTGCCTATCTGCCGGGCATTGATGCGCTCATGCGCGTGCTGGATCGCTATGGCAACGACGATATTGGCATCGTTTATGACGTAGCGAATGCGCACTTTATCAACGAAGACATTCGCGTCGGGCTCATTCGTTGCGGCAAACGCCTGCGCCTCGTGCACCTGTCGGATACTGGCCAGCGGCAGTACCGCCACGATGCGGTCGGCCAAGGCAGTGTTCCTTTTCGCGATATTCCGGCCATGCTACGTGAAGTCGACTACCGCGAGCTCCCGATGATCGAGATCATTTCCCGCGATGCCGACAAGGATATTCTCGACAGCGTCGAGCGGTTAGCGAAACTCGGCTTCGCCGCAGCGACGGTTGATCGCTGACGGCCTTTACTCATCAACGCAATAAAAACAACGGATCGAAACGCATGTTGCCTGCTTCAAGTGATGTCATCGTGGTTGGTGGTGGCAATGCGGCGTTTTGCGCCGCCCATGCCGCCGCTGAACACGGGGTTTCCGTGCTCGTCCTTGAACGCGCGCCAGAGGATGAATCAGGTGGCAATAGCCGTTTCACGGCCGGTGCGTTCCGTTGCGTGTACGACGGTGTCGAGGATCTCCGTGCGTTAATGCCTGATCTGAGCGACGAAGAAGTGGCCAATACCGACTTTGGCACCTACACCCAGGAAAAGTTCTTTGACGACATGGGGCGCGTCACCGAGTACCGAACCGACCCGGACCTATGCGAGCTTTTGGTCACGCGCAGCAAGGACACGATGCGGTGGCTGCAGAAGAAAGGCATCCGCTTCATTCCGATCTACGGCCGGCAGGCCTACAAGATCGACGGCAAATTCAAATTCTGGGGCGGCCTCACCGTCGAATCATGGGGCGGCGGCCCCGGCCTGGTCGAGGCGCACACCAAGATCGCAAAGAAAAACGGCATCACCGTTGCCTACAATGCGCGCGCGCTCTCGCTGATCGCCGACGATGATGGCATCCACGGCGTCCGCGTAAAGCACGACGGCCGCACTGTCGACGTCAAGGCAAAATGCGTGGTGCTCGCGGCCGGCGGCTTCCAGGCGAATACCGAAATGCGCACGCGTTACCTTGGCCCCACGTGGGAGCTCGCCAAGATCCGCGGCACCCGTTTCAATACCGGTGACGGCATTCGTATGGCGCTCGACATCGGAGCGATGCCCACCGGCAACTGGTCCGGCTGTCATGCTGTCGGCTGGGATCGCAACGCGCCCGAATTCGGCGATCTTGCGGTCGGTGACAATTTCCAGAAGCACTCGTATCCATGGGGCATCATGATCAATGCCAATGGCGAGCGCTTCGTCGATGAAGGCGCCGATTTCCGCAACTACACTTATGCTAAATACGGCCGCGTCATCCTGATGCAGCCCGGTCAATTTGCCTGGCAGGTGTTTGACAAGAAGATCATTCCGATGCTGCGCGATGAGTACCGCATCAAGCAGGTCACCAAGGTGCGCGCCGACACGCTGGAAGAGTTGGTGAAAAAGCTCGATGACGTGAATCCCGAGCGCGCCCTCGAAACGATCAAGGCCTACAACAAGGCGGTGCGTAAGGACGTCAAGTTCGATCCCAACGTCAAGGATGGCCGCCGCACAGAAGGCCTCGCCATCAACAAAACGAACTGGGCCAATACGGTCGACGAACCGCCGTTCGAGGCTTATGCGGTCACGTGTGGCATCACCTTCACATTCGGAGGGCTGAAGATCGACACGTCGGGTCGTGTGATTGATACCGATGGACAGGTGATTGCCGGCCTGCACGCTGCCGGCGAACTGGTCGGAGGCCTGTTCTATTTCAATTATCCGGGCGGCACCGGCCTGATGGCGGGCTCCGTGTTCGGCAAGATCGCCGGAACCACAGCGGGCCAGCGGGCCGCGCAATCGCCGTCGTGAACGCCGGTGACTACGGACGCAACAGCACTGTCATCACTTATCGTCAGTTGCCGGATTGCTCGTTGCTTCCTTGATTGCCTGGATGAGTGTCGATCCATCCAGCGGCTTGGTCAAGAATGCACTGGCTCCTGATGCGTTGCTTCGTTCACGAGTCGCGATATCGTCGAAAGCAGTTATGACAATCGTCGGAATTTTCTTGTTAATGCGATTGAGATAGCGCTGCAATTCAAGACCCGTGAAATCCGGCATATGCACGTCCAAGACCAGGCATTCGGGAATATCGTGGCCCATACCATCAATGAACTCGCGGGCCGAGCCATAAGTCTTAGTCTCGAACGACGACGCCTCCAGAAGGCGAGCAAGCGCCGTTCGAACGGCTGGCTCGTCGTCCACGATTGCTACGCGTATCGGCGCGTTCCGCATACGACGTATTCTCGCTAAACGCAGGGAAACGTCGAGTTGACCGAAGGGCCTAGTTTTTGGTCACGCCGATGGGGCTTGTGCTGGCTCAATTGCTGCCTTTTCAGCAAGACGCACGAGGTCGGCCACGCTCCGCACTCCCAACTTCGCCATCATCCTCCCGCGATGCACCTTGACCGTTTTCTCGACGGTGCCAAGGCTCGCAGCGATCTGTTTGTTCAGCCTTCCGGAAATCACATGTTCGAGGACTTGCCGTTCGCGGTGCGTTAGCGTGTCAAGACGCTCGGCGATGGACGCCGTTTCGCGGCGTTTCTGCCGAGACAAGGTGTCGAGCTCCGCGGCTCTCTCCAGCGCGGAAAAAAGGGCCTCGCGTTCCACAGGCTTAGTCAGGAAATCGACCGCGCCGGCCTTCATTGCCTTGACGGTCGACGAGACATCGCCTCGCCCCGTCAAAAAGATGATCGGTCAATTCGACCCGCTCTTGATCAATTCCTGCTGAACACCAAGACCGTCGAGCTCCGCCATAGCAAGGTCGATGATTGCACATCCCGGGACTGATGGATCATGTGCCACTAAAAAGTTCTGCGGGGACGAAAATGATTTTGTTTTATATCCAGCAGCACTTAATAGGCGCGTAATCGACCTCAGAACGGCCGGGTCGTCGTCGACGAGGAAAGTCGTGAAACACGCATCGGCCATAAGCCATCCCCTCGAGAGGAAAAATTTTAACTCAATCCACCGGCGGGGGAAACCGCAATATCGCAGTAGCGCCTGCGCTCACGTTGTTTTGAAGCGAAAGCGTGCCACCATGTCGTTTCGCGAGCGACGCGCAGATTGAGAGCCCGAGACCGAGACCATGTTTTTTCGTTGTAAAAAAAGGTTCAAAAACCATTTTCTCACGCGATGGCGGCAGGCCCATGCCGCAGTCAGCGACACGCAACTCAATGCCACCGTCTTTCGAGCTGTCCACGGCAACAAAAATTGTGCGCCGCTCCGGGGCAACTTTTTCCATAGCGTCCATCGCGTTCATGAAAATATTGAGTAGTATTTGCTGCAATTGCACTGCGTCGCCGCGTACGGCCGGGATATTGGCTCCGAAATCGTTGCTGACACAGATCCCGCGGGTGACCAACTCACTGTGCATGAGCGCCTGGGTCGACAATACAAGCCCGACCATGTCGACCGCTTCATCTTTTACCTTGTCTTTTTTCAGCAATCCGCGAAGGCGATGAATGACGGCACCGGCGCGCACATCCTCAGCGATGATATCGTCGAAAATCTCGCCGAAATCAGCGACACGCTTGTGGCCTTGATCCAGCAGCATCTTGCCGGCCTGCGCGTTTGAAAGAATTGCCGTCAATGGCTGCGTCAGCTCATGCGCCAAGCCACCCGAGAGCTCGCCCAAAGTTGACACGCGCATGAGATGGGCAATTTCCTGGCGCTGCAGGTCGGCTTCGGCTTCCGTAGCCTTGCGTGAGCTGACGTCGGAAAAAACGCCCGTCATGGCGGTGGGCGTGCCGTCCTTGTCGAACACGGGTTGTGCCCGGGCGGAAAGCCAACGGTGCTCCCCTTTGGTGCCAATCTGAATACGAAATTCAATCTCTAGCGCCGTGGCCCGCCGCACAGCCGATTTGAGCGCCGCATTGACTGTCTGATAGTCATTGGGATGCGCCCGGCTGAGCAGAGCATTAAGGTCCAACACTGTCTCGGCCGGCAGACCAAGCAAAGCGCGGCAGCTTTCAGTGACCCAGAGCGAGCTGGTCGCAAACTCATATTGCCACAGGCCGACGCCTGAGGTCGCGGCGGCAAACGAAATTCGCTCTTCTCGCTCCCGAATTGTCGTCTCGGCGCGACGCGCTTCTTCGATCGCGGCGCCTAGGAGGAGGATCGGCGTAGACAGTCCGATCAGAAACAGCTGCATCGCGAAGACGTTGGCTTCGGGAGTCCCGACATTGAAGAGGCTCGGGCTGTTCAATGTTCGCCAGATCAATACAACGCTGACGACGAGAACGGCCCCACTCGCGCCTTTTGCGCCGAATCGTACCGCGGCCCAGATGATGATTGGCAAAGGCAAATAAAGAAGCGATGGAACGTAGCCGGTCGCAACGGCAGGCAGATCCTCGAAGGCAAATGCGGAAACCACGACCAGAATTGCCACGCCGAGCGCCGCTTCCAGGTGACGAAACGCCGGTGCCGCAAGCTGTGATTTCACATCTTCGAGACAGATCATCGCGATGGGAGCAAGCGTGAGGCTGCCAAGCGCATTTGATGCATACCAACGTGCCCAATACACACCGTATTGCTCGAACGAGCCTCCACCCAGGATTTGAACGAACGCGCCACCCAATGCGCAGAGCGAAGGACTCAGGAATGCAGTAACAATGATGTAGGTCGTCGCTTTTCGAATGCTGCCGAACCACGGAGGTTCGACCAGCAGGTGCCGAACGGCCAGCGCGTTGATCAGTGCCACCGAACAATTCGTTGCAAAGGCGACGAACAGTTGGAGGATAGGCATGCCGATCCGCAACTCCGCGGCAGCATGTGCCGGCAAAGTCGCCAAAATCAGCAGCCACCAGCGCCGGGGATCGGTTATAAGCAGCGCGCAAAACAAAACGACATTTGGCGGCCAGAACGGCGCAAATATTTTGTCAGAAAGCGTACCGACGAGAAAAGCGGCTTCAGCGCCCAGGTAATAAGCCGTCGCAACAACGAATGGATTTCGGATGATTTTAGCAAAATCGCCACGCGGTGCGCGTGGGTGATTTGCGATCGCAATGTCAGGAGCGAGGCTGGCCATCGATCCTTCTCTCGGATCGAAATAATATAGCGCTATTCCTCCATGCCGAACATCGCCCGCGAAGCCTTTGAATTCGACAGTCTTAAGGCTGTCATAATCGGCCAGGGCCCAACCGACATGGGCATAACGCTTCTCCGAACAGGACCATAGCGGATACTATTCAGTGAGCGGGTCCGTGCTGTCGGCGGGAGCGCGGTTATATAAAACCGTCATGAGCATGTTGCCGGGCTCGGTCGTCACGTCGGTTCGGTACGCCGCCACCTTGCCCGCCACGCCGCTGGAATACTCCGCGACAACGTCTCCGAACGTATTGCGCTGGATGGCGACTTTCTGTCCGGCTTCAACCTTGTCGTCCAGCTTGACCAGAAACTCGACAAATCCTCCCCGGGTTGCGACCACGGCGTGCGCACTATTGCCCACAAAGAGGTTCGAAGTCCTTACCTGTGCGCCCCACCGGTCCGGCGATGATCCCGTGGTGTTTCAGCACGTTCAGCGTTCCTTCCACGAATAGTGGAATCATCTCGTGATCCAGAATCCGCGCCGCGCCAATTTCCGGCGTAAACGACGGAATCCCGGCATCGATGAATGCGTTTGCCAGAATGCCCGGGTAAGCGGGATTGTCGAAAACCTGCTTGATGGGAAACAGCTCCGCCATGGCACGCACTTCGGGCAAATCCATCCGTGCGATGTGAAGTGACGTCATGTCAATTCCAGTTGTCGACGTATGGAAATCGATTGCGTAGTTGGCGTTCGGCCTGAGCAACCTGTTGAACAGTAGTCCGGCATGCCGTGACGGTGCCGTAGAGCCATTCTCATTTCCCGGCCATTCACGGTTGAGGTCGACGAGGTCGAAGCCACGCCCATAGGTCGGCCACCGGCGCGTCATGCTCTCCATGGTCGGACGCGACACGTCGAGGACGGCAAATACTGCGCCGGACATGTCCGCCGGGCTGAGACGATCAAACACGGTCTGTATCGTGCGCACCGTGCTGATCTCATCGCCGTGGACACCGCTGACAAGAGCGACACGCTTGCCCGGTCTCACACCCTTAGCGACAATGGTCGACACATACCAATGTTGCCCGGTCGCCATCTGTGTGCCTTGAAAATAAAAATGGTGCCGTTTACCCGGCTCCAGGTCATCGATGTTCAGCGCACTAATGACCTTCTTCCCGTCAATGACGTCTCCCGTATAGACGGTCCCGCCTGGATTGGCGGCGGTCTGGGCAGTGCCTTGCGCACTTGCTTGATTGACGTCCGCCGCCAAAACAGCCGACGCGCCGATAGCCGCAGCCATGAAATGACGGCGGTCAAGATTGTCCCACTCCAGATCATCAGACACGGCGCAGATCCTTTTCCTGTTGCCAACGGCCGCAGCCTTTTCGGTTTTGAAATCGAATGGATACAGCACGTATGGAGCGGCGATTGCTGAACAATCGCCTTAGGATACTCTTGCGAGATTGGGGAGTTGGACCAAGGCCCAATGGGCCTCTACGATCGCCGCAAATGTTCGCGCTCATGCAGCGGAAGACGTTTTTACTTGTCGGCAGCGACGCTGAATTGCCGTTGCTTTCTGATCAACTGCCGCTTTTGAAAATATCTGTACACCGCGAAGCAAGCGCCCGCCGCAGCAAAATGCTTCAGTGTATGCCCGCTCAAGATTGACCCAGCAGAGTAAATGGCACTGTCATAAAATTCGAAGAGCTTCGCGATACCGTAGAGTGCCGCGGCAATAATCCAATAGGATGTGCCGGTGTATCTGGGCGGATAGAGAAGAAACAGCAGCGTCAGCGCGACGCAGGGAAAGAATTGGACCCAGCCATAGAGCCGGAGATCGCCGTTCCACCGCCAAAGCAAAAGGCTGCATATGCCGGTGGCGATTAACGGCCACAACAGAATGGCTCCTGCCCTTGCGTCCAGGCGCTCCTCGATTGTAAGCGCAAGAATAGCCATAAAGCTGATCGCCATTGGCAGCCTGTCCCAGAACAGCGTGCTGTCGTTCGGATCAAGGTGATAGGAGAAAGATCCGAAGCCCGTCATCAGTATTCCAAGAAACAGTGCAAAAATAGCAGGGTCGCGAGCGCGCCGGAGTCCCGCCGCGCCAACTGCAATGAATGGCAAGTTCGAAACGACATTCCAGAAATACGGGATGCCGAGAATTGTCCGTTGGTCGGCAAAGTCGTGATAGGCCTGATCCTGTTTGATTTGCGGCAACAACAGCAGCCCGAGGAGCGACACCGCCATCAACGCGAGGAAAACAAACACCCGCCGGCAGTTTTCAGGATTTTCAAGCATCGTTTAATCCCGTTGCCGCCGGCCTAACGGGCGGCCGGCAGTGACGCACGGATGCGATCCGAGAAATCAGGCGCATCATTTGCAGCCTCTGCGGCACCATTGATCAGGGAACGGCGTCGCAGCTCTTCGAACGGCAGCGCCGTATTCACCCGGCCGGAATGATAAAGGTAGCTGTCGATAAATCCGTTGAGTAGATGACGAAAATTAAACGTACCGTTTCGACCAGCGGCGTTCGCGTAACGGATGATGTTTATCGTACAGCTGTTGGTCAGCAGGTGATAGAACTCGGGACGGTCAGCAAGGTCGTTAATCCGGTCAAGATAGATCAACAGCAATCTGCGAACGCTCTCGACCGATGTGTTGAGGTGGTAGAGATAAACTGTCTCCTTGCGAAAATTTGTGCGCACGCGGACAAGGTCGCGTTCGTTCCCCACCACGTAGATCAACTCGAACTGCTTGAAGAGAGAAGCGAGGGGATCGAAGCCCTCGCCCACTTCCGGACGGGTTTCGATGGAGACACTCAAGGGGGGAGCGTTGTCGAAGATGAAGCTCACAAATGTGTGGCCTACAGGCCCCTCGCTCCAATACGACACGAAAAAATCAAGTCCCGTCAGATGGGACAATTGGATCTCACGCTCTTCATAGTGAACTGTAAAATCATTCCGGCTGCGGTAGTCGAAATCCCGGACTCCGGTGATTCGCACGAGGTCGCCATCGATTGTTGCCCGCGGCATCACCGCAACGTCCGGCCGCCACTCGCGATTATGCGATGGAAGAATCGATATCCACCACGCAACAACGCCGGTCAACAGCAGGACAAAGATCGTGAGTGCCCGGCGCCGTCGCGACAGCCAAATTGCCCAAGTCGCAATACCGGCAAAGCCGATTGCCAGGACAATCCGGAGGTTGGGCCAGGGCAAGTTCGAATAATAAATGGCCAGGATGCACCACGCGATGAGCAAAGCTTCGCATAAAACCCAAGTCGATCTGGCCAGCCAGATGAAAACTCTTGCGAGAGCGCTACGACCTAGCGTTGGTGCACGTCTTTCTTCAGCCAGATTCTGCACGCCTTATCCGATCAGCTGACTGGCTGTAGGCCGCTACCTACTGAAAGCCAGCGGCCACTATGACCTTACGATATAGCTTAGATATTTTTCCCACCACGAATCGCGCGACCGGGACGACAGCGCTGCTGCCAGAACAACGGCGGCGAGCAAAAGCAGCGTAACAGCGTATTTTACCCATTGTCTCGAACGATTGCGGTCTTTTGTTCGACCTGGACCGGGCTCGGTCACCTGCATCCTCCCCCCTTTAGTCGCGGGCCGTCACACTAACTGCAATCACTGGCGGAAACGATTACCCCAAAAACCACCGGCACGGGGTTGGGCCTACGTCCTGTCGCCGGCGCACATTGCTAGACTAGCTTGGCGCGCAGATTTTGAAATTCGATATCGGTTATAGACCCCGATTTCCGTAACTGATCGAGCTTGGTGATTTCGTCCGCGACACTGAATCCGACCACACGACGCAGTTCGTCGCGTGCCTCCTGGGCTTGCCGGGCGCTGCGATCGGCCATCCCTTTTCCCTGAGTGACCAGATACGCGAAGATTCCGATGTACGAGAACAGGAAAAGCGCAATCACCCATACGGCCTTGCCCCAGCCGGAAATATCGTGACGCCTGAACAGGTCACCATAGATGACAACGAGCAACCAGAACCAAACGACAAAGGCAAAAATGCCAAGGACATTCATCAGGAAATTTGAATAAGTGTACCCTCCGTCGAAATACATTTTCGCACTCCGTGGTCATTGCCTGCAGCCCGATGGGATTCTGACTCAATACAGGTTCCACTCGAATTGGACCTAGGTCCACTAGGCCAGCCATTGGGCGGGACTTAGATTTTTTTGCGTACTGCTCTGGGACGCTGCCGCGAATTCCCGCACAACTGGAAAAAAGTATGAAAAATCAGAATTCAAATGAAACGATTTTGCACACCATCAGGGGAGTTGAATTACGACGCTACTTTTGTCCACTTCGATGGCGGCAGGTCGCCATCGCAATCAGTTTCACAGCACTTGGCGTTGCCTTGCCGGTGACGGCCTCTTTCGCCCAATCATCGCGCTCGCACTTTTGCCGAGAGTATGCCCGTGATTACTCGCTGCGCTATTCGCGCGGTGGTGCCATGGGCGGCGTTGTCCGCGGCGCGCTTGGAGGTGCCGTCATTGGCGGCATCGTGAATGGCGGTCGAGGGGCCGGCCGCGGTGCCGGCGCCGGTGCACTCATTGGGGGCGCATCGCGCGGTATTCAGAGCTCTACGCTGTTCGATCGCGCCTATTCGCATTGCATGCGCAATCGGTGGCCGTAACGTAGGCTGCTATGAGGTGCAGCCATCGTAAAGACTAAAAACGAAACAGGGAGGCGTAAATGTTCAGGCTTTTTCGTGCATCCATATTTACTGCAGCGGTTGTTGCGGTGACTAGCTTTCTGACAATCATTCCCACGCAATCATACGCAGCGACTGGAACTGTACGAATTCGGGTTACCAATGTCGGCTTTATCTTCGGTGTCGGTGGTGGTTCCGGCACACTGACATTCCACGGCAGGACTTACCGCTTCAATATCTCCGGGGTTAGCGCCGGAACCATCGGCGTCGCCGGGACCGACTTTGTCGGTACGGCCTCGCACCTCCGCACTGCGACTGACATTGCGGGAACTTACTCAGCCGTCGGGGCCGGTATAGCCGTGGCTGGGGGCGCAAAAGCCGCAACGCTCCAGAACGGGAGAGGCGTCGTTCTTACTTTGCGCGGCCGGCAGGTCGGTTTTCAGGCCTCCCTCGGCTTGAGTGGGTTGACGATTTCGATGCAATAACGCCGCAACGCGAGCCTAAACGGGTTCGTCTGTAACCGGCGATGTCGCGACGATGAAGACGAGATCGACCACGCCGGTATTGTTGATCGAATGCGGCACACCGGGCGGCAGATAGATCACGTCGTGCTTGCGCACGACGTGCGTCCTGTCGCCCACTTCCATCAGTCCCTCGCCCTCGAGCACGTGATAGACCTGCTCCTGGACCTTGTGGCTGTGCTTCTCCACGTAAGCCATCGGCTGGTACATCGAAATGCGGTAGTCGAGATGCTTCGAGTGCATCGTCTCTGGCATGACGAGCGGCTTCGATAATGCACCGCCGAAGTGATTGGGAAACTGCCGCCATGGCGTTTCCGCGACATTCTTGATGGAGGCGCGGCGCTCGTCTTTCGACATCGATGGCCTCACTTCACCGGCGCGGCATCGGGCAGAAAACGCTGGCCGAACACAGGCTCCTTGTAAGGCGTCGGCGGCAATTCCCAGGCACCGGTCGAGGGCGGCCGCACCTCGGCGTCGACATGCACGTCGAGCACGAAGGGCTTGTTGGCCTTCACGGCATGTTCGAGCGCGCCTTTAAAGTCCTGCGACTTGGTGATAGTCATCGCGTCGACACCGGTGGCTTTGGCCCAGGCGGCAAAATCCGGATTGTACGGCTTCTTGTTTTCGCCCTGATGGAACATGGTGCCGTGTTCGCGGCCGCCGAACATGCCGAGCTGGATGTCGCGGATGGATACCCAGCCGAAGTTATTCCAGATCACCCAGACGACCGGGATGTTGTACTCGACTGCCGTGCACAGCACGTGTGGCACCATGGTGAAGCAGCCATCGCCGGCGATCGCCACCACCGGCCGGTCCGGCGCCGCGAGCTTGGCGCCAAGCGCGCCCGCTGCGCCGAAGCCCATGCCAGAGAAACCCCAGGAATTGAGCATGGTCTGCGGTTTGCGCGCATTCCAGAACTGCATGTACCAGTTGTGATTGACGCCGACGTCGCAGGCGAGAATGGCATCATCTGGCAGCACCGCCTGACAATCGGCGACAATGCGCTCGGGCCGGATGGGCGATGGCGTGCAGATTGAAATTCGGCTTGGTGAACTTGTCCCATTCGGCACGCCAGGTCGCGATGTCGGCGAGCCAGGCCTTGGTGTTGCCGCTCTTGTTGCGCCGGCGCTCGAGTTCGGTGAGCAACTGGCGCAGGAATGTGCGCGCGTCGGCCAGGATGCCAAGGTCGGGGGGATAGTTGCGGCCGATCTCGGCTGGATCAACGTCCGCATGGATCAGCTTGGTTGTGGGAAAATTCCACGAATAGCCCGGCATCCAGGACGATGCCGAGCGGTCGTCAAAGCGCGCACCGATGGCAACCACCAGGTCGGCGCGGCGGCCGGCTTCGTTCGCCGGAAATGCGCCATTGCGGCCGATGAAGCCGAGCGAGAGCGGGTCCGTCATGTCGAAGCAGCCCATGCCGTTCGGCGACGAAATAACCGGAATGCCAAGTTTCTTGGCGAATTCAGTCAGCTCGCGGCTCGCCTCGGACAACGTCACACCGTGACCGATGAAGATCACCGGACGCTGCGCATCGAGGATCATGTCGAGCGCGGTTGAAATTTCCTCCGGTGAGGCGCCGCTGCGTTGCGTATTGAGCGGCGGTGCGGGCGGCGGGACCTCCACGTCGTCCTCTTCCTGAAAGACATTGAACGGCACGTCGACATTTACCGGCCCTGGGCGTCCTGACAGCATCGTTGTGGTGGCCTGACGTAGCGCGAGCGGCAGCATGTCAACGCGTGTGGGCTGATAACTCCGTTTCACGACCGGCCGCACGATGTTCACGAAGTCGGCCTGGTAATGCTTGTTGATTTCCTGGAACGGGCTGCGATTGAATTGCGAGGTCGGAACATTGGCCGTGATCGCGAGCATTGCGGAGGAATCCGTCAAGGCGCAGGCAAGCGGCATGATGATGTTGCAGGAGCCAGGACCACAGGATGTCAGCGTTGCCACCGGCTTGTGCTTGATCCGGAAATAGGCGTCCGCCATGTGCGCGGCCACCTGCTCGTGACGCGGCGATATCAACGTGATGCGGTCGCGCGCTTGATAGAGCGGATCAAGCATTCCGACATTGCCGTGGCCGCAAATGCCGAACACGTAGGGAATGTCGCTGGCAATCAGATATTCGGTGATGAGCTCGGCGCCCTTCATTCTCGGCATAGTCACTCCCTGCCCGCCTTTGCGGGATGAACACCCCATCATCATAGGGGCACAGCGGTTTCAACGGCAGCGGAAGGACACTAAGCCCCCGGGACGGCGTATCTCAAGACTTGAAAGCCGTTCTGACATTGTGAGATGCTACCCCCTATCCGGCAGAACAACAAAAGCCGGAGCGGAAGCGTCAGAACAAACCGGCAGCGCTAGCCGCCGTACATCGGAGGGGATCAGGGATGACCAAGAAAACACGACGAAGCGTATTGCAAGGCGGCGCCGCGCTCACCGGCACACTCGCGCTCGGCTTTCCGGCGATCGTCCGCGCGCAGACGGACAAGATCAAGATCGGCCACCTGACGCCGCTGACCGGCTTTCTCGGCGCGCTCGGCGCCTATGCCCAGCTCGGCCTCCGCCAGGCCCAGGACGAGATCAACAAGAGCGGCGGCGTGATGGGCCGCGAGCTGGACATCATCTCGGAAGATTCGGTCAACCCCGCAACCGGCGCGACCAAGGCCCAGCGCATGCTCGACCAGGACGGCGTGGCGTTCCTGATGGGCGAAATCAACTCGGCCGTGGCCGTCACCATCATGCAGGTGGCCGAGCGCAACAAACGCTTCTTCCTGCAGATCGGCGCCCGCTCTGACGCGCTGCGCGGCAAGAACTGCAACCGCTACACTTTCCACGTCGATATCCCGAGCACGGTCATGGTCAACTCGGTCGGCCTTGCGCTGGTGCGCGACAACATGATGAAGGGCAAGAAGTTCTACACGCTGACCGCGGACTACTTGTTCGGTCACGATCTCGCCGGCGCCGCCAAGAATTTCTTCAATGCCAATGGCGGACAGCTGATCGGTGACGAACTCGTCGCAACCGACGTGACCGACTTCAGCCCCTATCTGCTGAAGATCCGGCAGGCCAAGCCGGACATCGTCTGCTCGAACCTCGCCGGCAATCAGGTGACCAACCTGATCAAGCAATACGCCGAGTTCGGGCTTCCATACCCGATCGTCGGGTTCAACCTGAACACGGCCGACGCCTGGGCCGCCGGCGAAGGCAACCTGAGCGGCACCTGGCCGACCGTCTGGTACCACACGCTCGATCTGCCTACGTCGAAGACCTTCGTCGACAACTTTATCAAGAGGAACGGCAAACCGCCGGAGAACCATGCCTGGATCGAATACATCTCGCTCAAGATGATCGCGCAGGCGATCAGCGAGACGAAGTCGACCGACACGGACAAGCTGATCGCCTATTTCGAAAGCGGCGCCCAATTCGATATCCTGAAGGCCCGCAAGGCTTACTTCAGAAAGTACGACCATCAGCTCATCCAGGAAGCCTATCCCTTCACGGTCAGGAAGAAGGGCGAGGCCAAGGACAAATGGGACTTCCTCGCGCTGGGCGCCGCGGTGCCTAATGCCAATCAGCCGCTCGAGATTCTGAATCCGACTGAACAGCAGAACCCCTGCACGTTCAAAGCGTGATCAGGTGCTGGAGGCGAGCGCCTGACGGCGCTCGCCTTCAGTGACGGCACGGCGGCAGTCGCGATAAGCTGCCGCCGCTCCCCTTTAGCGGCGATGGTCTGAGAATTCCGTTCATGTTCTTGCTGGAACAGGTGGTCAACGGCCTCGTTCTCGGAGGCTACTACCTGCTGATCGCACTCGGCCTGTCGCTGATCTTCAGCGTCGGTGGGGTGGTAAATCTCGGCGCACGGCGCATTCTACGCGTTCGGCGCCTATGTCGCGGTCGAACTCACAGGCCTTATCGGCTTCGGCCCGGCGATCGTGGCCTCGCCAGTTGTCGTCGGCATGCTCGGGATCCTGTTCGAGCGCTTCATTCTGCGCCGCTTCTACACGGCCGATCCGATCCTCAGCCTGCTTGTGACGTTCGGTCTTGCAATGATGGCGGAACAATTGTTGCGCATCATATGGGGCGCCGCGCCGCTGTCGCAGACGATGCCCCAGGCCCTCAAGGGCGCAGTCTTTCTCGGCGACTTCTTGTTCTCGCGCTACCGCCTGATGCTGCTCGCCGTCGTTGCGGCCATTCTGGTCGGCGTCTGGTTGCTGCTGCAGAAGACGTCGTTCGGTCGCGTCGTGCGGGCCGGCATCCAGCGGCCGGATATGGTTGCGGCACTTGGAATCAAGCTGCAGCCCTACATGACCGTCATCGTTGCGCTCGGCGTCGCAATGGCGGCCATCGCCGGTGCCCTGTTTGCGCCCATCACCATCGTACATCCGGCGATGGGCGCCGAAATCATCACCGTCGCGTTCGTGGTGGTCGTGATCGGAGGGCTCGGCAGCTTCTGGGGCGTGGTGCTTGCGGCACTGCTGGTCGGCGTGGTGCGCGGCATCACCATCCATTTTGCGCCGGCCGCGGGCGAAGCCTCGATCTACATCCTGATGTTTTTCATCCTGCTGTTCCGGCCGCGCGGCCTGCTCGGCGAGCGCATCGAGAAGTTCGAATGAGCAAGGCCGCGTCGCATTCAAAATACAGGCCGCTGTGGATCGCGGCAGTAGCGCTCGTCGCGTTGCCTTTCCTCATGCAGGTGCTCGGCCTGTCGGTGAACACCGCATCGATGGTGATCATCCTCGCGATCGCGACCATGGCCCTGAATTTGTGCGTCGGTTACACGGGGCTCGTTTCCTTCGGTCACAGCACTTGGTTCGGCATCGGCGCTTACGCCGCCGGCCTGATCCAACTGCACTGGTTCCGGGACCAGATCTGGCTGCCGATTTTGCTGTCGATGGTCGTCGTCGCGATCCTGTCGACCGCCGTCGGCATGCTCATCCTGCGCCGGCGCGGCGTTTATTTCTCGCTGCTCACGCTGGCTTTGTCCGCCCTCACGTACACCGTGTCGTTCCGCTGGACCGAGGTGACCGGCGGCGAGGATGGGCTGAGCGGCCTCAAGCGCGGCAGCATCGGTCCCGATTTTTCTCGACGATGGTCTCGCATTTTACATCGTGGTCGCTCTGATCGGGCTGGGCGTCCTCTACCTGCTGCTGCGGGTGGTGCGCTCGCCGTTCGGGCATGTGCTGGTGGCGATCCGCGAGAACCAGCTGCGCGCGACGTTCCAGGGCTATGCGATCGACCGCTACAAGCTGGCGGTCTTCGTGCTGTCCGCTGTGGTCACCGGCGTCGCCGGCGCGCTGCTCGGCTTCCAGACATACCTGGTCTCGGCGGAAGCGGTCTCGGTGCCGTTCTCGGGCGAACTCCTCGCCATGGTTGTGATCGGCGGCATGCATCACATCCTCGGCCCGGCGCTCGGCGCGCTGTTCTTCATCCTGTTCCGCGAATTGTTTTCGATCTGGACGCAGAACTGGCTGCTCTGGTTTGGCCTCGTGTTTGTCGGTTTCGTGCTGTTCTCGCCGAGCGGCCTTGTCGGCATCTGGACCACGATCCGGAGGCGGTGGAGCCCTCCGCCTGAGGTGGCGGCGGCGATGAGCAAGCGGAAGATTTATGAAGGACTGCCGCTCCCCGCATTCCTGCGTCCGGTCGCCGCGCAAGGAACGGTGCTCGAGGTCGCCAATGTGTCGAAGCATTTTGGCGGCATTCGCGCCGTCTCGGGCGCGAGCCTCGCGCTCGGCTCCGGCGAAATCCACGCCTTGATCGGCCCCAACGGCGCCGGCAAGACGACCTTATTCAATCTGGTGTCGGGTCTGTATCATCCGGACCAGGGAACGATCCGGTTGGGTGGTCGGGACATTCACGGCCTTCCGGTCCAGCAGATCTGTCAACGCGGGCTCGCCCGTTCCTTCCAGATCACCAGCCTGTTCCGGACGTCGTCGATCACCGAAAATATCCGCCTGTCGCTCCAGGCGCATCACCCAGCGCGATTCAATATCTGGCGCGACGTTGACAGTTACGACGATATCAATGCGGAAACCGCCGAACTGATCCGGTTTCTCGGGCTCGAGGGTATCGAGGATATCCAGGCCGGCGAGCTTTCGTATGGCGGGCAACGGCTGGTCGACCTCGGCATCGCACTCGGCTCGAAACCGCAGGTGCTTTTGCTCGACGAACCGCTCGCGGGACTTGCGGCGGCCGAGCGCGAGCGCGTGTCGACGTTGATACAGAACGTCGTGAAGACCATCCCCGTCCTGATCGTCGAGCACGACATCGACCGCGTGCTCGGATTCTCTCGTCACGTGACTGTGATAAATCAGGGCGAAGTCCTCATGACAGGAAGTCCTGACGACGTGCGCAACGATCGGCGCGTGCAGGAGGTCTACACCGGAACCGGCACGCCGCCTGCGACCGAACGCGCTGCAGGGAAGGCCAACGAAAACCGCGTTTTGCGCTTCGAAAGGGTCAATGCCTTCTATGGCGAAAGTCACATTCTCAACGACGCCAGCCTCGACGTGCGCGAAGGTGAAATCGTCGCTTTGTTGGGCCGGAACGGCGCCGGAAAATCGACATTGCTCAAGACACTTTGCGGGCTCGTGCCACCGGCGTCGGGCGTCATTGAGTTCGAGAACAAGAACATCGCGGGTCTCCCGACGCCCGAAATTGCCCGCATGGGCGTCAGCTATGTGCCGCAGGGACGCGGCCTATTTGCCGGCATGACAGTTGCAGACAATCTCGCACTCGGTCGGCTGGCCCGAAAGACTGATGGCAGCACCGGCGTGGTGTGGAGTGAGGACAAGATCCTCAGTTTCTTTCCTCGCCTGAAGGAACGCATGAACATCGCGGCGGACTATTTGTCCGGCGGCGAACAGCAAATGGTCGCCGTAGCGCGGGCGCTGTCGGGAAATACCAGATTGCTGCTGCTCGACGAGCCGTTCGAAGGATTGGCCCCGGCTGTCGTGCTCGAATTATTCCGCGTGTTCGACGCGTTGCGACAACATGTGTCGATCATTATCGTCGAGCACAATCTCGATCTGGTGCTGGCGCTGGCCGATCGGGTTTTTGCTCTGGAGCGTGGAGCGGTCATCCATGAAGGGCCCGCAAAGCCGCTGCTCGAGGATCTGACGTACCGCAAGAAGATCCTGTGGCTGTAGCCGTCAGTCCCAGGGAAATTCGATCGGCAAATAAGGTCCGCCCCTGGTCCGGCATTCACGCTGACAATAGCGATCGCATTTATCGGTAATTTTCAGACAGCGCCCCTGCGAGTCTTCCTTAAGACAGCCCGCCATCCCCCAGGCGCAGTAAGAGCCGCACTCAGTCCAGCATACATTCGAGGCCCACACTGACTCGGCGCGCTCGCTCCGTGGAAACGGCAGCTCCGTCCCGTGCGAATTGAAACGCCAGGATTGCGCCCTGGTGTCGACAGCAGCCGCCGGCCCGGCCCCCGCCAGCACTCCGGCACAAATTAGCCCTAGGACGATGATTCGTTTCATGTGCTTTTGTACCACCGAACGACACAATAACGCCCCGGATGCCAATCCGCCAATGATGTAGGGGTTGCCTGTGGGAACATCCGTACGCCGCCGCTGATTGATATTCGACAAGACACTGGAGGCAGAAGCGCTGCGGAATGGTTAGCGTCGAAGGCCGCACAGGTCGCCATTCGGGTTGCTATTCGACGCAATCGCCATTAGCTCCATGCCGGTATGGCTGATCCCGCAACGAAAAACGACAATACCGCCGCCCCGAAGGTGAGCTTCGTCTCGCTCGGCTGCCCAAAAGCGCTGGTCGACAGCGAGCGCATCATCACGCGCCTGCGCGCGGAGGGCTATGAGCTCTCGCGCCAGCACGAGGGCTCGGACCTTGTCATCGTCAATACGTGCGGGTTTCTCGACAGCGCCAAAGCCGAAATCGCTCTCGGCCATCGGCAATGCGCTGAGGGAAAACGGCAAGGTCATCGTTACCGGCTGTATGGGCGCCGAGCCGGAAAGCATTTCTTCAGCCTACCCGGACGTGCTCGCGATCACGGGCCCACAGCAGTACGAAAGCGTGGTGGATGCGGTGCATCGCGCGCTGCCCCCGATACATGATCCCTTCCTCGACCTGGTGCCGCCGGAAGGCATCAAGCTCACGCCGCGTCACTACGCCTATCTGAAGATTTCAGAGGGCTGCAACAATCGCTGCACTTTCTGCATCATTCCCCGCTTGCGCGGCGACCTCGTGTCGCGGCCCGCAGGCGACGTCCTTCGCGAGGCGGAAAAACTGGTGAAAGCTGGTGTCAAAGAATTGCTGGTGATCTCGCAGGACACCTCGGCCTATGGCCTCGACATCAAATACGCAGCAAGCCAATGGCGAGACAAAGACGTGCGCGCGAAATTTATCGACCTCGCAAGTGCCTTGGGCGAACTCGGAATTTGGATTCGGCTGCACTATGTGTACCCCTATCCGCATGTCGACGAAGTCATTCCGCTGATGGCGGACCGGAAGGTCCTGCCCTATCTCGACATCCCGTTTCAGCACGCCGCGCCCGAAGTCCTGAAACGCATGCGCCGGCCTGCCGCTCAGGAAAAAACCCTGGAGCGGTTGGCACGCTGGCGCGAGATTTGTCCGGATCTGACGCTGCGCTCTACCTTCATCGTCGGGTTCCCTGGCGAGACCGAAGAAGATTTCGAAATCCTGCTGCAATGGCTTGAGGAAGCCTCGCTCGACCGTGTCGGCTGCTTCAAGTACGAGCCGGTCAAAGGCGCAGCCGCCAACGATATGGGAACGCCCGTGCCGGACGAGGTGAAGGATCAGCGCTGGCACCGGTTCATGCAGGCACAGCAAAAGATTTCGACTCGCCGCCTGAAGCGCAAAGTTGGCAGCCGGCAAAAGGTGATCATCGACGAGGTTGGTCCGAGCGTTGCCAAGGGTCGGTCCATGGCTGATGCGCCGGAGATCGATGGCGCGGTCTACGTGGGCAGCCACCGCCCCTTGCGTGTTGGAGAGATCGCAACGGTCAAGATTGAGCGCGCAGACGAATATGATCTGCACGGCACAGCGGTCGGGTTCTAGGCGTCAAATCCGGTAGAACTTCGCCGCGTTGTCGTGCAGCACCGCGCGCTGCTGCGCGTCGGTGAATTCGGATAATACCGTGCGATAAACGCCAAGAAAGTCCGCATAGCTTGCGTGCAGTTTCTCGAGCGGGAAATTGCTGCCGTAGATCGTCCGTTCAACTCCAAAAATCTGGATCACGTCGCGGATCACCTGCCTGGCCTGAGGCACCGTGATGCCGTTGCTATACATGCCAAGCCCAGACATTTTTACGTGTAAATTTGGAAAGGCCGCCATCATCGTGAGTGCCGCGCGCCATTGGTCGATCGCAGCTTGCGTCCGCGCGGTCAGCATGCCGGCATGCACCAGGATCATACGCACGTTCGGAAACGCCTTGATCAGTTCAACGGCATAAGCCGCCTGTCCGGCGTAGACCTGTAGTTCGAAATGAAGATCGTATTTTTCCAGCAGCGCAAAGCCGCGGCGGAAATTCGGGTCGTTGCAGAAATCGGGTCGCGGCGCACCCTGCCGCACCGTTTCGCTGTCCCAATACAGCATCTGGCGCACGCCTCGCAGATTCGGAAACTGTTTTTGCGCCTTCAACGCGCCTTCTGCATTCGTATCCGTGAGATCCGCATTACAGACGATCCCGTGTGGAAAGCCGTGCTTATCCGCGACCGTTTGCAACCATTTGAACTCGTCGAGTGCGCGGCCCGGACCCCACATTGCGGTGACGTGCACCGACTTTGTGACACCCTGCGGCTTCACGTCCTGAATGAACTCATCGACCGGATAGTCGCGGCGAATTCCAAAATAATCGCCAAACATTCGTGGAATGGGAGGGTCGGCCAACCAGGCCACGTCCTTGCGCAGCCAGATATGGTGGTGCGTATCGATGACCGGCCCGCTATACGCCATTCCTGTTCTCCCTAGTGTTTGGTATTGCGCACGGTCTTGATGACCGCATCGGTCAGCGTTTTGAGTTCGTCCGCCGAAATCGTGAAGGCGGGGGTGAGATAGATAACATTGCCGATCGGCCGAACGAAAACACCATGTTCAACAAAATACGAGCGGATCACGTCGAGATCGCGGATATGGTCAAGTTCAACCACGCCGATGGCGCCTTTTACGCGAACGTCTTTCACACCTGGCAATCCACGACACGGCGCAAGGCCGCGCTCGAGTGCAGCGGCAATATTCGCGACCTGATTCATTCGCGGCTCGCGTTCGAAAAGATCGAGCGACGCATTCGCGGCCGCGCAAGCGAGTGCGTTTGCCATGAACGTCGGGCCGTGCATCAGCGCCTTCTGCGGATCATCCGACCAGAATGACTCAAAGACCCTCCGCGTCGCGACGGTGGCGGCAAGCGGAAGCGTCCCGCCGGTAATGGCCTTCGACAGCGTGATGATGTCCGGCACAACCCCTGCCTGTTCGCAGGCAAACATGCTGCCTGTACGGCCGAAGCCCGTGAAGATTTCGTCGAATATCAACAGGACCTCATGTTTGTCTGCGAGGGCACGCAGTCGCTTGAGCACAACAGCATCATGAAATTTCATGCCGCCGGCACCTTGGACGAGCGGTTCTACAATAATTGCGGCAATGCTTTCGGCGCGTTCGGCAAGCAGTCTGTCCAGCGCTTCGGCCTTTTTATCGTCACCAGGCAGGTCGACAAGAAAGTGCTTTGGCAGCATGCCCGCAAATACCGCGTGTATGCTTGCCTCAGGATCACTCACTGCCATGGCACCGGTCGTATCGCCATGATAGCCGCCGTTAAATGCAATGAACTGGCTTTTCGCACGAGCGCCACGATTGACCCAATGTTGCGTCGCCATCTTTAATGCAACCTCGACCGCGACCGAGCCTGACTCGGAAAAGAACACGCGCGTGAGGTCGCCCGGTAGCAGCGCCGTGAGCCGTTTCGCGAGGCGCAGCGGCTGCTCGTGGGCGAGCCCACCGAACATCACATGCGGCAACTGTGCAATCTGAGCTTCGACGGCCTGTCTGATGTGCGGATGGTTGTATCCGTGACACGCCGTCCACCAGCTCGCGATGCCATCGGTCAATTCGCGGCCGTCGGCCAGCACAATGCGGGCGCCGTACGTACGCACGACCGGCAATGGCGGTGACACAGTCTTCATCTGGGCATAGGGCAGCCAGATATGCTCAAGCCCGTCGGCAAGCCAGCCCGGCATCACGCTGTTTTTGCTGGCCTCGCCCGCCATTTGACTCGTCCCTGCCCCGTTCGTGCTAAGCATCTGGCCTGCACCCTTGCAAGGTCTTCTCATGCACTCGCTCGACCGGTTTGCGCAAGACAAGCTCGACGACCTCAAACGCCGGCACCTTCATAGGGCGTTGAGCGAAACCATACGTGAGGACGGAATCTGGCTTGAGCGCAATGGACGTCAGCTCCTGTCTTTCTCTTGCAACGACTACCTAAACTTGACCCAGCATCCCGCGATCAAGGCGGCCGCTGTCGCGGCAATTGAGGAATATGGGGCCGGCTCCGGTGCCTCCCGCCTCGTGACCGGCAATCATCCGCTTTATGCGCAACTGGAATCGCGCCTCGCACAATTCAAGCGCACCGAAGCTGCTTGCGTTTTTGGCTCCGGCTATCTCGCCAATTCCGGCATTATTCCGGTATTGATCGGCGAGGATGGACTGGTGTTGATCGATGAACTGTCGCACGCCTGCATCTATGCCGGTGCGCACCTGTCGCGCGGCAAAGTTATGACGTTTCGCCACAACGATCTCGTTCACGCACGCGACCTGCTTGCAGCGCATCGCGCCGAATATAAGCACGCTTTGATTGTCACCGACGGCGTGTTTTCGATGGACGGCGATCTCGCGCCGCTCGCCGAATTGCTCGCACTCGCAAATGAATACGACGCCTGGCTGATGTCCGATGATGCCCATGGCATTGGCGTGGTCGGTGGTGGACGGGGCTCGAGCTTCGCAGGCAATTCGCATATTCCGGTGCCGCTCCAGATGGGCACCCTGTCGAAAGCGCTCGGATCCTATGGCGGCTACCTCTGTGCCTCGGGACCTGTGATCGAATTGATGCGCAATCGCGCGCGCACGCTCATCTATTCAACAGGCCTCCCGCCCGCCTGTGTAGCGGCTGCGATCGCCGCACTCGATCTGATTGAACGCGAGCCGGCTTATGCGGCGCTGCCTGTCCAAAAGGCGAAAGCGTTCACGAAACGGGCGGGCCTGCCTGAGGCACAGAGCCCGATTGTGCCGATTATTATCGGCGACGAAGAAACGGCCATGACCGCTTCGCGCTACCTCGAAGGCGAAGGATATCTTGTTGTTGCCATCCGTCCGCCCACCGTGCCACCTGGCACTGCGCGGCTTCGCCTGACGTTCACGGCACAACACCCCGACATCGCTGTTGACCGGCTCGCCGACATCGTCCGCGACAAAATATTGGCGTAACCCGTGGCTTCCTATTTCGTTACCTCGACCGGGACCGATGTCGGCAAGACCTTTGTCACATCCGGCCTAATTCGATATCTGCGTGAATCCAACCAGCCGGTTGCCGCACTCAAGCCGGTGGTTAGTGGCTACAACTCCTCGGTGGTCGAAACCAGCGACCCGGCGGTTCTCCTCACGGCTCTCGGACGGCAAGTCACGGCCGACGAGATTGAAAGCATTGCGCCCTGGCGTTTTCGTGCGCCACTTGCGCCCGATATTGCCGCCGCGCGCGAGGGCCGAACAATCGATTTTGACAAACTGGTTTCATTCAGCCGCAACGCGATCGCTGCGGCGAAGGGGCCCCTGTTCATCGAAGGCGTCGGTGGGATCATGGTGCCACTCGACGCGCGCCGCACGGTCCTCGACTGGATGGCCGCGCTCGATATCCCGTTGCTGCTCGTCGTCGGCGGATATCTGGGCACGATCAGCCACACACTCACGGCGCTCGACGTGCTCGCACAGCGCAAGCTCACCATTGCCGCCATCGTTGTGAGCGAACACGAGCGCGACACCGTTGAGCTCGACGACACGGTTGCGAGTATTTCTCGCTTTGCCGGTGGTGTTGAAGTCGTAGGTCTGCCGCGCCTGCCGGCCGGGCTCTATCACCATCCGGCAATTGCCCACATCGCCACTCTGCTTTGAACGCAGCCGCCATAGGCGGTCAATCAGTGACTTGTCGTCAATAACGTTTCGATCATGCCTTCCAGGTTGACCAGGCCATGCAGCAGCATGGTCAAAAGGGTGGATCCTGTGGCCCAGCGCATCCATCCGAACAAGACACCAAATGCGAAGACCTGGCCGATGAGAAACCAGTCGTATTGGACATGGATAATGGCAAACAATCCCGCGGTCAGCACGATGACCGGCCAGGTGCTGCGCGAAGACTGGAGCCAGCCGCGAAACAGAAACCCGCGAAACAGGCTTTCTTCGCCGATCGGGATCAGGACGGTGATTGCAAACAGCAATAGCGGAAACAGATTGGCCTTTTGTGCGGCCTGATAAATGTCGCTCTGAAATGGATCGACAATACTTCGGCCGGCCATCAAGCTGATGAGATCACCGACGAGGATCAGCGCCGCAACCGCTGCAATCCCGAACAGGGCTTCACCCCGCCGGGGCAGCTTGTAACCAAGGTAAGCAGCTGCGTTACCCTTGTAGCCGGCGGCAGCAACAAGCAGAGCCACCTGCACCGGAGCGGAAACGCAGATAAACAAAATGATTCCGCCGCCATCGCGGCTGATCGTCCCGATGTTTCTCAGGTCGAAGCCATACAGCCCGCTGACCGCCAGGATTCCGGACAATTGGCCAACAAGCAGCGCGATCGCGCCAAGTGCGAAGGTCGCAAAATAACCCCATCGCCTTACGTCTTCGCTCACGGCTGGTCCTTGAGCCACCGACCAAGGGCGGCGCGTTCTTCATCGGTCATGGCAGTTTGATTGCCGAGCGGCATGGCTTTGGTTTGCACCGTCTGCGTATACACCGCCGCCGCGTGTTTCCTGATGTCGGCAATTGTTTCCAGCGTGATGCTTTTCGGCGCCTCTCGAAAGCTCTCGTGCGACGGCATGGCCGCGTGGCACATCACACAGTGCCTTCGAATGATTGCCAGCGCATCGGCATCGGAGAGACCGGCCCCGCGGGCGGGCAGCGCGGTGGCGACGAGTGTGAATATCGCCACCGCGCGAAACATTGCCGCGTCCGCTACGGCATCAGGATGGATGAACCGGTGGTGTCGCGGCCTTCCATATCCTTGTGCGCCTTGCCGGCATCTTTGAGCGGATATTTCTGATTGACCGGGATTTTCACCGCGCCGGAGCCGACGACCTTGAACAGGTCGGCCGCGGTCGCAATCAGGTCGTCGCGCTTGGCAACATAATGGTTGAGCGTCGGCCGCGTGGCGAAGAGCGAGCCTTTGGTCTGGAGGATATTGATGTTGAAGGCATCGATCTGGCCCGAGGCGCTGCCGAAGCTGACGAAGTAGCCGAGCGGACGCAGGCAGTCGAGCGAAGCCGGGAACGTGGTCTTGCCGATGCCGTCGTAGACGACATCGCAGAGCTTGCCGCTGGTGAACTCCTTCACCTTCGCCACAAAATCCTCGTCGCGATAGAGGATCGTGTGGTGACAGCCGTTCTTCTTTGCGAGTTCGGCCTTTTCTTTGGAGCCAACGGTGCCGATGACAGTCGCGCCAAGATGGTTCGCCCATTGGCAGGCGATCAGACCGACGCCACCGGCGGCGGCATGAATGAGGCAGATCGTGCCTTTGCCAACCTTGTAGGTCCGGTTGACCAGATATTGGACGGTCATGCCCTTCAGCATCATGCCGGCTGCTTGCTCGTAGGTGATGTTGTCCGGCAGCTTCACCGCGCGATCGGCGGGCACCAGACGCTCGGCCGCATAACCGCCGAGCGGGCCAACAAAGGCGACGCGATCGCCCACTTTGACGTCAGTCACGCCGGGACCGACCGCCATCACCTCGCCGGCGCTTTCGTTGCCGGCAATGAACGGCATGCCGACCGGCGATGGATACATGCCCATCCTGAAATAGGCGTCGATGAAATTGACGCCGCAGGCGTGCTGCTTGATCTTGATCTGGCCCTGGCCGGGTGCGGCAATCTCAACATCCTCGTAAATGAGGGCTTCAGGACCACCGGGTTTGTGAACGCGCACTGCCGCGACCATGTTTCACTCCTTGAATACGATTGCTTTTGTTGTGGGGATGGACGTCGGCGGCGATCATAGGCAGCCACGCGACAAGCGCAAGGCGGTTTAGCGCGCGCCCGAAACGCGCAAATTCGCGCCGTTGATGTAGGACGCCGCATCGGACAGCAGAAACAGGACAGCCTCCGCCACTTCGTCGGACTGTCCCGCCCGGCCCATCGGAAGCATAGGCGTCACGCGCTCGATACGGCCCGGCGGCTGGATGTCGGTATCGATGACGCCCGGCGTCACGGCGTTGATACGCATGCCTTCCTTGGCGACCTCGCGAGAGGCGCCGATCACCATGGAGTTGACCCCGGCCTTGGCCGCCGCATACCAGACGCATTCATTGGCGCCGCCGAGCGGGGCCGCCATGGACGACAGCATTACCACCGCACCGCCCTTGCCGCCGTGCTTGGTCGACATGCGCCGCATGCACGCCCGCAGGCAAAGCAGCGCTCCGAACGTATCGACGTCGAGGACCTCGCGGATAGTTTGCGCGCTGGCGTCATCGAGCCGCGAATTATCGCCGATGATGCCGGAGCTATGCACGAAATGGGTGAGCGAACCGAGTGCTTTGGCTGGTGGCGTCGAATACCCGCTCAATATCATTTTCCAGCGCCATGTCACCCTGGATGGCGACCGCTTTGCCGCCGGCCTTTTCCACGGCCTTGACGACCGCAGTCGCGGCATTCGAATTCGTTTTGTAGTTCACCGCGACGTCGTAGCCGCGCGCACCGGCAAGCTTTGCTGTGGCGGCGCCAATACCGCGGCTTCCGCCGGCGATGAGCAGGACTGGTCTAGACATCGGCTACTCCGGAATAAACGAAGGGAGATCGAACACGATCAGGCAGGCGTCCGCAATAAACCCACGGCGAAAAAATACACGGCGATGACCGACAGTGGCAAGCGTGATGTAGATACCGGGCGACGAGATTCTCGACCACCGCGACAAAGGCCAGCACGGCCCACAACGCCAGCAGCGCGATATTTATTGCCTTCCAGTGTTGCACGCGCAGCGGATGAAGAAATCTGATCGGCGCGAAGCTCAGCGCGGCCAGAACCACAACCGCAATCGCCGCCGCCCATTCCGGCGGCTCGAGCAGATAGAGATAGAATGCCGCCAGATTCCAGACCGCCGGAAAACCACGAAAATAATTGTCTTTGGTCTTCATCTCGCGGTCGGCGAAATACAGGGCGCCGCTGATCACCACGACAATGCCGGCCGGAATTGCCAGCCATTGCGGCAACAGCCCGCTCGCGGAAATCGCATAGGCTGGGACAAACACATAAGTGGTGAAATCGACCACCAGGTCGAGCGTGTCGCCTGACCAGCGCGGCAGAAGCTTCTGCACGTCGAAGGCACGCGCCATCGGCCCGTCGGCGCCGTCCACGACCAACGCCAGGCCGAGACAAAGAAACATCGCCGCCCAATGACCGCCGGTCGCCAGAATCATCGCAAGCAATGCCAGCGCCGCGCCGGTCGCGGTAAAGATGTGAACCGTGAAGGCGCGAATGCGCTCGAAATTGCGCCACTTAGCTGTTGCCCCAATCGAGTTTGACGATCTCGGCCGAACGGCCCGCCAAATTCCAGTTGCGGCCAAATCCGCGAAAGCGCGATTTGTCCGCACGCGAGACAATAACATCGGGCCCGATCCAGTATTCACTGTTGCGGATCACGACGTTCTGCCCCGCTTCCTTCCCGGGCACCGGTGTAATGGCGCCATCGACATATTTCTCGATGCGCACGATGCGGGTCTCGCCTTTGGTCTCGTAGGTGATCGGGACCTGCCGCACGCCAAGGAACTGGCCGACCAGGATCGACAGCAAATGCGTGGTGCCGCCGACGCGGCCGGTAAAGATACGGGTCAGACCTTTCACCGCGTACGCCGAAGCATTGTCGTCGACAAAAAGCGCCGCCGTCCAGTTGCCGCGCGACATGATGCCCGGCAGATCCATCATCAGCCCGACTTTGAGACCGGACAGATCGATATTGTCGAAATGGCCGTCGTCGATGCGGATGCCGGCCCAGGTCTGGCAGCGGTCCTCGGTCGGCGGATGGTCGCCGAGCGACAGCACGCACGGGCAGAACACCGTACAGCTGCACGACAGCGCCATCTCGCCTTTGATGCTCCAGCTTTCCGTCAACGCATCACTCCCGTTTTTCTTAGTCCTAGCTCAACTCGACCGTATCGGCCAATGGCTGGCCATCGCCGTCACGACAATCGCGGCGCCAGCAACGATCAGCACCACTCCGACCGCGTGCGTGAAGCGCCGCCCGGTCAGCATTTTCTCGATCGCCATGACGATGCCGATCCCCGCCATCCAGATCACATTCATCACGCCGACGGCGAACATCACCAGCATCATCGCCCAACAGCAGCCGAGGCAGTAGAGGCCTTGCTTCACGCCGAGACGGAATACGCCGCGCGACGTCGTCGCCCAGTTCGCGAAGAAAAACGGAAACGGATGTTGGCATCGCTGTGAGGCAGGCATGTTTGAGCGCCGAGAACTGATAGACGCCGGCGCCGATGAAGATCGCGCCCGAGAACAATCCGCTGGCCGACGCCATGCCGGCGTCGAGCAACGCCGCGCGCGTAAGTGCAATCTGCACAAGCGTTGCGATGACGGCAAAGCCGAGCCAGACCGCGGTGTAGCCGGCGGCGAGCACGAACGGCGAAACGATACGCTCGCCTTTGCGCGCGGCCGTGTCGGCGATCCCGGCGTAGGTCATGATCATCGGCGCGGCACTCGGCAGCATCATCGCGAGCGTCATTGCGCCCCACATCGACGCCACAATGGCGATGCTGCCGACAGTCCACGTGCCGTCAGGCAATGGCCGGCAAAGCGCCTGCACCATGCCGGCCGCGTACCCGCCGAACGATCCGCCAATGACCCTTCATGCCCGCCAGCAGCAGCGCAAGATAGAGCCAGCCGAGACCCGCCAGGACGACCACGCACAGCACCGCCACCAACTTCGGCCGCGCAAAGACATGGCCGAGCCCGGCCGCTCCGGGCGGCAAATGGTTGAAGTCGTGTCTGGCCGCTTCGCTCATGACGCCTTTGCATAGCGCATCGGGCGGGCACGCGGTACCGCAAGTCTGCCGCATGGTTTCCGCGCGCAGCTGACGCGTGCTAGTGCGGTTAACAGCGAACAGGAGCGCGCGCTTTGATGCCGGACAAACAGCGCAATAGCCGCTGCGGCCATCGTGGTCGGTGGCGGACCGGCCGGCTTAACCGCGGCGATCGCGCTCGCCGAGGGCGGTATCGCCACGGTGCTGGCGGGAAAACGCCCGGCAAAGCCGGACAACCGCACCACCGCCCTGCTGGCGGGTTCCGTCACCGCGCTGCAAACGCTGGGCGTGTGGGATCATTGCGCGGCACATGCCGCGCCGCTCAAGATCATGCGCATCGTCGACGACACCGGCCGGCTTTGGCGCGCACCCGAAGTCAAATTCGACGCGAGCGAAATCGAGCTCGAGGCCTTCGGCTACAATATCGAGAACCGCCATTTGGTCGAAGCGCTCGAGCAGCGCGCCGGTTCCCTGTCGACGCTGCAAATTATCGAAGACGAAGTAGCGCTGTCTTGCCGCAAACCGACACAATAATCAGTTGAGCTCAAAGATGGCGTTACACTGCATGCCGCGCTTGTCGTCGGCGCCGACGGACGCCGATCGCTTTGCCGCGATGCCGCCGGCATCGACGTCGACGATCACCGCTATCCGCAGGTCGCTCTCACGGTATGCATGCGGCATTCGCGGCCGCATCACGACACCTCGACCGAATTTCATACTCCGACCGGACCGTTCACCTTGGTGCCTTTGCCGGGCCATCGCTCGAGCCTGGTCTGGGTGCTCGATCCGGCCCAGGCCGACGAATTCGCCGCACTCGATGACCACGCACTTTCCGGCGAGATCGAACGCGCGTCACATTCGATCCTCGGCAAGATTGAGCGTCGAGCCGGGACGCGGATTGTTTCCGCTCCATGTCGCCACTGCGCGGCGATTTGCCGACAAGCGCATCGCGTTGGTCGGCGAAGCCGCCCATGTTATTCCGCCGATCGGCGCGCAAGGATTGAATCTGGGATTGCGCGACGCCGCCACCATCGGCGAACTCGCCGTCGGCGCATATCGCCACAAGCACGATATCGGCAGGCCCGAGGTGATGGCCGGCTACGACCGCATGCGCCGCACCGACGTCGGCAGCCGCACGCTCGCCATCGATCTGCTCAACCGCACGCTGCTCACGGATTTTCTGCCGGTGCAGAGCGCGCGCGGACTTGGCCTCTATATGATCGATCGCATCGGCCCGCTGCGACGCGCGGTCATGCGCGAAGGCGTGGCCCCTGCCGCCGCGCAGCCGCGCCTGATGCGCGGCGAGGCGCTCTAACCGAGCTTCGGCGCCTTCTTCGATCCCGGCATCTCCCGAAATTCCGGCGCAATCGGCAGCGGCAACGCCGGAAAAGTCTTGCCCGAGGCCGTTGCGACCTGATGCGCAAACAGCCCGCGTTCGACGAAGTGCGGATCGCGCATCGCCTCCTCCAGCGGCACCACGATTGTCGTGCAGCAATCGGCGGCCGCAAAGATCGGCCGCCATTCGTCGGACGTCTTCGCTGCAATCAGCTTGGCGACCGCATCGCGCGTCGCCTTCGGATCGCGCATATCGTTGACGAACTGTTCCGGCAGCGCGATCGCCTTGGTGAACGCGTCCCAGAACTTCTGCTCCATCGCTCCGCACGCGACCAGTTTGCCGTCTTTGGTCGGATAGATCTGGTAGCGCGGCGAGCCGCCGACCAGCCACATCTCGCCAGGCTTCGGAAAACGTCCGGTCGCCGCGCCGAGCGCCAGCGCGGCCCAGGTAAAGGTGAACATTGCGTCGGTCATCGCGATGTCGATGTGGCAGCCCTGCCCGCTTTGGTCGCGTGCGCGCAATGCCAGCAGAATGTTGATGACCGCCGGAAAACTGCCGCCGGCAATGTCGGCCGCCAGCATCGGCGGCACCACCGGGCGATCCGCTGGTCCCGGCTGCAGATCGAGCAGGCCGGTATTGCCGATGTAGTTGATGTCGTGGCCGGCCTCCTGGCCGCGCGGCCCGCTTTGGCCGTAGCCCGAGATCGAGCAATAGATCAGCCTGGAGTTGAGCTTGCGCACGTCCTCATAGGCCAAACCCAGTCGCGCCATGACGCCGGGCCGGAATTGCTCAACCAGGATGTCAGCGCGCTCAAGCAAAGGTTTAAGTTGAGCGCGGTCGCCGTCATTTTTGAGATCGAGCGCAACGGCTTTCTTGCCGCGATTGAGCATGGCAAAGGCCGCGCTCTCGCCATCGATCAATGGCGGAAAACGCCGCGCATTCTCGCCGCCCGGCTGTTCGATCTTGATCACCTCGGCGCCGGCCTCCGCCAGCATCAAGGTCGCCAACGGTCCCGGCAGCAGCGTGCTGAAATCGAGAACCAGAAGGCCGGACAAAGGTTGCATGCAATTACCTGAACAAAAGTGGTGGCAGCGTGTGTGTCTTCACCGTCCACATGACCGATGTCAGCGTAACGACTGAAATCAACGTGCCAACCAATACCGCGCCGGATGCCTGTTCGACCCATGTATCGTATTGCCGCGCGAACACGAACACATTGAGCGCCGGCGGCAAGGCCGCCATCAGCACGGCCGTGTAGACCCAATCCTGGTCGGCAATTCCAAACAGCGACAGCAGCAGAAATACCAGTACCGGATGCAACACAAGTTTGACCGACACCAGGAACGGCACCTCCCACGGCATCTTCTTCAGCGGCCGCAACGCGACGGTGACGCCGAGCGTAAAGAGTGCACACGGCGCTGCCGCATTCTGCAAAAATTGCAATAAGCGTTCCAGCGCGAGCGGCGGCTGGAAATGCACAGCCGCCGACACAACGCCGACCGCCGTCGCGATCACCAGCGGGTGGGTCACGATGCGTTTGACCACGTCGACCGCGGTTGCGCCGATGCTCTTTTGCTGCGGGATTGGCCAGCGCCATCAGGAACGGCACCAGCGAGAACAGCAGCAAGCGTATCGAAGCAGAAGATCAACGCCACCGGCACCGCGGCCTGCGGGCCAAGCGTCGCCAGCGCCAGACCCGGCCCCATGTAGCCGATATTGCCGTAGCCGCCGGCAAGTCCGGCGATCGTCGATTCACCGATATTGCCATGCCGGATCATCATCCCGATGGCAAACGACACGGCGAACGCCCAGAACGTCGCCAGCGTGGTGGCAAATATGAAATCGACCTGCGCCAGCTGCTCCAGCGGGGTCTGCGCAAGAATGCGGTAAAACAGGGCCGGCAGCGCGACATAGACGATGAAGAAATTCATCCAGGCCAGCGCCGTATCGGGAATCTGCTTGAGCTTGCCGCAGGCAAAACCGATGAAGATGAGCCCGAAATACGGCAGCGCGAGATTGAGAACGTCGATCATTTCGGGCTCCAGCCGCCCCACTTTTGGCCTACTTGGCGCGGCCTTTGCATTGCTCTAAAGGGCAGAACAGTCTTTTGGAAGGTGCCATGAAGCTGCCGCGCCAGTTCTTTGCCCCGCTCGCCATCGGCGCGCCCGCGCCGCTGCGCGAGCTGCCGGTGCGGCTCGAGCGCATGATTCATTTCGTGCCGCCGCACAACGAGAAGGTGCGCGCCAAGGTGCAGGACCTCGTGACGCAGGTCGACGTCGTTCTCGGCAATCTCGAGGACGCGATCCCGGTCGAAGCCAAGCAGGCCGCGCGCGCGGGCTTCATCGAGATGGCGAAGGCGGTCGATTTCGGTTCAACCGGTTTGTGGACGCGTATCAACGCGCTCAATTCACCCTGGGCGCTCGACGACATTACCGAGATCGTCGGTGCCGTCGGCAACAAGCTCGACGTCATCATGCTGCCCAAGGTCGATGGCCCCTGGGACATCCATTATCTCGACCAACTGCTGGCGCAGCTCGAGGCGCGTCATAAATTGCGCAAGCCGATTCTGATCCACGCCATTCTGGAGACGGCGCAAGGCGTCAACAATGTCGAAGCGATCGCGACGGCCTCGCCACGCATGCACGGCATGAGTCTCGGTCCCGCCGATCTCGCCGCATCGCGCGCGATGAAAACGACGCGCGTTGGCGGCGGCCATCCCGACTACAAGGTGCTTGCCGATGCGCAGGGCACTGCACCGCGCGCGGCGTCCCAGCAGGACCTCTGGCACTACACAATTGCGAAAATGGTCGATGCCTGCGCCGCCGCCGGCATCAAGCCGTTCTACGGACCGTTCGGCGATTTCTCGGACGCGGCGGCCTGCGAGGCACAATTCCGCAATGCGTTCCTGATGGGTTGCCTTGGCGCCTGGTCGCTGCATCCGTCGCAGATCGAAATCGCCAAGACCGTGTTTTCACCCGACCCGGCGGAAGTCGCCTTCGCCAAAAAGATCGTAACCGCCATGCCGGACGGCGCCGGCGCGGTCATGATCGACGGAAAGATGCAGGACGACGCAACCTGGAAACAGGCCAAGGTGCTTCTCGATCTGGCCAGGCTGGTTGCGGCCAAGGACCCGGCTATGGCCGCGCGTTACGCTCTCTAGGGCGCGCGACAAGGATTGTAGTCAATGGACAAGATGCGTAACGCCAAATTCAAGATCGGCCAGGTGGTGAAGCACCGGCTTTACGAGTTTCGTGGCGTGATTTTCGATATCGATCCGGTGTTCAACAACACCGAGGAATGGTGGCAGGCGATCCCCGCCGAAATCCGTCCGCACAAGGACCAGCCGTTCTATCATTTGTTCGCCGAAAACGCGGAGAGCGAATATATCGCCTATGTCTCCGAGCAAAATCTCCTGCCCGACACGTCCGGCACGCCGATTCGCCACCCGGACGTCGCCGACGTCTTCGAGCAGGACGACAGCGGCGACTATCGACCGCGTCACAGCCAAATGCATTGAGCGCGTGCCGGATCCAGGCACCTAACAAAAAAGGCGCGGCTCGAAGCCGCGCCTTTTATTTTTCCGTCGGTCGGCGCGTCGCGCCTATTTCTTCTGCGCAGGCGCCGGTGCTGTGGCAGGCGCCGGTGCGCCTGGCGCCTGGCTCTGCTGCCCTTCCAGCTTCTTGCGCGCCTCTTCGGCTTTCTTCTGCAGCTCTTCCTGCAATTTGCGCTGCTGCTCTTCGAATGCCTTCGGGTCGGTCGGCGGCCCGTCATAGGCCTTGGCGAAGTCGCCAAGCGGCAGCGGCAGACTGATCGGCGTGCCCTGCATGTTGATCGCCTGCACGACGATGTTCTGCCCCTTCTTCATCTTGGCGATCATGTCGTCGGGCACCTGATAGTCGGCCATGCAGCCGACCGGGAAGCAGATGCTGTAGGGCGATTGGGCCGGCGGATTTTGATCGATGAGCAGACGCGTACCGTGCGCAAGCTGCATGCCGAGCGGAACGGTGACGCGCAATACTTTCGCGCCGCCTTCCGGCTCGAACAGTTGCACGATCGCGACCGGCATGCCGTTCTCCAGCCGGCCATCCTTGGTGATGACGCAGACCTGTTTGTTGTTGGTGTCAGGTCCCTTGCCGCAGACTTTCATCCAGGGCGAATACATCAGCTGCGGCTGTTCGCCGGCTTGCTGGCCTGGCTGCGCGGGCTGTTGCGGCGCCGCGGGCTGCGGCGCAGCAGGCGCCGGTTTCTGAGCGGCTGCCGGCGGTTTGGGGGCCGGCTTCGGTGGCTGCTGGGCGAGCGTGCTCGACCCCATTGCCATCGCGGCGGCAAAGCCGGCGGCCAAAGTGGCGGTCAGCGCCCGGCCCCACGGCCGGGCCGATGCGATCCGATAATTCATTTGCATTGTCCCTTGTTCTTGACCGTTCGCGGCCCACCGCCCCCGAACGACGCCTCACAACCGGCTCTCTCCGTGTGAAATACGGCGGGAGCGTGACACTCAATGGGTGCCTGATAGCCCAATTCGCTGCCTGCAATAAAGCCACGAATGCGCCGAAAATGCAGCCCGGCTAACGATCAAGCCATGTGGTAAATTCAGGCAAAACCGGAACGAATTGCATTCGACACTTACCCGCGCCGTATTTTCCACCCGCCGCCCTGACGCAATGGCGCGCGTCCCGGCGCACGGTCATGCTTGGGGCCCTGCTGGCGGGTTCCGGCATTGCGGGGTCGCGCGCGGCCGCTCAAGGTTCCTCGCCTGCCGCCTCACATGCCATCGCAATGCACGGCGCCCCGGCATGGGGACCAGATTTCGATCATCCGACCTATGCCAATCCGGCGGCACCCAAAGGCGGACAACTGGTCCAGGGCGTCCTCGGGACATTTGACTGTCTCAACCCGTTCATCGTGAAAGGACTGCCCGCCGCAAATATCCGCGGCTATGTCGTCGAAAGCCTGCTCGCGCGCGGCTATGACGAACCGTTCACACTCTACGGATTGCTTGCCGAAAGCGTCACGACCGACGCGGCGCGCACCTTCGTCTCTTTCACGATCAATCCGGCGGCGCGCTTCTCGGACGGCAAGCCGGTGACCCCCGACGACGTCATTTTTTCCTGGGAATTGCTGCGCGACAAAGGCCGGCCGAATTTTCGCACGTACTACATCAAGGCCACCAAAGCGGAAGCAATCGACAAACGCACCGTGCGTTTCGATCTTACCGGCGCCGACGATCGCGAACTTCCGCTGATCATCGGTCTCATGCCGGTGCTGGCGAAACACGCGATCGATCCCGCGACCTTCGAGGACACCAGCTTCGAGCCGTTGCTCGGCAGCGGGCCTTACATCGTCAGCGCGGTCAAGCCGGGTGAAAACGTCACCTTCAAGCGCGATCCAAATTATTGGGGCCGTAATCTGCCGATCAATCGCGGCCTCTGGAATTTCGACACCATTCGTTACGACTATTATCGGGATGGCAACACGCATTTCGAGGCCTTCAAGAAGGGCCTCTACGATTTGCGGGTCGAAACCGATCCGGGACGCTGGCAGACCGCCTATGATTTTCCCGCGCTGCGCGAAGGCCGCGTCGCCAAGGAGGACTTGCCGTACGGTCTGCCCAAAGGGATGCAAGGCCTGGTGTTCAACACCCGCCGTCCGGTGTTTGCCGACATTCGCGTGCGCGAGGCTATTCTCCAGTTGTTCGACTTCGAATGGGTCAACCACAACTATTTCTTCGATCTCTACAAGCGCACGGCGAGTTATTTCGACGGCTGCGATCTGTCCGCCCACGGCGTCCCGGCCAATTCACGCGAACGCAAGTTGCTTGCGCCGTTTCCGAATGCGGTGCGCGCCGACATCATGGACGGCACATGGTCACCGCCGGTCACCGACGGCTCGGGGCATGACCGCACGAACCTGCGACAGGCCTTCGCCCTCTTCAAGAGCGCCGGCTATGAACTCAAAGGAACCCAACTGGTCCATGCGCGAGCGGCCGTCCGCTGTCGTTCGAAATTCTCACGACAACGCGCGACCAGGAGCGCCTTGCGCTTGCCTTCGTCCGAAATCTGAAACGCGCCGGCATTGAAGCGCGGGTGCGTACGGTCGACGCCACGCAGTTTGAACGCCGCCGGATCAGCTTCGACTTCGACATGATGGACTACCGCTGGGAGCAATCGCTCTCGCCCGGCAACGAACAGCTGTTCTATTGGGGCTCGGCGGCAGCCGACCAGCAGGGCAGCCGAAACTACATGGGCGTGAAATCCAAGGCGGTCGACGCCATGATTGCCGCGATGCTCGGCGCAACGGACCGGGATGATTTTGTCGCCGCCACCCGCGCCCTCGATCGTGTGCTGCTTTCGGGCTTTTACGTCGTGCCTCTCTATTTTCCGCCCGTTCAATGGGTGGCGCGCTGGACGCGAAATTGAGCATCCCTCACGGACCTCGCTGTTCGGCTATTTGCCGGAAACCTGGTGGCAAAAGGACCAAAGGTCTTGAGGCCTCGCCCATGATCCTCGGGGAAGCCAGCCGAACTGCGGCCACTGCCGCCACGCTCGATGATCTTTTTCGCCGCGCCGGCGTGAGCCATCCCGACACACTTGCACTCGCCGATCCGCCCAACCGCACGGACTTCACGGACGGCGCACCGCGTCGTTTGACCTACGCGCAGGCCGACCGCGCAATATCTGCCATCGCCGCGCGATTGCGCGGGCTTGGCCTGCATACCGACACAGTCGTGGCGATGCAGCTGCCTAATACGGTGGAGAGCATCGTGGCGTTTCTGGGCGTGCTGCGCGCCGGCATGATCGCGGCGCCAATTCCACTGCTCTGGCGTCAGCAGGATATTGTTTCCGCCCTCGGCCGCGTCGGCGCCAAGGCCATCATAACCTCGTCGCGCATCGGGTCGGCTGCCCATGCAGAAATCGCGATGCAGGCTGCGGCTGCCTTGTTCTCCGTCCGCCAGGTCTGCGGATTTGGCCACGATTTGCCGGACGGAATGGTGCCGCTCGACGACGTGTTCGGCTCCGGCCAGGTTGATATGCCAGCCGCCGCGGCCCGTCCGGGACCCGCCGCCGCCCATGTTGCAGCCATCACATTCGATCGCGATTTGCTTCCCGTCGCGCGAAGCCACATTGAACTCGTCGCCGGCGGACTGGAAACGTTTCTCGAGGCCGGTTCCGCTGCCGAGGCACCAACACTGTCGACTATTCCGGTCGGCTCATTCGCTGGCATTTCGTTGACGCTGCTGCATTGGCTGCTGTCCGGTGGATCGCTGTCCCTTCATCACGGCTTTGATCCGGAGGCGTTTGCTGCCCAGTGCCGCGAAGTCGGCGCCGCCACCATCATGTTGCCCGCCGCTACCGTCGCGGCGATTGCGGACGCCGGCTTTCTCGACGCGCAACAAACCACAGTTGCTCTGTGGCGCGCGCCGGAGCGAATGGCTTCGGCCAGAGCATGGGACCATCCGTCGGCGATCGTCGACGTGGCGAGTTTCGGAGAAATCGGGATCGTCGCAGCTCGCCGCGGCGCAAATAACCTGCCCTCGCCGCTCCCGCTTGGCACCGCGAATGCGTCGCGCCGTGTATCGGGCGCGCCAACCGTGATCGAAACCAACCGCAATGGTGCAGGGATGCTCGCGCTTGCGGGGCCGAATGGTGCCGGCCCATGACTTTTCGCCGGGCGTCGAACGCGTTCATGCCTCGCACCTTCAGGCCGACGGCGCGGGCTTTATCGATACGGGCTTTCCCTGCCGGGCTGACCACGATGCGCGCACGCTTCACGTGACGGCACCTCCTGCCGGTATGACGGTGACTGGCGGCTACCGTTTTCGCCAATCCGACGTCGACGCACGTGGTCACGCAAGCCGATCCGGAGGCAACCTTGATCGCCGTGCCCGACGCGGATCTCGGCCAACGTCTCGCCGGCACGGCGGCAGACCGCGCGGCTCTATGCGCCGATTTGCGGCACGGGGCGTCAATCCCCTGATTAGCGGGGCTTTTAGGGCTCGTAGCACCGCTGAAGCCGCGTAATTTCAACTTGTCATTGACGCGGTATTAATCGCACACGGCTAAGGTGATGCACATTCTGTAAACCGTGCGTGCGCCTCCGATGTCGCTTCAAGGTCCACTGATCGTGGTCGCCGAGCAACCGGCGGCCGACCTGGTCGAAGCGCTCAGCGCCGCCGGCGCCTTCCCCATCGTCGAAGCGAAATGGGCCGACGCGCCGGCCGCCTTTCTCACCGTCAAGCCGGCCGCGATCGTCATTGCCGAACCGGGGCCGCCGGCCAATACCGCCTCGGCGCGCATGCTCTGTCTGCAGGTTGCTACACTCAATGGCCCGATCGTGCCGGTGATCGCGCGCGTGCGCGGCGATGAAGATGCCGCCGTCCCGATCGCGATGCCCACCGACGCCACGCTGCCCGTCGAACGCATGCTCGCGCGCCTGCAATCGGCCATGCGTGTCAGGGCACTCCACGCCGCCGTTTTGCGTCGCATTGAGACGTTCGCCTCACACGATGGCCGCCTGCCGATGCTGCCGGTGGGCGACGCGCTCGACGACGCGACCGTACTGATTGTCGGCCGCGGTCCTTTGTACCCGACGCTCAGCGTCGCCATGGGCGAACGCGTCAAGATCGCTGGCGCACTCAGTGTCGAGGCCGCCGCCAGACATCTCAACGCCCGCGACATCGACGGCATCGTGGTTGGCGATGGTCTTTCACCGCGCATGGTCGAGGCCTTTCTCACAGTGCTGGCGCAAGAACCACGCTTCCGCGACGTACCCGTGGCGGTGATCGGCGAAGCTCCGCCGGAATTCGCCGAGGCGCTGCCCAATATCGATCAAGTTGCCGCCGATCCGGCGCGGCTGGTTGCGCGCATGGTGCCATTGGTGCGGATGCGCGCTTTCGAGGCACGGCTCCGACGCATGCTCAAGTCGCTCGACACCGAGGGCATGTTCGATCCCGAAAGCGGTTTGCTGACACGCGAGTCGTTCTGGCGCGATCTGGGCAAAGTTGCGCGGAATGCGCCGACCGCAGCCTCCCGCTGTCGGTTGCGCGCTTTACGTTCGACGGCGCGTCCGACGCACGTGGCAGCCTCGATGCCGCCCGCCTGATGACGCGGCTGATCCGGAATATTGACTTTGCGACACGCGACGAGGAAGGCGCAATTCTCGTCGCCTTCACGCAAACCGATTTGCGCGGCGCGCATGTATTCGTCCGCCGGCTCGCCGGCGCACTCAAGACTACAATGCTCACCTCGCACCCGCGACCGTTCACCGCCAATGTGACACTGGCGACACTTAAGGCCGGCGATACGCTCGACACCTTGATGATGCGCGTGATGGGCAGCCGCATGGTTGCGGCGGAATAGCGCGCGGCTTAGGCTGGCGCCGAAAAGGAGCCAGCCATGTCCAGCCACCAGCCCGTTCGCATTGACGTCGTCTCCGACGTGGTTTGCCCGTGGTGTTTCATCGGCAAGCGTCGGCTGGAAAAGGCCATCGCGCTCAATCCAGACATCCCGGTCGAGGTGCACTACCGGCCTTACTTTCTCAACGACTGGATTCCGCGCGAGGGCATCTCGCGCGAGGAATATCTGACATCAAAATTCGGGTCGCCCGAGCGCTACAAAGGCATCGCACAGCGCGTCGCAGCCGCGGCCGCATCCGAAGGCCTCACCTATGCAATGGACAAGATCAGCCGTCAGCCCAACACGCTCGACGCACATCGGCTGATCCGCTGGGCGGAAGGCCTCGGCAAGGCGGCCGAGATGAAGCAGAAGCTGATGGACCTCTATTTCACCGAAGGCGCCGACCTGACCAACCACGCCGTGCTGGTGCAGGCCGCAGCCGACGTCGGTCTCGATGCCGAGGACATCCGCGCGGCGCTCGAAAGCGATCAGGACGTCGCCGAAATCGAGCGCGAGGCGATGGCCGCCAAGGAAGCCGGCATTGAAGGCGTACCGTGCTTCATCTTCGGCGGCAAATTCGCGGTGTCGGGCGCGCAGGCGCCGGAAGATATCGCCGAAGCGATTGCGCGCATGGCGCAAGACGCCGACGCCGCAGAATAGTTCCGGACTACATCAATGAAGATCACCGCCGCCGTCGTGCACGAGCGTTCGGGCCCGTTCAACGTCGAGGAGGTCGACCTCTGCGACCCGCGTGCCGATGAATTGCTGGTCGAGGTCGTTGCCTCCGGCATGTGCGCGACCGATATGCACGGCCGCGACGCGTATTATCCGACCAAATTTCCCAAGATGTTCGGCCACGAGGGCGCCGGCGTCGTGCGCGCGGTTGGCTCAGGCGTGACAAAATTCAAAGCCGGTGACCATGTGGTGATGGCCTACCCGTGGTGCGGCGAATGTCCGAATTGTAAGACGCAGCGGCAAAGCTACTGTCTGCATGCTTTCGATTTGAAAATGAATGGCACCCGCGCCGACGGCTCAACCCTCCATTCGAAGGACGGCAAGCCGATCTACAGTGCGTTCTTCCAGCAATCCTCATTCGGCAATTTCACCATCGCCAATGAGCGGTTCGCGGTGAAAGTGCGCAATGATGCCCCAATCGACCAGGTCTGCGCGCTCGCCTGCGGTGGCCAGACCGGTGCCGGTGCCGTGCTCAATGTAATGAAGCCGCGCGCCGGCGACAGTTTCGTCGTGTTCGGCGTGGGCGCGGTCGGACTTTCCGGCCTGATGGCGGCGAAGATTGCCGGCTGTGATCCGATCATTGCCGTCGATGTGCATGAGCATCGACTAGCGCTCGCGCGCGATCTCGGCGCCACTCATACGATCAACCACAATGGCCGGACGGACGTTGTCGCGGAGATCAGAAAAATCACCGGCCTCGGCGCACGTTTCACGCTCGAAACATCCGCACTACCCGAAATATTCCGAGAGGCCGTCGATTGCCTGATGCCGGCCGGCACCTGCGTACTGCTCGGAAGCGCACGCAAGGGCACCGAAGTCTCATTTGAAACGCCGTTCCTGCAGAATGGTCGCACCGTGCGCGGCGTCATCCAGGGCGACAGCGTTCCGCAGGAATTCATCCCGCAACTGGTCGATCACATCATGGCCGGCCGCTTCGCCGTCGATCGTATGATCACGTATTACCCGCTCGCCGAGATCAACCGTGCCGCAGCCGAGTCAGCTGCCGGAAAAACGATCAAACCGGTCTTGCGGATGCCGCATTAGGTGTCGTTGGTGTGGCCAAATTGCAACAAATTGGCAAAAACCGGCTGCCAGCGCGCGGATTCCCCGCTTTTTCGGCTGATAGCCTGAGCCGGTCCGTGGCTGGCGTGGCATTATCCCGGTAGTGTTTTGAGATAATTTTTTGGGGGCGGGCGTGCGAACACAACTTTTAGCCTCAACGGCATTGACGACTTCGACGGTCTTTATAGCCACCACTGCGTGGGCCGCGCCGCCGACGCCACGATATACCTGGACTGGCTGCTATGTCGGCGCGAATGCCGGTGCGGCATTCAACCACGTCGATAATACCGTCGATGTCCCGGGCATTGCCAGTTTTGCAACCAGCGATCGGAACACCAGCTTTACCGGAGGCGGTGGGGCCGGCTGCAATCTTCAGTTCGATCCGCATTGGGTCGTCGGCCTTGAAGGCGACTTCAATTACCTGAACGGGAAGGCAGGCCAGAATTTCCGCATCCGATTTAACGGCGAAGACACGGTTGGCTCGCAAGACACGACAGTACGTTGGCTCGCAACACTGCGCGGGCGGTTCGGCTATGCTTGGGATCGTTCGTTTCTCTATGCCACAGGTGGGTTCGCGTTCGGCGACGTACGCTCGTCTGTTATCGCGACGAGAACCGATGGTAGCGGCCGCATTCGAGAAGAATACACAGGATCCTATTCATCGACTCGCACGGGATGGACGATCGGCGGCGGCTTTGAGTACCTGCTGACAGACCGACTCTCTGCGAAGTTTGAATATCTTCACTACGATCTCGGTGATGCGAACTACCTGGTGAACAGAGTGGTGAGCATTACGACCACTTTGCCCGCAACGTGGAACGCAAGCGCATCAGCGAGCGGCGATATCGTCAGGGTTGGGCTGAACTACCGGCTTACGCCCTAAATCAAAATACAACTGTAACGCTGTGCGGCGGGAGCCTACTCGGCTTCCGCTCTCGTGCGTTCGACTAGTATTTTAGCGGATGTCGTGAACGCGTCGAATTGATCAGTCAGTCGCTCAACTCCCAGCGCCGATTTCAATCGCGTCGTCATCTCGCCTTTCGAAAATATCCAGGTGTTTCCGCCAGGATTTGCCTCAAGAACATATAGCTTGCCGGATTTCGCCTCGCGTATGATGTCCACCCCTTGAAGCGCTATTTCCGGCAACGCGGAATATGTACGGGTTGCCAGCGCAAGGATGTCGCTGTCCGTGGTGAACTCCCGTTTGATAGGCCCATCCCGACGTCTTGCTTTCAAGGAAACCGCTGCAAGCTGATCATCGGAAGAGCTCCAGCGAGCACGCGCGGTTCTCGGAGGTCGTCTTGAATGCAAGCAATGGCACGCCGAACAACGTCAGCACACGATGGTGGCTAACGAAAACGCCCGTATCGATAAACTTTTGCGCAACCATCGGCCCGTACCGGCCTGGATGATCATCGGGAAACGTATTGCTGCGGCTGAAAACGGACGGCTTCGCGTCGCATCAACGTGATGAACTGGCCACGCGATGACTGCGAAAATCCCGGTTTGACGACGACATACGGGCCGAACGTGCTTTCAGGCAATTCAAGCATCGGGAATGATTTCCGCGCTGGCCGGCACCGGCAATCCCGCAGACTCGAAACGCGCGATTGCTCCAATTTCGGGATCGGCGAGCCGGCATAAATTTTGCCGCGCATAGGACGAAAGGTCAGCAGGTTGCCCGGCGAAAACACCAGAGTGGGTAGCCGGCTTGCAATCCGGCGCGTGGCAGACGACGAGATATTGTTCGAGGCGATGAACACCTCGATGTCTGGCGCAAGCTCCTGGACCGTCCGGGCAATCGCTTGAAAATCCGCGACATCCTGGTACCCGGGCGTATGCACAAGGATAAGATTGCGTTCGACAGCCATTCTAGATTGGTCGTCCTGACCTAAATGTCATGCATAGCTCTCGCGATCAGCATGAAGCGCCGTTTCGAAATGTGAGATACAAAACTCTGGGCGGAGCCGGCAAGCTTTACACCCACCTGATCGCATCGAATGACTTCAAACCCCGCTTCGTTAAGAAGCAGATCGACGTCGGCCGCCTTCGCAAAAGCACCCTCGCGCAATTGACGGCGACGCGAATGCGCTGAAAGCCGGGTACGGAGCGTCGCCTCGCTGTCAGGCAACGCAACATGCAGGCGCCGCAATTCGCCGAGGACGGAGTCCGCGTAGCAAGGTGGAAATTGTCGTCGATCTCGACGGTGGACGGGCTGCTCGTATTGAACATCAGGACAAGTCGCCCCTGCGGCCGCAGCGCGCGCCGAATGCGCGCAAGCGCTTCGAGCCTGCCGTCCCGCGCGAATAAAATGCAGGGTGCCGTGCACGAGCACGACATCATATTTTGATTGGTCGTCGAGCTGCCGCAAATCCTGCCGACGGGTTGCGATTTGTATTGACCATTTGTTGGCGAATTGGCGACACAGCTCGAGCGGGGTTTCGCAGATATCGAGGACGACAACCTCCTCGGGATGAGGTGCCCCTGCCCGTGCGACCAGCGCAAGAAGACCGGAGTCAGCCGAACCGGCAACAAGAACCCGTCGTCGCCCGTTGCCAATAAGATCGCGTAAGGCGACCTCCAGGTCCGAACCTTCACTTTCGGAGCCGGTCGATGTTCTCGAAAGGCGTATATAGGGCCAAAGGGCATGCAGGTCGGCGCATGATCCACACAGATGACTGGACTGCGCGTAGGCCTCGGCCGCAACTTCAGCGAGACTTTCAGTATACAGGGGCGGCATGCAGCCTCATGAGGTGTTCATTTTAAATGAAGTATAACGCAAGCGGAAATGTCTTGCGCCGCCCCCGGGACGACGCGTCATGACAGCGCTTGCTGGTCGCACATCCAGCGGTCAAGGTGCAAATTGCCCGTAGTTCGTCATAAAGAAACCTAATGCGCGTATTTGGCCCAGTACTTTCAGCGTTCATCCTCCTCGCGGCGTTTTTTATTTTTCAGCACCAACCATCGGCGTTAGCCGCGGCGCGGACTATTCGAATCATCGTTCCCTCTGCTGTCGGGGGTGGCGCTGATACCCTGGCGCGATTGCTGGCTGACGAAATCGGTCGCACGCAGGGTGTCACCGTGGTTGTTGAGAACCGGCCAGGCGCAAGCAATACGATCGGAACAGAGGCGGTAGCGCGGGCGGCGCCCGACGGAAATACTTTGCTGGTCGCAACGCCCGAATTGGTCATTAATCCTCATATACGCAAGCTTGGTTATGATCCGCTGACTTCATTTACACCCGTTTGCTACCTTGCGCGGTCTCCTCAGCTTTTTGTCGTCAACAGCAAATCGTCCTTTCGCACCCTCAACGATTTCCTCGAGGCAGCGCGGGCAAAGCCTGGCGAGCTCTCGCTGGCAAGTGCAGGACCCGCGTCAGGCACCCACTTTGCATTCGAAACGTTGAAACGTATGGCCAGTGCAAAAATCAACTACGTCCCATATCAAGGGTCAGCACCCGCGGTAAATGCAGTGCTCGCACAGCACGTGTTTGCTGCGCTGGCCAGCTACCCGAACGTCGTCGAGCAGGTAAAGGCCGACAACCTGCGTGCGCTTGCCGTCGCTTCTCCGTCAAGAATCAAGCAAATGCCGGATGTCCCCACAGTCGCCGAATCCGGTTTTCGGGGTTTCGAATCAGAGATCTGGTTTGGCGTCGTAGTGCCGGCAAATACGCCGAGCGCGATTGTCTCTCAACTCGCCGCCTGGTTTATCGCCGCGCTGCGCGTGCCTGAAATCGCAGCGAAACTTGAAGTTCTTGGGCTTTTCACGGTCGGAATGTGCGGAACGGATTTTGACGCTTTTATTCATGATCAGTACGACAAATATGGTGCTGCCATTCGCGAATCCGGATTTAACGCACGGTAGTTTCCAGAACTGCAGACTCACGCTGCTTTGGCTTGTTCTGCAATCGATGCGAGCTTGCGTAACACCGCGGCGGTGCCTTTCAGCCGGTCCTGCGGCAACGGCCAATCGTCGAAAAATACGAGCTGTTGGCCTTTTGCATTCTTCGGATCGTTGCGCATGCGCACGCCGCTACCCTGCTCCCGGATAAACGCGATAAGCCCGTCCGGATTGGTGAAGACGTTGTCACGAAAGGCGAGCACGATGCCTTTTGGTCCGGCTTCAACGCGTTCCACATTGGCGCGACGGCTGAGTGCCTTGATCACCACCACCTGCAACAGTTGCTCGACCTCGACCGGCAGCCTGCCGAAGCGGTCCACCAATTCCGCGGCGACACTTTCGATTTCGCCCTCATCCTCGATTTCGGCCAGCCGCCGATAGAGCGCCAATCGGACCGAGAGATCGGCAACATAGTCCTCCGGAATAAGCAGCGCCGCGCCAATCGTAATCTGCGGCGACCAGCGGTCAGCCACGGGCGCGGTGATGCCGGCCTTGAGGCTCATCACCGCCTCTTCCAGCATCTGCTGATAGAGCTCGAAGCCGACCTCCTTGATATGGCCGGATTGCTCTTCTCCGAGCAGGTTTCCGGCGCCGCGGATATCCAGATCATGTGAGGCCAGCTGGAAGCCCGCACCCAAGGTGTCGAGGGATTGCAACACTTTCAGCCGCCGTTCCGCCTGCGGGGTGATCTTCTGTTGTGTTGGCAACGTCAGCAGCGCATAGGCGCGCAACTTCGCGCGCCCCACCCGTCCGCGCAGCTGATAAAGTTGCGCCAGTCCGAACCGGTCGGCGCGATGCACGATCAATGTATTCGCTGTCGGAATGTCGAGGCCGGACTCGATGATGGTCGTTGACAGCAACACGTCATATTTGCCGTCATAGAAGGCCGACATGATGTCGTCGAGCACGGTCGGCGGCATCTGTCCGTGCGCAACGGCAACACGGATCTCCGGAATATTCTTGTCGAGGAAATCCTTCGAACCCGCCAGATCCTCGATGCGTGGGCATACATAGAACGCTTGTCCGCCGCGGTACTTCTCACGCAGCAAAGCCTCGCGGACAGTTATCGGATCGAACGGCGACACGAAAGTCCGCACCGCCAGGCGATCGACTGGCGGCGACGCGATAATGGATAGATCACGCACACCGGTCAGCGCCAATTGCAATGTGCGCGGAATAGGCGTCGCCGTTAGCGTAAGCACATGCACTTCCGAACGCAGCGCCTTGAGCTTTTCCTTGTGGGCAACGCCGAAATGCTGCTCCTCGTCGACCACCAGCAAGGCCAGGTCCTTGAACGTAATGCCCTTGCCGAGCAGCGCATGCGTGCCGATTACGATATCAACGCTGCCGTCGGCGAGACCGGCCTTCACTTTGTTCAGCTCTGCGTTGGGCACCAGCCGCGACGCCTGCGCGACGTTGACTGGGAAACCGCGGAAGCGTTCGGAAAAAGTCTTGAAATGCTGCCGTGCCAGCAACGTCGTCGGCACCACGACGGCCACCTGCTTGCCGCCGATTGCCGCCAGAAAGGCCGCGCGCAGCGCCACTTCGGTCTTGCCGAATCCGACGTCGCCACAGATGAGCCGGTCCATCGGGCGCCCCGACCCCAGATCCTTGATGGTTGCGTCAATCGCAGCGAGCTGATCGTCGGTCTCCTCGTATGGGAACCCGGCACAGAACTCGTCATAAGCGCCGGGACCAACGGTCAGGCGCGGCGCCTCGCGCAATAGACGCTCCGCCGCAATCTTGATGAGTTCACCCGCGATTTCGCGGATACGGCTCTTCATGCGGGCCTTGCGCGCCTGCCAGTTTCCGCCGCCCAAGCGGTCGAGCTCGACGTTGGTTTCCTCGGAGCCGTAGCGCGAGAGCAGGTCGACGTTTTCGACCGGCAGAAACAGCTTGGTGTCGTCGGCGTAGCGGATCTCGAGGCAGTCGTGCGGCGCGCCAGCGGCCTCGATCGCCTGCAAGCCGGCAAAGCGGCCGATGCCGTGGTCGACATGCACAACAAGGTCGCCGGGCGCGAGACTGGTCGCTTCGGCTATGAAATTTTCGGCACGGCGGGCGGCGCGGCGTGGCCGCACCAGCCGGTCGCCGAGGATATCCTGCTCGCTGATGAATGCGGCGTCCTCGGTCTCGAATCCGGATTCGATGCCAAGCACTGCGAGCGCAACTGTCGGCTTCGGGAGGCCCAATGCCTGCGGCCACGAGCCGACCGGTGTCAAATTGTGCAATTTATGGTCGGCGAGCACGTGACTCATGCGGTCACGCGCGCCTTCGCTCCACAACGCGACCGCAACGCGCTTGCCGGCGGCTTGCAGCGCCAGCACGTGCGCCGTCACTGCCTCGAATACGTTCGCGCCCGGTTCGGCGCGCTCGGCCGTAAAATTGCGACCTTGCCGCGCCTGGACGTCGATCGCGCTGGACTCCGGCACGGCGAATGGCGTCAGCCGGGCGATTGCCGATGTTTCAAGCCGCTCTTTCCATTCGGACTCGCCAAGATAGAGCCGCTCCGTCGGCAGCGGCTTATAGGGAGGCGTGACACCCTGTTTCAGCGCTTCGTGGCGCGCATCGTAGTAGTCGGCAATTTGCGTGAAGCGCTCGTGCGCAGCGTCTTCGCGCCAGATGCTCAAGCGCGAGCGCGGAGCCCGGCAGGTAGTCAAAAACCGTTTCAAGTTTCCCGTGGAACAGCGGCAGCCAGTGCTCCATACCCGGATAACGGCGGCCTTCGCTCACGGCTTCGTAAAGCAGATCGTCCGGCGTCGTCGCACCGAATTCGGCGACGTAGCCCGTCCGGAAGCGGCGGATGGTTTCGGTGATGAGCTGGAATTCCGCGACCGGAACAAGATCGAGGCCGCGCAGCTGTTCCTCGCTCCGTTGGGTCTGCGCATCAAAGGCGCGGATTGTTTCGAGCGCATCACCGAAAAAATCGAAACGCACCGGCATATCCATGCCCGGCGGAAAGAGATCGAGAATGCCGCCGCGCACGGCATAGTCGCCAGGCTCGCGCACGGTGGAGGCACGGATATAGCCGTTGAGCTCCAGCCACTCGATCACGCCTTGCATTCCGATCACATTGCCGGGCGCGACTGAAAGTGCGTGCGTTGCCACGAATTCGCGGGCCGGTACCCGTTGCAGGGCGGCATTGATTGTCGTCAGGACCACAGAGGGTTTGTCGCGACCTTTGACCCGGGTTAGCCGCGACAACACCGTCATCCGCTGCGCAACCACGGCCGCATTGGGCGAGACGCGGTCGTAAGGCAGGCAATCCCAGGCCGGAAATTCCATCACTTCGATGTCGGGCCCGAAAGAACGCCAGCGCGCGTGACAGCGCGGCCATGCGTTGACCGTCGCGACAGATCACGGCCAACGAAATTGGTGGCGCGTCTTTGCCCGCGGCGATCGCGCGCGCGAGATCGGCCAACACCAGGCCTTCAGCCCCGTCAGCGACCTGGGCCAAAGTGAGCACCTTGCCCGGCTTAAGTTGTTCGGCGGGTGATTTCACGGACGTACTCACGCAACGCCCTTCCCGCGGAAATCACGCAAGCGGCGAAACAGCCCGGTTTCGATTTCGGGGGGTGCGGGCTCCATGCCGTTCACCCAGGCGAACATCTGCTGATCCGGGATTTCCAGCCAACCTTCAAGCTCGGTGAGTTCAGCCTCGCTCAGGATTCGATCTGCGTCGTCGGCGAAACGCCCGAGCACAAGATCCATCTCCCGGATGCCGCGATGCCAGCAGCGAAACAGCAGCCGACGGCGGCGCCCATCCAGACCCTCACTCGACCTGTTCGTCCCGGTGGTCACTAACGTGTCTCCAACGCCAAAAACCCGGACGGGCCGGGCGAGGGTTTATATAGAGGGGCGGCCGCCCGATGTCAGCCGCGCTTTGCACAGATCCGCATTGCGCTGGTAGTGCGTGCAAGCCAGCATGGGCCCCCATGCGGCCGCCCGTCCTCAATCCGCTCTTTGCCTCGCTCACCAGCCTGCCCGGGGTCGGCCCGAAGCTGGAAAAGCTTTATGCGCGCTTGTTCGACCGCGAGGCGCCCCGCGTCGTCGATCTGCTGTTCCACCTGCCCTCCGGCGTGATCGACCGCCGCGCCCGGCCGAAGCTGCGCGATGTCCAGCCCGGGCAGGTCGTTACCGTCGCCGTCACCATCGGCAAACATCGCCCTGGCCCGCCGCGCCGTTCGCGCGCGCCCTATCGGATTTACGCCAGCGACGACACCGGCGACATCACGCTGACTTATTTCAACCCGAACCGGGACTATCTGGAAAAGCTGCTGCCCGAGGGCGAGACACGCTACGTCTCCGGCACGGCGGAATTTTACGACGGCATGTTGCAGATGGTGCATCCCGACCGCGTCGTGGATGAGGCGGGCTTTGCTGCCTTGCCATTGGTCGAGCCGGTGTATCCGCTCACCGAGGGCCTCGCGCTCGGCAATATCCGGCGCGCCGTTGATGGCGCGCTTGGCCGGTTGCCGGATTTACCCGAATGGCAGGACGAGGCCTGGGTCGCGCGCGAACGCTTTCCGGCATTTTCCGCGGCGCTGCGGCATTTGCATCGGCCGGCAGACCCGCACGACATCATGCCGGAGACACCCGCCTGGACCAGGCTTGCCTATGACGAGTTGCTGGCGGGGCAACTCGCACTTGCACTGGTGCGCGCCCACATGCGCCGGCAATCGGGCCGCGGCAGCGCCAGCGAGGGCCGTCTGCGGGCGCGCATCCTCAAGGCACTGCCCTACGCATTGACGCATTCGCAGCAGAAGGCGCTCGACGACATCACGACCGACCTCGCCCGCCCACAACGAATGCTGCGTCTGCTGCAGGGTGATGTCGGCTCGGGAAAAACGGTCGTCGCGCTTGCAGCCGCCGCAGCAGTGATCGAGGCCGGCCGCCAGGCCGCTTTCATGGCGCCGACAGAAATTCTCGCACGCCAGCATCTCGCCACCATCGCCCCGCTGGCCGAAGCCGCCGGCATTCGCGTCGCCATTCTCACCGGCCGCGAGCGCGGGCCGGGACGTAAAGAGATCCTCGATCGTCTCACCCTCGGCGATATCGATCTGCTGATCGGGACCCACGCGCTTTTTCAGGAAGACGTCGCCTTTCACGATCTTGCATTGGCTGTCGTGGACGAACAGCACCGCTTCGGCGTGCACCAAAGGCTCGCGCTCACGCAGAAGGGCGACTCTGTCGATGTGCTGGTGCTCACTGCCACTCCTATCCCGCGCACACTCGTGCTCACTTATTTCGGCGATATGGATATCTCCGAATTGCGCGAGAAACCGCCCGGACGCCAGCCGATCGACACGCGCACGATTCCCCTGTCACGCCTCGAAGACGTCGAAGAAGCGGTCGGCCGCGCGCTCGCTGACGGGAAGCGGGCCTACTGGGTCTGTCCACTAGTCGATGAATCCGAGAAAATCGATCTTGCCGCCGCGCAGGAGCGCTTCGAGGAGCTGCAACGAAAATTCGGAGACAGGGTCGATCTCGTCCATGGCCGCATGAAAGGCAGCGACAAGGATGCCGCCATGGCGCGTTTTGCCTCCGGCGAAAAGCAATTGCTTGTTGCCACGACCGTGATCGAGGTCGGTGTCGACGTGCCGGAGGCCACCATCATGGTGATCGAGCACGCCGAACGCTTTGGCCTCGCACAATTGCACCAGCTTCGCGGGCGCATCGGCCGCGGCCCCGGCGCATCAACCTGTTTACTTTTATACCGGGCACCGCTCGGTGACACCGCCAAGGCGCGGCTGGCTATCCTTCGCGAAACGGAAGACGGCTTCCGGATCGCTGAGGAGGACCTGCGATTGCGCGGCGAAGGCGATGTTCTGGGGACACGGCAGAGCGGCCTGCCGGGTTTCCAGATCGCGCGGCCTGACGTGCACGGAAAATATCTGGGCGCGGCACGCGACGATGCGGCACTTATTTTATCGCGCGACGCGACGCTCGCGACGCCCCGCGGCGAAGCCTTGCGACATTTGCTCTATCTTTTCGGGAAAGACGAGGCGATCAAATTGATCCGCGCAGGCTAGTTGACGGGCGCGGCTTTGCGCCTGGCCCGTGCCGCCTTCGCAGTGGCGGCCAGCGACGCCAGTTTTTTCTGCGCGTCGGCGTCCGGCTGCACCATGCCCGCGGAGATCAACAGCTTCATGGCATTTTCGACCGACATGTCGAGTTCGATGAGGTCCTTGACGCTTTACATAAAAGAAAAAGCCGGTCGTTGGGTTAGGCGTGCACGGCATGAAGGCCGAAACATACTCGCCCTGCGGCAGTTTTTTCGCGAGGTCCGCAATCGGAGGCTGCGACAGAAGCACAAGCGACCACATCCCGGGTGCGGGAAATTCAACCAAAGCCACTTTGCGGAAACTTGAACCCGTCTTCGAAAACAGTGATTCAAAGATCTGCTTCATCATGTTGTAGACAGGCCGCACAATCGGCATTCGATTGAGCAGGCTTTCGCCGAGCTCAACGAGCGTGCGTCCAACGAGATTGGCGGTGAGAAAGCCGAGCAACGTTAAAACGACAAACGAAATAATCAGTCCCGTGCCGGGTATCGGCCAGGGCAGATAGCTTTCGGGACGATACGGCGGCGGAATGAGCGGCCGCACGAAATCGTCAGCCCAGGTGATGATCGACCAGATCAGCCACGCGGTAATTGCCAGCGGGCCGGCTACGATCAGCCCGGTCAGGAAATAATTACGGATGCGGCCCGCAAAACTGGTTTGCGAGGCCACCACCTTCGCGACCTCGACGGGCGCTGGCGCGCCGGGGCTCTGGTCGATCTCTGTCATGATCTCAGTCTATTCCACCGTGACCGATTTCGCGAGGTTGCGTGGTTGGTCGACGTCGGTGCCGATGGCCGCGGCGGTATGATAGGCAATCAACTGCACGGGAATGGCATAAACCAATGGCGTGACGGTGGAGGCCATCTCAGGCAGCGTCAACGTCTCCAGCGACTGGATGGTCGCTTCTTTGGCGCCCTTCGGATCAGTGACCAGGATGATCTTGCCGCCGCGCGCTGCCACTTCCTGCATGTTCGATACCGTTTTCTCGAACACGCGGTCATGGGGCGCAATCACAATCACTGGCATCGTTTCGTCGATCAACGCAATGGGCCCGTGCTTGAGTTCCCCGGCGGCATAACCTTCCGCGTGAATGTAGGAAATTTCCTTGAGCTTAAGCGCGCCCTCTAAAGCGATTGGATAGCTCGTTCCGCGGCCGAGATAGAGGACGTCATGCACCTTGGCGAGATCGTGCGACAGCCGTTCGATCTGCGGCTCGAGCGTGAGCGCGGCGGCCATCAGCCGCGGCACCTCGATTAATGCGTGTACCAACTTTTGTTCGTCGGCTTCCGAAAGCTCGCCGCGCGCATGGCCGGCCGCAATGGCAAGACATGCGAGTACACTGAGCTGACAGGTGAAGGCCTTGGTGGAGGCAACACCAATCTCCGGTCCCGCCAACGTCGGCATCACCACGTCGCTTTCGCGCGCGATCGTTGAGGTCGGCACATTGACCACAGATAGGATGTGCTGCTTGTTCTCTTTGGCGTAACGCAATGTCGCCAGCGTGTCGGCAGTCTCGCCCGATTGTGAAATAAAGATCGCCAGATCGCCCGCTTCGAGCGGCGCGCCGCGATAACGGAATTCCGACGCAATGTCGATTTCGACCGGCAATTTCGCAAAGCGCTCGAACCAGTATTTTGCGACCAGTCCTGCATAGAAGGCGGTGCCGCAAGCAGAGATCGACAGTCGTTTTATTTTTTTCCAGTCGAATGGAAGTTTGCCGGGCAGCGCAACGCGCTCGTTCACCATGTCAATGTAGTGAGCCAGCGTATGGCCGACCACTTCCGGCTGTTCGTGAATTTCCTTGGCCATGAAGTGCTTGTGGTTGCCCTTGTCCACCATCTGCGCCGAGGCTGTCGATTTCACAATCGGCCGCTCGACCTTGCGGCCTTGTTCGTCGCGGATCTCGGCGCCCTTACGCGTGAGCACAGCCCAGTCGCCGTCTTCCAGGTAGCTGATCATGTCGGTGAACGGCGCAAGCGCGATCGCATCGGAGCCGAAATACATCTCGCCCTTGCCATAGCCGATCGCCAACGGTGATCCCTTGCGGGCGCCGATCAGCAGATCATCCTTGCCTGTGAAGAGGAAAACCAACGCGAAGGCGCCGCGCAGTTGTTTGAGCGACGCTGCGACAGCATCTTCCGGTGATTTGCCGTTCTTTAATTCCTGCGTGACGAGATGGGCAACAGCCTCGGTATCGGTGTCGCTGACGAATTTATGGCCGCGCTTGGTGAGTTGCTCGCGCAACTCGCGAAAATTTTCGATGATGCCGTTGTGGACCACCGCCACCAGATCGGTAGCATGCGGATGCGCATTGTCTTCCGTCGGGCGGCCATGAGTTGCCCAGCGGGTGTGACCAATGCCGATGGTGCCGCCGAGCGGTTCCTGCGCGAGCCGGGTTTCGAGCGCGTTCAGCTTGCCTTGCGCACGGCGACGGCCGAGCGCGCCATGATCGAGCGTCGCAACGCCCGCTGAGTCATAGCCGCGATACTCAAGCCGCTTGAGCGCGTCGACCAATTGGCCGGCAACCGGCTTGGTCCCTAGAATTCCGACAATTCCACACATCCGTCTGGATGTCCCCTTTACCCGTTACTCATGCTCTAGCTGCCGCCGGCACGCTCAAGGAAATCAAAAGCCGTTTCGCAATGTGACAGCGCCGCGGCGTCCCGACGCCGAGCTTTGGATGTGCCCTGGCTACTTTTTCGGCTTCTTCCTGGTGAGGTTCTTGCCCAAGGCTTTCACCTGCCGCAAGCGCTTTGCCCAGCCTTCCTTAACCGCCTGTTTCGCGCGTGCGATCGCCAGGGCGCCGGCAGGGACATCCTTGGTGATGACGCTTCCGGTACCGATATAGGCACCGTCACCAATCTTAACAGGCGCAACCAGCGCCGAATTCGAGCCGATGAAAGCGCCTTTGCCGATTTCGGTGCGATGCTTGGCGACGCCGTCATAATTGCACGTGATGGTGCCCGCGCCGACATTGGCATCGGCACCGATAGGTGCGTCACCAATGTAGGCAAGATGATTGGCCTTGGCGCCCGACCTCGATCTTGGCCTCTTTTACTTCGACGAAGTTGCCGATGTGCACATTTGGTCCAAGATCTGCACCGGGTCGAAGTCGTGCATAGGGACCGACGCGCGCGTTCTTGCCGACATGCGCACCTTCAAGATGCGAGAACGAACGGATCGTTGCGCCGTCATCTACGGTAACGCCCGGGCCGAAAACCACGTTCGGCTCAATCGTCACATCCTTGCCGAATTTTGTATCTGCGGAAAGAAAGACGGTTTCCGGTGCGATCATCGTGACGCCGGATTCCATTGCCGCAGTACGCAGCCGTTTCTGCAATACGGCTTCCGCTTCAGCGAGCTGTGCTTTGGTGTTGATACCGCGCACGTCATCCTCCAGCGTTTCGATCGCAACTGCCTTCAAGCCCATCTCCCGGGCAATGGCAACCGCGTCGGTCAGATAGAATTCGCCCTTGGCATTGCTATTGCCGATACGCTTGAGAATGGCGAGCGCGTGCTTGCCGGCCAGCGCCATTAAGCCGCCATTGCAGAAGACGATCTTGCGCTCGTCGGGCGTGGCGTCGCGATCCTCCCGGATCGCCACCAATTCATGCCCGCGCATCACCAGCCGTCCGTAGCCGTGCGGATCGGCCGGCGTAAAACCGAGTACGGCAACCGCAGCGCCCTCGGCAAGCGCCCCGCGCAATTTCGAAAGCGTTTCGGCGCGAACCAGGGGCGTGTCGGCGAAAATTACCAGGACGTCGTCGGCTCCGCTCGCGATCGCCTCGGCCGCGGACAGAACCGCATGGGCGGTACCACGCCGTTCCCTTTGCTGGAATATCTGCGCCTTGGGGGCGCGCATGAGCGCTTCCTCGCCACCGCGGCGTGGTCCGGACCGACGACGACTGCCAGACTGCCAGTCCCGGCAGCGCTCGCAGCCTTGATCACGTGCGCGAGCAATGACTGCCCGCCGAGGACATGCAATGCCTTCGGCTGCGCCGAACGCATGCGCGTGCCCTCGCCGGCCGCGAGCACGATGGCAAGACATGTTCGTCGCGGCATCCGCCTTGGCTCACGCTTTCGCTGGATTTGCTGGCATCCCCATAGCCGAGCCGGTGCATCGGCAAAAGACCACCGCCTTGTCCCGATCAGCTCAGCGGGCAGAAGGCACGCATTTGCCGGATTCTGCTAACGTTTTCAATGATTCGCCCCATCGAGGCACCGTATGGCGACTGAACAGACGCCGCTGGAACCCGATTTGCGCGAGCCGCGCCGGCACAGCCGCGAATTCAAAACGCTTTTGTGGCTGGGCGGCTGGGGCGGCGCCGCGGCAATCGCCCTGACCGCTTTGGCGATCGCAAGCCAGACCAAAACCGCGGGCGACCGCCTACGCCAGGTTTTCGCCATTAATGAGCCCGCCGCCATCGCGCAGATGCCGCCGCGCGTGACCCAGCTCGAGTCCGACGTGCAGCTTTTGACAGCACAGGTGCGCGCACTCACCGTCGAGCGCGACCGCCTGGCCGGCCGCATCGCACTTCTCGAAAGCAGCATCGACGACATGACCGGCGCCATCAAACGGCAGGCGGCCGCTACTGCCGCCGCCCTCGCTGCAAAAGCAGCGCCGCCGGCGCCGAGCGCACCAGCCACAACTGCACCGGCCACCACTCCGCCTGCGGCCGCTGCTCAATCTCCGCCGACAGCGCCGCGGCTGCGCCAAAGGCCGATACGTCCAACCCGGCCGCTGTGCCGATGCCACCCACCCGGGTCGCGACCGTAGCCACAAGCGAACCCGCCCCATCCGCCGGCACCCAAAACGAATTCGGACTCGACCTCGGCGGCGCCGCAACTTTGGATGGTGTCCGCCAGCGCTGGATCACGGTGAAAGCTAATTTCGGACCTCTGCTCAGCGGCATGTATCCGCTCGCCGCCCGAGAACATCGAGCTGGAGCGACGGGCTATCGTCTGGTTGTCGGGCCACTGCCGAACAGCCCCGCAGCGACCGGCCTGTGTGCCCATTTTGCGGCCGCCCGCACCGCATGCAAATCCGCTAAATTCGACGGCGAACAAATCGCGGAGCGCTGATTGTCGCGGCACCGACGCGTCGGCATACTGCGCTCATGAAATTGTTTCTGCCGAGCGCGCGCGCGACCAATTGGCTCCTGATCAATCGGTTTTTGCGCGCTTAGGTTACGCACTCTACATGCGCTACCTCGCGGTCGAGCAGTCGCCCGTCGGGCTTGCCTGTCAGGCCGGATTGAACACGTGGCTCTGCGTCACGCGGCAGATCACCATTGCTCTGTTCACCTACTCGGTATTCGGCTGGTTTGCCCTGATCGTTGCGGCGCTGAATTTATTGCGTCCGTCGCTGATGCTTTTCGGAGTGGCCCTCGCCGCCGCTTGCTGCGGGATCGTCCTCTACAATATCGCCTTGTCCGCGCTCGCGGCCGGGCTGCTGGTGCTCAGCCTCGCGCGTCGCGCACCAGAGCCAGATTGAGCGCGAGCCCCGCGAGGGCCGCAGCACGTCCACAGCGACTGCCAATTGGCAAAACCTTCATTGAACACGATGTAGCAAACCGACAGCGCGATCACGGCTGCACCCGCGGTTTCCGCAACGCTGCGCGAACCCTTCGGCCGCGCGACCGACAACTTGTGCATGAGAAAAGGAACAACCGCCGCCGTCAGCGGGGCAAACGGAAAGTCGCGGTAGCGCGGATCGAACACGAGGCCCAGGGCCACGACAAACGCGAGCAGGAACAAGGCGATTGAAATTGCGCCAATCGCACACGCGAAGGGATCTCTCGCCCGCTCACCCTTCGGACCGAGCACGTCCGCAAAACTCGGCGCGGGCATGCCGCGCATGATTGCGAAGCTCATTGCCGGCGGCGCGGCGACAGCGACTGCCGCAAGCGCCACCGATCGCGTCCAGCCACCGAACCCCAGGCTTTCGATCGGGATATTTTCAATCGTCCAGCCGAGCAAGGTTCCGCCAGCGAAGGCATTCACGCTCACCGCCAGCCACATCGAAAGCGGCGTGTCTTTGGTGCGAACGAAAATCGCCGCGCCGAAAACGATCGCCGCGAATATGATTCCGCCGGCGCCCTGCCAGAGCCAGAGCGGGTGATTGGAAACAGCCAACGCTCCTGAAAATTTCGGAGCACGCGTTGCGGCCTTGAGAAGACCCCAGTGTCCGCCAACAGTACCTTCGAGCGCGCGCTTCCACGGCTGGTCGAAAGCTTCGATGACATTGACGTTGAAGTGGTCGCGCTTGCTCAGCGCCAGGACGTCCAGAATGACGCGCGCCTGATTGACCGGGGACGGCAACGCACCTTCGCGCATGCGGCCGGCGCTGGGCCAGCCGACCTCGCCGATCAGCACTTCCTTTCTCGGAAATGCATTGACCACCTGTTGGCGGATTGCATCCACATGCGCCACAGCATCGCGGGCCGAAACCGGGAAATCCTCCCAGTAAGGCAAAATATGAATCGTGATGAAATCAACGACGTTCGCTATTTCGGTATTGCGGAGCCAGAACTCCCAGACGTCCGCATACGTGACCGGCACTTTCACGCGCGCCTTGATGGCGCGAATGGTAGTGGCGAGATCGGTCGCCGTCATTTCGCCGCGCAGCAGCACCTCATTGCCGACCACCAGTGATCGAATGGTGCCGGGGTATTTATTGGCAAGCGCAATCGCTGTTTCGATCTGGTAGGCGTTTTTCGGCAGGCTGCTTGAAAGCCACAACCCCTGCATGACCTTCAGACCATGCTTTGCCGCAATGCCTGCAATCTGATCCAGGCCGAAATCGACCGAATATGTACGCACGCATTCCGTGATTTGGGCGAGCCGCGCCAGGTCATCCTCAATCTGGGCCGCCGAAATCATGGTTGATGGATCGAGCGGCGTCTGGCTGCCCCTAAACGGGGTGTAGGACACGCAATAGAGCTTTTCCGGCCCGGACTGGGTGCGCGGTATGGGCACTGCACTGCCGAGCCAGGCCCAGAGCCCCGCTTATGGCCATCGCCGTGAGGAGAAAGCAGGCGAACGCGTGACGCATCGAGGACCCGATCAGCGATTGGCGGCAGGACGGGCTTATCGTGCGTTACCGCCCCTGCCAAGCGGCCCCTGGCCCGGCGTCTTAAGCAAGGAAAACGGTTAAGCTGGACAAAGTCCGGCAATTGGGGCCAATTCTGATAATTCGATTTTTCGCGTCAGGCGTGCCGCCGGATCAAGGGGGCGGATTTACAAGGTAAATCACCGCCGTATTAGCGTCCCAATCGGGCCCCACACAGGGCCAACGGACGGGCGTACGGGCAAGATCAAACATCCGACGGGGACAATGCGTTTCACTATCAAGTTGCGTCAGGTTCTTGCCGTGCTTTGCTTGCATGGCGGCCTTTGGCTTCATTGGTCCAATCGCCTTCGCCCAAAGCGGAGGCAACGGCAAGCCGCCCGAACCTCAAAAGCCGGCCGCCGACTCTGCCAAGGAAAGTCAGAAAAAGATCGACGAAATCGCCGAGGCGACGCGGCTTTTGACCGGCCCGGCCGGCAACCCGGAATGCGTTTGGCTCGGCCGTCGCGTGGTCACCCTGCTCTGGCGCGACGATCTCGACACCGCGTTTCGCCATCTCGACCTTTACGATCGGTTCGGCTGCCCGAGCGCCCACATCCAGGCCACCTTCCGCTGTCTCGTCCGGCAGGGAAACATCGATCCCAAGGCCCAGGAGACGCTTAACGGTCGGGTCCATGCCTGCTGGCTTAACCCTGGACTGGAGCCAACCCCGGCCGCGGAAGCCGCCCAACCGCCGGCGGCAACCTCAGGCGGAACCACCCCGCGCTGAACTGCGTTGCCAATCATAAAAATAAAGTCGGGGCGCCGTGCGTCTGCCTAGGATTTGCCATGTCTGCTAATTACTTGAATATCCACCTTATGCCGCGCTACGCTGCATCCCTGCAGACGGAGTATCGGCTGAGCCCAGGGGACGGGTTCAAGGGTCTGCCATTCTGCCCCGGTTGGTTTTGAGTTCAATGCGCACCGTTGCTGCCGTCGTCGCCCTCGTGGTGTGCGTGCATGCCGGGTTGTGGGCACTCATGCGCGACAATGTTCGCGCCCCCAACTTCGACGGTCAGCTCGCAAGCGTTTCCTATGCACCATTCGAAGATTCGGCGCATCCTGACGCCGGGGGGAAGGCGCAGGCCACGCAAATTCGCGCCGATCTGAAGATGCTGGCGCCATTGACGCGCGCAGTCCGTACTTATTCGGCAACAGGCGGCGTGGAGCTCGTGCCTGGCATCGCATCCGAGTTCGGATTGCGCGTCACGGCCGGTGCGTGGATCGACAAGAACCAGGATCGCAACGAGCGTGAAATTCGTTCCGTCATCGAGCTCGCTAAGCGGCACAGCAATATCAACGGTGTCATCGTTGGTAACGAAACGATCTTCCGCGGCGAACAGAAAGTCAGCGATCTCATCCAGATGATTCAGCGCGTCAAGCGCTCGACCAACGTTCCGGTGACGACTGGTGAAATCTGGCACGTTTGGATTGAACATCCGGAACTGGTATCGGCCGTCGACTACATCGCGGCACACATCCTGCCATACTGGGAAGGCTTCTCCGAGCAGCAGACGGTCGATCAGGCGATACTCATCTACGACAAGCTGCGTCAGGCGTACCCCGGCAAACGTATCGTGATTGCGGAGTTCGGTTGGCCGAGCGCCGGATACAACATGCACAATGCCAATCCCGGCCGAATTGAACAGGCCGTGTTGCTGCGCGACTTTGTGACTCGCGCCGACGCCTATGGCATTGACTACAACATCGTCGAAGCGATCGATCAGCCGTGGAAGACATTCGAAGGTGGCGTTGGTCCCTACTGGGGATTATTCGACGCCTCGCGTCATCAGAAATTTGATTGGACCGGACCGATCACGGACCCCAATCACTGGCGCCTTGCCACGATCGCTATCCTGGTGAGTATCCTTTTGTCTCTGCCGTTGCTTGCCATGAGCACTGTGACTTTGTGGCAGGCGGCGATGCTCGCAGGTGCGGCCAACGTGGTCGGCGCGTGGTTTGCGGCAGTGTTCGGATTCTGGAACGGTCATTACTTCGTGCCGGGTTCGGCATTCGCGCTTGGCCTCGGCATTCTCCTGCTGATTCCATTGATCGTAATCGCACTCGCGCGCATCGAGGAAATTGCAGCCATCGCATTTGGCCACAAACCGCTACGGCTGGTCGCAAGCCCGCCGCTGGCTCCACAGGCCGCGGGTCCGAAAGTTTCAATTCATATCCCGGCTCACAATGAGCCGCCGGAGATGCTGAAGCAGACGCTCGATGCGATCGCGCGGCTCGATTACACAAACTACGAATGCGTCGTGGTCATCAACAATACTCCGGACCCCGCATTGTGGCTGCCAATCGAGGAGCATTGCCGCGCTCTGGGCGAGCGCTTCAAATTTGTACGTGCAGACGATATCGTCGGCTTCAAGGCCGGCGCGCTTCGTCTTGCGTTAATCCACACGGCCGCCGACGCCGAAGTGATCGGCGTGATCGACGCCGACTACGTGGTGCATCCGGACTGGCTCAGGGATCTCGTTCCGCTGTTCAGCGACCCGACGGTTGGCCTGGTGCAAGCACCGCAAGATCACCGCGATGGCGATCGCAGCGTGATGCACCATGCCATGAACGGCGAATACGCCGGTTTCTTCGACATCGGCATGGTTCAGCGGAATGAAGTCAATGCCATCATCGTCCACGGCACGATGTGCTTGATCCGCCGCGCCGCCATCGAGGCTGCCGGCGGCTGGTCAAGCGACACGATTTGCGAGGACACCGATCTCGGTCTCACGCTGCTCGAACTCGGCTGGCAGGCGCATTACACGAACAAGCGCTACGGCCATGGCCTGCTGCCCGACAGCTTCGAGGCTTACAAAAAGCAGCGTCACCGCTGGGCCTATGGCGGATTCCAGATTCTGAAGAAGCATTGGCGTCGTTTCCTGCCGGGAGCGAGCCGGTTGACGCGGGATCAGAAACGCGAGTTCACGCTCGGATGGCTCAACTGGCTGGGTGCGGAAAGTATCGGCGTCGCCGTGGCCATCCTGAACATCCTGTGGGTGCCGGTCGTCTCCTTCCTCGACATCGCAGTGCCAGACCGGATCCTGACCGCGCCGATCATCGTCAGCTTTGCCGTGTCGGTCGTACATTTCACGACGCTTTATCGACTGCGCGTGCGCCCACGAAAAGGCCAGCTGCTCGGATCGGTGTTCGCCGCCATGTCGGTGCAGTGGACTGTCGCTCGTGCCGTTGCCCTTGGTCTGATCAAGGATCACCTGCCCTTCGTCCGTACGTCCAAAGGCGGCATGCGGCGCTCGGCCGATTTCCATGCATTCTGGGAAGCAATCCTGGCGGCTCTGCTCCTTCTCGGCGCGGTCGTGCTCTATATTTTCAACGTCAAGGAAATCCACGAGATCAATATTTTCGCGGTCGTCCTCGTCGTACAAAGCCTGCCGTTCATTGCAGCCGTCGGGCTGGCCGTGATCGAGCGCACGCGACTCAATGAATTCGCTTACTGGCGCAGTCTCGAGGCCCGCGTCGCCGAGCTGCTGCCCATCACCCGGCGAACCGCGCATGGCGGAAACGGCACGCCCGACCCCGGCCCCGGAGCCGGGCGAATTGGTTCAGTAGTCGCTTAGACTAAACCGCCAGCGCGGTTTCAACGAGTTTCACCCAATACGACGTCCCGAACGGGATCGCATCGTCATTGAAATTGTAGGACGGGTGATGCAGTCCGGCGCTGTCGCCGTTGCCGATCCAGATGAATGCGCCCGGCCGCGCGTTGAGCATGAACGCAAAATCTTCGGCGCCCATCATTGGCGGCAGCACGTGATCGACTTTGTCAGGGCCGGCGATTTCGCCCGCGACTGATGCAGCGAATTCCGCCTGCCGCTCGTGGTTGACGAGGACCGGATAACCGCGGCGATAGGTCAGCGTGGCCTTCGCGCCATAGGCCGCCGCTGTGCTCTCCACCACGACATGCAACCGCTTTTCAAGCAAATCGCGCACGTCCGGCGTAGGCTGCGTGCCGTGCCGCGCAACTGCACGGTCTGTGGAATGACGTTGTCGGTGTTGCCCGCGCGAAACATGCAGATCGATACTACCGCCGATTTCAACGGATCGACATTGCGCGATACCACCGACTGAATCGCATTGATGATTTGCGCGCCCACGAGCACGGTGTCGATACCAAGATGCGGCCGCGCCGCGTGTGCGCCAACACCCTCGATATCGATGGTGAGCGCGTCCGCCGCCGCCATCACCGGGCCTGCGCGAATTCCAAACGCGCCGACCGGCATGCCGGGATAATTGTGCATGCCGTAGACTTCGCCGATGCCAAAGCGATCGAGCATTCCGTCATCGAGCATCGCCTTGGCGCCCGCGCCGCCTTCTTCGGCCGGCTGGAAGATCACCACCGCCGTGCCGGCGAAATTACGGGTGTCGGCGAGATAGCGAGCGGCGCCGAGCAGCATGGCAGTGTGGCCGTCGTGGCCGCAGGCGTGCATCTTGCCGGGGACGGTCGATTTGTAGGGCAGATCGTTGGCCTCTTCGATTGGCAGCGCGTCCATATCCGCGCGCAACCCAATCGTCTTGCCTCCCGTACCCTTGCGCCCGCGAATGACCCCGACCACGCCGGTCCGTCCGAGACCAGTGACCACCTCGTCGCAGCCGAAGGCTTTCAGCTTTTCGGCGACGGTGCCGGCGGTACGATGCACGTCATACATCAGCTCCGGATGCATATGCAGGTCGCGCCGCCAGCCGGTGATCTCGCTGTGCAGGTCGGCGACGCGGTTGACGATGGGCATGGGTCTCTCCGGACGGCATCGGGCCGCGCAATAGTCTAGCAAATCTCGAACCTTGCGCGAGTTCAAGAAGACGAGGACACCTATTGACCGGGCAAGCTGCCGCCCCTACACAGCGCCAAGCGCATGTCTCCTGAAGCGGGCTGATTTTCGGCATGGCCATGCGCCAGGTGACGAGCGCGTAGCTCAGGCGGTAGAGCAACTGACTTTTAATCAGTAGGTCAAGGGTTCGAGTCCCCTCCGCGCTCACCAAATATTCGCAGCGGCCGGTCTACAAAATCGTCGAAAATTTGTTCGCCGCAGCGCACGCGGCGTTACTCTGAATCTGTGAAAGACTTCAAACGGCGAGCGTTTTGGCAAAACTGCGGCACGGAACGAGCGCAATTTGTGTCGCAAAAGTTTAGCGTTCCGGCCACCACAGTTTCACCAAAGCGTCTCGCCATCGCCACGATGGGCCATTACTCCCGGTCAGGTTCGAGGAAACGGAAGGAGCCATGACATGCAGCTTCATAGCGTACCAGGCGAAGCTCTCAGCCATCCGCGCCTTCCGCCCCGATGCGTTGCCCCCATTGCGGCGACTTGATGGTCGCCCCGGTCTCGTCGGAATTCGTGGAAGGCGGCGAGATCCGCCACCATTGGGAATGCGACGCCTGCGGCGAATTCTCCAGCAGCTCCATCCCGCTCACGGCACATTGAACGGTGCCCCGCAGGAATAAGTGCTAGTTTTGGGTGTTCGCCTCATGTCTTGCAACTTGTTGCCAAATTCCCAATGGGAGGAGCATATATGACGAACGACGATTCGTGCGGTCCAGTCTGACCGCTTTCGCCTGCACTGCCGTACTCGCTGCTTGCGAGCCCGGCGATGGCCGCCACGGTCAATCTGAAGGCCGACCTGAAGGCCACCAGTGAAGTCCCGCCGACCGATAGCAAAGGCACCGGCTCGGTCACCGCGACCTTCGATACCGCCAGCAAGAAACTGTCCTGGAAAGGCACCGTCTCCGGCCTGACCGGCCCGGCCACCGCGGCTCATTTCCACGCCGGCGAAGCCGGCAAGAACGGCGGCGTCGCGGTCCCGATCGCCGGCGCCGACAAAGGCTCGTTTGAAGGCTCCGCGACGCTCACCGATGCCCAGGCAGCTGAGCTGATGGCCGGCAAGTGGTACGTCAACGTCCACACCGCCGCCAACAAAGGTGGCGAAGTCCGCGGCCAGGTGACCAAGTAAGCACCGCGACCGGACCAATTAGGCCTTCGTCCCGACACCATAGCCCGCCGGCGCCTTGCCGGCGGGTTTTTCAATTGTGGAAGCGCTCTTTGCATCGGCCGCGCGCAGGTTTTATGGTCGGCGCAATAGTTCGGTTTGCGTGACTTGAGGAAGTACCCATGGCTCGCACGAATGGCGGTTCCGCCCCGTTTTTGATCTCCGGCGGCGGAATCGGCGGCCTGGTTACAGCCTATGCGCTCGCTCACCAGGGCTTCCCGGTTCGTGTGTTCGAGCAGTCGCCCGAATTCCGCGAAGTCGGCGCCGGAATCCAGCTCGGCCCGAACATTTTTCGCGTCCTGGAAAAAATCGGCCTGAAGGACGCGATACTGGCTGACGCCCATCGCCCGCCGGCCCAGGAAATGCGCAATGCGCTCACCGGCGAGCTTATCACCAATATTCCGCTCGATGCGTTCATGAAGCGGTTCGGCCAACCCTACGGCGTCACCCATCGCGCCGACATCCACGGCGCTTTCCTGAAAGCCTGCCAGGACAGCAATCTGATCACGCTGGAAACCAGCCGACGCGTCGACGCTTTCAAGGACCACGGCGACCACGTCAGCGTTACGCTCAACAACGGCGAAATCGTCGAAGGTCGCGCACTGATCGCCTGCGACGGCATGTGGTCGAAAATCCGCGAGAGCATCGTCGGCGATGGCAAGCCGCGGGTGTCTGGCCACATCGCCTATCGTGGCGTTCTCAAGCGCGAGGACGTGCCGAAGGATCTTTGGCGACCCGACGTCGTGCTGTGGGCCGGCCCGCGCACCCACTTCGTGCATTACCCGCTGCGGCGTGGCGAACTCTACAATCTCGTCGCCGTATTCCACTCCGACCACTACGAGGAAGGCTGGAACGCCGAAGGCACCAAGGACGTGATGTGGCAGCATTTCAGGATGCAGGTGCCGCAGGTCACGCGCATGCTCGAGCTGATCGAGACCTGGCGCATGTGGGTCCTGTGCGATCGCGAGCCGGTGAAGAACTGGAAGAAAGGCCGCGTCACGTTGCTGGGCGATGCCGCCCATCCGATGTTGCAATATCTCGCGCAAGGCGCCTGCATGGCGACCGAAGATGCAGTGATGCTCGCGGAGAAGGTCGCGCAAAAGCCGGACGATCCGGCCGCAGCCTTCGAGGCTTACACGCAGGAACGTTATTTGCGCACCGCGCGCACGCAGATCATGGCGCGGGTCTATGGCGAATTTTATCACGCGCGCGGCGTGACGGCAGAGTTGCGCGACATGGCCGTTGGTGGCCGTACCAATGAGCAGGCGCTCGACGGTATCGCCTGGCTCTACGGCGGACCGTAGCGAAACCCGCTCCGTTCGTTACTTGGGTGGTTCCTTGTCGGGCCGATACTTGGTTTCCGGCTTGAGGCCTTTGCGTTTCAACTTCTCGCTGATTTTGCCGTTATCGAGGTAGCGTCCCTGCGCAGCGCGTTTGGCCGCGTCATCCCATTGCGGCAGCCAATCGCCGAGTGAATAACCAAACCACGGCGCCTGCGGCCGCAGCGGCCTGAAGCCAAGCTCCTGCCAGATCGCCTTGGCGCGTTCCATATATTCCTGCTTCGGCAATGCCAGCGGCGGCAGATCGCCTTTCATGGTCGCGTCCATGAGCATGGTCGAGTCTTCTTCGTGGTCGTGTTCACGCTTGGGACCGTGGCCTTGTCCGCGGTGCGGCACCAATTGCACGTCCTCCACCGGGTTCATCCGGTAGGCCATCGCCCAAAGGAGCGCGTCGGCGTTGTCGACGTCGATATCCTCGTTGACCGCGATGCAGATCTTGCCGCAATCGCCCTTAAAGAACGCGGCACCCTTGAGCGCGCGCCAGACCTCGGTGCGCGGCACGCCTTTCTCCAGCGTGATCACGGTGACCCGCAGCAGCCCGGTCAACGGCTCGTGCAGCGCTACTTTCTTGACGCCCTTGATGCCGAGCGTGTTGCGTAAATGCGCAGTGAACAGCGGCTCGTAGGCGACACGCTTGATCACGCTCGATTCACTGGGCGCCACCTGGCTGATATAGGACGGGATCACCGGCTTCTTGCGATGCGTGATCGCGGTCACCCGCATCGGCATGTTGAATTCCTCGAGCGCGACGTGCCCATGTGATTCACCGAAGGGCGCTTCGGGCTCGAGAAATTCGGTGTCGATCAATCCTTCGATGACGATTTCGGATTCCGCCGGCACCGTCAGGTCGACGCTGCGCGCCCGCACGATATTGATGGGACCGCCGGCAAGTCCGCCGGCGACCGTCATTTCGTCGACGCCGATCGGCAGTTTCTGCGGCCCCATGAAGGCGACAAAAGGCGGGCAGCCGAGCACGATTGCGCAGGGCATCGGCTCGCCACGCTTCTGGTATTTAAGGTAATGCTGGTAGCCGCCGGCGCCGCCGACCCGCGTCGCCATGCGCACCACCAACCGGTCAGGCGATTTCAGCGCGGCGCGGTAGGTGCCCATGTTCTGGACGCCGGTTTCCGGATCGCGCGTAATCACATTGGTCGCGGTTAAAGTTGGCGCGCTGTCAAACCCGGGCGTCGAAATCGGGATCGGCAGCCGGTCCAGACCATTGCCGATTTCCCTGAGCGCCGGGCCCTCGATCACGACTTCATGGCAAACGGCCTCGTTGACCAGCCGCGGTTCAATGGGATTGGCAATGGCGTGATCCCATTTGGCCTGGATGTCGGCGAGCGGCGCACGCATGCCGATGCTGTAAATCTCCGCATTGGCGGCGATGGCGCCGACCACCACGGGCATGTCGTATTTCCGCCCCAACCCATCGACGATATTGGTGAACAGAAACGCCTTGCGTTCGGCCTCGTCAATGCCGCCGACGAATTGCCAGCGCACCAATGGATGCATTTCCGCATCCTTGTCGATCGGCCGGTCGATCCGCTGTAAAAGCCCCCGCTCCTCGAGCGCGGCGAGATGTTCGTGCAGGTCGGGATAGGCGCGCGGCGCGGCACTCATTGTTCGTTCCTTGGCCGGTGTGCGGTCCGCCCGATCCTGTTTGCGTGACGGCCTACTTCCGCGGAATGCCCGCCTTGTCGACGACGTCGTTCCATTTCTTGATGTCCGCCGTGAGCCGCGTCATCAGTTCAGCGGGAGTGCTGGCATGCGCTTCCACACCGACCTTGGCGAACTGTTCCTTTACATCCGGCCGGGCGAGAACCTCATGAATGGCCTTATTCATCGTGTCGATGACGGCCTTCGGTGTGCCCTTCGGTGCGCCGACGGCATTCCAGGAAATCACCTCATAGCCTTTTACGCCGGCCTGATCCGCGGTCGCCACGCCCGGGAGCAACGGCGAAGGTTTCGGGCTTGAGGTGGCAAGAATGCGCAGCTTGCCATCATTGACCTGTCCCTGCACCGCCGGCGGAAATTCGACCATCATCTGCACATCGTTGCGCAACAGCGCAACCACGATGTCAGGCGAGTTCTTGTACGGCACGATTTGCACGTTCACGTCCGCAAGTGACTTGAACAGCTCAGCGCCGAGATTTTGCGTGCCGCCGACCGCAATGGTCCCGATATTGAGCTTCCCGGGCTGCGCCTTCGCCGCCTTGATGAAATCACCCAGCGTCTTGTATTCGGATTGGCTATTGGCCACGAAAACCAGGTCGAACGTGCCGACCATCGACACCATCTCGAAATCCTTCACCGGATCGAATGGCAGGCTCTTGAACGCCGCGACGCTGATTGCGGTCCCATTGGTGACCAAGGCCATCGTATAGCCGTCGGGCGGAGCGTTGATAACTGCGCGCGCGGCATTGATGCCACCCGGTCCCGGCATGTTTTCGATCACGACACGTTGGCCGAATTTGTCACTGAGCTTGTCAGCCAAAATACGCGACGTCACATCGGCAACGCCGCCGGCGCCGAATGGCAGGATGATCTTGACCGGCTTTTCCGGCCAGGCTGCCTGCGCACTGCTCAATGATGTCAACGTCAAAACCGCGGCCGCCAACAGCGCATTGCGATATGCGCGTCCGAAAATCGCGATGCTCATGTGCATCTCCTCCACCAATTTTTTTATGAGTTGAAATTGTAAAGCTTTGCCGGATTGTCCACCAGCAGGCGTTTCTGCGCCAGCGGGTCGGGCGCAAATTGCGGCACCAGATCAACCAGATCGGCCTCATCCGCCTCGTGAGTTGCATTCGGATGCGGAAAATCGGTGCCCCACAACACGCGCCCCGGGGCCGCCTCGACCAAGGCATGAGCAATCGGAACGGCTGCGGCATAAGGCGGCATCGAAATGCGCTCCGAACCGCAGACTTTAATCCAGCAGTTTTCGAGGCGCGAAAGCTCGATCAACGCGCGTAACGGCGGCTGATCCACTCCTGCGGCCGACGGCACCCGCCCCATATGATCGACGACGAAAGGAAGAGGCAATTTTCGCATCATATCCGAGAGCGGAATGATATCCGGGGCGTCGATGTGCAGCACGACGTGCCATCCGCGTCCTTTGATGCGGTCGATGACGCGGCCGAACACCGCCATGTCGGGTGCGCCGCCGAGATGCTTGACGAAATTGAAGCGCGCGCCGCGCACACCGCCACGATCGAGCTTTTCGAAATCCTTGTCAGTGAAGCTGTCGTCGACAATGGCCACGCCGCGGTAACGCTTGGGGTCCGAGGCGATGCAGTCGAGCATCGCGGCATTGTCGGTGCCGTGGCAGCTTGCCTGCACGATCACGGCACGGTCGATGCCAAGATGAGCATGCAGCGCTGCCAGCATCTCTTTCGGCGCATCTTCCGGCGTGTAGCGTCGGTTTGGAGCATAGGGGAATTTGTCCCCGGGTCCGAAAACGTGGCAGTGCGCATCACAACTGCCCGGCGGCAATTTGAAGGCGGGTTTCCGCCGCTTGGCGAGGAACGATGGTTGAACGTTCATAAGCTGGCTTTAGCCAAGGCGCGGCATTGAGACAACCCCGGACAATCTCTCACATTGTCGCAATATCCCCGCGTTCCCATTGTGCCATGGTTGCGCCCTCGAATTTAGTGAAATTTCCGCCGGCAATCGCCTCACGCATTCCCGCCATCAGTTCCTGGTAGTAGGCGAGATTGATGGTCGATAGCAGCACCTGGCCGAGGATCTCGTTAGCTTTGGTCAGGTGATGCAGATAGGCACGTGAATAAGTTCGCGCCGCGGGGTGCGCGCTCTGGTCATCGAGCGGACGCGAATCTTCGGCGTGACGCGCATTCGAGAGGTTGATCGCACCAAAACGCGTGAAGGCCATGCCGTGGCGGCCATTGCGGGTCGGCAGTACGCAATCAAACATATCGATGCCACGCTTGACGGCCGCCATGAGGTCGTGCGGCGTGCCAACGCCCATCAGATAACGCGGCCGTTCTGCCGGCAAAATCGGCGTGGTTTCGGCGACGACCTTGAGCATCACCTCTTGCGGCTCGCCAACCGCAAGCCCGCCGATGGCGTAGCCTTGAAAATCCAATTGCGTGAGTTCACGCGCACTTTTTGAGCGGAGTGCGAGGTCGTCGCCTCCTTGTACAATTCCAAACAATGCATAGCCTTCACGCGCCCGGCTTTCGAAACTGCGCTTGCTGCGTTCCGCCCAGCGCAACGATAACTCCATTGCGCGCGCGATGTCTTTCGCACTCGCCGGCAGCTTGAGACATTCGTCGAGTTGCATGGAAATGTCGGCCCCGAGCAGCGCCTGGATTTCGATCGCGCGCTCTGGAGACAGCGCAACCATGGCGCCATCGAGATGCGAGCGGAACGTCACGCCCTGCTCGTCCAGTTTGCGCAGATCGGAGAGCGACATCACCTGGAAACCGCCGGAATCGGTCAGGATCGGCAGCGGCCAATTCATGAACTTATGCAGCCCGCCGAGTTTGGCGATCCGTTCCGCGCCCGGCCTCAGCATCAGATGATAGGTATTGCCGAGCACGATTTCGGCCCCGGTCGCACGCACATCATCCGGCATCAGGCCCTTCACCGTGCCCTGGGTGCCGACCGGCATGAAGGCCGGCGTCTGCACGCGCCCGTGCGCGGTGACGAATTCGCCACGGCGTGCGGCGCCGTCAGTCTTGATCAGCCTGAAGGAGAAGGGTTCGCTCATAGGACTGCCGGATAAAGCAGACACGCATCGCCGTAGGAATAGAAGCGATAGCCACCCGCAATCGCGTGCGCATAGGCGCGTTTCATTGTGTCGAGGCCACTAAACGCCGCAACCAGCATGAACAACGTCGAGCGCGGCAAATGGAAATTGGTCAGCATCAGATCGACGGCGCGGAATTTGTAGCCAGGCGTGATGAAGATTGCGGTTTCCTCCGAAAATTCCCGCAATTGTCCGTCCTCGCCCGATGCGCTTTCCAGGATCCGTAGTGCGGTCGACCCCACGGCCACGATGCGCCCGCCTTTCGATCGCGCCGTATTGAGTGCCGCGGCCACCTCGGCTGAAACGGTGCCAAATTCGGTATGCATCGTGTGGTTGGCGGTATCGTCGGCCTTCACAGGCAGAAACGTGCCGGCCCCGACATGCAGCGTCACCTTGTGAAGAGCAACACCGCGCCCCTCCAAAGCCGCCAGCAACCCAGCTGTGAAATGCAATCCTGCTGTCGGGGCCGCCACCGAGCCCTCGTCATGGGCGAAAACAGTCTGGTAATCGGCCCGGTCTTGCTCGTCCGGAGCCCGCCGGGACGCGATATAGGGCGGCAAGGGCATCTCGCCGCGCTCGGCGATCGCCTGGTCGAGCACCGGACCATGAAAGGAAAATGAAAGAGTTACGTCGCCACCTTCGTCTTTATGTGAAACTTGAGCATCGAGCTCATCGAGAAAGCACACCCGCCCTTCGGTCCCGAAGCGTACCGTGTCCCCGACTTCAAGTTTCTTTGCCGGCTTCACAAAAGCCCGCCAATGCGAGCCATCCAACCGCTTGTGGAGCGTCGCCTCAATCCCGGGTTCCGTGCCTCCCCGGCCAATGCGGCGCCCATGCAGCCGCGCCGCGATGACCTTGCTGTCATTGACCACCAGGCAATCACCGGGGCGCAGCAAGCCCGGCAGGTCCCTTACGGAGCGATCGTCAAGCTCCTGGGTCACGCCCGGCCGTACGACGAGCAGCCGCGCCGTATCACGGGGGCTTGCCGGCCGCAGCGCGATACGGTCCGCGGGTAACTCGAAGTCGAAAAGGTCGGTTTTCATGTGCAACCTTCGTCATGGCCGGGCTTGTCCCGGCCATCCACGTCTTTGAAATTTGCCGAACGGCAAGACGTGGATGCCCGGCACAAGGCCGGGCATGACGGATGAATCGTTGGCCGGCCTACGCCCCCATCGTCGCCTTGACGATCTTGTCGGGATCCTTGACGGGCTCGCCGCGCTTGATCTTGTCGACGTTGTCCATGCCTTCGATCACCTTGCCCCAGACTGTGTACTGATTATCGAGGAAACGGGCGTCGTCGAAGCAGATGAAGAACTGGCTGTCACCGGAATCGGGATTGCCGGCGCGCGCCATCGAAACCGTGCCACGCACGTGCGGCTCCTTGTTGAACTCCGCCTTGAGCTTTTTGCCCGAACCGCCGGTGCCGGTCCCTTGCGGGCATCCTGTCTGCGCCATGAAGCCGTCGATGACACGGTGAAAAACGACACCGTCGTAGAAACCGTCTTTGACCAGTTCCTTGATGCGCGCGACATGGCCGGGCGCAAGGTCGGGCCGCATTTCGATTGTCACGTTGCCCTTGGTGGTCTCCAACGTCAGCGTATCTTCTGGCTTGGCCATCGTACTCTCCTTACTCTTCACTCTCCGTTAGTCATGGCCGGGTTTATCCCGGCCATCTCGCTTAGGAGAGTTTGTGCCCTCCTTGTCGGGATCACCGGGACACGCCGCTTCGCGGCGGCCCGGTGATGACGAAATGTGTCAGCGCTCGATGGTGGCTTTTTTCACAAAGTCCATCCTTGGAAAATCTTTCGCAAGGTAGGCATTGCCTTCGTTCTGAAGGCGGCTCTGATCCGGACCGCGGCCGCGCGGCGCGCCTTCGCCGTATTCGGCGTTGAGTGCGTCGACGACGTTCATGCCAGATACAACGCGGCCGAACGGCGCGAAGCCCATGCTGTCGAGGTTGCTGTTGTCGGCAAAGTTGATGAACACCTGGCTGGTTCGCGTGCCGGGCCCGGCGGTTGCAAACGTGATCATGCCGCGCTTGTTGCTCTGCGTGACTTGATCATCGGGGATCTGCGCCGCGCGCCAACGCGCCATGACCGCCGGATCCCCGTTGATGCCGAACTGCACCATGAAACCGGAAACCACACGAAAGAACCGGACATTGTCGTAGAAACCGTTCTTCACCAGATTGTAGAAACGGTCGGCGCCCTTCGGCGCCCATTCGCGCGTGACCTCGATGACGAACACGCCTTTGCTGGTGTCGAAGCGCGCCTTGTAGGTCGCCGGCGCCTGTTCGCGCAGCGCAGCCGGATTCTCGAGCGGCGATTGCGCCGATGCCGGTGCCGCGACTACGGCAAACGTGAAGGCCAGTGCGAGCGATAGGATCGTACGACGGTCGGTCATTGCTTCCCTCGGTTCAGGATATGGCGTGTCAGCGCGCGAATTTTTTCTTCAGGCGCGCGGCGACGGAAGCCGGCACGAAGGCGGATACATCGCCGCCCATACCGGCGATCTGACGCACCAATGTGGCGGTGATCGGGCGCGCCGCGGGCGATGCCGGCAGGAACACGGACTGGATGCCCGGTGCCATGGCCTCGTTCATTCCAGCCATCTGCATCTCGTAATTGAAATCGGTAGTGTCGCGCAGGCCCCGCACCAGCAGCGTGGCGCCGGCTTTGCGCGCCGCCTCGATCGCCAGTCCGGAAAAAGGAACGCAGGACAGTTCGCATTTTGCGTCGCGCGCGACCGGGCCGCAGACCTCTTCCAGCATGGCGACCCGCTCATCGGTGGCAAACAACGGCGCCTTGCCGGGATGGACCCCGACCGCGAGGACCAGCCGGTCGGCGAGCCGCACGGCATGCCGCACCACGTCGAGATGGCCATTGGTCACCGGATCGAACGATCCCGCATAAAGTGCGATTCTCGGCATAAATTGGGGTCTAACCCGCCCCTCAGGCCCCTGCAAGGCCACGCCCTTTTTGCCTTGAACCTTTTCCCCGGCCGCCGCGACCCATCATTGGAGGGCGAGGCCTCCAAATGCGCCTATCTGTGACTTCGGTCACAGCGGCGGACAGGGGCCTCCCCTACAGTGATCATGGCCGAGGGCAAAAAGCTCCGGCGGACACGCCAAAACAGGGGGCTGTCATGTTGAAGTCTGTCGCCGCTATCACGCTTGCCGCTGGTATCGCCGCCGTCATTACCATTTTCTCGGCGCCGGCCGCGGACGTTGTCGCGAGCCCGCTCCCGCAACCAGCTGCCGATGCAATCACCGCCTGCAAGCAGCGGCCTTGGCCCTACCTCAACTGCGTCGGTACAGAATTCGGCAATCCGCACGTCCGGCTGATCGTCACTGATCGCGTCACGCAATAGCGCCCCTTACCCGCCGGCCCCTTCACAGCTAGGCTTCCCTCAAAGCAACGTGCCTGAGGGGAAGCCGATGCGCCGGGTCGCTATCGCCATTGCCGCGCTGTTGTGGGCCGCTTGCGCCTACGCGCAGGATTATCCGACCAGGCCGGTCCGTATCATCGTGCCAACGCCCGCCGGCGGACCGGTCGATGTGATGGCACGCGTGCTCGCCAACGCCCTGCCGCCGGTGCTCGGGCAGAACGTTTTCATCGAGAACAAGCCGGGTGCCGGCAACACGATCGGCTCGCGCCAGGCGGCGGCCGCCGATCCTGACGGTTACACGCTGATGGTTTCGGCCGCGAGCGGCCTCATCATGAGCCCGATGATCGTCAAGAGCGCCGGCTACGATGCATCGAGCTTTGCTCCGGTGGCCCTTGTTGCCGAAACGCCGCAAGTGCTCGTGATCAATCCGCAGTTGCCGTTTAAATCGATCGCGGACCTCGTTGCCTACGCCAAGGCCAATCCCGGAAAACTCAACTACTCAACCGGCGGCGTCGGCACGCTACCGCATCTCAATGCGGAACTGTTCAAGTCGGTCAGCGGCACAAACATATTGCATGTCCCTTACAAGGGTGGCGGGCCCGCGCTTACGGCCGTCGTCGCTGGTGAAGTGCAGATGACCTTCGACACTGTCAGTACCTCGCTGCAATTGATCCAGGACGGCAGATTACGTGCGCTCGCCATTGTCGGACCAAAACGCGCACCCGAACTGCCTGACGTGCCGGCAATGCCGGAGGTCGGATTTCCCGCCGTCACCAGTGGTGCCTGGACCGCGCTGATGGCGCCGCGCGACACGCCGCCCGCAATCATCGCCAGGCTCAACGCCGCCACCAATGCCGCCTTGAAAGGCGAGCAGATGAAAAACGCACTTGCCAAACTCGGCGCGCAACCGCGCGGCGGCACGCCACAGGAGCTTAGCGACCATATCCAGCGCGAAGTCACAAAGTGGAAGCCGATCGTGACCGCGTTGCATCTGCAGGTGGATTGAATGACAAAGATGACAACGGTACTGCCGGCGGCACTCCTGCTCGCATTGGTCGCTGCAAGTTTACCCGCCACCGCGCAGATCGCGCCGAGCGCGGCGGAGCTTCAGGCCTATCAAGACCTGCATGCCGCGGCAGCCAAGGGCGATACTGCAGCAATCGAAAAACTGGTGAAGGCGGGAGCCGCGATCGATGCACGCGACGGACACGGCCGTACCCCGCTGCATGTTGCCGCCTTCATGCACAAGACCGATGCGGCACGCGCGCTGATGCGGCTCGGCGCCGATGCCAACGCGCTTGAAGCGCAGCAATACGACATCGTCACGATCGCCGCGGTTGCCGACGATGTGCCGATGCTTAAGATTGCGCTCGAAGGCGGCTGCAAGGCCACCAACATCACCAGCCCTTATCACGGCACCGCGCTGATCGCGGCCGCGCATCTCGGCCACGATGAAGTCGTACGCACGCTGATCGCAGCCAAGGCGCCGCTCGATCATGTCAACAATCTGGGCTGGACCGCGGTCATCGAGTCCATCGTGCTCGGCGATGGCGGCAAACGGCACATCGCGACGCTGAAGGCCCTTATCGACGCCAAAGCCAACATCAATTTAGCCGATGGATCCGGCGCCACGCCGCTCACGCTCGCAAAACGCCGCGGCTACACCGAGATGGTTGCGATGCTCACCGCGGCTGGCGCGCGCTAGCCGACACTCACAACCGGTGACGACGTCCGCGCGTCGTGGTCATGTTCTCCAGCATGAAGCCGAAGTGCTGCACGAAGGCAAAGCTTGCATGCACGAGGTAGACCGTGGTCGCGGTCAGATAAATCGCCGGCACCGCGCGCGGAAACGGCTCCAGCGCATTCAACACCAGGACAAGACCGGTCACGAGCGCAAAAGCGACGTGCAATTGCACATGCACCGGCGTCTGTTCACCGGTCGCGCGCCTCCGTAAAAACGGATAGCTCGCGTTGGCCACCAGCAGGAAGACGCCGCTCGCGATGCTTGAGATCTGCCAGACAACAGCCGGCTTTAGATCGTAGGCCGCCAGAACGACCGGCAGCATGGCTGCGTACGTGACTGTGAATCCCCAGACCATGAACAGCCGCGCCACCACGGCATCAATCGGCAGGAACTTGCCGCCGGCGCTCTGCCGCAAGATCACAACAATCGCGGTGAACCCCACGAAGGTGATGGCGAGTACCGCCAGGGTGAAGAGGTAGCCTGAACCGGGTAACTCCATCGTCCCCGCCCCCGCGTCCTGTCATCGCCGGGCTCGTCCCGGCGATCCCGCCTAGGTTGGCACAGCACTGCCCCTGGAATCGAGATGGCCGGGACGAGCCCGGCCATGATATCCATCTAGTCCCTGTCTATTCCTCTTCGCCTTCCTCGCTCAAGCGCTCAACCGAAACCACCCGCTCATCGTCCGCGGTATTGAGCACGATCACGCCCTGCGTGGAGCGGCCGGCAATGCGAATGCCGGAAACCGGCGTACGGATCAACTTGCCCTGGTCGGTGACCAGCATGATCTGGTCGGCTTCTTCGACCGGGAATGATCCGATGATCTTACCAGTCTTCTTCGTGAGCGACATCGCCACGATGCCTTTGCCGCCACGGCCGGTTGTCCGGTATTCATAGGACGACGACCGCTTGCCGTAGCCGCGCTCGGATATCGTCAGCACGAATTGCTCGGCCGCCGACAGTTCGACATAACGTTTCTCGCCCAGTTCGATCGCGCCGACGGCCTCCTCGGCTTCGGCCGCCGCTGGCACCTCCTCGTCGCCGACCCCACGCCGTACCGCGCTGGCGCGCTTATGATAGGCCGCGCGCTCCTCGGCCGTCACCTCGACATGACTCAGGATGGACAGCGAGATGACGTGATCTTTTTCGGCCAGCGTGATGCCGCGTACGCCGCGTGACGTACGGCCCTGGAATACACGTACCTCCGGCACCGCGAAGCGGATACATTGACCGCCATTGGCGGTGAGCAGGACATCGTCCTTCTCGGTGCAGATCTGCACATCGACAATCAATTCGCCCTCTTCAAGTTTCATGGCGATGATGCCGGACGGGCGCACATCGACAAAGTCGGAGAGCTTGTTGCGGCGAACAGTGCCGCTGGTGGTTGCAAACATCACGTCGAGGTCAGCCCAGGTCGCCTCATCCTCAGGCAGCGGCATAATGGTGGTGATGGTTTCGGTCTGCTGCAGCGGCAGAATGTTGATGAGCGCCTTGCCGCGTGCTTGCGGCGCCGCGACCGGTAGCCGCCAGACTTTTTCCTTGTAAACCTTGCCGCGCGACGAGAAATACAGAACCGGCGCATGCGTCGACGCGACGAACAGCCTCGACACGAAATCTTCTTCGCGAACCTGCATGCCGCCGCGGCCTTTGCCGCCCCGACGCTGCGCGCGATAAGTGGAGAGCGGCACGCGCTTGATGTAGCCCTGGTGCGAGACGGTGACGACCATCTCCTCACGCGTAATCAGGTCTTCTTCCTCGACCTGCCCGGCCGCTTCCGCGATGACGGTCCGGCGCGGCGTGGCAAATTCCTTCTTCACCGCGGCGAGTTCGTTCTTGATGATCGTCTGGATGCGCGCGCGTGAACGCAGGATGTCGAGATAGTCGGCGATTTCGGCAGCAAGCTTGTCGAGTTCTTCCTTGATTTCGTCGCGACCGAGCGCGGTCAGCCGTTGCAGGCGCAGATCGAGGATCGCTTTGGCCTGCTCGACCGAAAGCCGCGCGGTGCCCTTGGAGCTGACTTTGTGACGCGGATCGTCGATCAGTTCGATCAACGTTGCCGCGGTGGTCGCCGGCCATTCGCGCTTCATCAATGCTTCGCGCGCCTCGTTCGGATCCTTGGCGCCGCGGATGAGCTTGATGATTTCATCGATATTGGCGACCGCAATGGCGAGGCCGACCAAAATATGGGCGCGGTCACGCGCCTTGCTGAGCAGGAATTTGGTGCGCCGTGACACCACCTCTTCGCGGAATGCGATGAAGGCGACCAGCAGATCCTTCAGCGTCATCACCAGCGGGCGGCCGCCGTCGAGGGCCACAATGTTGCAGCCGAACGACGATTGCAGCGGCGTGAAACGGTAAAGCTGATTGAGCACGACGTCGGGTACCGCGTCGCGCTTGATCTCCACCACGACGCGGTAGCCATCGCGGTCGCTCTCGTCGCGCAGGTCGGCTACGCCGTCGATTTTCTTGTCGCGCACCAATTCGGCGATGCGTTCAACCATCGCCGCCTTGTTCACCTGGTACGGAATTTCCGAGATAATAAAGGCTTCTCGTTCCTTGCGGACGGTCTCGATCTCGACCTTGCCGCGCATGACGATCGAACCGCGCCCTTGGCTGTAGGCCGAACGGATGCCATCGCGGCCAAGAATAATGCCGCCGGTCGGGAAATCGGGACCGGGCACGATCTTGATCAGGTCATCGATGGTGAGCCCGGGATTATCGATCAGCGCGGTCGCGGCATCGATGACTTCGCCGAGATTGTGGGGCGGGATGTTGGTCGCCATCCCGACGGCGATGCCGCCAGCGCCATTGACCAACAAATTCGGGAAGCGCGCCGGTAACACCACCGGCTCTTTCTCGTTGCCGTCGTAATTCTCCTGGAAGTCGACGGTGTCCTTGTCGATGTCGTCGAGCAGCGCCATCGCCGGCCGGCCGAGACGGCATTCGGTGTAGCGCATGGCCGCTGGCGGATCACCGTCAACCGAACCGAAATTGCCTTGGCCGTCGATCAGCATCAGGCGCATGGAGAAATCCTGCGCCATGCGCACAAGCGCATCGTAGATCGCCTGATCGCCGTGCGGGTGATATTTGCCCATCACGTCGCCGACAACGCGCGCCGATTTTACGTATTTCTTGTCGGGGGTGTGACCCTGCTCGTTCATCGAATGAAGAATGCGACGATGCACGGGCTTCAGGCCGTCGCGCACATCGGGCAGCGCACGCGACACGATCACGCTCATGGCGTAATCGAGATAGCTACGCTTCATCTCCTCGGTGATGGAGACCGGGCGCACATCGGATGGAGTTGCGTCCCCCGTTTTTGGAGGTTCGGTGTCGGCCAAGGCGACGTCCTGCGTGGAATTTTTGTTGCGATTTTTGTAACTGATTCAGGGCCGACTTGTCACCCGAAATCAGGCCCTATACAGGCTAATATCCCCATTTAATTCAATATGTTACATCACGTCAGCCGGGTCGGGACCGATGGGGTTTTTGCGCGCTAAAATGCCACCAAAAGAGTACCGTGAGCGCCAGCCATGCCGATCGAATTTCTCATTTCTGCGTTCGTCACGCTGGTTGTCGTGGTCGATCCCATTGGCCTCGTCCCATCCTATCTGGCCATCACCCAGGGTCTGCCGAAACGCGCCCGGCGCCGCGTGGCACTGCGTGCGGCGCTGATCGCCGCGGCAATCCTCACCGGTAGCGCGTTGATCGGCGGCTGGTTGCTGCACACGCTATCGATCGGCCTGCCGGCCTTTCGCATCGCCGGCGGGCTTCTCCTGTTTTCCATCGCATCCGAGATGGTGTTCGGCGTGCGCATCGAGCGACAGGCTCGACAGGCCGAGGAAGCGATCGAGGAACACGTGCGCAACGTCGCCGCTTTTCCCCTCGCTATCCCGCTGATGGCCGGCCCCGGCGCAATTACGGCAACGATTTTGCTTGCAGGCCGCAGCAATGGCGAGCCCGTGCAGCTGGCGGTCCTGCTCGCGGTCATTGCGGCAGTTATCGCGCTTTGCTTTGTCGTGTTCACACTGGCGGCACACATTGCAAAGTCGCTCGGCGTCACCGCCAATACAGTGGCTTCGCGCCTGCTCGGTGTGCTGCTTGCCGCGCTCGCTGTCCAGTACGTGATTGACGGCGCCCGCGCAGCGTTGGCGGGATGACTGGAGTTTCACCGCCCCTCGCTGTCATGGCCGGGCTTGTCCCGGCCATCCACGTCTTGCTTTCTGTGGCCAAAAACGTGGATGCCCGGCACAAGGCCGGGCATGACGATCACTCGCTGTGCCGTTTTCGGTCAAAACGGAATTTCGTCGTCCATGTCGTCGCGCTTGCCGCCAGCGCCGGCCGCCGCCATGGCCGGCTTGCGCTCGCGCGATGCAGTCGGACCGGCCGAGCCGAAGTCGCCCTCATCGGCCCCTGCACTGCCGCCACCACCACCGCCGCCGGCACGGTCGAGCATGGTCAGCGCGGAGTTGAAGCCTTGCAGCACCACCTCGGTCGAATAGCGATCCTGCCCGTCTTTGTCCTGCCATTTGCGCGTCTGGAGAGCGCCTTCGAGGTAAACTTTCGAGCCTTTCTTCAGGTATTGCTCGGCGATTTTGGCGAGGCCTTCGCTGAAGATCACGACGCGATGCCATTCAGTTTTCTCGCGCCGCTCACCGGTGTTCTTGTCGCGCCAGGATTCCGAGGTCGCGACCCGCAAATTGACGATCGGCCGGCCGTCCTGTGTGCGGCGAACCTCCGGGTCGGCTCCAAGATTGCCGACGAGAATGACCTTGTTGACGCTACCCGCCATGATGCTCTCCGCGTGGCGATTGACGCGCACCGGCTTCGCCTGAAGCCATTGCCGTTCGCCGTTTGAGGGCCGCGTGCCGCACGCGCCCATTGAAAACCCGAACTCACCCTAGACCTCGCCAAAGGAGCGACATAGGGGGCGGCAAGCGCGTTTGGCCCTAATCCACAGGGGTTCTACCGTGCTGGTCAGTTCGGCCTTGAATGATCTCCGAAATAGTGTTCTTGTTATGTTCTAATCCCTTTCTCCGGGGTTTTCAACCGCTATTCGGGGGACCCGCTGGCAAAATCCGCGCGTTCTTACTACGTCCCCATAAGCACGCCCGAACGGCCCCGCATTTTGCGGTTCCGCAGGGACAGCTTTGCCTGACAGGGACCAAGCCCAGACCTGACATGCCCGAACGCTCCACCAAGGCTGCCCGCGACGCCCGCCAGATCACCATCCGCGGTGCGCGCGAGCACAATCTCAAGAATGTCGACGTCGCGATTCCGCGCGACCAGCTGGTCGTGTTCACCGGCCTGTCCGGCTCCGGCAAATCTTCGCTCGCCTTCGACACGATTTATGCCGAAGGCCAGCGCCGCTACGTGGAGTCGCTTTCGGCTTATGCGCGGCAATTCCTCGAGATGATGCAGAAGCCGGACGTCGACCAGATCGACGGATTGTCGCCTGCGATATCGATCGAGCAGAAAACAACCTCGAAGAATCCACGTTCGACTGTCGGCACCGTCACTGAAATCTACGACTACATGCGCCTGTTGTGGGCACGCGTCGGCGTACCCTATTCGCCGGCCACCGGCTTGCCGATCGAAAGCCAGACGATTTCGCAGATGGTCGACCGCGTGCTGGCACTGCCGGAAGGCACGCGCATTTACGTGCTGGCGCCGGTCGTGCGCGGCCGCAAGGGCGAATACAGGAAAGAACTCGCCGACTTCCTGCGCAAAGGCTACCAGCGCGTGAAGATCGACGGCGCCTTCCACGAGATCGGCGAGGTCAAGCCGCTCGACAAGAAATTCACCCACGACATCGACGTCGTGGTGGACCGTCTGGTTGTTCGTGGCGATATCGGCACGCGCCTTGCGGATTCGCTTGAGCAATGCCTCAAGCTGGCCGACGGCCTTGCGGTCGTTGAACTCGCCGACACAAAAGCCTCGGGCGCAACCGCCAATCGTGGCCGCAACGCGAACGCGGAGCGGCTGATCTTCTCCGAGAAATTCGCCTGCCCGGTGTCCGGCTTCACCATTCCGGAAATCGAGCCGCGGCTGTTCTCGTTCAACAACCCGTTCGGCGCCTGCCCGGAATGCGGCGGCCTTGGTGTCGAACAGCACATTGATGCGGATCTCGTGATCCCCGACCGCGACGCCACGCTGCGCAAGGGCGCCATCGCGCCCTGGGCGAAATCAAGCTCGCCCTATTACACGCAGACTCTGGATGCACTCGCCAAGCATTTCCGCTTTACGCTTGATACGAAATGGAAGGACCTGGCGAAGAAAACGCAGGACGCCATCCTCTACGGTTCGGGCGAGGACGAGATCAAATTCGTCTATGACGACGGCCTGCGCGGCTATACCACCAAGAAGCCCTTCGAGGGCGTCATCACCAATCTTGAGCGCCGCTTCAAGGAAACCGAGAGCGAGTGGGCGCGCGAGGATTTGCAGAAATATTTTACCGACGTGCCCTGCAAGGCGTGCCACGGCGCGCGCCTCAAGCCGGAAGCGCTCTGCGTCAAGATCGGCGGGCAGAACATCTCGCAGGTGGCGGAGCTGTCGGTGCGTCGCGCCGGCGAATGGTTCACCGAAATCCCGAAGCAGCTCAACGCGCAGCAGAACGAGATTGGCACGCGCGTGCTCAAGGAGATCCGCGAGCGGTTGAAATTCCTGGTCGACGTCGGCTTGGATTACCTCACGCTGTCGCGTGCCTCCGGCACACTTTCCGGCGGCGAAAGCCAGCGCATTCGGCTCGCCTCACAGATCGGCTCCGGCCTCACCGGCGTTCTTTATGTGCTGGATGAACCGTCGATCGGCCTGCATCAGCGCGACAATGCGCGCCTGCTTGAAACGCTGAAGCGGTTACGCGATCTCGGCAATACCGTGATCGTGGTCGAGCACGATGAGGACGCCATCCGCACCGCCGACCATGTGCTCGATATCGGCCCGGGTGCCGGTATCCATGGCGGCGAGATCGTGGCCGAAGGTCACGTCGACGACCTGATCGCCGCGCCGAAATCATGGACCGGCAAATATCTCTCCGGCGAGCTGTCGGTGGCCATCCCCGAGCGGCGCCCGCGGTCGCGTCGCGTACTGAAGGTCGTCAACGCGCGCGGCAATAACCTCAAGAACATCACCACGGAGATTCCGCTCGGCCTGTTCACCTGCGTCACCGGCGTCTCCGGCGGCGGAAAATCCACGCTGCTGGTCGATACGCTCTATGCAGCGGTCGCGCGCAAGCTCAACGGCGCTTCGCTCGCCCCTGCCCCGCATGACCGCATCGAGGGCCTCGAACACATCGACAAGATCATCGACATCGATCAATCGCCGATCGGACGCACACCGCGCTCAAACCCGGCGACCTATACCGGCGCTTTCACGCCGATCCGCGAATGGTTCGCGGCGCTGCCCGAGAGCAAGGCGCGTGGCTACGAGCCGGGACGCTTTTCGTTCAACGTCAAAGGCGGCCGCTGCGAGGCCTGCCAGGGCGACGGCGTGATCAAGATCGAAATGCACTTTCTGCCCGACGTCTACGTCACCTGCGATGTCTGCAAGGGCAAGCGCTACAATCGCGAGACGCTCGAGGTTCTGTTCAAGGGCAAGTCGATCGCCGATGTACTCGACATGACGGTGGAAGAAGCCCTCGAATTCTTCAAGGCGGTGCCGCGCGTGCGCGACGTGCTGGCGCTGCTGCATCGCGTCGGGCTCGATTACATCCATGTCGGCCAGCAGGCCACGACGCTTTCCGGCGGCGAGGCGCAGCGCGTCAAGCTCGCCAAGGAACTGTCAAAGCGCGCGACCGGCCGCACGCTCTATATTCTCGATGAGCCGACCACCGGCCTGCATTTCCACGACGTGGCGAAGCTGCTCGACGTGCTGCACGAGCTCACCGACACCGGCAACACGGTGGTGGTGATCGAGCACAATCTGGAAGTGATCAAGACCGCTGACTGGGTGATCGATTTAGGCCCCGAAGGCGGCGACGGCGGCGGCGAGATCGTTGCCAGCGGCACGCCGGAAGATATCGTAAAGGTCAAGCGCAGCTACACCGGGCAATTCCTGGCGCCGGTGCTGGGGCGCCCGACACGGCGGAAGAAGCGGATCGAAGCGGCAGAGTAGTTAAAGTACCGCAGTCACGGACCAGCCTGCATTGAAAGACAGCACCCACACTGTCTGCTAGTTTGGCACTTAGCGGAATGCAAATATCAGCTTAAAGGGCGTCGCCATTCTGGGGGGATCTATGCGCACTTCGCTTTCAATCGCTGCAATTTCTGCCGCGCTGCTCATTTTTGCCGCCGATGCGGCTTTGGCCCAAACCTCCACCCCCATGACCAAGCGGGAATTGCGCCAGCAGGACCGCGACGAGTGTTCGAAACAGGTCACCCGCTATCAGGCCGATCTTTTCCTCGAATGCATCGCGAACCGCGAATCTGCGCGTAAGGCGGCCGCGAAAAAGCAGGCCGCCGAACAGCGTGAGGCCAACAAGAAAAAGGCCACGCAAAATTTTGAGGCAACCGCCAAAGAGCACGAGACCGTGAACAAGGAGCGGCTCACGCTCATCGAACAGGAACGCGTCAAACGCGCCGACTGCAAGAAGCAGGCTGCCGATCAAAAACTCCATTTCGCGAAGCGGCTGCGCTTCATCGAAAAGTGCGTCGTGGCCAAATAAATTTCGCCTTGTTTTCTAAAAGCGCGCAGGGTTACGCCAGCGTGCGTTCAATTCCCGCAGCGCCTGTTCTCGGCTTACCGCGTAGCCGCGGTTTTGCGTGCTGTCGGGATCACGCGCAGTGATCACCCAGAGCCACGGCGTTCCGGCCGGCGCCTGTGACGTCAGCGTGATCCGGCCGACCTGCGCCTGGCCTTCAAACACATCATAATCGTCTGCCGACCATTCGCCGCTGGGATTTTTCGACGTGCGGACGAGATCCAGCATCGCGCCTGGCGGTCTATTTCCGTCCCATGATCCAGGCGGCCACGATCAGCACAACGCCGAGACCGCCCGACAGCAGCCCATGCTTGACGCGGATACGCGCGAGTCCTGCCTCGTGGCCTGGGAAGAAGCTCGGCAATGAATCGGCCGGCATCAGGAAATATATTCCGGCAATCACAATCAGCACCAGGCCGAGAACAAGAGCGATGTTTTTCATTTCGAGTCTTCCCTTCACTAAAGCCCTGTCGCGAAGCGCGCCATCACGACGATAATCGCGATCTGCATTGTACCTTGCACCGCGACAACGCGCACATAAGTTTTCATCCAGCGCGCGATTTTTTGCGAGTCCGGCTCCCGCTTCTGAACCTCGAAATAAAGCCGCAGATTGGTCGGCAGCAGGTAGCCGAGCCCCTGCACGGTGAGCACGGTGACAATCGCAAGCGCTGCGATCACCCACCAGAATTCCGGATAGGACACATCAAGAAAACCCATGCGCACCGCCAGGAACCAGCCGGCGGTGGATGTGATGGTCGACAGCGTCGGCATCAGGATCAATGTGCGCGGAATAAGCCCGGCGATAATCGCACGCCGTGTTTCGAACGAGACGTTTCGCAGGATGGGACCGACAATGAACCCCATGAACAGATCAATACCGGTCCACAGCGCGCCGGTCATGACGTGCACAAAATCGAGAAGCCAGAGGCTGGGGCTCAGAATCGCCGCCGTCATCGCGGCGAACGCGGCCGCCGCGGCGACGAGGTACCAGGGCCGTAACGGATTGGCGGCGCGAACAGGCGGCGCAGTCAGCGTGGTGTCGGCCAAAACGATCGTCCTTGCGTGATTGCAGTTGACCGTACCGGCACACAACCGCATTTGCCAAGTGGTCGTGAAAGACCGGCGTCAGGCAGCTTTTGCTACCGCGGTATCGCTGGCGTGGTCGTGCGCGCGGCTGTCGTGGTGGTCCACGCCGTAGTCGATATCAATCTGAAACAGGACAGCGCGCGTCCCGTGGTCGGGGCTGCCGTTGAGTACGCCTTCAATGTCCGCGATCTCGCGCTTCAGTATCTCGATTTCCTGGCCATTCAAATCGACGTCGCCGACCGCAATCTGGGCGTCTGTTTCCAGCGACTTCAGAAATTGCCTGAGCCGGGCCAGATCGACATTGAGAGGTGTCTTGACCATGGCCCAATCATAGTCCTCGGCCCCCATGCGCAAAGCGGTTATCCACTCACAAATGCTTGGCGGCGTTTTCTTCTGTGGATGAACGGCGCCGACGGAACCCCGCCTACCCCTCGCCTTCCATGCGGGCGGCATCGTACTCTCCGGCCATAAACAGGAGCGGAACACCATGGCGGGCAAGACTATCCAGATCCACGGCCGCACGGGCAGCGACTTCGATTGCTATCTCGCCGCGCCGCACGCGCCGGGCCCAGTGCCGGCGGTGGTACTCGCGAGTGCCGTCCATGGCGTCGACAAGGACCTGCGCGACCTTGCCGACGAATTTGCTGCGCACGGTTTTATTGCCGCAGCCCCCGATCTGTTCTGGCGCACGATCCCGGGGCCGCTTACCCGCGCCGACGGCGAACTCACCGGCAAACGCTCGCAGCCCCGGCCGGAAAAAATAAAGACCGGCGAAGCCGACATCGCCGATACGCTCGACATGTTGCGCAAGCTGCCGGACTTCAACGGGCGCGCCGCTGTTATGGGATTTTGTTACGGCGGCCCCTACGCCATCATCGGGCCGAAGCGGCTCGGCTATGCCGCCGGCATTTCATGCCATGGCACGCGCATGCAGGATTACATCGGCGAACTCGACGGCGTTACCGTGCCGATCTGCATCATCTGGGGCGACGAAGACAACCAAGCCCCGCCGGCCCTGCTCGACGCCTTTCGGGCGGTCCCGCCGCGAAAGAGCAATGTGGAGCTGCACATTTTTCCCGGCGTCAAGCACGCCTACATGATGCCCGATGCCGGCGCGGCCTACAGCAAAGCGACCCGCGATTTTTCCATGGCGCGGGCGCTCGCGATCCTCGGTGATTTGCGCGGCGGAGGTGAACGACTGCGTAAGGCGTCGTGAACTCGCAGCAATTTCAGCCGTCGTCCCGGCCGAGCAACGCGAGGGCCGGGACCCATACTCCGCAGTCTATCGATAGGTCACGGCGTATGGGTCCCCGCCTTCGCGGGGACGACAGCAAACGCTACGCCGCCTGCGCGGAAAGCTCCTTGTCCTTCGCGTCGGCGCGTTGCGCCGCCGGTCGTGCCGCGATGCGGGCGGCATAATCGAGAAATTCCTTCCGCTCGGGAATGAGTTTGAAAATCGTGCCCCAGCGAATGTTGGCGCCGATCACCACATCGGCAGCGGTAAACTGATCGCCCATCAGCCATGGACCTTTCTCGATCGCTTTCGCGACCACGTTCATGGTGGTGTCAAAATCGCCATAGCCAAGCATCGCGCGCCGCGCCTCTTCCTTGCGCGGGGCAGCGCGGTCGATCACGGCGGGTTCAAAGCAGCCCGGCCCGAAAAACAACCACTTCAGATAGACGCCGCGTTGTGGCGTTCCCACCGGAATATTCAGTTTCTTGTCCGGAAATTCGTCGGCAAGATAAGTGCAGATTGCGGCCACCTCGGTGATCACGGTATCGCCGTGCTTGAGCGCGGGCACCTTACCCATCGGATTGATGGCCAGGTATTCGGGCTTCATGTTTTCACCCGCGCTCAGCTTGATGAGCTTGATATCGTAGGGCTGGCCTATTTCTTCCAGCATCCACAACACGATTGAGGAACGCGACGGCGAGGCGTGATAGAGCGTGATTTTGGCCATGCAACACCTTGTCAAACATTGGATTTCAAAGGAACGTCAGCGATACCGCGGAAATGTGCAGGGAAAATGACCGATGTCCAATAACGTTCGCGACAACACCGAGCACCAGCGCTTCGAGCTCGACGCCGACGGCCATATTGCGTTCTCGAATTACAAGCGATCCGATGGCGTACTCACCGTCTTGCACACTGAGGTGCCGAAAGCGCTCGAGGGACGCGGGATTGGTTCAGCCTTGGTACGCGGCCTGCTCGAAAACGCCCGCGCGCAAGGCCTCAAGGTCCACGCTGTGTGCCCGTTCGTGAAGGCCTATCTCGAGCGTCACGCCGAATATGCCGACTTGCAGGCCTAGGCGCGCAGCACGCCCGATGCGCAAACGGTCGGTGACAATCAACGACAGAATGCAGAAAGGCTATCGCTATGTCCTGAGCGCGCCGCCCGGCCGTGGCTTTGATAAAGAATTCAGGCCGCAGCTGACGCCGGCGCAAATGCTCAGGCTGGGTGTATTCGGCGGAAAGTACATGACCGATTGCCGGCGCGAATTTCCAAAATCCTGGTTCGCAAAGGCAAAATTGTCGCCGCGCGGCTATGATAAAAACTGTAATTTTTTCGGAATCAACGCCAGCCAGCCGCTGTCGGAGTGGAAGCGCAAAGGCTGGATCCATCCCGACGATCCGCGTGGGTGGTTTCAATGGTATTGCCGCTACTACATGGGTCGTCGGATGCCGGGGGAAGACCAGCGGCAGATCAAACGATGGAAGGCCATCCGCCGGCACGTGCGCCAGTTGCAGAAACATTGCGAGCCGGGCGACCTGCTCTGCCGGCGCCGCCAACGACAGGCGCTGCTGCATTGGGCTTATGACAGCCGAAAGATTTGACGTCCTTATTCCGCTGCAACGGCGCGCGTGCGCACGGTGCGCACTTTCCAACGCCCCATCGCCGCGTCGATGACAACGACCGCGAGCCCGGCGGCCAGCACCAGCCAGCCAGGCCGGATGCCAATGTCAAAGTCGAAGATCATGCCCAGCACCAGCAGCGGTGAAACGTGGAATGCAATTGCAATGCCGACCGCTTCGCCCAGGAATGTGACGATTGATACGGTAATTGCGAGTGCCGACAGACTTTGCGTCGACAATTCACTTGTGTCCTGCCACCACGCCAGCAGGCGATAGGCAATCAGCCAGAAAAATAAACCCGCGGCGAACGTGGGGACAGTCACGTCGGCCTTGGTTTGCTGGAAATAGTGAATGAGCGCGAGCAGCGCGATCCCGTAAATTATCTGGTGAAGCCGCCGCCAGCGCAGCCCGCCGAGACGCCGAACCATGTCATCGTTCGAGGTCGCCGCGAGAGTGGCAAGTCCGAGCCACGCGACCGCGCCGATGATGAGATAAACGCGATGAGTGATCTCGTGCGCGGCTTTCCCGACATCGTAACTCTGATCGGCGAAAAACAGCGCGAGATGCGCGGCGATGTAGCAGAAGGTCCCTACCCCGAGCATGCGCCGAATATCGATCAGATTACCCTGGCGAAAAATGCGCCGGAACGGCGTGACCGACAGCGTAAGGCCGAGAAAAACCAGCGCCCAGAATCCGGCGCGATGGATCAGATCGTTGAGCGGGCGCGCGCCATGCGCGATTGCATCGGCTTCAAACAACGCCTTCGCGAGCGGGGCCAGCAGGATCACAAGCACTGCGACGCGCAAGATCGACAGCCGCCCGCGCCGGTCACGCCAAAGTTGCCATATGTCCGACTTTGTATCCGCCGTCGCCTTCGTGCTGCTAACCGCCATCGACCCCTTCATTGCATGCGTAGTTTTACCAATTCCATCCCCTGCAGAACGGGTATACCGCATTGCACAATCCGCCTATACAACCGCAGCGTTCGTGCTAGCATTTTGCAGTCGCTTTGATTCGTCACAATCGATCAAAAGCGTGCGTGCGGATAAAGGCGCCGCAACGGATCAACATCCGGCGGGCCGCCAATCACGGGAGACGGACGAGGAGCAGTTCAAGACGCCACAGCAACGCTGCGCCGGGAGCTTTTAATGGAGGCCACCGATGTCGCGAACACTGTTTCGCTCGCTGCCTGCCTTTGCGCCCGCGTTTCTTGTCAGCACCGTTCTTGTCAGCGCCACTGGCGCATTCGCGCACGAAAGTTGGATCAACCGCGGCGGATTCAAAAACACCGCGGGCGAATGGTGTTGCGGCGACTACGACTGCAAGAGCTACACGCGCACGTCCTCGACAGCGACCGGCTGGATGATCGAGGGTGAACTGGTGCCGTTCGATGAAGCCATGCCGGTGGCACCGCCGGATGGCCAACTGACGATATGCCGGCGGCCGGACGGAACGCGACGCTGCGTTTTCGGACTCAAGCCGGGGCTATAAGGGCGATTTCTGCGGAACGAAACGTGCGCGCCAGACCATGGCGCGCGCTCATTCACATCGATTGTCAAATCACTCGCGATCGACGGGCTCGGCGCCCTTCTGCAAAATCAACGCAATGATGCCGGCGGTCCCGACCAGAATAAAAGCGGCCCCCAGATTGTCGTGACCCACGAAGTCAGCAATGCCGGCAAGGACAATCGCGCAGAAGCCGAGCGACACGCCCCAGAGGCCAAGCCAGTCAATCGCTTCAATCGTTTCATGCTTGCGGGAACGCACGGTATCGGCACGGGCCTTCGACCGTAACTGAATTGGCATCGCAAAGACTCCATGGTTGCTGCGACCCCCATCGAGCATTGTGCTAGGCAATTTCCGTGCCGCTTTGATTTAACGCAAATATCGATTTCCGGTTCCTTACGGACCGTGACGCAGAATCATCGCGTTATTGACTCAAATTCTCGGCAGCGGTCGGCCGCCGCCCTCTTTCGACGGCACCTTCACCCAGGCCTCGCCGTCGAGCACGACATCGCCGCTCACTGAACAGGTGCATGTCAGCCGGGCGCGGGTTTTTTCGGGCATGAGCTCGGCAACAATGACATTGACGTCAACTGTATCGCCGATCTTCACCGGCGCGCGGAAATTCAGGGTTTGCGAAATGTAGATGGCGCCAGGGCCCGGAAGCCTCGTCCCCAGCACGGCCGAGATCAGGCTGGCGGTGTAAAGGCCATGCGCAATGCGCGTGCCAAATGGTGTTTTGGCGGCAAAATGCTCCGACAGATGAATTGGATTGCGGTCGCCGGTGACCGCGGCAAATCCTACGACATCGGCGGCGTCGATTGTTTTATGGAGCGTCTCGGTCATGCCGACCGAGAGGTCCTCAAAATACAGGAGACGCAATTCAAGTGGGTTCAATTGAATCTCTGTATTTCCTTAGGGCTCCGGCTTAGGACGCCGGACCCACACGACCACAAGAACTATGAGACAGCCAACGATGGCGGCCGCAAACGTCGCGGCAAATGCCCAATTGCTCAGTTCCATCTTCAGCGCCCTCCAATCTGCATCTCAACCTTGATCTATAGCACGGAATCCCCAGGTTTAGGGGTGTCAGACCTTGTTAAGCCGCAGGGGCTATAGCCCTGAAGGCGATCGTTCTTAAAATCCGGCCGGCCGCGCTTTCGATGACCTCGGGCATTGAACGGCAGAACGCTTGATTTGAGGCCCTATTCACACAAACAAGCCAGGAGCGGCGATCATGAAAAAAGCGGTGCCGGAGAAAATGTTCAACGACGATCAATCCAGATTGACGACGCTTCGCAATTGGGTGCTGGAGAACGAGGTCACCGAGATTGAGATGAGCGAACGACAATTCTGGAATTTCGCGCATCTTCAGCCGATCTCCGAAAAACCATGGGTGACATTCATGGGCCGTCAGCTGCGGGTGCCGATGATGCCTGCCGACGCGCAAAAGTGCCTCGGGATCGAAGACAAAAAGGCTCCCGGCTCCATTTGAGCATGCGGTGTCAGCGCCGCGTCCGCATGCAGCACGGATAACAATGGCATGCTCGTAAATTGAAACTGGTCAGGCCGGCTTAGTTTTGAATTCGTTTGATACAGTGATATTGCCGTCCCCTTGGCATTTGCACGACATCAATCGAAGGTATTGCACTGAGACAACTGCCGGTAACTTCTAAAATTTGATCGGCCGGACAGGTGTTGTTTTCAACAAGGACTTTCTGTCCGCAAGATAATTGGTTTGTGTCGGGTTCTTTCTTGAGTGTCTGAGCGCTTGCCGGCACGACATAAGCGACACCGACGGCGAAAGCGATCAATAGCTTGGTAGTTCGATTCACCATCGACATTACCTATGGGCGCATCATCTCCCTAAGTCTATGAAAACTGCTCGCTAGGGCAACCCAATCACATATCGGCAATGACAACGCAGCGTCTTGTTATTGCCGCCCGAGTACACAGCTACATTCAGTACCTAGTTCGTATTTAGGTCATTTGAAAAGGATACATACTATGACGGATTCTACTTCATCCAATGAACCCCAGAAGCCCGCATCGCCTGCTCCAACTCCGCAGCAGCAGACGCAGGGTGATCCGAAGCCGAACACCGACAAGCCGGCCGGCCAGCAGCAGCAAAAGTAGGCTGCGCGACCATTCACGAATGAAGGCCCGGCCCTAGCGCCGGGCTTTTTATCGCCGCGGGAGAGAAAATCGTGCTAGTCTCCCCGCGTGGCGGACAACGTCCGCAGAAAGGCACTTATGCGCATATTCATTTTCAAGTCGGATAAAAGCCCGAACTTGCGTGCGTTTTCGGACGACCAGGAAGGCGAGAAGTTGCCGGCGCAATTCCGGCCCTGGCACGCGATCGGTGTTGTCCGACCGGATTCAGCGCCTCCTCACAATTTAAACCGCGACCTGATTGAAGCGTCGATCACCAGTGACGGCTTCCAGTTGTGGCGGATGAAAAAGCAGGCGTAACGCCTATTTGCTTGCTTCCGTCTCCGGCAACTCAACAGGCGTGTACACGCGTGTGGTCGGTTCAAACACCGTAACCCTGAATCGCGGGATACGTTTGTTTGAGTTTTGAGCCCGCAGCGAGGGCTTCCACGTCCGTCTCGTATCGCGCCTTCGACTTGCCATCGACCGTCAGGACAAAGCCGTCGGATGGCATCGCGTTCGCGCGAAGGTTTGTTGGTTTCTTTGCTTCTTGGCTCATCGCCTATTCCTTTTTGGTGTGGTTCAGTGCCACACAATAAAATTCAAATATCTTCGACATTGAGATCGTACGTACCCCTTCGACCGCGGGCATAGACCTTTGCGGCAATCGAATAGATTCGCTCCCGGTTGGCGTCGAAGGCTTGCAGGATATCGATAGCATCGAACCGAAGGTTCGGCTGCATCTGCTTCAACGTATCCGCCATGATAAAGAACGAGTTCTCCATGGAGCGGTCATAGCCCCAGAAGCGAACCGCCCGCCGCGTTGCATCGTAGCTGCGGCTACAGTTGGGAAAATTGATTGCCATGCTTGCCTGTCCGGCCTATCGATTAAGGCAGAAACATCTTTATTACAGGTAGCATTTAAACAACGCCTTTATGTGGCGACGAATTGCCATAAGCACAGGGGCGGACGCTCGTCTGATGGAAATAAACCCTCGATTGCAGGTGCGGACGGTACTGCGCCGATTAACCCTCTGGATCCTCAAACCGCGCGATAAACGTCGCAATTCGGCCTGATCGTCCCCATATACGATCAGCAACACCCAACACGAAGAACAAACGAATGACGCCGTGGAGCGATGATCCGCTCTGCGCCTGTCGCACAGGGAGCACCGCATGTTCACGGCAAAACAGTTTCGCGAGAAAGCGGCGGAATCCGCCGAATCGCTCAAGCACACTGACGTCCCCAGTGAAATCCGCAAACTCGAGCAGGCAAAAGAAAGTTTCGCTGCGCTGGCCGAAAACGAGGATTGGCTGGCGAAGAATTTCGACAAGGTCATCCACTCAACTGGCGTCCCGTCCGCCGATGACGGAGCCGAAACACCTTATACACGCGCAACCGACGCGGAAGTGGAAGAGCGTATTCTTCGTTGTCTCGGCGCGGCCGTTATCATGCAGTGGAATACAATTCCGACGAAGCTCCAGCGAGAACTTTTCGATACCGCAGGTTCGGTGGGCGACGTTTTGAAATCATCCGAGTTGCGAGCGCAAATTGCACGCTTTCTGCACAAGCAAAAAGATGAAGCGACCTCTGCCTGGCGCGTTCCCAGACACAAGTAACGAAAGGAATACCTGATGGCACACAAGCTTAAAATCGGCCAGATCGTCGACCTTGCGCCCCACGTCCTCCGATCAGCGGCCCAAGGCCCCTACGAAATTCGTCATCTCATTCCTGCATCGGACCGGGATCCTGAAGACCCCTGCTACCGTATCAAGAGTACCGTCGAAAAATATGAGCGGGTAGCACCTGAAAGCGATCTCTCGCTTTCAGCGAGCGTATTTGCCTGAAACGACCTGTCGGTCCGTTAAGTGGCGGCGGAGACCTCGTATCTCAAAACCTCACGCTGCCTGATCCCGCTGATGAGCCGCAGCAAGATCGACGGGATCGACGTTGACCATTTCGATCGACGACGGCTCGCCCGCGTCAGCGGGCAGGAAGATCAGCGTGGCGACACGACGATAGACCGGGAACGACACCTCCTCGATCAGTTCCTCGTCGGTCACCACTTCATAGTCGCCGGCCGCGAGCCGCCGGTCGACGCCTTTGAGTGAGAACGGGTGGAGAAACGTCAGCGTCACGCGTTTCGTGCGCACTCCCATCACAATGTCCTCGTTGCCGAATTGTCTCAGCGAGCTTTGCCGAGGCTACGGAACAGCGACGCCTCTTGCCTCCACGCGATGACACTTGAGGCATTCGAAGGTAAACACGTCCCGGCCCGGCCGTTCCATTTCGATCCCGACCAAAAACAATTCCAGTTTGCAGTGCGGACACGCGATGAGCGACGGCGCGGGCGTGATCGTCGCGGTGGAGGTCTGATCCATTAGCGATGACATTGCGCCTCCCGCAGCCGAATAGCGAGGCCTAAAAGGCCAGCCTTCTTGACCTTTCCTCGTCGCAACGATCTGCTTCGACATACATATTCGCGCGGTTTGTTGACATGCGCCCACTTTGGCGTCGAATGAGTAAGCGCCACCCTTTGCGGATCGACGTAGGGTTCAGTTTGGCGCACGTTTTGATTATTGCCGGCCAAGGCGCTGCCCCGAGGCGCCGGCGACTGAGAGACCGGTTGCGCTCCCGCCTTGCAATGACTGCGGAGCGTCTAATGCATAAGCCCGTTGATCGTACCAGTCCGCGCTGTGCGAAGTGCAGCCGACCGATGGTGTGGCATTCAGTTCAAGAGGTGCATACGCGCGAGGGCCAACTGCTGATGCGGGTCTACGAATGCGAAAGCTGCAATCGCCTGGCGGCCTTTGCCGATCCAACGACTGCGATCAAAACCTAACGGTTCAAAGTTCGAACACAGTCGCGTCGTTTGATCATGCCAACATACGCCTAGCGTCTAGGACGACGGCGGTAAAAGCCCGTCACGACCCAGGCCGCCACAAACCAAAATAGAAACGCGGCAACCATCGGCCCGATAGCCAGAGCGATATATTTGGCAACGATCGGACCGAGTGGAATGACGTAATCAAAGTTCATTCCCTTCGCAAAGCAATCAAAGGGACTGCCAAGCGCCGGCTCGGCCCTGCGCGCTTCAACGCATGCATCCTGGATCGCCGCCAGAGATCGCGGCGCGACGACGGCACTATAGAAAAGCCAGCCGACGACAGCCGCCCAAAACGCAGATGCGACAATCCAAAGCCTGAAAAACCCCAGTTTCCAGTTCATAGGTCCCCCGTCGCTGAAATTCTGCCGTTCCTTTACGGACTTGCCAAGCGCCATCCGCACATTTCAGCGCCTGCGCCGTCCGTGACTTGCCCCGCGCATCAGTATTTCTCCGTCTTGCCGGACCCGGCGGCAATAAAATAAAGCATCCGCGCCGGCAACGTTTCCGCGCCTTGCGAGTTAGATGGGTGGCGGCTGGGTTGGATGATCTTGAAAGAGATTACGGCCCGCGCCCGGTGCTTCAATTTGAAGTCGCATCGTCATTCTCTGGAAACCATACGTGCCATGATCCTCATTCGTCTTGCCATCAGCATCTTCGCACTTGATGTTCATCGGAACGGCATTTTCGCTAAATGTGGTGCAAAGCGAGCAAGGTCCCGCGTCTGCCGAATCTGCGATGATTACGCGTCAATAGACGGTTTGCGGCACAGCCACCACAGCACGCCGATCAGCACCACGTTGCCGAGCGCAAACAGCGTCAGCACACCGATCGTCCAGTCAGAGCCATTGGCTTCGATCAGCAACGCGCCAACCGACGGCGCGAACGCCTGTACGATCAGACTCGGAAAGGCGAGCTTGCCCATCAGGCGCGGAAAACGCACCGGCCCGAACAAGGCCAGCGGAAGCGTGCCGCGTCCGATCCACGAAATTCCGTAGCCCGCGCCATAGAGCAAGATCACCAAAAGCAACGCAGGCACGGCACCAAACAACAGCAGCAGACCGACGGCCATCAACGTACACGACGCAATCATGGTCCAGATCGGGTGATAGCGGTTGCCGAACAGGCGTTCCACGACACGCGCGCCAACCTGCGCCGGACCGAACAGCGTGCCGAGCGTCACCGCCGTTGCAAAGTCCAGTCCCCTCGCCTGCAGAAAAATCAGCAAATGCACCACAACGATCGAGCCAATGCCGGCCGCGATCGAAAGCACGACGGCCAGCAGTCCGAAGATGAGCGTTTCGTTGTGAATGGACGCCGGCGCGCCGGCGGAGTCGATCGTGCCGGCGTCCGTATTATTTTTGCTCGCGCGCGACGGCACGCGCCGCACGACCGCCATTTGCAACGGCAGCGCCACGAACACATGCAGCGCGGCGTAGATAAAGCAGGCGCTGCGCCATCCCGCGTGCTCGATCATGAAGGCGCTCAGCGGCCAGCAGATGGTGCTGGCAAAGCCGCCGAACAGCGTGAGATTGGTGATCGGGCCGCGTGCTTCGCTGCCGTACATGCGGCCGAGTGCTGCAAAGACCGCATCGTAAAGCCCGGTACCCATGCCGATGCCGATCAACACCCAGGCGAACAGATAAAAAGGCAGCGCCGGCGCGAGGCCGACACCGGCAAGGCCTGCGGCGTAGAATGTGGAGCTGGCCAGCAAGACCGGACGTCCGCCGCGCGCATCGATGACGCGGCCAACCTGCGGTGAGATCAGCCCGGCGGTGAGCAAGCCGATCGAGGTGCCGCCGACAACCCAGCCGAGCGACCAGCCGGTCTCGGCAACAATCGGCTCGGCGAACACGGCGGGAAAATAGAACGACGTGCCCCAAGCCAGGATCTGGGCGATGCCCAGCGCGGTAATGACGACGCGGCGGTCGAGCGCGCGCGTCTCTGCCGTTAATTCCAAAGGGTGCCGTCCTTAGTTCGCCGGCTCCATGCCCTTGGATTTGAGCACCGCGGCCGCCTCGGCACCAGAGAACACCTGCATGAGCGCCTGCGCGGCGGCCTTGTTCTGCGTGGACGCGCTCAACCCTGCGGCATAGGTCGTGGTGTTCTGGATCTCCTTGGGCAGCGGACCAACCAGCGCCGCACCCTTCACCGGCACGATTTCGCTGATCTGGTGCAGTCCGAGCTCGGCTTCCCCGCTGACGATGAGATCGGCAACGTGACCGCCTTTCTTGAGCTTGGCTTTCGGCCGGACCTGGTCGGCAATGCCGAGCCGTTCGAGCAGCTTGTCGATGTAGATGCCGCTGGAGCCACCGCTCGCGGGGTCGATATAGGCGACGGACTTGGCCGCGAGCAGCGCGCGCTTGAAGGCATCCACGGTGCTGATATCCGGTTTGGCCGCGCCCTCCTTGACGACCACGCCAACACCGACGCTTGCAACGTTGACGCTGGTTCCGGCGGCAATCTTGCCGCTGGCGGTCAGCTCCTTGAGCACCGCAGGCGTGATGACGGCGACGTCGAAGGCCTCGCCGCCCTCGATCTTCGTCTTGAGGCCTCCAGCGGTGTCGTTGTCGATGATGACCGTGTTGCCGGTCTGCTTTTCGTAGGCCGGCACCAAAGCCACCACGACCTGTTTGAAGGCCCCGGCGGTCAGCACCTTGAGTTCTGCGGCGGGTGCCGGCGCCAAGGCGCCGGAGGTCAGCAAGGCGGTGACGACGAGGGTGCGCCAGATATGCGAATTCATGAGGCTCGGTCTCCAGATTTCGGAGCCCAACCTACACGAAGTCCGGTTGTTTCGCCGAAAACCACCGATTTTGTGCGACGCCGCAATTATAGGGGCGATCAGTTGCGTCTGAAAGCAGGCCGATTTTCAATTTTTTCGTTAATATACAGTTATTTAAGCTATGCGTTTTTCACCTAGCTGCAGCGCAACATTATTGCTTTTCAAAAGGCCGCAAATGCCTATTTTCCCTTCAAACGAACGACCGGCGCCGCCGGACTGACGAAAGAAAGAAGGACACCATGATTGCCGCACTCGCCCGCTTCATCCAGGAGTGGAAGCGTTACAACCAGAGCCTGAGCGAGCTGTCTCGCCTTGGCGATCGCGAACTCGCCGATATCGGCATCAGCCGCTCGGACATTCCGCGGGTTGCCTGGAACGCCGCGCACGAACACTAATTCAATCCGTCACGTGATTGAACTGAAAACGCCCGCGGTCACCCCGCGGGCGTTTCGCTATTTCCGACTGGCGGCGGCTTAGTCGATCGACTTCCAGCGATCCAAAGGCATGACTTCGAGCGCCTGGCCGTAACCCACCGTCCAGGAGTTAATCGACCACTTCGTGCCGGTTGCCTTTTCTACCAGGACGGCGGTCGCGTGCGGCGGGCGCCCGTCGATAAAAAACCCGCGCGCCTCCGGCGCATCCACGTCGTGGTGGCGCAATAGCTTGAGCTGGTCGAGGACCAACAGCAGGCTGGTCGTGTTGCGGCTGGTGTCGATGCAATCGAATTGGTGGATGTCGTACATGTACTTCGCACCGGCACGCGCCACGTGATTTTGGGTGCCAGCGACCGGGCCGACGCGACGATCAAACCAGGCGCCCGCTGCGGCAACCGCCTTACGCTCGGCCGCGGGTGAGGCCCGGCCGGCCGCAAGAATTTGCGTCAGTTTCGTGCGGTCCCCCGCCGTCAAATCCACCTCGTCGCGGTATTTGCAGCCAAAGCCATGGCACACGAAGACCATGCTTGGTGTCGGTGGGGTGACCGACAGGCCCGCGTAGGCCGCATCGACGACATTCGGGCTGGTTGCCGCCGACGCACTGACGCTGCCAACGGCATAGAAAAACCCGCCTGCAACTGCGCAGACCATCAATTTCCTGAGCATATGGAACCCTTTACCACCATTGCGGCCCGCTGCCGGCCGGCCTAATGATCATCGAATGACAAAGAGCCAATTTCAAGCCGTTCATGTCGTCGGGGGCGGCCTTGCCGGGTCCGAGGCGGCCTGGCAGCTCGCGCAGGCCGGGCTGCCGGTCGTCCTGCATGAAATGCGACCATTGCGTGCAACCCCGGTCCACAAAACCGATGGCTATGCCGAGCTCGTTTGCTCCAACTCGTTCCGTTCGGACGATCATGAACACAATGCCGTCGGCCTCCTGCACGCCGAAATGCGCCGGCTCGGATCGATCATCATGAGCACCGCGGACGCAAATCAGGTGCCCGCCGGCGGCGCGCTTGCGGTCGACCGCGATGGATTTTCCGCAGCGGTATCCGCAGCACTCGCCGCCCATCCCATGATCACGCTGGAGCGCGGAGAAATTGCACCACCGCCCGCCGAATGGGACAGCGTCATCATTGCGACCGGCCCCCTGACGTCGCCGGACCTCGCTGCGACGATCGCCGCCCTGACGGGCGAACAACAGCTCGCGTTCTTTGACGCGATTGCGCCGATCGTGCACCGGGACAGCATCGATCTGACGCAAGCGTGGTTTCAGTCGCGCTACGACAAAGTCGGACCCGGCGGCACCGGCGCCGACTACATCAATTGCCCGCTCTCGCGCGAACAATACGAAGGCTTCGTCGCGGCACTTCTGTCCGGCGACAAGACCAGTTTTCACGAATGGGAATCCTCCACGCCCTATTTCGACGGCTGCTTGCCGATCGAGGTGATGGCCGAGCGCGGCCCTGAAACGCTGCGGCACGGCCCAATGAAACCGTTCGGCCTGACCAATCCGCACCAGCCCGAACTCGAAAGCTTACGCTGTCGTGCAATTGAGACAGGACAATAAGCTTGGCACGCTGTTCAACATGGTCGGCTTCCAGACCAAGCTCAAACACGGCGAGCAAGTTCGCATCTTCCGCACAATTCCTGGATTGCAGAACGCGGAATTTGCGCGCCTTGGCGGCCTCCACCGCAACACGTTTCTCAACTCACCACAATTGCTCGACGAAACCTTGCGCCTCAAGGCGAATACCCGCTGGCGTTTTGCCGGCCAGATCACCGGCTGCGAGGGCTACGTTGAATCGGCCGCTATCGGTCTGCTCGCGGGCCGCTTTGCGGCCGCCGAGCGCCGCGGCGAAGAAATCGTGCCGCCGCCGGCAACAACGGCCCATGGCGCATTGCTCGCTCACATCACAGGTGGCCATATCGAGACCATTGATGCGGGGCCAGCCTCGTTCCAGCCGATGAACGTGAACTTCGGACTGTTCCCGCCATTGCGGGAAACGCCAACATACGATGCGCCAAGCAAGCTGAGCCGCGCCGCCGCAAAAGCGCAGGCGCGTAAAAGCGCGCTTTCCCGCCGGGCGCTCGCAGATCTCGAACTCTGGATCGCGGGTGAGCCGCCAGCAGTGGCCGCAGAATAACGTTAGCCGCCAATCCGCCGCAGCGATTTTGCCGCGCGCCAGATACGCCATTGCCGCCGCCACTGCGGCACCTCAGGCGGACGGAATGGGTCATAGTCATTCCGCTCCATCGCCAGCAGCCACTGCCGTAACGGCGCCAGCGACAAAAAGGCCGGCCGGGCGAGCTCGGAAATTTCGGCTTCCGCGATCAGCGACAGATGTCTTCTCGCGCGCAATCGCAGTTCGGCAAGCGCTGCACGCAATTCCGCCGTTGCGTGCATGGCATAAACGTCAGAAGGCTCGGCACCGTAGTGCCGCAGAACCCCCAGTGGGACGTAAAGCTGGTGGTGCGCCGCGTGCCGCGGGAGACCTTCGATTATGTCGGCAATCGTTTCTGCCTGGCCCGCTGCCAGGACAACGTCGGCGGGCGGCGTCTCCGAGCCGGCGAGGATGCGCGTTGCGCATTCGAAGATCGTGCCTGAGGTCGCTGCTGAATAGGCCTGAAGCTCCGCAAGGCTGGCCATCGGTTCATCGTAGATGTCGAAGCGATGTGCATCGATCAGTGCAGCAAACCGCTCGCGGGCCAAATCATGACGCGAAATCGTTTCCAGCAACGCGACCGCCACCGGATGGGCTGCCGCCTCTCCAGTCCGCTCGCCCAGGAGCATTTCGCGCCACCATTGCAGCCGGATTTCGCCCGGCATCGGCTCTCGGGCCAACTCGCGCATGCGGGATATTTCCGCGCTAAACGCGTAGAGCGCAAAAAGCGCGTCGCGCCGATCGGCCGGCGCAAACAGCGCCGCAAGATAGCGGTCGCGGTCGGCTTCCCTTACGAGCGCAGCGCAATGCTTGAATTGATCCTGCATAAGACACCATCCGGCGCCAGTCACGCGATGGCAATGAGACCGGCGCCGACACGGCGGTTTTCCGCGAGCAAGATGTTATAGGTCCGCACCGCCGCACCGGTTGGCATTGTGTCGACCGAGAGCGAAAGTTCGCGGAACCGGCTGCGCAGGCGTTCCGGCAGCACCCAAGGGTCCGGGCCGGCACCGATCAGGAAAAAATCGAGCTTTTCGGCGCGATCGAAAGCCGGTTCCAGCGCGGATGCCGATAACTCGGCAGCACTCCTGACCGGCCATGCCCAGATGCCATCCGGAAAACACAACAAAGAGCCGCGATGCGACATGCCACCAAAACGGAAGCCACCGTCGCCATAGGCATCGATGAGCGCGGGGCGCGGCAGATGCGGTGCGTCCGCCCGCTCGCCGAGCGCCATCTACGTCTTATCCCGATCCGGCGCCGTCAGTGAATCGCGCCCCGTGCCCACGCCGAGATAGATGAGGATCGGTGAGGCAATAAAGACTGATGTATAGGTGCCGACAAGGACGACGCCGAACATCATGGTTGCTGTGAAGCTATGAATGGCCTGGCCGCCAAAAAGCAGCAGCGCCAGCAAAGCCAGAGACACAGTCACGTGCGTGATGACCGAACGTGATAGCGTCTGGTTCACGGACGCATTGAGCAATTCCGGCATCGGAAGTTTTCGATAACGGCGCAGCATTTCGCGGATACGATCGTAAATAACGACTGTATCATTGAGTGAATAGCCGAGGATCGTGAGCAGAGCCGCGATACTCGTCAGATCAAAATCAATCTGGGTCACTGACATAAAGCCGATCGTCAGCACGATGTCGTGCACGTTGGCGATCATCGCGCCGAGCGCAAACTGCCATTCGAAACGGAACCAGAGATAGACGAGGATGGCGAGGATGGCGAGCATCAGCCCCACGACACCGTACGACAGTAGTTCTCCCGAAACGCGTGGCCCGACAACTTCAACCCGCCGGTAATCGACCTCATTGCCAAGTGCGCCGCGGACTTTGGTGACGGCCAGTTGCTGCGCTGTTTCTCCGCCCGGTTGCTCGGCGATCCGGATCAGCACGTCGTTCGGCGCGCCGAATTGCTGCAATTGCACCTCGCCCAGCCCCAGCTCTCCGAGCGCCGCGCGCATTTTGGCAAGATCGGCCGACGGCGCCTTGGACTGGACCTCGATCAGCGTGCCACCCTTGAAATCGATGCCGAAGTTCAGCCCATGAAAGAAATAAAGCGATATCGCAATGATCGACAGCAGCGCGGACACAGGAAAGCTGATGCGCCGGAAGCGCATGAAATCGAATTTGGTGTCGTCGGGAACGATGCGAAGCAGGCGCACGGGCGCGGTTCCTAAATTGGCACGCGTTGCGGGCGCCGCCAGCGCACCCAATAGGCCACGATCAGTCGGGTCAACGTAAAGGCGGTAAAGACCGTGGTGATGATGCCGATACCGAGCGTGACGGCAAAGCCGCGGACCGGCCCGGTGCCGATGTAGAACAACACTGCTGCTGCAATAAAGGTGGTGATGTTGGAGTCGAGAATGGTGGCAAGCGCGCGCGAAAACCCCGCGTCGATCGCGTTGATCGGCGTGCGGCCGCCGCGAACCTCTTCCCGGATACGTTCATAGATCAGCACGTTCGAAGTCGACCGCAATTCCGACGGTGAGCACGATGCCGGCGATACCGGGGAGCGTCAGTGTCGCATTGAGCAGTGATAACACACCGAAAATCATCGCGACGTTGATTGCCACTGCGATATTGGCGAACAGGCCAAACAGTCCGTAGGTCGCCAGCATGAACACGATCACCATCGCAGCGCCGACATAAGACGAAATTTTGCCCTTGGCGATCGAATCCTGGCCGAGCCCAGGGCCGACTGTCCGCTCCTCGATAATCGTCAGCGGCGCCGGCAACGCGCCGGCCCGTAACAGGATCGCGAGATCATTGGCACTTTCAACGGTGAAGCTGCCGGATATCTGACCGGAGCCGCCGAGGATCGGCTCGCGGATAACCGGCGCTGAGATCACCTGATTGTCGAGGACAATCGCAAAAGGCTTGCCGACATTTTCCTGCGTGACTTGAGCAAATTTCCGTGCGCCCGACGTATTGAAGCGGAAAGACACAATGGGCTCGCTTGTGCGCTGATCGAACCCCGGCTGGGCATCCGTAAGGTCACCACCTGAAACGAGAATGCGCTTCTCGACCAGGTATGGCGTCTTGGGCTGCGTGGCGCTGTACAGAATTTCGTCATCCGGCGGCAGGCGTCCCTGCGCCGCCTGCTCGGCCGGCATCGAGACATCGACCATGCGGAAATCGAGCTTGGCGGTCTTGCCGAGCAATTCCTTCAATCGCGTGGGATCCTGCAATCCCGGCACCTGCACCAATATGCGATCGGTACCCTGGCGTTGGATCAAGGGCTCCACAGTGCCAAGTTCATTGACGCGGCGTTCGATAATCTGGATCGACTGCTCGACCGACTGACGCACCCGGTCAACAAGCGCCGGCTCGGTCACGGCAAGCCGCACCAGGCTGCCCCCTTCGGTCGTGATATCGAGCGATGTCTGGCCAGTGCCGCTCAGAATTCCGCCGAGCGGCTGGGACAGCTCGCGCAGCTTGGTAACGGCCTGATCGAAATTGCTGCCCTCGCGGATGCGCACTTCCACGCTGTTGCCGCGCACCACCAGCCCAGTGTAGCCGACACGCGCGTCGCGCAGAACGCGACGAACATCATCGCGCAGGGTCTCGAGCTTTTCCTTGCGAACCGCATTGGTGTCAACTTCGAGCAGGATGTGCGATCCGCCCTGAAGGTCGAGACCCAACACGATATGGCGCTGCGCCCACTTCGGCCAGCTTTGTACCAGCTTGTCAGGCAGAAAATTCGGAACAGCGAAAAGACAAACGACCAATGCCGTCAGTACAATCGCCAGCGCCTTCCACCGCGTGAAATAAAGCATGACGTCCCGACTTGCGGCCTGAAGGCCGAGGTTGCCGTCGCCTAACTGGCTGCGGCCTCTTCCTTGACAGGTTCACCTTTGGCGCGAACGTCGGTGACCATCTGCCGCATCTGGCGGATACGCACATCGTCCGCAATCTCGATTTCGATCTGGTCGTCGTCGATCACCTTGGTGACCTTACCGACAAGGCCGCCGTTGGTGATGACCGTGTCGCCCCGCCGAACGTTCTTGACCATTTCCTGGTGCTGCTTCACCCGCTTCTGCTGGGGACGCAGGATCAGGAAATACATGATGACGAAAATGAGCGCGAATGGCAGCAGCGACATCAGCATACCGCCGTCGCCGCCTGCCCCGCCGCCGCCGAATAAAGACCCCAGAGACCCTTGCGCAAACGCAGGCGTAACGAACATCGAAGCTTTCCTTGCGTGGTTTCCCGCGCGTCCTGAAGACGCTTGAATTTCGCGCGGACTATAGCGGCCGCCCACCCAATTGCAACGCTGCGTTACCTTTAAAACCCGCCATTTTAAGCCATTTTCCAGCTTGACCGCTTGCGGGGGCAACGTAGCCCCGCTAAGAGCAGCGCGATTTGCGGAAAGACCCAGATGGCCAAATCAAAGTCCCGATCCACGCGTCGATCCAAGCCGAAACCGAAAACGGGCGCCCGTTCGGCCGGTCAAGACGACGTGCTCGAGCGCATTGCCACAGCACTTGAACGGCTAGCCCCGCAACGCACGGCCTTGGCGGACCTTGGTGCCGCTGACGCTTTCGTGTGGCACCCGGACGGACGGCTTGCTCCGGTTACGCGCGTGAACCGCGTCGAGATGTCGCTGCTCAAAGGCATCGACCGCGTCAGGGACGTGCTCGTGGAAAATACCGAGCGCTTTGCAAAGGGCCTGCCCGCCAACAACGCGCTCCTCTGGGGCGCTCGCGGCATGGGAAAGTCGTCGCTGGTGAAGGCTGCGCATGCCGGGGTCAATGCCGCCTTCGCACGCAACAGCAAGACTGGACCGCTCAAGCTGATCGAAATCCACCGTGAGGATATCGACAGCTTGCCCGCGCTGATGTCGCTCACACGCGGTTCGTCGCATCGCTTTATCGTGTTCTGCGATGATCTGTCGTTCGACGCCGAAGATACCACTTACAAGTCGCTCAAAGCGGTTTTGGAAGGCGGCATCGAAGGGCGGCCTGACAACGTTATCTTCTACGCTACATCGAACCGTCGCCACCTGATGTCGCGCGACATGATGGAGAATGAACGCTCGACCGCGATCAACCCCGGCGAGACAGTGGAAGAAAAAGTCTCGCTATCGGATCGCTTCGGGCTCTGGCTCGGATTTCATCGCTGCAGCCAGGACGAATATCTCGCGATGGTCGACGGCTATATCGCTCACTTCAAGATTCCGGCGCATGGAGACGGGTTGCATCGTGAGGCGCTGGAATGGTCGACCACGCGCGGCTCGCGCTCGGGCCGCGTAGCGTGGCAGTTCGTGCAGGATCTGGCCGGACGTCTCGGCGTTGCGCTGAAGAACTAGGCGCCGCCGAGATATTGCGCCGGATCGACCGGCGTCGAGCCCTTGCGGATTTCGAAGTGCAGTTGCGGTGACGTTACGCTGCCGGTCTGCCCGGCGTGCGCAATCACCTGCCCGCGCTTGATAGAGTCGCCACGCTTGACCATCAGCTCGCTGGCATGCGCATAGGCCGAGACGAAGCCGTTGGAGTGACGGATTAGCACCAGGTTGCCGTAACCCTTGAGCTCGTTACCGGCATACGCAACAACGCCGTCATCGGCGGCCTTGATGGGCGTGCCTTCCGGCACCGCCAGATTGATACCGTCATTTTGCGTGCCGTTCGGCTTGCTACCGAAACCGGCAATCACCCGGCCCTTCACCGGCCAACGGAAGGACGGCATGGCGCCACTCGGCTCGGCCGTCTTGACCACGGTTTCGGTCGTACGCGGCTCTTCCTTGGCTACACGTGCGGTCTGCACCGGAGCAGCGCTCGCGACCTTGGTCGCTGCAACGGTATGGGGCTGCGCAACCTGTGGCGCAGGCGCCGGACGTACGGGCGCAGGCTGCACGGCAGCGACCTGGTGGCCACCGCCAGGAATTGTAATGCGATCGCCGATGTTCAGCTTGCTGCTGTTTTGAAGCTTGTTGGCATGCGCGAGCGCCGTGAGCGTCACGCCGTTGTGGCGCGCGATGCTCATCAGCGTATCACCGTGCTGGACGACGTGAACATTGCCGCCGGCCGCGACGCGAGCCGGAGCCGCAGCGGGCGCGGCCGCTGTTTGCGATCCGCCCGAAACGTAACGCGGAATAACGAGACGCTGACCGGGTCTGATTTGGCCCGCCTCACGGATACCGTTGGTCTGCATCAGGGCCGCCACCGGCACACGATGCTTATGCGCGATGCTGTCGACGGTTTCGCCGTATCCGACAGTCACGGGTGAGCCGCCATCCCACGTCCAATGACCGTGCGATGCAGGCGACGCCTTCGGCGCCGCGACCGAACCGGTAACGTCGGCATATTGGCCGCCTGGCCGATACGCGCCGGTCCCTTGTGAGCTGTAACTGTAGTTGGGCGAAGCCGGAACGGTCGCAGGCTGGCTTGGCGCCGGGAGCGGCTGCGCCTCGACACGGCCATAAGACTGCGGCGCTGGAGCAGCTGCGGCGACATTCTGCGGCGGAGCCGGACGGCCGGCATCGTATGAACTGGAGTCGAAGCGCGCCGAGTCCGCACAACCGGCGGCGGTAAAACCAACCAGCGCGAGAACAACGACGCGCGGCCAAGCAAGCGGGCGAGATTGCACCTGGGGGCGCGGCATGTGGTTACTCACTCGTACGCATGAAACGTAGAGTTTGAAATAAAGCAGCCGCGAGTAAACAAGGCTTTAATTATTAACGCGCGGAAACCGGCGCATTCGTCGCGTCAGGACGCATTCCGGTTCGTCAAAATCTCACAGTTCTTCAGCTTGTCCCGGTAACATGGGGACAAATCGCACCGCGATCAGATTTTCACGCCGGGTTCCCGTTTGCGACTTGGTAAGCTTGATTAGATGTTGCGAGCCCTCGTGTGACCCGAGCGGCAGGATCATGATGCCGTCATCAGCAAGCTGATCAACGAGGGCCTGCGGCATAGTCTCGGCCGCCGCGGTGACAATGATGCGATCGAAGGGCGCCCTGCCCGGCACTCCGGCGAAGCCGTCGCCGAGCGCGACCTCGACATTGTCATAGCCGAGCGACTTCAATCGATCACGTGCCGCGTCGGCCAACGTGCGATAGCGCTCGACGCTGACCACTTCACGGGCCAGGCGTGACAGCACAGCGGCCTGATAGCCTGACCCGGTCCCCACCTCGAGCACACGATGATGCGACCGCACCGCGAGCTGCTCGGTCATGTAGGCGACGACGTAGGGTTGGCTGATGGTCTGGCCGCAGGCAATGGGCAGGGCCTGGTCGGCGTAGGCGCTGCCCGCAAAAGACGCCTCGACAAACCGGTCGCGCGGGACGTCATCCATCGCCCGCAACACGGCCTGATCGCTGATGCCGCGCCGGCGCAACGTCAGCAGGAATTCCATTCGGTCGTCATCCTGCTGATGGCGCGGCGTTTTAGACACGTTTAGGCCCCTTTCGGGCGTTATTAGCATGTTTGCCGGGAGTCGCGATAAGATGGAACTCTGGTGCCCTCGCTGAGTTGTAGGGCGGGAGATATCAATGGCAGATTCCTCGGCAACGCGACGCGTCCTCGTGGTCGAGGACGAGTATCTGATCCGCATGCTCCTCGAGGACATGCTGGACGAGCTCGGCTACGGCGTAGCGGCTGCCGTCGGCACCATTTCGGAAGCACGCCAATTTGCCACCGACGGCGAATTCAACGCCGCCATTCTCGACGTCAACCTTGACGGCCAGGAGATCTATCCGGTCGCCGATATTCTGGCCGGGCGTGGCTTGCCATTCGTTTTCGTCACCGGGTACGGGGAGCGCAGCCTGCCGGAGGCTTATCGCGGCCGTCCTGCGCTACAGAAGCCATTCCAGGCCGAGCAACTCAAGACCACGCTCGCCGGATTGATGGCTTAGCTCAGAACGCTTGCCAGCTTGGTCATGAACGGCTCGTCGGTGAGATCGAGCCGCAGCGGCGTCACCGAAATGCGTTTCTCGTTCAATGCCGCGAGATCGCTCCCCGGCGCCGCGCCAACGATGCCGCCGCGTCCAAACGCGATCCAGTAGTAAGGATTGCCGCGTCCGTCGTGCCGCGCTTCGATCCGCAACAATTCCTGATCGCGCTTTCCCTGCACGGCGACCGAAACCCCGGCGACTTCGTCAGGAAGACAATCCGGGAAATTGATATTCACCAGAACATCGCGCGGCATTCCGGTATCAAGGACGCGCTTGATGAGATTGGGAGCGAATTTAATTGCAGTGTCCCAATAGGGATGATGCTTGGTGGTGAATGCATAAGCCTGCGAAAGAGCAAAGGACGGAATGCCGAGCACCGTGCCCTCCATCGCGCCCGCGACTGTGCCGGAATAAGTCACGTCCTCAGCGCAATTGCGGCCACGGTTGACGCCGGACAGCACGAGATCGGCCTTTTCCTTCATCAGATGGCGCACGCCCATGATCACGCAGTCGGTGGGCGTGCCCTTGATCGCGTAGTGCCGCTCGCCGACTTCGCGCATGCGCAGCGGATCATTCAGCGACAGCGAATGCGACACACCGGACTGATCCGATTCCGGCGCCACGATCCACACATCGTCGGACAGCGCGCGCGCAATTTTCTCGCAGGCTTCAAGGCCCGGCGAATGAATGCCGTCGTCATTGGTGATGAGAATACGCATGAATTACTCTGTCATGGCCGGGCTTGTCCCGGCCATCCCGATAGTGGACCCGAGGCCTTGCCTACCTAAGCGAGATCGCCGGGACATAGGCGTGTGAAAGCACGCCGTTCTTCGAACGGCTATGCCCGGCGATGACAACGAAAATTGCAATGCAGCCGCCATTTCAGTTGCGCTCAATCTTCGTCATGCCACCCATATAGGGCTTGAGCGCTTCCGGAACCACGATCGCGCCTTTGTCGTCCTGGTAGGTCTCCATCACCGCGATCAGCGCGCGGCCCACAGCCACGCCGGAACCGTTGAGCGTATGCACGTGGCGCACGCCGTCTTTGCCGCGGTAGCGCGCATTCATGCGGCGGGCCTGGAAATCGCCACAGACGGAACATGAGGAAATTTCACGATACATGTTCTGGCCCGGCAGCCAGACCTCGATGTCATAGGTTTTCTGCGCGGCAAAACCCATGTCGCCGGTGCAAAGCGTGACCACGCGATAGTGCAAGTCGAGTTTCTTCAGCACTTCTTCCGCGCAGGCGAGCATGCGCTCGTGTTCTTCTTTCGATTTTTCGGGTGTCGTGATCGACACCAGCTCGACCTTCGTGAACTGATGCTGGCGGATCATGCCGCGGGTGTCTTTACCGGCAGCGCCCGCCTCGGCACGGAAGCACGGCGTGCAGGCCGTCAGCCGCATCGGCAGTTGCGCTTCCTCGACGATGGATTCGCGCACGAGGTTGGTGAGCGGGACTTCCGCGGTGGGGATGAGCCAGAAATCATTTGTTGTCCGAAATTGATCGTCGGCAAATTTTGGAAGCTGCGCGGTCCCGAACATGACCTCGTCACGCACCAGGATCGGCGGATTCACTTCCGTGTACCCGTGCTCCTTGCCGGTGTGCAAATCGAGCATGAATTGCCCGAGCGCGCGTTCCATCCGCGCGAGGCCTTTCTGCAAAACGACAAAGCGCGCGCCAGATAATTTGGCAGCCAGTTCGAAATCCATCATCCCAAGCGCTTCACCCAATTCGAAATGCTGCTTGGGCTTGAACGCATAATCGCGCTTTTTACCGACGACGTGATGCTCGACATTGCCATTTGCGTCGGCGCCGTCCGGCGCGTCATCGAGCGGCAAGTTGGGAATTTGCGCGAGCTCTTTGTCCAGCTCGGCGCCCAGCGTCTTTTGCTCTTCTTCAAGCGTGGGCAACGTGACCTTGAGCTCATTGACCTCGGCCATCAGCGTGTTGGCCCTGCCCTCGTCCTTCGCCTTCTTGGCGTCACCGATTTCCTTGGAAGCGGCATTGCGGCGCGCCTGCGCCTGCTCAAATTTGGTGATAGCCGCCCGCCGCTTTTCATCAAGCGCCAGCAGATTTTTCGACAACGGCTCCAGCCCGCGCCGTTTCAGGCCGCGGTCGAAGACGTCCGGGTTCTCCCGAATCCATTTGATGTCGTACATGGCGGGCCGCTTTTAGCTCGTCTCACGGCCGGGCAAAAGGCGCGAAGCGCCGTCTTGAGCCTAAATTGTCCCGGCCATCCACGTATTTCTTGTGTGAAGCAAGACGTGATGCCCGGCTAAAGCCGGGCATGACGGAGTCAATACCAGGCTCATTCCTACTCCGCCGGCTTGGCGGTTGCTGCAGCAGCCTCAGACGCCGCCTTGGCTGCGGCCTCGGCCTGCGCCTTTTTCTCCACGATGCGGACCGACCAGATCGAGCCCTCGTACAATATGAGCAACGGCACCGCGAGCGACATCTGGCTGATCACGTCCGGAGGCGTCAGCACGGCCGCGAGGACGAAAGCGCCGACGATGAAATAGCGCCGCTTGGCCTTGAGTTGCTCGGCGGTGATGATTCCGATTCGCCCCAGCAGTGTCAGGATCACCGGAAGCTGGAACGCCACGCCGAACGCGAGCACAAGCGCCATCATCAGCGAGAGATATTCGCCGACCTTCGGCATCAATGCGATCGAGGCATCCGTGGTCGAGCCCGTTTGCTGCATGCCAAGCGAGAACCGCACCAGCATCGGCAACACGAGGAAATAGACGACCGCCGCGCCGAGCGCGAAGAAGATCGGCGTCGCGACCAGATATGGCAGGAATGCCTTGCGCTCGTGCTTGTAGAGCCCGGGCGCGACGAACATGTAAATCTGGCCGGCTACGATCGGAAATGAAAGAAAGGCTGCGCCGAACATCGCGAGCTTGAGCTGCGTGACGAAGTATTCGAGCAGCGCCGTATAAATAAATTTGGAATTTTCCGGACCGGCGATCCACACGAATGGCCACACCAGGACATTGTAAATGTCCTTGGCGAACACAAAGCAGATCGCGAACATGATCCCGAAAGCAATCAGCGCCTTGATCAGCCGTGAACGTAGCTCGATCAGGTGGTCCATCAATGGCGCTTTGGTCGCCTCGATGTCCTCGTGGCTCATGTGCCGCCTCCGGCCTGCTTGGGCGGCGGCGTTTCGGTGAGAGCAAAATCTTTCTCACTGATCGGCGACGGCGGCTCCGGCAGCGGCACGTTTATCTCAACCTGTTGCATTGGTTCAGGCAAGGCCGCAGGCGACGCTTCGGCGGAGGCCTCGCTCGTCGCGCCCTTGTCCGCCGCGTCGAATGCGCTCTCGATGTCTTTTTGCGTGCTCGCCATCGGATTGAAATTGGCGATATCCCCCACCGAGCTCTTGATGTCCTCGGCGTGTTTTTTCAGATCAGCCATTTCGGCTTCACGCATGGCTTCCTGAAATTGCCCCTGGAATTCGGACGCCATGCGCCGGACCTTGCCCATGAACTGGCCAAGCGTGCGCAACACAGTCGGCAGCTCTTTCGGCCCGATCGCGATCAGCGCGACGATGCCGATGACGACGAGCTCGCCCCAACCTATGTCGAACATGGATTAATCAACTCCAGGTCGCTCAGGCACCGGCGCCGCTGCAACGATTTTGCCGGGCCGCGCGCCGACGCAGCGATCAGGAACGCACGCCTTCGGCGCGGCGCTCGGCGTCCGTCTTCGTTGCACTGCCTTCGATCGTCTTGACCGGCTCACTCTTGGCGTCCGCCGACTTCTCGTCCTCGGACATGCCTTTCTTGAAGGCCTTGATGCCCTGGGCGAAGTCGCCCATGAGCGACGAGATCTTTCCACGGCCTCCGAACAGGACCATCACGACCAACAGGACGATGATCCAATGCCATATGCTTAGGGAACCCATCGGCAAATCCTCCGCAGCGACGGGCTTTGTGGCTCGTCCCGCCATGATTTGAAAGTGAAACTAGGCCCCGCAAGCGGCAAAAACAAGGACTTAAGCCCGGTCAAAGAGCCGCGCAGTCCCTTGAATTTACGGAATTTACCCTAATTCGCGCGCGTTCACTTCTCGGAGCGCGACGGTGGCGGGGCCAGCCCAAGATCGAGGTCGCCCGGATCGAGCGGATCTTCATCCTCGCGCAGCGTTGAATCGTCGGACGGCAGAGGCACCGCAAATCCAGGAGGCAGATTGCCCTCGATCAATCCGGCCCCTTTAAGCTCGTCGAGACCCGGCAGGTCGCCAACCTCTTCCAGCCCGAAATGGGAGAGGAACGTTTCCGTTGTTCCATAAGTAATAGGGCGGCCTGGCGCCTTGCGCCGGCCACGCGGACGAATCCAGCCGGTCTTGAGCAGCACATCGAGTGTGCCCGCCGCCGCCACAACGCCACGAATCTCTTCGATCTCGGCGCGCGTCACGGGCTGATGATAGGCGACGATTGCAAGCGTCTCGATAGCAGCGCGCGACAGTTTGCGGGTCTCGACGATCTGTTTCGTCAGCAGCCAGGACAAGTCACCCGCGGTGCGGAGGGTCCATTTCTTGCCAACACGCACGAGATTGACGCCGCGCGTGGCGTACTCGTCTTTCAGCTGCGCGAGCGCGGCTTTCACGTTAACGCCATTCGGCAACCTGCGTCCCAGCGTCGCCTCGTCGAGCGGTTCGCCCGCCGCGAACAGCAAAGCCTCAAGCAAGCGTAATTCTTCCGGACGCGTGGCTGGTGCGGGCGCGGTTTCCGGCGCCGGCTCATTGTTTTGCACCACCACGAGCTTCTTCGCCACGCTCGGCATGGAATTCTTCCCCTTATGCGTTTTCTTGTGCGTCATGCGTCGCAGTATTCCCATTCGCGCCGACACGCTTGCGCATGTAGATCGGCGCGAAAAACTCTTTCTGATGGATCTCGGCAACCCCTTCGCGCACCAGCTCTAGCGCGGTCGCAAACGAGGACGCAAACACGGTCGCCGCGAACGCGGGCTCGACCACATAGCTGATCAGGAACTGGTCAATGCGTGACCAGTCCGCCGATTGACCAATCAGGCGCTCGAGTGCGACACGCGCTTCCGCCAGCGACCACACGGTACGCTGCTTGAATCGAACGCGCGAGAGCGCGCTGCGCGAACGCTGCGAAGCGTAGGCGGTCAGCAAATCGTAGAGCGTTGCCGACCATTCCGGTTGTTTGATTTCTGCGATCGGCTCCGGCAGGCCGCGCGCAAAGACGTCACGATTGAGCTGGGGCCGCTCCATCATCTGCGTCGCCACGTCGCGGATCGCCTCGAGGCGGCGGAGCCGATTGGCCAGCGCCAGAGCCATATCTTCTGCGCTCGGGCCCTCGCCGGGGCCTGAATCGGGCAGCAGCAGACGGGATTTCAGGTAAGCCAGCCACGCCGCCATCACGAGATAGTCGGCCGCGAGTTCGAGCCGCAGTTGCCGCGCCGCTTCGATAAAGGACAGATACTGATCGGCAAGCGCGAGGATCGAAATCTTCGCCAGATCCACCTTCTGCTGGCGCGCAAGCATCAGCAGAAGATCGAGCGGGCCTTCAAAACCCTCCACATCCACGATCATCGCGGGCTCAGTGGCACCGCGATCGGCACCAAGCGTGGTGTCGAAATCCTCGCTGCTCATGACCCGGTCTTTCGTTGCGTTCGCTCGTCGGCAACCATTTGTGTGAACACTCTGCGCGCAGCATCGGTATCGAATTCTTCGGGCGCCGTGCGCCTTGCAAGCGCCGCGTCGGCTCGACTGGCTGCATCGCCCGCCAATTCCGGTACGACACCGGCAACCGCCGCCATTTCGGTCAAATCTCCATTGCAGTGAAGCACGACATCGCAGCCCGCCGCCAGCGCGTCGCGGCTGCGCTCGGCAATGGTGCCGGACAGGGCATTCATCGAAACATCGTCGCTCATCAAGAGACCTTGGAATCCGATCAGTCCGCGAATCACTTGCCTTACTATTGTGACCGAAGTGGTGGCCGGTGCGACTGGATCAATAGCGCTAAACACAACATGTGCGGTCATCCCAAGCGGCAGGCCGGCTAATGGCTTGAATGCCGCAAAATCCGTGCTTTCCAGGGTTGCGCAGTCAGCATCAACCACTGGCAGCTTGTGGTGGCTGTCGGCGGTGGCGCGGCCATGGCCCGGCAGGTGCTTTAGCACCGGAAGGACGCCGCCGGCTTCCAGGCCCTCGGCGACAGCTTTGGCGATGGCCGCAACTTTGCCGGGCTCGCGACCATACGCACGATCGCCAATCACCGGATCCCCACCTGCAACCGGCACGTCGGCAATCGGCAGGCAGTCCACGTCGATGCCCAGCGGCTTGAGATCGGCAGCAATCAGGTGGCCGGCGAGTCGCGCTGCCGCAAGACCCGAAGCCGGGTCACGGTCGTAGAGTTCGCCGTAGCGCTCGCCGGGCGGGTAAACCGGCCAATGCGGCGGACCGAGCCGCTGAACGCGGCCGCCCTCCTGATCGACAAGCACAGGAGCTTCCCATCCAAGGCAGTCCCGGAAAGACTGAATTAGTTCCCGCACTTGGGCAGGCGTATTCACGTTCCTCTTGAAGATGATGGCGCCCCAGGGCCGGGCCTCGCGGAGGAAGGCGCGCTCATTGGCGGAAACGCTCAGCCCCGCCAATCCGGTAATGAATGCGCGTGCCGCCATCGGCGCGGATTAGCCCGCGCTCGCCGCGTGGGTCAAGTTTTGGCCTGTTAATTCCTCTGGACGAGGCACTGGCCGCCGGCCGCCTTGAGGCTGGTACACAGTTCAGCCGCTTCGTTGGCGGTGGCGAAGGGCCCGACCATGGCCCGGTAGTACGTGCCCTTGGCGCCCAGATCGACTTTGTGGACCTGGGGCTGGCGGCTGCCGAGCTGGCTCGGGAACTTTGCCTGCAAGGCGCGGAAAGCTGCCTGGGCTTCGGATTCACTGCGCTGCGAGGACACCTGGACGTAGCTGCCGGGGCCGCCGGCGCTGGCACTGCTTGTGGCGGCCGGCGGGGGCAGTGAAGCGGTCCGCGTCGGGGCGGCAGGCGCGGCGCGTGCCGGCGCTGCGTTCGGATTCAACGATAGCGGAGCACTACTGTTGGGGGCCGGTGCAGCCTGTCGCACGGGCGGCGGCGCACGCGAGGGCTGAGCCGGTGGCTGATCCTGCTCGGCATCGACCGTGGCGTTGTCGGCTGAGGCGCGCGCCAACGGTGGCGCCGGTCGTGGCGCCTGAACTTGCGGCGGCGGCGCTGGCACGGCTCGTGGGGGCGGCGCGGCGGCTGCTCCGAGCGGCGATGACGGCATGGCGTCTGCGACCGGTGACTGATCCGGACGTATGGCAATGGTACGGACTTTCTTTGGCTCGCCTGCAACTACGCCGCTGCCGAGCGCCGCCTGCGTCGCTGATTGCGACAGCACGGCCATCGCCGGCTTGTCGATCGGCTGCTCCTCGCGCGAAACCAATTTTTCGCTCTGGCCGCGCTCGTTCATCCGGTCAGTGATCAGCTTGTTCGATTGAGCGTCCTTGCCGGTCGTCGCGGGCACGACTTTGCTTGGCCCGGCGTCAGCCTTGATCACGGGTGGGGGCTGCGTGGAGCCGGATGATCCGAACAACGCGCGGTAGCCGAACGCACCCGCCGTCCCGATCACCGCCAAAGCAAATACGCCGGCAATCGCCATGATGCCCAGCCGCCGGCGCGACGGCGGCGCGTCTTCGTAATATTCCTCGTCGACCTGTTGATGCGCGCCGTGCTCATAGCCGTCCTGTTCGTAACCGGCCTGATCGTAACCGGCCTGATCAGCCGGGTAACCGTGCGCATCCTGCTCGGCCTGATAGTCCTCATTGCCATGCGGCAATGGCGCGCCTGCATAGGGTTGGCGTCCGTAATTCTGCCCCGCATAGCTCTGGGGAGCGCCCATCGGCTGCTCAACAGGCTCCGGCCTCGCAGGAAAGTAGCCATTCCCACCGAGTTTCGGCGGAGCCGCCGGAGCCCGCGGCACGGCGCCCGCTTGAGACGCATAAGGAGATCCAAGCGGCTGTGTGTTCCAGTCGCTGCGCTCGCCCGGCTGGGCCGCAGCCGCGCGACGCGCGCTGTCGCGACCGAATTCTGCGAAGGGGTCAGTCTGGCCGATAAGACGCGCAAGTTCCGCGAGCGGATCGTTGCCAGACGGCTTGCCCGCGCTACGCACCGGCGGTTCACTCGCTCGATATGGTCGCTGGCTTTGGTCGTCCGCCATTCGGTCCCCGGTTACTGAACTCGTCGCTGCCCCGCTCGTATGGTCGCTCGCGATCCACGCCAAACGCAAATCGCCGCGGACGAGATTTTATCGCATTTCTTCCGGCGCCCTGACCCCAAGTAGGGCGAGACCCGATGCCAGTATGGTGACTATCCCCTCCACCAAGGCAAGCCGGGCCGCCGTCGTTTCTCGATCATTCTGGATAATGAAGCGTAAATGAGGCAAGTCTTTTCCGCGCGTCCACAGAGCATGAAATTCACTTGCCAATTCATAGAGATAGAAAGCAACCCGGTGCGGTTCGTGAGCAACAGCGGCGGCCTCGATGGTGCGCGGGTAGAGCGCAATTCGCCGCAACAAGGAGATTTCTCCTACATCGCTGAGCCGATCGAGCTGCGCCGTCTTGAGCAGCGCCGCCCTCGCTGCCGGTGCGTCGGGCAAATCCGGCATTTCTTCCCGCGCATTGCGGAAAACCGATTGCCCACGCGCATGACCATACTGAACATAGAAGACAGGATTCTCGCGCGTGTGCTCGATCACCTTGGCGAGATCGAAATCCAGCACGGCGTCGTTCTTGCGATAGAGCATGTCGAAGCGCACAGCATCACGGCCAACTTCGTCAACGACTTCGCGCAACGTCACGAACTCGCCTGCCCGTTTTGACATCTTCACCGGCTCGCCGGCGCGCAGCAGACGCACAAGTTGCACCAGCTTCACATCGAGCGCGGCCTTGCCGCCGCTGACCGCCTTCACCGCCGCCTGCATACGCTTGATGTAGCCGCCGTGATCTGCGCCCCAGACGTCGATCAGGTTCAGGAACCCGCGCGCAACCTTCGATCGGTGATACGCAATGTCGGACGCAAAATAAGTGTAGCTTCCGTCCGATTTCTTGAGCGGCCGGTCGACGTCGTCGCCAAAATCCGTCGACCGGAATAGCGTTTGTTCACGGTCTTCCCAATCCTCAAGATTGCCGCCCTTGGGCGGCGGCAGACGGCCTTCATACACCTCACCGCTCTTGCGGAGACTTTCGATCGTGGTGCCGACTTCGTCGCGTTCGCCCTCGATCAATGAGCGTTCCGAGAAAAACACATCGAAATGAACACTGAGCGCGGCGAGATCGTCGCGGATCGTATCCATCATCATCGCGATGGCCTTCGCGCGCACGATCGGAAGCCATTCGGCCTCCTTCATCGTGCTGAGCTTGGCCCCGTGCTCGGCGACAAGTTCGCCGCCCACCGGCCGGAGATAGTCGCCCGGGTAAAGTCCTTCGGGAATTGCGCCGATATTCTCGCCGAGCGCTTCGCGATAGCGCAGGAACGCCGAACGCGCGAGTACATCGACCTGGGCGCCCGCATCGTTGATGTAATATTCGCGCGTCACATCGTAACCGGCGAAGGCCAGCAAATTTGCGAGCGCATCGCCGAACACCGCCCCACGTCCATGTCCGACATGCATCGGTCCGGTTGGATTGGCCGAGACATATTCGACGTTGACCTTCTCGCCTTTGCCGATGGCGCTGCGGCCATAGTCCTTGCCCGCCTCCAATACCAGACGCAGTTCTTCGGCCCAGACATGCGGTTTGAGCGCGAGATTGATAAAACCCGGTCCGGCGACGTCAACTTTGGCGACCTTGACGTCTGCGCGCAGTTTTTCGGCGATGGCCTCGGCGAGCTCGCGCGGTTTCTTTCCGGCATCCTTGGCGAGCACCATCGCGGCATTGGTGGCCATGTCGCCATGCGTCGGATCGCGCGGCGGCTCGACAACCACGCGCGAAAGATCGACGCCGGAACCGAGCACGGCCGCGGTCGCCGCGCACACCCGCTCAAGCATGTCGGCAAACAGATGTTGGGGCTTGGATGAGCTCGGCATTATGCGCTGCGGCTAACGTAATTCGGGAGGGGAGTCAAAAAGTCGTTGGCAAATATGTGGCGGCCGGGGCGTTCACCTGATGGTCGCCCCGCTGTCGACCGACAATATCTGACCGGTGGTGATCGCGGCCTCATCGGATGCGAGATAGACCGCCATGTCGGCCATGTGGATCGGCAGGCCGAGGCCATGCAGATGCGTCGCGGCCAACTTTTCGATGTCCTTCGAGCCTTCCAGAAGCTTCTTCACGCGCTCAGTGAGGACGACGCCCGGCGCAATCGCGTTGACCCTGATCTTGTCGGGCGCGTATTCGACCGCCATCGAGCGCGTCAAGGCGGCGATGGCACCTTTGGCGGCTGTGTAGCAGTCGCGCCCAGGCAGCGCGCGCAACGCAACAATCGACGACATGTTGATGATCGACCCGCCGCCTGACTTGATCATGTGAGGGATGCCGAGCCGGGAACACAGGAACGTGCCGTAGAGATCGAGCGTGATCACCCGCCAGAACTCGTCCTCGGAAACATCCGTGACTCGACCATCCTCCGGCGAAGATCCGCCCGCGTTGTTGTGGAGGATATGCAAGCCACCGAAGCGTCTCACCGTTTCAGCGAAGGCGGCTTCTACCTGCGCATGCTCCCGGATATCGCATTCGATGAAGTGAGCATCACCGCCGGAATTCTTGCCGCGTGCACGTGCGGAGTCCGCTGCTGCGGCGCCGCGCGCGCGATCGATTTCCGCGATGACGACCTTGGCCCCCTCCTCGGCAAAACGCTCCGCGGTGGCACGGCCAATGCCTCCGCCACCGCCCGTTATGAATGCGACTTTCGCTGCCAGGCGTCCCATGAAACTTCCCCTCAACCAGATGATATTGACCGGATGCGAGCCGGCGCAAGGTAAGTTATTTCGACAATTTCTTGGCGTGCATGACCGCGCGATAGGCAAATACGACGGCTGGCCCCAGCGTCGTGCCCGGACCCGGATAACTACCCGCCATCACCGAAGCCATATCATTGCCGCATGCGTAGAGACCGGGGATTGGCTTACCATCATTGCCGACCACGCGCGCATCGGCATCGGTCGCAAGCCCCGTGCTGACCGCAATGTCGGCCGGCCAGACCGCAAGCGCATAGAACGGAGGCGTTGTGACCGGTCCAACGCAAGGATTGGGCTTGTGGGCAGCATCACCATTGAACCGGTTAAGTTCGGTCTCGCCTTTGCCGAAGTCGACATCGATACCGGTCGCGGCGAACCCATTGTAGCGCGCGACTGTGTCACGCAGTTGCGCGGCGTCAGCGCCAATCGTTCCGGCGAGCTCGTCGAGCGAGCGCGCACTCACGAGATATCCGTTCTCGACAAACTTGCCTGGATTGCGGTGCCCCGGATACACAACGCCCAGTCCGTATTTTGCGATGAAAATTGCGTCGCAAACGAGCCAGGCAGGAATCGAAGGCGCGGCCTTGTTGCTCTCGAACATTGCCAGCACGAAATCATGATATGACGCAGCTTCATTGACGAAGCGGCGGCCGGTCGAATTCACCGCGATCAAGCCCGGCTTGGCGCGGTCCAGCACAAGATGCGGGAACAGCCCACGTGTGCCGTCAGGTCGCGGTACAATCGACACCGGTGTCCATAGACCGCTCGTGGATTGTTCGGGTGCAACCGCTGCACCCACACGCCGTCCGATATCGAGGCCATCGCCATGATTGCCTTCGTAGCTCATGGAATATGCGGGGACCGGTTGCGGCATGAAGGTCGAGCGGAAGGCCTTATTGTGTCCGTAACCACCGGTCGCAAGCACGACGCCCTTACGCGCTCTCACCACAATTTCCTTGCCGCCGCTGTGGAGCCGCGCGCCTCGGACGTCATCGCGGTCGCCAACGAGATCGACGATCGCCGTGTCGAACATGATGGGGACGTTATGCCGCCGCAAACTGTAGAACAGCCGCCCAATGAGCGCATTGCCCATCATCAGGCGCGTGCCGCGCGGATATTTCAGGCGGTCGATGAGGTAGCGCGCAAGAAGTTTTACCGTGTAAATAAAATTGCCGATTGAATCAAAACGGCCAATGAGCCGGGCAATGTCAGCCTTGCCGACCATCATGCCGCCGAACACCATGAACTCCTGTACCGGCGGGCGGATGCGCCAGAATTCCGGGCCGAGCAGACGACCGTCAAAGGGCTCAGGAACGATGGCGCGACCGGCGACGGCGGCGCCTGGCATGTTGCTGCGATAGTCCGGATGTGTTCCGCACGGAAGGAATTGTACGTCGGATCGCGCACATAAGTAGTCGATCACAGCTGGCCCGGATTGAAGATAAGCGTTTCTGACGTCGCGATTGCCACCCTCCCCGATCAGTGCGTCCAGGTAGCGATCGGCCTGCGCCGCGCTGTCATTGAAACCCGCGGCCCGGCTTTGACTATTGCCGGGAATCCACAATGTGCCCGCGGACGTCGATCCGGTGCCGCCGACCTGATCGGACTTCTCGCACAAGAGGACATCGAGGCCTTCGAGCGAGCCGACGAGCGCGGCAGTCATGCCGGCAGGTCCAGCGCCTGCAATCAGGAGATCGACTTCGATATCGCCACCACCGTCCATCGGTCACCGCAATTCCGGCGTTCCCTTGAAATATTTCGCGTGCTCGATAAGCGCGTATCGGTCGGTCATCCCGGCGATATAGTCGCCAATGCGGCGAATGCGTTCGGACATATCCGTAATATCCAGCCCTTCGCCCCATTCCGCCGGCAGGTCAGCGGGTGTCGTCGTGTAGTGCTCGAAGAGATCGTGCACCACGCGCTCTGCATCGGCCATGACGCGCATCACGCGGTCATGGCGATACATTCGCGGATAGAGAAATCCCTTGATGTCGCGATCGGCCTTTTCCATCGCCGGCGAGAACCCGACCACGGGCCGCGGCGCATCGCGCACGTCGGCTGCAGATCGCGGCTTGAGCATCGCCACACGACGGCCGGTTTCGGCGATCACATCCTCGATCATGCGCGTGATGAGCGCGCGTACTGTCTCGTGCACACGCCGCGCCGGCTCGATACCGGGATGCTGCGCATCGATCGCGCTCAGGATGCTGCCGATCAGCGGAACGCTGGCAATATCATCGAGCGTAAATAGGTCGGCACGCAGGCCGTCGTCGATGTCGTGGGCGTCGTATGCGATATCATCGGACAAGGCCGCAACCTGGGCTTCCGCACTGGCATAGGTCCACAATTCCAGATCCTGAATTCTCGAATAGGCAATAATCGGTGCAGGCGCGCCCTGCCTCGCATAGCGGCCGACGGCGATGCCGTCGCGATCAATGATCGGTCCGTTGTGCTTGACCAATCCTTCGAGCGTTTCCCAGCTCAGATTGAGGCCGTCGAAGGCCGCGTAGCGGCGCTCAAGATCGGTCACAATACGAAGCGCCTGGGCGTTGTGATCGAAGCCCCCGAGGGCCGCCAATCGCTCGTCGAGTGCGCGTTCACCCGCGTGGCCGAACGGCGAATGGCCGAGATCGTGCGCCAAGGCCAGCGCTTCGCTGAGATCTTCATCGAGGCCGAGCGCGCGCGCCAGCGAACGCGCGATTTGCGCGACTTCAAGCGTATGTGTCAGCCGCGTGCGGTAGTGATCGCCCTCGTGATAAACGAACACCTGCGTCTTGTGGGCCAGCCGCCGGAAAGCAGCGGAGTGGATGATCCGGTCGCAATCACGGCGGAAGGCATTGCGGGTCGGGCTCGCTGGCTCCACATAGCGGCGGCCGCGGCTTTGCGCCGGATTGGTGGCATAAACTGCCCGTTCGCGCCCCGTTTCGACCGCCATTGGCATTTCTTATCGTTTGCGCATGATCTTTGCCGAAAACCGGTACCCATCCCCGATCAAGTCGAGGACAAGCTTTTCGGGATCATGCGCGACATTGACCTCGCTGGCCCGCGCACTTAACTATCCGTTGGGCCATCTGCCAATAGGATGGGCTCGAAAAGGCGAACGATGAGCACGAGCATTACAGTCAGCGAACGCGCCGCGCGGCGGATCGGCGAGATCCTCAAGGGCGAGCCGAGCGGCACCATGCTGCGCGTCAGCGTGGAAGGCGGCGGCTGCTCGGGATTTCAGTACAAATTCGATATGGAGCGCGCGAAGGCAGCCGACGATCTCGTCATCGATCGCGAGGGCGCCGTCGTCCTGATCGACCCGGTGTCGGTCAACTACATGGCCGGCTCGGAAATCGATTTTGTCGACAGCCTTATCGGCGCGTCGTTCAAGGTGATCAATCCGCAGGCAAAAGCCTCTTGCGGCTGCGGTACCAGCTTCACGCTTTGATCGATTATTCCGCGGCAACCGCCGGCGGCGCTTCTTCGACTTCCGCAAGCTGCGGCTCGAGCCGGCGCTTGATCATCCGGTCGAAGCGATCCAGGTAAACATAGATCACCGGCGTGATGTAGAGCGTCAGCAGCTGCGAGAGCACCAGGCCGCCGACGACCGCAACGCCGAGCGGCTGGCGCAATTCAGCACCGGCGCCTGTTCCAAGCGCAATCGGCAGCGACCCGAAGATCGCCGCGAACGTCGTCATCATGATCGGGCGGAAGCGCAACAGCGCGGCTTCGCGGATTGCGGCTTCGGCCGATAGTCCCACACGCCGCCGCTCGATCGCGAAGTCGATCATCATGATCGCGTTCTTCTTCACGATGCCGACGAGCATCACAATGCCGATCATGGCGATCACGGACAGATCCATCCGGAAGAGCATCAACGTCAAAATTGCGCCGATGCCGGCTGACGGCAGACCGGAAATGATGGTGATCGGGTGGATGAAGCTCTCGTACAAAATTCCGAGAACGACATAGGCCGCGAAGATTGCGGCGAGGATGAGGATGCCCTGCCCGCGCAATGAGTCCTGGAAGACCTGCGCCGTGCCCTGGAACCCGGTCGTGATGGTTGCCGGCAAGCGTTCTTCGCGCTCCAGATTCTGGATGGCGTCGACGGCCTGGCCAAGCGAGAAACCGGGCGCAAGATTGAACGCGATCGTCACCGCCGGCTGCTGACCCTGGTGATTGACCTGCAACGGACCGACGGTGCGCTCGAAACGGGTGACGGCCGAGAGCGGCACGGTCGTGCCGTTCGTCGTCTTGAGATAGACGCGCGCCAAATCATCCGGGCCGACATGAAACTCCGGCGCGGTCTCGAGAATGACCTGATAGTAATTCACCGGGCTGTAGATCGTCGCGACCTGGCGCACGCCGAACGCGTTGTAGAGTTCCTGCCGGACCTGGTCGACGGTCACGCCATACACCGCCGCCTTCTCGCGATCGACGTCGATGGTCACCTGCGGATTGGTGACATAGAGATCGGTGGTGACATCAAGCAGACCGGGGATCTTGGAAATCTTCTCGCGCAGTTCCGGCGTGACGCGATAGAGCGACGCGGTGTCGTTGGATTGCAGCGTGTACTGATATTGGCTCTTGGCGAGCTTGCCGCCGAGATTGATGTTCTGGATCGGCTGGAAGTAGATCGCGAGCCCCGGCACGACATTGGCCGTCTGGCGCAGACGCGCCAGGATTTTCTGGAGGCTGTCGCGTTCATTGCGCGGCTTGAGCGCGACCAGCATGCGCCCGCTATTGCCGACCGAGTTGGGACCACCGGCGCCGGCCGTGGAGTTCACGTAGGCGACGGCCGGATCCGCGCGCACGACGTCCGCCACCTTGCGCTGAAGTTGCGAGATTTCCGGGAAGGAAATGTCGGTCGCGCCTTCGGTAATCCCGATGACATAACCGGTATCTTCCTGCGGAAAGAAGCCCTTGGGCACAATGACGTAGAGAATGATGGTGGCGAAAAACGTGCCAAGCGTGATCATCAGCATGATCGACTTGAACGCGAGTACGCGGTCGAGCGTCCACTGATAGGTATTGAGCATTCCCTCGAAGAGCCGCTCGAACATGCGCAGGACAAAGAACTGTTTCTTTTCGTCCTCGGGATGATGGCTGCGGAGAACGCGCGCGCACAGCATTGGCGTCAGGGTCAGCGATACAAAGCCGGAGACGATGATCGCGACGGCGATCGACACCGCGAATTCGCGGAAGACGCGCCCGACCATGCCGCCCATCAGCAACACCGGGATGAAGACCGCGATCAACGAGAACGTAATCGACACAATGGTGAAGCCGATCTCGCGCGAGCCTTTCAGTGCGGCCTCGAAGGGCCGCATGCCGCCTTCAACGTGGCGGACAATGTTCTCGAGCATCACGATGGCGTCGTCGACAACGAAGCCCACCGACAAAGTGAGCGCCAGCAGCGTCATGTTGTTGATCGAGAAGCCGAAGGCATACATCGCGGCAAATGTGCCGACCAGCGAGACCGGCACCGCGAGCGCCGGAATAATCGTCGCCGAGACTTTACGCAGGAACAGGAAGATCACCAGAATGACGAGCGTGACGGCGATCGCCAGCGTCTCCTGCACATCGGTCACCGCCGCGCGAATGGAGAGCGAGCGGTCGAACAAAGGCTCCATCTGGATCGACGGCGGCACCTGCGCGCGCATATTCGGCAGGCCTTGGCGCACAAGATCGACAACTTGAACCGTATTGGCATCCGGTTGGCGCTGGATCGCCAGCACGATCGCGCGCGCGTCATTGAACCAGGTCGCAATCTTGTCGTTTTCGACGCTGTCGATCACGCGCGCAATCTGGTTCAGTTTGATCGGCGCGCCATTGCGGTACGCCACGACCACGTCGCGATAGTCGGACGCGTGCGGCATCGCGCTGGTGGCGGCCAGGGTCACGCTCTGTTTGGGTCCGGTCAGGACGCCGACCGGCGTGCTCGAATTGGCCTTGGCGACAACGCTGCGCACGTCTTCAAGCGCAATGTTGCGGGCCGCAGCCTCGGTCGGATTGACCTGCACGCGCACGGCGAATTTCTGCGCGCCGTAGACCAGCACCTGCGCGACGCCCGGCAATTGCGAAATCTGCGGCGCCAGACACCGTTTCGGCATAATCGTCGACCGTCGACAACGGCACGGTATCGGAGCGCAAGCTGACGTAGAGCACCGGGAAATCGCCCGGATTCACCTTGCGGAACGACGGCGGAATTGTCATTTCGACCGGCAGCAGGCGCGCCGACGTGGCAAGCGCGGTCTGCACGTCAAGCGCGGCACCGTCGATATTACGGCCGAGATCGAACTGAATCGTAATCTGCGCCAGGCCGAGCGATGACGACGAATTCATCGACGAGATACCGGAGATCGTCGACAACTGCCGCTCGATCGGCGAGGCAACCGACGACGCCATCGTTTCCGGGCTGGCGCCCGGGAATTGCGCCGTGATCTGGATGGTCGGGAAATCCACCGCCGGCAGAGCCGCCACCGGCAGCAGCCGATAGGCAAAGACGCCGAAAACGATCAACGACGCCGTCATCAGCGTCGTCAGCACCGGGCGGCGAATACAGGTTTCCGAGATATTCATGGCTCAGCTACCGGCGACCTTGGGCGGACGTATGTTGACGCGAGTCCCGCTCGACAACAACAACTGGCCTTCGGTCACGACGGTCTCGCCCCCGTTGAGGCCCGTCTCGATCACGCTTTCAGTGCCGACCTGGCGCTCAACCGTCACCGGCTGGATCTGGGCGACGTTGTCCTTGATGACAAATACGAAGGTGCCGGTCTGGCTCACCTGCACTGCATTCGAGGGCACGACGATGCCCTCTTCATTCCGCAAGGTCATGTCGGTGGTGACCAGCGTGCCGGGCCAGAGCAACTCGTCCTTGTTTTGCATCGTCGCGCGCACCGTGGCCATGCCCGTCGCCGGATCGACCGTATTCTCGATCATGGTGACCTGGCCGTTGGCGCGCTTCTGGTCGCCGGGAATGATCGCTTCCACGGTCGCAGTTTCGGCGGCGATGGCCTTACGAATATCGGGAAGAATTTTCTGCGGCACCGTAAACGTCACGTAGACCGGAACCATCTGATTGATGGTCGCCATTGGCGAGGTATCGGCCTGGCGCACAAAGTTTCCGACCTTGACGTTGGCCATGCTGATGCGGCCGGAAATCGACGCGCGGATTCCGCAGAAGCCGAGCTGGACCTTGAGGTTCTCAAGCTGCGCGCGGTTTGATTCCGCGGTTGCGCGGGAAATATTGACGGCGGTCTGCGCATTGTTGAGCGTGACGATCGGGGTCGCATTGCGCGCCGCGAGATCGGTGTAGCGCTCGACGTCGCGCTGCGCTTGCTCGAGCGTCGCCTGTGCGCCATCGATCACCGCTTGCACGCGCTTCATGTCCGCTTCGATCTGCCGGCAGTCGAGCGTGAACAGCAATTCGCCCTTTTCGACATGAGCGCCATCGCGGAAATGGACAGCCGTAATCGTGGTGTCGACCTGGGTCTTGATGGCGACGCTGGCGATGGGGGTCACGTTGCCGAGCGCGCTGAGGCGCACTGGCATGGTCTTGCGTTCGGCAACCGCGGTTTCAACCGGAACAGTGCGGGCCTGCACCTGGCGGGCGGCAACGCCGTCCGTCGTCCAGAAGCCGCGCACAAGCACGGCAATGGCGATCAAGGCGAGGACCGCCCCCCCAATGAGCCACTTGCGCTTGGTCATCTGCAATATTTGGTCCGGACTCATGGTGCGCTTGCCCGGACTCTCCCTAATCCCGGAACGGCTTTTTACACACAGCACTTTGGGGCCGCGTTAGCGGCTTACCTAGCATATAAACGTTACTGAGTGCATATCCCTGCGGCCCTCTGGTAAACACTGAAAACAAAGCCTTATTCGCCCATCCGGACCCCGAAATCCATGCGAATTGCCACCTGGAACGTCAACTCAATCCGCCAGCGCATGGACAACCTGCAGGCGTGGCTCAAGGAGCGGCAACCCGACATCGTTTGCCTGCAGGAAATCAAATGCATGGACGATGCTTTCCCGCGGGAGCCGATCGAAGCGCTCGGGTACAACGTAGCGGTGCATGGCCAGAAAACTTTCAACGGCGTGGCGCTGCTTTCCAAGCTGCCGTTTGACGAGGTCGCCCCTGGTTTGATCGGTGACGAAAACGACGTGCAAGCCCGTTTTCTGGAAGCGATCGTTTCGACAAAAACCGGCGCGCTGCGCGTGGTCAGCCTCTATCTGCCCAATGGCAACCCGCCCGATACCGAAAAATATAACTACAAGCTCAACTGGATGAACCGGCTGATTAATTTCTCACATGAACGACTTAAACTAGAAGAACCGATGGTGCTGGCCGGCGATTACAACGTCATCCCCACCCCTGCCGATGTCCGCCGTCCCGAGGCCTGGAAAAACGACGCATTATTTCTTCCGCAAACGCGCGAGAAATACCGCGCGCTGATCAATCTGGGGCTGACGGATGCCGTGCGAGCGGTGAGCGATTCATCCGAGCTCTACACATTCTGGGATTACCAGGCTGGCGCCTGGCCCAAAAATGATGGCATCCGGATCGATCATTTGCTGCTGTCACCGCAGGCCGCCGACCGGCTGACCGACGCCGGTATCGACCGCCATGTGCGCGGCTGGGACAAGCCGTCTGATCACGTCCCGGTTTATGTCGATCTGGATATTGAGGGGCGCTAGCTATTCTTCGTCATGCCCGGCCTTGTGCCGGGCATCCACGACTTAACAGGCGGCGCCAGTTCAAAGACGTGGATGGCCGGGACAAGCCCGGCCATGACAAGCCTCTATTCTCTTCGCGTCTCGAGCCAGCGGCGGAGATAGACGGCGGCCAAAGCGCGTTCGTCCTCGCTCGCCTGCTGCATGGCGCTGTCATAGAGCTTGGTGATCCAGGCCTGGTCGGTGCGCGCGCTGTCTTTCGCAAGCGCAAGCCACATCAACCCGCGCGCAGCCTGCCGCGGCACATGATCGCCCTCGAACAGCATGGCGCCGAGCATGGCCTGCGCTTCGCATTGGCCCTTCTGCGCAGATAGTCCGAACCAGCGCGCGGCCTGGCGCGGGTCATGCGGCGCGCCATCGCCCTTGAGATAGAGCCGCGCCAGATAATATTGCGCGTCGGGATCGCGGAAATACGAAGCGGCGTAGGCGAACATTTCGCGCGCACGATCGGGATCGCGCTTGACCTCGGTCTTCGGAATGCCCTCGAGATAGTAGTGACCCAAAGCAACGAAGGCATTCGCCACGAAGCGTGCCTGCGGCGTGTCGGGATTGTCTTCGGCATGGCCGTCGGCGATGCGCCGGAAATATTCGAAGGCCTTGAGATCATTCTGCGCAACGCCGTCGCCTTCGGCATACATGCGGCCGAGCTTCCACTGCGCGAGCGCGTGACCTTTTTCGGCGGCATATTCGAGCGAGTTGACCGCTTTGACGGTTTCGCCGGTCTTGAGCCAGTGCGCGCCCGAACGGAACGCCTCGACCGGCGTCATCGGCGGGGGCGCCATGCTGCCTTCCGTCTTGCTGCCGTCGAGCGCGAATGCCGGCGCCGCGGCGATGAGGCCGGCACCGATCAGCACGACACGCAACAGGGTCTCAAGTGTCCGCATAACACTCTTTCTCAGCCGCGCCGCCGGGATGCGTCACCGCGCCGTTGACGGCGGGTCCCACCTGCTGCGCGTATTTCCACAGATAGCCTGAGCCGAAATCGCTCTCGCGCGCCTTCCACTGGCTCTTGCGCTTGGCGAGTTCATCGGCGGAAAGCTTGACGTCGAGCGTGCCCTTCACGGCATCGATCTCGATGATGTCGCCGTCGCGGATCAGCCCGATCGGGCCGCCGATCGCGGCTTCCGGGCCGACATGGCCGACGCAGAATCCGCGCGTCGCGCCGGAGAAGCGTCCGTCGGTAATCAACGCAACTTTTTCGCCGGCGCCCTGCCCGTAGAGCGCCGCCGTTGTCGACAGCATCTCGCGCATGCCGGGGCCGCCGCGCGGACCCTCGTAGCGAATGACCAGCACGTCGCCCTCTTTGTACTTGCGATGCTTGACCGCATCGAAGCAGGCTTCCTCGCCGTCGAAGCAGCGCGCCGGGCCACTGAACTTCTGCGTCTTCATGCCGGCGACTTTTACGATCGCGCCTTCGGGTGCGAGATTACCCTTGAGCCCGACCACGCCGCCTGTTGGCGACAGCGGCTTATCGGCTGGACGAATGACATCCTGGTCGGGATTCCATTTCACGTTTTTCAAATTCTCGGCGATCGTGCGGCCGGTGACCGTCATGCAATCGCCATGCATGTAGCCGTGATCGAGAAGGGTCTTCATCAAAAGGGGCACGCCGCCAGCTTCGAACATATCCTTGGCGACATAACGGCCGCCCGGTTTCAAATCTGCGACATAAGGAGTCTTTTTGAAGATTTCGGCGACATCGAACAGCGTGAATTCGATACCGCACTCGTGCGCGATCGCTGGTAAATGCAGCGCCGCATTGGTCGAACCACCCGACGCCGCCACGACAGCAGCGGCGTTTTCCAGCGCCTTTCGCGTGACGATGTCGCGCGGACGAAGGTTTTGCCGGATCAAATCCATGATCATTTCGCCGGCGAGCATGCTGAACTTGTCGCGGATTTCGTAAGGCGCCGGCGCGCCGGCGGAATATGGCAGCGCAAGACCGATGGCTTCCGATACCGTCGCCATGGTGTTGGCGGTAAATTGCGCGCCGCATGCGCCAGCCGACGGGCAGGCATTCTGTTCGAGCGTATCGAGATCCTCGTCGGACATCGTGCCGACGGAGTGTTTGCCGACCGCCTCGTAGACGTCCTGGATGGTGACCTCTTTGCCCTTGAATTTTCCGGGCAAGATCGAGCCGCCATAGATGTAGATCGACGGCACGTTGAGACGGCACATCGCCATCATCATGCCGGGTTGTGACTTGTCGCAGCCCGCGATGCCGATCAGCGCGTCATAGGCGTGGCCGCGCACCGTGAGCTCGACAGAGTCGGCGATGACTTCGCGCGACGGCAGCGACGCGCGCATACCGGCATGGCCCATCGCGATGCCGTCGGTGACGGTGATGGTGCAGAATTCGCGCGGTGTGGCGCCGCCGGCCGCGACACCCCTTTTCACCACTTGCGCCTGGCGCATCAGCGCGATGTTGCAGGGCGCAGCTTCGTTCCAGCAGGTCGCGACACCGACGAAAGGCTGGTGGATCTGTTCTGTGGTCAGACCCATCGCGTAATAGAAGGCGCGGTGCGGCGCGCGGTCCGGCCCCTCTGTGGCGTGCCGGCTTGGCAGTCTCGACTTCAAACTGGTCTTCGCGTCCATAGTGCCTTATCGCCCCCGCCCCCGGTTACCGCCGCCGGATTGGACCCGGCCGGCTCATTGAGGCGATCACCCGGCTGGGCGGCCCTCGATCTCGTTGAAGGGTATGGCCGAATCGCGGCGCGGCGAGGGTGATCGGAGGGTATGGCTTAAATGTTCTAAAAGTGTTGCACGCGGGACACAGGTGTGACCGCCGAACGTCGGTCTTCGGTCTGCGCCGGCCACCAAAAACGGGCCCAAAATAACCTGGCCCCGCCCTCAACCCCCGCCTGCCTCACTGATTCACTTTTCAAACAGCCCAACAAGACACGGCTCCGCCGCCCTGTTTCTTTGCGGCGCCGGGTACGCCGTCGTGTGGTGGGGGAATTTCGCGTCGCCCCGGTAAGAACCGAGGGCGCGCGGGACGCCAGGGTCCCAGGCGCACACAAGTTTACGCAGTGTGCGCAAACCTGGGTGCTCGGACCCACGGGCCTCGACGCCTCGCGACATCGAGGCTTGTCGAAGTCCTTGTTCGTGCCGCAAGTCCGCCAGAACCAAAGGCGTCCCGCGCGCGGTGTTTGTTAGGTTTGCTCCGCGAAGGTCCCCGGGGGTCGGGCGATTATGCGCCATGCGGCTACTTCCGCCGTTGAGGGACCAGGCACTCGGGCCAAACGCCTCTGACAGGCGTCCGGCCGTACCGGCCGTCAGGGCCCCTCGGCGCTACGTCGAAGCGCCGGGAGCTTCGCGGCTTGGACCGCCGGGTGGGAAGTGCGCGCCGCATCTCCGACGCCCCAGTCCCGGCCACCGCTCCCCGCCCCGCGTCTGGAGACGCTGATCAGACACCCCTCGGCAACGAGGGCGGGATGGCAATAGGAAAACATACCTTAGGAATAAAGTCAATACCGTCATGGCCGGGCTTGTCCCGGCCATCTCGCTTAGGAAGGCAACGTGCCCGCCTAAACGGGATCACCGGGACAATCCCGGTGATGACAGCGGAGGGGCCCGGCCATGACAGTGAGCGTGGACTTCGCGCGTGCTAATGAACAACATTCATGCCGCAGCCCCCTCGCCTTCGCCGCTCATTTTTCAACCGCCCGGTCCTCAAGGTCGCGCCCGAACTCATCGGCGCGACGCTGCTGGTCGATGGCGTGGGCGGCATCATCGTCGAGGTCGAGGCCTATCATCACACCGACCCGGCGGCGCATTCCTTCACCGGACGCACGGAACGCAACGCGGTGATGTTCGGCCCGGCCGGCTACGTCTATGTCTACCGCTCCTACGGCATCCACTGGTGCGTCAACTTTGTCTGCGAGAGCGACGGCAGCGCGAGCGCAGTGCTGATCCGCGCCATCGAACCGACCGATGGGCTTGCCACCATGCGGCGGCGGCGCGGCATTAAAGAGGAGCGCGCGCTGTGCTCGGGTCCAGGAAAACTGTGCGAAGCGCTGGCCATCACGCACAAGCACAATGGCCTGCCGCTCGATCGGGCGCCGTTCGAGTTGCGCGCGCGCAGTGAAACGCCGCAGATCGTGACCGGGCCCCGCATCGGCATCACCAAGGCGGTCGAGAAGCCATGGCGTTACGGCCTCAAAGGTTCGCGGTATCTCAGCAAGCCGTTCAGGCCCGCATCCTGATCCTGGACAGCGGGTCGAAACCGAAATCCTGCTTGGCCTTTTCGCTCGACACGGCGGGGCCGTCTTCCGCGATATTATAGATGCCCGGCTTGCCCTTGGTGAGCGCCTGCATCGTTGCGCGTGCCGCGGCCTCGATATGAATCGACGGCGTCCGCGCAGGCGTGTCGTACCAGGTCCCCGGTCCGTAGAAATAGCCGAAGCGCAGCACGATCCCCTCTGGAAGCCCGAGCACAGCCTGCTCCAGCGCAGCGGCGGCTTGCGCGCCGCGACCGGGCGTGCCCTCGGCGCCGAGATTCAAGGGATCGCTTTCGACGCGCGTCCCGCTGGCGGGCGCATAAGCGAATGCAACGCTCTGGGCAACCATGCGCGTCACGTTCGCCGCGCGCGCGGCCGCGACCAGATTGGCGGTTCCCTCGATACGCAGGCGCGCATTGCGCGCAATGCCTTCGTCGTATTGCGGCGTGCCCGGCGCAAAGGGGAGATCGGTCAGCTGGTGAATGATCGCCTGCGGCGCCGCCGCACTGACAGCACGCGCCAACGCTTCCGCATCGAAAACATCGACCACGACCGGCTCGGCCCCAAGCTTGCGCAGGGCATCGGCCTTGTCGGCCGAACGCGTGGCGCCGACAACGGTGTGTCCGACCGCGCGCAGCAGCGGCGTGAGCTTGCGCCCGATCGCCCCACCTGCGCCGGCCAGAAATATTTTCATGAGACCAGCTTAATTCTTTTCCGCTCGTCCCCGCGCATAGCCGTCCGAAGGACGGCGTGCTTCGCACGCCTATGGCGGGGATCCAGAAACGAAAGCACTGGGTTCCCGCTTTCGCGGGAATGAGCGGGGGTGGAGGTTGCTTCCACTCTGAGCATTACACCGCCCCCTTCAAGCGCTCCAGAGCCTCGGCGATCTTGGCCTTGCGGCCGGCCGCCTCTTCGCGCTTTTCCTTCTCTTCCTCAACTACCTCTTCGGGGGCCCGCGCAACGAAGTTGGCATTGCCGAGCTTGGCATCGACGCGCGCAATGTCGGCCTCGGCCTTCTGCATTTCCTTGGCGAGCCGCGCGCGCTCGGCGGCAAGATCGATCACACCTTTCAGCGGCAATGCCGCCACCTCGCCGCGGACGACGAGCTGAACCGAACCTTGCGGGACAGCAGCCGCGGAGGAAATCTCCGACACGCGCGCAAGCCGCTTGATGAACTCGCCCCACCGTTGCGCGCGCGCGGCGGTCTCAGCCGATGCGCCGGCCAGCACCAGCGGGATCGCGGCGGTGATATTCATCTCGGCACGGATCGAGCGGATGGCGGTGATGAGCTCGATCACCCAGCCGATTTCGGCCTCGGCCTTGTCGTCGGCAAGGCCGTCGAGCCTTGGCCAATCGCTGAGTGCGAGCAATTGGGAGCGCTTCGGCCCCTGCTCTGCCGTCACCGCCCACAATTCCTCGGTGATGAAGGGCATGAAGGGGTGCAGCAGCCGGAGAATTTCGTCGAGCGCCCACGCCGCCATCGCGCGCGTCTCGTTTTTTGCCGGGCCGTCGGGCCCGGTCAAAAGCGGCTTCGACAACTCGACGTACCAGTCGCAATAAACATTCCAGACGAAGCGATAGGCCGCGCCGGCGGCCTCGCCGAAAGCGTAGGCTTCGATCGAGCGCGTGATCTCGGCGGCAGCCTTCGCCGTCTCGTGCGCGATCCAGCGGTTGAGCGTTTCTTTTGCCGATTTCGGATCGAAGCCCTCGACCCGCGCCGCGCCGTTGAATTCGACAAAGCGTGCGGCGTTCCAGAGCTTGGTCGCGAAGTTGCGGTTGTTCTCGACATCCTGCGGGCCGAGCCTGATGTCGTGGCCCGGAGCGACGTTGCGCGCCAGCGTGAAGCGCAGCGCATCGGCGCCGAACTCGTCAATAACGCCAAGCGGATCGACGACATTGCCTTTCGACTTTGACATCTTGGCGCCGGACGCGTCGCGCACGAGGCGATGGATGTAGACGTCAGCAAACGGCACCCATTGTTCAGACGGAGCGCCGGGGCGCTCCTTCTGCATAAAGTGCAGTCCCATCATCATCATGCGCGCGACCCAGAAGAAGATGATGTCGAAGCCGGTGACCAGCGTCGCCGTCGGATAAAAGCGTGCCAATTCGGGCGTCTTATCGGGCCAGCCCAGCGTCGAAAACGGCCACAGCGCGGATGAGAACCAGGTATCGAGCACGTCCTCGTCGCGCGTGAGCTTGGTCGCCTTGCCATAGTGCTTGTCAGCATCCCGTTGCGCGTCAGCTTCACTGAGCGCGACGAATGCTTTGCCGTCCGGCCCGTACCACGCCGGAATTTGGTGGCCCCACCAGAGCTGGCGCGAAATGCACCAGGGCTGGATGTTCTCCATCCAGTTGAAGTAGGTCGTTTCCCAATTCTTCGGGATGAACTTGGTCTTGCCCGCGCGCACCGCGGCAATCGCGGGCTTCGCGAGTTCCTGCGCGTTGACGTACCACTGGTCGGTGAGGAATGGCTCGATCACGACATTCGAACGATCCCCGTGCGGCACGACGTTGGAATGTGGTTCGATTTTCTCGACCAAACCTTTTTCTTCGAGACGCGCGACGATCTGCTTGCGCGCCACGAAACGATCGACACCGTGCATCGCCAAAGTCGCGTCGAGATCGGCGGACTTCGGCACACCGTCGAGGAATTCCGCGTTGCCCTTGAGATTGAGCTTGGCTTCGGTCGTGAACACATTCACCAGCGGCCGCTTGTGCCGCTTGCCGACCTCGAAATCGTTGAAGTCGTGCGCGGGTGTGATCTTCACCGCGCCGCTGCCCTTTTCCGGGTCGGAGTATTCGTCCGCAATGATCGGAATCTTGCGCCCGACCAGCGGCAGGATCACGTTCTTGCCGACCAGTGTCTTGTAGCGTTCGTCGTCGGGATGCACGGCCACCGCGGTATCGCCGAGCATGGTTTCCGGACGCGTGGTCGCGACCACGATGAAGGTTGATGGGTCTTCCGGATTGAAGGTCTTGCCTTCGATCGGGTAGCGCAGGTGCCAGAGGTGCCCGCGGGTCTCGACCTGGACCACTTCGAGATCGGAAATGGCGGTCAGCAGCTTGGGGTCCCAGTTGACCAGCCGCTTGTCCTTGTAGATGAGCCCCGCGCGATGAAGTTCTACAAAAACTTTAAGAACGGCCTGGGACAGGCCCTCGTCCATCGTGAAGCGCTCGCGCGACCAGTCGCACGATGCACCAAGCCGCTTGAGCTGGTTGACGATGGTGCCGCCCGATTCGGCCTTCCACTCCCACACGCGCTTGAGGAAGGCTTCGCGGCCCATCTCGCGGCGGCCAGGCTGCTGGCGTTCCATCAGCTGGCGCTCGACCACCATCTGGGTCGCGATGCCGGCGTGATCGGTGCCCGGCTGCCAGAGGACATCTTTCCCGCGCATGCGCTCGAACCGGCACAGGATGTCCTGCAACGTGTTGTTGAGCGCATGGCCCATATGCAATGAGCCGGTGACGTTCGGCGGCGGAATGACGATAGAGTATGGCTTCGCACCGGCGCGCTCGGGCCGGCCGGCGCGGAAGGCGCCCGCCTGCTCCCAAGTCCGGTAGATGCGGCCCTCGACCTCCGAAGGCTGGTAAGTCTTATCAATCATCGTGGTTTTGTCTGAAGCCGTTCGCGCGGTAGAAAGCCCGCCGAGCCTGCCGGAGTCAACTTTGCCCCCTCACCCACCTGTGTCCAGCGGCAGCGCCACCTCCGCCATCACTTTGCTGGCCATTGTCGCCTTCGCCGCCCAGGCCATGGTGCGGGTCACGGATTCGCTGCTGCCGCAAATCGCCGCCGATTTCGGCGTGACGGTGGGTGCGACCTCGATCGTGGTGACGGTCTATTTGCTGGCCCACGGCTCGGTCCAGCTGGTGATCGGCCCGATCGGCGACCGCTTCGGCAAATACCGCTGCATGGCCTTTGCCGCTGCTGTATCGACGGTCATGGTGGCGATCTGCGGACTGGCGCCAACGCTGCCGGTCCTGATCGCGGCGCGGCTTGGCAGCGGGCTCGCCACCGGCTGGATCATTCCGTTGGCGCTCGCCTTTGTCGGCGATGTCATCCCCTACGAGCGGCGGCAGCAAGTGATCGGGCGGTTCCTGTCCGGGCAGATCCTCGGCCAGTTGTTTGGCCAGGCGGCCGGCGGGGTGCTCGGCGATTGGTTCGGCTGGCGCAATGTGTTCTTCCTGCTCGCCGGCCTGCTCGCGCTCGCGGCCGCCGGCCTCTGGTACGAGTTGCTGCGCAATCCGATCACGCATGCGCGTCACGCCAGCGCGCAGCCGGGGCGCGGATTCATCGCCGACTATTCGACGGTGCTGCGGTCGTCCTGGGCGCGCGCACTGATCATCGTCGCCTTCATCGAAAGCGGATTGATGTTCGGCGCATTCACTTACGTGGGTGCCGATTTGCATCTGCGTTTCGGCGTGAGCTTCACGCTGGTGGGGCTTTACGTGGCGGCCTTCGCCATCGGCGGCCTGCTCTACAGTCTCTCAGTGCGGGTGCTGGTCACGCGCTTCGGCCAGGTCGGGCTCGCCACGCTTGGCGGTGCCCTGCTTGGACTGGCCTACATGACGCTCGCCGTCGAGCCCCACGCCTATATTGCGCCGGTCGCGATCGTCGCCATCGGGCTCGGCTTTTACATGCTGCACAACACATTGCAGACGAACGCCACGCAGATGGTGCCGGAAGCGCGCGGCACGGCGGTCGCCATTTTTTCGTCGGCGCTTTATCTCGGACAAACTGTGGGCGTTGCCGTCAACGGCGCGATCTTTGACCGTTTCACCGCGGTGCCGGTGTTCCTGATCGCGGCGGCAGGCCTGACCGCGCTCGGCTTGTGGTTCGCGCGCGCGCTCAAGCAGAGACGCGAAAGCGGAGTTTGATGCCAATATATTTTGCGAAATAATCTCCGCTCATTCCCGCGCAAGCGGGAATCCATTTCAATAAATAAAAATAGTTCTGGTCCCCCGCGTGCGCGGGGGTGAGCGGAATTTGTGACAGGAACGGACCTACGGCCTACCGCGCGAGACGCGCTCGATCTCCGCGCGCACGATGCGCTCGACGAGGCCGGGCAAATTGTCATCGAGCCAGGACTTGAGCATCGGCCGCAACATTTCGCGCACGAGATCTTCGAGCGTGCGCGCATTTTGCCCGATCACCGTATGCGCAAGTGAATTGAAGGCGCTGTCGACGGCCGCGATGGTCTCGTTCGAGATCAGAGCACGTTCAGGCATGGGCTCGGGTGCCTTGGTGGTAAAAACCACGTCGGACGTTCCGTCGATCGTCTGGAAGGTCGGCGCGGGTTTCGGCGGCGGCGCAACCGGCGACGTCATCGATTCAGTCAAATCGAGAACATCGGCGGCAGGCAGCGGTGGTGTCGTCGACGCCGTCGACAGTGGTGACGGAGTTGCCGCCGGCATTGGCGCAGGCATGGGCCCCGACTTGCCGGCCGCCTTGGGCGGTGCGTCAAGGTCGGCCAGCATGGCGTCGATTTCGTCCTGACTATTGGCAGCGGCGGCCGGTTGCGGAGCGGGTTTTGACGGCGATGGCGACGCGGGCTTCGCTGAAGCCGGCGGCGCACCCGCTGCCGCCGGTTTAGCCGCGGGAGCCTGGTCAGGCGCCTTGGCGGGCTTGCTGACGTCGTCGTCCGCAATGATCCGCCGGATGGAGGCGAGGATTTCCTCCATTGAGGGTTCTTGCGCCTTTGCCGCCTGGGTCATTCCCTGAAAATCCCGACACACTCCCCACGTTCCGCGGGGCAAGGAACCCTCGCCGGCGCGAATCGCTCTCGTACACCTTTTATACGCCAGAGAAGTGCTGGTGTGGCAGGCGGAAACTCAGCAATGCGCAATGAACTGTGGACACGAAGGCTATAGTGCGCCGCGTCTGAATCGAATCAGCGGCCGTCGGGTGTCCGTACACCGGCCCAACTATCGCGCACCTGCTGGTAATGGACGTTGGAGTCATAAACCGGGGCACGCAGTCCGAGCACCTGCGGAGCCAGGCGCCCTACCGCCGAAAGCAACGTATAGGAGGCCACGACACGGTCGCGCTGGGCGCTGACCAACGCCACACGGGCATTGACCAATTCCTGTTGCGCATTGAGCACGTCGAGCGTGGTGCGCTGGCCGACGCGGGCTTCCTCGCGCACGCCGTTGAGCGCGATCTCGGAGGCCTGCACCTGTGCCTGGGTCGCATCAATATTGGCTTTGGCGGCCTCGAGCTGGCCCCACGATTGCACGACCGTCTGCCGCGCCTGGTCGCGTGCGGTGTCGAGGTCGAGCCGCTTCTGGCCGAGTGTCTCCTTGGCCTGACGGATCAGCGAATATTCGGCGCCGCCCTGATAGATCGGAACGGTCAGCTGACCCAGCACCGCAGCATTGAAGCTCTTGAGTGACGTCAGGCTGCTTTCATTGCTCTGCTGCGCGCTCGTCTGCAGTGACAGCGTCGGATAGAGCGAGCCTTCCGCGACTTTCACCTGCAACAACGCGGCATCGACATTGTATTGAGCGCTGGTGACAGCCGGATGGGTCGCGGTCGCAACCCCGATGGCCGTCGGCAAATTGCCGGGAGAAAAACGGTCTACCGGCGAACCCGGCGTCAGCTTGCCCGGTTCAACCCCGATCACCTGGCGATAAGTTGCCAACGAAGCCTTGTAGGTCGCTTCCGCGCTGAGCACTTGCGAGCGTCCTGACGCCAACCGCGATTCTGATTGCGCGACGTCCGTGCGCGTCACCTCGCCGACATTGAAACGGTCGCGCGTCTGCCGCAATTGCTCCTGCAACACTTCGACGTTGCGGCGTTGCAGGTCGAGGATCGCGCCGTCGCGCAGCAAATTCATGTAGGCGGTCACCGCGCTCAGCAGCACCGTCTGCTCGGTTGTGCGCAATGTTTCACGAGCGGCCTGCACCTGGCTCTCCGCCTGGCGCGTTCTGTTTGAAGTCTGAAAGCCGTTGTAAAGCGTCTGCGTCGCGGTCACGCCGTAGCCCCACGGCGTCATGGTGCCGGATTGCTGCAAATAGGCAGCGCCGCCGCTCAGAGCCTGCGACGTGAGTTTGCTGGTCGTGTCCCAATATTGTGTGCCGATCGAGGCATTCGCGGATATCCGGGGGCGATAACCGGACAGCGCCTGCGGAACGGCCTCATCGGTCGCGCGCACCGAGGCCCGCTGTGAATTCAACGACGGATTGTTCTGGTAGGCCTGCGCCAAGGCACCCTCCAGGGTGTCGGCGGAGGCCGAAAAAGAAAGCAGCGGCCCCGCGGCGCATGCGATCGAACCGATCGCGAGCCCGCGCGCCCATCTCCCCGAACTCCAACCGGTCATCCCCACATCCCGTCCATAGCGCGCCCCGGCATGTTGCCAAATTCGCGCCGCCGCAACGAACCGCGAACCATATGCGGGCCGGGCCGCCGTTAAAACCCCCTCCGGCTATCCCCCGGCAAATTGCTTGAGAACTGGGGTATTTACGCAACGATCGGAACAGATTGCAATCAGAACGCGAACGCTGGCGCCTTTACAAAGCCCGGCAGCAGGCCTGCTGCTGCATCAAAAATTGGCCGGCCGCCCAGGTCGTCCCCGCTACGGCAATAAAGCATGGCTTTGGCGCCGGGAGCACCCCCCAGCACGCAGACCAGCCGCCCGCCCTCCTTAAGCTGGCTGACGAAGGCCTCAGGCACGATTTCGGTGGCGCCTTCCAGCACGACAACGTCATAGGGGCCACCTTGAGGCCAACCGGCCGTCAACGGCCCGGTCACGACACCGACATTGGAATGGGTGCCGAGCCTCGTGCGCGCCGTCTGTGCAAGGCTGGCGTCCTGTTCAAGCGCCGTCACCTGGCCGGCAATTCGCGCAAGCACGGCGGCGCCGTAGCCGGTTGCGCAACCGACATCCAGAACGCGATCGCTGGAGGCAATGTCCGCCGCATGGATCAGCTTGGCGAACACCATCGGCTTGAGCAGCCGGCGCGCGCCGTCGCCAACCGGCAAGTCGAGGTCGAGATAGGCAAGCCCCGCGGAGGCCGGCGGCACGAATTGCTCGCGCGGAATGTCCATCATGGCGGAGATGATACGCAGGTCGGTGACGTCGGCGGTGCGGACCTGGCCATCCACCATATGACGGCGTGCGGTGGCAAAATCGGTCATCGCGGTCCTCGAAGAAAACCCGGAAGGCGCGGTTCTTTTGCGGCAACGGGGCACAAAACGCAAGGCGAACTCAGAGCCCGGCTTGCGATTGTCGTAAGGCTTTCGCTCCTATATAGGCTGGGACCGACCCTACGCCTTTATTATCTACGGTCGGCCACGTGGCGGAGTGGTTACGCAGAGGACTGCAAATCCTTGCACGCCGGTTCGATTCCGGCCGTGGCCTCCACCAACCTTCGCGCCTCCGGCGCTTCGGTTGGCAAGCCCGACCGAGCTCGCGAAGGTTGCCCGCCGTAGCTGCGGAGTAGCGAAGGCGGGCTTCGGCGGGCCTTCCCTATCACGCTTTGCAAAGGGGGCTGGCTTTGTTATAGGCCCGGTGCTGAAGCGCCGGCAGTGTTCCCGGGTAGCTCAGTGGTAGAGCAACCGGCTGTTAACCGGTTGGTCGCTGGTTCGAATCCGGCCCCGGGAGCCAATCTTTAACTGCTCGCGTCCGCGCCTCAGGACATCCCATTTCAATTACGTGCGTGGGCTGACTTCTTCTGGCTTTGGCGCGGGCGGCTCGGGCGTTATCTTTATGACAGAATCTGGTTCACCTTTTTTCAGAGGAATGAGTGTAACCGTAACCGGATTCGGAAAATGCTCTAGCGTTGCCCCGGTCGCTGCATCCGCAGCCATGCCGACGACTCCTCCTAAGATTACGTTGCCCGCAAATCCCGCCGCGCCCGCTCCCGCCAGTTGAGTGCGCACAGGTATCTCGGTCGTGTGATATCCGGGCTTTGTGATGATGACTGAGAATTCGTCCTTGCGACCTGTCTGCAAGGTGCACGGCGTTATGCAAGTGAAGCCCATTGAAGTTCGTGCTTGGGCTTCCGGCGGACTAGAATTGATTTGAACTTGATCGGTTGTGCCGCGCGTGATCGTGGCGCAACCGCTCGCGGCAATTGCGGCCGCGACAACGGCAATGATACGCATGTTACTATCCCCCATCCCCATACCTATCATGAGGCGATTGCACTAAATTGGCAACCGGAGGTCGTGATGGGGCCCGCGATTGACGCGGGCTGGGAGTCAACTCCGGCCGGATCGCATCGACGGCAAAGGCACGACGTTTGAACCGTCGGTCTGCCTCGCCTGCGCCCGTATATCGGACGGCGCCGTGCCGTAGTACCGGCGGAATGCACGGTTGAAGTAAGAGACATCGCCAAAGCCGCAGTCGTGCGCGAGCGTGGTGATCTTTACGCCATCGCGGCGCGGATCGATCAGCACGCGGTGGGCGCGCGCGAGCCGCTGGGCCAGGACGTATTCCGTGAATGTCGTGCCTTCCGCCTCGAACAGCCTTTGCACAAAGCGCGGCGTACAGCCGTGGCGTTGCGCAAGCTCCGCCACTGACAGGTCGGAGCGCTCGAGGTTCCGGTCGATATCCTGCTTGATAACCTGCAACCGCGCCGCGCGCAGGCCGCCCATTTCGGCAGCAACGCCAGCGTCGCGCGTCGCGCCGACGACCACCGCCAGCAGATCGCAGACATGATTGACGACGAGATGCTGAAGGTCGCGCCCGACGATCGTGCTATCATCGCGCGACATCGCGACATAGTTGGTCAACAGTTTCAGCCCCGGCGTGCCCGCCGGGATACGGCGAAACAGGCAATCGTCCACGCCAGTACTCAGCAAGGGGCCGAGCCTTGCGCGCGGAACACGCAGCGCCAGAATGTCGCCGGGCGCGCGATGCGTGTAACTGCACACCTCGGCCATCGACATAAAAACGGCCTCGCCGTCGCCGAGCACCAGTTCTTCCTGCCCCAAGGTGACGCGGTGCTCACCACGCACGTTCACCACCATGCCGATGTCGTCGCTGTTCTCCAGCGCCACCATCTCGCGCGTGCGCCGGTTGCATGAGCCATGCGAGTGTCCCGACATCATCATCAGGCCGGGCATCATCTGGAGCGCGACGTCGATTTCAAACTTGGGCGCATCGCGCAGCCGCTCGATGTCATATTTGACCACCGCGCGGCCGAAGAACTCGCGCGTCAGCATCGGCTTCTCGTGCTCGGGCACGCCGTCGAGCGAAAACCGAAATGCGCCGGAAGCGCCGGGCGGCGGCGCGTTGGCGAGCATTTCAGGCGTAATCGACGGTAGCTTGCTCAAATCGCGCATGGCCGGCACCTCGGCTGAAAATTCCCGTGGCACGCAATTCCGATTTGCGGGCACCTGATAGGGCATCGCGATTGTCGCCGCAAGCACACTATCCGGCGTTTGATGTCGTTAGAGGTCAAAGTCCCTGCCCGCATAAATCACGAAGCCCTTATCCCAGCCCGACATTTCGCCGTCAGTGACCTGCGTCACACATGGTCGGTCGCCATAGTCCTTATCTTTGTCGCTGCAGTCCTAGAGACGGCATGCCGCGCCCGGTACTGACCGGCCTGCCCGAAGGGCCGTCCGGGTCCCGACAGCAACTTTGTCACCAGCCGCGAGCGCGTTCGACCAATGCGTATCGTGAAGGAGACTGTCGTGAGCCTGTTTGATCCGCATTCATTCGCCATCGTCAGCGCCGGTATCTTTGCCGGCGCGGTCGTCTCCGGCCTCGTTGGATTTGCATTTTCTGCCGTAGCCGGCGCGATCCTGCTGCACGTCCTGCCGCCAACCGAGGCAGTGCCGCTGATGATGGCGTGCAGCATCGTGACACAGGGGGTGTCGCTGGTGGCCCTGCGGGGCAGCATGGAATGGCGTAACAGCGGCATTCTCATCGCAGCCGGCGCGCTGGGAGTCCTGCCCGCGCTCTATTTGCTTCATCACATCGATGCCGCGATTTTCCGGATCGGGTTTGGCGTTTTCCTGGTCGCTTACGCCGCCTTCATGTTGCTGCGCCCGGCCGCGGCGCGCGCCCGTAACCTGTCCGGTGGCCTGCGCGACGCCGTCGTCGGATTCGGCGGCGGGCTGGTCGGCGGATTGACCGCAATGCCGGGCGCCTTGCCGACGATGTGGTGCGACCTGCGCGGCATGCCAAAGGACCGCCAGCGCGGGCTCGTGCAGCCCTACATCACGGCCATGCAGTTGTTCGCACTGGCGCTGCTGTTCGCGCACCACAGTTTTTCGACCCAGGCGCTGCTCAATCTGACCATCAGCCTGCCGGCGCTCGCCGCCGGCTCGGCTTTGGGGGTTATCCTGTTTCGTCGCGTAAACGACACCAGGTTCCGCAGCGTGGTCCTCGTGGTTCTGCTGTTCGCGGGGACGCTTCTCGTCTTGTAGGCGGCCGGAACTTCGCTTGCGCGCCGGGCGGATTGAGGGAAATATCCCGCCCCCATGACGCCCGTCACCAGTCCACTCACCACCGATCTCTACGAACTCAACATGATCCAGGCCTACCTGGATCGCGGCGAGGACAAGGAGGCCGTTTTTGAATTTTTCGTGCGCAGGCTGCCGGCCCGGCGCGGCTTTTTGCTCGCCGCCGGTCTCGACGATGCGCTCGTCTATCTGGAGACTTTGCGTTTCTCCGCCGCCGAAATCGACTGGCTCAAGAGCACCAAACGTTTTCGTGCCAACCTCATCGACTATCTCGCGGCGTTCCGCTTCACCGGCGATGTGCATGCGATTGCGGAAGGCACCGTCTGCTTTCCCAACGAGCCGCTGATCCGCATCACCGCCCCACTGCCGATGGCACAACTGGTCGAAACGCGGCTGATCAACATCCTGCATTTCCAGACCATGATCGCCTCGAAGGCCGCGCGCATGGTGCTGGCGGCGCCGGGAAAAATCCTGTCGGATTTTGGCCTGCGCACCGCGCATGGCGCCGAGGCCGGGCTGTTTTCTGCGCGCGCGAGCTACATCGCGGGCTTTGCCAGCGCTGCCAATGTGCTCGCCGGCGAGCGCTACGGCATCCCCATCGTCGGCACGATGGCGCATTCTTTTGTGCAAGTGCACGGCGACGAGATGACGGCGTTCGAGAACTTTGCGCGCGCGCGGCCCGACGGCGTCATCCTGCTGATCGACACCTACGACACCGAAGCCGGCGCCCGCAAAGTCGTCGCACTTGCGCCGAAACTGAAGGCGGACGGCATTGCGATCCGCGGCGTGCGCATCGATAGTGGCGATCTCGCCGTGATGGCAAAGAAGGTGCGCGCCATTCTCGACACCGGCGGATTGAAGGATGTAATCATCCTGGTGAGCGGCGGCATCAATGAAGATGTCTTGCAGACGATGATGGCCGCGAAGGCCCCAATCGACGGCTATGGCATCGGGGTCAACCTCGATGCATCGATCGACGCGCCCTCGCTCGACTGCGCCTACAAGCTGCAGGAGTACGCCGGCACGCCGCGCCGCAAGCTGTCCGAAGGCAAGGTCACGTGGCCCGGACGCAAGCAGGTGTGGCGCGCTTACGATGCAGACGGATACATGCGCGGAGATATCCTGTCGCTGGAAAACGATACGCCGACCGGCGAGACTCTGATTGCACCGGTGATGCGAGGCGGCAAACGTGTGGCGCCGGCGCCGAGCCTTGCACAGGTCCGCGAGCGCGCGGCGCGCGAACTCGCGCGGCTCCCCGAACCATTGCGCCGGCTCACAAGCGGGACAGACTTTCCCGTGACGATTTCAGACAAGCTCAAGGATCTGGCGGCGCGGACCGACGCCAAGGGCCATTAGCTCGCCGCTCTCAAAACCTCAGCAGTGAAATACGGTCCGCTCGTAACCGCGAGCGGACCGTAATCGTGCGCGTCAGAGCTGGACTTCTTCGAGCTCACGCCCCGATGTCTCTGGCCCGATCCAGTATCCGATGATGGTGCCGACCCAGAGAGCCGCGGTCGCCAGGAATGGAATGCTCGGTCCGAACTCGGCGATGCCCCAGCCAACAAGATACGGCGCGAAAATCGAGGCAACGCGGCCTCCGCCGACCATGATGCCGAAGCCTGTCGACCGCAGCGTCGTACGGAAGAACTCGCTGAGGTACGTATCGCCAACACCCCATAACCAGCCAAGCATGCCGATCATGATCCCGCCGAAAACGAGGAAGGTGTTGAAGTCCTCGGTCCTGGACGCGACCACCGTGCAACCCATCATGATCAGTGCGCCAAGGATACCTGTCGGTCGACGGCCGATCAGGTCGGACAGTCCGGTGCCGATGTAGGAAAGAAAGAATTGCACGATGTAGAACGTCATCGCGTAGAAAATCGCGTCGACCGGCGTCACGTGGAATTTCTGCACCATGAAGGTGGTGAGAAATACCGTAATTCCCCAGTATCCGCAGGCATTGGGCACATAGAGCAGCCAGCCGATGAAGATCCGCTTCTTGGCGCCCGGGATCGACCAGATGCTCTCACGCGGACGCTGCTTGCCCTCGGCTTTGGCCACTCGCTCGATTTCCGCCTGCGCGTGCTTGAAGCGGAATGATTCCTGAACGATGCGGCGGAGCGCGAACACCAGGATTGCCGGTATGATCGCGAAGCCGAACGCCCATTGCCAGCCGTACCGCGGGACGATGACCATCGTACAGATCGCGGCAAAGATGTAGCCCGCGGAATACAGCGAAAACATAATCCCGCCGGTGCCGAGCGCGCGGTATTTCTTTGGAAACATCTCCGCGGTGTAGGGAGCGCCCACGGCCAGTTCCCCCGCCCCGCCGATTCCGGTCAGGAAGCGAAGGAATGTGAATACGTAGAGATTTAGCGAGATGCCGCCCAAGGCCGTGGTGAGGCCGTAGAGGATGATAGAGTAGCCCAACGTGTCACGCCGGCCGATGCGATCGGCGAGGTAACCAAATCCGATCGTGCCGATCGTGTAGCCGACAAGAAAAATCGATCCGATCAACCCGATCGTCTTGATCGAGACATCGAGGTCATGGGCCAAAGTGGGGCCCAACATTCCGAAGATGTTGACCGCATACGCATCGAAGCCGTAGCCAAGGCCGGCGGCCAAGGCGACGAGAAGCGCTTCTTTGATCGGGATGTTGAGATGGGCATCTGCTGAAGTCGTTCGGGCGGTCGAAGGTTTTATCAACCCGGACGTCATGACTTGTTCGCTCATTTGCTTTCCCTCCCTATGGGCACCAGTTCCACTGCGTTACGCAGTCTTCTTGCTTCGCATCGGGTGTGGACTTGTTCAGCAAATGCACGCGGTAGCTGATCTCCTCGAAGCCAAGTCCCCCAGGAAAGTGCAGCACTTTGGTCAAGGTCGGTCATTAATCTGAAACAATAATTGCAAACAACGCGCGCCTCCGCGAAAGCGCGGCATTGTCTCGTTCGTCGATTTATTCGCTTTAAACGAGTGGCGCTGATCGAAATGAAAGACGCCGCACCACATCATATAGAGGCGGCCTATTCCTGATCGTCAGACGCAAACGGCGGCGGCGGCGGTTGCAATGATCTTCGATGAGAATGAACAAGAATGGGCTGACCGCGTCAGTGGACACGCGGCCACCGTCGCTGCCACGCTGCTGATCGGGCTGTTCTGCTATTTTCTGCTCCTCCTTTTTATGCCGCTCATTTTCGGTCACCACACGGCCGCTTTATAATTTTCGAGAATGTCACTGAGCCGTTCGAATTCCACCGCCTCCGGTAGTCGACCAACACTTTGCAACCTGTCGACATCCCAAAGCGACCACGCGAAGGCGCGGCGTATCGTTTTGCAAAGACAGGCGGCGATCGAGACGGCCTGAATGCACAGGAACCGCATTATCGGCCAGAATTTAGGCGTTCCAGACCGGCCGCTGGATTATTCGGGTAGGAGATCCCATATGAAATAACCACTGACACGGCCCCTGGGCACAGGCGTCAGTGGCTGAGAGTTCGGTAGCGCTCCCGCCTGTGTAAGGGAGCGCGCTATGACACATCACGAAATCCCCCACCAAGAAATCCGCCGCGCCGATCATCGGTGTCGCCTTGAATGCTTCCTCCGTCCTCAAAGCCAGCGAGCAGGCTCCATTCACTGAGCAAGTCGCAAAGCGTTTTCGATTGGTGCCCAATTTTTTTGTGTCAGCCCCGGACGCCCCCGAGATCATCGAACGACTGTGGGCTTTCGCTGCGGCCGCCTATCTCGACAACCCGATCCCGACACTATTCAAAGAGCGGCTTTTTGTTTTTCTCTCGCGCTTCTGCCCCGTCCGCTACTGCATCGTGCGTCACTGCGGATTTCTTGTGGGTTACGGACAATCAGCAGGTGATCCGGCCGCCCGCGTGCAAACGATTGAGCAAGTGATCAAGCTTCTGCAAACACCGCCGCCCTGGCGGCGAGACCTCGAGCCGATTTACAAGAACCTGGAGGGGATGAATCAGCCGGTCGACTGGCCAACACCCGGTACCGAAATCGAGGATCACCTGTTTGCGGTCTGCACCTTGATTTTTGTGAATCGAATGCAGTCCGAGCGGGCGCTCAAGGCATTGCGGCACGCCCTTGGCGGCAAGCGCTCCGAGTATGTGCTGGCGCTTCTGGCATTTATCAGAACTGCCCATTACTGGACGCTTGTCCATCCGGCCCTTGAAATGGAAAACGACGTCAAGCAACTCATGAGCAAACACAAAGAGCTCGCGGCCTTGCTTCTGCAAGAACCTGACCCCTGGACTGCCTGACATTGCAATCGCCGCCACCGAACCGGCGGCGGCGATATTTTGAAAACATTTGAACGATCAAGCGACAACCCAGAATAACTAGCTGGCCTTTAGCGCCGATTGTTGCTCGGTGTCGAAGCGGCGTCTCAATTTCGCGATGGCATCGGCATCCGGGGGGCCGCTGCGCGTCACCAGTTTCACAAGCTCTTCAAAATAATGCTCATGACCCGGCGGCGATACGGTCATGATCATTCTCGCCGGTTTGTCGCTGGCATTGGCAATGTTGTGAGGCACGCCCGGCGGAATGAAGACATATGTTCCCGGCTTCGCGTGGACCAGTTCGTCGCCCACCTGCCACTGGCACTCGCCTTCCAGCACGTAGAAGGTTTCTTCCTGAACGCGGTGAACGTGGGTACCGGTGGAAAAGCCGGCCGGCAGCGTCCAATCAAACATGGACGTGTGCTTCGTGTCCTGGCCGGTCACCAGGAATACCAATGGCTTCCCGGCCAACGTGACTTCCTTGCCTTCACCGGGCATTCGAATGACTGCCTTTGCACTCATGATATCCTCCATGGGTTTGCGCCTGTCATGCGCTCGACCGCTAGCAACATGAACTCGCTGCCCCCGCAGGTCGTGAAATCGCTCCGAAAAAGTTGCAAAATGTCTCCGAATGGGACCGCCTGACTGATGGCGATGATTTACGAATTTGGCCCGTTCCGGCTCGACGCAGACGCCGAAATACTGTTTCGCGGTGCCGAACCGATCGTGCTGGGCCGACGCGCGGTTGCGCTGCTCAGGCTGCTTCTGGAGCGCGCGGGTGCTCCCGTTTCCAAGGATGCACTGATCGAGGCCGCCTGGCCGGGACTGGCGATCGAGGACAGCAATCTGACGGTTCAGATCGCAGCTTTGCGCAGGGTTTTTGACGAAACCGGCGGAGGCGCGGGTTGGATCGAGACGATGCCGCGTCGTGGCTACCGCTACATCGGGCCGGCGGTCGCGACGAGCAATTCGCCGACCGAGGCAATCCCGCAGACTTCACCGCTTGCCTTGCCCGACAAGCCGTCCGTCGCGGTGCTTCCGTTTTCAAATTTGAGCGGCGACCCCGAGCAGGAGTATTTCGCCGATGGCATGGTGGAAGACATCATCGCCGGATTATCACGCATCAAATGGCTGTTCGTGGTCGCGCGCAATTCGAGCTTTACCTACAAAGGCATGGCCGTAGACGTGAAGCGCGTGGGTCGCGAGTTGGGCGTGCGCTACTTGCTCCAGGGAAGCGTCCGCAAGGACGGCGGTCGTGTCCGCATCTCCGCCCAGATGATAGAGGCGGAGACCGGAGGACATTTGTGGACCGAGCGTTTCGACCGTCCGCTCGATGACATTTTCGCGCTTCAGGACGAGATCGCCCTGAACGTGGTCGGCGCTATTGAGCCGAGCCTGCGTCGCGCCGAAGTTGAACGCGTCAAACGCAAACGGCCCGATAGCCTCGATGCCTATGATCTTGTCTTGCAGGCGCAGCCCGACGTTAATTCCGGGATGCCGGCGCAAGTGACAAAGGCGCTGGTGCTTCTGGAACGCGCGCTGGCGCTCGATCCCAATTATGCGTTGGCGCACGCGTTTGCCGCAATGTGCCATCATTGCCTCTTCCTGCGCGCCGGACTGCATGACGAAGAGCGGGCAGCTTCGATCCGCCATGCGCAGGCTGCCATCGTGCACGGCCAGGACGATGCGCTCGCACTGACGTTGGCCGGATTTTCTATCGGCATGGACGGACATGATCACGCAGCCGCATTCGCCGCATTTGACGCGGCGCTTGCGGTTAGTCCCTCATCGGCGCTCACCTATATTCTTGGCAGCGTCATCTACGGGTGGACCGGCGAAGCCGAGCGCGCGATCGAATGGGGGGAGCGCGGTTTGCGCCTGTCCCCTTTCGATCCCTGGGCCTTTGCCGCTTTCCATTCTTTGACACTCGGGCATTTCCACCGCGGTCGCTACGAGGAGGCAGCCAATGCCGCACACAAGGCCGTCCAATGCAATCCGGCCCACAGCATCTCGTATATGCTTCTGGCAGCGCCGCTCGCGAAGCTCGGACGGCTCGATGAAGCGAAGACCGCTGCGGCGAGCGTTTTGAAATTGCAGCCCGCCTTCCATTACAGGCAGCAATTTGCCGGGGTGGACTGCGCGCCTGCGCTCGCAACGGCTCTGGGCGAGGCACTTCGTCGTGCGGGACTACCTGAGTAAAATTGCAATACGCTTGCCGAGCGAGCCGCAGGCTATTTCCCCGCCCGGTTCCAGCCGCGCGCGCCTTCGCCGTAGATCTCGTGGCCGGTCTCGGTCACGACCACGGTGTCCTCAAGCTTGATGAAGCCGCGCGCCGGATGCTTGAGCGTGGTCTCCACCGAGATCACCTCGCCGACCTCAAGCGGAATGTTGGCGTCATCCGCCGGATAAGGCACCGGCCCGTGGTCGGTGAGCCGCGGCGCCTCGTGGCTGACCATGCCCATGCCATGGGCGAGGAATTCCAGATTGTTGTGGTGCTTGGATTTCTTCACCAAAGGTTCGGCGGCGGCATAAATCTCGCGGCCCATGGCGCCGGCGCGCACGGCCTTGAATCCGGCGCGCTGGATCTGCTCGATCTCGGCCAGCAAATCATTGAGCTCGGCATCCGGCTCGCCCTGGATCGCCATGCGGCAGATGTCACCGATGTAACCGTGATAGTTGCCGCCGCTGTCGATCGACATGATCTCGCCCTTCTGCCATTTCTGGTCGGATGGCGCGCGGTTCATGCTGGTGCCGCAGGTGATCAGGCAATATTCGAAGGTGAGGCCGCGATTGGTCTCCTCGCGCCGCAGCGTCTCGACGACGTCGGCCTTGGTCGTGCCCGGCGGCGTCGCGGCGATCGTCGCCTTCATTGAACTCGAGCACCGCTTCCGACGCGACCTTCAGCATTTTCAGTTCGGCGGCGGATTTCTTCACCCGCTGGCGCTCGAGCACGAACAGCGCATCGACCCAGTCGGCGTCCGGAAAGCCGGCGCGCAAGACTTTCGAGGCGTCATACGGCAGGAATCCGAATTCGGTGGCGATGCGGCTGGTCTTGATGCCGGTCTTGCGGATGTAGTCGACCGCCTTCTGCATGGCATCGACCGAGCCCGCGGTGTTGGTCTGCGTCTCCGGCGTCCACAGCGGCTTGGCCTGGTGCTGGAAGGTCTCCAGGCGGTGGCCGATATACGCGGCCTTTTCCGGCTGGCCTTTCGGATAGACAAAGACCGGCAGGTAACGCGTGACGCCGGTCGCATCCATGTAGTCGAAGAAATTGGCGCGGTGTCCGCCGAGCAGATACTGCACATTGTGCTTGGAAGTCGCGAGCACCACGTCGATACCCGCCTCATCCATCAAACGGTCGAGACGCGCGTGGTCGAACGGAATAGCGAGACCCATCGCGGTGGCCTTGGCGGACTGCGTATTGACGTTCATGGCATCGGCTCCGGCGGTGAACCGTCAGCCTAAGACCAGAGCTCCTTGCTCGCAAGCCGTGCGCCGGCAACCAGCGCCTCCAATTTCGCCCACATGATGGAGGGATGGACGCGGCGGTGGAACGGCCCCTGCGCAAAACCGCAATCGGTGCCAGCGATGACATTTTCGCGGCCGACGATTTTCGCCAGACGAACGATGCGTTCCGAGACCAGCTCCGGATGCTCGACCACATTGGTGGCATGGCTGATGACGCCTGGGATCAGCACCTGGCCGGGCCCGAGCTTGGCATTCTTCCATACCTGCCACTCGTGCTCGTGGCGCGGATTGGCGCCCTCGATCACGTAGGCGCCTACTTTCACTTTCAGAATCAGATCGACAATATCTTTCAGCGGCACGTCGCTGACGTGCGGGCCCGGCCAGGAGCCCCAGCACACGTGGTAGCGGATGCGGTCCTGCGGAAGCCCCTCGATCGCGTGATTGATGATGTCGACCTGCTGCGCAAGCCAGCTTTTGTAATCGGCAAAACTGGCCGGCGGCACCATCCGATCATAGGTGACCGCATTGCGCGCATCGTCGAGCTGCACGAGAAAGCCTGCATCGATGATCATCTTGTATTCGGTGTGCATCGCGCCGGCGATGGCGGCCTGCAGGTCTTCTTCGCTCTTGTAGTATTCATTCTTGCGATCGGGGATCACGCTCGCCGGCGCCGCAACCGGCAAAAAGGCTTCCTCGACCTTTGCGGTCTTGAGCGCGGCCTTGAAGTTGTCGATGTCACGCTGCAATTCCGCCTGCCCGGTATATTTGATCGGGCCGACGCAAATGGCTTCGGTCGTCGTTGCAACGCCTTCGCGGGCATCGAGCTCGGCATAGAATTCCGCAAAGCGGGTGCGGTCGGCGCCGCGCTTGAACGGATTGGCGGCCTCGCTCTTGATGGCGCGGCGTTCAAAACCGGACAGCCGCTCCAGCGCATATTGCGACCAGCTGATCGACTTGCCGAATTCGCCGTCGCTGACGACGTCGACGCCGGTCTTGGCTTGCTGGCTGACGACTTCGGCGACGGAGTCCGTCAGGCACTTTTGGTAGGCAGTCTCGTCATAGGGTTTGCCGCCTTGCCGGGCGCGCAGGAACTCCTGCAAGGCCGCGGGGCGGATCAGGCTGCCGACATGGGTGGTGAGGATGCGATTGCTGCTGCGTTTCATGGGGCGCTCTATGCGACTCCGGCGAGCGCGGAACGCAATGCGTGGGCGGATGCCCGCAGTGACCGTCCATGGCGCGGGCGGGTCGCCGAGCCATAAGCGCGTTGACGCGCGTCGTCGACGGCATGGCGAGGCTCGTTGCGGTCACGCTGAAAGAAATCACCCCCTCCGGATGCGCTCGCGCACAACCGCGCCTCAGGGCATGACGAACGAGAAGAAGCTACGCCTTCACCACACCGATGAGCTGCTCGAGCTTGGCGGGATCGTTGCGCAAGGTTTCGCTCGGCCCATCATAGACAATCCGGCCCCGATCCATCACGACTGCGCGTGAGGCAATATCGAGCGCGAGGCGCGAGTTCTGCTCAACCAGGATCGTCGCCAGTCCGCCGGCCTGGGTCAGCCGCTTCACCGCGCGCGCGAGTTCCTCAACGATCACCGGTGCGAGACCTTCCGATGGCTCGTCCATCAGCAGGACGGTCGGATTGCCGATCAGCGCGCGGCCGATGGCCAGCATCTGCTGTTCACCGCCCGAAAGCTGGTTGCCGCGATTGCCGGCGCGCTCGCCAAGCCGTGGGAACAGTTCAAACACCTTCTCCATTGTCCAGGGGCCCGGCCGCGCCGCGACCTCAAGGTTCTCACGCAAGGTGAGCGAGGGAAAAATCTCGCGCTCCTGCGGCACGTAGCCCAGCCCCGCCACCACACGGCGATAGGTCGCGAGCGACGAAATATCCTTGCCGTGCAGCGACAGGCGGCCGCCATGCAGCGCCGTGTGCCCCATGATGGTCGCGAGCAATGTCGTCTTGCCGACACCATTGCGCCCGATGATGGAGACGGTCTCGCTCGCCCCGAGATTGAAGCGGATATCCTCCAGCACGACGGTCTCGCCGTAACCGGCGCGGACATTGTCCAGCACGAGCGCGGGCTCAGCCATGCTGGCCTCCGCGGTGACTGTCTTGACCGAGATAGACGTCCCTCACCTGCTGCGTTGTTCATGATTTCATTCGGGCGTGCCGTGCGTCAGCACCGCGCCCTGCACCAGCACGGTGATTTCCCTGGCGAAGCGGAACACGACATCCATGTCGTGCTCGATGATCAGCACCGCGATGTCGGGATCGAGCGCCGCGACGACATCCAGAATGAGATGGCTTTCGGACGACGGCACGCCGGCCGCCGGTTCGTCGAGCAGCAGCACGCGCGGCTTTTGCGCGAGCGCAATGGCGATCTCCACCAGCCGCTGACGGCCGTATGGCAGTTCGCGCACCAGCTTGAGGGCGTCGTCGACCAGCCGCAGCGACTCCAGGTGATCGATCGCTTCGTCGATCACCGAACGCTTGGCGCCGGCCGAGCGCCACAGATTGTTGCAGTTGCCGTCGCGCTCGCCGATGGTCATGCAGAGATTTTCCAGAACCGTCAGTCCGCGAAACAGCTGATTGATCTGGAAGGTGCGCGCCAGGCCGCGCCGCGCGCGCTCCGCCTGGCTCAGTGTGGTGATGTCCTCGCCGTTGAGCAAAACGCGGCCGGAATTCGGCTTGAGTGCGCCGGTGATCAAGTTCACCAGCGTTGTCTTGCCCGCCCCGTTGGGACCGATGAGCGCGCGCCGCGCGCCGCGTTCAAGCGTCAGATTGACGTCGCGCGTGACCGGCAGCGCGCCAAACGCCCGGTTCAATCCCTCGACTTGCAGCGCCGCGGTCACGATTTTTTCCTCTCGGAGAAATATTGCCCGGCGCTCTCGAACAGGCCGAGCACGCCGCGGCGCGCAAACAGCACCGCCAGCACCAGCATCAGGCCGATGCCGAATTGCCAGAAGGTCGGGCTCAGCTTCGAGAAGTAGTCTTCAAGCACCATGTAGACGACCGCGCCGAGGAAGGCGCCGTAAAGCCGTCCGGTGCCGCCGAGGATCAGCATCACCATCACCTTGGCGGAATTGTCGAAATCGAACACCGTCAGGGTCACGTAGGCATTGGTCTGCGTGAACAGCGCGCCGGCAACACCGGCAATGGCGGCCGCAATGGTGTAGACCGTCACCAGCCGCCGGTGCACCGGCGAGCCGATGGCGTGCATCCGCCGCACGTTCTCGCGGATGCCGGTCAGCGCCTGCCCGAACGGCGAATAGACAATGCGCCGGACGAAATAGAACACGACCGCCAGCACGGCGAGCACATAGAGATAATATGTGTGGCCGTAGAGGTCGTAGTCGAACATGCCGAGCAGCGGATCGAACGTCAGCCCCGGCAGGCCGTCATAGCCGCCGGAAATATCCGAGCGCAGATTTCCGGTTTCCTGCAGCATGATGGCCGTCGCCAGCGTCAGCATCAGCAGCGTCAGCCCGCGATAGCGCAGCAGGAACCACCCGGTGATGAAGCCGACAAGGCCCGCCATGATTGCGGCCGCGAACAGGCCGCTGATCGGCTCGTTCCAGTGCAGGCGCGCCGCCGCAAGCCCGACCGTATAGGCGCCGATGCCGAAGAACGCCGCGTGGCCGAGCGTCACGATGCCGGCATAGCCGAGGATCAGGTCGAGCGAGAGCGCGAACATGACCATGATCAGCACCTGGCTGCCGAAGGTCATGCGGTCGGGGAAAATGAAGAAGACGGCGATCGCGATCAGCCAGGGCAAGGCTTCGGCCGGACGAAACCGGTGCCGCCTGAGCAGATATTCCGCCGCGCGCTCGCGCGCGCGTTCACGGCTCGTCGTATCCATGGTCTCACTCGCGGCCATAGAACCCCGCAGGCTTGATCAGGAGGACAGCCACGGTGACGGCATAAATGAAAAAGCCGCCCGCATCGGCGAGCAGATATTTGCCGGCGGTATCGAACACGCCGAGCACCAGCGCAGCCAGCAGCGTGCCCTTCAGGCTGCCCAGCCCACCGACCGCGACCACGATCAGGAACAGCACGAGATAGATCACCGCAAAGCTCGGCGAGAGGCCGAACAACTGGATGGCCAGGCCGCCGCCGAGCGCGGCCAGCCCTGACCCGACCGCAAATGTCAGCGTGAACAGCAGATCGACATTGATGCCGACCGATTCCGCCATGCGCCTGTTGTCGACCGCGGCGCGGATCTTGGCGCCGATATTGGTGCGTTCAAACGCGTACCAAAGGATCGCGATCAGCACAGCCCCGAGCACGATCAGGAAGGCCCGATAGCTCGGGAAATAGCGGAAGCCGAGATTGACGTCGCCCTGCAGCCATTCCGGCAGCGGCACCGATTTCGGAATCGGTCCATAGAAATATGTGGCGGTGGCGATCGCCATGAACGCCAGACCGATCGTCAGCAGCACCTGCTCGAGATCGGTCGATCGGTAGAGCCGCCGATAGAGAAATCGTTCAAACGGAATGCTCGCCACCCCGATCGTCACCGAAGCGATGGCGAGCGCCGGAACGAAATCGATGCCGAGTGACCGCGTGAGCGAGACAACAATGTAGCCGCCGGCCATGGCGAATGCGCCATGCGCCAGGTTCACGAACCCCATCAACCCCATGGTGACCGAAAGGCCGACGGAGGTGATGAACAGGAACATGGCGTAGGCCAGGCCGTCGAACAGAATGCTGACGGCTATGTTGGCAAAATGCGGCACGAGCCCCACCCCGTTATCGCGAAAACGCCGCCGCGCCTTTATGCGCGGCGGCGCCGTTGAGTGTCAAACTTTGTCGGCGATCAGGAGCCGCAGCGTCCGATCTTAAGCTCCTTGCACTCGTCTTTCACCGCGCTGGTGGTGCCAAGCACCTTGATGCCAAGCTTGCCGTCCGGCTTGCGAATGACTTCCATGGCGCGCTCATCCTGCACGATGTCACGCGTGGCCGCGTCGATCGAGACCTTGCCGCGCGGACCGTTGGCGGACCAGCCCTTCATGGCGTCGATCACCTTGGAACCGTCATCGACCTTGCCATTGAGTTTTTTAATGGTGTCGAAGATGGCGTGCATGGTGTCCCAACCGGCCGCCGACATGAAGTCGGGATAGGAGTCCTTGCCGTACTCCTTGTGCCAGGCGGCGTTGAACGCCTTGTTGTCGGCGTTATCGAGGTCGACCGCGTAGTTTCCCATCACGACGGTGCCGATGGCGGCATCACCCATGTCCTGCAGCTTGTTGTCGGGGATCAGGTCCATCGGCCCGATCAGCTTGACGCCGGCCTTGCGCATGCCGAGTTCGCCGTAGGCCTTCATCACGCCGGTCGCGTGCGCGCCGGACGGAATGAAGACGTACATGCAATCAGGCTTGGCATCCTTGATCTTCTGGAAGAACGGCGTGAAGTCCGGCACCTGCACCGGGCTGCCCATCGGGATCGAGTTCGTGATCTTGCCGCCGGCTTTCTCGAAACCGGTCTTGAAGGCTTCGGTCGAATCCTTGCCCGGCGGGAAATCGGTGTAGGCAAGAGCCGCCGTCTTGCAGCCGATCTTGTCGTGCGCATAGGCGCCCATCGGATAGCCATGGTGCCACATGCTGAACGACAGCCGCGCGATATAGGGCGACAGATTGGTGATCCAGGCGGTGCCGGCATTGGCGATCACCATCGGCACCTTCGCCTGCGTCACGACCGGCGCAAGCGCGATCGCTGACGGCGAGAACACGAAGCCGGTGAGGATCTGCACCTTGTCGTTGGTGATCAGTTCGGTCGCGACGGTCTTGGCCACCGCCCCGGTCGGCGGGCCCTCGTCGCGCTTGATGATCTCGACCTTATTCGGCGCGATGTCGTTGGCGTGAAGCTTGACGTACAGATCGAACGCCTTGTCGATCTGGTGACCGAGGTCGGCATTGGCGCCGCTGAACGGCAGCACGACGCCGACCTTGACGGTCTCGGCCTGCGCCGCGCCGCCCACTGTGAAGGCCAGAGCCGCAAGGCCCAGCCATCCAATCATACGCATCGTATCCTCCCTACATCCTTGAATTAGTTTGGAATCCCACTAATCCATGGGCCCGCATTGCGCTGCCCATTCGGCCTAAACTGGACTAAGTCGAAGCCGTTGGTCAATTGGCAATGGCGCGGCAACACGTCTCGGCGCAACGTTACTCGCCCAATTTTACGGCAATGCCGCGCTGGAAGGCTCAGGCTGCGGTCTTGGCCGAGGTCTTTGCACCGATTGCGGCTGCCGCGTCGGCCGTCGTGGGGCGTACGACCATCATGTCGAGCGAAGCCACCTCGACGCGGTTGCGGCCGCGCTCCTTGGCGCAATAGAGCGCCTGGTCGGCCTGGGCGAGCAGTTCCGCCAGGTCGAGCGTTGGCGCATCGGTGTGAACCAGCCCGATGCTGACGGTTGCACACACCGCGCGTCCGTCGACCTCCTGCGCCATCTGGGCAAAGCTCTCGCGGATCCGCTCGGCCACCTCAACCGCCTTGTCGCGGTTGGTATCGATGAGCATGGCGGCAAATTCCTCGCCGCCGAGCCGGCCGATCAGATCCGACCCGCGCGTGGACTTGCGCGCCGCATCGGTGAAAATTTCCAGCACACGGTCGCCGAGCGCGTGGCCGAACCGGTCATTGATCGACTTGAAGTGGTCGAGATCGATCAAGAGGACGGCGGTCGGACGCGGATCGGCGATATGCTGTTTCGCCATCAGCGCGGCATCCTGCATGAACGAACGGCGGTTTGCGATGCCGGTGAGCGGATCCACCATCGCCGCCGTGCGGTGACGCAATTCGGTGCGCTCCTTGGCCATCGCCAGCAGGATGAATGCGCTGGAGATCGTGAGCAGCAGAGATTCGGTGCTGAGCACCGTCATCCAGACGCTGGCGAACAAACTGTCGTTTGTCGCCGACGAAGGCAGCATTGCGATGAGTGGCGTGCGCAAAATGTACAATGCGCCATGGGCGAAGAACATGAATATCGCGGGCCAGCGCGACACCAAGGCTTCGCTGCGTCCGCGCCAGAATTCATAAGCGGTCAGCCAGGTATAGGCGGTGATGATCCCCGAAGCGATCAGCGCCCGCGCATCGAGATTGTCGGCAAGGATCGGCAGGCGGCAGATCAGCAACCAGAGCACCGCGCCGGTCACCAGGTAGACCGGCTCAACGGGGCGGCTGTCGAAGACACGGGCGCCGGTCCAGGTCGCCGCGAAGGCGGTGAAGAGCAACGCGTTGGCGAGATCGATGCTGACGATGTCGGGCACCTCTCCGTACATCCCGAAGAGGCAGATCGAGACGAGACGGATCAGATACGCGAAGCCCCACCAGCACACGGCGCGAAGCGCCATGTTCTGCGCCCAGACGAACAGCAGCATCAAGCCGAGGATCGCCTCGACATAGACCGTCACCATGAACAGCGTGTGGACGTCGAGGGTCATAAGTCCGTAGCCAACCTGCGCCGGGGCCGATCCATCGACCGGTCGTTTGGGCCCTGTCCTGGGGCGCGGAATCCGTACATCTACGAATAGAGCCACCCCGGAAAAAACTGGTGAATGCGGCGGCCCCGGCACCCGCAAAGCACCGCTATGGTTTCACGAACCTTTCCAAACTGCGGCGAAATGAATTCCCGATGGCACGTTTTTCGGCGCGAAAAGCGCCAATTCAACCGCCGTCCCGGTCTTGTGGCGCCAATTGCCCTCCACTAGGTTCAATTGTCCCCCACCAGCCTGGAACCGGGCATGCATATCCGCGACGGCGTTATCGAAGCTATCGGCCACACGCCGCTCATTAAACTTGAGCGTGCATCTGCAGCGACCGGTTGCACCATTCTCGGCAAGGCCGAGTTCATGAACCCCGGTGGCTCCGTCAAGGACCGCGCCGGCCGCCAGATGATCCTGGAGGCTGAACAACGCGGCGACTTGCGACCCGGCGGCCTGGTGGTCGAGGCGACGGCCGGCAACACCGGCATTGGGCTCGCGCTTGTCGCCAACGCGCGCGGCTACCGCACGCTGATTGTCATCCCGGAAACCCAGAGTCAGGAAAAGAAAGACGTCGCTGCGCCTCTACGGCGCCGAACTTGTCGAGGTTCCCGCCGCCCCTTTTTCCAATCCCAACAATTATCAGCACGTCGGGCGACGGCTCGCCGAGGAATTGAAGAAGACCGAAAAGAACGGCGTCATCTTCGCCGACCAGTGGAACAACCTCGACAACAGCAAGGCGCACTACGTCTCGACCGCCCCCGAAATCTGGGACGACACCGGCGGCAAGATCGACGGCTTCATCTGCGCCGTCGGAAGCGGCGGCACGCTCGCGGGCGTCTCACGCTATCTGAAAGAGAAAAACAAGAACATCGTCACCGGCGTCGCCGATCCGCGCGGCGCGGCGATGTATCATTTGTTCAAGGACGGCCAGGCGAAGGCCACCGAAGGCGGCTCGATCACCGAAGGCATCGGCCTCGGTCGCGTGACGGATCATCGTCAAGCAGATGATCGTCGACAAGGCCTATCTCATTCCCGACGAGGAAGCCCTGCCGCTCATCTTCGACACCATGCTGCACGAGGGTCTCTGCCTCGGTGGCTCCTCCGGCATCAATATCGCCGGCGCCATCCGGCTGGCCAAAGATCTGGGACCCGGGAAGACGATCGTCACCATCCTCGCCGACTACGGCTCACGCTATCAGTCCAAGCTGTTCAATCCGGACTTTCTGCGCTCAAAGAAACTGCCGGTGCCGGACTGGCTCGAACGCAAATCGACCATCAAGCCGCCGTTCGAAAAGAGCTGATGATGGCGACCGAGTGCCTGTTCCGCGACAATTCCTACCTGCAAAGCTGTGACGCGCGCGTTGTTGCGCTGACGGAGCAAGGCGGCATCGTGCTCGATCGCACGGTGTTCTATGCCACCTCCGGCGGCCAGCCGGGCGACACCGGAACGCTCACCGCGGCCGACGGAGCGCGCATTGCGATCGAAAACGCTGTCTATACGGACGCCGCCAAGAGCGAGATCGCCCACGTCCCGGCCGCGGGCTCGGCGGCCCCGAAAGTCGGCGACGCCGTCACCGTGACAATCGACTGGGACAAGCGCTACGCGCGCATGCGCATGCACACGGCCTTACATCTTCTTTCCGCCGCCCTGCCTTACGCCGTCACCGGCGGTTCGGTCGGCGACGTCGAAAGCCGCCTCGACTTCGATATTCCGGAGGCCGGCCTCGACAAGGACGCGATCACCGCGAAGGTCACCGAGATGATTGCAACCAATGCCGCCGTCAGCAGCCGCTGGATCACCGACGCGGAGCTCGACGCCAATCCGGGTCTCGTCAAGACAATGTCGGTCAAGCCGCCGATGGGGACCGGCCGCGTGCGGCTGATCGAAATCGCCGGTCTCGATCTGCAACCGTGCGGTGGCACCCATGTCCGCACCACCGGAGAGATCGGCGCGGTGCGCGTCACCCAGATCGAAAAGAAAGGCAAGCAGAACCGCCGCGTTCGGCTTGCCTTCGCATAGTTGCCGTGACGGAACGATTGCGCGATGGTGCGCATTAACTCGACCGATTGGGAAAAAACATGAACGCAGACAACACAAGCCCGACATCGGCGAGCCAATGGCTTAAATCTCCCGAATGGCTCGCAGGCCAGATCGGCAAGCCGGACGTCGTGATCGTCGACGGCTCTTACTATCTGCCGACGCAGAACCGCGACGCCCAGGCTGAGTATCTCGCCGCGCATATCCCGGGCGCGGTGTTTTTCGATATCAACGCGGTCGCCGATCATTCGACCGACTTGCCGCATATGTTGCCCGGCCCGGACCAGTTCGGCACTGCGGCCGGCGCGCTTGGAATTTCAGAGAAAGATACGATCGTCGTCTATGACGGGACCGGCCTCTATTCCGCGCCGCGCGTGTGGTGGACGTTCCGCATCTTCGGTGCGCAGAAGCGTCTTCATTCTCGATGGCGGCCTGCCGGCGTGGAAAGCCGAAGGCCGCCCGACGGAAGCCGGCCAAGTCAAACGAGACAAGCGCACATTCAATGCCAGCATGGACACCGGCGCGGTCGCGATGCTCGGCGACGTGCAGATGGCGCTGAACGATCAGAGCACGCAGGTTGTCGACGCACGTTCGGCGGCGCGCTTTGCCGGACGCGAAAAGGAACCGCGCGCCGGCCTTCGCTCCGGCCACATGCCGGGCGCGTTCAATGTCCCTTTCACCGAGATCGTGGAAAACGGCCGCCTGGTTTCGCCCGAGCGCATCGCCCAGGCCTTCAAAAAGGCGGGCGTCGATCTCGACAAGCCCGTGATCACCAGTTGCGGCTCCGGCGTCACCGCCGCCATCCTCACGCTCGGCCTCGACGCGCTCGGCAAAAAACCGGCCCGCATCTATGACGGCTCATGGGCGGAATGGGGCGCCCGCCCCGACCTGCAGGTCGCCAAAGACTAGCCACGCGAAGTCCTTTTGTTGCCGCGATCGATCTGTAATATATAAATTACTATATATGACTGGTCGCGACCGCGCAGGCAGCCGATGATCTTTCGCCAGCTCTTCGACAGCGTTTCCGGCACGTACTCCTATCTGCTCGCAAGCCGCAGCGGCGGCGAGGCATTGATCATCGATCCCGTGCTGGAGAAGGTCGATCGTTACCTGCAATTGATCAGCGAGCTCAACCTCAGGCTGGTCAAGGCCGTCGATACGCACCTTCACGCCGACCACATCACGGGCCTGGGCGCGCTGCGCGACCGCACGCATTGCATCACCGTGATGGGCGAGAATACCAAGGCCGACGTGGTGTCGATGCGGCTTGCCGAAGGCGACAAGCTCACCATCGAAGGCGTGAGCATGGACGTGCTCTACACGCCCGGCCACACCGACGATTCCTACAGCTTCGTCATGCGCGACCGCGTGTTCACCGGCGATACGCTGTTGATCCGCGGCACCGGCCGCACCGATTTCCAGAACGGCGACGCGCGCGCGCAATATGAATCGCTGTTCGGAAAACTGCTGCGGTTGCCCGACGAGACCATGGTGTTTCCCGCGCACGACTACAAAGGCGACACCGTCTCCACCATCGGCGAAGAGCGGCGCTACAATCCGCGCCTGCAGGTCAAATCGGCGGACGACTACGTCGCGCTGATGGCGAACTTGAAACTGCCCAATCCGAAAATGATGGACGTGGCGGTGCCCTCCAACATGAAGATCGGCCTGGCACAGCAGGAAATCGCGCGGCGCGGCTGGGCGCTCGACGCAATGCAGGCGATCAAGCTTGTCGGCCGGCCTGACATCGCTTTCGTTGACCTGCGCGAGATCAGCGAGCGCAACAAGCACGGCAGCATTCCGGATTCGCTCCACGCCCCCTATGGCGATCTGCAGGACAACATCCGGGCCGGCGGCATTTTGCGCGAGCTCGCGCGCGCGACCGACAAGCGCATCGTGTTCTATTGCGCCTTCGGCGAGCGCTCGGCCATGGCGGTGCAGGCGGCGCAGGATGCCGGCTTGATGTCCGCCGTCCACGTCGAAGGCGGCATCGACGCCTGGAAGCGGGCGCAAGGGCCGCTTTCGCGTTAGAGGCCATTATTCTGGCCCCCAACAAATCTCCGCTCATTCCCGCGCATAGCCGTCCGAAGGACGGCGTGCTTCGCACGCCGATGCGGGAATCGAGCGCAATAATTCCAGCCAGAACATTTGCGCCCTGGATCCCCGCTTTCGCGGGGACGAGCGGATGAGTAGTTGTGCAAGAATAATCAGCGCAGGATCTGGCCGAGGAACAGCTTGGTCCGCTCGTGCTGCGGATGGGCGAAAAACTCCTCGGGCACATTGGCCTCGACGATCTGCCCTTCATCCATGAAAATGATGCGGTTCGCCACCTGGCGCGCAAAACCCATTTCGTGGGTGACGACCAGCATGGTCATGCCGTCTTCGGCAAGGTGAACCATCGTGTCGAGCACTTCCTTGACCATCTCGGGATCGAGCGCCGAGGTCGGCTCATCGAACAACATGATCTTCGGGTTCATGCAGAGCGCGCGCGCAATCGCGACCCGCTGCTGCTGGCCGCCGGACAGTTGCCCGGGATATTTCTGCGCCTGCTCCGGGATCTTGACGCGCTTGAGATAATGGAGCGCCACCTCCTCGGCTTGTTTCTTCGGCATCTTGCGCACCCAGATCGGCGCCAGCGTGCAATTGTCGAGCACCGAGAGATGCGGAAACAGGTTGAAGTGCTGGAACACCATGCCGACCTCGCGCCGCACCTCGTCGATTTTCTTGAGGTCGGCCGTCAACTCCACGCCGTCGATGATGATGCGTCCGGCCTGGTGCTCTTCCAGACGATTGATGCAGCGGATCATCGTCGACTTGCCGGATCCGGATGGACCGCAAATAACAATGCGCTCGCCACCCATGACCTTGAGATCGATGTCGCGCAGGACGTGAAAATCGCCGTACCACTTGTTCACGCGGACAAGCTCGACGGCGGTTGCCGTCTTGAGCTTTGCGGGCTTGAGCAAAGATCCCGCGTTGCCGGCGTCGGTCATATCACCCCTCTCACCGTCGCTCGCCCTTGGCCAGGCGCGCTTCCATCGCCCGCGCATAGCGCGACATGCCGTAGCAGAAGACCAGATAGAACATTGCGGCGACCGCATAGCCGGTCGTGCTGGTGACCGGTGTCGCCCATTTGGGATCGATGCGCGCCACTTCGATCGTGCGCAGCAGATCGAAGATGCCGACGATGAAAACAAGCGTCGTATCCTTGAACAAGCCGATGTAGGTGTTGACGATATTCGGGATCGTCACCTTCAGCGCCTGCGGCAAGATGATCAGCCGCATCATCTGCCAATAGCGCAGGCCCACCGCCATCGCGCCTTCATATTGGCCCTTCGGAACGGCCTGCAGGCCCGCGCGCACGACCTCCGCCATATAGGCCGACGCAAAGATCGCGATGCCGACCAGCGCGCGCACCAGTTTATCGGGCGACAGCGACTCCGGCACGAACAGCGGCAGCATCACGCCGGCCATGAACAGCACGGTCACCAGCGGAACGCCGCGCACAAATTCAATGAAGATGACGGAGAAGGTCCGCACCGCGGGCATGCGCGAGCGGCGGCCGAGCGCGAGCAGAATTCCGAGCGGCAAGGAAAACACGATGCCGACCGAGGCAACCACGATCGTCACGAGCACGCCGCCCCACAGCACGGTGTCCACCGGCTGCAAGCCGATCGCACTCCAGCCCGTGAGCAGGATAAATGACGAAATCGGCATGATGACAAAGAAGTAGACGGCGCCGAGATCGCGGCGTGGCGCGTTGAGCCACAGCAGCCAGACGATGCCGATGGCCAGAAGGGCGAAGAAAACATCGACGCGCCAGCGTTGGGGGATCGGGTACGAGCCGTAGATGAAATACGGCAACCGTTCCCACACGAACGGCCAGCACGCGCCGATCTCGCGATGTTGCACGGACTCCAGGCAGGCGTCCCGGTCGGCCCCGGTCCACACCGCGTCGATCAGCAGGAACTTGATCAGATCGGGGATAATCCAGGCGAGCAGCAGCGCGATCAGGATCGTGAGCGCGATGTTGAACGGCGACGAGAAAAGATTTTCACGCAGCCAGCCAACCGCGCCGGTCATCCGTCAGCGGCGGCGGCTGCGGTGCGATCGCGGAATGCCGCACGAACGCTATTTCGGCAACGGCGAGATCGCCTTCGGACATGGTCATGGGCGCGCCCTCACCGTTCCGCCAATGACATGCGGCTGTTGTAAATGTTCATCAGCAGCGACGTGCCGAGGCTGATGCACAGATACACAAGCATGGTGATGGCGACGACCTCCACCGCCTGGCCGGTCTGGTTGAGCACCGTGCCGGTGAACACCTGCACCAGGTCGGGATAGCCGATCGCGACCGCCAGCGTCGAGTTCTTGGTCAGGTTGAGATACTGGCTGGTGAGCGGCGGAATGATCACGCGCATCGCCTGCGGCACCACGACCAGCCGCAGCGTCGGTCCCGGTTTGAGCCCGAGCGAATAGGCCGCCTCGCTCTGCCCGCGCGATACTGCCAGGATGCCGGCGCGCACGACTTCGGCGATGAAGGCCGCGGTATAGATCGAGAGGCCGAACAGCAACGCGGCGAACTCGGGCAGAATCTCGACGCCGCCGGTGATGTTGAAACGCCCGGCCTGCGGAAATTCGAAACCCAGCGGACGGCCCGCGAGCGAAATACGCGAGCAGCGGCAGCCCGATGATCAACGCGAACGCTACCCGCAAGACCGGCGCCTGCTGCCCGGTTCGCTCCTGCCGCTTGCGCGCCCAGATATAGAAGACAACGGCGCCAACGATCCCGGCCAGCAACGCGATCAGCACGGCGCCAAAGCCGGCCTTGAAAACCGGCTCCGGCAAAAACAGGCCGCGATTGTTGAGATAGAGGCCGCCGCCAACGACAATGCTGTCGCGAATATCCGGCAGCGCCTTGAGCACTGCGTTGTACCAGAACAGCAATTGCAGCAGCAGCGGCAGGTTGCGGATGATTTCGACATAGCCGGCGGCAACTTTCGCCACCAGCCAGTTGCGCGACAGCCGCGATATGCCGACGACAAAGCCGATGATGGTCGCAAAGACGATGCCGACGCCGGCCACCAGCAGCGTATTGAGCAGCCCGACCCAGAAGGCGCGCCCGTAAGTGGAGCCGCGCGAGGAATATTCGATCAGCGTCTGGCTGATATCGAAGCCGGCGGTGTTTTCCCAGAACCCGAAGCCGGATGCGATGTGCGCGCGCGCAAGATTTTCGATCGCGTTGCTGGCGGCGCCATAGACCAGAAAGCCGACGGCCGCGCAGAGCGCGAGTTGATAGACAATGCTGCGGACCTTGGGGTCGTTGTAAAAAACGACCTTCGCCGGATACGCCGCGGCCGGAAGCTCACTCGACATTTTCCCCTCGTCGGGCCTGCGGCGCGGAGACGTCCTCCCGGCGGAGTGCCGCGGGTCTCAAGGCCCGCGGCTTCCGTACTGTCGTGCAGCTAGCGAACCGGCGGCGCGTATTGGATGCCGCCTTTATTCCACAACTTGTTCAAGCCGCGCTCGATCTTGAGCGGCGAGCCCTGCCCGACATTGCGCTCGAACGACTCGCCGTAATTGCCGACCAGCTTGACGATACGTGCCGCCCAATCCTTGCTCAGGCCGAGCTGCTCGCCGTAATTGCCTTCGGTTCCGACGAAGCGCTTGACCTCCGGATTGGTGGACTTCATCGCCTCGTCGAGATTTTTCGAATTGATGTTCAACTCTTCGGCGTCAAACATCGCAAACAGCGTCCACTTCACGACATCGAACCACTGGTCGTCGCCGTGGCGGACCACCGGCCCAAGCGGCTCTTTCGAAATGATCTCCGGCAGAATGACGTGGTCGTTCGGATTGGCGACACGCAACCGTTCGGCATAGAGCGCCGAGGCGTCCGTGGTGTAGGCATCGCAGCGGCCGGCGTCGTAAGCCTTCACCGCCTCATTGGCGGTTGCGAAGGTGACGGTCTTGAGCTGCATTTTGTGCGCGCCGAAATAGTCCGCGAGGTTGAGTTCGGTGGTGGTGCCTTGCTGCACGCACACCGCCGCGCCGTTGAGTTCGAGCGCCGAATTTACCTTGAGCGTCTTGCGCACCATGAAGCCCTGGCCGTCATAATAATTGACGCCCACGAAGTTGAGGCCGAGCGAGGTATCGCGCGACGACGTCCACGTCGTGTTGCGCGCCAGCACGTCGACTTCGCCGGATTGCAGGGCCGTGAAACGGTCCTTGGTCGACAGCGGGACGAATTTGACCTTGCTGGCGTCATTCAACACGGCCGCGGCGATCGCCCGGCAAAAGTCCACGTCGAGACCTGTCCAATTTCCCTGGGCGTCGGGAAGGCCGAAGCCCGCGAGCGTGCCATTGGCGCCGCAATTCAGCATGCCGCGATCCTTGACCGCCTTGAGCGTTTGAGCGGAGGCGCCTTGTGCGGCGACAGCGAGGATGAGCGCGAGAACGGTGGCAATTCGCTTCATATGCGTTTCCTTCGATACGAACTCTGACATGGCGGCCCTGCGGGACTCTCAAAACACGTCCGCCGCCGGAGCGACGCGCGGCGGCAATAAAAGCCGTTTCCGGCCCCTTCTATCCCGAAGACCCCTCAACTTTTCATATCACAGAACGATCGGCTTGCTGGGTCAAGGGGTTGACGCTCACAGTCTATGCGGACGTATATGTCGTCGCCGCAGCAGGCGCGGTTCTATCAGCGGTCTAAAGGCGCATGACGAAAAAAATCAAAGCTCCGATCAAGCCGGCCACCCGGCTGGTCACGTCCGGCCGCGATCCACAGGCCTATCACGGCTTCGTCAACCCGCCCGTCTACCACGCCTCTACCCTGCTCTATCCCACTGCTGAAGATCAGGTTGCCCACCGGGCGCGCTACAGTTACGGCCGGCGCGGTACGCCCACCTCGGAAGCTCTGGAAGATGCTTTGCGCGAGCTCGATGGCGAGGCCTGCGCCGGCGTCGCATTGCTCCCGTCGGGGCTGGCGGCCATTTCCGCCGCCCTGCTTGCAACTGCGAGCGCCGGCGATCACATCCTTGTCACCGACAGCGTCTACCGGCCGACGCGCAACTTCTGCAATGGCGTGTTCAAGCGGCTGGGCGTGGAAACAACGTATTACGACCCGCTGATCGGCGCCGGCATCGCGAAACTGTTCAAGCCGAACACGCGGGTCGTGTTTGTCGAGGCGCCTGGCTCGCAAAGCTTCGAGATGCAGGATATCCCCGCCATCGCCAAGGTCGCCCACGAGAAAGGCGCGATCGTGCTGATGGACAATACCTGGGCGACGCCACTTTATTTCCGCGCCTTCGAGAAAGGCGTCGATATGCAGATCCAGGCCGGCACCAAATATATCGGCGGACATTCCGACATCATGTTCGGTTGCGTCTCCGCCAATGCGGCCACGATCGCGCGATTAAAAGACACAGTCTACACGATGGGACTCTGTGTCGGGCCCGACGACATGTATCTCGCGCAGCGCGGCCTGCGCACGCTCGGTGTGCGGCTTGCCCGTCACTATGAGTCGGGGCTGCAGATTGCACGCTGGCTTGCGCAGCGGCCGGAAGTCCTGCGCGTAATGCACCCGGCGCTCGAAAGCGATCCGGGATATGCCATCTGGAAACGGGACTTCACGGGCGCGTGCGGCTTGTTCAGCGTCGTGCTCAAGCCGACCAGCGAAAAATCCGTGCACGCCTTCCTGAACGAGCTCGCGCTCTTCGGCCTCGGCTACTCGTGGGGCGGCTTTGAGAGTTTGGCGATCCTGTTCGACTGCGCCGAATATCGCACGGCGACCAAATGGGCGCCGGGCGGACCGACGGTGCGATTCCACATCGGACTGGAGGATCCCGAGGACCTGATGGCCGATCTCGATCGCGGCTTTTCCGCGCTCGCCGCCGCCAAATAAATCAGGCCGCCGCCGCGGTTCCGCCGCTGCGCATGACGAATTGCAGATTGCGCAGATAGACGAAAACTCCAAACGCCTGCCCGATGATAAATACCGGATCTTTCCGGTAAAGCGCATACCCGAGCAGCATCAGTCCGCCGCCGATCGAGAACACCCAGAAGGCGGTCGGCACGACGCTCCGACCCGCGCGTTCCGACGCGATCCACTGCACGACGAAGCGCATCGCAAACAATATTTGCGCGACATAACCGATCAGGATTCCCCAATCGGCATTGCCAATGAACACATCATGCAAGTAGCCGCCGACGGCGTGCGCAATGTCGATCAGCATGGACTCTTACTCCTTCGCTATGTCCGGAATTCGCTTCTTGCGGCGGATCAGCCACCACACCCCGGCGAGATCAAGAATGCCGACCCAGAGCCGGTCCCACATCCCGTAGTTGGAAACGCCGTGGGCGCGCGGGCGGTCGACCACGTCGACATAGGCAATGTCGTATCCCTCGCGCCGCACCAGCGCCGGAAGGAAACGGTGCAAACCGTCGAAATACGGCAAGTTCAAAAACACATCGCGGCGGAAGGCTTTCAACCCGCAGCCGGTATCGCGCGTCCCGTCGCGTAGCACAGCGCCACGCACGGCGTTGGCGATGCGCGATTGGAATTTCTTGAAGCCACTGGCCTTGCGCCCGATGCGTTGCCCGGCGACGAGCCCAACGCGCGGCGCGCCCGCCTGCAGTGCGCGCACAAGCGCCGGAATGAAAGCCGGATCGTTCTGCCCGTCGCCATCGAGCGTCACCACAAGGGGCGCGCGGGCCGCAGCCACGCCGCTGCGCACGGCGGACGATTGTCCGCACGATTGCAGATGGCGCACACGCCGCAGCCACGGATGCTGCGCCATCAAGCGCACGAGCTCGGCATCCGTACCATCGGTCGAGCCGTCATTGACGTAGACGATCTCGAAGGGCCATTGCCCCTCAAGCGCCTTGGCAATTTCGGCCACCAGTGGCGCGATATTGCCCGCCTCGTTGCGCACCGGCACTACGATGGAAATCGCCGGATCAATCGTGCTCATGGATCGTGCTCATGGCGCGATGTCTTATGGGGCCAGGAGCCCGCGGGCAACCGCTTTGATGCGCCGGAGCGAGGGCCCGGCATATTGATGAATGGTCCCGTCCGGGCCTGCCGCAAAGCCCAGCCGGCGCTGCGCGAAATAGTGGCGCACCAGAACCGCCCCGCCGATGCCGACCAGGGCTCCGGCCAGCACATCGCTCGGATAGTGCGCGTTCACGACCACGCGGCTCACCGCGATGAGCAAGGCATAAACCAGCCACAAAGTGCGCGAGCGCGGCCACAGCGTTCCGAACGCGACCAGTACGGCGAAGGCGGTGGTCGCATGGCCCGATGGCATGCCTGGCATAGTCGGCGCGCCAGACAAATGGACTGTAGAGAAACGGATCGAGGCTGCCGCCGACCATCGGACGTGCCCGCCCGATCAGCCGCTTGATGATCGTGACAAACAGGCTCGGCACCGCGATCGCCGTGAACAGGAACCCGATGCGCACCATGATCGCCGCAAGGACCCGCTGCGAAACCGGCGTCAACATCGGCGGCAAGCGCGGCGAGCGCGAAGAAATAGCAGGCCGAGCGGCCAGAGGAACCAGCCCGACTTGCCGAAATCCGTAATGTCGTCGAACGCCGAAATAATCCAGCGCGGCAGATGGCCGACGCCGCGGATGGCGGCTGCATCGATCGTCACCATCACAATCAACAGCACCGCAATGCCAATGGCAGCCGCGATGGCCAAATGGCGCGGCGCCGACATCCATGGCCAGGCAGCGGGCAAGCGCGCAGGGCGCGCCAGCATCGACAGCGCCGACCTGACATTGGCAAGGCAACGCCGCGCAATCGCGGCACTCTCACCTTCGCTGCGATTGAATCCGTTGGCGAAGCTCATGGGTTTGCCTGCGAGCGGAAGATGGTCAGCGTCGCCGGCTTACCGATGCTGATATTGAAACCCTCGACCCGTTGCGCGCGAGAATATCGCAAGCCGATCGATTCCGCGCGCTGGACAAAGCTGCGCTCGCTGCGCGGGTCGATCAGCGCAAAGTGGCACGGTCCGGAGCGCAGGAAATCGGCAGCGCCGGCGCCGTCGGTAAAGCGCGTCTCGGTGCCGAGCAGGAATACCAGACTCGGCTCCTGGTAGGCGAATGTCGACGCGACATGCGCGTCCGGACAATCGCTGCCGCGAATCTCATCGGCGACGAGCGCGCTCGGAAACAGCGACGGCAAGGACGGGAATGTCACCGCATAGACGGTGACCGCGACAAGGATGGACGCCAGCATGGCGCGCAACAGCGCGCGTTCTGCCCCGTCCACGTCGTACAGCCACCAGGCGAACAACCCGAAAATCAGGGCACCCGCGGCAAACGGCCATGCGATCAAACCGAGATCGCCACCAAGCATGATGAAGCCGACCAGCACCGCCACCGCGACCGCGGTGGGAAAGAGGAACCAGCCGAACGTTCCGCGCACGATCCACCGCGTTTTCGACAAACCACCGGCACTGAGAATGCCGGCAATCAGGATGGCGATGGCGGGATATAACGGCAGCACGTAGTGCGGCAGCTTGGTCATTATTGCTTCGAAAATAATCCAGGACGGAACGAGCCACGCGAGAAGAAAGCGCGCACCGGGCTCGCGGCGCGATTTCCACACCGCCGGCGCCGCCAGGCCCGCCAGCAAAGAGCCCGGCCAGAACGTGATCCAGAAAAGCACCAGATAAAATCCCGGCGGCGCGCCATGCGCTTCCTGCCCGCTGGTGACCTTGTCCAGCATGTCGTGGCCGATCGCCTCCGCGAAGAAACTGGTGCCTGATTTCGCGATGATGGCGATGAACCATGGCAGCACGATCAGCACCAGCCAGGCCAGGCCCGCGAATGGCCGGGTGGACCAGATCCAGCGCGCCGACCGATCGGCGATCGACAGCGTTGCCGCCGTCAGCACCACGAACATCAGAACCAAGGGTCCCTTGAGGAGCATGCCGCCGGCCACGGCGGTCCACAGGACGGCGGGCTCGCGCCAGCCGATTGGCGTCTCAGGCGTTCGCCGGCTGGCGAGATAAATGCGCGCAAGCGCGCCCATGGCCGCAACCGCAGTGAGCAGCAGCATGGCATCGGTCTTGGCCAGCCGCGCTTCGACGCCGAGCAGAACCGAGCTCGCCATCATCATCGCGGCAAGGAGGGCGCCCCGGCGCGCGACGAAGGCCAGCGCTGCCCAATATGTCATGAGGACGGCGAGTGTCGCGCCCGCAAGCGAGGGAAGACGATAGAGCCAGATCGTCGTGCGCGCCTGTGGCACGCCGAGCACTTCGCCAGCCTTCACCGCCGCCACTTGCAGCCAATAGATGCCGACCGGCTTTTTGTAGCGCACTTCATCCTGAAAACGGATGTCGACGTATTCGCGTGTCTCCAGCATCTGCTTGGTGGCCTGCGCAAACCGCGCTTCGTCGCGATCAACCGGTGGAATCTGGAAGAACCCGGGCAAGAAGGCGATCAGCGAAAACGCCACAAGCAGCGCAGCGGCGCGCCGGTGCGACCCGACGGCAAAGTCGAGCGCGGCGGCAAGCCCGCGCGCCGGAGCAAAACTGGGCCGTGCCTCGTTTGTCGTCGTGCTCACTCGTATGCGCCTTGAATCCGCGGTTTTGCCCGGACAATAAGCTCTGGGCCCTGCCCTGTCATTGGGCGTGGATGATGCCAATTAGTCTGAGGCGCGTTGAGCTGAAAACCCCGGGGCCGGTGCCCTTTGCCTACTGCAATCGCACGGTAACGCTGTCGGTCGCGCCGCGGGCATCCATCACCGTCAGCCGGACGAAGCCAGGCCCGTCGGGCTGGAAGAACAAGGACCCGCCGCCCGTCTTGCGGGGCCAGCGGCACACCGTTCGCCATCACGGTGAGCGGGCCGCGGCCGCCGGCGATCTTGAGCGCAATGGCGTCGGGCTGGCTCATTGTTGCGAGCTCGAGGCGTGCGCCATCGGGCGGAAACATGATGCGTGGCGGCTCAACGGCCTCCGCAGGTCCTGCGCCGGCGCCAAACCGCTGCAGCGGCGGCGGCAGTTTGTTGCTGGCGGCGAAAACCACGCCTTTCGGGGCGCGCGGCAGCGGAGCGGGCGCAAAACCCGAGCGCGCGAATGCATCGAACAGAATCGGAGCCGCCGCAGCGCGGCCGACCAGGCCCGGCACCGGCGCGCCATCCGGCCGCCCGACCCAGACGCCGATGGTCATGCGTCCGTCGAATCCGACGGCCCACGCATCTCGATATCCGTATGACGTGCCGGTCTTGAAGGCGATGCGGCCATGCGGCGCGTTTTCCGGAGGCGGCGCACCGATCAGAATATTGCCGACGTACCAGGCCGCGACCGGATCGAGCAGCCGGCGCGGATTCTCCGGAACGAATCCGCTCCGCTCGACGAGCGGCGACGCCACGCCGAGCCGCGCGAGGCCGGTATAGAGCATGACCAGATCGGACAGCCGGACGCCGACGCCGCCGAGACCCATGGCCAGCCCGGGCTCCTCGCCTTTCGGCAGAACCAGCGCGGCGCCGGTTTGCGTAAGGCGCGCACTCAGCCGATTGACGCCGACTTTGCCGAGCACCGCGATCGCCGGAACGTTGAGGGACATTTGCAGCGCGCGGCGCACGGTCACCGTGCCCTGAAACGTCAGATCGAAATTCTCCGGCGTATAGTTGCCGTAGCGCGCCGGCTTGTCGTCAATCAGCGTATCGGGATGGATCAGGCCATCCTCAAAGCCAAGTCCATAGATGAACGGCTTCAAGGTCGAGCCCGGCGAGCGCAAGGCCTGCGTCATGTCGACCTGGCCGGCGCGGCGCACATCGAAATAATCGGCCGACGCCACGCGCGCCCTCACCTCGCCGCTCGCATTGTCGACCGCAAGAATGGCAATCGACATATCGGGCCCGAGCGCCCGAGCGCGTTCGCGCGCGAGGTCCTGCAGGGACTTTTGCAGATGGAGGTCGATGGTCAGCCGATGAACCCGTTGGTCAGGCTCCAAAGCGACGACCTGGTCCGCTGCGTGCGGCGCCAGCATCGGCAATTGCTTGCGTTCGCGTGGAATCGGTTCGCGCTTGGCGCGCTCGCATTCGTCGCGCGGGACCACCCCTGCCAACAGAACCCGATCAAGCACGCGATCGCGCGCATCACGCGCGGCGACGGGAAAGCGATCAGGCCGGCGCAATTCCGGCGATTGCGGCAAGGCGACGAGCAGCGCGGCCTCGGCGAGCGACAGTTTCAGCGGCTCCTTGCCGAAATACGCGAGCGACGCCGCGCGAATGCCCTCGAGATTGCCGCCATAGGGCGCAAGCGTCAGATAAAGCGAAAGAATGCCGTCTTTGCCGAGTGCGTGTTCGAGCTCAAAAGCGCGCACAATCTGCCGCAACTTCGCGCCGAGACTGCGGTGCTCGCGCGGCTCCAGCAAGCGCGCGACCTGCATGCTGATCGTGGACGCGCCCGAGATGATGTGGCCGTTGGCCGCGAACTGGAAGGCAGCGCGCGCGAGCGAGAGCGGATCGACGCCGACATGCGTGGGAAAGCGTTTATCTTCGTAGGCGAAGAGCAACTTGAGAAACCGGGGATCGACATCCTTCTTCGTCGCCGGCAAACGCCAGCGGCCTTCGTTGGTCGCATAGGCGCGCAGCAGCCTGCCGTCACGATCGAGCACGACGTGCGAATATTCGAGGTTCTTGCCGAGCGGCGCGGGCCCGAGCGACTGCACCCAGAGCGCGCCAGCGAGCAGCGCGATGGCCGCGCCGCCACCCAAGCCTGCGAGAATAATGTGCCAGCGCTTCATTTTGGCGCGATCTCGACGGTGCCCGTCGCGGTCCGGCCGAAACGGTCCGGCCGGTACATGTCCTCGACCTTCGCCTGCGGCAGCACATAGGTGCCCGGCGATACCGCACGCACGACATAGGCGACCGTGAATACGGGTGAAGAGTCCTGATTGCGGTCGAAAGCCGCAGTGAATCGATCGTCGCGGAATTCGGTGTTCACGGGATCGGCCGCGTCGGTGATCCAGGACAACGTGCTGGTCTCCCCCGACGACACCAGCCGCGGATTGTCGATCTCGAACCCGCTCGGCAGGTAATCGGCGACGATGACGCGGCCAAACTGCGGCTTCGGCTCCGTCATCTTCAGCACCACGACGAAACGTTGGTTCTGCTTGGCCTTGCTGGCGTCGACTTTGTCGCCATCGAGCGTGTAGTAGGTTCGCTCGATCTTGAAGCCCTGCTCGGCCGCAGGCTCCGGCGTCAACGGCGAACCGCTCACCGACACCACCGCCTGCACATTGCCGTCGCCGTTGTTGGTCACCGCGACCGGTGCGGCGAGATCGTCAGGACGCAGATTGCGATAGAGCGCGCCCTTCCGCGCCTCGCCATTGACCGCCAGCGAGATCGCGTTGAGCTGCTTGCTCAGCGCGCGCGCGGCAAGCACCAGCCACGCATCTTCCTGCGTCGACGTGCTGGCGCTCAGGGCGCGCGCGGCATCGATGCGCACGACCGCATCGTCGATGGTCTTCTGCGGGGCGCGACCTTCCGAGGCGAGCGTCACCAGCGCGGCCGCGTCACGCAGCGCCGAGCCGAAATCGGCGCGGCCGAGATCGAGCTTGGGTTGCGGCGCGATGGCGTTGAGCGCAGCCAGATACACATTGTCGGCACGCGCCTTGTCGCCGACCATGGCGAGCGCGGCGGCAATCTGCGCCTTCGCGATCGGCGTCGCCACGTCGGACAGCTTGACGTCGGCGATGTAACGCAGGTCGCCGATCGGCGCAGCACCATTGCGCGCCAGCACATAGAGCGCATAGGCCAGTTCGCGGCCGCCGTCCTTGCCGGGTTCGGGCGCGGCGGCGACATAGTTGCGCAGGCGATCGACCGCGAGCGTATAGGCCACAGCCGGGACCTCGAAGCCCCGCTCGCGCGCGCGCGTCAGGAAGTCGGTGACGTAGGCATCGAGCCAGGCATCCTCGCCGCCGACCGACCACAGGCCGAACGAGCCGTTCGATCCCTGCCGCGCCAGCAATCGCGGAATGGCGTCCTTGATGCGCTGGTCGATCTCGCCGTCGGGCGCAAGCCGCGCCTGCGCCGCCAGTTCGTTGACATAGAGCATCGCCATCGCACGGCTGGTGATCTGCTCGGAACAACCGAACGGATAGCGATCAAGCGCATTGAGCAAGGTCGCGGCATCGAGCGACGTCGACACCGCGACCGAAAGGCCCGACGCGTCCGGTGCCCGGCACGAAATCGGCGAACAGGTCATTCGACAGCGTGAGTGTCTCGCCTTTCGCCAGCGCCCGCACGGTGCGGCGCGTCAGAATTTGCGTCGCCGGCCGCACGTCGAGCGGATAGCTGCGCTCGAGCGCAAAGTTATCGGGCCCGCTGACCTTTACGGTGACCGTGCTTGGTCCGGCTCCGGCGGCCGCACCGGCACCGAGACGCGGTCGCGCTGTTTGGCGGCGAGTTTCAGTGTCGACGGCTTGTCACCGTCGAGCTTGACCGAACCGTCTGCGACAACGGAAACAGCGTAGTCGCCGGCGGCGCCTTCGACGTTGTCGAGCTCGAGCTGCACCGCGCTCTTGTCGCCGGTGCGCAGGAAACGCGGAAGCGTCGCCGTCAGCACGACGGGATCGCGCACGATGACGTCGCCGGACGCCTTGCCGACTTTGTCCTTGCTCCAGGCCACCGCCATCACGCGCACGGTGCCGGCAAAGGCCGGGATATCGAATTCCACTTGCGCCGTGCCGTCGCGACCAACGGTGACGATGCCGGAATAGAGCGCGAGCGGCGCCTGCGTCGGCGGCGAGCCGGACAATTCACCGCCGCCGGCATCGCCACCGGAACGGATCTGCCCGCGCGCGCCCTGCATGCCGTCGATCAATTGGCCATAGAGATCGCGGATTTCGGCGGTGAGCCGGCGCTGGCCGAGATAGTAATCGTCCGGCGCCGGCGGCTTGTAGTTGGTGAGATTGAGAATGCCGACATCGACGGCGGCAACGACGACGCGCGCCTCGTCGCCGGACGCAAGCCCGCGAGCTTGATCGGCACGGTCAGTCGCGAATTCGGCCGCATCGCCGCCGGCAGTTTCATGTCGAGCGCAAGCGTGCGCGCCGACTTGTCGATCGAGAACCATTGCACGCCGATGGCGCGGCCCGGCATGCGTTGCGCCGGCGCATCGAGCGGACGTCGCAGGGTGGCGACCATATAGGCGCCGGTGCCCCAGTCCTTGCCGACGGTAATGCTCACGTGCGCCGCGCCGGCCTTGACGTCTTGCGACTGGCTCGCAACCAGCCGGTCGGTGAAGACATTGACCGTGAGACGGCCGGCGGTGCGCGCGGTCACCGCAACATTCATGGTCGTCGCCGGATTTGTAATCCGGCTTGTCGAGCGCGACTTCGAGCAGGTCGGGCGTGTCGGCGCTCGATTCCGCGTAGAAGCCGGCATCGAAGCTCAGCGACGTAACGGGACCGTTCGGCTTCACCGGTCGAGACTTCCAGGCGATAGCGGCCCCATTTCACCGGCAGCGACAGCCGCGCCGGCTTGTCGGCGGCACATCGACGCGTGCCATCGGCAACACGTTCGGTGCGCTTGATCGGCTCGAACTCCCACTGTCCGTTCTGCCGATACCATTGATAGCTGGTCTCGACCTTGAGCAGCTCGTAATGCAGACCGACTTTGGCCAGCGATCTTGCCGTCGGGCGCGACCATCACCACGTCGAAGTCGGCATTGGCGCCGTCGGCGAGCGAGCGGCCGGAGAAGGCCGGCTTGACGCCGATCATGGCGGCGTCGGGCGTAATCGGCAGCGTGAGCTTGCGCTCGACCGCGCGGCCGCCGGATTCCGCCATGCTGACGGTGATCTGCGCTTCCAGCGGACGCGTGCTTGCCGGCACCTTGTCGAGCTTGACCGGGAAGGTCGCCTTGCCCGGCGCGTCGGTGTTCGGCAGGTCGTCGAGTTCCTGGCGCACCGCCGTCACTTCGTCGTCGAACAGGCCGAAGGCGTAGCCCGGCAAACCCGGCGCGTTCCTTGGCGGCGGCAATGGTCACCGCGCCGGAGAGTTCGAGATTGGAGGCCGGCGCGCCATAGAGGAAATGTCCGTCGACGCTGACTTGCGCGGGCGCGCTGCGCGAAATGTCTTTGGCCGCCGAGGTGAGATCGAATTCGATGCGGTCGGGCACATAGTCCTCGACCATGAAGGTGGTCTCGCCGACCGGCGGACGCTTGGGATCGGTATAGGCCACGCACGCGCCAGGTGCCGGTCGAAGCCGACGAAACGATCGGCACGCTCAAGGAGCGGCCGCCGAGGCCCTGATCGGCGACCAGCGCGCGGCGATATTCGACGCCGTCGGGCCGCTCGATCACCAGCGTGAGCGGCGCATTCGGCGCCGCCACGCCGCGCGCATCGCGCAGCAACGCCGTCACCGCGACGGTTTCGCCGCTGCGATAGACGCCGCGCTCGGTATAGACAAAGGCATCGAGCCCGGCCGGGAACGGCCGGCCGGCGACGCCGCGATCGGACAGATCGAAGGCCGGCGATTTCAGGCTGAGGAAGGCGTAGTCGGCCTTCTCGCTGGCGACGATCGCCGCCGGCGCCAGACCGCCCTCGCCGCGCGCAAGCCCGGCCTCGAAATGGACGAAGCCGTTGCGGTCGGTCTGGCGGATCGCGAGCACCTCGTTGTTGCGCGCCATCAGCCGGACGTCGACGCTGCCGCGCGGCTCGGCGCTCGCCAGCGAATGGATGAAGACGTCGATGCCGTCCTGCGCGCTATAGGCGGTCAGGCCCAGATCGGAAACGATGAACCATTGCGTCGCCAGCTGGCCGTATTCGTTGGAGACGACATCCTTGGCGTCCGCCGTCATCGCGTAGACGCCGGGCCAAGATCCTTCACCGCCTGGTCGACCGGAAATGCGGTGGTCACTTCGGTGTTGAGCTTCTGCTCGACGGCAAGTTCGCCGCTCCAGACCTTGGCGCCGCGCTCGTTGGCCGAGCGCTCGGCCTGGTAGCGGCTCAAATTGCGCTGGAAGTCGTACGCCGAGAACGGTGTCGATCAGATTGCGGTCGCCGATGCGATAGATCGACAGCGCGACGGCTTTGGTGTTGACGCTCAGCACCGGAATGCCGCGCTGGCCGGTGCGCGGCAGCACATAGGCCTTGCCGGAAAAGCGCACGAACGGCTTGCGGTCGCGCACGAAGATCGTGAATTCGGCCGACTTGGCCAGCGTCTCCTTCACCACCGACGGCAGGCCGGCGCGCAGCGTGACTGAATAGCGTTCGCCGTGCTTGAGGCCTTCGACGCAAAGCTGCTTTGTCGTTGGCCGAGATCGCCGGCTTGTCCATGCCGGCGACCGACGACGAAGGGCGAGAAATCGGTGCGCCGGCCCGGCAGTTCTTCGGAGAACTGGAAACAGGCGCGCGGCGAAATCGCATCGGAATCGACCGTGTAGTCGAGCAAGCGGAAGCCGTGCTCGACGCGCAGCTGCTCATATTGGCCGCGCAGATCGGCGGTCTCGCGCAATTCGAGCGACAGACGCAAGGAATCGAGCGCCGCGCGCCACTGCTGGCGGTCGGCGAGCGTGCGGCCGAGCACGGCCAGGCTGTCGGCTTCGAGATTGCGGTCGCCTCGCGCGCTGATAGGCGATATAGGCGGCGGTCGAGGCGCGATCGAGCAGCAGCGCCTTTTCGCGGTCGTCGCGCGGCTTGATCTGCAGGACGGTGCGCGACAGCCGCAGCCAGCTCGCCGCATCCGTCGGGGCAACGGTGACGAGCTGGCCGAGCACCAGCATGCCGGTGCGGAAATCGTTTTTCTGGAAGGCGGCGTCGGCGTCGCGGCGCAAGGTCGCCGCGGGCTTGGTCACCGCGCCGGCGTCGCTCTTGATCTGCGCTTCGAGCTTGATCGCCGCCTCGTCGAGTTCGCCTTGCTTGAAGGCCTTGTCGGCGGCCAAGCGACGTTCAGGCCGGAAACAACACAAGAGCAAGAAGCGCGGCCGCAAGGCCGGCGCGAACAACGCTACGCATAAAATGAGACCTCCGAGGCAGCGGGCCGCCGCAACTATCATTTCAGTCGCCGATGGTGTCGAGGACATGACCGCGGTTCGGCGGCGAAAGCATGGCGGCTCAGACAAGCCGGATTGATACGGCGATCAAAAACCTCGGCCAATATCCTCAGAATTAAAGTGAGCTGATGTAAGAAACTTAGCTGTAAGACATTAATTTAACAGCAGAAAAGCTGCAGATCGGCCCTCGCCTCACGGCGCCACCGCATTCTGGGTATTCAACGGCGCCTATGAGGGGCGCGGATGGGAAGGCCGGTCTTACGCTTTGCGCCCGATGCCTGGGACAGCTAAACCAGGGCGCGCAGACCCCGTAGCTCAGCCGGATAGAGCATCAGCCTTCTAAGCTGAGGGTCGCTGGTTCGAAATCCAGCCGGGGTCGCCACTATTCTCTTGATGGACCATATTTATCACGGGTTTCTCATTCGGTTTGTAGGTCAAACCCAAAAGGTTTGTAAGTTTCTGTTCGCCGTTCACCCCTCAGCGGCTTCCAGCTTGTCCATCGCGTGATCGGCCATCGTTTCCTGTTCAACTTCGTCCAGATATTCCTGCAACTGCTTCAGCGATGAGTGGCCGCTGACGTGGAGCATTTCGACTCCAGAACAGCCCGCGTGCGCCAGCGCCCGCAAGGCCGCCTTGCGCAGCCCATGGGCACGAAAGTTCCGCACCTTGCCGTCATCGCACACGACCGGCTTCAGTCCGGCCTGATTGCACCAGTCGGCAAACCTGTTGCCGAAGGAACCCGCCGACGCGAATTTCCTGCCGTATTCGTTGGTGAGGAACGCCAGCGGCAATTCGGTCCCCCGTTCCGGCTTTGGCATCGCATCGAGCGCCGCTTGCAGCGACGGGATGATCGTGATTTTGAGCTTCTTCGCGGTGGTGCGCAGCGTCTTGTGCGGACGCCAGCAGAGTTTCTTCTTGCCGTCCGGTTGCTGATGATACATGCTGGCCACCAATTCATGGGCGTCATGACGGCGGGCAGCGATGTTCAGCAACAGTTCGAGCGCCAGCCGTCGCCGCGGTGCCCAGGGTGTGGTGCGCTGCGATACGTTCGACCTGCGGTTCGAGCCACGTCATGTGGCCTTGCGACTTAGCAACCCTTTCCAGTTCGATGGCTTCCGTGGGGTCATCAGTGCGCAGTTCGGTTGCGATGGCCCTATTGTTAACCCGCGAACTGTCTTAAGCCAGTTCTTCTTCGCGTCGTAGGTCATCCCCTCCAAAATTGTGAGGACGTGCCGACGCTGCATCGCCGCGAAGTTCTTGTCGCCGTAACGCTGCCCGCTGGGACCACACATGTTGCACAACCGATCCAGAATCGGACGGCGCATGTTTTGCGATGCCTCAGAAAGCCCTTTCATGAACGCGTCCGATTTTTGTAACTGGCGACTGCGGTGTCGAGTGTCCCCGGCTTCGAACGTCCACTGCCGATCAACCGCACCCCGGCCTTTTCAAGCCAGTTGTGGTAGTCGGCCATGAATTCTTCCGACCCCTTGACGCCTTCCAGCGTTTTGCTTTTGTGACCGGGCGGACGGCAGACGTAACGCAGCTTGCCTTGGCCGGTTTCGTAAAATTTATTGACGTACTTCAGTTCGATTTCCGCCATCGATTTCATCCCACTCATTTGTCGTGCGATCATTTGCTATCGGTTTACCAGTCACAATAATGATCTTGCCATCCTTATCGACTTCGACGCCGTTTATCGTCAGGCCGTTCGCTTGCACTCACGCAATCACGCGCGTTAGCTCACGCGGTTTAAAACGCCACTGGCCTTTACTCATGGGAATACCCTTGGGAGTTGGTCGCTTGCCCATGCCGTGGCCGGTTCGTTTCTCTTTTGGAACCGGGTGGGGATTTTCGCTTCGGCACCCAAGGGCTAATTACCTTTTATCATGGCGGAGTCACGTTTAAAACCGAAAAATCGAGTGTAAATTTTTGCGGTCCGCCAAGCAAAAAATGTGGGGCACCGATATCGGTAAGAACGTCACCATTTCAGCGCCAATTTTATCGAGGTGCCAACGCGATACGCGAACAGCGTCAAGAAGCTAATTTTTTTGGAATGGCGTCGCGCTTTGTTATGCGGTGACGTATGGACTAATTGACCCCTATTGCCTGAACGCTGGCGCGGACACGGACGGCCGCTTGCGAACTCCGCGACCCAGCAGTTGTAAGGCCTTGCCAAGGTCGGATGTGTGTCCAGGCTACGCAAGTCGAAATATTCGATCTAGGAATATGTTCTAAAATCGGGGTTTCTGCCGCCCCCATACAGTTGAAGCGCAAACAAGGTCCCTAATTGTTTTGGGCGACGGTGCGGGTGCCAAGCACCAGGCCGGTGCAATTTTAGCCGCATCGATGTCCGCTTTACCCCCGACAGCGGACATTTGCGGTGCACCAGCTCATGTCCGCTAAGTGCCAATAGCGGACATTCCATCGACCACTTTCAGCGCACAGCACCAAATTATTCAAGCATTGAGCAGGCGATCTTCTGGGCTTAAATTGTTGGGCCGCTCAGAGACCAGAATTTTCTACCGCCAAGTGGCTCGCGAATCCGAGAATTGAAACTATCGTCGTAAAAACAATAATCGTCATTCCTCCGGCGCAAAGCCGTTTTTGAATGTGTTCAGGTATCGGTTTTCTCGTAATGGCTCCAATTCCAAACAAGGCGATCCATCCGCCATCGAGTGGCAGTATCGGAATCAAGCTAAACAATGCAACAGCCATGGAAAAACCGCCTAGCGTGGACATGAGCACGGCAGTGGGTTTTCCAACAATAACGGCCTGTAGGACTCCCTCAGGGAAAATCGCAAGCAAATATCCATAAATGCTGCCCGCAAACAGCAAATTAAATAGCGGTCCCGCAGCGTAAATCGCGGCGCGTTGATTGAGCGGTATTTTTGCGAACGATTGATGTTCGACTGAACCTCCGACGGGCAGTATTGCAACCGTCCAACGGGTACCCAACCGATCTGTAATTCCATAAATTTCGGGTCCGAAACCAATCGAAAGACGCAAAACGCAGACACCGAACAAACGTGCCGCGAGCAAGTGTCCAACCTCATGCACAAAACACACGGCAGGAATACATAAGAATATTCCACCTAGGACGTAAACCGACATTGACGGCATCCGAACTTTATAGCTCGCAAAAGCAGCGTAAAACTCACTCCTAGGGCGTCTAAGACGGCTCAACGCGGGTGACGATACGAACAAACGACGCGGAGCAATTGATCTACGTCACACTGTAAAATGCGATGGCCTTAGTTGACGGGGCCTTTAGCTGCGACCGCTATTTTAGTGAGAATGATAAGATCAAGTAGGTATCGTCATGCCGACTAAGGCCAGAATTATTTATTCAGAGTGCCAAAGGGCCATTGTCAGCCTGCGTAAAAGCAAACGCGGCAACATCACTGTCATGATGGCTTTTCTGTTGCCTATTCTCGTTGGAGTTTTGGGTCTCGGATTTGAAATCTCAAATTGGTATCAGCAAAGCCACGCAATGCAGAATGCTGCTGATGCGGCGGCAATTGCCGCGGCGACCAACGGCGGCGCCAACTATGACATTGAAGCAAAAGCGGTTGCCGCACTTTATGGTTTTGTCGACGGAAAAGAAAATGTGACCGTAACGGCATCGAATGCCGCCAAGTGCCCTGACAACAGTAGTGGTTGCTATAGCGTGAAAATCACTAGCTGGGTGCAACTCTATTTGTCGAGGCATAGGCTATGAACGTGAAGCTGTAACGAAGATGTACTCAGCAAATCCACATTAGAAAGCGACGCGGTCGCTCAGCAAGTCAATGCATGGATTCTCTGTGTCTGCTAGCGCTAGACACCGGCGGCCAAGGCCTCCGCAGCAACGGGGCACCAAAGGCAAACTTTTCTGGTTGCAACGTTATGTCGAATTCCGAAGCACGCTGCAACGGCTCGGATCTTCACGCGGATATGGTCGCTGCTGCCGGATCAAATAGAGGGTGCGGCAAAACCACACTTTCGAACGTGAAAATTGTAAAAGATCCTTATTCCCATTTGGCGAGCAACATTCCGCCCAATACTTGCACGAAGCCAGTCACCAACGTGTGGTCGGCCTCATCAATAAATTTAAGTGGCAACGGCGTAGGCAATGGCATGATTTGTGGAACATTAAAACTCACCAATGATGTGATCGTTCACACACCGGACAACAAGACTGGAGCGACGCTTGTAATTGAGAATGGAGATTTAGACCTAAATGGCCACACGCTGCGTACTGATAGCGGTTCGGCACTGACCATAGTATTTTCCGGTGACAACAAAGGCAGTTACAGCCACATACCCAAAGGTAATGGTACGCTTGACTTCATGGCTCCAACCTCGGGACCCTGGTCGGGGGTTGCAATTTATCAGGACCCAAACTGACGGATGGTGTCTACATTTCGGACGCTGGCAACACCCCTACATGGAAAATAACCGGTCTAGTTTACCTTCCAAATGCCGATGTCAACTTTAGCGGAGCCGTGAACAAGTCGAGTAACGGGGCGTCCTGCTTTGTGATGGTGGCGTACTACGTCACCATTAGTGGCACTGGAAGTATCGCCGAAACAGGCGGCTGCGCCGCCGCAGGGCTGATGATGCCTACAGCAGAAATCTGGGGTAGAGGTCAATTGGTGGGTTGAGCCATGCGTAAGCCTCGAACGCAATCGAATAAGGACACCCTGCTCGAACTTATTGGGAAGGCATTCGCGGCGACAGGGCTGGATAAACGGGCAACATCCGCTATTGAGTTTGCAATTTTCGCTCCGCTGCTTGTGGTTGGTTTACTGAATACGGTTGAAGTTTCCAGATACTATTATCAAGCAATGGAAGTTGAGAACGCGGCGCAAATGGGCGCCCAAGCAGCGTGGAAAACGTGTAACCAAAATGATCTGCTTCCGGCTGTGAAATATTGCCCCGGATTGATGACTGCTATTCAGGCAGCGGTTCAAAGCACCTCACTAGGAAACAGCATCAAGTTGCAAGCGGGTTCCCCATCCGAGGTGTATTTTTGTTTGAATAATTCAAACGCGCTTCAATCTTTGGGCGATGTTGCCAAAGTCACCGAGCCGACTGATTGTTCAGCTGCTGGAACGCCGACCCTAACACCGGCTGACTATATCCAAATCAATACCACTTTTACCTACGCTTCCCTTTTTGCTGATCTTACTATCGTCCGTTCGTTCGCAAACCCTCTTACCGCAAAAGCCTATATGCGACTGGATTAGTAATGCGCATCTTTAACGACGCTACATGGACGGAAGAAGGTGCGACAACGGCTGTTGAGTTTGCCATCGTTGCCCCGGTCTTTATCTTCATGTTGGTTGGCATTTTATATGTATGCTTGGCGCTATTTGCGGTCGGCAGCCTGTATTACGCCGTAGAAGAAGGCGCACGCTGCGCTTCCATTGCGGGCAGCAATTGCAGTAATCCCACCGCAATCGTCGCCTACACAAAAAGTCGCTATTTTGGACCGAGCAGTTCACCCGTCTTTACTTACAAGGTGGCGGCGTGTGGCAACTCTGTGAGTGCTTCAGCGAATTACGTTATGGATTTGGCTTTTAAACAGTTTACGGTTCCAATAAACGCTGCTGCATGTTTCCCGTAGTCAGGCTGATGAGCATGGGGACGAATTGGCAAACTTTTCACCCAGGTTTCATAGTCAAGGCCATGTGCGCGGCAGTAGTATTCGTCCTTGAGTTCACTTCCCCGGACTTTCCACTTTTTCTGACCGTGAGCACCTCAATTCCCATTGGCGCTCTCCTCTGGCACTAACGACAACGGATAATCTCAGAGAGAATGTCCGCTTTGGGTCAAAAGCAGACATGTGCGGTGCAAACGGCGATGTCCGCTAGGTGCCAATAGCGGACATCAGCGAAGTGCAATCAAATTCAAAATAGCTGTTCAGTTGGGTGGGGAATCCGTTGCCTGCAAGTACGGTTGCAAACGAGCACGTACGGCGAAATTTCGCGTCTGAAGCGCGGTGCCACAGGTCTCTTGATCGCAGTCGTACCAGTGCTGATGAGTGACCCGGGCAAGCTCAAGCTTTGTTTCCGGTGCGATCTTGTTTCCGTGTTCCAGTTTTGTCGCCAGCCGCTCCATCTGAACGGTGGTCTCCAGCACGCGTTGCTCTTTGTTTACACCTAACGCCATCATAGTGCCTGCGATGCCCGCAAATATGAGGGCGGCAAGAGCCGAAGTGACAACCGCTTCGCGCATGAGGATCATCCCTATTTCCGCTGTGCGGCACGAATCGCAGGCAATGGGTATAGGAGGTGGACTTTCTGAAGTGTGAAGTACTTCACGCCGATAAGGTTTAATTACAAGAAAGCGCTCCGGCTGCCCTGCAGGCGAGCGGTTGGCGACGACTCGGTCATTAGCGAACCTTGCGGTGCTTCGGCACGATGTCCTCTATACGCGTGACCGCGGATATTGAGCGGGCGACCCGGGATGTCCGCTAAGTGCCGATAGCGGACATCGCTCAAAAACCCGCCTTTTTGTGATCCTCGACACAGCAACCTCGCTAATGCGCATCTATGGTCCGATCATGGGGAACGAAACGTTCTCCCCGAAACAAGGAGACCTCCAATGCGCACCTTCTTCGACTTTGGAATGATCACGGTGCTCGCGGTCACGTTTTGGTTCGGCGGCCACACAATCGCAAAGCAGAGTGTCGACGTGTCGGTGGACCCGTATTGGATGATGACCAACGCCCCTGATCTGCCGACGGCTCCTTTGTGGGATTTGTACTGATTTAAACAGCTGTCAAAATTCAACTTTCAAAGCAGAAAGGCCGAAAAATTTTCGGCCTTTCTGATTACGATTTGAACGCGGCACTCAAAGTAAATTGGAAACCGAGGGAACATTCCGTGCCGAAGATAAAGCCCCTGAGAAGCGGTGTTGAACGTGAATGTGATAAGCGCCTTATTAGTCGCCCCTTTGTTTTGCGCTGGTTCCCACGTTCGCCTAATTAGTTCGTTACCGATGCCGCTCCCCTGTCTATCGGGCGATACGAATAATTGCGCGAGAAACCACAAATCTCCGCACATCCAACTCCAGGCAAAGCCAACCATTTGCCCGTTGTCTTCAGCCACCCACAAACCATCCGGATCCTGTTTCAAGCAATATAATTGAAACGGAGGAGGGCGACGGCGACGCTATCTTGCCAAACCCATGACGTTCGGTCAGGTCATTTATGCTACCGACGACAAGTTCGTCGGCGCGTACAAGGTCTGTCTCCCGCGCAGGTCGGTAGATGATCGACATATTCGCCGCCCGGTATTTTCTTAATGGCGCCGGCCTCGCGCCACAACGAGGCGTATCGGATGTCTGCTTTAGGTCAAGAGCAGACCTGTGCAGTGCAAACGGCCGTGTCCGCTAAGTGCCAATAGCGGACATGGTGGAGCGTCTGTTGAATACGTTGGTAGCGGTAGCTGAATGCCGATACCTCGCAAGGATTTCGACCCTTGGGCATTGCGCTAGATCAATGCCAGAAACGCCTCAGCGGCTAGGCAGTATCGTCCGTTTTCGACGAGCTGGAGTTTCCATATGCAACTGAGAAATTCGGCAGATCGGTACGGCGCTATCGCTAAGGCGCTGCACTGGACGGTTGCTGCGTTAGTTATCGTGGCTTGATTCTGGGCACCGTAGGCGACGAATTACCGCGTGGGGCGGCTCGAGCCACCGGCGAATTCATCCACGTATCTGCCGGACTCGCGATCTTGGCATTTCTCGTAGTTCGTGTGATCTGGCGGTTGATCGATCCTCCGCCTCCGCTTGAACGGACGCCATTTGGCCATTGGGCGGACTATGCAGGCCGGGCCGCCCATTGGCTTCTTTATGTACTGCTAGCAGCGGTTATTGGCGCTGGAATAATGGGGCAGTTTGCTGACGGCGATGCTCTACCAGTCTTTGGTCTACTCGAGATCGCGTCTCCCTGGTCCAAAGATCATCAATTTGCGGAGACCGTCGAAGAGATCCACGAAGTTTTGGCGAATGCACTTGTTATTATCGCCGCGCTTCACACAGCGGCGGCTCTTGCGCACCATTGGCTGTTTCGCGACCGGACGCTTGCTCAAGAGAATGCTGCCAGGCACTCACTAAAAAGTCGGCGGTAGGGTCCAAATTTACAAGACGGAGCTTGGCCTCGGCCAAGTCGATTTGATTTCCAGCTCAATGCAGCGCAACTTATACGGCGCAACAAAGAAAATGACGGCCACGCGGCGGTCTCTCCATCGCAATCACGAAAAAACAAAGCTCCACGCCCTGTACGTCGAGCGCGGGTTATAAGTCCCTGCGATTGTCTTCCGCCTCATTGATGCACATCAATGCGCCTTCCTGACACTCTTATCCTATTGCACGCAAGGAGGTGCTAACGTGCAAAAAACCGCCACTACCGCAATTGAAAACCTTTGGGACTTCGAAATTCGGGCGTCGGCTGTCTTCCTCGCTCTGCTCCTCGTCGTTGCATATGTAACGGGAGAGGAAACCCAACATACGCACGCGATTTTCGGATATGCGCTTGCGGGCCTGGTAGTTACGCAGATCTGGTGGGAGCTATTTAGGCCACACTCGAGCAGGTACGTGGACAGCGTTTTTCACCCGGAAAGGGTCGCAGAGCTGTTCAAGCGCGTTTCAAGCGATCTCGCCGATGGCAAGATCACAGCCGGCTCTTTTGTATTAGCGGTTGCAATGGTGATCGCTATAATTTCAATTTTTGCGCTTATGCTCGTGTTTCTCACACATAATTTTTATTCAGCAACCGCGGTCGATGAGATGCATGAAGTTATTGCGTATTTTGCTCTGGGGCTTGTGGTTTTCCACGTAGCATTGGTGATCATTGCGAGCATGCAGAGGCTTGATCGATGACCGCACAGACAAAATTTCCAAGGCTTACGGTGGAACGCGCGATCAAAGTTTCATTGATGATCATTGTGGTTGTTGTTTTGGCGTCCGCCTTCGGCAACGTTGTCTTCCACTTCACCGAGCTACATTGGTGATCTTCATTGCGATCACGTGAAACCAAGCTGTAACCGCTTTATCTTCTCCTTTGCCTTGAAGTCACCCAAAAAACGCACTCACAATCATCACAACGCAGGTCGCTAAGCCCGCGGCCGGAACCCAGACCGGAACCCTGACATGCGGCCCGGGCGAATGTACGCGCCGGTGACGCAGCCGCAGCAGCGACAGATTGACCAGCGCGAACACGACAAGTGTCGCCAGTGAGGTGCCCTCCGCCAGCCGCTCGAGAGGAACGTCAAGGCCAGTACGATCACGGATGCGACGATGAGCGCTGTCGCGAAGAGCGGCGTCGCCGTCCGCGGATGCACCCGGCCGGCGATGCTGGGCAGATCGCCATGCCGCGCCATGCCGTAGATCACGCGGGCCGCCATCGTCATCTGCGCAAGGATCGTGTTCAGCGTGGCGACAATGGCAATGACGCTGATCGTGGCCGGGCTGACGCCGGCCACTTCGCGGAACACGAGGCTGAGCGGCGCCGCGATGACGCAAGCCGGTCAACCGGAACGGCGCTGATCGCGATGGCCGCGATGGCGACATAGAGGATCGTCGAGATCGAGCAGCGTCAGCACCATCGCGCGCGGGATGTCGCGGTGCGGCACCTTGGCTTCCTCCACCACATTGGCCAGGTCTTCAAACCCGATGAAGGCGAAAAAAGCCAGCAGACTGGCGAAGCCGATGCCCGAGAGCGTGTGCAGGCTCGAGCGGCAGCGGCTGCGCTAGCGCGGACACGATCGGCAGGTCCATGTGAACGGCCGCCACGATGATCGCCAGCAGGCCGCCGACTTCAATCAGGGTGAACAGGCTCGCCAGCAGCACCGATTCCAGAATTCCCCACGCCGCGACCGCGCCGAGCAGCGACCACGACGGCGATGACGATGAGGCCCTGCGGCAGGTCGATAAACTGTTTGATATAGCCCGCCGATCCCAGCGTCACGGCGGAGGCCGACACCACGCCTATCGCGATCGTCAGCAGGCCGGTCGACGTCGAGAGTATCCGTGAATGGAAGGCCGCTTTGACATAGGCCGCCTCACCGGCGCTGACCGGAAACCGCGTCGATAGCTCGGCGTAGGACGCGACGGTGAGCGCCATCACGATAGCGGCAAGCACGAACGACCAGGGAGCATAGCTCCCCGCGTGGCCGGCCACGGCGCCGATCAGGACATAGATGCCCGCTCCGATCGTGATGCCCGTGCCGTAGAGCACGAGCAGCGGCAAGCCGAGCCGGCGCCGTAGCGCGGCCGGCAATTCAACGGGTGGGTCGTCGGCTATTTTCATCGCTTTAGGGTCTTACCGCTACGGAAGGGTATATCGTCAGTGCAGGTTATTTGTTGATCTGCTCACGCTACGGACGCGACATCCGTCTTACACTTTAAAGTGGATGCTTTTCAGCCAAACGGAGTTTTGACGTAGATCAAGCTATAGATGCCCGCTCGCGTTATTCTGAAAATCATTGTGGGAGGCGAGCATGAATAGATTTCCGGCTCTCAGATTCGCCGTCGCGGCGGGACTTTTCCTATCGCTTCATGCCGTAGTCGTAACTGTTAGTGCTATGGCCGGTATCCCCGGAATGCGTCCATTTGCGGAGTTGCTCACGCAATTCTACGGACCGTACGGATATTCAATTTCGGGAATTGGAATTATCGTGGGCGCCCTGTTGGGATTTTCCGAGGGGTTCGTGCACTTCGGCATCTTTGGACTGATCTACAAATGGCTGCCAATATCGCGGTAAAATGGCGAACCAAGCGGTACATTTCTCGACTTGCTTTCGCTGGCGCGGCACTAATTGTCTGTTTTGAACTCATCGTTCGAGCTCAGACGGTCAGTGAAGTTCTTCCTAGGACACCTAACAAGATTTACGAATTGTTCCTTACTGCACCGGCCACTTCAACGATTGTCGATCCATGGTTGAGTTAGCTGCCAAAGAGCTTTTGGCCGAGGGGCAACAAGATGTTTGTGCGATTGGACTAGAGGACAACGAAATTGCCACGAAATCCATTGTTAGTTGGCTTGCCCGGCGCGAGGAGAGTCCCACGCCATGTCAACAAATACCGGACTAAGAACCGCAATCAAGGCACTGTGGCGCTGCTAAAGCTCGCCCGAATAAGCGTCAGAAGCGGATATCGGGTGCTCGCCAAACGAGAGAGCGGGGATTCAACGAATGTCCGCTTTCGGTCAGAAGCAGACATGTGCGGTGCAAAATGGCATGTCCGCTTTACTCTCAAAACCGGACAATTAGGTGGTGGCTCTTCGACGTCGGACGCTGAAGCATTTCGTACTAAATCGATTGCCTCACTAATTCTCATCGGGCCTAGCAAGTCTTCCTGCGAAACGCACCCCAAGCCAAATAACGATGCTCTCAGGAATGAGAAGGACCAGGGAGTACGGTAGAAAACCAATCAGCCAGTAGAATTCCCCACGTCCACAGCCACGACCAACTCAGCACACGGCCAAGCATCCAATGCTGCGGACACTCA
>CAWDGS010000013.1:0-646979 GCA_963801955.1 uncultured Alphaproteobacteria bacterium
GTTTGGCCTGCTGGCGATGGCATTCGTGCGGCGGGCGATCTTGCTTGGCGTATTTGCTGCCGCTGTGGCGCTCGACGCCACCGGCATTCGTATTCGCCGGGATCGATCTGGCGCGACGTGCTCTTTTCGGTCACCTGGCTGCTGGCCGGCTCTATCGCATTTGTTGCAGCTGATCGTGCCGCCGTCCGCGCGCGTGCCGCTTCAGACGCTGGCGCTTGCGTTGTGCGGCTTTGGCGTCCTGCTCCGTCCAAATGCTCTGATCGCAGCGCCGCTGCTCGCCGCATACACGATTTGGCCAAATCAATTTAGCTGGAAGCGAACGGCAATCCGGTTTCTGCCGGCCATGGCGGTGTTTTTTCGCCTGGTGCAGGTCGTCTACTACGGTGCGCTGGGAGCCATCCGCCAGCATCCGCTGCAATCGATCATGGTCTTCGATCTCGGCGGGATCAGTCACTTCACCAGGCAGAACCAGTTTCCCGTGCGCTGGAATGAGGCCGAGACCGATTTGCTCCTGAACGTTTGCTACAAGCCGACCGAGTGGGACATTTATTGGACCCGCACGCCATGCCAGTTCGTGATGCACAAGCTGGAAACGGAAGAAAAAGTATTCGGCACGCCGGCCGTGACCAGCGCCTGGATCAACGCCATCACGCACCATCCGGTCGCCTATCTCGAGCACCGCACGGCGTTCATGTGGAATTTTCTCGCCGGTTCAAATCTCACGATGTGGCTCATTGATATCGAGGACACGACGAAGATTCCATTTCCGGACCGCTCCGCCTTCGTCGCGGTCAAAAATATTCACGATGCGCTCAAGCCGACGCCGTTATTCCGCGCCGGCTCCTGGCTGCTCGTTTTATTGCGCTGTGCGCGGTCGGTTGGCGCCGGCGCGACCGGCCGGAAGGGGCCTATATCATCGGTGTTTGCGGCTCGGCGGTGGTCTATGTCCTGACCTTCTATGCGGTCGGCGTGGCCTCCGACTTCCGCTACGGCTATTGGGCCGTGCTCGCCAGCCTGACCGGCTGTGTCGTTGCGGCCGCCAGTGCCCTCAGGCGTCGATCGGCAAAAACTGCGCCTTCGTCAGCTGCGTGAAGCGGCCGCCCAGCCGGTGCAATTCGTCGAACGTGCCCGATCTCGACGATGCGGCCGCCGTCGAACACCAGGATGTGCGTTGCCTTGCGAATGGTCGCGAGACGGTGCGCGATGACAAAGGTGGTACGGTTTTCATGACCTCGTCGAGCGCGGTCAAAACACGCTGTTCAGTCGCCGCATCCAGTGCGCTGGTTGCTTCATCCAGAATGAAAATCGGCGGATCCTTGAGCAGCGCGCGGGCGATCGACAGGCGCTGACGTTCGCCGCCGGACAGTGATCGTCCGCGCTCGCCGACGTCGGCGTCGAAATTCGTCCGGATTGCGATCGATGAAATCGAGTGCCTGTGCGCGCGCGGCGGCGGCGCGCATCTGCTCGTGGCTGGCATCGGGCTTCCCGACGCGCAGGTTTTCCGCGATCGACCGGTTGAACAGCAAGGCTTCCTGGAAAACGACACCGATATTGCGGCGCAGCGCGCCGAGCTGCATGTCGCGCACATCCGTACCGTCGATCCTGATGCAGCCCGATTGCGGATCGAAGCCGCGGTGCAGCAGCATCAGCGCCGTCGACTTGCCGGCGCCCGTTGCGCCGACCAGCGCGACCGTTTCGCCGGGTTCTACGGTGAAAGTCAGCCCTGACACCGCAGGCCGGGTGCCATCATAGGCAAAAGAGACGTTGTCGAACTCGACACGTCCCACGAAACGGCCGGGGTCGATCGCGCCGGGCTTGTCCTGCATCGCTGGAATGGTGTCGAGCACCCGAAAGAACTCACGCAACTGGGCAGAATCGAGCGACATGCGATTGGCAAAGCTGACCGCCTGTTCGAGCCGCGCGATCACCATGCCGGCCAGCGCCATGAAGGTCACGATCTCCCCGATCGTGATCAGGCCGCGTTGAAACAGCCACGTGCCGAGCGCGATAATGGAGAGGACCGCCAGCGTCGTCGATGCGCGCGTGAGAACGGTTACCACCGCCCACCACGACAGGACGGGAAACTGCGCCGCCAGCAGCCGCTCGCTCACCGACTGAAGCGCGCGCACTTCCGATTCAACGCGCGCGAAGCTCTGCACCAGCGCGATGTTGCCGAGCGCGTCCGACGCGCGTTCGGCGAGATCCGAGTGATGGGCCTGCACGGTGTTTTGCAGCGTTTCGGTCTTCCGCAAAACCAGGGCGGTGAATACGGAAAACACCATACAGAGGACGATCAGCAGAATGGCCAGCCGCCAATTGATCGTGAGCGCCACCGGCACCAAAATGATCAGCGATACAAAAGCGGAAAGATGTTCGCGGAAGAAACCAAGCCAGAAGCCCCAGAGCGTGTCGGTGCCCTGCAGCATGATTTTCATCAGCCGGCCGGAATGGACTTCGCCGTGATAGGCGAGCGGCAATTGCAGCACGTGCTCAAAATAGCTGGTCAGGACCGCCAGGCGCCGGCGGTGCGCCAGCCGATCGGCAAAGAGCGCCACCGTCGTTGCGCAGACGATCGTGAAGAGGCCGAAGCACACCCACGCCAGAAGCAGCAGCCACAGATTGGCCCAGTCCGCCGCCGCCGGATTGGCCTGCGCGCCGGCCAGCACATTGACGACGCGCCCGAACAGCACCGGCTCGGCGAACAGCGCCATGGCCAAAGTGACGTTGGCGATCGCCAGGAACCAACCGACGCGGCGGTCGGGCCCCAGCTGATCGAGGACGCGCCCGTAAAGGCGGACAAAACTCATGGCGCCATTGTAGCGGCTTGGGAGGCTATTTGCTCTCCGCCGGAGGGGCTGGCGGTGCCGGAGGCGTGGCTGCCGGCGGCGGGGCGGGAGGCGCTGGTGGCGGCGGAGGTGCCGTCCAGGCTTTGTATTCCGCGTCCTTGATGCTCGGCAGTTTCTTCAGGAAGGCGACCACAGACCAGATCTCGTCATCTTTGGCGCCGGCGAGGGCAAAGCTCGGCATGCCGGTCATGTTGATGCCGTTCTTGATGACCCAGAACAATTGCGCGGGCGTGCGATGATCAACCACTTCCTTCAGGTCCGGCGGATCCGGGTGCAGTCCTTCCGAAAACTTGGCCCAATTGACGCCGGGGGCACCATGGCAGTTGGCGCAGCCCATGGCGCTGTACGCCTTGGCACCCGATTGCACGCTGGCGGGATCACTGATGCTGGCGGGCGGGACGTCAGTGGCGTAACGGTTGATCGATGCCGTGCGCACCTGGATCAAAGCCCATTTAACGATACCCGGCTCTTCGGCGGTTCCGGCGACGCTGTAGTAGCCGCCAAAGAAGAATGCTGCGGCACCGACGCCAATGATGATCGCAAGCGCGCCAACAAGAATCACGGATACGCATGAAAGACCCCAATATTTCAAAACGCGTGAATTATACCGATAAAGGATACACCGGATGCGGGTCTTTATTGCGTGAAATTTTCGTGAGCAAAGCCAGAGTGATGACCGGAAAAAATTCTCCGCTGCCGCCTTGGCGCTGCTAAAATCACAGGAAGTCCGGCCGGGAGGCATGTTTTGACACGTGAAAACGCGACGTTGGCCGATTTCAAGTCCGGCCGTTCTGGCGCCTGCAAAATTGCCGTTCTCGTGCCTTGCTACAACGAAGAACAGTCCGTCGGCAAAGTGATCGACGACTTCCGGACCGCGCTGCCGACGGCTGCAATCCTCGTTTACGACAACAATTCGACCGACAATACAGCGCGCGTGGCCCGCGCCGCCGGCGCGGAGGTTTTCCACGAGGCGCGTCAGGGAAAAGGCTTTGTCGTGCGCCGCATGTTCGCCGATGTGGACGCGGACATTTATGTGCTGGTCGATGGCGACGCCACTTACGATGCGCCGAGCGTCAGGCGGATGATCGGGCAATTGCTCGAGAAGCAGCTCGACATGATCGTGGGTGCGCGTGTGGACCGCGACGAGGCGGCCTATCGCGCCGGACACCGCGCCGGCAACAGACTGCTGACCGGTTTCGTGGCGCGCATGTTCGACTCAAATCTCAGCGACATGCTGTCGGGTTATCGCGTGCTGTCGCGCCGCTTCGTCAAGTCGTTCCCGGTGTTGTCGGGCGGATTTGAGATTGAGACCGAACTCACCGTGCATGCTCTTGTGCTGGGCCTCGCGGTGGAGGAGGTCGATACGCCGTATTACGCGCGGCCCCAGGGTTCGCTATCAAAGCTCAACACGTGGCGCGACGGCCTCCGCATCCTTCGCACCATCGGCAACCTGTATCGCGCCGAGCACCCGTTGCCGTTTTTTACCGGCATCGGTCTGGTGCTGGCGCTGATCTCGGTCGGTTTGGCAATTCCGATCGTCACGACGTTTCTGGAAACCGGCCTGGTGCCGCGGTTGCCGACGGCCGTCCTGTCGACCGGCCTCATGTTGCTCGCGTTCTTGTCCGCCGCCGTCGGCCTCATCCTTGACACGGTGACGCGCGGCCGGCGCGAATTGAAATTGCTGGCCTACCTGTCGCACGATTTGCCGGCGGCGGGATCGGTAAACGCACAAACGCGCAGCGACCGCAAGCAAAAGTCAGTCTCCGGCGCGAAGGGCGCGCGAAAACGGACGTCTCTCTAGCCGCGAATTGCTGGCGGCGGCTCGCAGTGTCACGGCGGGTCTTTCGGCATAAAGCCTGTCGCGAGCCACTGCGCTTCATCGACTTGCGCTGCCGTCAGTTTTGCCGCGACCGCGTCACGAATCCGCGTGTAATAGTCCTTCGCGTGCGGTGGGGCATGTGCGGCCGCCAGATTGAGCCACATGTAAGCCAGCGTATCGCTGCGCTCGACGCCGTGGCCTTTGTCATACATGAGGCCCAGCAAGTATTGCGCCGTCGCATATCCCTGCTCGGCGGCGCGCGTGTACCAATAGACGGCCGCCACATAATCCTGCGGCACGCCGCGGCCATGTTCGTACATGAAGCCCAGGAATGCCTGCGCGCTGGCATCGCCGCCTTCGGCACGCAGCAAAGCTTTGTTTACCGCGGCGGTATCGTTTTTGCGCGTTAGAGAGTGCCCGCCGCCTGTGCGTGATGCGGCCCAGGTGGCTTTGTCCGCCGCGAACAGGGTCGCGGAGCCGACAAGCAGCGCCATGACGATCTTGTTCAATGCAACCCCCATGTAAGTTCCCATGGATTAAGCGTTTCGAGCAGCCAGCCGAGCCAGATGGCTGGCGCAAAGAACAATCCAAATGGCAACCGGTGCGTGGCCTGGAAGGGGCGGCCTGAAGAAATAGCGATGCGCCGCGTAAGCAGCGAGCGCGAAAAGCGCGGCGATTTCGATGACGATCGGGATCGTCTGCCAGCTCAGCCACGCGCCAGCGACGGCGGCAAGCTTCACGTCGCCCAACCCCAGACCGTCGCGCTGGCGCAGTATCCGGTAGGCATACCGGAGCGCGAGAAAGGCAAGGGACAGCAGGACGGCGCGCAGGGCCGCCCCGGCAATTGCAACGACGGCTTCACCGCCATTCTCAAATCCCGTTGCCGCGAGCGCCAGGACGAATGCGGCGATGTTCAATTCATCGGGGATGACGTAGCTGCGCCAGTCAGTGGCGGCGATGGCGACCATGAGCATGGCGAGCCCGGCGCCAAGCAGGCCTTGCACGTTGGGCGCCGCCGCAGGCTTGCTGCGGCTGCGGCGACACCAGCTCCGGCGGCAGCTGTATGCGACGGGGTCCATGGTCCGATGCCCGCGGGGTTTGCCAACATCGCGTTTGCGCTCGTCAACGAAGTTTGGTTGTCAGCGGGCCGCTCGGCGCCTCCGCGCCGGCGATGCCTCGTAGTTTTGCTCGCATTTCTTCCGCCACGAAGTGCGCATCGACACCGTCGCGAATGACCTGCGGCCGGATAAAGATGATCAATTCCGTCCGGGACAGGCCATTGGTGCGGTTCGTTGCAAAGAGATCACCAATCGGCTGCGGCAGTTGATCGAGCAGGGGAATGCCGTTGCTCCCGCGTTCCTGTCGCTCGCTGATCAGGCCTGCCAGAAGCACGGTCTGCCCACTGGCAATGGACACCGAGCTCTTGACCCTGCGTTGCGAAACCGTCGGCGTAAGATTGGTCGCGCTTCCCGACGTCGGGGCGACGTTGCTGATTTCCTGCTCGATATCGAGTCGCACGATGCCGTTGACGTTGACGCGCGGCACCACGCGCAAAATGATGCCGGTGTCGCGGTAATCGATGGTGTTGACGATCGTGTTGCTGGTTGTCAGCACGGTCGCGCTACCGGTCGAGACCGGCACCTGATCGCCGACCTGCAGGATGGCTGGCTGGTTGTCGATCACGACCAGCGACGGGTTGGACAGAACCTTGACGCTCGTCACGGCGTGCAATGCGTCGAGGATGACGCGAGGCTGCGCTTCCGGCCCGACCAGGAAATTGAAGCCGGGGAATGCGCGGTTCAGGAATGCATTGGCGACGCCCGATGCATCGATCGTCGGCGGTTGGTTGGCCGCGGTGTTCAGCGCCGAACCCGTGTCGGGCCTCAATCCCAGATCGTGACTGGTCAGGAAAAACTGAACGCCATAGTTCAAGTCGTTGTTGAGCGTGACCTCCGCGATTGTCGCGTCAATTGCGACCTGCATCTGTGGCCGGTCGATTTGTTGGAGCGCGCGCTCGATGATTCGATAGTTTTCCTGGCTGGCGTAGATCAGCAGGCTGTTGTTGACGACATCGGGTGTTATCCGCACGCCGGACAGCATCGGTGTGCCGCCGGCCGCTCCGGTCCGCGTGTCGGTGGACATTCCGACAGGTGCCGCTGCCGCGGGCGTCGCGCGTCTGCCGAGCGCTGGATTCGGCGGCGTCATGCCGAGCTGCTGCCGCACGCGGCTGTTGGCGCCCGATGGCGTTCCGAAACCGGTTCCGAACTGTCCGCCGGAGCCGGATCTGATCGCCGCTCGACGTCGCCACCGCGCCCGAGCCGGGAGCAATTTGATTGACCGGCAATTCAAGGCCGCCCGATCCGCTGCCGAGAAATATATCGTTGAGCACTTTCGCCATCTGGCGGGCCTCGCCATAGCGAACCCGATAGACCCGCACGCTGGTGCTTGACGTATTGTCTCCGTTGTCGAGGCGCTTGATCCAGGTTGCCGCGGTTTTCAGAAGCTGGGGTTTGCGCGCAACCACCAGGATGGAGTTCATGCGCGCGATCGACTGGAACTTGACGAGGTTCTGGCCAAGGCCGCCTTCGCCGGAATCCACGATCTTTTCGAGCTCGGCGATGATCGGCTCCGGGGTGCTGTTGCGTACCGGAAAAATCCCGACCGACTGCCCCTGCATCCACTCGGCGTCGAAGCTGAGAACGGTTTCGATGGCGGAACGGCGTTCGGCCCCGCTGCCTTGAATGAGGAGCATGTTTCGCGCGGCATCGGCGCGGATCGTGCCGGGCTTGGTCGCGAAGCTGTCGAGCAGCTTGATCAAGGTTTGCGCGGAGACGTATTGGAGCGGGACCACCGAAACGCCGTAACCGGGTTCCGCCCGCGCCGGATCGCTATCGACATTGCCCGACCCGATCGCTTCGCCGAGAGGGACGATCCGGTAGCCCGCGGTTTCGCGCACCAGAACGACATTGCCGACGCGCAGGGCGTTCTCGAGCACGAACAATATATCTGCTTTCGGAACGGGCCGCCCTGACGCAAGGCTGATCGTGCCCTGAACGCGCGGATCGATCGTGTATCCGACACCCAGGATGTCGCCGAGGACGACCTTTGCGACAGTCGTGACCGGAGTGTTCTCGAAGTTGAGCTCGAAACCGTCGCCGCCATCCCCGGATTTTATCCGCTCCTGAGCGTTGCTGGCGGCGAGCGCGGTGACAGCCTCGCCGGTGTAGACGGCCGCCTGACGCCGGTCAGGTGCGCCTGCGTTTGGCTCCTGCGGTGCCGGGGCGCGTGGCAGCAGGTCAACCGAACGGATCCGGTCGAAAACGTCGGGGCGGATGGCTTTCCGTGTCACTGAGGGTGACGAGATTGCAGGCGGCAAGACACAGGCCACCGGCCGCAAAGGCAGCAACACAGAACATACTGCGTGCAGATGAAAGCCCGCGCGGTGATTGAGCCGACCCGTACCACGTAACTCCACCATTGTTGCAGACGCACGGGACCGTCCCGCGAAAGGCGGGATGCTGTTGCAGAGATGGAATGAGTAACGGAGTTATGTGACAGATTTATAAGGTCCGAATCACACGACAGGCTAAGAAATCCTGGCCGGTCGAGCTTGGTCGTGGCCGCTCATCCTTGTGTCCGTTACGACAATGGCGCTGGCGGCCAATGTGCTGGCGGTCGATGCCAGCGCTGACATCGAATTCAGACCGCGATACGAAATCGACATTGGAAAAAACTGTCAGGGCAAAATGCAAATTTCTTTTGCCAACGCGAAGAAATTCTGCGAGCGAAGTATCGCGATACCCAACTAAGCTTTAAACGACATCGACAATGTCTAAGGCGCTAACGCCGCTAAAGTAATTGCTCGACTCATAAAACAAAATTCATTTGTCGGCGTATATTAGAAAGCGGTGGGTACGAGTTCGCGCGTCATGCACCCGTTACATCACTGTTACACGCCGAAATTACGTTCGCTCCAGTCGCACCTCCGCGACATCTTCCGATGCACAGCCGCACGTAGCCAATTCATCTCACGTGCGCGTTGTCAGCAATCATTCAGAAGGAGCGAGTGATGACGCGATTCCCTATGACATTAGGAGCGGCAGCAATTGTTGCGCTGGCCGCTGCACCTGCATGGGCCGACGGCGTCGGCCAGATCGAGGATGGCGTGGCTGCCGCAAACCCAAGGTCGGCACGCCCTCGACGCTCGTCGACCCCGACTTCAAGCTCAACCAGATTGCCGCGGGGATCGATCCGCTGGAAAATCCGAGCGGCCTCATCACCAATTTCGGCTTGCTCAGCAACGGCACGCTCACCGAGCCCGATGAGAACACGTACCTGGTGCTCGACCATAACCCCGGCGGTCCGACGCCCGGCTTCGACTACGGCCGTCGCTTCTTGTTCCAGGGCCATGAAAACGGAGCGCCGAACGCGTACGTGACGCGCATCAATCTGGACGTACCGCGCGGCAGCCCGCACCGGATTACGTTGCTGACGCCCGTCAATCCGTCGACCGGTCAGACCGGCTTTGGCTCGATCGACGGTTCAACCTTCAATCCCTTCACCAGGACAATGCTGTTCACCCAGGAAGCTGGGCCAACGGGCGGCGTCATCCAGATCACGCTTCAGTGGCCGGCGCAGGTCAACACGCTGGACGCGTTCCTCGGCAAGGCCGGTTATGAAGGCATTCACCCTGACGACAAGGGCAACGTCTACATGATCGAGGACACGGGTGGCGCCACGAGCTCCACCACCACCCCGGTCAACCTCAACAAGGGACGCCAGCCGAACTCGTTCGTCTATCGTTACGTTCCGAATAATCCGAAGCGGCTGGAAGACGGCGGCAAGTTGCAGGCGCTGCAGGTTTCTATCGATGGCAACCCGGTGATCTTCGGTGGAACTACGGCTGCGGCCCGCGATGCCGATATCTCGGCGCCCGCGCAGCTCAAATTGCACACGCTTGGAACGTCGTATCCGGTCAAGTGGGTGACCATCCATACCGCCAACGCAGGCGATACGGCAGGCTTTGACGCCAATGCCGCCGCCAAGGCGGCAGGCGCGACGCCCTTCAAGCGCCCCGAGAACATGGCCTGGCTGCCCGGGTCGGATTTCCGGACCTTCTTCTTCGACCCGACCGGTGACACCAACTCCGTCGCCGGCGACAATCCGTTCCTGCAGGCGCGTGGCGCGTACGGGGCGATCTTCCGCGTCGACCTGCGTGACGGCGACGATCGCGACGGTGATCATGATCGTGATGACCGCCATGGTGCGGCGGGCGACGGCAAGATTTCCTCTGCATTTTCTCGGCGATCACACGCACAACTCGTTCGACAATCTTGCTTTCGCGAACGAGCACCAGCTGACGGCGACCGAGGATCGCGGCGATTTGCTGCACACCGAACTCAATACGCTCGACAGTGTATGGGCATTCGACGTGCGCAAGCCCGGTCAATGCCCCGATTCGCTTCATCGCGCTGGGACGCGACGCGACCTCGATCCTGCATGGCGAGGACAACGAGCCGACCGGTCTCTTTGTGTCGAACGGCAGCTCCCACAGGCACAGCATGCTCGGGACTAAAGACAGCCTGGACGGCGCCCGCGGCTTCGTCACCCAGCAGCATGGCGACAACATTCTCTACGAGTTCGTTCGCCAGCCGGAGCATCGCGAGGCGCACCGGGATTGATCGCATGGTGTGAAATGCGCGGCGCCTTTCCGGCGGCGTTTCGCACCATGTGCCACGACGAATACGGCGGGGAGGGCGAATGATCGTCCTCCCTGCCTCCGCCGTTGGTACAAGTAGAGCGTCGAAAGTATGAGTGCATCGCAAACCGATCACGGCCAGGACTAACACGAGTCGCTGGCAGCGATGCCGCCGCATCTTTTGCCCGTTATCTGGCCGACAAGAGACACATCGCTGCGGACGCTGTGGCTCCGGATGCAGCTGAAGGACGCGATGGACAAGTCCTGAAGAGGCTGTGGGAGCGAACAGAGCTTTCGGCCGACGATTTCGCCGACGAGGTTTCGGTTTTCTACTCCCTGTCACGCGTGCGATCTGCCGCAATTGCTGTCGGCATCCGCGCTCGTGCAGAACTTTTCCCGCCGCTTCCTGCGCGAAATGGAAGCTTTCCCGTATCGAGACGAGCAGGGCGGCTTGCACCTTGCCATCGCCGATCCAACCGATACGGCCTGCGTTCGTGCCGCGGAAATCGTGCTGGGGGGCTCGGTGGCGGTTGAAATTGCCTCGTTTGAGGACATTGCGACCGCGCTCACGGAAAAAATCGGCGGTGACGACACGCCGCTCGCTGGACCCGATGGCGAAGGGCCGTTCGGCCGCGCCGACGAGGACATCGACAGCCTGCGCGACCTCGCCAGCGGCGCGCCGGTCGTACGCGCGGTCAATGACCTTCTGGAAAAAGCGATCGAGCTGCGAGCGAGCGACATACACATCGAACCATTCCGTGCCGTGCTGGTTGTGCGCATGCGGGTCGACGGACTGTTGCGGGCCGTGCCGGCGCCCGCGGACGCACCGCCGCAGGCGGTGATTTCCCGCATCAAGATCTTGGCGGGTCTCAATATCGCTGAGAGGCGACTACCGCAGGATGGCGCGGCGCGGCTTCGTGTTGCGAGAACGGATCTCGATATTCGCGTCGCCATCATGCCGACGCAGCACGGCGAGACGGCCGTGATTCGTCTGTTGCCGCGAGATCGAGGCCTGCTCGACTATCGACAAGCTTGGGTTGTCGCGCCGACGACGTGCAAGCTCGGCGGCTGTTGGACTTGCCGCACGGCATGATCGTCATGACCGGTCCGACGGGAAGCGGAAAGACGACGACGCTCGCGACGATGCTTTCGATGCTCAATACGCCATCGCGCAAGATACTCACCATCGAGGACCCGGTCGAATACGAGATCCAGGGCGTCAATCAGTCTCAGGTCAAACCGTCGATCGGCCTCACCTTCGCGAGCGCCTTGCGCGCCTTCGTTCGGCAAGACCCGGACGTGATCATGGTCGGCGAGATCCGCGACGCCGAGACGGCGAATATTGCTATTCACGCGGCGCTGACCGGGCATCTCGTTCTGACCACGCTTGCACACGGAAACCGCGATCGCGGCAGCGCCGCGTCTTCTCGATCTCGGCGTTGAAGGCTTCCTGCTCAAGTCGACGCTGCGCGCCGTCATCGGGCAGCGGCTGGTGCGTCCTGTGCGATCGGTGCAAGTTCCGCGAAGACACTCTCCGCGGCGGATTTCGCCACGGATCCGCGCTACGAAGCGCTTGGGCTTTCGGTCGGAGAGACGGTGTATGATCCGAAGGGCTGCGAGCGGTGCGCCGGAATCGGCTATCGCGGCCGCGTCGGCGTGTTTGAGGTGCTGGAGATCGAGGACGAGGTGCGTCATCTCGTTCGGGCGACAGTCGATTCATCGCCATCGATCAAGCCGCCGTCGGCGCGCCGGCATGACCACGATGATGGATGACGGCGTCGCCAAGTGCCGGGACGGTGTGACCTCGGTCGCCGAAGTCCTGCGTGTTGCAACGATCCGGTGAGGCAATGCCGAACTTTCAATATCGCGCACTGACGCAAATCGGCGAGGTCGTCACCGGCTCGATTTCGACGCCGTCAGCGGCCGAGGTCAATCGCCGCGTCGAATATCTCGGACTCATTCCGATCGAAGCGATCGTCGAGCACGGCGCCGACGATTTCGCGCATGACCTTGGCATTCCTCAGCCGTCCGGGCCCGGAGGACGTCACCATTTTCACGGGCGACCTGGCTTTGCTCTTGCGCACCGGGGCTCGTATAAACGACGCGCTCGATCTGCTTGCCAGCGACGCTGAGATCGGGCGGTTGCGGCCGACCGTCGGGAAAATCAAGGCGGCCATTCTTTCCGGAGAGAGCTTCGGCGAGGCGATCTCACGGAATTCCAAGATGTTCCCGCCCATGTACGTCGCGCTAGTTCGCGTCGGCGAAACCTCCGGGACGCTCGATGACGTCCTGGAAGTGCTCGCGAAGGAGCGGCACACGCGCCGGCGCCTGCGGCGCAAGCTGCTCGACGCGCTGCACTATCCCGCCTTTCTTCTGGTCGCCGCGGGCGCGGTTCTGATGTTCTTCCTGAACTTCGTCTTGCCGCAATTCGCGAACGTATTTCGCGACTTCAACGCCAAGCTTGATCCTGTCGTCAGCGTATTCCTCGATCTGTCGGATCTTTGATGCGCACACGGCCGAATTTGGTGCGGCGCGGCCCTGATCCTGGTCGTGCGGCTGGCTCCTTCTGCGGCGCGGCTCGGTGCGCGCCGCGCTCGTCCGCCCGTTCGCACGCTTGCCGATCGTTCGTCCGATCATCAACTACTATCGTACGGGCCTGTTCTGCCGGAATCTCGGCCTTCTTCTCGGCAGCGGCGTCAAGTTGACCGCCACGCTTCGGCATTCTGGTCGACATGATGGAAACGACCGGGAGCGTCGCCGTCTGGTCGCCTATCGTCGACCAAGTGCGTCACGGCGGAAAGCTTTCGGACGCGCTGGCCGCAACCGCGATCTTCCCGCCGATGGCAATTCGAACGCTCCGCCTGGGAGAGGAGACCGGTCAGCTCGGCATGCTTGCCGGACGCGTTGCCGATTTCTACGAAGCGAAACTCCAGCGCAGCCTCGATCGCGTTATCGGAATCGTCGGACCGCTCGCCATCATCGTCATCAGCGTGATCGTCGGCGGGCTGATCGTGTCGGTGATGACGGCGCTGCTCTCTGTCAATCAGGTCGTCGGGATATAGGAGGTGTCGCATGGAACAAGGACGTTAGCCCTCGCGCGCTCGCACGCCCGCGCGCCGACAGGCGCGGGAGGCCGGCTTCACGCTCGTGGAGATGCTGGTTGTCATCACCATCATCGGTCTCATCGTGGCGCTCGTCGGTCCGCGTGTGCTCAACTATCTCAGCAAGTCGAAGGTGAAGACGGCGAAGATCCAGATCGAGAGCTCTCGGCGCGCGCTCGACCTCTTCTATCTCGATACGGGGCGCTATCCGTCGAGCGCCGAAGGGCTCGCCGCGCTGGTGCAGCCGTCGGCGGCGTTGCGGCCTGGAATGGCCCTTATCTCAAAGGTGGAAACGTGCCGCTGGATCCGTGGGGCAAAGCATATGTGTACCGATCGCCGGGCGAACATGGCGCTTACGACGTTGTCTCCCTCGGCTCAGACGGACAGGAAGGCGGAAGTGGAACGGGAGCCGATATTGCGAGCTGGTCGCCGTGATGGCGACAGTGCGCAAGACGGCTTTACGTTGCTCGAGATCGTCTGCGTTCTTGCCATCGTCGCGCTGCTCGCAGCCATCCTTCTGCCGCGGATACCTGTCGGCACGTCGCGGCCGCGGCTGGAAGCCTATGCGATCGAGACCGCCGCGCTGCTGTCGGCCGATCGCAACGCTGCGATACGCCGGCACACGCAGGTTTCCACCGATGTCAATGCATCGGCGCGTTCGGTGCGCTCGGCGGCAACCGGACGCACGGTGCGCGTTCCGTCCGACGTGGTTTTCGACGCGGTCTTGCCGAGGCTCTGCAACAATCGTCCGTCGTTTTCGACCATCACATTTCTGCCGTCCGGAATGTCGTGCGGCGGATCGATTGTGTTCACGCGCCTGGGGGCGAGCTACGAAATTCGCGTTAACTGGCTGACGGGAGGCGTTGAAGTTGTCCCACGTCGCGCAACCTAGCCGATCCCGCGAAGCAGGGCTTCACGATCATCGAGGCGCTGGTGGCGCTTGCCATCGTTTCGGCTGCGCTCGCGGCGATCGGCGGGTCTGATTGCCACGTCGGCGCGCGGGACGCGCGCACTCGAGCAGCATGTTGCCTTGGTCGAGACGGCGCGCGCCGTTGAATCGGCGTTGACCAAAGCGCGACCAGATCGCTCTTGGCGATTTCTCCGGCGTTCTGGCCGGCCACCCGTGGCGCGTCGACGTGTTGCCGTTCCGCGCGGGAGGCATCAATCCCGAATTGCCGTCACCATGGGCGCCGCAAACGGTTGTCGTCACGGTCCGTTCGCCGACCGGCGCGGCCTTTCAGCTCACGACCGTGCGTCTTCATCGGAGGGCCAAGGAATGATCCGGGCACGCTCTACGACGATCGTGTACGGCGGGCTTCACGCTGGTGGAGGCTCTGGTTGCGACGTTGTTGATGGGCATGATCCTGGCGGCGCTGGCGACCGTCACCGCGCAATGGCTTCCCAACTGGAATCGCGGCTTTGTCCGCGTGCAGCGGACCGAGCTGCTGGCCATTGCCATCGAGCGGCTGGCGGCCGATTTTGCGGCGGCGGAATTCGTCTCGCCGAACCGCAAGACCGATCACCCGTTGTTTGAAGGCACGGAACTGTCCGCCACTTTCGTGCGCATCGGCCATCGGACCGAATACCCGGTCCGGCCTCGAGGTCGTGCGGATTTCAGAATCGGCGGATCGGCAAGGGCCGATCCTGGTCAGGTCGAAGGCAGTCTTCGCGCCCGGTCCCGGCTCGATCGGTCAGATTTTCTTCGGCGATCCCGGTCGTGACTGTTGCGCGCGCCTTACCGGCTTTCGTTTGCCTATGCGGACAAAGATGGCGTCTGGACCGGCAGCTGGCACGACGCCGCCACGCTGCCATCGGCCGTGCGCCTGAGCATTCGCGATGCCGCCACCGACCGCTTCTTGCCCGTTTCGACCGTTGCGGTGGTGCATGCCGATCTGCCGGCGCGAATGCGCAGACTCGGCGGACGATTGCGATGATCCCGGAGCAAAAAAAGAAAAACGACGCGCAAACTCAATCGGGCGATGGCGAATGAAATCCGGCCGACGCGCGCAGCATTTCGATGGTGGCCGCGATGGTTTCATCGTGGTCGCGGCGCTGTGGATCTTGGGCGCGCTCGCGACATTGGCGTCCATCTATTCGATGTATGTCGCCAATGCGGCGACCTCGGTGGCCGTGAACGACGATGCCCTTCGTGCGGAAGCGGTGCGTCACGGCCGCGCTTGAGTTGACGGCCTATCAGGTGACGGCGATCTTCGCCGAAAGATCGACCGTCGCGCGGCCGGTTTGAGTTCCGCATGAATGGGGCCAATGCCGCGGTGGAGTTCTGCTCGGAAGCCGCGCGGGTCGATCTCAACAAGGCCTCGAAGGACTTGCTGGCCGGCTTGTTCGGCGCGCTTGGCGCCAGTTCGAATGATCGCCGACCAATATGCCGATCGCATTGTGGGATGGCGCTCAGCGCCGCCATCCGATTCGCAAGACCCGGAAGAGTCGCTGTATCGGGCCGCCGGCCTGAACTACGGCCCGCGCGGCGCGCCGTTCGCCCATGCCGCCGAGCTCGCGCTTGTGGTTGGTGTGCCGCCGGCCATGGCCGAACGCGCCATGCCTTACGTCACCGTCTTCAGCGGACGGCCGGAAATCAATGTTCGTGACGCGGCGCCGGAAGTCATTGCCGCGCTTCCCGGGAATGACACCCGAACAACTTAACGCGGTCGCTGAGCGATCGCCAGTCGCTCACGGACCAATCGTCATCATGCAGCGCCAGGCGCGGCGCGCGACGATGGTCACGACCGAAGGCAGCAAGGCGGTTCGCGTGACCGTGAGCATGATGTTCGACAACGGCCGAGCCATTCACTCTGAAGCGGTCATTCTGATCGACGGCCGCGACGAGCCTTACCGTGTGCTGGCGTGGCGAAGCGACGCCGACATGCAATCGACAGTGCGAACTATCGGGCGAGGGCGGTCATGAACCTGCGTGATCTTGGCGATGCATTTCGGGTCTGGATGGATAGCGTCGCCACAACATTGAGTGGCGGTATCGCCTCCATTCGTCGTTCGCACAAGTTGTCGGCTGACGGAAGAAGACCCGGATACGTTCAAGGTGGACCTGCCGCCGGACGACAAGGGAGCCAACAGCGTCCGCTGAGCGCATCCGGATTGTGGATGGCGCCATCGTCGGTCCGCTGCCTCAACAACTCGGCGAGGCGCTTCAAGGCAGCCGTATAGACCTGATTTTGAAGTCGAGACCGCTTTCTGTTCCGGCCGCTTGATCTGCCGAAACGGGCCGGCGAATTCCTCGAGGGCATCGTTCGTTCGCAGATCGATCGTTTGACGCCGTGGAGCGCGGCGGACGCGGTCTTTGGCTGGACGCCGCCTCACGAACCGCGAAAGATCGAATTGAATTGACGGTCGTGGCAACGGCGCGCGCCCGTGTTGCGCCCTATGTGCAGTCGCTTGTCGATGCTGGTGCGGCTTCAATCAGCGTTTCAACATTTCAGAACTCGACGGTGACAGCGCGATTCCGGTTGCGATTTTACAGCAGAGAGGTGCAAGCGCGCTCGACGTCGACAGCATCCGGCGCGGGCTGACGGCGGTGCTGGTGGCGGCGGCACTGTCGATGGTGCTCGCGATGGCGGCCGACCAGATTGCCGGCGACTGCTCTGGATGCACAAAAGAGCGACGTCGTTGCATCGCGTCGCGGAACGCCGCGCCGCGATTCTCCGCAATGGCGTCAACCGGGGCCTCTTCGGCCGAGGTCGGCGCTGGAGCAACGCAAGCGCGAGACGCCATCCAGCGTGATTGTGCTTGAGGCGTTGTCGAATATTCTTCCGGATCACACTTATGCGACCGAACTTCGGGTTGAAGGCGACAAGCTGCAAGTGGTCGGCATCACGCACGATGCCCCGTCGCTCATTCGTTTGATCGAACAATCCCCGCACTTCACGCGCGCGACATTCTTCGCGCCGACAACGCGTTCGCCAAGCGATCCCGGCGAACGGTTTCACATCGAAGCGCGGATCATGCCGGAATTCGAGGTGCATCGATGAGCGAGCAAAACGCGGTACAGCGTGCTGTTCTGCGCTTTCCCCATGCCGCGGCAGCCGCCTATGTCGTGCTCCTCCTGCTGTTCATTGCGGGAACCTGGAACGCGATTGCCGACATCGTCCACCAACGTGCGGATGTTGCAGCGGCGAGCGACATTCTGGAGCGGCTGGAAGGGCGTCGGCCGAGCGTCTTCCCACGCTGAAGACAGGCAGACGTCGTGCCGTTCGGCTCACCGACGTTGGAGGGTCCAACCGTGACCGTCGCCGGCGCCTCGCTGCTGCAGCGGGTTGCGGGCGCGGTCGCCAAGGTCGGCGGCAGCGTGTTGTCGTCGCAAGTGGAATTACAGGGCACGCAGGCGAAGGCCGGGTTTGTCGGCGTCATCGCGAGTTGCGAACTCGACCAGCCGGCATTGCAGAAATTGCTCTACGACCTGGAGGCCGGGATGCCGTTTCTCTTCATCGATCAATTGGTGGTGCAGGCACCCGTTGCGTCGTCGAGCGATCCGGAAGGACGCATGCGTATTCTGTTGGCGGTGTCCGGCCAATGGCAGGGGGAAAAATGACGTTACCTGTCATGCGCCGAGCTCTGATCGCAGCACTGCTTGTGTCGAGCGTTGCGTGCCGCGCGTCCGCGGTGCCGACCACACCGATTGACGTTGTGGCGGCTGACACCGTGCCGGGATTGTTGAAATCCAGCGACAGTCGCGTGATCGTGGCGAACCAAGCGCCGCAGGCAATCCGCTGTGGGCTATCCCACTCAAGGAACTTTCCGCCACGCGCGAACGTCCGATCTTCTCGTCCACGCGCCGTCCTCCGACGCCGGCCGTCGTCGCCAGCGCCATATTCGCCGCCGCCTCAACCCGCAAAACCGGCAGAGCCCGACCGTCCGCAACTCTCGCTCGTCGGCACCATCGCTGGCGACACGGAAGGCTTTGGCATTTTTCTCGATCGCTCCGCGAACACGGTGCTCAGGCTCAAGACCGGCGAGGCGCATAAAGGCTGGGTTCTTCGTGAGGTTCGCGGGCGTGAGACTGTACTCGAGAAAGGCGACAAAACAGCGACGCTCGCGCTGCCAGCCCATCCCGGCGGTTCGGTTGGGCGTTCAACCGATGATGCGACGGGCTTAAATCGATCCGCACGGTGAGTCGCGGACCGTCGATTGCCGGCGTTTTGAAGGGCACCGACCCGATCTCGGGCCGCTACACCTGTTCGGCGTTGAGATAGGCGAGCCGTGCTCCGCAAAAGGCGCAAACCAGCCCGAGCCCCAGCGCCGCCAGGCCCGCAATCACGTCGACGGTGCCGCCGAGATTGCCGGTCTTGCTCATGATGCCTCCGGCGGTGGCGGCCACGAACACCAGCGCAATCAGGAATCGTTGGGCCAGTCGATAGACAAGTTCGCGCTCGCGCGCGGCGGCGATCAGGTATGCGGCTGCAGCCCAACCTCCGACAAAGCCCGCGCCAGCGGTCGCCCACCAGGCCATGGCCGAGATAAATTGCTGCTTGTTGCCGGCGGCGCCGTCCCGCAGCACTGCGTCAAGGCCGAGCCCGAAAACCGTCAGCAAAATGTGCATGACCAGCGCCGCGAATACGCCGCAGGCAATGGCTGCTGCATAATGGAGTCGGCGGAGGGCGTCGGTATCCATCGCGGTCGTCCGAAGCAGGCTGCGGCGAGGTCGGCCGCCGACGCACCATACCCGATCGTGACGTCGCGCGTGAACTGTGAATTTCAGCGGCCGGTTACTGGCGCTCAACCGCCCGGAGATGCGGGCTCAGGCTTTGCGCAGGGGCCACGCCGGTTTCCCGGTCGACGATGAAACGGGGCCGTGATTTCGCCTCGAAATAAATTTTGCCGACATATTCGCCGATCACCGCAATCGCAAACGTCTGAAACGAAGCGATAAGCAGGAACAGCAGCATGACCGATGTCCAGCCTTGCACCGTCTGACCTGCCACCCAGGTGCCAAAGACCCAGAGGCTCATCGCCATGAAGACGACGAATAAGATGATCCCCATCAGGGCAATCATGCGGATCGGGCGTACCGACAACGACGTAATGCCGTTGACGGCGAGGCCGACCATTTTTGCGAGCGTATATTTGGTCTCGCCGTGCAGCCGCGGAAGCCGGTCGAACTTGACTGTCGCGGTCCTGAAGCCGAGCTGAACGACGAGCCCGCGAAGGAATATGTGCGTTTCGCCATAGAGCGAAAGCGCACGCAGCGCGCGATCTCCCATCAGGCGGAAGTCGGCATGGTGCGGGATGATATCGGCGCCGAGCCAATTGAGCGTGCGATAGTAGAGATCGGCGGTGCCGCGTTTGAACCAGCTGTCCGTGGACCGGCCATCGCGCACGGCGAAAACAATCTCGGCGCCGTTGCTGAAGTGCTCGATCATTCGATCGACAACCGAAATGTCGTCCTGCAGGTCCGCATCGAGCGAGATGACTGCGTCGGCCTTGCCGACCTGGCCGAGCAGGCCGGCCAGCAGCGCGTTTTGGTGTCCGACATTGCGCGACAACTTGAGGCCGCGAATGCGTTTCGCGTTCGCTTGCGATGCGGCTTCGATCAAACTCCAGGTGCGGTCTGTGCTGCCATCATCCACCAGGACGATATAGCTTTTGGCTGAGACGGCCTTGGATTTTTCCAGCTTGTCGAGATCGGCCGTAAGACGCGCGAGCGTGTGCTGAAGGCCTGCCTGCTCATTGTAGCAGGGGATGACAAACGCAATGGTGGGTGGCTTGACCGCGGTCATGTTCAAATTTTAGTCGCTTGCGTCCGCACTCTATTTTCTTGCCGCGCTGGTTTTGGCGACCTGCAACGGCGGTTCCAAAGCGGATGAAGTGAGGCCGTACGACCGCTTTGCCCGGAAGTATGCCCGGGCAACGTTTACAAAGGTTTTATCCGCGTAAATACAGGCTCTTATGGCCTGAAATCGGCCGGTTCCGCATTCCGGTGCACGGGGATTGATTGTATCGTCGAGGCGTCCTAATCCTCAGCGGGACGAGAGTTAGAACGACAAAAATCGGTGGAGGAAACTTTGCGGTCCGAACGTGGTCCGGTCGCGCAGCTTGTCCATAGTCTTGTGCGCAAGCGCGACTTTTATGCCGGCGGGCTCGTCATCCTGTTTGGCCTTGTGATGGCATTGAAAGGTCCGAGCTATCGGCTCGGCACCTTGATGCACATGGGGCCAGGCTTTCTGCCGACGGCGCTCGGTATCATTTTGATCTTTCTCGGGCTCCTGATTGCGGGAACCGCGATGGTGACGCCCGAAAGCGATGATGAACGTATCCTGCCCGAGCACCCTGAGTGGCTCGGCTGGGCCTGCATTCTCTCCGGTCCGCTGTGCTTCATCCTGTTCGGCAGCTTGTTCGGCCTCATCCCGGGCATTTTCTTCTGCGTCTTTGTTTCCTCGCTTGGTGACCGCACGGCGACGCTGAAAAGTTCGATCGTGTTGGCGACGGTGGTGACTATTTTCGGGGTTGGGTTGTTTTCATATCTGCTGCAGGTGCCGATGCCGCTGCTGACGTGGAGAGGCCTGTGATTGAAACCGCACTGACCGACCTCTGGTACGGCTTCGGGGTCGCGCTGCAGCCGCATAATCTGATGTGGTGCTTTATCGGCGTGCTCGTCGGCAACATGGTCGGCGTGTTGCCGGGCATGGGCCCGCTTGCGACCATTTCGATCCTGCTGCCGCTGACGTTCGGCATCAAACCGGTGGGCGCGATCCTGATGCTCGCCGGTGTGATGTACGGCGCGCAATACGGCGGCGCTATCTGTTCGATCCTGCTCAATTTGCCGTGTCACCCGCCGCACGCGGTCACGTGTCTCGACGGCTTTCCAATGACCAAGCAGGGCAGGGGCGGTGTCGCGCTCGGGCTGACCGTGATGGCGTCGTTCGTCGGCGCCTCGTGGGGCATCACGGAAATGATTTTTCTGTCGCCGATCCTGGTGCGCGTTGCGCTTGAGTTCGGTCCGGCGGAGATCTGTTCGCTGATGTTGCTCGGCCTGTTGGCCGGGCTCGACGCTGGCGCGCGGCTCGCCGCTCAAGGGCGTCGCTATGACCGTGATGGGTCTGATGCTCGGCATCGTCGGCACCGATCTCGAGACTGGCGCCGAACGCTTCACGTTCGGGATGACCCATCTTGATGACGGCATCGAGCTGGTTGCGCTTGCGCTGGGTCTGTTCGGCATCGCCGAGTTCATGAACAGCGTCAACCAGGTGTCGCAGATCAATACGGCCTATACGAACGTGCGCCTGCGCGACATGCGTCCGAGCAAAGCCGAAATAAAGCAGGCGATCGCGCCGATGTTCCGCGGCACGCTGGTCGGCAGCCTGTGCGCGCTGATACCGGGCACGGGTCCAACCATTGCGTCGTTCGTCGCCTATGCGACGGAAAAGAAGATCTCGAAACATCCCGAGAAGTTCGGCACCGGGCTGATCGAAGGCGTGATTGCGCCTGAGGCCTCGACCCATTCGTCGGTGCAGGGCGATTTCATCCCGACCATGAGCCTCGGCATTCCGGGCGACGCCGTAATGGCGCTGTTGCTCGGCGCGCTGATGATCCAGGGCATCGTGCCCGGCCCGCAGCTGATCAAGGAGCATCCGGATATCTTCTGGGGCCTCGTCGCCAGCTTCTGGATCGGCAATATCATGCTCGTTCTGCTGAACGTGCCGCTGATCGGAATTTGGGTGAAGCTGCTGACGATCCCGTACAAATATCTTTATCCGAGCGCACTGTTCTTCGTGAGCATCGGCGTCTACGCCGCCAACAACGACATGTTCCAGGTTGGCGAGACCGTCGTCATCGGCATCCTGGGCTACGTGCTGCTGCGGCTCGGCTTCCATCCGGCGCCAATCCTGCTTGGCTTCGTCCTCGGGCCGCGGTTTGAGGAGAACTTCCGGCGCGCCATGTTGATTTCGCGTGGCGACATCGCTGTGTTCGTGGAGCGGCCGATCAGCGCCGTGTTCATCTTCCTGTGTTTCTTGCTGATCGGATTGCAGATCTACGTCCGCCTGCGCGGTCCCAAGGCGCCGATCGAGATACCAAGCGTGCTGGAAGGCGCCGAATAGCGGGCTAGAGCCCCGCCAACTCGCGCATGATCCGGTAAAGCCGGGCCTGGCCCTCGAAGCCAATGCCCGGCCGATCCGAGAGCGATATCGTGCCGTTTTCGACGCGCGCATCGTCGGCAAAGCCACCGAAATCGCCGAATACGCCCGGATAAGATTCGGCGCCGCCGAGTCCGAAGCCGGCCGCAATGGCGAGCGACATCTGGTTGCCGCCATGCGGAAACATGCAGGCGCGTGGCCAGCCATGGCGCGCCAGCATTTCGAGCGTGCGGGCATATTGCACAATGCCATAGGCCTGCGGCGGATCGATCTGGATGACGTCATTGCGCCCGGGCCGCAGGCCACCGAAGCGGACGAGGTTCTCGACGTCCTGCGTCGAAAACAGGTTCTCGCCGGTCGAAAGCGGCGGGCCGTAAGCGCTCGCGATCTCGGCCAGCAGCGCAAAGTCGAGCGGATCGCATGGCTCCTCGAACCAGCGCAGGGCGAACGGCTCAAGGCCACGCGCATAGGCAAGCGCTGCGGCGCGATCGAATTTCGAGTTGGCGTCGACCGCGAGTAGCGCGCCTGGCGGCAGGATCGATTTCACCGCCTCGACACGGGCGAGATCATCGGCCAGCGGCATCCCGCCGACCTTCATCTTCACCATGGTGTAGCCGGCGTCGAGATGGCGGCGCATCTCGTCCTGCAGGTCTTTGGTGGTCTTGCCCGGCGCATACCAGCCGCCGCCGACGTAGCAGAAGACCTTGTCGGGTAATTTTCCGCCGTTAAAGCGCTCGGCCAATACGCGATACAGCGGCTTGTCCGCGATCTTGGCGACGGCGTCCCAGATCGCAACTTCAATCGTGCCGATGCCGACGGAGCGTTCACTGTGACCGCCGGATTTCTCGTTCTGCATCATGACGGCGAGAATTTTATCCGGCGCGAAATTTCCCACGTCGTCGAGCAATGAGTCGGGCTTTGCCTTGAGGATGCGTGGAATAAAGCGCGCCCGCATCTGTGCGCCGCAGGCATAGCGGCCGGTGGAATTGAACGCAAAGCCGCAGACCGGCTTGCCGGCGCGCACGACATCGGTGATCACGGCGACCACCGACGTCGTCATCTCGGAGAAATCGATGCTCGAATTGGCGAGCGTCGAGTTGAGCGGGACCGCAGTTTCGCGGATATCAACAATGCGCATTTACGCGGGCCGGTCGCCGCTCACTGGATCTGCGGGATCTTTGCGTCCTTGATCACCTTGGCCCATTTCTCGACTTCCGCCTTGATGTAAGCGGCAAATTCGGCCGACGAGCCGCCATCCGGTTCGAAACCAAGCGGCGCCATTTTCGCCTTCATGTCGGGATTTGTGACGATCGCCGCAATTTCCTTTTGAAGGAGGTCGACAATCTCCTTGGGCGTTCCTTTTGGCGCGAAAACGCCTTGCATGGTTTCGGAGTCCTGCCCGGTGATTCCGGCTTCGGCCAAGGTCGGGACATCGGGCAATGCCGTGGACCGTTTCTTGGTCGTGACCGCCAATGCGCGCAGTTTGCCGGTGAGAACAAGTTGCGTGGTCGGCGTCATTGCGACAAACGACGCCGGTACTTCGTTGGCGAGTACGGCCTGCGCTGCCGGGCCGCCGCCTTTGTAGGGAGCAATGGCGAAATCGAGGTTGTAAGTGACCTTGAACAAGTCGCTCGCGAGGTCCGGCGTGGTGCCGAGTCCAGGCGAAGCGAACGTGAATTTATTCGGATTGGCCTTGATGACCTCGATCAATTCCTTCGCCGTCTTGGCTTGCACCGATGGATGAACGATCAGAATGTTCGGCGTGATCGCGGCCAGGGTGATCGGAACGAAGTCCTTGTACGGGTCATAAGGACAATTCTTGTACAGGCTCGGGTTGACCACATAGCTCGAGGACGCGATCAGGAGCGTGTAACCGTCTCCGGCCGCGCGTGCGACGTTGACGGTGCCGAGGTTTCCGCCGGCGCCGCCGATGTTCTCGATATAGAATTGCTGGCCCAGTTTTTCCGACAGTTTTTGCCCAATCAATCGGGCCATCACGTCGGTCGGGCCGCCGGCAGCGAACGGCACGACGATCTTGACCGGATGCTCGGGGTAACCTGCGGCCTTCGCCGGTTGTGTACCGACGACGGCCGCAAACAGCGCGGCGCCGACTGTCAGGCTTTTTATGCTTACGGGCATGTGTCCCTCCCAATTTTTTGCCATCGTAACATTGCGCCAGAGGAGCGCCAGTAGGGCTTGCATCGTCCGCTCGCACAGGCTGTATTCCCGCGGCCTCCGCCTTTCCCTTTCGTCAGAGGAAATTCAATGCCGGCTCGAAAGATCACCCGTCAGGACATGCGCGACGCTGCCGAGAAATACAAAAATTGGGGCAAATGGGGTCCCAACGACGAGGTCGGCACACTCAATTACACGACACCGGAAGACATCATCGCCGCGACCCGCCTCGTCAAAAAGGGCAAGGTCATTTCGCTCGCGCTCAATTTCGATCACACCGGACCGCAGGGCGCGAAAAGCAAATATCCGGCGATGGGACGCACCAACCCGATCCACAGCATGCTTCGCACCGGCACCGACGCCTATTCCGGCGTGCTCGACAAGCGCGGTATCCGCGCCGCCGACGACATGGTGACCATGCCGCTCCAGTGCGGCACGCAATGGGACGGGCTCGGCCACGTGTTTTATGAGAACTACATGTGGAACGGCTACGATTGCCGTGAAGTTACATCCGCCGGTGCGCAGAAATGCGGAATAGAGAAGACCAAGAACAGGATGGTGGGGCGCGGCGTGTTTCTCGACGTGGCGCGCTACAAGGGCGTCGCGTCGCTCGATGACGGTTACGGCATCACCAATGACGATCTTTACAAGACTGCCAAAAAGCAGAAAGTCGAACTCAAGCGCGGCGACTACGTCATCGTGCGCACGGGCATGATGGAGCGCTGCCAGAAGGCCGGAAGCTGGGATGGCTATCCGGGCGGCGACGCGCCGGGCTTTTCATTCGAGACGCTCGATTTCGTCAAGGACACCCAGCTTGCCGCGCTCGCCAGCGACACCTGGGGCTGCGAAGTGCGTCCGAACGAGAGCGAGGAGGGCATCAACCAGCCGTGGCACTGGATCACAATTCCCATCATGGGCATGACGATGGGCGAGATTTTCGATCTGAAAGAGCTCGCTGACGATTGCGAACAGGACAAGGTCTACGAATTTCTGTTCGTCGCGCCGGCGATCCCCATCACGGGGGCGGTGGGCTCGCCGGTCAATCCGCTGGCGATCAAGTAGCGGCAGTTCCAGGAGCGTGGTTATGGCAAAGCAATATCCGGTCACTCACACCGACGCTGAATGGCGCAAGCTGCTCACGCCCGAGCAATACGCAATCATGCGTGAGCACGGCACCGAAATGCCCGGTAGTTGCGCATTGCTGCACGAGAAACGCGCGGGCACCTTTCGGTGCGCGGCTTGCGACCAGCCGTTGTTCGTTTCGAAAATGAAATTCGAGAGCGGAACCGGCTGGCCAAGCTTCAACGATCCGTTGCCCGGCGCGGTCGAAGGCGAGACGGACAGCAGCCACGGCATGGTACGCGATGAGGTTCACTGCAGCCGCTGCGGCAGCCACCTTGGTCACGTCTTCGACGACGGGCCGCCACCGACGCATTTGCGCTATTGCATCAATGGCGTCGCACTGAAATTCGAACCCGCGTGAGTACAGCATGGTAACCGTCGGACATAACGCCAAACGCATCGGCGCCGAAGTTCTTGCGGACATGCTGGCGGGCTATGGCGTCACGCATGTATTCATGGTTCCGGCTGTCCTGCGGCGCACTTTCGCCGAAATGGAACGGCGCACGAAAATCGCGCGCGTGCATTGTCACGGCGAGAAATCCGCCGCTTACATGGCCGACGGCTACGCGCGGGCGTCCGGAAAGCCCGGCGTCTGCATGGCGCAGGTCATTGGCGCGCTCAATCTCGCCGCCGGTCTGCGCGATGCGCATCTGGCGCATTCGCCGGTCATCGCCATGACGGGCGGACGCGACCCCAAGACCAAATTTCGCAAGGTCTACCAGGAAATCGACGACGTGCCGGCCTTCGAGCCGGTGACCAAGATGAACGTCACCATCGACGACGTCGCGCGCATACCGGACATGGTGCGGCAGGCGTTTCGTGTTGCGACAACCGGCGCGCCTGGTCCCGTACATCTGCAATTTCGCGGCAATGAAGGGCAGGTCGATCTCGAAGAGGCCGAGATGGAAGCGCTGGTGGAGACGCAGTTCGCCAGCGTGCCGCCGTTCCGTCCCGAACCGGAAAGCGCGCACGTCAAGGCCGCGCTCGATCTGCTGCAGAAGGCCGAGCGGCCGATCATCGTTGCCGGCGGCGGCGCGCGTGCATCGGGCGCCGGACGCGAACTGGTTGCGCTCGCTGAAGCGCTGCAGATTCCGGTTGCGACGTCGCTCAACGGCAAGGACATCATCCCCGGCACGCATCCACTGTCGGTCGGTGTCGTGGGAAGCTATTCGCGCGAGAGCGCCAATCGCGCAGTCAACCGCGCCGATCTGGTTTGTTTCATCGGCACCGAAACCGGCGGCATGACCACGCATTTCTGGGCGGTGCCGAAGATCGGCACGCCCGCGATCCAGATCGATATCGAGGCGGAATCGCTCGGACGAAATTATCCGCTGCAGGCGAGCGTCTTGGGCGATGCCAAGAGCGTGCTGGTGCGCATGCTGGGCCAGATCGACAAATCGAGCGCGACCAAGCGCGAGCCCTGGATCAAGGAAATTTCCGCGCTGCGCGGCGAGTGGTACGCGAAATACAAACCGATGCTGGAATCGGACAGCGTGCCAATTCATCCGGCGCGCATCTGTGGCGAACTCACGCAACATGTGCCCGACGACGCCATTGTCGTGGTCGACACCGGTCACGCCGGCATGTGGATGGGCGGCATGTACGATTTGCGCAAGCCAACCCAGAGCTACATGCGCAGCGCTGGCCATCTCGGCTGGGCGTTTCCGGCCGGCATCGGCGCCAAGGCGGCCTGTCCGGAGCGGCCGGTGGTGGTTTTCACCGGCGACGCCGGCTTCTGGTATCACATTGCCGAAGTCGAAACGGCGGTGCGCTGGGGCATCAACTCCGTCACTGTCGTGAACAATAACGGCGGCGGCAATCAATCAAAACGCGGCTTTGACCGCGCCTATGGCGGCGAGCAGACCGCGCAGGCGCGTGAGTTGTGGACCTACAATCCAATGAATTTCGCCAAGCTCGCCGAAGACATGGGCGCGCTTGGCATCCGCGTGGAGCGGCCGGGCGACATCGCGCCCGCGTTGCAGCAGGCGCTCGCCGCCAAGCGTCCGGCGGTGATCGATGTGGCGACCGATATCGAGGCGCTGGCCCCGACCGCGGTGGCCTAGGAACTCAGCCTTCGCCGATTTCGCGCAGAATTTCCGCGCTATGTTCGCCAAGGCGCGGCGAGGGGCGTTCGGAGGCCGCGCGCCAGCCGTCGATCACGATTGGCGTGCGCACGCCGGGGATCGTGCCACTCTTTGCGGCACTGCTCGGCAGATCGAGCTTCATGCCGCGGTGCTTGACCTGCGGGTCGTTGAACACCTGCTCGAGATTGTTGATCGGGCCGGCCGGGACGCCCTGCGCCTCGAGCTTTCCGAGCAGATCGTCGCGTTTCATTCTTGCGGTCAGTGCAGCCAACTTTCCGACCAGCTCGTTGCGGTGTTTCAGCCGTCCGACATTGTCCTTGTACGCCGGATTTTGCGCGAGCTCGGGCGCGCCCAGCACGTTGCAGAATTTGACGTACTGGTTGTCGTTGCCGGTCGCGACGATCACATGGCCGTCGGCGACCGGAAATTCCTGGTAGGGCACGATGTTGGGATGCGAATTGCCGATGCGCTTGGGGACTTCGTTCGACACCAGATAATTGAGCGCCTGATTGGCCAGCACGCCGACGGTTGAATCCACCAGCGCGGTGTCGACGTAGCAGCCCTTGCCGGTTTTTTCGCGCTGCGCCATCGCGGCCAGGATGCCGATCACTGAATAGCAGCCGGTGAAGATGTCGGAGATCGCAACGCCGACGCGGGTCGGCGGGCCGTCCGCCATGCCGGTCAGGTCCATGATGCCGCCCATGCCTTGCGCCATCAGATCGTAGCCGGCGCGCTTGGCGTAGGGACCGTCCTGTCCGAAGCCGGTGACCGAGCAATAGATCAGCCGCGGGCATTCATCCTTGAGACTTTTGTAGTCGAGGCCGAATTTGGCCAGTCCGCCGACCTTGAAGTTCTCGATCAGAATGTCCGAGCGCGCCGCCAGCTTGCGCACGATGCGCTTGCCCTCGTCGCTTTCGAAATCCATCTCGATCGAGCGTTTGCCGCGGTTGGCGGAATGAAAATAGGCGGACCCGATATGTTTGCCGTCGGCGCCTTCCACGAACGGCGGACCCCAGCCGCGGGTATCGTCGCCGGTCCCTTGCGCTCGACCTTGATGACGTCGGCGCCGAGGTCGGCCAGCATCTGCCCGGCCCAGGGCCCGGCAAGGATGCGGGCAAGTTCAAGGACGCGGAGGCCCGCTAACGGCTTCGGCATGTGAAGAAACTCCCGGGAAGAACGCGGAATGGATAGCGATGCCGGGGGTTTATAAGGTCATCGCTGCGCGCTGGCCATAGCGCGAATTATCTATTAGTCGCATACGGTTACAGGCAGATTTACGGCTCTGGCCTATGGCGCTAGGTCGCACCGGCGGCTAATCTGAAATCGGGCGCGACGAGGGGATTTTGGTTATTGTTCGAAATCAACCAAACGCAGCGGTATTTCCGCTGCCAAAAAAGACCCCATGGAGGAACACACGATGAGAAAAATCTCGACATTATTCGCCACGGCCGCTGCGGTGATCGTGCTGTCGGCGTCTGCGCAGGCGCAAGTGACGATGAAGGCATCGCACCAGTTTCCGGGCGGCAAAGGCGACGTCCGCGACGACATGGTGCAGATGATCGCGAAGGACGTGAAGGACGCCAATGTCGGCATCGACATTCAGGTTTATCCGGGCGCTTCGCTGTTCAAGCCGAACGACCAGTGGAATGCCATGGTCAACGGCCAGCTCGACATCACGCTGTTCCCGCTCGACTACGCCAGCGGCAAGGTGCCGGTCTTCAGCGCGACGTTGATGCCAGGCCTGATCCGCAGCCAGGAGCGCGCCAAGCGCATCAACAATTCCCAATTCATGAAGGACATGCGCGCCGAGATCGAGAAGCGCGGCGTCATCGTTCTGTCCGACGCCTGGTTCGCCGGCGGCGTTGCAGCCAAGGGCGGCTGCATCGTTCGGCCCGATGATCTGAAGGGCCGCAAGTTCCGCGCCGCCGGTCCGACCTTCGCCGGCATGTGGGAAACCGCCGGCGCCAGCATCGTCAGCCCGCCGTCGAACGAAATCTACAATGCGTTCCAGAGCGGCGTCGTGAATGGCACCGACACCAGCCTCGGCACCTTCCAGTCGATGCGGCTGTACGAGGTCACCGACTGCCTCACGGCGCCCGGCGAAAACGCGCTGTGGTTCATGTACGAGCCGGTGCTGATGTCGAAGAAGAGCTTCGACAAGCTCGACAAGAAGCAGCAGGACGCCGTGATCGCGGCCGGCAAGAAGGCGCAGGCCTATTACGAGGGCAAGGCCGACGCAGTGAACAAGGAGGCGATCAAGGCGTTCGAGGACCACAAGGTGAAGGTGGTGACGCTGAGCGATGCCGACTATCAGGCATGGCTCGACGTGGCGAAAAAGAGCTCCTACGCGAAATTTGCCAAAGATGTGCCCAACGGTCAGAAGCTGATCGACGAGGCGCTCGCGGTGAAATAGCAGCAATGGCCGACCGGCGGGCAGCTTGCCCGCCGGCTGCTCTTTGAAGCGCGGTTGCGTCGCGTACGATCCGGACTTTCGAACAAATTGGAAAAGACAAGCCCATGGACACTTACATTCGGGCTGTAAATTTTTTGTCGCGCGTCGCGGGCGTGACTGCGGCCTTGCTCATCGCACTCGCGGTGCTCGTGATCTGCGACATCGTGGTCGAGCGCTACATCTTGAATCTGACGACGATCTGGCAGATCGACGTGGTGACATACTGCATCGTCGGGGCGACTTTTGTCGGCAGCGCCTACGTCTTGATGACGCGCGGCCATGTCAACGTCGACATCTTGCCGCTGCATTTCGGCCCGCGCGCCCGGTATTGGCTTGCCTTGTTCACAAGCCTGCTGGCGCTCGCGTTCTGCATCGTCATTTTCATCCTCTGCACCGCGTATTGGTATGAGGCCTATTCGGAGCGCTGGCTTTCCAACACCGTGTGGCGCGCGCGGCTCTGGATTCCCTATCTCTCGATGCCGGTCGGTCTCGGCCTTCTCATTCTGCAATATGTGGCGGACCTGCTCTGCCTGGTGACGGGCCGGACGCCGCCGTTCGGCATCAAGGATCAGCAGGCCGCTGAGGATGTCGCCCGCGCGCAGGCGCAAGAAGCGTTGGGAGGCGCGCCATGAGCCCGACCATGCAAGGGACGCTCGTCCTCATCGTCACGTTGCTGATGCTGGTGTCCGGCATTCCGGTCGCCTTCGGGCTCGGCGCGATCGCGATCTGCGTTTCTGGTGTTCTTCCAGGGCTTTGATGCCCTGCATGTCGTCGCTGAGACGTTCTGGTCCGGGCTCGACGAATTCACGCTCGTCGCCATTCCGATGTTCGTGATGATGGGGGCGGCGATCGGCTCGTCGCCGGCCGGCAAGGACCTCTACGAGGCGCTCGACCGCTGGCTCTATCGATTGCCCGGCGGCCTGGTCATTTCGAATCTCGGCGCCTGCGCGATCTTCGCCGCGCTGACCGGATCGTCGCCGGCCTGCTGCGCGGCCATCGGCAAGATGGGCATTCCGGAGATGCGCCGCCGCGGCTATCCGGATGACGTTGCCACCGGCTCAATCTGCGCCGGCGGCACGCTCGGCATCCTGATTCCGCCGTCGATCACCTTCATTCTCTACGGCATCGCCACCGAGACATCGATCGGCCGTCTGTTCATCGCCGGCGTCTTGCCGGGTCTGATGCTGACCGGCCTGTTCATGCTGTGGACGGTCTTCATCATCTGGAAGCGCGGCTTCCGCTCGCACGCCATCGATTTCCGCTATTCGTGGAAGGAAAAATTCCAGTCGATCCCGAAGATCGCGCCGTTCCTCTTCATCATTGTCGGCGTGATGTATGCGCTCTACGGCGGCGTGGCGACGCCGTCGGAAGCGGCCGGCGTCGGCGCCGCGCTGTGCCTGTTCCTGGCGATCCTGATCTATCGCCTTTGGAAGGTTGAGCAGATCTGGCAGATCCTGCGCGACACCATGCGCGAGTCGGTGATGATTCTGACCATCATCGCGACCGCCGTGCTGTTCGGCTACATGCTGACGTCGCTCTATCTCACCCAGACGCTGGCGCAGGCGATCGCCGACCTGCACGCCAACAAATGGATGTTGATGTTCCTCATCAACATCTTCCTGTCTGGTGTGCGGCTTCTTCATCCCGCCGGCGGCCATCATCCTGATGACCAGCCCGATCCTGCTGCCCATTATTACGGCAGCCGGCTTCGATCCGGTGTGGTTCGGCGTGATCCTGACCATCAACATGGAAATCGGGCTGATCCATCCGCCGGTCGGCCTCAACATCTACATCGTCAACGCCATCGCGCCGGACGTGCCGCTCGCGCAAGTCATGTGGGGGACGTTGCCCTATGTCATTTGCATGATGCTGGCGATCGTCATCTTGTGTATCTTTCCTGAAATTGCCACATGGTTGCCTGATCATCTGATGGGCGTTGCCATAGGGCCTAAATGAACACCTCGTTTTTCGGCGAGCTGCTGCAGACGATTTCCGACCGCGGCCGCGCGTTGCTTGCGCGCGACCGGCGCGGCGAGGCCTCTGCTCACTCGGAAAACCTGGTGGAACTGTGCGAGGATCTATTGTCCGGCCGCGGCGAGGCCTCGGGGGTGGCGCTCGCGCGCGAAATTCTTGCCCGCTATACGACGCTCACCATCGGGCCGCGCATCGCTTTCTTCGAGGCACTGGCGCAGCGCTTTGGCACCGATCCCGCCCGCATGGAGCAGGCGATCGCTGCCTGGCGCGCGGGACCGTCGGATGCGACCGCTGCCGAAGTCCATGCCGCGTCGGAGCCGCGCCGGCAGGAATTGTTCCGGAGGCTCAACCTTGCGCCGGGCGGCACCGCCTCGCTGGTGCGCATGCGCGAGCAGTTGATGGATTCGCTCGATCATCGCGACGACCTGCGTGCGGTCGACGATGATTTCGTCCATTTGTTCTCGTCCTGGTTCAACCGCGGCTTCCTGGTGTTGCGCCGCATCGACTGGTCGACACCGGCAATCGTGCTCGAGAAGATCATTCGCTACGAAGCGGTACATGAGATCCACGATTGGGAAGACCTGCGCCGGCGCATCGATTCGCCCGACCGGCGTTGCTACGCCTTTTTTCATCCGGCGCTGGTGGATGAACCGCTGATTTTCGTCGAAGTCGCGTTGACGCGCGACATTCCGGCTGCGATTGCGCCAATCCTTGTCAAGGAGCGCGAGGTGGTGGACCTCGATAAGGCCCGCGCCGCGACGTTCTATTCGATTTCAAATTGCCAGCGCGGTCTCGCCGGCGTTTCGTTCGGCAATTTCCTGATCAAGCAGGTGGTCGAGGAAGTCAGCCGCGAGATGCCCAAGCTCTCGACCTTTGTGACGCTGTCGCCGGTGACCAATTTTGCCGGCTGGCTCAAGCAGGAGCGCGCGGAGGAGAGGTCCGCCGCACTGAACGAGGCCGACAAGGCGGTGCTTGCTGCGCTCGATCAACCCGCGTGGTGGACGAACGAGGAAACGACTGCGCAGCTGCAGGATCCGGTCATGCGGGCGGCCGCGTGGTATTACCTGCGCGCGCGCAATCAACGCGGCCTGCCGGTCGACGCGGTGGCGCGTTTCCATCTCGGCAATGGTGCGCGGCTCGAGCGCATCAACTGGCTCGGCGATACGTCGGAGCGCGCGATGGCGCAGGCCTACGGTCTGATGGTGAATTACCAGTACGATCTCGACGACATCGAGAAGAACCACGAGGCCTATGCGGAGGGCCGGACCGTGGTCGCGTCCGGTTCTGTGCAGCGGCTGTTGCGCGCGCCACTCGAGTTGGTGCCGATCGCGGGCTGACGCGTTTCTCGCCCGCTCGTCCCCGCGAAAGCGGGGATCCAGCGCTTTCTCTGATTCTGAAATGATAATCTGGATTCCCGCTTATGCGGGAATGAGCGGAATTAGGACTTTCCGTACACCGGCACGATCGCGCCGCGCGTGACACGATTGTCGGGCGAGGCGAGGAAGAGGATTGTCGCCGCAACCTCTTCGACTTTCGGCCAGGCATCGAAATTTGCCTTCGGCATGGCCTTGCGATTGGACAAGGTGTCCATGATCGACGGCGCGACCGCATTGACCAGTATGCCGCTCTTGGCGACTTCCTCGGCGAGCGCGACGGTCAGCGCGGCGACGCCGGCCTTGGCGACCGTATACGCAGTCATGCCGGCGCCGCTTCGCCATTCCAGCGCCGGGCGCGCAGCAACATTGACGATGCGGCCGCCGCCGGCAGCCGACATACCTTTGGCGGCAGCCCGGCAGCACAAGAAACACGATGTAAGATTGCTGTCGATCTGCGCCATGAGCTGCTTTTTGTCGGTGTCAGTGACATTGCCGGGCGCAAAGCCGCCGGCAATGTGGATTGAGGCCCAGGGCTTTAGACCCGCATAGACTTTGACGACTTGCGTCTCGTCGGCGAGATCGGTGACTGCGATCAGCGTCACGTTCGGATCGCCGCGACTGGAAAAACGTTGCGCCTCTGCCTCGTGCACATAGGGAACGGTGCAGGTCGCGCCGGCGGCAAGCAGCTTCGCGACAACCGCGGAGCCCAGTGCGCCTGTGCCGCCGGTCACCACAACGTGTTTGCCGGAAAAATCCATCTCACAATCCCCTGCGCATGATCTTGTCCGAAAACCGGTTCCCACTTTTCGGGATCATGCGCTAGCCTCGGCCGCGCTTCACGCGCGTCGGCAGTACCTGGAATTCAACCCAGTTGGCGACTTCGCTGACACGCAGCTTTTTGTCGAGCACATTCTTGCTCACGCCATGCCGCCAGGCCAGCCGCTTGCAGGCTGGATCGCAGTCGAGCGTGTCCAGATCATGCGCAAAGGTCTTGATGTCTGACTCGTCGGCAAAGAAACCTTCTTCAATCAGGCGCGTGCCGATGCGTCTGACGATCGCCGCGACCTCGCGCAGCGGATATTCCGGATGATATTGCACGGCCCATGCGACGGAACCGTTGGTGCGAATTTCGGCGCTCTGCACGTCCGATACGGCATTGGTGGCAAGCACAGTGGTGCCCGGCGCCAGCGCTTCCACCTCATCGAGATGGACGGTCGGCGCATTGAACACGTCGAGCTTGCCGGCATACATGGGATGTTTGCGGCCAGCTTCGGTGAGGCGGATGCCGCGCCCGAAACCGATTTCCCGGCCTTTCGGGTTCTTGCGGACGCTGCCGCCGGCCGCCGCGGTGATGACCTGCAGACCCCAGCACGAGCCGAACAGAGGAGTGCCGGTCTTGAGCGCCGCGCGCACCAATTCAATCTGCCGCATCACTTCCGGGCCTGCGTTGTAAACGTGCAAGCTCGAGCCGGTAATGGTGATGCCGTCATAGCCTTCCAGCGAGGCGCCTTCCGGCAGCAGTGCGGCGGGGTCGCCGGGATAACAGATGTCGACCTCCGCGCCGGGCAGAAGCTCGCGCAACAGGTCGGAGTAGCCTTTGCTCGCGACAGTGCCACCGACCGCCACGTGATCCGCCATGGTGTCCGGGGAATTGCCTTCAATGACGAGCAGGCGGGGCGAGGGCATCGGTGCTGGTTTCAGGTTCCCTGGAGGCAGCCAGGACGCGAACAACAAGGACTGGTTGCTTGATATGGCTGTGCCACCGCCATTTTGCAATCGTGGCGGATTTTTTTGCCCAAACGCGGGGTTAACGGCTTCTTGTTCTTGAGTGCGTCCCATAAGCCGCTCATTCTGCCCGACGAAAGCGAATCAGCACGCAATGGCCGACTTCGATCTCGCAATCATCGGCGGCGGCATAAACGGAACGGGTCTCGCTCGAGACGCTGCCGGCCGCGGCATCAGCGTCCTGCTTGTCGAGATGAACGACCTCGGGTCGGGTACGTCTTCGGCCTCGAGCAAGATGATCCACGGCGGCCTGCGCTATCTCGAGCATGCGGCATTCCGGCTCGTGCGCGAGGCTCTAAACGAGCGTGAAGTGCTTCTGCGGATGGCGCCGCATGTCGTCCGTCCGATGCGTCTGATGCTTCCGCCGCTACCGGGATTGCGCTCGCCCCTTTTGCTGCGTTTCGGGTTGCTGCTTTACGACTGGCTTGGCGCGCGCAAATTGCTGCCGGCCTCTCGAACCGTCGATCTTACGCATCACGTCGTGGGTCAGCCGCTGAAGCGGGAATTCCGCTACGGCTTCGAATATTCGGACTGCTGGGTCGACGATTCGCGGCTGGTGGCGCTCAATGCGCTCGACGCGGCCGAACATGGCGCCGTCATTCGCACCCGCACGCGATGCACGCGCGCGGAGCGGCGCGACGAATGGGAACTCGTGCTCAATGCGCGCGGCCATCGCGACGTGAAGACCGCGCGTGTTCTCGTCAATGCAGCAGGTCCGTGGATCGGCGACGTGGCTGACACCATTCTCAGGCAACCGCTGGCGCGGCCGGTACGGCTGATCAAGGGCAGTCACATCGTGGTGCGGCGCCAATTCGAGCACGACGACGGCTACCTTTTTGAAGCGCCCGATCGGCGGGTCGTGTTCGCGTTGCCGTTTGCGGAAGAATTCACCCTCATTGGCACCACCGACCTGAACTTCGTCGGTGACCTGAACTCGCCCGCGCCCGATCCGGACGAGATTATTTACCTTTGCGACGCCGTGAATCAGTATTTCCGCAAAAATATTACGCCCGATGAGTTGGTCTGGTCCTTTTCAGGCGTGCGTGCGCTCTATGATGATGGCGCCGACAAGCCGGAGGATGTCACGCGCGACTACGAACTTGTGTTCGACACGCACGATGGCCAGGCGCCGTTGCTCACGATCTACGGCGGCAAGATCACCACGCACCGCAAGTTGGCGGAGGCCGCGATGGCGCAAATTGGCCACTTCTTCGAGGCGACACCGGCATGGACCGCGACGTCGCGGCTTCCGGGCGGCGAGTTTCCTGCCGAAGGGTTTGATGCGCTCGTAAGTGAATTTATGGCGCGATGGCCTTTCTTGTCCGCGCTGCATGCGCGGCGGCTGGCGCGCGCCTACGGCCGGCGGGTCGAGCGGTTCCTCATGGCTGCACAAAGCATGGAGGACCTGGGCCCGCGCTTTGCGGGCGATCTTACGGGCGCCGAAGTACGCTATCTGGTGGAAAATGAATGGGCACGATGTGCCGACGATGTGCTCTGGCGACGCAGCAAGCTCGGACTAAAAGCGACGCCCGAGGAGTGCGCGGCGCTGGACCGCTTCATCGCGTCGCTGGGTGCAAAGAGCTGAGGACATAAACGTGTCGACCGTTCTCATTGCTATCGATCAAGGCACGACGTCGACGCGGGCCATTGCATTCGATGGCACGCTGCGACCGATTGCAACCGCTCAACAAGAGTTGCGACAGATCTATCCAGCGCCGGGTGAAGTCGAGCACGATCCGGAGGAGATCTGGACGGCGGTTGTCGCGACCGTTCGCGCCGTCATGGCTCAAGCCCGGGTCACCGCAAAAGATGTTGCGGGCATTGGTATTACCAACCAACGCGAGACAACGGTGATTTGGGATCGCGGAAGCGGGAAGGCGATTCACAACGCTATTGTCTGGCAAGACCGCCGCACCGCAGATTTCTGCGCAGCGCTTCATCGCTCGGGTCACGAGGCTGAAATTGCTCGCAAGACCGGATTGCTACTCGATCCTTATTTCTCCGCCAGCAAGATCGCCTGGCTGCTCGATCATGTCGACGGGGCGAGAAAGGCAGCGGAAGCAGGTCGGCTAGCCTTCGGTACAATCGATAGTTTCCTGCTCTGGAGACTTACCGGAGGCAAGGCGCATTTGACCGACGCAACTAACGCCGCGCGAACCCTGTTGTTCGATATTGGAACGGGCATATGGGATGATGATCTGTGCCGGTTGTTCGGCGTGCCGAATAGTTTGCTGCCCGACGTGCGCGATTGCGCGGCCACATTTGGGGAGACGCATCCCGACCTGTTCGGCGCGCCCATTCGCATTCTCGGCATGGCTGGCGATCAACAGGCGGCGACCGTCGGGCAGGGATGCTTTACCCCAGGCATGGTGAAATCAACCTATGGGACAGGCTGTTTCGCGCTGCTCAATACCGGCACCGAGCGAATTGTCTCACGCCATCGCTTGCTGACGACCATTGCCTATCAGCTCGACGGAAAACGCTGTTACGCGCTGGAAGGCGCGATTTTTATCGCGGGCGCGGCCGTGCAATGGCTGCGCGATGGGCTGAAACTTATCGCGAAATCGTCGGATATTGGCGCCCTGGCCCAGCAGGCTGACCCGGCTGAGCAAGTCTATCTGGTGCCGGCTTTTGTTGGCCTCGGTGCGCCGTATTGGGACGCGCAGGCGCGCGGCGCAATCTTCGGCCTGACCCGCAATTCGGGAGCCGCCGAGCTTGCGCGGGCGGTGCTGGAGGCGGTCGGCTATCAGACCCGCGACCTGCTTGATGCCATGCGCGCCGATTGGCCGGCATCAAAAAGTTCTATGACGGTCCTGCGGGTCGACGGCGGCATGGCCGCAAGCGATCTCACCATGCAGTTTCTTGCCGATATGCTCGCGAGTCCGGTGGACCGGCCGGTGGTCATGGAAACGACGGCGGTCGGTGCGGCCTATCTCGCCGGTCGCATGGCGGGCGTTTGTCCCGATCTCGCCGGTTTTGCCGCGCAGTGGCAACTCGATCGCCGTTTTGAACCGCGCATGGATTCGAATACGCGGGAACGCAAATATGCCGGTTGGAAACAGGCGGTACAGCGCACGCTGACAGCCCCTGCGCCGATAAGTTAGCGATTTTATATCCCGGGTTGAGTGCGCTCGTGTGTCCCGCTAGCGTGCGCGCCACGGCACGGGGAATCGATGGCGTACGACGGAGAAGCGGCGGAAAAACGGGCGGCGGGTGAAACGATGCCGCTGGTCCGCTTCGAGGCGGTCAGCAAGCGCTTTGGACCGATTGCGGGAGTCGATGCGCTCACACTGGATATTGCCCACGGCGAGTTCTTCGCTCTGATCGGCCCCTCAGGCTGCGGCAAGACAACGCTTTTGCGTTTGCTCGCCGGGTTCGAGACACCAAACGCGGGCCGAATTCTGCTCGATGGCGAGAACATTGCCGCGGTTCCGCCTCACCGGCGGCCGGTCAACATGATGTTCCAGAGTTATGCGTTGTTTCCGCATCTCACGGTCGAGGGAAATATTGCGTTTGGGCTGCGTCAGGAGGACGTGAGCCGCGCAGACATTGCTGAGCGTGTGAGCGAAATGCTCGCGCTGACGCGCCTGCAGGGGCTTGGTGGTCGGCGGATCGATCAGCTGTCCGGCGGGCAACGCCAACGGGTAGCGCTGGCGCGCTCGCTGATTAAACGGCCGCGCGTGCTCCTGCTCGACGAGCCATTAGCTGCCCTCGACAAGAAGCTGCGCGCCGAGACCCAATTCGAACTGATGGAATTGCAGCGGAAGCTCGGCACCACCTTCGTCATCGTTACCCACGATCAGGAGGAGGCGATGATCGTCGCCGACCGGATCGCTGTGATGGATCGTGGCCGGCTGCTGCAGGTCGCGGCGCCGGCGGACATCTACGAACGGCCCAATTCGCGCTGGGTTGCTGATTTCATCGGCGAAGTGACTTTGATCGAAGGGCGGATGGCAGCCCTCGGCATAATCGCGAGCGCGCTTGGCGAACTGCGCGTTGCGGATGCTGGCGCTGTTAAACCGGGGGAGCAGGTCTGGCTGGCACTGCGCCCGGAGAAGATCAGGATGAGCAAGGAACGGCCGGATGGAGACCCGAACGTTGTTGCGGGTACCGTGTTCGAGATTGGCTATCGCGGCGATATGTCGATCTACAAGATAAGGCTCGCCGATCGTTCGCTTATGAAATCAGCACTTGCCAATATGAATCCACGCAGTACGGCCCGCTTCGCTGTAAATGACCTTGTGTGGCTGTCGTGGCCGCCGGATGCCGGCGTGGTGCTGACGGGATAGACGATGGGATCGCACACTGACAAACGCAGCTGGGGCACGCGAATTGTTGTGCTGGTTCCGTATCTTTGGCTTCTCCTGTTCTTCCTTGCGCCCTTCATCATTGTGCTCAAGATCAGCCTGTCGCAAGCCGCGCTGGCCCAGCCGCCTTATCTGCCCGTGCTCGACCTCGCTGCCGGCTGGGCAGAATTGAAGGAATTTGCCGGGCAGCTATCAGCGGACTCCTTCAAACTGTTGGCCTCCGATGCGATTTATTTTCTGTCTTATGTCAAAAGCTTGGAGGTCGCAGCGGTCTCGACGATTATCCTGGTCGTGATCGGTTACCCGATTGCCTATGGCATCACGCGCGTTCCGCGGGCCTGGCAGCCGCTGCTCGTGATGACGGTCATATTGCCTTTCTGGACATCGTTTTTGATCCGCGTTTATGCCTGGATCAATATTTTGCAACGCGACGGGCTGCTCAATGAGGTCTTGCTTCGCCTGCACGTCATCGACGCACCTGTCGCTTGGTTGTCTTCCGACACAGCGATTTATATCGGCGTGGTCTATTCGTATTTGCCGTTTATGGTGCTGCCGCTCTACGCCACGCTGGAGAAAATGGATGAAACCCTGCTGGAAGCGGCCGCAGATCTCGGCTGCCCGCGCTGGAAGTCATTCTGGCTCGTGACTTTTCCATTGTCGTTGCCGGGCCTCGCGGCCGGTACGCTGCTCTGCTTCATTCCGATCGTCGGTGAATTTGTCATCCCGGATCTGCTGGGTGGTTCAGAGACGCTGATGATCGGGCAGACGCTTTGGACCGAGTTCTTTTCCAATCGTGACTGGCCGGTCGCCTCCGCAATCGCGATTGCATTGCTGATGCTGCTGCTGGTTCCGATCCTTTTCTATGAGCGTTTGCAGCAACGGTCGCTGGAAGGAGGCCGGTAATGCAGCGCGGTGCTTCAGCCTTCAATATTGCAGCGGTCGCACTTGGCCTGGCTTTTCTCTATTTGCCCATCACCATCCTTGTGATCTTTTCATTCAACGCCTCCCGGCTGGTGACGCTCTGGGGCGGATGGTCGCTCACCTGGTATCGCGAGCTCCTGCACGATGACGCCTTGCTGGAGGCGGCCTGGATCAGCCTGCGCGTTGCATTTCTGTCGGCAACCGCAGCCACAATGCTTGGCACCCTGGCGGCCATCGCGCTTGCGCGCAGGGACCGGTTCCGCGGGCGCTTGCTTTTTTCCGGCATGATCTACGCACCCCTGGTGATGCCGGAAGTCATCACCGGAATATCGCTGCTGTTGCTGTTTGTCGCCTTCAACGTGGACCGTGGGTTCTGGACCATCGTCATTGCGCACACCACGTTGACCATGTGTTTCGTTACGGTGATCGTGCAATCGCGGCTTGCCGGCTTTGATCGCAGTCTGGAAGAGGCAGCCATGGATCTTGGCTGTCCGCCGTTCAAGACCTTTCTGACCATTACGTTGCCGCTGATTGCACCGGCAATCGCGGCGGGCTGGATGCTGGCCTTTTCACTGTCGCTCGACGATCTGGTGATCGCCAGCTTCACCACCGGTCCAGGCGCAACAACATTGCCGATCCGGATTTATTCGGAAGTGCGGATGGGCGTTAAGCCGGAGATCAATGCGGTGTGCACGATCATGATCTCGGTCGTAGCGTTGGGCACGATCGCGGCCTCGTTGCTGGTGAAGCGCGGCGCGGCTCAGCGCGAGCGCGCTGCGCTGGGTGCGCAGGTTTGAATTTTTGCGAATAAAACCTCAGTCGCTGCTGCTCTTGCCGGGCGGCCGGAACAGAAAAACCAGGAACCAGATCGGCACAATCACCACCGAGCCGAGCAGGACGTTCGGCCAGGCCCACGCGAGGCCCTTTCTTGCATACTCCTCGAGCCGTTCGGTCGAGAGACCGAATGCCTGCATCAGTTGATCGGCCGTGATGCCGAAATGGGCGAGGATTGTTCCCACCACCAGCGAGGCGACGGCGACCTTGACCAGCGTTCGAAAGAGAGGATTCAGCATCCACAGCCCGTACGCGCCGGGTTTCCGGCGGGTGATTCGTCTCGTGGCCGATAATAAAGGAATGCTGGTCCGGCAACACGTGCGCGGTGGCGCTCCGTGAGAGTCTGGCCGGTTATTGGGGCTTTTCGGACGTCGCGGCGGGCGTCGCCGGTTGTTCGTCCTTCGGAATGGTGCCGGAGGGCGGAGTTCCTCCGGTCAGCCGTTCGATCGCGGAGCGAACCGAGTCGCGATCGCGACGTTCTCGTATGGCATTAAGCAACGGCGCAGCAGCGCCTGAGCGCCGGATCAGGGCTTCCGGGTCGGGCAACATGATCGGATCGTCCCACGAGCCCTGCACGATGAAGGGCAGTTCGAACGGTGCGACGCCGGGTTTTGGTGGCGCGACCAGCGAGGCTGTGCCTTTGAGGTCGAGTTCGCGCGCTGGAATCGATGCCGAGCCTGCGAGCGCCAGTTTGACTGCCGCGCCCTCGATCTTGACGTCTTCAACGGTGACGGTGCCTTCCGCAATTTTCAGCGCAACTGTGATTTTGTCATAGGGTGTGCGGCCGCTACGAAATTCCCCGCCACCGGACAAGGGCCGGCGTTCCAGGCGCCGCAGCAACTGTTCGACATTCAGCCCGGCGAGCGCGCCGTCTGTTCCCACCAGACCGGCGGTGCCATTCAACGTGTGAGTTAGCGCGAGTACGCTATCGCCGGTCCCTTCGACCGCCAGCGAAATATTGCCCTTGCCCTCGAGTCGCCGCAGCCCGAACAATTGACCGAGGCAACTTTCAAGGTCGACGTCGGTGAATTGCAATTGCGATTTGACGTCGACACCTTGTTCGAAATTGGCGAGGGCCAGCGACCCTTTGATCACGCCGCCATAGGCTTGCGCTTCACCCACGGTAATCACCAGGTGGCTGTTACGCAGGTTGGCGCGATGGCGGTGCGGCCAAGCTTGGCATTTGATACCACGACATTGGCCGCGGAAAGCCGCAGATCAAGATCGATACCTGCAAGACCGTCAAGCGTGATGCGTCCGTTATTCCACGCGCGCTCGTTGGCCGTGAGCAGCCGGACTGTGGAAATATAAGGCGTCAAATCGAGCGTGTCCGCGGCAAGCGTGCCTTGCAGGGTTTGCCGACCGTCGGCTGCAAACGTGAGGACGCCTTCGACGCTGTTGCCGTCCAGCTCGACGTTGACGCTCGAGAGGCTTATGGTTCCTCCGACGACATTGGTCCGGGCTTTGATCGAAAAACGGCCGAACCCGCCGCCGGGGAGCGGCTTCTGTCCGGCCCAGGCCAATGTATTCCGCAGGGATGTCGCGTCTGCCGCGAGCGTGCCTTCGATTTTCAGGGTCGGCTTGAGACTGATCGCTCCTTCGAATGCGGCCTTCCCAGGTGAGCCGGAAAGACGCAACTTCAAACCACTGCGGCTCCCGGCAAGCGCGGCCGGGAAATCGGCAAGCGCCAAGCTCACGTCCATCGGGGAGTCGTGCCAAATGAAATGTCCGGTGGCGCCGAAGCTTTTCGAGATCGAGGGCCACGCCAGCGAAAACTCGACTCCATAGAGAGTTTCGACAATCTTGCGTGCTTCATCGCGAATGACGACAGTGCCGCCGTCGATTCGCATCTCGGAAAAAGCAGCAAGGCGTTGGGTCGGCACTCTGGCTGCGCGTCAGCGCTTCGATCAGGCCGGACCAATTGGATTGGCCGTTCGATTGCAGCTCAACGGCAATGTTCGGGTGATCCAACGAGACGTCGGCTATCTCGACGCGGCCGATCAGCAGCGGAAAAAACCGCAAGCGCGCCGTCAGGCGTTCGGCGGTAAGGGCCGGTTGCTTGGCATCGCCAAGCTCGACATCGGCGAAGCTGACGCTGCCGGTCGGAAACAGCGAGACGCTGGCTTTGCCCCGCAACAGCGGCTCGAGGCCGGTGACCGCGCGGATTTCTCCAACGACCTGTTGGCGCACAGTATCCGCTGAAATCAGATACCCCGCCGTCGTAAGCACGACCAGGCCGCCCGCGATTACGGCGAGCAAGACAATTCCCAGGCGTTTTAGGCCGGTGGCGGCTGTCAAAGGGGGTGTTCCGGTAGCTTCAGCGTCTATGCCGACGGACTATAGCATCGGCCCCGCTGCCGCCATACCTGACCGGGCTATGTGACCCTTTCATGGCTGGCTATTGCCCCGGTTAAGCCTATCGCTGAAAAGATCCGCCAAGATACGCCCAGGATCCGCCTGGCGGGCGTCGGCAATTTCGGCGATCATTTTCTTGACGATGGCCTGCCCGAACGAATTGAAGTCCTTGGCCTCCAAGACGAAGCTGCCGGGCCCGCCGATGACGTTGTCGCGATAGTATTTGGTCAGGCCTCCCGGCGGATTGGTGTGCTCCGGATTCCAGGGCAGCGGCGTGTCACTGAGGATAACCAGCCCGTTGATCGTGATGCCGAGCGCCAGCGCTTCATCCCGCGCCAGACCGACATCGCGGCCGGCATTGTTGGTGCCGTCTCCCGAAACGTCGATCGTTCGCCGCTCGGCGCTAAAGGGTGCCCGCGCAAGCTGTGCCACGGCTGCATCGATACCGCCGCTGATAGAGGTTCGATCGGCGAATGAGCGCGGCGATTCAAGCAACCGATCACCAAATGCCTGTGCCGCTTTCGGCCCATCAACAAGCATCCAGTCAATCACGACCTTCTGGTTGCCAAATCCCGACCATTCGAGAAACAACACACCAATACGGCCATTCCGACCGGCACGGATCGCGTCGAGGACGCGGGGATTGGCGAGTGCTGCGGCATAGCCGTCCCGCTGCAACTGGAACTTCTGGCTATCGACGCTTCGCGATACATCGGCCGCGAGAATCAGGAGGAGATCGACAGGTTCCGTAGCGCTCGCGCGCAAAGCGGGCGCGCCAATCGAGAACGCCAGCACGACGATCGCGCAGCGGAACCAATGACCCATATGGGGAGCCTATCCGATTTCGGAATTACTGCGCCAGCACCCGCGTGATCGGAAATGCGAGTTCGACCAGTGTGCCGTCGTCCACGTGGCTGGTTATACGGAAGCGGGCATGATTGGCCTCGGCCAAAGCCTTGGTGATCGGAAGGCCCAGCCCCGTCCCGCTCGAACCCCAACGTGCCGCGGTCGCGACTTGACGGAATGGCTCGAGCGCGGTCTGCAACTCCTTTTCGCTCATGCCGGCGCCGGTATCGCGCACGCGCAGCACGACCTCCTGATCGTCGGTCAACGCCGTGGAGATGATCACCTGGCCGCCAGCGCCGGTGAATTTGATCGAGTTCGACAGCAAATTCAGCGCTATCTGACGCATCGAGCGCGTATCCCCGACAATCTGCGGCAGGTTTGCGGGCAGCGACGTGCGGATGATCACGCGCTCACGGTTTGCCTGTTCCTGCATGATGGCAACGCACTGTTGCACCAGGTCGTTGAGGTTCACGCTCACGAATGTGAGTTCGAGCTTTCCAGCTTCGATTTTCGAGAGGTCGAGCAGGTCGTTGACCAGCGAGATCAGATGGCCGCCCGAGGCGTGAATATCCCGGAGATATTGCCGATAACGCTCATTGCCGATGGGACCGAAGCGTTCGTCCATCATCACTTCGGAGAAGCCGATGATGGCATTGAGCGGTGTGCGAATTTCATGACTGATCTTGGCGAGAAACTCGGATTTGGCAGTCGACGCCTGCTCGGCCGCACGCTTCGCGCCGACCAGTTCTTCTTCGTTGCGTTTCCAGGCGGTAATATCCCGCAGCACCGCGCACAGCTTTTCGCCGTCCTCGATGCTGCCCATGGTCATATAGAGTGGAACAAGGCCGCCCTGGCGCACGCGTCCGATGACTTCGTAGCCGGCATCGAGCATGCCGGCCCCCGCGCCACGCGCAAGCCGGTCGAGATGTTCCAGCACGGCCTGTCGGCTTTCGGGCACGAGCAATTCGCCGACCGTCAGTTCGGCAAACTGTTTCGCTTCGTAGCCGAACAATGCTTCGGCACTGCGGTTGGCCGAAAGCACGCGGCCGCTGCGATCGAGCACCAGTACGCCGTCGGTGGCTGTATCAAGGATTGCTCTCAGCTCGTCGTTTTCGCGGCGCAGCGAATTGTCCGTCGGCGCGACGTCAACTCCGGCCTGGGTGTTGATCACGAGGACCAGCGCGTTTTCTTCATTCCAGACCGCGCCGAACAAGCGACCCGCGACCGGTTTCTGCTTGCCATTGACGGTCGCAATGGTGAGCGACCTGGTGCCACTGCGCGCGTCCTTCGGTGACGAGTCGCTTTTGGCGTCGATGAAAAGGCTATCGAGGCCACCAGCCTCGCCCAGGGCTTCCAGCGACGGATAGCCGGTCCACTCAAGGAACGCCCGGTTGGCATAGACCAAGGTATTCAGGCGATAGACCAAAACACCAACGGGCAGGCGATCGAGAATTGAACGGTTTTCCTGCGCGTCGCGGCCGGTCTTTGGCGGCTCTTGCGGCGGCCGCGGCGGTTGGGCAGGCGCAGAAATTGGCTCGGCACCAAAATCGTCGGGAACTGCTGCCTCGTCTTTGGCGGACGGTCGTTTGAGGCGTTCGCTGAGTTCGCGTGCAAGTTCCTGAAACGCGCTACGGTCGCGGGCATTGAGCGCCGGCTTTTCCGCGGGAGGCGGCGGTGGCGCCGACGGAAATGGCAATACCTTGGATTGTGCCTCGACAACGATCGGCGACGGCTGAGATTGTGTTGCCCGGCGCTGCCGAATGTCCCTCAGCCGATCTGCGTGGCGGCAGACGCCAAAACCGCGAAAGCCTTTGAACTGGCGGTCACGGTCGAAGACAGGCAGTCCGGACATTTCCACCGCAATCCGCTCATCATTATGATCGGCCGGCCATGAAACGACAATTCCGCTGAAAGTTTCGCGCGCCGTAAGCGCGGCGGCGATTTTCCCCTCTGGGTCGAGATCGAGGACACGCGCCGTTTCGCGCCAATTGCGGTTGAGCGCGGCGGCGGTTTTGGGTCCGACCAACTCGGTAAATTCCTGGCTCGCGAGCGTGAAGCGCCCCTCGGCATCGGTTTCCCAGACGAAACGAAAAGGAAGGGGCTGCAGAGCGGGGCCCGCTCCGACCGGATTGGGTACAGAGGGTGTTTCGGATTTCAGCGGCGCATCAAGCGCAATAGCCTGCGCGGAGAACATGACAAGCAACACAAATGTGGCCCCCGCACCGAGCTTGAGGACGTTCACATGCCCGGCCTGTGTTTCGCCTTCGGCGGCCCCGTTGAGCGTTGCTTCGCGGGCGAGTTTATCCGCGCCGAAGGCCACAAGATCGAGCTTGTTGCCCAGCAGCTCTCGCGCCGACGGACGCGCATGGATCAGTTCTCCATCCGCAGTAAATATTGCCGCAGGCGCGCTGCCGTTCTCGAGCAAACGGCGCGCCCGCTCGGGCAGGGCGAGTTCTTTGCCAGCGCGCTCGATCGATACCACCAACACGGCAGTCCGATTGTCTGTGAGTGTAATGCGGGAGCACAGGCAGATCAGAGTGCCGCCGAAGCTGGCGCCGAAACCGCGCAGTCTTTCCAATCGCGGTGCGTTGCCTTGGGGTAGAGTTCCGGCAAGACGCGCGATCTGCGCCGCAGCGACATGACGCGGCTCGAATTTCCGTGCGGCAATTGCGCCGGGCGAGGCAGCGTCAAAGATTGCAGCACCGGTCGGGTTGGCCCAGAGAATGCGATCGGCATCCGCGCTCCAAAGCCAGACAGGCGCGGGATTGAGCGCGTGCCCAGCGAGCTGCGGCTCGCGCAAATATTTGAAATGCAGATTGGATTCCGTCATCGCGGTGTCGCACAAGTTACGGCTAATGAAACCTTAATAGGGCGGGCGGTGAGCGACGTCCACGACTTGCCGGAGGTATCCAGCGGCAAGCCGCAATAACCTTAATGCCGTCGAGTTCCATCCCTGGCGCGTGCAACGTATCGACCCATACAGGGTTAACACCACGGGCGGCGGGCATGCAGGAGGGATCCATGGCAGCAGAAGATGGCCCGCGGTTCGAGATCCCCGCCGACATGCGTGCGTTGGCGGAAAAGAGCGTCGAACAGGCCAAACAGGCTTTTGATATTTTCATTTCAGCGGCTCAGCACGCGGTGAATACCGCTGAAACCCAGGCGGTCAATGCGCACGCTGGCGCCAAAGAGATGGGCGAACTCGCCATCGGGTTTGCGGAACGCAACATCACGTCATCATTCGCCTTCGCCCAGAAACTGCTTCAGGCGAAGGACCCCAAGGACGTCGTGGCGCTGCATACGGAATACGTGAACAGCCAGATCGCGACGCTCACCGACCAGGCGAAGGAATTGAGCAAGCGCGCGGCCAAGATGGGTGGGCAAAGACACCCAGCATTGAGGCCCGCAATCCGCGTTCAGGCCGTTTATCCGCCGGACCTTATTGGTCCGGTGCCGGTGGAGGTATGCTTTTATTGTGCGCTGCAATATTTTTATTGCAATGCACCAAAAACAGGACTACAATAATTTTATTCAGTCCACCTCGCGCCGAGAGACATTTGCGCCGGTGGGCATTGCGACAGCGCGGGCCGGATTGTCGAGGGTGACGGCCCTGACGCGAACAGCGCCCTCCCAAGTCAAGGATGACTGTCATGGCTGAAACCACGTCGAGTGCGGCTAGCACGCCGAAATCGAAACCGAAGCCGGTCGCCGTCAGCGCGCCCGCTTTTGACATGCCCAAGTTTGAAATGCCCAAGTTTGAAGTGCCAAAATTCGAAGTGCCGACGGCATTTCGGGAATTTGCTGAAAAAGGCATCGCGCAGGCCAAGGAAAATTACGACAAGGTCAAAAGCGCGGCCGAGCAGGCCACCGATGTGCTTGAAGACACTTATTCCACAGCGTCCAAGGGTTGCGCGAGCTACGGCCTCAAGCTGATCGAGACCGCGCGCGCGAACAGCGATGCGACCTTCGACCTGATGTCGGAGCTTATGGCTGCCAAGTCCTATTCCGAGGTGGTTGAGCTTTCGAGCGCCTATATGCGCAAGCAATTCGACGCCGTGGTCGCCCAGGCCAAGGAGCTCTCGGAGCACGCGCAAAAAGTCGCGACCGAGACCGCCGAGCCGATCAAGGAAAGCATCAGCAGCACCTTTAACAAGGCCGCCTGACGCGTTCGCCACAAATTGCTTGCTTGGGGAGCAGGCTAGCCAAAGCCCGGACCGCAAAGTCCGGGCTTTGTTTATTCAGGTGTGCCGGTTGTTCATGCCCGCTTGCCAAAAAGCCGGGCGGCACCTAGGTTCCGCCCGCTTGGATCGGGCAGCGCAAAAAGCCGATCACGCATGCAGGCGTAGCTCAGTTGGTTAGAGCGCTGGTCTGTGGAACCAGAGGTCGGTGGTTCAAGTCCACCCGCCTGTACCATCTTGCCAATGTCCATTGCGAAACAAAACGCCGGCGAAATGTTTCGCCGGCGTTTGTTATTGACTGAAGATCCAGGGACTAACGCGCGCTGTAGCGGCCGTTGCCGTTTCCGCGCGGGGTGGTCGGAACGTTGCGCGGCGGGTAGGGGCGTGGGCCGGCTTGTGCTCCGCCGAACATCCAATCGAAGAAATTCGATCCGCCGCCGCTGTAGCCACCGCTGTTGCCGCCATACATGCCAACCGGCATGCGCACAGGCTTGGATGACGAATTCGGCGCGCGTTCGACCGCGAGGTCGGCAACCTTGCGCTCGCTGCTCTTGAGGATCGCGATCATTTTCGCATCACGGCCGTACACATCGTCACGGAGTTGCAGCTTGCCCGCGTCATCCACAAAGGCCGTCTGATACGTGAGATGGACGGGAATGAACTTCGGGAAGTTGATGTTGATCTCGCTGCCGCCAAACATGCTCTCCAGACGGGCTTCCGTGTAGCGCTCCTTCGGCAGCACCAGCGATAGCAGTTTCTCGCCATACGTGAGCGGATTCTGAACCCGCATGCAGCCGTGGCTGTACGCGCGCTTGTCGCGGGCAAAGAGGTATTTGTCCGGCGTATCGTGCTGGTAGACCAGGAACTTGTTGGGGAAGTTAAAGCGGATGCGGCCGAGCGCGTTGCCGGCGCCGGGCGGCTGCGAAATATGAACGGTGCCATCCGCATCTTGCGTGAGTTTCAACCCGATACGGTCAAGCGCCTGCGGATCTTCCTGCAGGGCCGGAAGGTATTCTTTCTCGATAATCGACGGCGGCACATTCCATGTCGGATTGACCGTGATGAACTTCATCTCGGCGCTGACCAACGGCGTGGCCTTGTCGGGCTTGCCGACGACGATCCTGGTTTTCCAATAGACCTTGCCGTCGTTGAACAACGACAAGGAGTAGTCAGGGATGTTGACGACAACGTGCGGATTGCCCAGGTCGCGCGGCAGCCAGCGCCAACGCTCCATGTTCACGATGATCGTATCGACTGGATTGGCGGAGGGGCGGTGCGCTTCTTTTTGCTCGCCATTCATCGCGCGCACGGTGTTCGGACCAAGGTTCCCGTCGACGCCAATGTCGCTTTCCGTCTGGAACGTCTTGACCGCGTCACGCACTGCGTCGTCATAAAGCTGGTTGTCTTTATCGCCCGCGATGTCGAGCCGCTTGCGCAACGCCGCAACGCGCGCGTCCTTCATCCCAGGACGGAGAATCTTGCCCTCCGGCACATGCACCCGCGACTGGGCTGGCTTGTCCTCGGCCTTGCTGTCGGCAACTTTGCCGCCGCGCACTTCGGCAAGCTTCGCCCGCAGGGCCTTGAATTCCGGCTGCGGCGGATTGAAGCCATCCAGCACGGCGCCCGCGTCGCTGCCATTGGCGAGTTTCGCGAGAACGTCGGCCGGTTCCGGCGCATTCAGATCGAATTGAATGTCCGCGCTGACCCGCGTGAAATGGATGCGGCCGATTTGCGCCTGACGCGCAAAGGTGAGGGCAGAGGCAGTGAGCTTCAGTTCGGCCTCGGCCAGTGCGTCTGCGTTCGAGGCCGCCTTGAAATCGGGGGCCGGGTAGTCGCTCGGGTCAAGACCGACGGCATCGGCCTGGGCCAGGTAGGCGATCGCTGATTTGGCGCGTTCATTCGCTGCGTTGTTGCTCACCCAGAGCGGCGCATAATTGTGCGCGCTGTAATAGGCCTCGATACCGGCACGGTCAGCCTTTCGGCTGACGAGACGATCGAACTGCTTGCTCGTGATCAATTCGCGGATTTTGTCGCCAAGGCCGCCGTCGGCGGTGGCGGCCGGTGCTGCGACCGCTTTGGCCGGTTCGGCGGCGGGAGCTGCGGCGTCCTGCTTGGGCGCTACGGGGGCAGCCTGGGGAGCGGCCGGCGCCGGCGTCGCCGCGAAATCCTTGGCGGTCAGGGGCGGGGGGAGCGTCGTATCGGGGACAGGCACCGCTGCCACAACCCGGTTTTGGCTTTGCTGCGCCACGCTTGCATGGCTGGACAAAGCCAGCACCAGCGCGAGCGCGGTCGAGGCCAGCAGGCGTTCAAATCGGGCACTTTTCACCACGTGTCTCCCAAAGCTGTCAGGGGCAGGCGCGGCCCCTTATATGTCCAACCCATTGTAACTCATAGTGCATAGCCAGTTACGTATTTCCCAATAATCCACCCAGAACACCTGTGGACTGTGGCTATTTTGCACGGCAGGCCAAAAAGGGTGGTTCGCGCTTGTTTTGGCCCGTCAGCCGCAGAAGCCTAAGGCAACAGCAGGCTGGGCCGGCGGTTCCTAGACGGTTTTCAACGGTATTTCCTCTGACTTTTGCGTGAGACCGTAGCGCCATCGAAGATCATGCGGCGGGCGCATGGCTTTTGGATGACACCTTGTCGCGGCGCGGCGGGCATCCCGGCCGGCAATCATGGTTGGGGGCGGGGACCCAGTCACCTCAGCGATTCGAGCAGACGCAGCACCCGTCAATTTTCATACGCATGAAAAAACCGGACCCCGTGCGGGGTCCGGTTTCAGTGATTGCCGGCGTGGGGGCCGACAATATCTTCCAGAGGGGAACATGCTGCACACCGGCGATTCTGGGAGGATATCCATCCGGCGCCACAGCGAGATCGCAGTATGCGAAGCGCATCCGACTCGGACAACGCCAATAGCGACATGACAGCCATGCGATCCGGTATGAAAGCGATTTGTTTGCGCACCGTCATTCGGAGAGCGGCGAACGCTCGCCATCATGCCGTCATTCCGGGGCGCACCGAAGGCGCGAACCCGGAATCCAGAAGCGCGCGCCGTGCTTGCATCTGGATTCCGGGTCCGGCCTGCGGCCGTCCCGGAATGACAATGTGAAAACCGCAACATGCGCGCCGCGTGTGGCGCGGCTCACATAGCAAGTCGGGAATGTTATGTTTCGCCGATAACGAAAATCAGAAATGCCAGCGCTGCGCATTAGCGACGAGAAAGTCGCGGAAGACCTGGATGCGCGCGACTGACTTGAGTTCTTCCGGATAGACAAAGTATGCATCGAGCGCGAGCGTGTCGGCTTCACCGAACAGCTGCACCAGGCCGCCGTTTTCCTCCACCAGGTAATCCGGAAGCACGGCGACGCCCAACCCGCGCTGGCACGCGCGCAGAACGCCAAGCACATTGTTCACTGTCAGATGCGGCGCGCGCGGCCCTTGCCCGTCGCGGCTGATCTCGAGCAGCCATCGCCGGTTCTGCAGATGCGCCGGCACCACGCCGCCGCCAAGCAGGATGATCCGGTGCTTGTCGAGTTCCTCGTGCGCGCGTGGCGTGCCGAATCGCTTGAGATAATCGGGCGAGGCGTAAGCATGAAAGTGAACCGAAAACAGCTTGCGCTGGATCAGGTCGGGCTGGGTCGGCTGGCGCAGCCGGATCGCGACATCGGCCTCGCGCATCGCGAGGTCCAGTTCCTCGTCGGTGGTGATGAGCGTGATGTGGATGTCGGGATACAGATCAAGAAACTCGCCAAGTCTTGGCGTGAGCCAATGCACGCCGATGCCCGGCGTCGTCGACACCTTGAGTTCGCCGTTCGGCCGCTCGCGGCTGTCGGTGAGCTTTGTGCGGGCGGCCTCCAGTTTCATGAAGACTTCGTGGGCGGTGCGGTAAAGCAATTCGCCCTGCTCGGTCAGGATCAAGCCGCGCGCGTGCCGGTGGAAAAGCGAAACGGAAAGCTCGGATTCCAGCGCTGAAACCTGGCGCGACACCGCCGATTGCGACAGGCCGAGCCGCTCGCCGGCATGCGTGAACGAGCCGGCTTCGGCCGCGGCGTGAAACACCTTCAGCTTGTCCCAGTCCATCGATGTGTTTGTCCCGGCCATGGCCTATTCCGCCGCCGCGCGATCATGTTCGTGCGCAGCCAGGAATTTCTCCGCCTCGAGCGCCGCCATGCAGCCTTGTCCGGCGGCGGTCACTGCCTGGCGGTAAATGTCATCGGTGACATCGCCGGCGGCGAAGACGCCGGGCACCGAGGTCGCGGTCGAATGGCCGGCGGTCACGATGTAGCCGGATGACTTCATCTGAACTTGCCCGGTAAACAGTTCCGATGCCGGCGAATGGCCGATGGCGATGAAGACGCCGTCGACACGGCGTTCGCTCACCGCGCCGGTCTTGATGTTCTTGAGCCGCACGCCGCTCACCTTGAGCGGGTTGTCGCCGCCGACGACGTCGTCCAGCACGCTGTCCCAGACCACTTCGATCTTGGGATGCTTGAACAACCGGTCCTGCAGAATCTTTTCCGCCCGGAAAGTATCGCGCCGGTGCACGACCGTGACCTTGGATGCGAAATTCGTCAGGAACAGCGCCTCTTCGACAGCGGTATTGCCGCCGCCGATCACGACGACTTCCTTGTTGCGATAGAAGAATCCATCGCAGGTCGCGCATGCCGACACGCCATAGCCCTTGAACTTCTGCTCCGACGGCAGATCGAGCCAGCGCGCCTGTGCGCCGGTGGCAATGATCAGGGCGTCGGCGAGATAGATGTCGCCGGAATCGCATGTCAGGCGGAACGGGCGCTGCGACAGCTCGACCTTGCTGACATGATCGGTGACGATGCGGGTTCCGACATGCGTCGCCTGCGCCTGCATCTGTTCCATGAGCCACGGGCCCTGGATCACATCGGCAAAGCCCGGATAATTTTCGACGTCGGTGGTAATCGTCAGCTGTCCGCCGGGCTGGATGCCCTGGATCAGGATCGGTTCCAGCATCGCGCGCGCCGCGTAGATTGCGGCCGTGTAGCCTGCCGGCCCCGAGCCGATGATGATGACCTTGGCGTGGGTGGTCTTTGCCATGATGTACGCCCCCCTGGATGGGCGTTGCGTGGCGCTTGTCGCGCGGGTGGCCGGACCCGTGGTCGGACCTTTGGCCGGCTCTTTTGCCCTGCCCGATGTATGGCTTTCGGCCGAGCTATGCAAGATACGCAACCCCCCGGCCCACAGACTTGGCCATTTGCGCCAATCACGATCGGTAGAGCGCGCAATATTCTTTCGCGAAATAATATTTCGCGTTATGACTGTTCACGCCAGTGAACCCGCCAGAGGTGCGTTCCGTGCCCGCCCGTCTCGACGCCATCGACCGCAAAATCCTCCGAGAACTTCAGGACGACGGCCGCATCACCAATGTGGAGCTGGCGAGCCGGGTTGGAATTTCCGCGCCGCCGTGCCTGCGCCGGGTGCGGGCGCTGGAGGAGGCCGGCTACATCAAGGGTTACCGCGCGCTGCTCGACGAGAAGAAACTTGGCTACGAGGTGACGGTCTTCGCAATGGTGCACCTGGCGAGCCAGGCGGAAGCCGACCTCGTCGGGTTCGAGGAGTTCGTGCGTTCGCAGCCGCTGGTACGCGAGTGCTGGATGCTCTCCGGTGAAATCGACTTCGTGCTCAAATGCGTCGCGCCGGACCTCAAGACCTTCCAGGCTTTCGTCGAGAAGCTCACCGCCGCGCCGAACGTGCGCAACGTGAAGACGTCGCTGACGCTGCGCAATTCAAAAGACGCGGCCATGGTGCCGATGGAGTAGGCGTCACGCGGCGCGAAGCAGGGTGCCGAACATCGCTGGCGAGTGCGTGCGTCTGGATTCCGGGTTCACGCGCTGCGCGCGTGCCCCGGAATGACAAGCTCAAACAGCACCTGCGACCGCAGCGGTCACGCGGCGCGGACGCGGTTGAAGAACGTCGAGACTTTCGCTTCCAGATCCTGCGCCCGCGCGGACACCCGTGCGGTCAAATCGGCGATGTCACTGAAAGCCTTGGCGCTGCGGTCCGCGGCTTGCTCGACCGAGAGAATCTCGGCGGACGCGCTCGCGGTGTGATCGGCCGCCGTCTGGATGCTGACGGCGATTTCGCCGGTGGTCATGCTTTGCTCTTCGACCGCCGAGGCGATGCTGGTCGCGGCAACCGTCAATTGGTCGATCGAGCGCGCGATCGAGGAGATCTCGTCGACCGATTTCCGGGTGGCATCCTGGATGCTGGCGACCTGCTGCGAGATTTCGTCGGTCGCGCGCGAGGTCTGATTGGCGAGCGCCTTCACTTCGGAAGCGACCACCGCGAATCCCTTGCCGGCCTCGCCGGCGCGTGCGGCTTCGATGGTCGCATTGAGCGCCAGCAGGTTGGTTTGTGACGCGATCGTCGAGATGATGCTGACGATCGAGCCGATGCGTTCGGCGGTGTTGTTGAGCGAGCGGATCGCCTGCTGCGCGCGCTGCGTATCGTCGACGGCGGCCCTTGCCATGTCCAGCCCGCGCGTGGCTTCCTGGCCAATATGTTGAATTGATCCCGACAGTTCTTCGGTCGCCTGGCTGGTGATCATCACGCGCTGCGTGGTTTCCGACGCCGCCTTTGATGCCACGGCCATGCGGTTGAGCGTCTCGTCGGCAACCTCGCGCATGGTCGAGCACGTTGCAGTCAGCGACGTGGAAGCATCGGTAATGGCCTTGAGCACGTCGCCGATGGCGCTGCCAAAATCGGCAATGGCTTCATCGATGGTCGTTCGCCGCACTTGCGCGGCCTTCGATGCCGCCTCCCGGTGCAGCGTCATTGCGTTGGCGACGTCGAATGCAATGGCCTGGGACAGCAGCTTTGTGCTTTCGGCGAGCTTGCCGGGCGAAAATCGATGTTTGCGCGCAAGCGCGTCGATCGCCGCCCGCAGCACGTAGTTTCCCGCGGTACTGCGCAGGCGCGCATCGAACCCGAGCGCAGCTTCCTGCTCAACGGTTTTTTTGCAGGAACTCAAAATAGGGTGCGCCAAGTTCGCCGTTGAGCAACGCTTCGAGGTGCGACAGCTCAAGCTGTTTGATCAGGGCACGGTGCTGTCTTGTGATCGCGGCGACGCTCGGCAGGTTCGATGCCGCGTCGAGGATCGCGTCCACCGCTTTCTCGATATGCGGCGCGATCGTCGGCCACATAAGCTTGATGGCGCTGCGGGCCTCTGCGTCGAGCCCGTAAAGCGCGTAGCGGGATTCAACCCCGTGGATGGCTTCACCTGGCGACATATCCGCGGTCCGAAAGGCTGCCGAAATTATGGGCGCGGATCGACGGTATTACAGATTGGTTGTGCCAATCTTAACGATCAGGAAACCATTCGGTAACGCGGGGGGTGCTCCACATTCATTATGCCCGGGCAGCCGTGAATGCCACTTTGCAGGTCGTCATTCCGGGACGGCCCAACGGGTCCGCGCGAAGCGCGGCCCGATGACAGGCTCCGGCCGGACCCGGAATCCAGAAACGCGCGCCGTGCCTGCATCTGGATTCCGGGTTCGCGCTTTCAGCGCGCCCCGGAATGACGGCGTGCAGAGTGGCAGCACGCATCCTCAGCCGTCATACGGGCCGGTGCGAGCGCACGCGCGGATCCGACAGTCTGGCCGTCGCCTGCCCGGTGATTACGGCGCGCTTCGCGCGCCTACTTCCAGTCGACCTTCTTGATCTCGTAGCCCTTGGCGCCGCCGGGGGTGTTGACCTCGACGACCGCGCCCTTGGTCTTGCCGATCAGCGCCTTGGCGAGCGGCGAGGTGATCGAAATGCGGCCCTTCTTGGCGTCGGCCTCGGGCTCGCCGACGATCTGCCACACCTTCTTTTCGTCGGTGTCCTCGTCGACCAGCGTCACGGTCGCGCCGAACGTGATGGTGTCGCCGGACAGCTTCGACACGTCGATCACGTCGGCGCGCGCGAGCTTGTCCTCGAGCTCCGCGATGCGGCCCTCGTTGAGCGACTGCTGCTCCTTGGCGGCGTGATATTCAGCATTCTCCGACAGGTCGCCGTGCGTGCGCGCCTCGGTGATCTGCTGGATGATGCGCGGACGCTCGACCTGCTGGCAATGCTTGAGCTCGGTCTCGAGCGCCGTATAGCCGGCGGCCGTCATTGGAATCTTTTCCATCGTCTCATCTCCTCCCGGCGGGCGCCCGAAACAACCAGAACGACCTTCAGCGCCACCAAGAACCTTTCACCGTCGAAGTTCCGTCCAATCAACTCGTAATACAACTCCGGCCACGGTCACCCGCGAAACCGGAGTCATGTGAACGAGGGCCGGTCAAAAAAACCCGTCGCGGCCAGCCTCACCTGATGCCGCGACCATTCAATTTCCGGCCTTACTCGTGCCGCCACCGGGGTCTGGGGACCAAAAAAGGCCGTCAGCCCCGACCGCCGAAGTAGCTCTGCAGGGCGTGAACCTCGAGGTCGCCCTCAAGATAGGCTTTGATGCCCTGCGCCGCAGCGACGGCTCCTGAAAGAGTGGTGTAGTACGGCACTTTATGCAAGAGGGCCGCATGGCGCAGGGAACGGCTGTCGGCCAGGGCGGCAGCCCCTTCGGTGGTATTGAAAACAAGCTGAACACCGCCGTTTTTGATGGCATCCACGATGTGCGGCCGGCCTTCCAGCACCTTGTTGATCTTGGCCGTCTCGACCCCTTGTTCCGCGAGGTAACGCTGGGTTCCCGATGTCGCGATGGTCTTGAAGCCGAGGGAGGCCAGGAGTTTGACGGCCGGCAGGATGCGCGACTTGTCGGCATCCCGCACCGAGACGAACACCGTTCCGTTGCGCGGCAGGTTGGTGCCGCCGCCGATCTGGCTCTTGGCGAAGGCGATCTCGAACGAGCCGTCGATCCCCATCACTTCGCCGGTTGATTTCATCTCCGGTCCGAGCACGGTGTCGACGCCGGGGAAGCGCGCGAAGGGGAACACCGCTTCCTTCACCGCGCGGTGCTTGAGATGCGATCGGCTTGAGGTCGAAGCTCTTGAGGGTCTCGCCGGCCATGATGCGGGCGGCGATCTTGGCGACCGGCAGCCCGATCACCTTGGCGACGAACGGCACGGTGCGCGAGGCGCGCGGATTGACCTCCAGCACATAGATGTCGCCGTCCTTGATGGCGTATTGCACGTTCATCAGGCCGCCGACATTGAGCGCGAGCGCCAGCGCGCGGGTCTGCCGCTCGAGTTCGGCGAGCGTTTTCTTGTCGAGCGAATGCGGCGGCAGCGCGCAGGCCGAGTCGCCGGAATGAATGCCGGCTTCCTCGATGTGTTCCATGATGCCGGCGATGAAGGTGTCCTTGCCGTCGGCAAGACAATCGACGTCGACTTCGGTGGCATCGGACAGATAGCGATCGATCAGCAGCGGGCTCTTTTTCGAGACGACCAGTTCGCTCGGCCTGTCGAGATCGGATGACAGGCGCGTGCAGATAACGATCGAGCTGGGCCGTGTCGCGCACGATCTCCATGGCGCGGCCGCCGAGCACGTAGGAGGGACGGATCACCACCGGATAACCGATCTCTTCGGCGATCGCGCGTGCCGCATTGGGCGATGTCGCGATGCCGTTCTGCGGCTGGCGCAGCTTGAGCTTGTCGAGCAGCTTCTTGAAGCGGTCGCGGTCTTCGGCGAGGTCGATCATGTCGGGCGAGGTGCCGAGGATCGGCACCTTGGCCTTTTCCAGCGCTCGGCGAGCTTGAGCGGCGTCTGGCCGCCGAACTGCACGATCACGCCGTGCAGCGTGCCGTTGCTGCGCTCGGTGTCGATGATCTCCAGCACGTCTTCCGGCGTCAGCGGCTCGAAATAAAGCCGGTCGGAGGTGTCGTAGTCGGTCGACACCGTTTCCGGATTGCAGTTGATCATGATGGTTTCATAGCCCGCTTCCTTCAGCGCGAAGCAGGCATGGCAGCAGCAATAGTCGAATTCGATGCCCTGGCCGATGCGGTTCGGCCCGCCGCCGAGAATGATGACCTTCTTCTTGTCGGATGGCGCCGCCTCGTCGGCGACCTTTCCGGCGAACGGCGTCTCGTAGGTCGAATACATGTAGGCCGTCGGTGACGCGAATTCGGCGGCGCAGGTGTCGATGCGCTTGAAGACCGGCCGCACATCGAGCTTGCGGCGTTTGGCCATGACCGTCTCGGCCTCGTTGCCGGTCAGTTTGCCCAGCCGCTTGTCGGAAAAGCCCATGGCCTTGAGCCTGCGGAACGGGGCGGCCGTCGTCGGCAGGCCCTTGGCCCTGATTTCGGCTTCCATATCCACCAGTTCGCGCATCTGGTTCAGGAACCAGGGATCGATGCGGCAGGCATTGTGAATGAGTTCGTCGTTCGCGCCGAGCCGCATGGCCTGCGCGATCTTGAGCAGCCGGTCCGGCGTCGGCGTGCCGAGCGCGGCGCGGATCGCCGCCTTGTTGTCGGCATCATCGATGCCTTTCGCGGCATCGAAGCCCTCGATGGTGATTTCATCGAGGCCGGTGAGGCCGGTCTCCAGCGAGCGCAGCGCCTTCTGCAGGCTTTCCTGGAAGGTGCGGCCGATCGCCATGGCTTCGCCCACCGACTTCATCGACGTGGTGAGCACCGGCGAGGCGCCGGGGAATTTCTCGAAGGCAAAGCGCGGAATCTTGGTGACGACGTAGTCGATCGTCGGCTCGAACGAGGCGGGTGTCGCGCCGCCGGTGATGTCGTTGGCGATTTCGTCGAGCGTGTAGCCGACCGCGAGCTTTGCCGCGACTTTCGCAATCGGGAAGCCGGTCGCTTTCGAGGCCAGCGCCGACGAGCGCGACACGCGCGGGTTCATCTCGATCACCACCAGCCGCCCGTCGGCGGGATTGATGGCGAACTGCACGTTCGAGCCGCCGGTCTCCACGCCGATCTCGCGCAGCACCGCGATCGAGGCGTCGCGCAGGATCTGGTATTCCTTGTCGGTCAGCGTGAGCGCCGGCGCGATGGTGATCGAGTCGCCGGTGTGCACGCCCATCGGATCGACGTTTTCGATGGAGCAGATGATGATGCAGTTGTCTTTTTTGTCGCGCACCACCTCCATCTCGTATTCTTTCCAGCCGAGCACCGATTCCTCGATCAGCACCTCGTTGGTCGGAGAGGCATCGATGCCGCCCTCGACGATGTCGATGAACTCCGCCTTGTTGTAGGCGATGCCGCCGCCGGTGCCGCCGAGCGTGAAGGACGGGCGGATGATCGCCGGCAGCCCGATGTCGTCGAGCGCTTCCAGCGCCTGCGGCAATGTCTTGATCTGGTGCGAGCGCGGCGTCGGCAGGCCGATCTTGGTCATCGCCTCGCGGAACAGCTCGCGGTCTTCCGCCTTGTCGATCGCTTCGGCGGTGGCGCCGATCATCTTGACGTTGAATTTTTCCAGCGTGCCCATCTTGCGCAGCGACAGCGCGCAATTGAGCGCGGTCTGCCCGCCCATGGTCGGCAGCAGCGCGTCCGGGCGTTCCTTCTCGATGATCTTGGCGACGATCTCCGGCGTGATCGGCTCGATGTAGGTCGCGTCGGCGAGATCCGGGTCGGTCATGATCGTCGCCGGATTGGAGTTCACCAGGATGATCCGGTAGCCCTCTTCCTTCAGCGCCTTGCAGGCCTGCGTGCCGGAATAGTCGAATTCGCAGGCCTGGCCGATGACGATCGGGCCGGCGCCGATGATCAGGATCGATTTGATGTCGGTGCGTTTGGGCATCGGCTCCCGGAAAATCGGCACAAAAAAAGGGCGCGCCTATGCGCGTCCTCGGGGCTGGCGCAGAGGCACAGCCCCGCGCGCGAGGGGTGCTTAGACCAGATTCGACGGGCAGGGAAGGGCAGCCGGCGCATAAGCGGTGGACGGAAAGTCCAATAGAACCCGTCTTCGCGCTTCGCGCTACGACGGGCAACCTTCGCGCGATGAAGGCGGGCTTGCGCAACCGAAGCGGCTTTCGCCGCGAAGGTTGGAGGCCCGGCCTGGAATCGAACCAGGCTGGAAGACCTTGCATGGCTTCTGCGTCGCCACTCCGCCACCGGGCCGTCTGCAGCAATAAGATGTCGCCCTTGCTGCACGGTGTAGGCCGGCGAATGCGAGTCGCGGTTAATGGCGTCGTTAGCCTGTCATGCCGGGCATAGCCGTCCGAAGGACGGCGTGCTTTCGCACGCCTATGTCCCGGCCATCTCAATTCATTGGGCACGGTCTTGCCCTCCTAAGCGAGATCGCCGGCACAAGGCCGGCGATGACAACAACGATCTCGTCATTCCGGGACATCGCGAGCGATGGACCCGGAATCCAGATGTAGGCACGCTGCGCGGTTCTGGATTCCGGGTTCGCGCCTTCAGCGCGCCCCGGAATGACGGCGGTTACAGGGGGAGCGTGACGAGAATTAAACCGGCCGCGCGAGGAAGGTCATGCGCTGCTGATTGTGGCCGATATTGTGACCGGCACGCTGGGGCGCATAGCCGGCGCGCTTGAGTTTCTCCAGCATGGCCGCTTCCGCGTAGTGCGACAGCCCGACGGTCTTCTTCAGCCGCAAATAATCGGACACGAAGATCCGCATCAGCCCGAAAGCTGCCGCCCAGAAGAATCCGTTCGCGGCGCCGAAGCGCAGCAGCGCAAGCGCCGCTGCCGGCGCGGCCAGATGCGGCGGCACGATATCGCCGAGAACAAACAGTCCGCCGGGCTTGAGCAGGGAATGGAATATCGCGAGCAGCCGGTCGAGTTCGGCTGCACTCAGATATTGCGCGACCGAATGCATGACGATGAGATCGAACGAGCCCTTGGGCAGCGCCGCGGCTTGCTCCGCGCGAGATGACGGTGATCTTCGGGTGGCCGGCGTAACGCTGCGCGAGCGACGCGCGCACATTGGGCGCGGCTTCCACCAGGATCAGTTGTGCGCAAGCGGCGGCGACCAGATCGGCCGAGGTTGCCTCGCCGCAGCCATAGTCGAGCACATGCGCGGCGGGCGAGGGCACCAGCTTGCGGATGTCCTCGGCAATGGTGCGGTAATGCACGTCGCGGTGACGCGCATTCACATAGATCACCGAATGCTTGAAATCGTAGAAGTCGATCCAGTTGCTCATGCAGACTTTCTGTCGTGCGCGCTTGTCCCGCGTCGCATCGGCGCGCGCTACCTGCGAAGCGGGATCCGGGACGAAGCTCGTGCCTGCACTGGACCGGATCCCGCTCTCACGCGATGCGCGAAGCTTGGCGAGCAACTGCTTAGCGCCGCCAGAGCGGGGCAGCGGCCGTCTTTGCCGATGACCGGGTCGCTTGTCGGCACCGGCACCTTGGCGATCGTGTTGAGCGCCTTGTCGCGGTCCGCCGGGTTGTCGCCGCGGCAGAGGTTATAGGTGCCCTCGGGCGGATAGGCGCCGATGACCAGAAGATCGTCGCTGGCTGAAAGTCGTCTGATGTCCGGTGCCCGCCGGCAGCACGACCACGTCGCCGGCCGCAAGATCGAACACCTCGCCGTTGTGCTCCGCCGAGCTGCACTTTGGCGCGGCCCTGCGCGATGCCGAGCGCTTCGTGAATCATCGAATGGTAATGCACGAACGGATAAATGCCGTTGCGCCACTGGCCGTGGCCCCAGCCATTGGCCTTGAAGAGGTTTTCGATTGCGGCAGCCGGGGCGATGCTTTTGTCCAGATCGACGGCGTTTTTGTACAGCAGCACCGGCAGCGCCGGATTGTTCGGCACCTTGCCGTCGTCTTTGAACATGAAGGTGAGAGGTTCGTAGGCATTCGATAGCCGTCTTGGCGGATGTGACGAGCGAATCGATCCAGAACTACCGTCATGCCTGCGTCCGGATTCGGTTCGGCATCGCGTGCCCTGAACGAGATCGCGGTACAAGCCCGGAATGACGGCTCATGCTACGCAATCTTCCGCTTTCGCTTGGCCTGCCGCATCATCTCGACGAAGCGCGTGAAGAGATAATGGCTGTCGCGCGGGCCGGGCGAGGCTTCGGGATGGTACTGCACCGAGAACACCGGCTTGTCCTTGAGCGCGATGCCGCAATTGGAGCCGTCGAACAGCGACACATGCGTCTGCTCGACATTCTTCGGCAGCGTCTCTTTATCGACGGCGAAGCCATGGTTCATCGAGGTGATCTCGACCTTGCCGGTGGTGAGATCCTTCACCGGATGATTGGCGCCGTGGTGGCCCTGATGCATCTTCATCGTCTTGCCGCCGACCGCGATGCCGAGCATCTGGTGGCCGAGGCAGATGCCGAAGGTCGGCGTGCCGGAGTCGATCAGCTTCCTGATCACCGGCACCGCGTATTCGCCGGTCGCCGCCGGATCGCCCGGGCCGTTCGAGAGGAAGACGCCGTCCGGCTTGAGCGCCATGATGTCCTCGGCCGATGTCTTGGCCGGCACCACGGTGACCTTGCAGCCGGAGCCCGCCAGCAGGCGCAGGATGTTGCGCTTGATGCCGTAGTCGACCGCGACCACGTGGAATTGCGGATTGGTCTGGCGGCCGAAGCCGGTGCCCCAACCCCACGGCGTCTCGTCCCAGGTGAAGCGTTGTCCGCTCGTCACCATCGGCACCAGATCCATGCCGACGAGGCCCGGCCACTCCTTGGCTTCTTTCTTCAGTGCGGCGAGATCGAACTTGCCGTTCGGCGCGTGCGCGATCACGGCATTGGGCATGCCGTTGACGCGGATCAGCGCGGTCAGCGCGCGCGTGTCGATGCCGCACAGACCGATGATGCCGCGCGCCTTGAGCCAGTCGTTGAGGTTTTTGGTGGCGCGATAGTTCGACGATGCGGTGATCGCGCTTTGCAGGATGACGCCGCGCGCGCCCGGCGTGGCCGCCATGTTGACGGTCTCGATGTCTTCTTCGTTGGTGCCGACATTGCCGATGTGCGGGAAGGTGAAGGTAATGAGCTGCCCGGCATAGGACGGGTCGGTGAGGATCTCCTCATAGCCCGTCATGGCGGTGTTGAAGCAGACCTCGCCGACCGCGTGCCCGGTGGCGCCCAGTCCGAAGCCTTCCAGAACGGTCCCGTCGGCCAATACCAAAAGCGCCGTCGGCTTGGGCTCAGCCCAAGATTCGCCGGAAGTCCCGGCGGGGGCGGCTTTCGTCTGGGTCATGGGCTCTTAGTTGCGTATTATAGAGAGAGAGGCAAGGGGCCGCCGGATGCTGCCCCCAAACCTTTAGAATCTTTACGAAAGGGGTTCCCGTGCTGCGCGATGACATCAACAAGGCTCTGACCGAGGCGATGAAGGCCAAGAACGAACGGGCGGTTTCAACGCTGCGCATGGTCAATTCCGCGCTCAAGAATGCCGATATCGAGGCGCGCGGCGCCGGCAAGCCGGCGCTGACCGACGCCGACGTGCTGCCGTTGCTGCAGAAGATGATCAAGCAGCGGCAGGAATTGGTCGAGCTCTACCAGAAGGGCGGCCGTGCCGACCTGGTGAAACAGGAGCAGGAGGAGATCGCCATCATCTCCGGCTACCTGCCCAAGCAGATGTCGGACGCCGAGATGACGGCGGCGATCGAGGCGGCGGTGAAGGAAACCGGCGCCGCCGGCATGAAGGACATGGGCAAGGTCATCGGCGTGCTGCGCGGCAAATATGCCGGCCAGATGGATATGGCCAAGGCGAGCGGGATGGTGAAGGCGAAGCTGTCCGGGTGACAGTAGACGCGCAGCTCGTCATCCGGGACGGCCGCGCAGGCCGGTCCCGGAATCCGACGCGGGCGCGTGCGCCTGCTTAGCTGGATGGCCGGGTTCGCCCTCCGGATGCAGATCCGGAGGACACGCCCGGTGATGACAAGTGCGGGGACGACGGCCGTGACACTCGCAGCAACCCGGGATGACAGGTATCGGCGCGACGGAAGACGGATGGAGAAACAATGACTGCGTATGTCGCAGCTACTACGCCGCCTTCTTTGTCGCGCTGCGCGGCGCCCGCCTTCGCCGACGACTACCCGACCCGCCCGATCCACGTGCTCACCACCTCGAGCGCCGGCGGCATCAGCGACATCTTCATGCGCGTGCTCGGCGAGGAAATGCACAAGAGCCTCGGCCAGCCGCTGATCATCGAGAATCGTCCCGGCGGCGCCGGCAATATCGGCGCGCGCGCCTGCCAGGATGCGCAGCCGGACGGCTACACGATCTGCATCATCAATGCCGATCCGATGATCTACAACCAGTACCTCTTCAAGACTCTTCCGTTCGATCCCGAGAAGATCACGCCGATCATCAACCTGTTTCACCTGATCCAGGTGCTGGTGATCAATTCCGATCTCAAGGCCAAGACGGTGGACGAACTGGTCGCCGTGTCGAAAGCAGAAACCCGGCACGCTCTCTTATCTCACCGCCTCGATCCCGTGCGTTGTCTACATGGACAGCCTCAAGAACGAGAAGGGCGGCGACTGGGTGCGCGTGCCGTTCAAGGGTGGCGGCGAGGCGACCAACGCCATTCTCGGCGGTTCGACGCCGATCGGCCTGATCGGCCTCGGCAACGTGATCTCCCAGATCAGTGCCGGCAAGATGACGGCGCTGGCGCTGGTCAACAACATCCGCACGCCGCTGCTGCCGAATGTGCCGACGCTCGCCGATCTCGGCTACAAGGGCGCGGCATCGCAGACCTGGTACGGGCTGTTTGCGCCGGCCGGCACGCCGAAGCCGGTCATCGACAAGATCGCGGCCGAGGTGACGCGGATCGTCAGCGACCCCGGCTTCCGCGACAAATACATCATCAGCCGCGGCCAGGTGCCGGCGATCAACACGCCGGCGGAGTTCGCGGCCGAGATCAAGGCCGACCGCGCGGCGGCGAAGGATGTCGTGAAGGCATCGGGGCTGGAGCCGCAGTAGAGTATCGTCGCGTCATTCCGGGGCCCGAGCGTTTCATTCTTGTCATTGCCGGGGCGCCGCGTCAGCGGCGAACCCGGAATCGCAGCCGATAGGCACAGTGCCAGTCTCTGGATTCCGGGTTCGCGCCCATAGCGCGTCGATGACGCGCGTGAACGCGCTTTGGGACGCGCCCCGGAATGACGGCTTGAAACGTCCAGGCGCTGCGTGACGCACCCGGAATGACAGACGGCCGGACGGGCACTGCGAATGGTTTGCGCTCCGGCCGACAACCTGCCTAGAGTACCTCCATTGAATTTTGCGAGCACGACCTGCGGGGGGCGACCGTGGTGAGACGCTGCGCGGCCATATTTATTTTGTTTTTTGTGCCTCTCTGCAGCCGCGTTTGCGCAGAATGCGCTTCCTGTTTTGCCGGCGGGCGATGCGGCCGTCGCGGGCTTTTCCGGGACGGTCATTCTCGGTTCGCCGCCGCCGCCCGAACCGCAGCGCGTCGACAAAACCTACATCAACCTCGACGGCCCTTCGCTGCGGGTGATCGGCCTTGGTCGCATGGGCGGCCCGCCGCAAGCCCAGCTCGTCGCCTGCACCCAAGTCCTTCACGGCGACAGCGCGCCAGACTCGGCCAGGTGTTTTCGCTCGCGCTCGACGACGCCAACCCGCCCAACATCTACGCCGCCGCCAGCTCGGCTTACGGTTTGCCGATCGTCGTGCCCGATGCCGATGGCGATGGCGTGCCCGATCGTTCGCGCCGCGGCGCGCCGAATGCGGCCTTCATGCCCGGCCTGTTTGGTCCGATCACGCTCGACGGCGGACCGGGTTCGATCTGGAAGATCGACGGCAGCACCGGCGCCGTGACGCTTGTTCGCCAATGTCATGCTCGCCGGCGTGCCGAATTCAGGACCGGCGCTCGGCGGGCTCGCGTTCGATCCCGCATCGCGCCAGCTCTTCGTCGCCGATCGCGACACCGGCTTGATCCATCGCTTCACGCTCGACGGCGTCGAACGCGGACGGTTCGATCACGGCTCGCAGGCGCTGAGCGCGGCAGGCTTGCCGCCGATCGGCTTCGATCCGCGCAAGCGGCTGAACATCGAGAGCCCGACATTTCGACAGCGGCAATCCCGGCGACCTGGGCCTATGCGCCGCCGGCGCGCCGTGTCTTCGGCATGGCGGTCAATGGTGGCCGTCTCTATTACGCGGTCGCCGCCGGCCTGCGCATCTGGTCGGTTTCGCTTTTGCCCGATGGTTCGTTCGGCCCCGATGCGCGCGGCGAAGTGTCGGTGCCGCGCGGCGCGCTGCCGAATTCGGAAGTCTCCGAGATTCTTTTCGACGATAACGGCGACATGCTGGTCGCCGAGCGCGGCGCGCCGACCGGCGCCTATGACTACAAGGCGCTGGCGGAATCGCCGGAGAACCGCGTGTTGCGCTTCCGGCCGAAGACGCCCGAACGATCCGCCCAGCCGCGATCTCTGGTTTCCGGTGCCGAAGGAATATGCCATCGGCTTCCCGCCGACTTTTCGCAACGACAATGGCGGCATCGCCATCGGCTACGGCTATGACTCCGGCCGGAAATATCAATCGCGCGGTGTGCGGCGGCACGCTCTGGAGCACCGGCGAGCAGCTGCGCAATGCGCGCGACCGCGCCATCATTCAGCGCTTGCAGGCGGGCGGCCCGCTGATCGTCGACGGCCTGCAGGGCAATTCGACCGGCTGTTGCGGCCGCTGAACGAGCCGCCGTTCGAAACTTATTTCATCGACTACGACGATCGTTTCGACGATCCGCAGACGCGCGGCTATATGGGCGACGTCGTCATCTGGCGGGTGTGCGGGCAGGCGGCGCTGCCGATCGTGCCGGTCGTGCTCATTTGTCCGCCGGGACTGTTCGATGTCGATGGCGTTTGCCGGTTCCCGCTCACCTGTCCCGCGGGCACGGAATTTTCCGACGGCTGCTGCGGCTATCGCGGGTGTCCGGCGAGTTATGTCCGCATCAACGGAAAATGCGTGCCGCCACCGACGAACTGCAATGCCCGTGAGCTTCTCAGCGAGGAAGGGCGCTGTGAATCGCCGAAGTGTCCGGCCGGGATGGTTTTTGTGAGCAGCGGTGCGGCCGGTGGTGCTGCGCCTGCCGGGCTCAGCGCGCCAAACAGCGGCGCGACCAATCCTGGTGCGCTCAACCAGCTGCAACAGGCAGACCAAAAGGCTCCGCGACAAACCGAAATCGTGCAGCGGCGGCGGCTACTGCAGGTGTCCCGAAGGCACCCAGCGCAGCGAGGACGGCACGTGCAAAAAGTCGAGTGGCTGCGGCCCGCGGGCATGGTGGACCACGGTCGGAGCGAATGCGTCTGCGATCAGTCCGGCTATCAAGGAGTCAGTCAAGGACGGTCACTACTCGTGCGTGCAGATCGCGCAGTGCGACCAGTCGCCCGCGCAATGCTGCCCGTCGGACTGGCAGCTGGAACCGGCAGACGCACTCATGCGAGCCGACCCGCGCCCCAGTGCGACCCTTCCGATCCCACGACGATGGTGAAGAAAGCCGGCCAATGCGTATGCAAGGACGGCTCCGGAGGGCAGCGTGGCGGTTCTAGTCCGGCGGCGGGTTTGCCAGGACAAAACTGCTGCCCGACGGACCGGCGATTTAATGCGGTCACGAATAAATGCGAGCCGGGTGATCCCGGCACGCCGCATCTGACGATCGTGAAGTCCGCGCCGGATATTGCACACCAAAAGCAATGACGGGCAGGTGTCGGTCTTTGATTGCGTATTCACGATCACGATCACCAATGACGGCACCGCGCCGGCGAATGATGTCTCCGTTACCGATCAGCCTACTCGCGGGGGGCCTTATCGGCACCATCGTCGGCAACCGGCATGCCCGGTACCAACTGCGACTTGACCACTGCGACCTGTCACAAGCAGGAACGCTGCAGCCCGGTGAGTCGAATACAATCCAGGTCACGCTGGAAGTTACCCAGACAACTACGTCCCTAATCCCAATCCCGGACTGGCGCGGTGCGCCACGGCAGCCAGCCTGATCTGTTTTCAACTGCGCAGCGATCGGCACAGTGCGGCTTATGGGCCTGTCGATCTCCCGGCGGGATCAGAATCGTGTAAAAGTATCGTCGTTCCGAGAAATCCAAGAAATCCGCCGGTCACCACGTGTACCCCGACGCGTAAGCCGCCCTGTTCGGGAAACAACGGTGACGGAAGGATTTATTGCCTCCCGGCCAGTGTAGTTGCGCGAGCGGGTGGTAGGCCCGGAGGGACATCAACAGCAGCTTTGCCGCGCGGCGAGTGCATGACGACATGCCCCACAACGCGGCACACCGCCGATACCACCGCCGCCGCCACCACCACCGACGATCACGGTGACCTGCCCCGAAGGCACGCGGATGGGCCTCAACGGCCAATGCTTCTTTGTCGATCCCGGTTGCCAGGGCCCGAATTGCGGTCACGGTGACCACCGGCTGCCCCTTCGACGCCCCGCGTAAAGCTGACGGAGCATGCTGCAACGCGCGCGACTCCAAACCGGCGCTTGCGGCGGCACGCCACGACGTCCATGCCCGTTCAACGGCATCTGGTGGCGGGCAATGCGTCAGCCACTGCGGAACGGATGGCGAGATTGCCGCGTGCCGACGCACGACCACAGGATGCACGGGCGGCAAAAGTCTTTCAGCGACGATGTTTGTCGCTGTCCTACCGGCAGACCGACAACGAGAACGGAAAATGTGTGAGGTCGGAAGCAGTCGGAGTCGAAAAGACCGACGCACAAGAAACCACGCAAGCCGCGACCAAACCCGATTCCGATAATCCGACGCCATCCGGTCGCCGCCGGTGAATTTCCAGATCCAGATCGGTCCGGGCTTCCCGGGTGGACGTCCGGGCGGCCAATCCGAGCCGCGGCCACGGCCGAACCGGTGGCAATGGCTGCGGCAAAGCGACGTGGCTGACGCTTTGACGTTCGCCCGCGGAGTAATGCGATGCGAATTCTTGCTCTTTGCAGTCTGGTGATTGCAGCGGCGCTCGCGCTCGCCGCGCCTGCCGAAGCCAAGGAACCCGGCTGGTGCGCCACATACCGAAACGGCGGCAACAATTGTGGCTTCAACACCTACGAGCAGTGCATGGCCGCGATAGCGGCGTCGGCGGTTTCTGCAACCGCAAAAGCCCGTACGGCCGAGCCGGACAAACCCGCCGCGCGCAAGGAACGCAAGGAGCGCGACGCCGAGCCGAAAGCCAAACGCAAGGAAAAGGAAGAAGTCAAAGAACGCGTAGCGCCGAAGCCCGTGCCGCCACCCGCCGCCGCGCAGCCGGCGCCCGTCATCGTCCAGCCGCCGCCAGTCGCCGTTCAGCCGTGCAGCCTGCGCCCGCGCAGCAGCCGGCCAACAATTTCCAGACGGCGCGCGCGCTTATCCTCTCGGGAAAATACGAAGCCGGCATCGCCGCGATGAAATCGCTCGGCTATGACGACCATCCCGACATCGCGAGCTCGATCGGCTTTGCTTACGCCAAGCTCGGCAATGCGGGCGAAGCGCGCAGCCTGGTACACCAGAGCGCTTGCCGCCGACCCCAATCACATGAGCACGTGGGTTTATTCGGGCGCGCTCTATGTTGCGCAGGGCGATCTTGCCAAAGCGCGTGGCGACCTCGACGCGCGTCAAGGCGATTTGCGGCGGCCGACTTGCCGTGAGTATCAGGAGCTCGACGGCCTGATCGCGGCGAAGAGCAGGTAGGGGCGAACGCGGTTGCGGTGATTTTAGCGGCGTGAGCAACGATTGTCATGGCCGGGCTTGTCCCGAGCGATCTCGCAATAGAATGGCAGTGCCCGTGGCGAATTCGGGTTCACCGCCGGACAAGCCCGTTGATGACATCCGGGACGGGCATAAGCGTGCGATGTACGCCGTTCTTCGAACGCGCTATGGCCCGGCCATGACGGGCTACTTTGCACCGGATCATGTCGTGCGCGCACGATCTTACCTTCGCGACACGCCGCCGAAATCTTCCAGCACGTGCATGAGCGCTTCCGGCTCGACTTTCACGCTGCCGGCGAACGGATGGTCAATCACGATCACCGTCAACAGCGCGGAAAAAACCAGCGCCGCGAGGGCGCCCGTCATCAGCGCTTGCGCGCGCAGGTTCTGGGTGCCGAAGAAGAAGGTAAACCCGACCGTGACGATGGCGCCACCGAACAGCACGAACCAGAGAATATCCGGAACATTGCCATCGGCGGTGACGAAACGCGCGCGCCGCGCCGCGCTGATCTCGTCGAGCTGGCGCAGGATCTCCGCGATCAGGACAGTGTCAGCGCCAGCGCCGGCCCGCGCATTGAGCAGCGTCACATAGATATTGCTGAGCGCGGTGGTGACGCCGGGATCGAGCGTGCCGCGCTCCATGGCCGGCCAGTCCTTGGTGATTGCGGCGCTGAGATAGGCATTCATGGCGCTGCGCAAAGCGGTGCGGCGCTCGGCGTTCAATCCGTCCGACAGGCGATAGATCGTCGCTGCCGCGCCCGCCTCCTTGGCCACATCGTTTTCCGAGACGTTGAACTTTTCCCAAACGACGATGATCGCGAAGGCCAGCAGCACCGCGTAGAGGACGCCGACGGTCGCGAACTTGAATCCGGCGACTTCGTTGTTGGTGCGCAGCCGTTCGAACCGGACAAAACGCCGGACAATGAAGGGACCAACCATGGCAATGGCGGTCGGCAGGGCGACGACGAGGAGGGTGGACAGCCACAGCGGAAGCGTGGTGAGGGTCAGCATGCGGGTCTCACGTGAGGGCGGTTGATCCCAAGCGTATCGCAGAGTGCGCGTCATTGTCATTCCGGGGCGCAGTGAAACGACTCTCTTGTCATTCCGGGACGCACCGGCGAATTCACTCCACCGTCATTCCGGGGCGCACCGAAGGTGCGGACCCGGAATCCAGAAACGTGGCACGGCGATTGTGTCTGGATTCCGGGTCCGGCTCGCTTTGACGCGCCGTCCCGGAATGACGTCACGAGATTTCGCTTACGCGCCGGACTGACCGGCCAATGCGCTATCTGAGAATGTCCGAATAGAGATCGCGCCAGTCCGTATTTTCTTTCTCAATCAGTTCGATCTTCCATGCCCGCCGCCATTTTTTGATTTCTTTTTCACGTTCGATTGCGTTTCGCGGGTGGTCATAGCATTCAAACCAGACAAGACGATCGACATCGTACCGCTTTGGTGAAAGCCATGTGTGGTCTTGTGCTTATGCTCACCAATGCGACGAACGAGATCGCGCGTTACGCCAACGTAGAGCGTTCCTTGTTTGCGACTGGCGAGAAGGTAGACATAGAACGGCACGGACGCACTCGTCGTCATTCCGGGACGGCGCCATTAGCGCGTCTACGCGTCCTCGACGCGCTATGCGCGCCGGACCCGGAATCCAGAAGGTGGCATCGCGCTGGTATCTGGATTCCGGGTTCGCGCCGGAAATACCCAAGTCGGCTAAAGCCGACTTGGGTGGCGCGCCCCGGAATGACGGTGTGGGGTGAAGTCCGAAGAAGACGAATCCAAGACTGTACGGGCAGTGTCAATCCGCTGACTGGATGAAATCTTTGTCGTCATTCCGGGACGACGCCATCAGCGCGTCCACGCGCGTTTTCGACACACTATGATGCAGGATGCCTCGTCCCTGACGTCGTCATTCCGGGACGGCCCCAGATCGTCATGCCGGGGCGCGAGCGACAGCGAGCGAACCCGGAATCCAGCTACAAGTGCGGTGCCGGTTTCTGCGATTCCGGGTTCGCGCTTCAGCGCGCCCCGGAATGACGACATGGAGGCTCCGCTCGCGCCCCGGAATGACAGAGCGAATAAACCGGCACAAACGCCGAAGCTCACGCCACCTCGAGCAAAATATCCGTCAGCCGGTCGGGCGCGTCGATCATCACATCGTGGCCGCACGGCACCTCGTAGGTGCGCCAGGTCGGGTCGGCCTTCGCGCGCGCGTGGGCTTTTTCGAAGGACACGTTCGGATAGCCTGACGCGCGGATATAGGTCTTCTTCGGTACGCGATCGCGCGCGCCGGTGAGCCTGATCTTCTCGGTCATGGTGCCGATCGGCTGCGGCCCGGCAAGCGAATCCACCCAGGCGCGGTCGTTCTCGTTGACGTTGAACGCCGCGGCGTTGCGCACCGGTATGGTGGTGTCGCCGCGCTCCAGCGCGGCCTGGATGATCTCCTGCACCGCCGGCTGCACCAGATCGACCGTGGCATCGCCATTGTCGGGAATGAAGGCGTCGAGAAAGACGATCGAACGGATGGCGTCCGGCACGGCTTCGGCCACACCGGAAATCACGCAGCCGCCGTAGGAATGCCCGACCAGGACGAATTCGGCGAGCCGCTCGTATTTGATGAGGCCGAGCACGTCGGCAACATGCAGCGAGAGATTGATGCCGGGGTGCAGGAGGTGTGCCCGCTCGCCGAGGCCGGTGAGCGTCGGCGTGAACACGCGATGTCCGTGCGCCTTGAGCCGGTCGGCCACGCGCACCCAGGCCCAGCCGCCATGCCAGGCACCGTGGACGAGGAGGAAGGTGTGTGAGGTCATGTTGTCCACCCGGTCGATGGTGTCACAGGCCCATCCTCACTGTCATGGCTTGTTCTACACTGTCATTCCGGGACGGCCCCAGATCGTCATTCCGGGGCGCGAGCGACAGCGAGCGAACCCGGAATCCAGCCACAAGTACGGTGCCGGTTTCTGGATTCCGGGTTCGCACTTTCGGTGCGCCCCGGAATGACGACGTGGGAGTCTCCGCTCGCGCCCCGGAATGACGGGACAGGGGCCCCGCATGACAGCGGTTGAGAGCTTGGCCTTCCACAGACCGGGCGTACGCCTGTGGATAACTAGGAAAGGGCCTGAAATGTCACCCTGCCGCCCGCGTTTCCGGCATCAACTCAGAAAGTCCCAATTCGCCGGCCTATGATAGGGCGCACCAAGTCGCCAAAACCCATGCGCTTCACGCCCCAGTTCCTCGACGAGCTGAAAGCCCGGCTTCCGGTCTCGGAAGTCGTGGGCCGGCGCGTCAAGCTCGTGCGCTCGGGCCGCGAGTTCAAGGGCCTGTCGCCCTTCAACAAGGAAAAGACGCCGTCGTTCTTCGTGAACGACCAGAAGCAGGCCTGGTTCGACTTCTCCTCCGGCAAGAACGGCAGCATTTTCGATTTCGTCATGGAGAGCGAAGGCGTCAGCTTCCCGGAAGCGGTGGAGCGCCTGGCGCAGATGGCGGGCGTGGCGCTGCCGAAAGTCTCGCGCGAGGACGAACAGCGCGATGCGCGCCGCAAGACGCTGCACGACGTGATGGAACTGGCGGCGAAATTCTTCCAGGACACGCTTGCGTCCCGTACCGGCGCCAAAGGCCGCGGCTATCTCGCCGACCGCGGGCTCGACGCGGCGACGCAGCTGAAATTCCGGCTCGGCTATGCGACGGGCGAGCGCTTTGCGCTGAAAGAACATCTCGGCTCGCACGGCATTCCGGCCGAGGACATGGTCGAGGCGGGGCTGCTGGTGTCCGGCGACGACATCCCGGTGCCGTTCGATCGTTTCCGCGACCGCGTGATGTTCCCGATCACCGACTTGCGCGGCCGCGTGATCGCCTTCGGCGGCCGCGCGCTCGATAAAGATGCGCCGGCGAAATATCTCAATTCGCCGGAGACGCCGCTCTTCCACAAGGGCGCGACGCTCTACAACATCGCCGCCGCGCGCCAGGCATCACATGAGGGCGCGCCCGTCATCGTGGTCGAAGGTTATGTCGATGTGATCGCCATGGTGACGGCTGGTTATCCGGCAACCGTCGCCCCGCTCGGCACGGCCTTGACCGAAGACCAGCTCGCGCTGCTCTGGAAAATGGCGGACGAGCCGGTGCTCTGTTTCGACGGCGACAATGCCGGCTTGCGCGCGGCCTATCGCGCGGTCGATCTCGCGATGCCGCGCCTGAAACCCGGCAAGAGCCTGAAGTTCGCGCTGCTGCCGCAGGGACAGGACCCGGATGACCTGGTGCGCTCGGGCGGGCGCGAGGCTGTTGTCGATGTCATCGACGCTGCAAAGCCGCTCGGCGCCATGTTGTGGGCGCGCGAAACCGAAGGGCATACGTTCGATACGCCGGAGCGTCGCGCGGCGCTCGAAGCGCGCATCAACGAAGTCACATCGGGAATCGGCGACGAATCCGTGCGGCGCTACTACCGCCAGGATTTCAGCGCGCGCCTGTCGCAATTCTTTGCACCCGCGCGGACCCAACAGCGCGAACAGCGTTCCGGCGGCAACTGGCGCGACCCGCGTAGCGGTGGCAGCTGGCGCGAGCGCAATGGCGGCGACTGGCAGCGCCGCGATGCGCCGCGCACCGCGGGGCGGGCGATGCCTTATGTGGTGGTGAGCCAGCAGATGGCGTCGAGCCCGGTGCACCGGGGCAATCGCTCGACGGTGTCGCGCCGCGAGGCGCTCATCATGCAGGCCGCGCTCAACCATCCCTGGCTGCTGCACGACCATCTGGAGGAATTCGCCTCGCTCGAGTTCCGTCATCCCGATGCCGAGAAGATCAAAGGCGCGCTGATCGATATCGCGGCCCATGCCCCGGCCCTCGATCCGGCGGCGCTCAAGGCGGAACTCGCCGCCCGCAACCTCACCGAGGTGGTGGCCCGCATTGCGCTGTCGATCACCACCCCCTCGGTCTGGGGGGCGCGGCCGGAGGCTGCCCCGGACGATGTTTTGGTGACCTGGTCGCAGCTTGTCGCCTTGCATCGGCAATGGCATTCACTAACTAAGGAGCTCAAGGACGCCGAGCAGGCGCTGGGCCAGGACGCGAGCGAAGCCAATTACTTGCGGTTGCGCGACGTCAAAACCCGCCTGGAGCGGGTCGAGGGAACCGAGGCCTTAATTGAGGGCTTTGGAGCCTCTTCCGGTCGGGGCGTTCGTAGCTTATGAGTCCGCCCGCATTTGGGTGGCACGGCGGTTTACCGGGCCGGCAATGAAGCCGAATGGAATAAGGGTCGATTCCAGCGGTGTTCTTTTAGGTTAATCGGAGCTTAAGCGGGTTCCGACGACACTGGATGACCTGATTCGTGGGCGGCGCCTGTTGCGGGCGCGGCCCTTTTTGGCCGTCAGCCAGATCTGTGTATTTGCGCGACGGGCCAGGAGAGACGGAATGGCGAGCAAGGCAAAAGCGGTTCAGGCGAAGGAAAAAGAACCGGCTCCAGAGAAGGAAGAAGGCGCGCCGGAGTCCCCGCTGCCGCTTCTCGATCTGTCCGACGCCGGCGTCAAGAAAATGATCAAGGCCGCCAAGAAGCGCGGCTACGTCACCATCGACCAGATCAATGAAGTGATGCCTTCGGGCGAAGTGTCCTCCGACCAGATCGAGGACATCTACGCGATGCTCAACGAGATGGGCATCAATGTCGTCGAGACCGAAGAGGCCGACGGCGAAGAAGGCGAGAAGGCTGCCGACGAGGACGATGACGACGACGACACCGGCACGGAAGTCGTCGAGGCGAAATCGAAGTCGCTCGCCACCGCCGAAAAGAAAGAACCGTCCGAGCGCACCGACGATCCCGTGCGCATGTACCTGCGCGAGATGGGCTCGGTCGAGCTGCTCTCGCGCGAGGGCGAAATCGCCATCGCCAAACGCATCGAGGCCGGCCGCGAGGCGATGATCGCAGGGCTTTGCGAAAGCCCGCTCACCTTCCAGGCCATCATCATCTGGCGCGACGAGCTCAACGAGGGAAAAGTCTTCCTCCGCGACATCATCGATCTTGAAGCGACCTATGCCGGCCCCGACGCGCAGAAGATGCAGCCGCCGGTGATCGGCCCCGACGGCAAGCCGATCATGGCCGCGGTCGGCACGCCCGTTCCCGGCGCGCCGCACCTCCAGGTCGTGCAGACGCCGGCGCCGCCGGCAGCGCCGCCGGCCGCCACGCCGTTCAAGGCGCCGGGCGCCGACGGCGACGAAGAGCCGAAGGATCCGGCCGAGGCCGCGGCCGAGAGCGATTACGATGAAGACGACATGGAGAATTCCTTGTCGCTCGCCGCGATCGAGGCCGAGCTCAAGCCGAAGGTGATGGAGACCTTCGACACCATCGCCGACAGCTTCAAGCGCCTGCGCCGCCTGCAGGAGCAGGACATCGAGAACCAGCTTCGTAGCGGCGGCGGCTCGCTGTCGCCCGCGCAGGAGCGCAAGTACAAGAAGCTCAAGGAAGAGATCATCTCCGAGCTGAAGTCGCTGCGGCTCAACCAGGCGCGCATCGATTCGCTCGTCGAGCAGCTCTACGACATCAACAAGCGGCTCGTGTCGAACGAAGGCCGGCTGATGCGGCTGTCGGAAAGCTACGGCGTCGCGCGCGAGGACTTCCTCAAGCAATATATGGGCGGCGAGCTCGACCCGCGCTGGCTCAACCGCGTCTCGAAGCTGTCGGCCAAGGGCTGGAAGAATTTCGTCGCCAAGGAAAAGGATCGCATCAAGGAGATCCGCGGCATGGTGCACGATCTCGCCGCCCAGACCGGCGTCGAGATCGGCGAATTCCGCAAGATCGTCCACATGGTGCAGAAGGGCGAGCGCGAAGCGCGCCAGGCCAAGAAGGAAATGGTGGAGGCCAACCTGCGCCTCGTCATTTCCATCGCCAAGAAATACACCAACCGCGGCCTGCAATTCCTCGATCTGATCCAGGAAGGCAATATCGGCCTGATGAAGGCGGTCGATAAGTTCGAATACCGCCGCGGCTACAAGTTCTCGACCTACGCGACCTGGTGGATCCGGCAGGCGATCACGCGCTCGATCGCCGACCAGGCGCGCACCATCCGCATCCCGGTGCACATGATCGAGACGATCAACAAGATCGTGCGCACCTCGCGCCAGATGCTCAACGAGATCGGCCGCGAGCCGACCCCGGAGGAGCTGGCCGAGAAACTCGGCATGCCGCTCGAGAAGGTGCGCAAGGTCCTGAAGATCGCCAAGGAGCCGATCTCGCTCGAGACGCCGATCGGCGACGAGGAGGATTCGCATCTCGGCGACTTCATCGAGGACAAGAACGCGATTCTGCCGATCGACGCCGCCATCCAGTCGAATTTGCGCGAGACCACCACGCGCGTTCTGGCCTCGCTGACGCCGCGCGAGGAGCGCGTGCTGCGCATGCGCTTCGGCATCGGCATGAACACCGACCACACGCTGGAAGAAGTCGGCCAGCAGTTCTCGGTCACCCGCGAGCGTATCCGCCAGATCGAGGCGAAGGCGCTCAGGAAATTGAAGCATCCGTCGCGGTCGCGGAAACTGCGATCGTTCCTGGATAACTGACGCAAAGCGTCATGGCCGGGCTTGTCCCGGCCATCCACGTCTTCAAAGGATACATCTTCACGTCATCGCCGGCCTTGTGCCGGCGATCTCGTTTAGGAGGGCAGGGCTGTGCCTCAGCTATCGGGATGGCCGGGATTACAGCCGGGCCGGTTGCCCGGCTATGACGGAAGGCGCGAAGTGTTGGTCGAGGGGTGAACGGCGCGAGTAGCTTTCGACGACTATATAATTTCAAATGGGGCAACTCTTCGCTTAACAGTCGCGTCGTAGTTTACCCAGTCGATAGAGATATATTTGCTAGCCTCCTCGAGATTTCCATCTTTGATCTTTTTCTGAAATCGTCGGGAATAGTTCCAGCGCACCATGCGTTCGATCAATTTTATGGGATCGACAAATACAGGGATAGCTACCAATGCAGCGGCGATAAAACTTAGTCCGAGGGTCCAGCCATGGATCCATGCTTTGTCAATTTGATCGAGTAGGATGCTCGAAGTCAGGAATGCCAAGACGAATATAAAAAATGCAAAGAAAATTCGTATCGCAAAAATGGCCTGACGACATTGTTGGGCAAACGTATAGAAACTAGAACTCAATCATGTCGATTTGATTATCAAGTCGCTGCATTTCAGCCAGTTTGAGACTTTCCAGTTCATTTCTGAGGTTTTCTTCTGCCTTGCCTCGTGCCGCCAGTTCCTCTTTGTGTTTGGCTTTTACATTAGAGATCGCTAGGCGGTGCTTACTCCGTTCTTCTTCTGTAAGCGTCTCTGTCAATTTTGACAGCAATGCATCCGGATCAGATTCGATTGCCCGAGCCTCTGAGCCCTGCGCAAAGTCCATCGCAACCTGAAGGTTACGCGGTTCTCTAATCAGGGCATCAAAGGTTTCGACGTTTTCCGGGCGCATCTCCATAAGTTTCTTTCTCAATTGTTCTATGACACGTGGAGTTGCCTCGATCGCTTTTGAGCAGCTGAGGACAAGTTGTCGGCGGCTAAGTTCTCTTTTCTGATCGGAGCCAACCGCAAACCAAATTAACGCGGCGGCCTGTCGCGCTTGAATGATTGGCGAAAAGTGTTCATCGTCGTTCAAGCTTTGTTCTTCACAAAAGCGCTTGCAGATGGTTGCGACCATCGGGTTGCGTGTAATCATTATATGTTTGCGTACGAAAGAGATCGCTGCTTCGATGGCGATTGCGACGCCGCATGATAATTGTGGCCGAAAGCGCATCTCGTTCGGCAGCCTCCAGTCGCTTGTAGTGCGATTGAAGCTTGCTCAGAAGATCATCTCGATACGCATCAGGAAAGGCTTGGGTTTGGCTGACGGCTAGCGGAGTGCGGTTGACATCATAAATTTCGATTCCTGCGTCCTTAAGATACTGCCCTGTATTTCGAAGGACGCCCCACAGATGGTCTTCAGGAACTTCACGTCGAATTAGAGCTAAAGCCGTAGGTCCTCGCCGCTCACCTGGTCGGTTCTTGAGGACGGCATTCAAGTTCTCTCGCATTTCCTCAACGCTGTGAGAAAAGATCAGAACTTGAGCACCAAAATGTTTTAGTCGCGATAAGAGATAGCTTAAATCATCCTTACGGGCAGTACCGGCGCATCCGAGGACTTCCATGCATAATGGGGCGTCCAAGTAGACATACAGGTTTCCTTGTCTTTCGGGAGTAAACGTCGGTTCACGCAATTCCATAATAACTTCAGAGACCATAACGGCATTCCCGACATCCGACAGCACGTCGTGAAGTTCCGGATTGGTCTTTTGAAGCCACTGAGTAAAGCGAGAGCAGAAGTACTGTTCTTCCGAGCGCAGACGCTTTTTGGGCGCGTCCGCTACTCCCTGAGAATTTAAATTGTGAATTACTTCAGCCTCAGTCAATTGTATGTCGGTATCAATAATAAAATCGAACAGAATATTTAGAGCGCTCTCCTCGGTTAGATCCCAGTTGAGCAAGGACAGATGGTCGGCAGCAAAAGCTAATGCCTGCTTGGCAAGTTCGTCTATTTTTTGATCTAGGTTAGTGGGGACATTCGTAACCGAATGTGGGGGGGCTACCCAAAGGAATGTTATGTCATCCGATCCGATTTCTCGTCGTTTTAGAAGGCCTGATCGATGGAGGGCGAAGGAAACAAAATCTGCGACGTCTGTCGTTATGGAAAGCCCATAGCGTTCTGCAAGGTCGTCACGTAATTGCGCCGCGGAAAAAATCTGGCCTGATCGGTCCGTCGCGATTGGATTAAATAGAGGAGCTAAACCCGCGATAATATCGTGATGTGTTTTTAGTGCCTCGCTGACGAATGCAAATGTTAAGAGGGCACGTCGAGATACCGTCATGGCGTCGGTCCCTGAAATTTGGGTTTATAACCAATCGTCAATGGAAATCTTTGCTTTTGCAACCTTTGCGTCGGAATATTTGACGGATTCTGCAGATTTTGACGGCTATTCTGAATAGCGTTGATGGCGATGTCACGGGTTGGAGCGGTTCTGCAGGACAATTTCAAACGTGGGTTGGCGGCGGCACCCGCGGGTCCGGGCTTGTAACGCGGGCGCTCGCTCGCGCCCCCGCCAGCGTCAACCGATCGCCAAAATCTCCACATTGCCGCCGGGCGCTTCGGCCACATCACCTACCGTCTTGCCGAACAAAGCGCGCGCCAGCGGCGAGACATGCGACAGCGTGCCTTGCCGCGGGTCGGCCTCGTCCTCGCCGACGATCCGGAAAGTCTGCTTGCGGCCGTCGTCGCGCGCGATCGTGACGGTGCAGCCGAATTGCACCTGGCCGGTTCCGGGAGGCGTTTCCACCAGTTGGGCGCTGGCGCGGCGGGCGGTCCAGTAGCGCAGGTCGCGCTGCGCCGCGGCAATGGCCGGCTTATCGCCGGCGCGCACGGCTGCCGCATGCGCGGCATCGAGCCGCGCCAACTCGGCCTCCATGGCGGCGAGGCCCGCGCGCGTCAGCAGATTGGGATGCGGCGAAACCGGCCGCTCCGGCAAAACGTCCGGCGTGTCGCCATCGGGCTCTTTGACAAAGGCGCGGCTCATCACGGCTCGTGTCGCAATAACGGGTTCATGGTCCCTATCTAGGTGTGCGGCCGCTCGCGCGCCATCAGCGGACACGATGTTCGCCATCCCCCTTGACTTTATTCCTAAAGCATATATTCCTATGCACGGTCACCCCGCGCGAGGGGCGTTCTGCAGGACACTGTCGAACGTGGGGTGGCGGCGGCGCCCGCGGGCCCGGGCTTGTAACCCGGGCGCTCGGGAGGCCCCGGCCAGTCGTCCGCCGGCACTATGACCGGCTGCCTTCAATGGCTGGACGCTGGGGCGACGACGGGCGGCGGAAGCCGCCCCGGACGGCGGGTCATTCCCGCGGTTTGCGCCCCTCGGAAGCACGGCGCCGGGGACAGAAAAGCCGCTCGGTGGAGCGCCGGACGGCGACGCGCCAGCGTCGTCGCAGGCGCGGCCCGCCGCAAGGCGGGAGACTAATGGATGCGCCGTTCGGCGCTCCACCCCCCTCCGTGCCGCGCCGAAGCCGAAAGGCGAAGGCGGGGCAGAAGGGAAGGCTCCCAAAATCCGGCGCGGCCAGCCGCGCGCGGAAACGATTTCTCATATTTGCACACACATCCCGGAGAAAATTTCATGACAGAGACAGCGGCATCATCGTTACAGACGCGCGGCAAGCGCAGTTACAGCACGCGCAATTACGAACGGCGGCTGAAGGCGGCCGGCCTCGACAACGACACAGTGCCCGACGACGCCGACGAATTCCGCAACCAGCTGGCGCGGCGCATCCACATGGCGGTCAACGAATGGCCGGGTTGCCCGGAGCTGTTGTGCCAGCGCAACCGCGGCTGCATGGCGCCGAGTAGCTATTGCGCCAATGCCGGACCGCCGACGGCCGAGACGGTGGAGACATCGTGGCCGCGCGTGCGCGCGGAGATTTACAATGTGGTGAAGGAGCACATCGCCGGGAGGAATGGGGATGATGGGAGGAATGCGAACGCATGGCCACGCTGTCATCGCCGGGCTTGTCCCGGCGCATCTCGCTTAGGACAGGCAGCGCGCCCCTCAGATGCCGGGACAGTTGTCATTCGGGATGGCCGGGACAAGCCCGGCCATGACGGCACGGCAAATGCCGCGCCGTCAATTCCTCTTGCCGCTTCCGCCACCGTCACCGGCTGGTCGCGCCAGAGATCGGGAAACAGCTTCTTCAGATTCTCCACCTTCGGCGCATCGTTGATGGCGATGTAGGGCTGGTAGGGATGATGAATGGCGTAATCCTGGTGATAGGCCTCGGCCGCGAAGAACGCCGACTTCATGGAGTCGGTTTTTGTGACGATCGGCTTCTTGAACGCATGCGCGGCATCGAGCTGCGCGATGTAGTCCTTCGCGGCCTTCGCCTGCGCTTCGTTCTGCGGGAAAATTTCCGAGCGATATTGCGTGCCGCTGTCCGGCCCCTGGCGGTTGAGCTGCGTCGGGTCGTGCGCGACCGAGAAATAGACCTGCAGGATCTTGCCGTAGGACACCTGGCGCGGGTCGAAGGTCACCTTCACGGCTTCGGCGTGGCTGGTGCGGCCCGAGCTGACGGTTTCATAAAGCGCGTCCTTCTGCGTGCCGCCGGCATAGCCGGACACGGCATTGGTGACGCCTTTGACGTGCTGGTAGACGGCCTGGATTCCCCAGAAGCATCCGCCCGCGAGCACGGCGGTCTCAAGTCCCGAACCTTGCGCGGGCTGTTCCGCCGCCGGCGGCGGAATGGTGACGGCGGGTTCGGCGTTGGCTGCGAACGGCGTGCAGGTGAGGGCGGCGGCGAAAAGGAGGGCGGCGCGATGCTTCATCGTTTCATCTCCCGGGATCGAGTTTCACCTGCATATACGGACGAAACCGCGCCGCGGCACCACACGAAGTTACACGTCTGCGTGAGGGGGCACATTAACGTCTGCAACGTCTGTCATTCCGCGCCGTCAGCGGCGGACCCGAGTCCAGCGGTCATGCTCGCTAGGATTCCGGGCCGTGCACGCGCGTCGAGACGGGTGGGGGCCGTCCCGGAATGACGAATGGAGGGCGCTCGCGCCCCGGAATGACGACGGTATCTCACTCAATCCCGCTGATGATGCGGATGTCGCGCACGGCGGCGTCGCCGAGCGCGCGCAGCGCTTCCTGGTAGCCCGCGCTGTCGTGGCCGGCGACGGCCTTTTCAAGGCTGGGGAATTCCGAGACGACGACGCGTTCCTTCAGGCCGGACTCGTAAGTCGCATCGGGCGTGCCGCGGCAGAGATAGCGCACGCCGAAAGGCGCGAGCGCGAGCGGAGCGAGCTTGGAGTATGCGGCAAGCTTGGCAGGGTCCTTGATCTCGCGATAGGTCGTGATCCAGTAAGCCTTCGGCATATGGTCGCCCCCTCTGACGCGTTTCTTATGACGCGTAATCCTAGCGCTTTCGGGCGCGCGTGCGGAGGGTTTCCAAATCACGAGGCCGTCATCGCCGGTCTCGTCCCGGCGTCGTCATTCCGGGGCGCGAGCGGGAGCGAGCGAACCCGGAATCCAGAACCACGTCCTGCGCCAACGTCTGGATTCCGGGTTCGCGCCCATAGCGCGTCGAAGACGCGCGTAAACGCGCTTATGGGCGCGCCCCGGAATGACGTGGTGGGACATAGGCTTCGGCTATGCCCGGCGATGACAGTGAGAGACAAACGCTGTCATCGCAGTGTAAAGATCACCGTGGGGGCAACGCAGGACCATTCATGACAAGAATCATTGCACTGTTTTTGTTTGTGCTTTTGTCGGTCTCATCCGCCCACGCGGCCCAATGCGGCGGCGATTTCAATGGCTTCCTGTCCGCGATGGGGCGCGAGGCGCAAGCCGCCGGCGTCTCGCGCAGCGTCATCGACCAGGCCTTCGCCGGCGTGACGCTCGACCAGAACGTGCTGGCCTTCGACCGCCGCCAGCGCGGCATGTTCCACGCCAAGAGCTTCGAGGAATACGCCGCAACGCGCGTGATCCCGCCGCGCATCAAGCGCGCCAAGGGGCTGATGGCGAAGAACGCGCAGCTGCTGGCGCGCATCGAGCAGCAGTTCGGCGTGCCGAAAGAACTGATCATGGCGATCTGGACGCTGGAAAGCGACAACGGCACCGGCGACATGGGCAAGCTGCCGGTCGTGCGCACGCTGGCGACGCTCGCGCATGATTGCCGGCGCACCGAGCTGTTCCAGAACGAGCTCATCTCGGCGCTGAAGATTCTCCAGCGCGGCGACCTGCCGTTGCGCGATCTCATCGGCGCCTTTGCCGGCGAAATCGGACAGACGCAATTCCTGCCATCGTCCTACATCAAGTATGGCGTCGACTATGACGGCAACGGCCATGTCGATCTGCGGCACAGCGTGCCGGATGTGCTCGCCTCCACCGCGAATTTATTGAAGACCAATGGCTGGAAAGCCGGCGCGCCTTTCGGCGAAGGCACGGAAAATTTCCAGGTGATGCGCGAGTGGAACAGGTCCGAGGTCTATCGCAAGACCATGGTGCTGTTCGCGCAGAGGCTGAGGGAGTAGGGGGTATTTGTCATTCCGGGACGGCGCCATAGCGCGTTCTTTTCGACGCGCTATGGGGCCGGACCCGAAATCCAGATGCAGGCACAGAATGTGGTTCTGGATTCCGGGTTCGTGCTTTCAGCACGCCCCGGAATGACGGTGAACTAAAACGCACCCAGCCAAATCGCCGCAGCCTCCATTGACCCATGTCAAAAGCGCGCTCACGACTTGCCCTAACGTCCGCGTGCAGTCACGCGAAAGGTCCGAACCCATGAACATGACTCACTACATGGAGCTGCTGTCGGTCAATCAGCCGTGGAATCTGCTGATCTTCATGGCGGCGCCGATCGTGCTGGCGGAAACGATTGCCGTCACCGAGCTCTACATTCTCTATACGCGCGACTACAAAGGGCCGGTGCGCTCGCTCAATCGCTTCTGCAGCGTGGTGGTCGGCCTCTATTTCACCGGTGTGTTTCTCTATCTGCTGACGAATGCCGTCATCCCGATCACCACGAGCGGTAACTGGCGCGGACCCGGCGACATGATCGCCGTCGGATTTTATCTGCTCGGCATCGTGCCGCTGCTCGGGCTGACATTGGTCGATCTCAACATCATCGGCCGCGATCGCACGCCGCACGGCAAGATGGCGATTCATGCGGGCTTCGTTGCGCTGTTCCTGATCGTTGGCCACATCGCCATGATCTTCGGAATGCTCGATCCGACGGTGCTCTACGCGGTCGCCGGCGCGCACGGACATTGAGGCGGGGTCATCTACCTCAACGTCATGGCCGGGACATCAGGCGCGAAGACGGCGCTTCGCGCCTTTTGCCCGGCCATGACGAGCTCCGCTCGTCACTTCCCGATATTGATCAGCTGCACGCGGCGATTTTCGGCCGCCTCGGGATTGGCGGCGTTGAGCAATTGCTCCTCGCCAAGGCCGACAGCCTCGATCCGCGCCGGCGAAATGCCGAACGGGTCGATGAGAGCGGCCCGAATGGCGTCGGCGCGTTCCTGGCTGAGCTTGAGGTTGTATTCGCGGCTGCCCTTGGCGTCGGTATTACCCACAATCAGGAAGCGATATCCCTGCAGATATGGATGATACAGCGCGTCGGCCATCAGCCCGACAGCGCGAAACGAATCCGGGCGAATATTCGCCGAATTGAAATCGAACTGGATGGCGATGGTGAATTGCGCAAGCTGATCGAGCTGGCCGAACAACGGCGCGCGATTCACACGGTTGGTGCGGCTTGGATCGGCGAGCGATTGACTGACGAGCTGGCGCAATTGCGCGGCGCTGACGGTCGCGGCCAACTCCACGCCCTGCAGAGTGCTCACGAGTTGGCCGGAGCTCAGGTTGATTTTGCCGGATCCCGATGATGAGCCGAGCTCCACTTCATAACCCGCATCAGCAACGGCCTGCTGGCAGGCCGCGCTGATATTGCGCTTCGCCTTATAGAAGCACTCCATCAGGTTTCCGTCGCCTTGCTGGATGCCCGCGCAAATGCGCTTGATATCCGCATCACAGACGCTCGGGACGGCAGCGCGCGCGGCCGCCCTTTTAACCAGGAGATTGCTCAGCGCCGTGATCGAGCCGCTGCAACGTGGGGAAATGCTGGCCTGGTTTCGCTGCAGACATTGGCGGACGCGGCCGCCGCCGAGCGGTTCTTTCTTGCAGAATTTGGCGATTTCGGCGCCGCAGCTCGTGCCGAGCTGCCCAAGCGCGTCGGCATAACCGATCGTTTGCGCAGTCGCCGCTCCGCCCATAAAGGCCAGAATGGACAAGCCAAGTGCGTAGGAAAGGCCGATGGTCGTGCGCTGCAACATAAAAGAATCCCCACGGGTTGCGGCCGTGACAGGATGTTCACGCCGGTGTCGCCATATAAGGTTAGGGGCTACAGTGCCGGTGTTGATTTAGATCAATGTCCGGGGGACATTCGCAATCAGGCTGGGCGTTTATTTTCAGGTATGGCTGGGGGATTAAAAATGCGCATGAGCGAACGCGGCTTGTCGGCGAATAATCTGGTCAGATTGACCGCAGTGTTTCTGACGTTTTTCGCTGTGGCGGGCGCATCGGCGCAGACGCAGGTACCGTCCAACAGCCGCCTGAAAGCGGTGGCCAGCGCCAAGACCATCAAAATCGCCTACCGTACCGACGCCAAGCCATTTTCCTTCGTGAATGACAAAAAGGAGCCGGCGGGCTTCACCATCGATCTTTGCAAACTGGTCGCGCGCTCGATCCAGGGGCAGCTCGGATTGGCCGATCTCAAGATCGAGTGGGTGCCGGTCACCGTGCAGACGCGTTTCACGGCCGTGTCCGGCGGCAAGGCCGATATGGAATGCGGCTCCAGCACGGTCACGCTCGGCCGCATGAAGGACGTCGATTTTTCGAATTTTGTTTTCGTGGAAAGCACCGGCGTTGTGGTCGCGAAAGCCGCCAATGTCGGCAAATTCTCAGATATGGCCGGCAAAAAGATAGCCGTCGCGTCGGGGACGACGAACGAAAGGGCCATCGATGAACAGCTCAAGGCGCAAAACATCAATGCAACGGTCGTGCGCGTGAAAGATGGCAGTGAGGCCATTGCGGCGCTTGAGTCCGGCAAAGCCGATGCCTTTGCCAGCGACAAGTTGTTGCTGGTCGGCGCCAACCTGAAGGACCCGCAGGCCTGGATAATGCTTCCGGACGATCTGTCGGTCGAGCCTTATGCGATCGTCGTGCCGCGCGGCGATTGGGCCTTCCGTCTCGCCGTGAATACGGGTCTCGCGCAAGTCTTCCGCACCGGGACAGTCGTTGCAATCTTCAACGCCTGGTTCAACCAGGTCGGCCTGCAAATGAGCCCGGTGCTGCGGATCACGTACGGGCTGGGATCGCTGTCGGATTGATCGACGGCGCCGCTCGGCTTTCGATCAGCCTTTGATCAGCCATTGATCAGCCATTGATCAGCCTTGCGGCTTGAACTTCACGATCTTCCAGCCGAGCTTGGTGATCTCGGCCTGCGCCATCGGCGTCACGACGCCTGTCGTTGCGAGCACCGGGACCGCGCCGGGTTTTAGCCGGTAAATCTCGGCAGTGGCGGCGGTGAATGTGCGGGACTGCACGTCGGTCCAGACCACGTCATCGAACGTGAAGGCCGCGATGATTCTGCCGTCGCGCAGGACATTGATCGGCTGGCCGGCAACCGAAATGAAGGACGCAACGCCGCCAACTTCCTTGCTGTGCGCCGCCAGGATTTGCGCGCGGCGCCGGAAATAGAACGCGTAGTTGCGCGTACCGGCGGCGGCCGCCTTTGCAACGAAAATATTCGTGTCGGCTGCGCCGAGTTGCCTGAGTGCGCGCGCCATGATGAGCAGATCAGCCGGCGTGTAGTTCCGGTTCTCCAGCAGGAGGTCGATGTTCTGCTGCTCGATTTCGAGCTTCAACAGGATGCCGCGCACTTCGGCGATCAACTGCGCCGCCGTCTTGTCGCGCAAGGTGTCCTTGGCGCTGCTCACGGTCGCGACCGAAGACACCGCGATGCCGATGCCGCCTGGCACGAACGAAAGGCCGGCTTTGATCGGCAGTCCGCCGCCAGCCATTGCGCCGGCCATTTGCTTAAGCCGCTGCGCCAGCGGCGGGAAATCGGTGTAGGGATCGACGTCCAGCTCCACCGCCAGTTCGCGCTGGGTGTCGCTGATGCCGAGCAGACTCTCCACCAGCGGGTCGCGGTCGGCGCGGTTGTTGGACAATCCTGCGCCGACGCGGTCGAACATGTTGCCGATGCCGCTCAGCGAACGTTCGACTGTGTCAGCCGGCTTGGTGATGAGATCGGCGCCAAATTTAATAGGACCCAGCGCCGCTTTCCCGAATGCCTTACCGAATTCATCCGACTGCGACATCTTCTCGAGCGCGGCGATTGCGTTGAGTTCATGAATACGCAGCTTGGCGAACTCGATGCCATCGAAGGAATATTCGCCGTATTTCGTATCGACGTCGAAAATGCGCATGACGCCGTCACTGCGCACGACCGGCTTGACCTTGTAATTTTCGCCGACCGCCGTGGTGCCGAGGAATTTTTCGACGGGCTCGGGTTTGGGCAGCTCAAGCGCGGCGGTCGTCGACGACAGCGCCATGACGCCGAGCGGCGCGGCAACGAGCAGGGCAAAGATGTGCCCGCGCCATCCGGCCTGCAACGAAATACGCACAGGGTGGCACGCAAGGTGCGCGATCGGCGCGCACGTGACGGAATAGCCCCGCATTGTCAGTCCCCCGAAGTCCCGCTTCTGCCTGCATAAATCCTAGCACTTTTCCGGCGCCCCGCGACCGGCAATTTGCAGGCATGCGGAATTGGGGCATGCTTTAGTTAATGTGATCGGGTTCCGCGGTCAGGGTCAGAAGGAGCAGTGCGAATGGTCGCGACGGACAAGGTTTTCAGTGGCTCGATCCCCGAGTTCTACGACCGGATGATGGTTCCGCTTATCTTTGAGCCTTACGCGGCCGATCTCGCAAAGCGGGTGGCCGAAGCGGCGCCGCGCGCCGTGCTGGAAACAGCAGCCGGAACCGGTGTGGTGACGCGCGCGATGGCATCGCGTCTGCCGGCGAGCGTGCATATCACGGCGACCGATCTCAACCAGCCCATGCTCGATTACGCCATGTCCCGACAACCGGACGACAAAAGGATCAGCTGGAAGCAGGCCGACGCCCTCGCATTGCCGTTTGACGATCAAAGCTTCGATGTCGTGGCCTGCGAGTTCGGCGCGATGTTCTTTCCCGACAAGGTCCAGGGTTACAAGGAAGCGCGCCGGGTCCTCAAACCTGGCGGCCGTCTGTTGTTCAACGTCTGGGACAAGATTTCCGAAAACGACTTCGCCAATACGATCGCACATGAGCTGGCAGCCATGTTTCCGGACGATCCCCCGCGTTTCATGGAGCGCACACCGCATGGCTATCATGACGGCAAGCGGATTCGTGCCGAGCTTGCCGAGGCCGGATTTTCCGACGTCACAATCGATGCGGTGGACGCCCGCAGCAAGGCAGCGTCACCGCGCGATCCCGCGGTGGCTTATTGCCAGGGAACACCGTGGCGGACTGAAATCGAGGCGCGCGGTGCCTCACGCCTTGAAGAAGCGACCGATCGTGCCACCGAGGCGATGGCGCGGAATTACGGTAAAGGTGCAGTCGACGGCCGCATTCGCGCGTTTGTGATCACCGCCGCGCGTTAATGAGTTGACGGCGCCGGCCGGGAAGTCCAATCGAGCCGCGAGCAGTCCGGAACTCGCGGTCAATGTCGTCGACGGAATCTGCCAGCACGGGTATCAAGCGCAGGTTTCTGGCGCTGGCCTATGGCCTGTTGTGTCACGGCCTGTTTGCGTTCGCCGTCTCGGTGATGATCTACGAAATGGCATTTGGGCTGAGCCGTTCGTGGGGTGACTTGCCGGCGCCCTGGCGCTGGATCGGAAACGGCCTGCTTTTGTTGCAATTCCCGCTCGCGCATTCGTTCCTGCTGAGCGGCCGCGGGCGCGCGGTGTTGCGCGCTTTGGCGCCGGCCGGGCTCGGCAGCGATCTGTCGACCACGAGTTATGTGATTGTCGCCTCATTGCAGATTTTTTTGCTGTTCGGGTTCTGGTCGCCGAGCGGAATCATCTGGTGGCAGGCCGAAGGCTGGATGCTGGCGGTGATGATTGCGCTCTACACAGCCGGATGGTCGCTGCTGCTCAAGTCCATGTTCGACGCCGGCATCACGCTCCAGACCGGCGCGCTGGGCTGGTGGGCCGTCTATCGCAACACCAGGCCTGCTTATCCGCCGATGCCGACGCGCGGGCTCTTTCGCGTCTGCCGCCAGCCGATCTACGTGTCGTTCGCGATCACGCTGTGGACGGTGCCGGTCTGGACGCCGGATCAGTTCGTGTTGGCAATCGTGCTGTCGGCCTACTGCCTGACCGGGCCACTGCTGAAGGAAGCGCGCTTCATGCGCCTGTTCGGCCGCGAATTCGAAGCCTATCGCGCCCGTCATCCGTACTGGTTTCCGTTTCCAAGGCCGGCGAATCCGTTACCCGTTCGAGGCGATCCGTCGCTTTACGACAGAGATGCCGAGCATTGGTGGGATGGATCGCAGCGCTGGCTGCGCGCGCTGCAAAATCTGGTGCCGGCGCGCTTCGCCTTCTTTGACCGGCTGACGTCATGGGACAGCCAGACAGTTCTCGACCTCGGTTGCGGCGGCGGTTTCATGTCCGAAGCGCTGGCTACGCGCGGGGCGAAAGTTATCGGCGTCGATGTGTCAGCCGGGGCCATTGGCATTGCCAAGCGTCATGCGGCCAGCAGCGGATTGCCAATCCGCTATCTCGTGGCTTCGGGCGAAGATCTGCCATTGCCGGATGCCAGCGTTGATCGTGTGGTTTGCGTCGATGTTCTTGAGCATGTGCGCAGCCTCGACCAGGTCCTCGACGAAGTCCGCCGGGTGTTGCGGCCGGGCGGCGTCTTTCTCTTCGATACGATCAATCGCACGGCGCTCGCCCGCTTCGTGATCGTGTTCTGCGGCGAGCGTATTCTGCGGCTGCTGCCGCGTGGTACGCACGATCCCGCGGGATTCATCGCGCTCGCGGAGCTTGATCAAAAGCTCGCCGCGCGCGGATTTGGCGACCGGACGTTCAAGGGCCTCGGGCCGCGCGGCGTCAACCGCCGCCTCGACATTGTCTTCGGCCCGCTTCCGGGCAAGCAGATCATGTACATGGGTTGCGCGCGCCTGGTGCGCGGCTGATGCACCCTTGCTGGCGCAAGCTGGCGGCTTTAAGCTCGCCGGGCCGGATGAAGTTTGTGCGCGAGTGACCATGTTGAAACGATCTGGCGCGTGTTGCGTCGTCGGCATCGCCCTGTTGGCGATCGCTATCGCCGCCCTGCCGTCGTCCATTTTTGCCCAATCGGCCGATCTGGTGCTGTGTGACCGCATCGCCGCCGATCCGGCCGATCCCGACAAGCCGGCTGACGTCAAAGGCACAGCGGCGATTGCGTCCTCCGATATCGCGACCGCCATCAAATTCTGCAAAGTCGCGTCAGCATCGTCGCGCCGGGCACTCTACGAGCTTGGCCGCGCCTATGCGGCCAACCGGCAGATGCCCGAAGCGCTTGCCGCCTATCGCAAGGCTGCTGACAAAGGCAGCACGTCTGCGATGGTCGAGCTCGGCGTGCTGCTCGGAACGGGTGCGGGCGTTGCAAAGGATGAAGCGCAGGCGCGCAAATTGTTTGAGCGCGCCGCGGAAGCCGGCAACGCACGCGGCGTCAGCAATCTCGCCGCCCTTGGCGGCGGCGCGCCGTCAGATCCCGTCAAGGCGCGTGCCTTGCTGGCGAAAGCCGCGGAAACGAATTCGGCAGAAGCGCAATATCAGCTCGGATTGATGCTGGCCGAAGGTGCCGGCGGCCCGAAAGACGATGTGGGTGCGCGGGCGCTGTTTGAAAAGGCAGCCGAGCAAGGCCATCCGGCCGCCCTCGAGCGGATGGGCGAATTTTCAAAAAGCGGGCGCGGTGGACCGCAGGATAGCGCCGCCGCCAAGACCTATTTCGAAAAGGCCGCCGCGCTCGGCAACGAAGATGCCAAGGCCGCGCTCAAACGGGCGGAATGTCCTTACGTCATCAAGGACAAGAACGGAAAATTCGTCACCAATCTGTGCTTCTAGATCGGTCGGCCGCGCAACTCTAGGCCGCGTGCGTGATTTCCGGATCGCTGCAAACGCCGTTGAAATCGATCTGCGATGCGGCCATCGGTTTGTAGAACAGATAGCCCTGCACCGATGTGACGCCCGCCATCCGCAGAAGGCGGAACTGGTCGGCGGTTTCAACGCCCTCGGCTGTGGTGCTGATGTCGAGCCCCCGTGCCAGGGTCAGCGTCGCCGAGATGATGATCGCGCAATCGGCGCGCTTGGTCAGATTCTGCGTGAATGATTTGTCGATCTTGATCTTGTCGAAGGGGAACATCGTCAGGTGGCTGAGCGAGGAGTAGCCGGTTCCGAAATCGTCGAGCGCAATCGACACGCCCAGATTTTTGAGCTGGCGGAGGACGGTCAGGCTGTCGGTCGCAGATTCGATAAGGGCGGTTTCGGTGACTTCAAGCTCAAGGCGTTCCGGCGGCAGCCCGGACTGTGCCAGTGCACAGATGACGACGTCGACCAGGTCGCGCTTGCGCAGCTGCACCGGCGACAGGTTGACCGAGACGCGGACATGGGAGGGCCATTTGACAGCCTCCGCGCAGGCGGTTTGCAGGACCCATTCCCCGATCTGCGTAATCAACCCGGATTCCTCGGCCAGCGGAATGAACTTATCGGGTGAAATCATGCCCTTGGTGGGGTTGTTCCAGCGCACCAAGGCTTCGGCGCCGCAGATCTTCCGCGTCTTGGAGTCGATGATCGGCTGATAATAGAGCTCGAACTGGTCCTGCTGGATGGCACGGCGCAATTCCGTCTCGAGCTCGTGGCGCACGCTGGCGGCCGCGCTCATCTCCGGATCGAAGAAACAGAAACAGTTTCGCCCTGAGGATTTTGCGCGGTAGAGCGCCATGTCCGCCATTTTCAGCAGACTATCGGGCCGGGCCGCATGTTCGGGCGCCAGCGCGATCCCGATGCTGGTCGCGATGTTGACTTCGTTGCCTTCGATATTGAAAGGCTGCGCAATGAGGTCGATCACGCGATTTGCAAGCTTGACGGCGGCTTCGCGCTGGTTGCCTTCGCCGATCTGGATAATGGCAAATTCGTCGCCGCCGAGCCGCGCGAGGACGTCGGTTTCCCGCAGGGTGCCTTTGAGACGCGCGGCGGTTTCGCGCAGCAGCGCGTCGCCGGCCGGGTGGCCGAGGGTATCGTTGACGTATTTGAAGCGGTCGAGGTCGAGCAAGAGCACCGTGAATTGCTCGCCCCATCGGCGCTGACGCGCGCCTGCGTCCTCGATTTTTTCGACCGCCGCGGCGCGGTTGGCGAGGCCGGTGAGGGCGTCGTGGTGCGCCATGAAGGCAATGCGCTGCTCTGATCGTTTTCGTTCGGTGATGTCTTCGATGACCAGCGCGAGGTATTTCGGCTCGTCATGCTTGTCACGGATGACGATGCGGCTGGTCGCCAGGACACGCGTGCCACGCTGTGGTATTTCCACTTCATATTCGGCTGAAGTCACGCCGCTGTTGAGCTCGACAGCCTGGCGGTCCGCCTGGTCAAAAACTGCGGCGTCATGCGCGCTGTAAATGTCCCGCGCCTGCTTGCCGATCAGTGCGGCATGCGGCAAGCCGACCATGGCCTCGAATTGCCGGTTCACCAGAGCGAATTTGAAGGTCGTGGCGTCCTTGACGACGACGGCAACCGGAATGTTCTCGATGATCGAATCGAGAAAACGCTTGGTTTCATCCAGTTCCTGCGCCGCGAGGCGCTGCTCGGTAATGTCTTCGTGGGTCGATATCCACCCGCCGTCGACCATGGGCCGGTGAATGACGGAGACAAAGCGTCCGTCCGCGAGCTTGCTCACGCCCTGGTGGCGCTTGTTCGCCACGATTTCGTCGGCCCACTCATCGAGGCTCTTCGCATAATCTTCGCGACCGCTGCCCTGCGCGACCCGATAAGCGAGAATCTCGCGCAAAGTCGTGCCGGGCTTCGTCTGTTCTTCGGTCAGACGATATATTTCGGCGTATTGCCTGTTGCAGATGATCAAACGCTGCGCGGCGTCATACATCGACAGGCCTTGCGACATGTTTTCCACGGCGGCATTGAATCGCACGTTCTGCGATGCCAGATCCTGCTGCCGTTTCAGTTCGGCTTCGGCGAGCGCGCGGCTTTTATCCGATTCAATGATCTGGGCCTGCGCCGCATTGAGGCGGTCCTGTTGTTTCCAGGACCGGGCGATCAGGTAGGCGGCAACGCCGACGAGGAGCACCATGGCCGCTGTGATGCCGCTCATCATCGCAGCCATCGCGCGCCAGGCGGCAAAGGCCGCGTCTTCGCTTTGCGTCACAACGACGACGAGCGGAAAGTTGCCCACCTGATACGCGGCGGCGATGCGCGCCTGGTTGTCGACCGGGCTTATCGAGCGGGAAATGGCGGATCTTGAGATTTTTGAACTTCTTCAGGACTCGAAACCTGCTGCACGGTGCCGATCGCGCCCGCCCTCGGATAGCGCGCGAGCAGCATGCCGTCATTTCGCATCAGCGTTGCAGCGTAACCGTCGCCGAGCGCGGTCGTACGAAACAGATCCTCGAAATAATTCAGGCGCGCGGAACTGGTGACGGCACCAAGGAATTTTCCGTTGGATGTAAAGACGGGGCGCGCGAGCACGAAGGTCCATGTGTCGCCACCGGCGCCTTGCATCGGTTCGCTCACGAAAGATGTGGCGCCCGGGTCATTTTTGATGGCCTTGAAATATTCGCGCTGCGAGAGATCGGCATGGTCGCTCGGCCAGTCACGGGAGTGGTTGATCCGGATTCCCCTGGCATCCAGGACCCCAAGCCTGTCGATTTGCGGCAAGCCCGATATTTTTTCGCTGAGGAAAAGCTGAAACCGCTTGTCGGACAGTCTTTCCACATCGTCGTCCGCCGATACTTCGACGCGGATTTTGTCGACGACGCTGGCCAGAACAAGATCAACGGATTGGATGGTGCGCTCGACCAGTTCCGACAAGGTCAGGCTTTGCCGCAACAGATCGCTCTGGACGTCTTCCAGTGTATCCCGGCGCAATTCCGTCAGCACGATTGTGTTGGCGGCAACGATGGCGGCAACGGTCAGCGCCGTACCCAGAATCAGGTTGCGAAAGCGACTGGGTGATAGTTTTTTGTTTGCTGATTGCGGTTGCATTCGTAGGCCGGCACGCAGACTGGGATGTACAGTCTGTACACGGAAAACCATGACGATTCGTGTATGGGCCCGGTGCAAAGCCGGTGAGTGCGGTCCGGATCAGCCGGTATACCCGCGCTGCGCGACGCACGGTTAAGCAATCATTATGTATCGCGCCCGGTATCAGCAGGGCGGATGCCCGCAAGCTTAACAACTGGTTTGGATTGTGCCGCACGCGGTGGTATCGCGCGTCCGCCGCATCATCCCCACAGTTCATTGTAGTTGTGGAACTGCGGAAGGATCGGATCGGACCGCGTCGGCTCCATCAGAGGAAGCACCCGTTTCAATCCGGCGTTGACGATGCCGGACGTGTGGCGCACGTAGAGATCGACCGGGTAAAGCGACTGGCGCAGATGCCATTTCGGATCGTAGTTGAGGCTGCCGCTGTAAAAACGTTTGTAGCCGTTCGCGATCGCCCATTCGATGATGTCATGGAAGACGCGATAGTAGAGATTGAGGTCGAAAGCGACGGAATAATCGAAGCCGACATATTCATGGCAGATATTGTCGGCCTGAATGGTGCACAGACCGAAGGCGATGATGCGCGTGTCCTGACGCCAGACAAAAAAACGGACCTTGTCGGGCATCCGCTTTCCAATTTCGCTCATGAATTCTTTGGTCAGTTTTTCAAATTGCATCGGCGAGCGCTGGAACACTTTTTCGTAAAGCGGGTATATGTCATCGACGATGGCAGTCGCGTCGGTTTCGACGGTCATCGTGATCGGCGGCTGCGCGCGTTCGGCCACGCGTAATTTGCGCCGGATTTTTCCGCGCGTCGCCGGGCTGAGATTGCGCGAGAGATAGTCGTCGAAATCCTTGTATTCGATACTGAGGGTGGTCATCGGCATGCTGGGCACGCGTGTGAAGCCGTCGTCGAGCAAGGATTCCAGCGAGGCGCGGTAGCGGGTGGGAAATTCCTTGAGCACGACCAGCGCGCAGGAGAGCTGGCGCGCCAGTGTCACCAGCGACTGCCCAAGCAAGCGGGCAATCGCGCCTTCGGATACTTCGCCGCCGTCGAGATGTCCTTCGCCGGCTGCGCACCCCACCATCAGCGTGCGTGCGCGCAGGAGACGAGGCCACAGGCGGCGAATACCGCCGACCAGTCCTTGCGCGAAGCCGCCGGTACCGGCGAGGAGATCCTGGTCGACAACAATGTAAGGCTGGACCGCGCGGATGGCACCGTCGATTTCGATGGCGAGGTAACCGTAGTGGAATTCACCCGTCAGGGTGTCTTCAATGAGCTCGTAGTAACGGTGGTCCTTGCGCTCGGCGGAAAATGCCGTGCGCCAATGCGGCGCGGCGGCGATCTCATCGCGTGTGGCAATCCTGATTGTTGCGTGCGAATCCGCGGACGAAATCGAGCCGGCGCTGTCAGTCCGCTGGTCCATTGATACACCTCGGCCGGGCAGGCGTGCCCGCTGTCACGCGACGGCGAGGTCGGACGAGAAATCGTTGTAGTAGGGAAAGCCCATACCGACGCCGAGCTGCTGGCGCCCCAATCTTAGAGCGCGCCGGGCAATATAGGCATCGCTGGCAATGCGAACGAGATCAGGAAACTGGCCGGGCTTTTGCCGGAGCGATCGCAACACGGCGGAAACGTCCGGTGTGCCGTCGAGACGCAGGCCCAAGGTTGCCGCCGGTGGCAGCGTCCGGTGGGCCGGATCGATGACGACGCGGCAGGCGACGAAGGGAATGTGATACTCGGCTGCGATCTTCGCCGCGATGTGGGATTCCATGTCGACTGCAGCGGCGCCCGTCTCCTGATGGAGATCGCGCTTTTCGACGGCCGTCACGATGACAGCATCCGCACCGGTGACCTCGGCGTGAACGGCACCCGGCAGGACGTCGAGCAGCCTTTGGGTCCAGGGGCGGTCGGTGGCAATCAGGTCGTCGCCGCTGCGGACGCCGGAAGCAACAACCCAGTCGCCCGGGGCCAGGTTAGGTGCGAGACCCCCGGCAATGCCAAAACTGATAATGCCCGATACGCCGCGCGCAATCGCCGCGCGCAGGCCGTTGGCGAGCTCCAGGCTGTGGTTACAAAGCACGGATACGCCTGGGCCACGCGCAATGCGGGCCTCCAGCGCTAAACAGGTTACGGCAACGACCCCGGCGTGCCTCGGCATCCGTCCCCCTTCCAGACCGCCAATCTTCCCCACAGCGCCGAAAGGGTCAATGCCATCGGCACGTTACCCTGTGCCACATTGCACAGAATCCTGATAGGGAACCGACTTCCCGTCGCGCCCGGCATGACATGCCCACTTTGCGGCAGTACGCTTGCCCCGATCGCTGCATAAAATCGCTGTCGCACAGCGGTATCTGGAGACAGGAATGAGCCTCGACGTCCAACGCCTCTTCGCCGAACGGGAGGCGGAACGCTACGCCCTGCATACCCGCTATCTGAATGAGCAGATGGTCCGCGTGCTCAGGACGATTGGTTTCGATCAGGCTTACCGGCGTGGGCAGGGGCAATATCTCTATGACCGCGATAATCGGCAGTATCTCGACCTGCTGAGCGGCTGGGGTGTGTTCGCGCTTGGCCGCAATCATCCGGTTGTCCGTGACGCGCTGAAGCAGGTGCTCGACAGCGACTTTCCCAACCTCGTCCAGATGGACGTATCGGCGCTGGCCGGTGTACTGGCGGAGCGCCTGCTGCGTTACGTGCCGCATCTCGAAAAGGTGTTTTTCGCCAATTCCGGAGCGGAATCGGTCGAGGCGTCGATCAAATTTGCCCGCGCAGCCACCGGCCGCGACGGCATCGTCTACTGCGGCCACGCCTATCACGGGCTGACCTATGGCGCGCTGTCGCTCAATGGCGATGAGATCTTCCGCAAGGGCTTCGGCTCGCTGGTGCCCGGCTGCGTGGAAGTGCCGTTCAACGATCTCGCCGCGCTGGAGCGGGCGCTATCGGCGAAAACGATCGCGGCCTTCATCGTGGAGCCGATCCAGGGCAAGGGTGTCACCATGCCTGAGGATGGTTACTTACGTTCCGCTCTCGATCTCTGCCGCAAGCATGGCACTTTATTCATTGCCGATGAAATCCAGACCGGGCTGGGACGGACGGGACGCTTCCTCGCGTGCGAGCATTGGGATATCGAAGCGGACATTGTGCTGTTGTCCAAGTCGCTGTCCGGCGGCCACGTGCCGGTTGGCGCGGTGCTGACGCGTAAATGGATTTTCGACAAAGTCTTCGACCGGATGGACCGCGCCGTTGTGCACGGCTCGACATTCGCAAAGAACGACTTGGCGATGGCCGCCGGTCTCGCCACCCTCGAGGTGCTCGAATCCGAAAAGCTGATGCAGAACGCGGAACGGATCGGCGCGCGGCTGCTCAAGACGTTCACCGGGATGATCGGGCGGCACGAGCTGGTCAAGTCGGCGCGCGGCAAGGGCCTGATGGTCGGCATTGAATTCGGTTCGCCGCGCTCGTTGACCCTCAAGGCATCCTGGAATCTGCTCGAGACTGCGAACAGCGGACTCTTCTGCCAGCTGATCGTGATTCCGCTGCTGAAGGACCACAGGATTCTGACGCAGGTGGCTGGCCACGGCAATCACACGATCAAGCTGCTGCCACCCTTTGTCATCACGGATTCCGATTGCGACTGGATTGAAAAGGCGTTTGAGGCGGTCATTTCGGATGCGCATCGTGTCCCGGGCGCGATCTGGTCGCTTGGCAAGACGTTGATCGAGAACGCGGCGAAGGCGCGCGCAAGTGGGTGAGGGTGCTGGACTAACCGGTGGTGCACAAAACGGGGGGAGAACCATGAAAAGAATTGTTGTTGCACTGGCGTTGACGGCTTTTGCCGGCATCGCGTGTGTCCATGCGCAAACGTACCCGTCCCGGCAGATCACGCTCGTGGTTCCATTCCCGCCGGGTGGTTCGACCGACGTTGCCGCGCGGATCATGGCGGAACGCATGCGGGCGCCGCTCGGCCAGGCCGTCATCATCGAAAACATCGGCGGCGCCGGCGGAAGCATTGCGGTCGGCCGCGTCGCGCGTGCAGCACCGGATGGTTACACGATCGACATTGGCCAGTGGGACACGCATGTCGGCAGCATCATCTACAAGCTGGATTACGACTTGCAGAAGGATTTCGAGCCGATCGGCCTTGTCTCGATTAATCCGCAGCTCATGGTTGCCAAGAAAAATCTTCCGGCCGACAATTTGAAGGATCTGGTCGCCTGGATGAAGGCCAATCCCGGCAAGATCAATTTCGTCAACCAGAATGCAGCGGCGAATGTGACCGGCGTTCTCTTTGAGAAGCTGACCAGCCAGAAAGTCCAGTTCATTCCCTATCGCGGCGCCGGGCCTGCCATGACCGATCTGGTGTCCGGCCAGGTCGACCTGCTGATAGTCCAGGGCGCGGTCGCGCTGCCGCAGATCCGGGGCGGAAAGATCAAGGCGATCGCCAATTTGTCTCCGCAGCGTTCGGCGTCGATGCCGGATATTCCGACATCGGACGAAACCGGCGTGCCCGGCCTTTACATGTCAGGCTGGTTTGGCTTTTGGGCACCCAAGGGCACGCCGAAGGATATCGTCGCAAAACTCAACGCAGCGATGGTTGAAGCACTCGCCGACCCGGCGGTGAAGGCGCGTTTCACCGAGCTTGGATTGGATGTCGCTCCGCGCGAGTACCAGACGCCCGAGGGGCTGGCCAAATTTCAGCAGGCCGAGATCGACAAATGGTGGCCGATTATCAAGGACGCCGGCATCAGCGCGCAGTGAAGGCAACCGTCGCGGGGCAGGCCCCGCCGTTTCCTGCAGGCCCACTCTAGCTCCAAGGTAGAGATCAACGACACCCCCCGGCGTGTCCCGCGAGGGCTACGCCGCGCAGCCGCGTCTGCTTCGCACAAAAAAGCAGACGCTGGAGCCACCACAAATTGCTGATGATCACGACGCCGCCATCGGCGGTTTTGTCGTTTTAGACCAATTAAATGACGTTTTAGACCAAGATTTCAGGTGCCAGTGCTGGCTAGACGCGCAGGCGGAATTCCCTGACCAATCAAACAGAGTGGCTACATTATGATCGCAAGAATTTTCGCGACAGCGAGTGTGCTTGTGGCGACAAGCGCGCTCGTCCTGGTTCAGGCCGGACCAATGCTGGCGCAAGGTACCGGCGCACTCGACGCAACCAAACGCGACTATCAACGTCCCGCCCCAAGTCCCGTTGAAAATCAGGCTCTGGTCGATCTCGGCCAAGCGCTTTTCTTCGACACGCGCATATCCGCATCAGGCAAGACGTCGTGTGCCAGCTGCCATTTCCCGGAGCTGGGCTATGTAGTGATCGATGCGCATCCGCGTAACGATTCCGGCAAGGGCACCTCGCGCAAATCGCAGCCACTGATCGGCCTGGGGCATGCTGGGAAAGCCCTTGTCGGCTGGGACGGCCGTAGCGCGACCCTCGAGGCGCAGGCGAAAGCGTCGATGGCCACGGGCTCCATGTCGATGCGCGAAACCGATACGCCGGTGAAGGTCGAAGTCATAGAAGAGCGTGTCAGGTCTACGCCCGACTACGCCGCAAAATTCAAAGCGGCCTTGCCCGGGCGCCCAATCGATGTCGATACGATTGCACTGGCGCTGGCAGCTTTCGAACGCACGCTGGAGCCTGGGATTGCACCGTTCGACCGATGGATCATGGGCGACGAGAAAGCGATCCCGGACTCTGCCAAGCGCGGCTTCATGTTGTTTGCCGGCAAGGCGGGCTGCAGCGCATGCCACAACGGTTGGCGATTTACCGACGATCAATTTCACGACATCGGCACAACAACGACTGATCAAGGACGCGGGAAAGAGACCAAAGATCCGGCGCTGAACTTTGCTTTCAAAACGCCAACGCTGCGCTCGGTGGCACTGCGCGCACCCTATATGCACAACGCCTCGATTGCGACACTGGCCGACGTGGTGCGTCACTATGAAAAAGGCGGGATCGATCGTCCAAGCCGCTCTCCGATGCTGGTCCCGATCCAGCTGACCGAACAGGAACGGCTCGACCTGGTCGCGTTTATGGAAGCATTGACGGGTAAGGGTGAAGGCCCGCGATCCAGCCACTGATCGCGAGCGCAGTAACAATCACGCTTTGGCGACGCGCATGATCCAACTACGAAATGCCTTGAACGCCGCCTCATCTTTGCGGCCGATGCGGTATATCAGATACCAATGCTCGCCCTTTGATACCGACTTGGCGAACGGCGCGACCAGCCTGCCTGCTTTCAAATCGTCATCGACATAAGGTGTAATGCCCATCGCGACGCCAACACCATCGGCCGCCGCCTGCTGCGCCAGACCATAATATTCGAACTCTGGACCCTTGGGCCGCACTTTTGAAATTTCTGCCGCCTTCAGCCATCGCGGCCAGTCCTCGGCCGCGTGCGCGACGCGCAGCAATGTGGTGTTGCGCAAGTCGTTCGGGCTTTTGAGACGCCTTGCCGTTGATGGTGAGCACACCGGCATGAGATCCGCCGCGAACAATCGGTCAGCCGCAAAATCCGGCCAATCGCCACGACCGAGGCGAATGCCGCAGGTCCATTCCTCGTTGTACGGCACGGTTGCGCCGCCGGTGACGAAGCGAACTTCCAGGTCCGGTTCCTTTTTCTGAAAGTCGGCGAGCCGCGGGATTAACCAACGCGTGGCGAACGTCGGCCCGACGCCGATCGTCAGTACGCGCGAGCCGGCCATCGCGGTGACCTGATTGGTCAGGTTGGCCAGCTGATCAAAGATCTGTGTCAGACCCGCCTGATAAGCGATACCGGCGGCGGTGAGCGCAAGCCGGTTTGGCTTCCGTTCGAACAGCGCCACGCCGAGACGCTGCTCAAGCAACTGCACCATCCGGCTGATCGCCGCCGGCGTCACGTGGAGTTCGTCGGCGGCTTTCGCAAAGCCCCTGGCCCGCGCCGCCGCTTCGAACGCGCGGATGCCGTTGAGGAATGGCAGCTTGCGCATTGACGACCCTCAGGAAACCTTGGCCTGAGGCTGCGATAACTCATGTTGCCGCGGGCCGTCAACGCAGTCACACCAAAGGAAATTTGGGCTCTGGAAAGGACGCATTCATGAGCACACGCGACGCCCCGAACGTGATCGTCTTTCCTCCCATCATCATCCTCGCAACGGTATCCCTGGCCGTCGGGCTGCAATGGCTGGTGCCGCTCGGCCTGTTGGCGCACATCGATGCGGCCTGCCGGTTGGCGGCAGGGGCCCTGCTTCTGCTCCTCGGTGTGCTTCCCACAATTGCCGGCGCGGTCACGCTCCGGCGCCGTGGCACTAATGTGCTGCCATCGCGGCCCGCCACGGCCTTGATCACCGGTGGAATCTACCGATGGACGCGCAACCCGATGTACACCGGCGGCGCGCCCGTGATGATTGGCATCGCCATCATCTTCGCCCTCGACTGGTTGCCAGTCCTGATGATTCCAAGCTGGCTGACGCTGCATTTCGGCGTTGTCAGACGCGAGGAAGAATACCTCGAGCGAAAATTCGGCGACGATTACAGACGCTATCGCGCGCAAGTGCCGCGCTATCTCGGTTTCGCTGGTTCTGCGTCCGCTGAGAGCTTGACCACCCAATGAGTCCACTCCTGATCGCCGTCCTCTGTACGGCCATGATTGGCACGTCGTTCTTGTCCGGCATCTTCGGCATGGCGGGTGGGTTGATCCTGATTGGCATTCTGCTCGCGATCATGCCCTTGCCGGACGCAATGATGCTGCACGGCGTCACCCAAATGGCGTCGAACGGCTGGCGTGGCCTGTTGTGGTGGCGGCACGTGCGCTGGAGTGCGGCCGCTGCATACATGCTCGGTTGCGCGATTGCCCTGCTGTTATGGTCGTTCACGCGCTATGTGCCAAGCAAGCAAATCGCATTGCTGCTGCTCGGCTTGACGCCATTCATGGTACGGCTGGCGCCCGAGAACTATCGGCCAAATCCCGAAAGTTTCGGGCAGGGCACGCTCTACGGCGCTGCTTGCATGATGCTGATACTGCTGACCGGAGTAGCCGGCCCGTTGGTCGACACGTTCTTTCTGGGCGGGAAACTCGACCGGCGTGAAATTGTTGCGACCAAGGCGGTGTGCCAGATTTTCGGCCATGCCGCAAAACTGATTTACTTCGGCACCGTCATCGACCAAGCCGCTACGCTCGATCCTGTTGTTGCTGTGCTCGCCATTTTCTTCTCAATGGTTGGCACCACGTTGGCAACCAAGGTCCTGGAGGCGATGAGCGATCACCAATTCCGTTCCTGGGCCAACCGGATCATCACGTGTATCGCGGCCTATTTCGTGGCGCATGGCGTTTACCTGTTCGTCTACGACCAGGCCTATGCGCGCTGAATGCGGCGCAGCGTGAGTCCGCTTCAGCTGGGGCCGTCATTATTCATTGTGATTGTTTTCGTCTCGACTTGACGTAGGAGACGACTGCATAAATTGGCACGCCAATGATGGCGAGCCAAAAAAGCATGCCCAGCATCGTGGCAATGTCGTAGAAGAAAACGTCAGCTGCCTCGGAGCCAAACAAAAGGCCCACAATCTGGGAAATCAGCCACCAAATCAGGCCAAGGCAGACAATCGCAATTACGATGACCAAAGGTGCGGCGACAAGCCATGAAACGGAAATAAAGTTTTTGATCGCGTGCCAGAGTTTTTGCATGTGGCACTTGTAACAACCGTCAGACGTGGCGGTGGGCGGCAGATGACTTCTTCAGTTCACCAGTTTCTTGAGCGGGTATTGCTCGCTCGCGTAGAGCGACTGAATGTCCTGGTGGTTGAGACGCCGCTCTTCAATCTCGATGCATGCCCCGAGCAGCAAGGGCTCAGGAAGCTCCTCGACCGCAAAACGAATGGCATCGGCTGCGGTTTCGAAGCGGCGATAACCGACCTTCCTGGTGCTTTTGCGATTGCGCCCGGGATATAACTCGGCCGGTGCATTGTAATCGAATTTTTGCACGCTACTCTCCCGATCATTCGCCGATGCGAATGCTTTGAAACATTGTCATTATATATCGATATATGGGGTTCCAACGCCCCAAATAACAGGGTGGGGGTCGCGGTTTCTTTCGCGCGGCCTGCTACTTCTTCTTCGCGCCCGTGCGCATAATGCTCTTGATTGCCAGCGGCGCGCGGCCGGACTTTTCGGCGATTTCGCGATCCTGCTCAATGATGTAACCGCGCGCGGGCTCGTCCTTTTCCAGGCCGCTTAGAAGCTCCGCCGGCACGCGCCGGTTGGAGCGCTGCGAGCCGTCTTCATAGACGACGTCGAAGAACACGAATTCGCCCTTGGGATTGGTGCCCGGTTTTTTCGGCATGCGCGCTGTCCTAGCACAAAAGGAAACGCCAGCGCTTGCGCGCTGGCGTCGTCGTCAAAAGAAAACTTAGACGGCTTGCAGGTTCGCGGCAGCGGACTTGCCGCTGCGCGGATCGGCCTGCACGTCGAACGAAAGCTTCTGGCCTTCGTTGAGATTATGCATGCCAGCGCGTTCGACTGCCGAGATGTGAACGAACACATCGGGGCCGCCGCCGTCCTGCACGATAAAGCCGAAGCCCTTTTGGGCGTTGAAGAACTTAACGGTACCTGTGGCCATAGTGGCCTCCTTAAAAAAACGCGCAAAGGCGTTTATGCCCCATGCAAACCATTCGCATGGGCCTCATATCCGGATTTTGCGTGTTCCTGGGAAAAGGCTGTTAGGCCGAAACTGCAAGGGCAGGCTCAATCTCGAATGCACCTGTATATAGGGTTCCGCCGCCTTTATTGCAATCGGCGTCAATTGCCCTTGGCGCAGTAAGGATAAGAGCCTCGAAATGCTGTTGCGGTGAGCGTCATTCGTTAACGAAAGCTTGCGGTTTTGCGGCGGAGATGTGGCGTGCTTTCGATGCGGTTGCCGAATTGCTGCGTGCGCAGGCAATACATGCCGAATTCAGAATCAGTTGCATGCAATTGCGACATGAGAGCGACACTTTGCATGAGTCACGCGCATGGAGCCCATGTCGCATGACGTATGGTGGTATCGAGCAACTGCGCCTATGTAGGCACCAACAATAAGAAGAAACGGGAAACGCCTGTGGAGTCGTCAAGCCCAACCGAGGGAGATGACCCATGGCTTACGCCCACTCTACTGTCGCCTCGCGCGACTACATTGCCGAAACTCCCGCACGCGCCCGCCCCGGATTTTTCCGTTGGTTCATCGATGCCATGATGCTGTCGCGTCAGCGTCAGGCCGATCGTGAGATCGCGCGTTATCTTAACAATGGAAAATTCACCGACGAGGCCGAGCGCGAAATCGAGCGCCGGTTCCTGTCGACGCCATCCAACTTCTGAACTGCAAGGAGCTCAAGAGAGATGACTACGCTTCCAATCCGCGCGCCGGTGTTGCCATCGGTATACGGTTTTACGCGCGTGATTTCATTCGTCACGATGCTGATTGATGTATTTGCGGACGCGCAACGCGACGCCGCGGCCGCGCACAAGAAATATCCGTTTGCCGAGTGGTGAGGGCGGTCAGGCCGCCCCTTCGACCACACGCATGTCGCGCTCGACATTACCCGTGCCAAGCGCCTTGAGTGCCTCCTTGTAGCCAGGTGTGTCGTGGCAAGCGATGGCCTTGTCCAGGCTGTCGAACTCGACCAGCACCACCCGCTCGTTCATTCCTGCTTCATAGGTTTTTGCAGGTTTGCTGCGGATCAGGAAACGGCCGCCGGCCGACTCGATTGCCGGCATTGCGAGCTTTGCATAGGCCTGCCAGGCCTCCGGATTCTTCACCGAACGATAGGTCACCACCCAATAGGCCTTCGGCATGTCATGCTCCCTCGTGTCATTTGTTGGTTCCGTGAAGACAAATTAGGGCGCAACCGCGCGCCGCAGCAAGGCCCGCGCTTCGTCGTTGCCGTCGAGTGGGCGCAACGTGCGGCGTGTCACTTTCCACCCGTCTTTCTCACGCTTGAGCTCCCACCGGTTGGCGCCGACGCGGTGGATACGAAAACCCGTTGAGGCGCCGTGCCCGGACAGTTCGCGGGGCGTGGCCTGTCGGTCCGGTGTGATGATTTGCAGGTAGGACGTTGCTACGGCGGTGTCGCCGTCAACCTCGACCCGCGGCAGGCCGGCGAAATGGCAGAGCCCGCCGGCAATGGCCGCCTGGTGTTCCGGCGTTTTCACGATCGCTGCGATGGCTTCGTTGCCTGCCGCACCTTTACCTCCGCCAAGGTCGACCTTGCCATCGGCCGCGAATGCATCGCGATAGTAGCGGTCGGTGCCGGTATCGGCGGCTGGCGGGTGGCTCGCGATCAGATGGTAGATGGCGAGTTTGTCCTCGACAGCGCGCAGGCGTTCTTCCAAAGAGTGCGACGTGTTCATGCAGAATTTCCCCATACTAAAATCTATATAGGGAAATCCTACACACGTGTTGCTCCTCCCGCGACGGGGAACGGTGCGATTTTTCTACTCGCTGACCTCGTGCGCCCGAACATTTCGCGTATAGAAACTGGCCCATGCCAGTCCAATGGCGAAAGCTGAAAACGCCGCGACGATTGCAGCAACGACGAGTGCGGTTTCTGTCGGCATTGGTGTAGCCCCCTCACGTTAATCGTAAAACGCAATGGAGGTTAAACCGACAGGCTCGGGCGCGACTTTGATTCGAATCAGTATGCGTAGAACGACAAACTATGTCGTCAGCAAGCAAATGAGTCGTGGCCGACGGTACATTGGAACCCTATGAATTAAATCGTGATGGAACCAGTTGGGATTACGGGTGTTGCGGTCACAAAGTTGCCGGAGTTTCACCTGACAAGTCGCACTTCCCCCTCAACCCGCAAACCTGCAACACCGGAGCCGCCATGATTCGCACTCTCAGCTTCACAACGATTCTGGTTGCGCTCGCCGCCGCAACGTCGCCGGCGTTCGCGCAGAAGCAGCGTCTCGCGAGTCTCGATGCCAATGGTAATCTCGATTCTCTGATCGCCCGTCATGCCGCCGCGAATAATCTGCCGGAGGATCTGGTGCGGCGTGTCATCAAGCGCGAGAGCGGTGGCAATCCACGTGTTGTCAGTTCGGGCAATTATGGACTGATGCAGATCAAGCTCGCGACGGCCCGATCCATGGGATACTCGGGCAGCGCGGCTGGCTTACTCGATGCCGATACGAATATGACGTACGCCGTGAAATACCTCGCCGGCGCCTATCACGCCGCGAATGGCAATAGTAGCCAGGCCGTTCATTATTATGCTGCGGGGTATTATTACGCAGCCAAGCGCAAGGGAATCGCGATGCCTGGAAGCGATCAGGCGTTCAACGCATTTGCGTCTGAGCCCGCGGCCAACATTAAGTTCGGCTCGGAACAAAAGCTGCGTGGCGCGATGGCCCGTGGTGAAAGTGTTGCGTCTTCGTCGAGCCTTTATAGCGGCCGGCTCGATTACCACTGATCGCGGCACCGCGATCAAGCGTCAAAAATTTGATTTGAAAAATGTCGGGGTCTGCTAGTAGGCGGCTCGGGGAACCGGGTACACATAGGGCGTGGGCGTTTGTGCCGCCTGTGGCGGGTTATATGCCGCCTGCGGCGGGCTATATGCAGGTTGTTGATTTTGCTGCCCCGTGTATGTCGGCTGATATTGTTGTCCACCAAACAAATAATCGAACAGCGTAGGTTGACGCGATAGTCCGGTGTTCGCCGCTATCCTATGGCGCGCCCGATGGGCCGCACGTCGCCGAGCTTCGCCTGATGCTTTCGCCGGTTCAGGCTTTTTGACCGCCAGCGGAGCTTCCACTTGCGAGCTGACGGGCAACTCGGCCGACGACGGCTCACCGATTTCGATTGGAATGCTGACACTTGGCGTCTCGGTCGCCGATCCGGTTTCTTCCGGCTCGGAGTCGTTTCGGTCAATGGGCAATCCCGCCACTTTTGCCGCTTCCGGGGGATCGTCGGTGCGCACTGGCGAATCCGGCAGATCGCGCAGTCGACTCAATTCGCTCGCGCGCTTGAGAGCGGCGAGAATAAGAAACTGTCGCACTTCCGGATGCCGTTCGCGGTCGACAAGCGCACCCCGGGCCGGCGCGATTGCGGCGGTCACGGACGAACGCGATCCGTCCGGCGGGCTAAGTGCCAGAACCAGGATCACAAGGGCGAGAATTACGCCGCCAACTGGAAGTATGCGGAGAATCGGCAGCATCAACTGTGCATAACTGAGTCGGCGTCAATACCAAAGCCCTGCTTGCACACCGTTAGTTCGACAACCGGCGGTGTGAGGCTTTTTTATCACGGGACCCCGCCACATGCCGGTCGCAGAGGGCCGTGACAGCCCCCGTTGCGGTTGCTAGGAAGCGGTTCCAAAAATGTGCTGAGGAAGCGCGTCATGATGAAGAAGCCGAATTGTCCGATCATCGCAATCGAGGAACACTACTGGGACCCGGAACTGTCCAAGCATTTCACTGGCCCCGAAGCTGGTCGCGGCAATGAGACCGACGAGCGGCTTTTCGACCTCGGCAACTTGCGCCTCAAGGAAATGGATGAGGCTGGCATTGATATTCAGGTTTTGTCGCACGGCGCCCCGTCCACCCAGAAGCTCGGGGCGGATATCGCCGCGAAACTGACCAGTGAGGTGAACGACCGCCTTGCCAAGGTGTGCGCGGCCAATCCCAAACGTTTTGCCGCATTCGCTTCGCTTCCAACTGTGGATCCGAAGGCGGCAGCCGATGAACTCGAGCGTGCAGTTACCAAACTCGGCTTCAAGGGCGCGATGCTGCACGGCATGTCAAATGGCGAATTCCTCGATCTCAAGAAATACTGGCCGATCTATGAACGCGCCGAAAAACTCGACGTACCGATTTATTTTCATCCGTCTCTGCCGCATCCGAAGGTGACGGAAATTTACTATCAGGACTATGCCAAAGATTTCCCGCTAGTTGTACGACCGGCCTGGGGATACACGGTGGAGACGGCGACACAGGCAATCCGTCTGGTTTTATCCGGCGTTTTCGACGCACACCCCAACCTAAAGATCATTCTCGGTCATTTCGGGGAGACGTTGCCCTTCCTGGTCTGGCGCATCGATTCCTCGCTTAAACGGCCGGGCCAAAAGGCGATGAGTTTTCGCGATATATTCTGCAAGAACTTCTATGTGACGACGAGCGGCTTCTTCTCCGATCCGGCGCTGATTTGCTGCATGCTTGAGATGGGCGTGGATCACATTCTGTTCGCGGTTGACTGGCCGTTCGTGATGAACCCGCCGGCCGTTGAGTGGATGAAAAACGTATCGATCTCCGACTCGGACAAGGTCAAGATACTGAGCGGCAATGCCAAGCGGCTGCTGAAGATGTGATCAGCCGACCGGGTGGTGCCGATAGTAGTCGGCATCGGCTGGCGACTGCCGCCAGTCTTTGTTGCCGCGCCAGTCGTAGTGGTGGGCGCGCATGTCGACGCCGTATCGCACACGGAATAGTAAAGTGCGATCAGGTCCGTTTTCGTATTCGTGAACTTCGCCGGGCGGATGGACTACGAACGCGCCTGGTGAAACAGCGATCGCTGCCGATGGGGTCCGCATGGTCCCGCCGCCGGAGTAGCAGAAGTAGATTTCGGTGGCTTGTGGATGACAGTGATAGGGGCTGATCTGGCCAGGCTCCCAGCACGCTACGGTAACGTCGCCATCCGCGACCTTGCCCAGGATTTTCTCGACGTGGTGCTTGGCATCCCACTGCTGCTCTCGTTCGAGGCTGAAGACATGCATGTCATAGGCTTCCGGTGAAATGGGATCGATAATCTAGCGTAAACGGTCGTCCTGCAGGAGAGGGCGGCGTTGCGTATCGCCTGCCCACATTGATAGAAAGATTGCGTAGGGCCCGTAGCTCAACTGGTTAGAGCCGACCGCTCATAACGGTCTGGTTGGAGGTTCGAGTCCTCCCGGGCCCACCAGCTTTTTCAGCGATGTGTCGTGTCGTTGGACCTTGGTGGTCTCGTCAGCGGGCCGCCCGGAGACGCAATTTTCAACGCCAGTGCGGCCGCATCGCGCGCATTTCGACGCATAGTTGCCGCCGGCCGGGCGGAAGATGGCAACAGTCACGCAGGTCACAGCCCTCACAATTGTAACGAGACAATTGACGCTGCGCCGCGACCGCGGATGCGACCCTGCTGATCCATTCCAGAAGCGTCTGCATTGGGACTTTCCTTGCGTTGCTGCTCACAAATATAAGTTCGTGGGGTGAAGCGGGGTTTGACTTGAGTCAATTATTCTCTGCGGATGCGATAGAGAGTGGCTCTATAACAATAGAGAGCCTTAATTTGTGAAACCGGCCGGACATGAGGAGCGTCAGGCCGGTGCTTTCCAACCGCAAAAGATAGCCCATGGATTGCTTTACGCCGGTGGTGGTCACGGGGGCGCGTGTCGCACTCGAGCCATTGGGCTTAAACCATCTCGACGATCTGGCGGTGGCCGGTGCCGATGCGGCGATTTGGCGCTGGTTGCCTTCTGCGCATCACCAACCCGGCACGATGCGGGCGTTCATCGATTCCGCAGCGCTGGCTCATCAGAACCGCACGGCGCTTCCGTTTGCCACGATCGATCTCGCGTCGCATAAGGCGGTAGGCTCAACGCGCTACCATCATATTGTGCCCGAGCATCGCCGGTTAGAGATAGGTGTCACTTGGATCGGAACGGTGCATCAGCGTTCGCACGTCAATACCGAAGCCAAACTTTTGCAACTTTGGTACGCAATCGAGGTTTTGCGGTACCGCCGGATCGAGCTTAAGGCAGATGTCGAAAATATGAAGTCACGGGCCGCAATAGCGCGGCTCGGCGCGACGGAAGAAGGCGTTTTTCGCAAGCACATGCTTTATGGCGATGGCCGCAACCGTGACAATGTCTACTTTTCGATCATCGATGACGATTGGCCTGCTGTTCGCGCGCGCCTGGAAGGCATGCTGGGTTACCGTGTCACGCCAACCTACGGCGAGTTTGCGGTGCGTTAAATCAGGACGCTACCGGGCTCGCCGTGCGTTTCCAGTTCGGCATGACGTTTTCCTGCCGTTGCCAGCGCTCGCATGAGCCGATGGTGTTGACCAGCAGCATCGAAACAGTCATCGGACCGACGCCACCTGGAACCGGCGTGATAAACGATGCCTTGGCGGCCACGCCGTCGAAGTCGACGTCCCCAACAAGCCTGCCGTCCGCAAGACGGTTGATGCCGACGTCGATGACGACCGCGCCCGTTCGCACCATCTGCGGCAGGATCAGGTTGGGCTGCCCTGCAGCGACAACAAGAATGTCGGCCAATATGGTGAACTGAGCGAGATCCTTGGTCTTCGCATGGCAGATGCAGACGGTCGCCTCATGCTGCATCAGCATCAGCGCCATCGGCTTGCCGACGATATTGCTGGCGCCGACAACCACAACATTCTTGCCTTCCAGCTCGATCTTTTCGTGCTGAAGCAGTTTCAAGACGCCATAGGGCGTGCAGGGTGGAAATACCGTGCCCCCCGATACAAGTCCGCCTACGTTGTAGAGATGGAATCCGTCGACATCTTTTTCTGCTGAGATCGTGTGCAGGATTTCGGGAAATATCGAAGGTCGGCGGCAGCGGAAGCTGCACAAGAATGCCGTGGACCTGGCTGCTCTGGTTGAGCTCCTCGATCTTGTCGATCACGGACTGCGGATTGACGTCGACCGGATAGTCGTACCGGAAGGACCGAATACCGACGTCGGCGCAGGCCTTGATCTTGTTGCGGACATAAACCTGCGAGGCCGGGTTGGTGCCCACGACAATCACCGCAAGGCCGGGTGGCGTTCCGCCGGTGGCGACAATGCGCTGTACGCGTTCACGGCACTCCGCGCGAATGCTGGCGGCCACTGCTTTTCCGTCAATGATCTTTGCCGGCATTCTCGTTTCTTTCGCGCGGGATTGTTGCAGTGTTCCTAGTTCTTGTTGACCCGCTTCGAATAGGCCTCGATAAAGTCCGCCGCCGCTTTGCTGCCCCTGGCAAAGGATTTCATTGCCTCTTCATGGAGCAAGCTTAGCGCCTGCATTTTAATCGCGTTCGCCTCGTCGCTCTCTGTAATATTTTCGACCTGGCGGGGCCGCGGCAGGTTGACGTCGATCACCGCGCGCACCTGGGTCGGGATGTTGGTCATGATGAGGATTCGGTCGGCCAGATAAATCGCCTCATCGATGTCGGTCGTAACGAAAAATGTCGTGCGGCGGAATTCGTCATACAGGTTTGCATAATATTCCTGCATCAGACGCTTCGTCATAGCATCGAGGCCACGGAAGGGCTCATCGAGGATCATAACATTCGGACGGTTGATCATCGAACGCGCCAATTCGGCCCGCCTTTGCATGCCGCCGGAAAGTTGCGACGGATATTTCTTGCGGAAGGCCGAAAGGCCGACCTTCTGCAGCAGGGCCTCCGCGAAATCGCGCATTTCAGGGGTGTCTTCGTGGCGCGCCCGCGGGCCGTACATGATGTTGTCGTAGGTCGTCATCCAGGGGAAAAGCGCGGTCTCCTGGAAAACGACGAGCCGATCAACTCCCGGGCCCGTCACCGGCTTGTCGTCGACCGTAATGGTGCCGCTGCTCGGGCGCTCGAATCCGGCGACCAGACGGATCAGAGTGCTCTTGCCGCAGCCGGAGGGGCCAATCATGACGGTTAGCTTGCCGCGTTCGATAGTAAATGAGCAATTGTGAACGACCTCCTTCGCGAAGGCCTCGGCACCATAGGATTTGCTGACGTTCTGAACGACGACCTGGCTGCCGAGCGTGGCCGGCGTGCTTGTGTGTGGGGAATTGGACATCTGAGCTGTCAGCGTACCTTGCATTGTCATCTCTGATGAACCTTATCCTTCCGCCAGCCAAGGGGTCATCCATTCGCCGATCTTGCGCAAGATGGCACTCGATATGTAACCGGCCACGCCGATGCTGATCATGCCGGCGACGATCTGCGTGTAAGAGCCACCGACATAGGAATTCCATATAAAGAAGCCGAGCCCGCCGCCGGCGGCGCCGCCCATCGAGCCGGCGCTGCCTCCGCCCGAGATCATCTCCGCTGCCACGACCACGGCCCACGTAATGCCGATGCCGACCGTCGCGCCAACCACAATCGAGGGCAATACGCCGGGTAGAATGATGCGGCGGAAGACGTCGAAGGTCGACGATCCCATCGAGCGCGCCGCCTGAAAGTAGCGAACATCGATCGATTGCGCGCCGCCAATAACGTTGATCACGATTGTGAAGAACGCGCCAAGAAATGTGACGAATGCGATCGACATCTCCTGCGTGGGCCAGAAAATGATAGCGGCAGGCACCCAGGCGAGCGGCGGAATGGGCCGCAGGACTTCAAATACCGGGAAACTGATGCCGTAAAATGTGCGGCTGACAGCCATCGCAAGCCCGAGCGGGATCCCGATTATCATTGCGGCGAAGAAGCCTTCGAGCACGCGCGCGGTGCTGAGATAGGCGCTATGCCAGAAACTTGGCTCCAGAATCAGCCGGTACATCTCCTTGAGCACCGCGGAGGGGGGCGGCACCTGGCCGACCCACGGGAAGGCGAAGCCGAACAGCGCCTCTGATCGCGAACCGATTTCCCAGAAGACGAGGAAGACGGCAACGGCAACGATGCCGCGCCAGAAATCCTCTCCGGTGATGAAAGCCGCGGCGTTGAGCGGCCACTTGGCCAAACCGGTCATGGTCAGCGTTCCTTCTCACCGGCGGCGAAGGCCTTGGTAGCCTCCTCGTGGACGGCTGCGGCGGTCTCATCCATGAACTCGCGGAAGCGTTTGGTTGTAAGCACGCTGTAGTCACGCGGATGCGGGATATCGATATCGAGTATTTTTTTCGGCTTGCAGGGCCGTGTTGTCATGATCACGACGCGATGGCCGAGGAAGATCGCCTCCTCGAGATCGTGGGTGATGAAGAAGATCGTAACGCGGTTTTTGTAAAAGATTTCGAGCAGCGCCTCGTGCATCACCGATTTGGTCAGAGAGTCGAGCGCGCGATAGGGTTCGTCCAGCAGCAGGATTTTTGGGTCGGTCATCAGCGCGCGCACGATCTCGACCCGGCGTCGCACGCCGGATGAAATCTCGCCTGGAAAATTGTTTTCAATGCCGCGCAAGCCGGCATCCGCCATCATCGCCCGCGCCTTTTCGTAGGCTTCCTTGCGTGACATGACGCCCTGCATCATGGGTCCGAATGCGACGTTCTCGATGTTCGTCTTCCACGGGAACAGCGCGCCATTCTGAAATACGACGATGCGGTCAGGTCCCGGCTCCGCCTTGAGCTTGCCCGGGCCGCAAAGCATCTCGTCGTCGAGATAAATGCTGCCGGACGACAGGCTATGAAAGCCCGCAATGGCATTGAGCAGCGTGGTTTTGCCGCAACCGGAGGGGCCGACCACGACGGTGATCTCACCTGCCGGCACGTCGAACGTGCAGTGGTCGACGGCGAGGACGCCAGCGTCCTGACTGCCATACATCTTCACCGCGTCGACAATACGCACGCCGCCTTTGCGGCCGCTTTGCGGGGAGGCGCCTCGAATTGACATTGGAACGCTCCCGGGGATGGGCTGAATGTTCACCGATCGCCTCCCAAAGCGAGCTCACGCGTGCGCCACTGCATCATGTAGTCCCCGAGAAGGCGGATCGCGGCGCTGGTCACATATCCAACGATGCCGAGCGTGATCATGCCGATGATAATCGTCGGGTAGCGCACCATCGTGTACGAGGTGTTGATGACGTAGCCGAGGCCGTATTGGCCGGACACCATTTCGCCGGCGACCAATGAAAACCAGGCGACGCCAACCGAAATTTGCAGGCCGGTAAAGATGAAAGGGAGGGCTCCGGGCACGATGATGTGACGGAACACTTGCCAGCGCTTGGCTCCAAGGCAACTCGCGGCACGAACATACGAAACGTCGATAGATTCAACGCCAAGCATGGTGTTGAGCGCAGTCGCGTAAAATGACGCCAGGAAGGTCAGGAAGATCACTGGCGTCTCGGATCCGTGAAACATCACGATGGCAAGCGGCACCCAGGCGAGCGGGGGCACGGGCCGAAGCAGCTCGAATACAGGGAAAACGTACTGCTTGAAGCGAATTGACCAGCCGAGAAACAGGCCGAGCGGAACGCCGATCGCCGTGGCAAGAAAGAAAGCGATCGCGATACGACGAGTGCTCACCCAGATATGGAGGTAATATTCCTCCATAAAAATAGAGAGCCCGTAGGTCGGATTTTTGCTGAGCCATTCCGAGACTACGGTCGTCAGCCCGGGCATTTCGGCAAAACGCGGCAGCTTCCAAACTTCAACAGACAAGTACCAGAAGCCGAGAAACAGCGCGAAGCCGATAAACATCAGATAGGGCCGTGGGCTTTGCACCCAAAGCAGCGCGCGATGCATCGTCAGCGCGAGTGTTGAGACGTGGCCGTCTGCGCTTCCTACGGCTGAAGCAATCCCGCCGGGGTGGGACATTTCTGTTTCGCTCATCGCGTGATTGGTGTGTTTCACTTGATTAGAAATGCGAAGTTACGGCGCCGCGTCCGTTCTGGGCGCGGCGCCCGGGTATTTGTTCAATTTCCGGCGTATGCTGAGTCCGGCTGCGCCTTCACTTCGCCGACTGGAGCCTTCAACCCCCGTGCCTTCAGGATGTCAGCCGTGAATTGAGGCTGCACCGCTTCCGGTCTGATGCCGGTCGGGATGCTCTTGATCTCGACCAGGAAGGCTGAGGCCTTCTTGATAAGGTCGAGCGCTTCCGGAGTGAAGCCGTAGGCAAGGTTGATTCGGATGTCGGTGCCGCCCTCGGCTTTGGGCGTCGAGCCGAAGGCCGAGGCCCACAGTGACTTCTGCTGGAAGCCGGTGGTCTGGCCGAGCGCCATCTTGGCGATCTCCATCGCGTTCTTCGAATTGGCGAAGAACAGCTCGGCGTCAAGTTCGGCTTCGAGCCAGGCCTTTACGACGTCGGGCCGCTGTTCGATCAGCGCCTGAGGCATGACCATGAATCCGCCGTCGAGTTCGTTCACCGAGGCGCCGCTGGCGACCTTGCGGGCGAGTCCTTCCTGGATCAGGCGGGATGCGGTTGGCTCCCAGATCACGGCGGCGTCCAACTTCTTGGCGCGGAAGCCGCTGGTGATGACCTCGATGCTCTGGTTGAGGTATTCCGAAGGCTTGATGCTCTTTTCCTTGAACACCGCCTGAGCGAACCGATCGGTGCAGCTTCCTTTCGGCACAGCGACAGTCTTTCCGTCGAGCCACTTCAACGCTTCCTCGGACGATTTGAATTGCGGCGCGTCGGTGCGCGTGAGGAAGACGTTGCACTGATCGTGACCTAGGCCGAGCACCGAGACGATGCGCACATCACGCACGTCGGGGTGGCTGGTCGACACGATCCCTGGCATGTCGCCGACATAGCCGACGTCGACCTTCCCAGCGAGCATGCCGTTAACGATGATGGCGCCTTGCAGGCCGACCTGGAAACTGACGTTCGATCCTTTCGGAAGATATTTCTCGTAGAATTTTTTGTCGCGCATGATCACGCCGGACCATGACTCGGTGTAGTACGGCTGATAGCCGATCACGAGTTCGATAGGGTCGCCCGGTTTGCCGTAGTCTTTCACCGCGGCGGCGTTCGCAGGCGCTGTGAAAGCGCTTGCAGCCAATGCGCACAAAGTGATCAGAGCACCGAATATCTGAAAATTGACGCGGATCCCCGCGCCGAGCCGGTAAAACATCGCAGCCTCCCTCTGTTTCTATTGCTTCTCTTGATTTTGGATCGGAAACTCTTCTGGCTTCCTTGATCCATTATCGATCATCTTATTCTTGAACTCCTGGCTGGGCTTAACATTTTTCGCTTGGTTGTAGTGCCGCCGATTGCTCGCCGTTCGTGGCGGGGAAGAACAGCATCCAGCATGAGCTATTTGCTAGAAAATCGTTCTTCCTAATCTCGCAATAGAGGCCCGCTATATCGGATACCTCTCAGGCGAGGGCGGCGCTTCCCGCCGCCTATGCACGAAACGCCCGCATTTGGGCATATTTGCCCTTCCGGGCGGCGTTAGCCATCGCACAATCTATCGTAAGATAAAGAGATTCGATTTCAGTTCGACTGGCGACGCTGACCACCGAACTGGTATTGTTACTTAAACAGGCAGACTGGCGGCCATATGGCCTGCCGTCTTTTCTCCAGGAGCCGACCCGTGGCAGCTAAAAACCATCGTCAATGGACTTCGGAACCGACGCTGAAACAGAATGAGTGGGTCGACAGCCGCATTTATTCAGATCCCCAGATTTTCGAAGAGGAACTCGAAAAGATCTTCAAAAAAACCTGGATTCCGGTCTGTCACGAATCCGAACTGCCAAATGCTTATGATTTTCGCACGACTTCGATCGCCCGCGAGCCGATCATCGTCTGTCGCGGCCCGGACAATGAGGTCCGCGCGTTTTTGAACGTATGTCCGCACCGCGGCATGATCATCGAGCGTCGCCCATCCGGCAGCTTTCTCGAGGGCCAGCCCTCCGGCAATCCGAAGCGTATGACCTGCATGTTCCACGCCTGGCAGTACGACATGCGTGGCAACTGCGTTTACATCAGCCGCGAGAAAGAGGGTTTTCAGGATCGTCTATGCAAGGAAGATGTCGGCCTGCGCCGCTTGCGCTGTGAGGTGAAATTCGGCGGCTTTGTCTGGGTCAATCTCGACGATAACCCGCGTGTGTCGCTCGAGGATTGGGCCGCGCCAGCATTTACCTGCCTGCGCAAGACGCTCGATGCCGAGCCGCTCGAAGTTTTCCACTATCACAAGGCAATCGTGAACGCGAACTACAAGCTATGGCACGACACCAATTGTGAATTTTACCACGACTTCATGCACTACCATAACCGCGTGACCGGCTTTAACGACGCCTACTTCGCGCGCAAGAACGAGGCCTTTGATCATGGCCATGTGGTGGTCGGCACCTTCGAAGTAAATTACGAGAAGTATGAAGGCTTTGACAGCCGTGCGGCGCTTTCGTTCCCGCACCTGCCGCCAAACCAGTGGTACATGATCGACATGTTCCCTGGCATGAACTTCAACCTGCGCGGCTCGGCACTGCGTTGCGACATCGTCACTCCGCTCGGTCCGGACAAAGTCATGATCGAATTTCGCGGCCTTGGTCTCAAGAGTGACACGGCCGAAGAGCGGCAGACCCGCATCAACCATCACAATTCCATCTGGGGGCCGTTCGGCCGCAATTTGCATGAGGATCTCATCGGCGTGCAGGGTCAAGGAACGACCATGCTCACCGGTTCGGAGCCGCGCCATATTCTGCACGGCCGGCACGAGGGACAGACCATTCACGACGAGAACGGCATGCGGCACTACTATGAGGAATGGGGCCGCTGGATGAACCGAACTCCGAGCAATCCTGAGCAGCCGTTCAAGGACGTGATTTCGGTTGCAGCGGAATAAGAAAGCCAGGCCGGGCCGCATTTCGAATGCGGCCGGCAACTGGTCTGCAAGTCTGGTGAGGAAAAATAGTGGACGCGCATTCTCTGGTACGTGAGACGATCTATCGCTCGACGATTTTGCTCGATTCGCAGAACTGGATGGGTTGGCTCGAGCATTGCGATCCGGAATTCCGCTACGCGATCCGCTCGTGGAGTCCGGAGATCAACAGGGATATGACCTATCTCGAACTCGACCGCAAAGGGCTTGAGAGCATGGTCAAGCTGCTGCCCAAGCACAACACCGATCATTCGCCGCTGACGCGGCATACCTCGGTTTATACGGTCGACGTTAATGGTGGCGAGACAGCAAAAGCGGTGAGTTCGGTTATCGTCTATCAGAACCTGCTCGACGGGATTAATTCGCACATTGATGCGGGGGAGAGCCGCTTATTCCTGGTGGGCAAGTATCTCGACACATTCAAGCTCGAGAACAACAAGGCCGCGTTCCTGAGCCGCGAAGTTCGCATCGAAAACCGCAGGCTGGACAAAGGGTCGCACTGGCCTATTTAAATTGTGTGCCGGCGCAAAACTAAAGAAGCAAAAAAATGGCGTGGAAGCGGATCTGCGGGGCCGACGAGGTTGCAGAAAACACCATCAAGAAATTTGACGTCGACGGCATTCCCGTCCTGCTCGTGAACTACGGCGCCGGCTATCGCGCGATTCCACCGATTTGTCCGCATATGGAAGAACCGCTGGCGGAATCCGGCGTGGTGGTCCGCTGTGTCCTGACCTGTACCAAGCATCTGTGGGCCTGGGATCTCAAGACACTTGAGATGAAGGGGGAGACCGAGAGGCCGCTGAAGACCTATGAGGTCAAGCAGGAAAATGGTGCGATCCTCGCGAATATCGAGGAGGAATTGACCTACGAATTCGAGGACGCCGAGTCGGACGACGACGACTTCTTCAAGTGAGGCCGTGATCACGGAAATGAAGATAACGGTCGAGAGCAAGCTGGGCGCCTGCGCCTTCGATTGCGGCGAGAAGGAAACATTGCTCTATGCCGGCCTGCGGCACGGTCTCAATCTTCCATACGAATGTGCGACGGGAACATGCGGCACTTGCCGTGCGCGTGTGATGAGCGGGGATGTCGAGGTGCGCTGGAAGGATGCGCCCGGCGGGAAGAAGCTCAAGCCCGATAAAGGCGATGTGCTGATGTGCCAGACACGGGCACTTTCGGATTGCGTATTGCGCGTACCGTCCGAGATCGCAGTTTGTGTCGAAAAGCCGCCCAGCTCGCGGCGGGGCGTTATCCGGGACATTCGCAGGTTGACCGGTGACGTGGCCCATTTCGAACTGCATCTATCGGAGCCGATGGACTTCGAGGCCGGGCAATTCGTCGTGTTGGAGACCGGCGATCTGCCTGGCGGACGCGCCTATTCGATGGTCAATTTTGATCAGGCTGCAGGCAAGCTTGCGCTGGTATTGAAACGCAAGCCAGGCGGGCGCTTCAGCGATTGGCTATTCACGCGCGACGCGGGTGAGGCCCGTGTCGACGTGTTTGGCCCGCTTGGGCGCGCTGTATTCCGTCCGGACGAGGACAAAAACATCATCTGCATCGCCGGCGGGTCGGGTATTGCAGGAATGATGGCGATTCTCGAACACGCTGTACGCGTTGACCACTTCAGACGCCACAAGGGAAATGTCTTTTTCGGTGTGCGGACGCTTGCCGATGCTTTCTATCTTGAGACGCTTGCGCGTTACGTAGCGGCTTCGCACGGCAATCTCGAGGTCACGATTGCGCTCTCGGATGAATCCGTGGATGCGCCCGCTCACCCGAATTTTACGTCCTTGAAGCTGGCCAACGGCATGGTGCACGACGTCGCTGCGCGCGCAATGGACAGCCGTTATGACAGCGCAATAACCTATGTCGCCGGACCGCCGGTCATGGTCGATGCCGCCATTCGCGCGTTGATTGTCGGAGGGGTGCCGATTTCGGATATTCGATATGACAAATTCGGTTGAATTGGCCGCCCGCCAGATCTTTCCAGCGTGGCCGGCATCCCAGCCGGAGAGGGAAATGTTCGCCAAGGCGCGCGATCTAACACTCAACCTCGCTCAATGGCTGGCGCGCATCGGGAACAGCTACGTTGCGGGCGACCGCCCTGACGACCGCGTCTCGCTCAGTTTTTCCCGCGGGAGCTTTGTCACAAAGTCTTTCGAACGCGAGTTCGTACTTGAGCTGCGCTTGCCGAGCCTTGAAATGCAGTTTCAGGAACGCGGCAAGCCAGTGCCGCATATCCTCAATCCTGAAGAGCATTCCCCCGCAGAAACGGAAGCCTGGATTCTTGTCGAGCTTCTGCATCGCGGCGTTGAACGCGACAAGTTTTCCAAATCCTTGCCCTACGTGATTGAGAATTCTCATGAGCGGCGATGCGGAGGATTACTCGCCGGAGGCCTGCGCGGAAGGGCTCGAACTTTTAAATGCGTGGTTTTGCGCTGCTGCGTCGGTGTTGTCGCCCGATGGCCGGGTCGCCTGCCTGCCGGAATCCCTGACGTTGCTACCGGCGGTGATTGGACAGGGGGACATAGCCGGGTTTTCGCCAGGCGATGCGCAGCACGACGAGCCTTATTTTTTTTCCGGTACTGGCGCCGCCCGTCGCCGTCTCACCGCATCACATCTCGCGAAGGAGAAAAATCCGGCTGCAGCGGCTGCGGAATTTGTTGGGCGCGCGCCTGCGGTCAAGCGCGCTTAAGTTTTTTCGCGGCAGACTCGGCAGTTTCGGTTTGGGGCTGATCGCCGGCAAGACGCTCGCGCAGTTGCCCTGATTTGTTGAGTTCCTTGACGATCGTAACGAAAGCGTTTGCCATGGGCAGCACGATCTCGCCTTCCGCCCAGAACAGCCCGACTTCCTGGCTGACCACCGGGTCGACCAGCGCCAGCGCGCGCGTTCCCTGATGCAGCCCTGGGGCGTAACCAAAATGCGACGGGATGATCGTACAGAGCTCGGTGAACTGCACCTGGAACATCAGGTGCAAGATCGATTCGGACTCTACGCGAGGCTCCGGCGAACACTTGACGCTCTTGAACACCTGATCGACGAAACGTCGTTCGCGCATGGACGGCCGCAGCATCGCCAGCGGCAACTGTGCGGCCTCGCGCCACGTGATCGTTTTGCGATTCTGAAACTCGGGACGGTCGGGGACCAGGAGACTCATTTGCTCTGTGTAGATCGGGAGCGTGTTCTTGCGCCCGAGGTCGGCTTTATCGAGGTAAGTCAAAGCAACATCGAGCGCGAAATTGTTGAGGCCAAGCTTCATCGCTTCATTGCCGATGAACTGCACGTCGACGCGCACGCTGGGGTATTTGTCGCGGAAAGTCTTCAGCAGCGCGGGGAGCACCGGCGACATCGACGGCATTGCTCCAAGGCGAAGGTTGCCGGTCAGGTCCTTTTTCATGATGGCGACTTCTTTGCGCATTGCATCGCAGTAGGCGAGGACGCCGCGCGACCAGGTCGCGACGCGTTCGCCCTCGGCCGTCAGTCCCTGAAAGCGCTGGCCGCGTCCGCGCAAAAAAATTGGCACGCCAAGTTCGAGTTCGAGTTGCTTGATTCCGCTCGACAGTGAAGGCTGGGTGACATTGCAGCGTTGGGCGGCACGGCCGAAATGGCGCTCCTCGGCGACGGCGACCAGATAACGAAACTGACGAATGAACATCGTAGAGACCCAGCCATGATAGGGCGCGCCTAGATGATAACAGCCGAAATCCAAATAGACGATACCTAAGAATATCTACATCAAGATTGATCGTATCTTATGTGCAGTGCGGCAAGAACTATTGAAACCATGCGATTGGCCGCATCTCGTCGCGCGCGGCGGATGCTCGGGGGAAATAAATGGAACTGGTAGCGACTGCCGCACTCGGGCTCGTGTCGGGGCTGATGATCGGATGCATCGGCATCGGCGGCGTGATCCTTGTGCCCGCGCTGGTTTTTCTGGGCGGAGTTCCGATCAAGATCGGAATTCCGGCGGCGATGCTCGCTTATGTTCTGTCCGGCCTGGTTGCGAGCTTCGTTTTTGCACGCAACAAGTCAATTCATTGGGGCATGGCTGCATGGCTGTGCGCGGGCGCGACACCGACGGCGTTCGCCGGCGCCTGGGCGGTCAGCGTAGTGAATGCGCGGGTCCTCGAGATCACGCTCGGGTTGCTGACTTTCCTGTCGGGCGTCAATGCATTGCGAACCCGACACGCGTCTCATGAGATGCACAATGTGTCGACCGTAACCCTGGCGGGCGTCGGTGCCGGGACGGGTTTTCTATCGTCATTGAGCGGCACCGGTGGGCCACTGGTGTTGGTGCCGATCCTGATCGCGTTGAAATTGCCTGTGCTCATGGCAATCGGATTGAGCCAGGCGATCCAGTTGCCGGTCGCAATTGCAGCAACGATTGGCAACGTGCTTTACGGGGAGCTGGATCTCAAACTCGCCGGAATACTGGCGGCATCGCTGACCATTGGCTCCTGGTATGGCGCAAAATTGGCACATAGCCTCCCGCGGGAGAGGTTGCGTCAAATCGTGTCGATCGCTTTGGTCGTCATTGGGCTCTATATCCTTGGCAATGTAGCCGTGAGAGCAATGTGGTGATGCGCGGCCATGGCGTTTGAGCGTGCTCGGCTCAAGAACGATTTCGGCGATCCCGTCGGCGAGGCGCGCGCCTGCCGCGAGAAAAGCGCGGTGTTCGATTTCTCATTTCTTGAGTGCGTGCGTCTGAGCGGCCCCGGTGCCCGCACGGTTGTCGAGACTTTTGTCCGGCGGCCTTTGGATAAACTTGCGCGGGGCGCGATCGCTTATGCCGTACGGACCGATCCTTCTGCGGCGGCGGTAGCAGATCTGACCGTATGGCGCATCGAAACAGATGTGTATGAGGTCATGAGTGGACGACGTGAGGACGTTACCGCGCTTTTGGCCGGCACTTCGGCGGAGGTCGAGGTTGTGGATCTCGGAGAAGGCCGCGCTGTCTTTGCATTGCAAGGTCCGGAAGCGCTCAATGTTCTGCGCCAACTTGGAGACGTCGACGGGCTTGCGAGTTTGCCGTACTTTCATTTTGCGCGGGTGGAACTCGCTGGTGCCCATTGCACGGTGGGACGGTTGGGCTACACGGGAGAAGCTGGCTTCGAAATTGTCGTGCCGCGGGCCGATGCGCCGCGTGTTTGGGATGAGCTGTCCCGTCGCGCAAGGCCCGCTGGCTTCATCGCGATTGACATGCTGAGGATCGAAGCTGGGTTCGTGTTATTCGACAACGAATTTCGATTGTCAGTTTCGCCCGCCGAGGCCGGGCTGGCCCAATTTTACACCGGGCAAAACACGCACGAAATTTCGCTCAAACTGATCTCTTTTGTCGCCGAAGCGGACGACCTGTCAGCGCCGTGGGTCGCGAACGGCGTGCTTGAGCGTCCCTCCCAAAAAGGAGTGATCGCAGTGACCTCCGCATGCCATAGTATTGCGGCGAAGGGGGTGCTTGGGCTTGGCTTCGTCACCGCATCAACCGCGGACAATGCGATGCTGGAGGATCCGTCGCGCCAATTCCGTAATATCCGGCGAACGCAACTGCCGTTCTATGATACGTCGAAGCGTCGCCCGCGCCTGCCTTGGCGCTAGCTTAAAGCCCTCATAGCTCACGGCGAATATACGATAGCCCGCGCATATTTGACTACCTTTGGCCTAAAGCGCCCCATGGCCGCCCATAAAACGCAAAGCGGGCGGGGTGGTTCTCAGGCACTCTAACGACCCGTCTGATCAATCGTTCAGGAGAGGAACACGTCATGGCCGACGCGCCAGCGAGAAAAAAAGTTACCATCCCATCGCTGATGGCGAAGATGCGAAAAGGCGAGCCGATTACGCAACTCGCAGCCTATGACTATCGTACCGCAGTGGTCGCCGATCGCCTCGGCATGGACATCCTCTGCGTTTCCGACACCGGCGGCATGATCTTGTTTGGCCACAAGAGTACGGTGAGCGTCAGTTTCGACGAAGTCATGATGATGTCGAAAGCAATCGATCGTGGCTCGAAGTTTGGGCTGCGCATGGTGGACATGCCGTATTGGAGCTTCCACGTATCCAAAGAGCAGGCGGTCGAGAATGCTGGCCGTTTCGTGCACGAAGCCAACGCAGAAGTGATGAAGTGCGAAGGCAACAGGCACCATGCGCCAAACATTGAAGCAATCGTCCGCGCTGGCGTTCCGGTGCAGGGGCACATCGGCATTACGCCGATGCGCATGCCGCAGCTCGGAGGGTTCGTCGCGCAGGGGAAGACAGCCAAGCGCGCGAAGGAAATGGTCGACGATGCCAAGGCGATGGTCGACGCTGGCTGTTTCTCGATTTTGTGCGAGGTGACGACATCCGAGGTCGCCGAATATCTCGCGCAGACTTTGCCGGTTCCGGTGATCAGCCTGGGCGCAGGCAACTGCGCCCATGGTGTCCACATCATCTCGTCGGATCTCTTCCATCTGTGGGAAGAGCACGTGCCGCGGCATTCCCGCATCTACACCGATTTGATCCCGATCATGGAAGACGTGATTTCCCGTTATATGAAGGACGTGGTGACACGCTCCTATCCGGGGGAAAAAGAGACTGTCTTCATGCCGCCAGAGGAAGCGCTGACGTTCGCACAGGAAATGAAGTGGGAACGCAAAATTGATGAGTTGCGCTCGGCCAAAAAGAAATCAGCGTGAGATTTTGCGCTGACTGGCGCACCCTCTGAAAAGATTTGGCGAGCGGTAGTTCATCAGCGGATATGATCAGACTTCCGCTTGCCGCGGTCTGTCTACGGATCGCTGATCTGGGCATATACATTTTGCCTTTTTGCCGATGCAAAAAGCTGTCTCGCCTCGCCTTGCGAAATACGCTACGAGTCGACGGAGAGGATGCCTGATTTGCCAATCCAATGACATTAGAGCAGCTGCGCATCTTTGTTGCGGTCGCCGAACGAGAGCATGTGACTCGCGCTGCCGTTGATCTGAATTTGACCCAATCAGCGACCAGCGCGGCCATCGCTACACTAGAGGCACGTTACGCCACAAAATTATTCAACCGGATAGGACGACGGATCGAGTTGACCGAGGCGGGCCGGCTGTTTCTCGTTGAAGCGAGAGCAGTTCTTGCACGCGCTGCAACCGCGGAAACGGTGCTCGACGATATCGCTGGCCTCAAACGCGGTTCGTTGAGGCTCGCCGCCAGCCAGACCGTTGGAAACTACTGGCTGCCGCCGTTGATGCATCGTTATCGCTCCAGCTATCCAGGCATTGCTCTCGCTCTCACCATTGGCAACACCGAGACAGTGGCCGATACGGTACGCGAAGGTGTTGCTGATCTTGGATTTGTCGAAGGGCCGGTCGACGATCAGGCGCTATCTGTCACACCGGTGGCCGAGGACGAAATGGTCCTCGTTGTCAGTCCAACGTTACCCCGGCCAAACGGTCTGACCCTGTCAAAGACGGATCTCAAAGCCATGCGGTGGGTTTTCCGTGAGCCAGGGTCTGCCACACGCGCGCTCTTCGAAAAAGCAATGGCCAAAGCCGGCCTGAGAGTTTCGGATATCGATATGACGCTTGAATTGCCATCAAATGAGGCAGTTCGTGCCGCTGTCGAAGACGGCGCCGGAGCTGCTGTATTGTCTAAGCTGGTTGTCGCGGCCTCGATCGAAGCCGGTTCCCTGGTAGCCCTCAATTTCAGTTTGCCGAAGCGCCAATTCTTTGCATTGCACCATCGCGAGCGGTCGATAACGCAAGCCGAACGCGAGCTATTCAAGCTTGTCGATGCGGTCTCCAAGCCGGCGCGCAGCGCCAGCTCGACCAGACGGCGGCTCTAGACCCTAATCGATTTTATCGATTAAAATGACTAGTATAATTCATTGGTCTGATTGGAAAGCGGAGGGCTATCATTCGGCAAAGTTAAGGGATTGCGATGCGGGCCCGCCGGCGTTCCCCGAATTCAAGGACTTTATCCATGCAATTCCAGCGCGCGATCTCCTTCTTATGGAGGCGCTGCCGCGCATTGTTGCCGGCCAGCAAAAGATATCGCCCGGAGCAGCACTACATGCGGGGACCCGGACCGAAGTCCCGTAAGCGGCATTCGTCGTCCACCAGCGATCGCGAACTTCGGACCTGATTTCATCCCCGGGGGGCACCATGTTCACGAGCAATCCGTTTGCCGAACTCTCGGCGCAGGTATCGCCTGTCGTCATGCAAACCTACGTGATCGTCATGGCCGTCCTGGTTGTGGCGGGGACTTTGTTCGACGTCATTCATAAAAAAAGCGCCAGGTACTTCTTTGATAACTGGCGCAACTCAAAAGCCAAGGCCAAGAAGCAGGTCGGCGCCGGAGACATGGTCGCGATTGCGGTGCAGACCGCGGTTGTCGATGTCCTGGCATCCGGGGAATTTTGCAACGCGCGGCGCAGGATCGCGCATCTGCTCGGCATGTACGGCTTTGTAATCTACGTCGTGGCCACCGCGATCATGGTCTTCGCCTATCCGACGCCAGCCACACCCGCCCCCAACGCGCTGGTGACGCTCTGGTACATCGGCGCCCTTATGGTTTGCCTCGGCGGCTACTGGTTCTGGTTTTTCATCCGCGTCGACGTCGCCGCCGAGGGCAACTCGCCATTCCGGTTAGAACGCGCCGACTTGTTCATCGTCACGCTCGTTCTTGGAACGACCTTCGCTTTGATTTGGGCGTGGCTGCAGGCGGCAGGCAATACCGTTTGGGCGGCCGTGTTCCTCGGCCTCTACCTCATCGACACGACCGTGCTGTTCGCATCTATTCCTTGGTCAAAATTCTCACACATGTTCTTCAAGCCAGCAGCGGCGCTTGAGAAGAGAGTGTCCAAGGCCAACGGTACCGCCCAGAATTTGCCGACGCTGACTCGTGACGATCCAGAACAGCAGAAAAGACACTCCATGGAGCTGTTGCAGAAAGCCCCAATGCATATGGGACTTGGCATTAAACGCGAAGCGCCACGTCACTACTAAAAGCCGCAAGATCTGTCGGAACAGATTAGGGAGAGCCGGAGTCATGCCTACCTTCGTTTACATGACAAGGTGCGACGGATGCGGACACTGCGTCGACATCTGTCCCTCGGACATCATGCATATCGATAAAACTTATCGGCGTGCGTACAACATCGAACCTAACATGTGCTGGGAGTGCTACTCCTGCGTCAAGGCTTGCCCGCAGGATGCGATCGATGTGCGCGGCTACGCCGACTTCGCGCCGCTCGGCCATAGCGTTCGTGTCAAACGCGACGAAGAGAAGGGCACGATCGCCTGGAAGATCAAATACCGGAACGGCACGGAAAAGAATTTCCTGTCGCCGATCACGACCAAGCCCTGGGGCCAGGCGATCCCCAAGCTCGCAGAAGTTCCGGGCCCCAGCAAAGAAATGCGCGACAGCCAGCTGCTTTACAATGAGCCAAAGTGGATCCGCATGGATGACGGCGGTTTGCATACCCTTCAGGCAGCCGGTCTCAAGCTGAAGAAAGGCGTGTACTACTGATGGCCTACAAAACGATCGTCGAAGACAACATCGACATCCTGGTCGTCGGCTCAGGCCTTGGCGGCAGCGGTGCCGCGTGGGAGGCCCGTTTCTGGGGGCAAGACAAGAAAATCGTCATTGCCGAGAAGGCGAATATCGATCGTTCGGGCGCGGTCGCCCAGGGTCTGTACGCCATCAACTGCTACATGGGCACCCGGTGGGGCGAAAATAAACCGGAAGACCATGTCCGCTACGCCCGCATCGACCTGATGGGGCTGGTGCGCGAGGACCTGCTGTTCGATATGGCTCGTCACGTCGACTCCACGGTGCACCAGTTCGAGGAGTGGGGCCTGCCCATCATGAAGGACCCGAAAACCGGGCGCTATCTGCGTGAAGGGCGATGGCAGATCATGATTCATGGCGAGTCCTACAAGCCGATCGTGGCCGAGGCCGCCAAAAAATCGGCAGACAAGGTATTCAATCGCATCTGCGTCACCCACCTGCTGATGGATGACAGCAAGGAGAATCGGGTCGCCGGTGCCGTCGGCTTCAATGTGCGCACAGGCAACTATCACGTCTTCAAGTCCAAGACCGTGATCTGCGGCGCAGGCGGCGCCTCTAACATCTTCAAGCCGCGGTCGGTGGGCGAAGGTTCCGGTCGTACCTGGTACGCCCCGTGGTCGTCCGCGTCCGCCTACGGGCTGATGATCGACGCCGGCGCCAAGATGACGCAGATGGAAAACCGCATCGTGCTGGCGCGGTTCAAGGACGGCTACGGCCCGGTCGGCGCGTATTTCCTGCATCTGAAGACCTACACGCAAAATTGCCTGGGTGAGGAGTACGAATCCAAGTGGTTCCCTGAACTTCAGAAAATGGTCGGCAAGGAATATCTGGATCCCGAAGTTTCGCACCTAACGCACAGGCCGATCCCGACCTGTCTGCGCAACCATTGCATCATCAGTGAAGTGAATGCAGGCCGCGGCCCCATTCACATGGTGACCATGAAGGCCTTCCAGGATCCTCATCTGGAAGAGGTCGGCTGGGAAAACTTCCTGGGCATGACCATCGGCCAGGCCGTCCTCTGGGCTTCGACCGACGTCGACCCCAAGAACGAGAATCCCGAGCTCACCACATCCGAGCCCTACGTCATGGGTTCGCATGCGACCTGCTCGGGTGCCTGGTGCTCGGGTCCCGAAGACGTTTCTCCGCCTGAGTATTTCTGGGGCTACAACCGCATGACGACGATCGAAGGCCTGTTTGGCGCCGGTGACGCGGTCGGCGGCACGCCACACGCCTTCTCATCCGGCTCGTTCACCGAAGGCCGTCTCGCGGCGAAGGCTGCCTGCAAATATATCGACGACGGAAAGGGCGAGGGCATTGTCGTCTCCGACGAGCAGATCAACCGCCGGAAGAAAGAGATCTACAAGCCGATGGAGCACTACAAGATCTACCGCAACGAAATCGTGGCCGGCGATGTCAACCCGCATTACATCAATCCGAGGCAGGGCCTGGATCGTCTGCAGAAACTCATGGACGAGTATTGCGGCGGCGTGACAGTCAGCTACATGACCAACGAGAAGCTGCTGAATATCGCGCTCAAGAAGCTCAAGGTCATGGAAGAAGATCTTGAAAGTCTTGCTGCGAAGGACATTCACGAGTTGCTGCGCGCGTGGGAGCTGAAGCACCGGCATCGCGCCGCCGAATGCGTTACGCAGCACACGCTGTTCCGCAAGGAGACGCGCTGGCCGGGCTACTACTACCGCGGCGACGCCATGAAGGTGGACGACGCGAACTGGCACGTGCTGACGGTTTCGCGCCGCGATCCTAAAACCGGTGAATACACGATGGAAAAGGCGCCTTGCTATCACCTGGTTGGTGAAGGCGAATAGCTTATGAATTCGCAGAAAGACGCGCGTGAATATTGTTGAAAAAACGGATGAGGAAATAAAGGCCATAGCCGATCTCTTTTGGCGCGACCTTGTGAAAAATTCGAACGAAGGCAAATACGGCGATTTCGTCAAGAATTTTTCCAGCGATCTGGCGCGCGCCATGAATCAAGTCGAGGCCGGCCACCAGTTCGCAAACAGCGAGCTGGCCAGGAATCTGTCGGGACACGTAGACTTTCTCGGCGTTATCCGCAGGGGTGAACACGTGACGGTACTTTACCGGCAACGGAGCACCAAGAAACCGGGCGAGTGGCTTGGCAGGCTTGTCCTTGGTTATGAAGACGGAGCGGTCAAGATTTTCGGTGCGTCCATCTTCTGACAAGTTGGTTTGGATTCGACATGAGTGAAACCATCCAGGACGGCAAATTTGTCGGGTTGACCTACAAGGTCACCGATAAAAAAACGGGCCATGTCCTCACCACGGTTGAGTTCCCGTTAGGCTATGTTCACGGCCACAATGAAATTCTGGCCCCATCCGTCCACATGGAACTGGCGGGCAAGTCCGCCGGCGACGTCATTGCAGTGCCGATCGACGGCAACCAGATCTTCGGCCCCAGAGACGAGTCGCTGGTCTTTACCGATCACATTGAGAACGTTCCCGAGGAGTATCGGCAAGTCGGCACCTCCATCCTCATGGAGAACGACAAGGGCCAGACCCGCAGCTTTCTGGTGACGCGGGTGGATGATGAGACACTGACTGTCGACGGCAATAATCCGCTGTGCGGCAGAGAGGTTGTCTTTACGCTCGAGATACTAACTGTGCGCGACGCAACCGAGGAAGAGACACAGGCGGGCGGGGCGGTCGCCGCAAAGGCGGATATCAATCCGTCACTCATGAGACCTGTTTGAATGGCAACGGACAAATTTCAGCGTCTGTGACGTGCGCTTGCAATCCCGGCTTTACGGCGAAAGGTGAACTATGAGCGATACAAAACCCACCACCACCACCAAAGTCCCTGACGGACACGCGCGCTTTTTGACGACGCGTCAGAAAGCGCCAAATGAAAAGGGGTTTGTCGGGTACGAAACCGTCTGGGAGCCGTTCCAGAAGGAAGCCGAGTACAAGACGCCAAAGAAGCCCTAGGCTGTCATGTCGAAGCTTGTCCCGCCGCACGGTTCAGATTCCGTGAAGCCTCTCTTGCTGCCGGAGGCGGAGCGGGCGGAGGAACGCAAACGTGCGGAGAAGCTGAGGAAGGTTCCTCTCAACTCCCGTGCGGTCTCGGACGTTTTCATGCTGGCCATGGGCGCTTATACGCCGCTCGATGGATTCATGGGGCATGACGACTGGCGCGGTTCGTGCCTGGACATGAAGCTCACCAGTGGCCTGTTCTGGCCGATCCCCATCACGCTTCCGGTAAGCAAGGAACTGGCCGACAGTATCCATGCCGAAGAGGAGATCGCGCTCGTCGACGGGGAAAGCGGCGAGATCCTCGCGATCATGCTGGTTCGCGAGAAGTATTCGATCGACAAGAAATTTGAGGCCGAGCACGTTTATCGCACCACCGATCCGAAGCATCCCGGTGTAGCGAAGGTGCTGGAGCAGGGCGCTGTCAACCTGGCCGGCCGCGTCACAGCGCTGAGCGAGGGCGAATATCCTGCGAAGTACCCGCAGCTTTATATCCGCCCGGCCCAGGCGCGGGCCATGTTTCTCGAGCGCGGCTGGTCTAACGTCGCGGCCTTCCAGACCCGCAACCCCATGCACCGCAGCCACGAATACTTGGTGAAGATCGCGGTCGAGGTGATGGACGGCGTATTCATCCATCAGGTGTTGGGGAAATTGAAAGCGGGCGACATTCCGGCCGATGTTCGAACCCGGGCGATCCAGGCGATGATCGACAATTATTTCCGCCCTGGCACGGTCATCCAGGCCGGCTATCCGATCGAGATGCGCTATGCAGGTCCGCGCGAGGCGCTGCTGCACGCCTTGATCCGTCAGAACTTCGGCTGTTCGCATTTGATCGTTGGGCGCGATCATGCCGGCGTCGGCAGTTACTACGGTCCTTTTGACGCCCATCACATCTTCGATCAGCTTTGGCCGGGGGCGCTCCTGACCAAGCCGCTGAAGATTGACGTCACGTTCTACTGCCGGAAGTGCTACGGCATGGCGACGGCGAAGACCTGTCCGCACGATCCGAAGGAGCACATTTCGATTTCCGGCACGCAGCAGCGGGAGATGCTCTCCACCGATGCCGAGATTCCGCCCGAGTTCAGCCGGCCTGAGGTGGTGGCGATCCTCAGGAAATATTACGCGGGCCTGAAATCGGCAGGCTAGTGCCAGGCATCATGATCATCGCGCAAATCTCCGACACCCACATAGCGCTGGATACGCCGGACGCCGATCAGAGAATACGCGATTTCGAACGCACGATTGCGGACATCAACTCGCTCGACCCGGCTCCCGACGTGATCGTTCACACGGGGGATATCGTCCACAACGGCCTGCAAGACGAATACGCCCAGGCGGCGTCCATCCTCGCGAAGGCGAGCGCACCGGTCTATGTCCTTGCCGGCAACAAGGACAACCGGGCGAACTTGCGCGCCGCTTTTGCGGCGTGTGGCTATCTTTCGACCGATTCCGAGTTTGTCGACTATGCGATCGAGGACTATCCCGTCAGACTAATTGCGGTGGATACATTGAGCTCGAGCAGCAACAAGGGCGACTTCGACCCTGAGCGGTTCAGACGCTTGACCGACTCGAGCGATGCCGGGACCGGCAAGCCAATCGCGGTTTTCGCACATCATCCGCCGTTCGAAGTCAAAGTGGGGCCCAACCCAATCAACTTCGAAGCGCCGGAAGCGATGACGCGGCTGCAACAGGCCTTGCAGCACTCGGGACGAGTCGTCGCCGTTTTCAGCGGCCATGTTCACCGTGCTGCTGAAGGCCATGTCGGCAGCATTCCGGCGATCGTGGTGCCGTGCATCGCAACGACATTGCGCAAGGGCGAGTATCCGGCCCACATGACGCGCCGTCCGGTTTATTACCTCCACCGGTTCGATCCGGATGGGGGTTTTACCACCGAGGCCCGGGTTGTAGCAGGACAAAGCGTGAAAGCATCGACGACGGGCAGCTGAGGGTGACGAGTGCTCCGCTCGGTTGAATTTTGCGGCGACGCGCGCGTTGCGGTGCAAACGATTTCGAATTTTCCGCCAAATTAGGCCGCGTCGATAAGATCATAGAGGTAACGAGGGAGATTTATTGCTACCTTCGGCTAAGGTCGGAGAATAATAATAATACCCTCGGGCGCTCTCGATGGATTGCGCTCTGCGAGGTTGCCAGGGAGGCGACAATGGAACGACCGGAATCCGTTATCTATGACGCGAAGGCGCGGCGCATGGTCGAGGAAATGACCATGGCCGAGGCACGGCACATCGCCGAGCGCAAGGCGCAGGCGGAAGAATGCGATTGTAAAGACGGAATGTTTCCGCGCGATGGCTTGACCGATCGCCGCAAGTTCCTGTTTGCGGCGGGGTCGATGGCCGGCGCCGCAATTGGTTCGACGGTGGCGCAGGCCGCTGACCAAGCTCCGCCCGGCGCAGTGCGGTTTAGCGTGCCTGATGATCCAACCAAGGAGCAGGGGCGCGCCGTCGCGGCCGATGGCGGTTATGGATCCCGCTCGCAGTTTGAGACGGAAGTGCGTTGGCGCTTTCCGACTGCGAATGAAAACACGTCATGGAGCATGACGCCGCTCGATAAATCGCTCGGAAATGTTACGCCGTCAGGGCTGCATTTTGAACGCCACCACGGCGGCATTCCGACGATCGATCCCGCCAAGCACACGCTGGTCGTGCACGGCATGGTCGACACGCCGAAGAAATTCACGATGGCCGACATCAAGCGGTTTCCGTCGGTGACGCGCAAACATTTCATCGAGTGCTCGGGCAATGGCTTGACCGAATGGAACAAGCCGACGCTCAAAACCGTGCAGGGCACGCATGGTCTGCTTAGTACATCTGAATGGACGGGCGTGCAGTTTGCGACCTTCGCCCGCGAGGTCGGCCTGAAGGAGGGCTCGACCTGGGTCCTGGCCGAAGGCGCCGATGCGGCGGTGATGACACGCAGCATTCCGATGGAAAAAATGCTGAAGGACGCGCTCATCGTTTATGGGCAAAACGGTGAAGCCTTGCGGCCCGAGCAAGGCTATCCCCTGCGGTTGCTGCTGCCAGGTTATGAGGGCAACACGCACATCAAGTGGCTCCGCCGCCTCGATGTGAGCGACAAGCCCTTCATGACACGCGAGGAGACATCGAAGTACACGGATCTGCTCGCCGATGGCAAGGCGCGCCAGTTCAGCATGGACATGGAAGCAAAGTCAGTGATCACTTTCCCGTCCGGCGACATGAAGCTGCCGGGACCCGGCTTTTACAACATCACTGGCTTGGCGTGGACCGGCCGCGGCCGCGTGCAACAGGTCGACGTTTCGGTCGACGGCGGGAAGACCTGGAACCCGGCACACTTGCAATCGACGCCGGAGCAGATTTGCACAGTGCGGTTCAGCTTCCCGTGGATTTGGGATGGCAAAGCGGCTGTTCTCCAAAGCCGCTGCACCGATGAAACCGGATATGTGCAGCCGACTTTGCAACAACTTATCGCAATCCGTGGTTCGAATGGGCCATTCGGATCGATCTATCACCTGAATGCCATCCAGAGTTGGGGTATCAGCGAAACCGGGGATGTCACCAATGTTCACGCCTAGCACCAAACGGATTGGCGCGAGCGCTTTCTTCGTTGCCATCCTTTCCACCGCTGCGATCGCACAAAGTGCGCCGCCACATTACGGCTTCGGTACCAAAGTCGATTCCGCCGAGCTCGCAAAGTATTTTTCTATTCCGGCCGATGGCAGCGGACTTCCGCCGGGCAGCGGCACTGCAGCGGCCGGTGCGAAAGTATACGCGGATACCTGCTTGGCCTGTCACGGCGATAAATTGCAGGGCAATCCGGAAAAGGGAATTGGCGGGGACCGGCTTCTCGGTGGCCGTGGTTCGCTTGCCACGAAGACCCCGATCAAAACGGTCGAAAGCTATTGGCCATATGCGACGACATTGTTCGACTACGTCAAGCGGGCAATGCCATTCAATGCGCCAGGCTCGCTCAAGGATGACGACGTCTATGCGGTGGTCGCCTACATCCTGTCCGAGGCCAAAATCATCAAGCCGACCGACACGATGAACGCGCAAACGCTGCCGAAAGTCGCGATGCCTAATAAAGACGGTTTCATACCGGACAGCCGGCCGGAGCTCTCGCTCTACCGCTGATGGACGGGTAAACCGTCCGCGGGCAGGCCCCTGACGGACACTCGATCGGCTTCTTTGCCGATATTTCGCGACGTTCAAAATCGCCGTTTATGCCGGTGGCGTTTTTTCCATCGATGACTCATAATTGTCATTATGGAATTGCGGCATCTTCGGTATTTTGTGGCGGTTGCGGAAAAGCTGCATTTCTCGCGCGCGGCTGAGCATCTCAATATTTCGACTCCGACGCTCAGCCATCAGATTCAGGCGCTTGAAACCATGCTTGGCGCGCAGCTTCTGTCGCGCAAGAAAAAAAGTGCCGTAACGCTGACGCAGACCGGCAAGCGATTTCTTGAAGAAGCCCGTGCAACACTGAGACAAGCCGAGAATGCCGAGCTTGTTGGAAAACGAGCGGCGCGCGGCGATATCGGTTCAATAGCGTTGGGCTATATATTGTCGGCAAGCTGCATTGGGTTGCTGCCGGAACTCATTGAGGCGTTCCAAAAAGAGAACCCAGGTGTTTCATTGCAGATAAGTCGCATGGAAACCTTTCCGCAAATGAAGGCGATAGTTGACGGGGACCTCGACGTTGGCTTCATCAGGGCGCCACAACGCTATCCGGCTGAACTTACGGGCTTTGTCGTTGATCGTCACTCTTACTACGTTGCAATTCCGGAAAGACATCCGTTGGCCAAGCGAAAGCAAATTACCCCAGCCGTCCTTGCGAAGGAACGATTTGTGTCCGGTCCTCTTGAAATGGATGTCGGTTTTTGGGGAAACTTGGGTGCCATATCGAAGCCCGGTCAATCGCTTCAGATTGCCGAAAGGACGTCAGATATTTTTTCTCTTCTGACTCTCGTTGCAGCGGGTGTCGGGCTTGGAATTATCTCGGCCCCCATGCAGAACGTCTCAATTCCTGGTGTTGTATGTCGTAAAATTACCGGGGCGCTGCAAGAAGCTGAGATTGCAGTGGTTTATCGAAAGAGCGAAAGTGCTCCGGCCGTGAAATCATTCATACAACGGCTCCGGACAAAAGTTCGCGCTCGTGGCTGATACAAACAGGTCCCCTTAATGACGTTGCGACGGAGTTCTGGAGTTGCCGGCCGTGCATGATGCAGGCGTACGTCTTCCGCTTCTCCTTCAGCCAATTCCCTTGCGTGGCATTTATGCACGCAATCGCATCGTTGTTTCCCCGATGTGCCAATACGAATCGAGAAACGGGGGGCCTACCGATTGGCACCTCGTTACCCTCGGAAAGTACGCTATCGGCGGCGCAGGCATTGTTTTCACAGAAGAGACTGCAGTGGAGGACCGCGGCCGCAAGACCTACGAATGCGCTGGAATATATTCCGACGACCATGTTCCAGCCTATCGGAGGATTACCGATTTCATTCGCAGCCAGGGCGCGCTTCCGGCCATTCAATTGGGACATGCAGGCCGCCGCGCATCCAGCGATGCGCCATGGCACGACTTCAAGCCTCTTGATGAAGGCGATGCGGCTCGCGGGCTGAAGCCGTGGGTGGGCGTGTCGTCGAGCGCTATCCCGGCTTCTCGCGCCGGATCATCGATACCGATCGCAATGTCTGCCGGCGATATCCAGGAGATGATCGGGGTCTGGCGTGAGGCTGCGCTTCGTAGCGTCGATGCGGGGTTCGATATTTGCGAGATCCACGGCGCCCACGGGTATTTGATTCACCAATTCCTCAGCCCCCTCGCAAACCGGCGTAACGACGCCTACGGCGGTGATCTGAAAGGCCGGATGCGTTTTGCCCTCGAAATTACCGAGGCCGTGCGAGCGGTATGGCCACAAGACCGGCCGCTGTTTTTCCGCTGCTCGGCGACAGATGGTCCTGACGGACACTGGTCGATGGACGATACGATCACGCTTGCACGCGAACTGTCGCATCGCGGCGTTGACGTCATAACGTGTTCGTCTGGAGGAATAGCGGGACCGATCAATACTGAGATCGTGCCGCGTGTGCCTGGTTATCACGTTCCCTACGCAGAGCGTGTGCGAAGAGAGGCGGGCGTCAAATCTGTCGCAGTCGGACTCATCACCGAGGCGCGACATGCGGAGCAGATACTTGATGCGGGCCAGGCAGATTTGATCGCGCTCGCAAGAGAACTTCTCTTCGATCCGCATTGGCCTCTTCATGCCGCAAAAGAATTGGGAATTGAAAACTATCTCGACATGCTTCCGCGCGGTCTGTCCTGGTGGCTCAAGCGGCGCGAAATAGTACGCGGAATGAAGCCAAACTGATGCGCGAGCGTGCAAGACATGAATGATTTGCAACAGTGGAGAAAATGAAAGTGATGTGGCGTCGCGCAGCAGGGGCCCTTCTTTTTGCTGTTGGATTGCTTTCGCAACAGGCCGCGCTCGCGCAGTATCCAACCAGGCCGGTTCATATTGTCGTGCCATATCCCGCGGGCGGCGCGGTCGATGCGTTCGCGCGTACTTTATCGCAGCGTCTTTCCGAGGCGTGGGGTCAACAAGTGGTCGTGGACAACCGGCCTGGCGCAAGCACAATGATCGGAGCCGACCAGGTCGCGAAGGCGCCGGCGGATGGTTATACGCTTCTGCTGACCGCCGAGTTGACCTTGGTCACGCTTCCGCATCTGCATGAAAAAATCCCCTACGACCCACTCAATGATTTTGCGCCGATCACGGCGCTCGTTTCGGCAACCCAGGCCCTGGTTGCCAACCCTTCACTGCCTGTGAATACGGTCAAAGACCTCGTAGCGCTCGCAAAATCAAAACCGGGCGAGTTAACTTATGGGTCATTCGGCATAGGCTCCACAGGGCATCTCAATATGGAGATGCTCCAGGCCACGACCGGCGTGCGCTTCAACCACATTCCATATAATGGCGCCGGGCCGGCGATGACCGACGTCATTGGAGGACACATCGGATTCATGTTTGCCGCGCTTAGTATCGTCCAGGGCAATGTGAAAGCGGGCAAACTGCATATGATTGGTGTTGGCAGCAACCATCGCAGTAGCGAATTCCCCGAGGTACCGACAATTTCAGAATCCGGTGTGCCGGGATTTGAAGCAAAGTCCTGGTTTGGTCTTGTGGCGCCGGCCGGTACTCCGCGGGACATCATCATAAAGATCAATCAGGATGTAACGAAAATCCTTACTGATAAGAATTTTGCCAAGGACTATCTCGCTGCTCAGGGATTGGAGCCAATCCTCGGTACGCCTGAACAGTTCGCGGCATTTATTCGGTCCGAGACAGTCAAGTGGGGCAAAGTCGTCAAGGACGCAAATATAAAGGTCACTAAATAGCGTCCGGCGAACGCCAACGAATTAAGGGCGGGCTTTTGCCTTCAGCCTCTGATCGAGGCGGTTCAGGTCGACCACCATGCGCTCGTGCGTGCCGTCGCCGATCGGTTCGATTTCATCACGCGCGCTCACTTTAAACTCAATGCGGCGACCGTCGACTTTGGTCACTTCGGCTTCGGCCGTTATCCGGTGACCTGCCGGGGTTGCTGCGATGTGGCGAATGTTGACACCTGTGCCGACCGCGCTTTCGCCAGGGTCGAGATAGTCTCGGACGGCGTTGAGCGCGGCGTTTTCCATCGCAGTCACCATCATAGGCGTGGCAAACACACGCGGCAGTGCGGCGTCCTTGAACTGATTGGCAAGGTGTGCCGGCGTCACCATAAGCGAGTACGTGCCTTTTGCTCCGACTGGAATCTGGCGCATCGCGCTATCCCTTCACGCGGGGGACATGATTGATTGCCGGCGCAAGGATGACCAGCAGAATTCCGCACAATCCGATCGGAATGAACGCGGAACTGGCAATGCCACTCACATCCCACGCCATGCCGCTGATAACCGGCACTATAACCGCACAGCTATAGCTGATGGTGAACATTGCGGCGGTCACGCGGTGGACATCATCCGGCGGGCTCAACAAAGGCGGTAGCGCCAGGACAAGAACCAAAATTGCCGCAGCGGCGAAACCTTGCAGTGTAGCTGCAGCGACGATCCATGGGCCGGAACTAAATACGATCCCCACCGCTGCTATCACCTGCAGCAAGCCACATATGACGTAAGGCCACACTTTCCCTTCAAGCCGGCTCGCGAAGGCGAGCAAAAGGAATGAGGCCGGCAATTGTCCAATATTCAATCCAGACAAAGCGGCGCTGATCCACTCGCCTTGTCCGTTACTGCGCAAATAGTCGGGGATGAAGGCGTTGGTTGCAAAATACGTGGCGTTTACTGTGCCAAGCATGATGCCAAGCCGCCAAATCAAGCTATCGCGCCAATTCGGCCACCAACGTCGCCGCGTGGTTGCACCGTTTGCGAGCGCCTGCTTCGGCGCAAGCAGCATCACCAGAATGGCGATCATGATGACGGGCACGCTCCAGATCACAAAGCCCCACTGCCAATGCCCGCCGGCGATCGGCAGGACCAAAGTGAGCATCAATGCGACCGGCAGGATTTCTCCGATGAGCAGGCCATTGGTGTAGACAGCGGTGGCAAATCCAATGCGGTGCGGCAGCCAGGCACGCACGGCCGGCGGCATACTGACCTGCATGATCGCCACGCCCGCACCCATGGCGATGGTCATGGCGTAAAGCCAATTGACGTCTGGCAGTGCGCCGCGCAATGCGCCACCGATTGCGGTGAGGCCAAGACCGACAACCAATGCGGCGCGAGTGCCGAGCCGTGCGATCAAGAGCGATCCAGGTACGGCCGCAAAAGCGAACAACATCGACGGCAGCCCGGTTAGGATGCCGATCTGGGTTGCGCTCAGGTTCAATTCGTCGTGGATAATTGGAATGACAGGCGGCACCGCCAGTATTGTCAGCCGCAGGGCGATCCCCACGAGCCACAGCAACAGCAGCAACGTCAGAAAACGTGCCTGCGAAGTCTCGCCAGTGGAATTATTCATAAGTGGTGCCGCTCATTTTCGGTCAAGCTGAGCAGCAATTTCCCGGCGCACCAGGTCCGTCAGAGAGTCCACGCGAAAATCAAATTTAATTCCACGAATTTTAAATGCTTCGGCAGCGCCGACGTCCACATCCTTATCGCCGACCAGGAAGCTTGCATCGCGATCGATTGGCCATTCGTTCGCAGCTTGTTCCAGCATGCCGGGAGCGGGCTTGCGGCATCGACAATGGATTGCCAGTGGCTTGATAGTTCCTTCCGGATGATGCGGACAAAAATAAAATGCATCCACATGCGCCCCATGTGACGCAAGTTGCTTCTGCATGTGTGTATGGAAAGCCTTCACTGCATCCTCATTGTAGTATCCGCGCGCAACGCCGGACTGGTTGCTTACAACAAAGACGTAGTATCCGGCCTCGTTCAGGAGCCGGACGGCCTCTGGCGCACCATCGATCCATTGAAGTTGCTCCGGCCGATAAGCATACCCATGGTCGACATTGAGTACGCCGTCACGATCGAGAAATGCCGCCGGCCGGCGTGCGTCAGCTTTCTCCTGGCCTTCACCGCTACGGTGCTTTTGATCGATCATTGGGCTAACGGGCTTGGCATGCTGAATCTATTGGTGCAAGCATCCGATTTGGCTACGAGCGGGCAGGGCGCCGGCCTTATTTCCTCTCGGCCGGCGCTGCAACTACAGATTTCGCACGCATGAAAATAAATGAAAAGCGGCCGAAAGCCGAAATAAACGATGAATTTGAACTGACATCACCCTATCCTTTTCTGGCGTGATAAAAGACACATAGAATCAACCGGGTGCTTGATGCATTTGCAGCAGCGGATATTGGTGACTGGCGGAGCGGGCTTTCTTGGCTCGCATCTTTGCGAACGGCTCCTGGCGCAAGGTGGGGATGTCCTTTGCGTCGACAATTTTTTTACTGGCGCCCGGAAGAATATCGAGCATCTTCTCGATCAAAAGCATTTCGAATTGCAACGTCATGACGTGACGTTCCCGCTCTACGTCGAAGTCGACGAAATTTACAACCTCGCTTGTCCGGCTTCGCCAATTCACTATCAGCGCGATCCGGTGCAAACCACCAAAACCAGTGTGCACGGTGCCATTAATGTTCTTGGATTGGCGAAACGAGTGAAGGCGAAGGTGCTTCAGGCTTCAACTTCGGAAGTCTATGGTGATCCGAATGTTCACCCCCAGACGGAGGACTATTGGGGTCACGTCAATCCGGTTGGGCCACGATCCTGTTATGACGAAGGCAAGCGCTGCGCGGAGACATTGTTTTTCGATTATTGGCGGCAACACAATCTGCGCATCAAGGTCGCGCGAATATTCAATACCTACGGTCCACGCATGCATCCAAATGATGGGCGCGTGGTATCGAATTTCATTGTTCAGGCTTTGCTGGGCCATGACATAACGGTGTATGGCGAAGGCACACAGACGCGGTCGTTCTGTTACGTGGACGATCTTATCGATGGCCTCGTGCGTTTGATGGCAACAAAAGATGAGGTCACCGGTCCGATCAATATCGGTAACCCGACCGAGTTTTCGATGCTCCAATTGGCCAGCACGGTTATTGACATGACCGGCTCACGTTCGCGCGTCGTGCACCGCGCCTTGCCCGAGAACGATCCGAGACAAAGACGTCCGGACATCTCGCGTGCGCAAGAGCTTTTGTCCTGGTCACCACGCACACAACTCAAAGAGGGGTTGTCCCGAACGATCGCCTATTTTGAAAAGCTGTTGAGCGAGAGCGGCGTTCGGGCCGCTTTGACCGCCGACAAAGGCGCCTGATCGATCAAGCCCATTATTACCGCGGTTCGGTGGATGCCCGCGGAGACTGTCCTGCCGCCATGGCACAGGCAAAGTCGAATTTGAATTTTGCGCGCTCGCCGGAATTTGCTAGCTAAGCATTTGAAAAAAGACCCAATTAACCCGTTTTAGCGTGCAAGCGGAGGCTGGGTGTGCGATTTGCTACTATAATTGTGTATTCCGGCGACAAGGGGATCTGGTGAATATTGCATCGACCAAAACGGCGCGATCAGGTGCAACCGGCGCGACGACCGCCGATATCACCGTCGTCGGCGGCGCCGGTCATGTCGGTATCCCGCTCGCACTCGCATTCGCCGAAGCCGGCCTGACTGTCAACGTCAACGATCGCAATGAGGCAGCGCTGGCGACGTTGCGATCCGGAAAGTTGCCGTTCATTGAACATGGCGCGGCACCGCTGTTGGTCAAGGCACTCGCCAGCAACAGACTGGTGTTTACTTCGTCGCCTGGCGAAATCGCCCGCACCGGCCCCGTGGTCATCACCATCGGTACTCCAGTCGACGAATTTCTCAATCCGGTCCCGAGCGAAGTGCAGCGCTGCATCGACGCCATCCTGCCGAATGCCAGTGACGAGCAGCTGCTGATTTTGCGCTCCACAGTCTATCCCGGTACGACCGATTGGCTGCATGACTACCTCAAGCGGATAGGCCGCAAGAACAGAGTTGCGTTCTGCCCAGAACGCGTGGTGCAGGGTTACAGCATCAAGGAATTACGTGAAATGCCGCAGATTATCAGCGGCACGACGGCCGATGCCGAACAGGAAGCAAGCAGCCTGTTTCAAAAAATCGCGCCCGAGCTCGTCATTGTAAAGCCGATCGAAGCAGAGTTCGCGAAGCTTTTTAATAATGCTTATCGTTACATCGAGTTTGCGGCCACCAATCAATTTTACATGATCGCCAAATCAGCTGGCGCGGACTATCAGGCCGTCATGCGCGCGATGAAGAAAAATTATCCTCGCGCGAAAAGCTTTCCGGGACCGGGCTTTTCGGCGGGGCCCTGTCTTCTCAAGGACACGATGCAGCTCGCTGCATTCGCACGCAATCAATTTGGGCTTGGTCATGCGGCGATGCAGGTGAACGAGGGTCTCGTATTACAGCTTGTCGACGATCTTCGGCACGCTTATGACATTTCGAGCATGACAGTCGGGTTGCTGGGAATGGCTTTCAAGGCCGAGGTCGACGACACGCGTGCCTCCCTGAGCTACAAACTCAAGCACGCTATGGAGGTTTGCGCGCGGGAGGTGCTGACGACTGATCCGTTCGTGACCACCGACCCGGCGATTCTGCCGCTCGATCAGGTGGTCGCTCGCAGTGACATCCTGATTTTGTGCACGCCACACTCGGTCTATGCGAACGCCGACCTGAAGGGCAAGCCGGTGGTGGATGTCTGGGGCTTTCTTAAGAACGCAAACGTCGTGTACTAGTCATGGCAACGCGCCGCGATATTTTTGCGATCATTCCTAAGCAAAGAATGAGTATCCTTGTGACGCGCGCGCCGTTTAAACACGCAAGTAGCGCGATCAGCAAATGATACGGTCACTTAAACTGACGCCACGTCAGATACTGATTGTCCTGCACGATCTTATTGCCACCGCGGCGGCGATCGTTCTCACATTCTTCATGCGATTTGAGGGCGCCGCTCTGGATGAACGGCTGCGCGGGCTGGAAAAATTTTTGCCGTTTTTCCTGGGTTACGCGGCGCTCGTTTATTTCATCATCGGCTTGCACCGCAACAAGTGGCGATTCACGTCAGTTCCTGACCTCTACAACCTGTTTCGTGCCTCGACCGCGCTCGCTGTTTCGCTGCTCGCAGTCGACTACGTTCTATTAGCGCCGAATATTTACGGCACTTTCTTTTTCGGCAAGATCACCATCTTGCTGTATTGGTTTTTGCAAATGTTTTTTCTGGGCGGTCTGCGGGTCGCCTATCGCTATCTTCATTACAAGCGGACGCTCCAGCGCGTGAGGATAGCTGATGCGATTCCCGTATTAGTGCTCGGGCGGGCGGCTGATGCCGAAGTCTTGCTCCGGTCGATTGAGAGTGGTGCGGTAAAAAAGATCTGGCCGGTCGGGGTTCTTTCGCCATCCGGCGCTGATCGTGGGCAATCAATTCGAGGAATTCCGGTTCTGGGCGATATCGACGACCTGGAACGTGTCGTCTCCGACCTGGAAACCCGTGGGAATCGTGTGACACGGCTCGTGCTTGCGCCTTCCGCTCTTGCTCCGGAAGCACGACCAGAAGCAATTCTGATGCGGGCGCGCCGGCTCGGCCTGACCATGAGCCAGATGCCATCGCTGGAGGCAGGAGGGCCGGCGGTCCAATTAGCGCCAGTGGCGGTCGAAGACCTTCTGCTGCGGCCTAGCGTCAGGATTGACTATCAGCGTCTCGAAGAGTTCGTGAGCGGAAAGGCAATTGTCGTCACCGGTGGCGGCGGTTCGATCGGCTCTGAAATCTGCGACCGCATCGTCACATTTGGCGCCTCACGTTTGCTTGTGATTGAGCACTCTGAGCCTGCGTTGCACGCAGTTCTTGAATCCCTCAAGGGTGCGCATGCTGAGGCGGATATTTCCGGCCGTATCGCGGACGTCCGTGACCGGCAGCGGATCATGAGCTTGGTCTCGCAGTTCAAGCCCGACATCGTTTTTCATGCCGCCGCACTGAAGCATGTGCCGCTGTTGGAGAAAGACTGGGATGAAGGCATCAAGACCAATGTATTTGGATCGATCAATGTTGCCGATGCGGCAGCGGCGGCAGGTGCAAGCGCCATGGTCATGATCTCCACCGACAAGGCGATCGAACCGGTGTCCGTGTTAGGCGCCACAAAACGGCTGGCAGAAATGTACTGTCAGGCGCTCGACGATGAATCGTCCCGTCACGGCGGCGGCCGACAAACAATGCGGTTGATTTCTGTACGGTTCGGAAACGTGCTCGCATCTAATGGCTCGGTCGTTCCGAAATTCAAAGCTCAGATTGAAGCGGGCGGTCCTGTTACCGTCACGCATCCGGACATGGTCCGTTACTTCATGACGATCCGCGAGGCATGCGACCTGGTCATTACCGCAGCAAGTCATGCGTTGGACCGGGTGAACGGCGATGTGTCCGTTTACGTCCTCAATATGGGCCAGCCGGTAAAAATCGTTGACCTTGCCGAACGAATTATTCGGCTAAGCGGACTGGAGCCTGGCCGCGACATCAAAATCGAATTCACGGGCATTCGGCCTGGCGAGCGTCTCCACGAAATCCTGTTTGCGCGCGAGGAAGAGACCGCCGATATCGGAATTCCCGGCATCGTTGCTGCCAAGCCGGTGCGACCATCACTTGACGCCATCCGGGCATGGGTCGCGACCTTGGAACAAGGTGTTGCACGCGGCGAGCGGACTGCAATCTATAATGTGTTACGGGACGCTGTGCCTGAGTTTCGTGGCGAGGCAGCGTGAGGGGTCGTCGAACGTGGATCTAGCCGCATTCTTCAAAGCGGAGTTTGCCGAACACCACGATGTTGCTCGTCGAACCGAGGCGGCGTTGTCGGACGCCTTTGCTGAACTGGTCCGCGCATGCGTCAAGTCGGTTCGTGGCGGCGGCAAGCTTATGTTCTTCGGCAATGGCGGGAGCGCAGCAGATGCCCAGCATCTCGCGACGGAGTTGACCATTCGCTACAAAGTCAGTCGTGCGCCGATTGCCGCGATCGCATTGACGACCGATACGTCGGCTCTCACCGCGGCCGGCAACGATCTAGGCTTTGAAAAGATCTTTGCGCGCCAGATTGAGGCGCTGGGGCGTGCTGGCGATATCGCCATTGCGATTTCGACTTCGGACAAAAGCGCGAATGTGATCTCGGCGTTGAAGCAGGCCAAGACCATGGGCCTCGTCACGGCGGCCCTGGGCGGCAAAGGCGATATGGCGGGCCTTGCCGATCACCTGCTGGTTGTGCCCTCCGAGACTGTCGCCCGTATTCAGGAAATGCACATTACGCTGGGCCAAATGCTTTGCGGGGCTCTGGAAATTGAGCTCGGCCTGGTTTCCGCGCCGCGTTAGGGCAATTGGGCCCGTTTTGTGGGCCAATCTTATTTTATATCGTGAAAATCACGTTCCTTATTCTGAAAACTCCTTGACTCGATCCCGTCGTCTGATTTTCCCTGCACCGAGGGAGAAACAAACCGATGAATGCCACCATTTTGCCGGGGCCCGGCACCAAGACCCGGCCTCAAAGTTCGCGCGGCGGCGATCGCCACAGCATCCAGTCGGTCGACCGTGCGTTGTTCCTGCTGGAGACGATTGCCGAGGCGGGCGGCGAGGCGACGCTGACTGAACTCGCCAACCGCACCGGTCTCAACATTTCGACCTGTCATCATCTGCTGGCGACGCTGATCCAGCGCGGCTTTGCCGCCAAAGTGCCCGGACGGCGGCTTTATGCGCTTGGCGCTCGCATCATCTATCTCGGGCACGCCTGCCTGCAGGTCGATTTGCCGCGCCGCGCGCAGCCTTACCTGGAAGCAATCAATCAGGCGACCGGCGAAACCGTGCATCTTGCTGCGCTGCAGGGGAGACAATGTGGTGACGTTGTCCGTGCGCGAAGCGCGTCACGCCGTGCGCGTCGACACCGGCCAGATCGGCAAGCTCGAAGCACCGCACGCCACGTCGGTCGGCAAGGCGATCCTCGCCTGGCTGCCGGAAGACGAAATCCGCCGCATCGTTGCCGGCGGCATGAAACGCTACACCGACAAAACCATCACCGAATTTCCCGACTCTGCTCGAAGTCGCTGCGCATCGTGCGCCGCAACGGCTATGCGCTCGATCAGGAGGAATTCCTGCCCGGCGTGATCTGCGTCGGCGCGGCGATCCGCGATCAGGCCGGGACGGTGATCGGCGCAATCAGCGCGTCGACGCCGACGATGCGTGCGAGTGAGGAGCATGTCGCGCTGATGCGTGACGAGATGACGGCCGCGACACGCGGACTGTCCGCCGAATTCGGCGAACCGACCGCGCAACGAGCGGCCAAGCGGTCGCAAGCTGAATTGCGCGCCGAGCAAGAAATTATTCTTTGGAGGATTTGATGTACGCACCGCCGGGCGTGAAGACCAACCACAATGAATTCCCGATCCCCGACACCCAGCGCGCCTGGGTGCTCGGCGATCCTGGCCAACTCAGCATCACCAACAAGCCGGTGCCGGTGCCGAAGAAGGCCGAAGTGCTGGTGCGCATCGACGCGGTAGCGATCTGTGCCACCGACCTCGAGATCATCTATCACGGCCCGCCGGCTTCAATTCAGGGCGGGCTGCCGTTCAACAAGGGCTTCACGCCGGGCCACGAATACATGGGCACGGTGGTCGCGCTCGGCCCCGGCGTCGATGAATACAAGATCGGTACGCGCGTGGCGGTCGAGATCCATGCCGGCTGCGGCCAGTGCAAGCGTTGCCGCGAGGGCATGTACACGTCCTGCCACAACTACGGGCTCAATTACGGTGACGTCGACAAGGGCCATCGCGCCAACGGGTTCACCACCGACGGCGGCTTCTGCGAATACCAGGTCAATCACGTCAACACGCTTGTCGCGATCCCGGACGAGATGACGGACGAGGAGGGCACTCTCGTCGTCACCGCCGGCACCGCGATGTATGCGCTGACCGAGCTCGGCGGCCTCGTCGCCGGCGAAAGCGTTTGCGTCACCGGCCCGGGCCCGATCGGCCTGATGGCGGTGGCAGTCGCAAAGGCGCTCGGCGCTCAGCCGGTGATCCTCACCGGCACGCGCGACAACCGCCTGGAAATCGGCAAGCAGCTCGGCGCCGATGCGGTGATCAACATCCGCAAAACGCCCGACGTTGTGGCGGAAGTGAAAAAGCTCAATGGCGGCAAGGGTGTCGACTACGTGGTCGAATGCTCGGCGGCCACCAGTGCGGTCAACGACGCGGTGCGTATGGTCAATCGTGGCGGGCGCGTTTGCCTTGCGGCATTTGCGCATGAGGAAGTGCCGGTCGATGTCGCGCATATCGTGCGCAACAACATCTACGTTTACGGCATCCGCGGCGAAGGGAAGAGCGCGACGCACCGCGCTGAAGCATTCATGAAGCAGAAGCGCTTCGATGCGACCAAGATCCATACTCACACGTTCCCGCTTGACGATCTGCCGACGGCGATCCGTTACGCCAAGGACCGCGTCGAGGACGCCATCAAGGTTGTGGTGAAGGCGAAGATGGACACCGCGCACAAAGTGGCGGCGGAGTGACGCTTCTTTCCCTCCGGTTGCGGAAGGGATACCGGGGAACGCCATGCTGACCTGCGACACTTACATCACGCCGGGCTCGCTTGGTGAGGTATTTGCCGCGATGGAGGCACATCGCGGGCGCTATCGCATCGTCGCCGGCGCGACCGATACGCTTCCCTGGGCGCGCGAGGGGCGCGCCGGGAATGTGCATATCCCGGCGTTGATCGACGTCGCAAAAATCCCCGAGCTGCGCGAATTATCTGTGGGCGACACGCGGGTACGGCTTGGCGCCGCCACGCCGATCCAGCGCTTCCTTGACGATCCCGTCGCTCGTCCGGGCTTTACCAGCCATGCCGCGGTGCGCGGTGTGGTTTGCCGACGATCAGATTCGTGCACAGGCGACCATCGGAGGCAATATCGTCAACGCTTCGCCGGCGGCTGACGCGACGCCCTGCCTGATCGCACACGAAGCCGAGGTTGAATTGGCGCGGAGTACCGGCGGAAAGATTGTGCGCCGGCGTATAAAGCTCGACGATTTCGTGACCGGTCCCAACCGCACGCAACTCGCCGACGGCGAATTGCTGGTCGCGGTCGAATGCGACGCCTTGGCTGGTTTTGGGGGCAGCTTCGAAAAAGTCGGCCACCGCCGTTCTTTGGTGATTTCCCTGGTGTGCCTGGTGGCGCTGCTCAAGCTCGATCCACTGGGGCGGACGATTGAAGACGCGCGGCTCGCAATTGCGGGTATCGGGCCGAAGCCGGTGCGGCTGGCCGAGGTCGAAACATTTCTCCGCGGCTGGCCGGTCGACGTGGAACGACTGCAACAGGCGGCCGATATGCCGGTATCGCTCGTCGCGTCACGCACGCGTCAGGAATACCGGCGCGAAGTCGTGCGCGGATTTGTGCTGCGGGGACTGATCAACGCGGCCCAACGTGCCGGCGCAGACTTGCAGGCGCTGGCACCAGAATTGGAGGCGGCTTATGCCTGACCTCCAATTCACCGCTACGATCAACGGTCGCAAAGTCGCGCGGCACGCAAAGCCGCATCAGCGGCTGCTCGACTTCATCCGCGATGATCTCAACCTGACCGGCAACAAGGAAGGCTGCGGTGCCGGGGAATGCGGCACGTGCTCGGTGTTCGTCGATGGCGTGCTGATGAAGTCCTGCCTTCTGCCGGTGGCCAAGGCGCAAGGTACGACCATCGAGACGGTCGAAGCGTTTGGCAAAAACCGGCGAATTGAGCGTGTTGCAGAAGGCTTTCCACAAGGCCGGCGCCAGCCAATGCGGTTACTGCATTCCCGGCATGGTGATGGCGGCGACAGCCGCTCTCCGTGCCAACCCGTTTGCCGATCGGGAGGAAATCAAAGAGCGGCTCGGTGGAAATATATGCCGATGTACGGGCTATCAGAAGATTTTCGACGCGGTTGAGCTGGCACGCGACGTCCAGAACGGCCGGCTGCCGGCGACCGCGCTAATGGAGACGGAAACCGAGGATGCGGTCATCGGCAAGGCCGTCCGCCGCATCGATGCGCCGAGCAAGGTCTCCGGCCGGCTCCGATATGCCGCCGACATGACCATGCCCGGCATGCTTCATGTGCAGGTGCTGCGCTCGCCGCACGCCCATGCCCGCATTGTGTCGATCGATACGTCGGCCGCGGAGGCGATGGAAGGGGTCGAAGGCGTCATCACCTGTGCCGATGTTCCGGGCGTGGACGGCTTCGGTGTCTTCGTCAATGACCAGCCGATCATGGCGCGCGGAAAAGTGCGCTATGTCGGTGAGGCTGTTGCAGCTGTAGCGGCGGAAGACCCGCTTGTTGCCGCGCGCGCGGTCGCCGCGATCAAGGTTGTCTATGACACCCTGCCGGCGGTTTTCGATCCCGATGAAGCCATGCGTCCCGGTGCACCGGCACTGCACGATTACGCGCCTGACAACATCACCAAACATATTCCGATCCGCGTCGGTGATGTGGAGAAAGGCCTCGCCGAATCCGACCTCGTTGTGGAAGAGACCTATTCGACGCAGGCGATCGAGCACGCCTATCTCGAGCCGGAGGCCGGCCTCGCCTATGTCGACCACGACGGCGTGGTGACGATCGTTTCGCCCGACCAGAACATCACTCACCATCGCCATATGCTGGCGCGGATCATCGCCAGGCCGATCATCCAAGGTGCGCTTCATCATGAGCCCGGTCGGTGGCGGCTTCGGCGGCAAGGAAGACATGATCTATCAGGGCATGCTGGCGCTGCTGGCAATGAAAACGCAGCGGCCGGTGCGGCTGGTATTCACGCGTGAAGAATCGATCATTTCGACCGCCAAGCGTCATCCCTCGCGCACACATCTGCGCATGGGCGTTATGAAAGACGGCCGTATCCGCGCGCTGGCGATGAAGATGATTTGCGACGGCGGTGCCTATGGGCTCTCAACCGAAGGCGTCATGCGCAAGGCAGCGATCCTGGCGGCCGGCCCTTACGTCATTCCGAACGTCCGTGTTGATACCTACGGCATCTATACCAACAACACACCGTCAGGAGCATTTCGGTCATTTGGCGCGCTGCAGACCGCTTTCGCGACCGAGTCCCATCTCGACATCTGTGCCGAGCGGCTTGGTCTCGACCCCTTCCATATCCGCCGGATCAACGCCATGCGCGACGGTGCCGTCACCCATACCAAGGCGAAGCTCGGATCGGTCAGCCTGACGCGCGCGCTCGATGCGCTTGAAAAGGCGTCTGGCTGGGAGGCCGGCGCACCGGGTTCGCGCGGCGGCACCCGCAAGGATCTCAACCGCCCGGACATCCGCCCGCCCTGCGCGCTCGGGGCGCGTTTTACGCAAACCGATAAGCAAGAGGCGGCCGAGTAATGGCGAGAAAACGCGGACGAGGCATGGCCGCCTGCTGGTACGGAATCGCCCGTACCGCGGTGATTGATCGCGCCGCCGCGTGGGCCGAGATCGATGACGGCGGCAGCGCCAAGATCGTTACGGGCGTTACTGAAATCGGCGAAGGTATTCTTACGGTGCTGGCGCAGATCGCAGCCCACGAGATGGGCGTGAAGCCGGAGCACGTTGTCATCGGTGACAATGACACCGCGCGCGCACCGGAGGCCTCGCACGCCGGCGCCAGCCGCCAGACCTATATGATCGGCAACGCTGTTGCACTCGCCTCCCGCGAGGCGCGCAAGCAACTGGTCGAAGTCATGGCGGAGGTCTGGGACGTTGACGCTGACATCATCCGCACCGGCAATGGAGAAATCTGGGCCGAAAATACAAATCACCGCATAACAATGGGTGAAGCGGTGCACACATCGAAAAGCCAAGGCGTGGTGCCGGTTGGCTCGGCGAGTTTCGGCACGGATACCACCGGGCTCGATCCGGTCGACGGTTCGGGCCGGCCCTGGCAGGCCTATGTTTTCGGGGCCCAGGTCGCCGAAGTCGAGGTCGATACGGTCACCGGCGAGGTGCAGGTGCTCGGCGTCTGGGCCGCGCACGATGTCGGCCGCGCGGTCAACCCGCAAGGCGTCGAAGGCCAGATTGAGGGCGGTATCGTGCAGGCGCTCGGGCAGGCGTTGATGGAAGACTACAAGTTGGACAATGGGCACACCAGCACGTCGGGGTTCGCCAAATACATTTTGCCGACGTCGCTCGATGTGCCACGCGTCAATTCAATTATCATCGAGGATCCGGATCCAATCGGGCCGCTCGGCGTCAAAGGTGTCGGCGAACCGGCGATGGTGCCGACGATTCCGGCGATCATGAATGCAATCTACGATGCGGTCGGAGTGCGAATTACCGCACTGCCGGCAACGCCGGAAAAAGTGCTGATGGCGATCCGCGACAAGAGAAGGCAAGAGACCGAGAGAGCGGCACAAGCCGCCGAATGAACAAGGCGCACACAAATGGGCGGCAAATCGAACTGGGAGGATCTCATGAAGAGAATGGTCTCGGCGCTGGTCGCGCTGGCTGCGTTGACCGCAATCGCGCAGGCGCAGAATTATCCCACGCATCCAATCACAATGATTGTTCCTTATCCGGCCGGTGGCCCGAGCGATGTGGTCGCGCGCATCATGGCCGACGGCATGAGCAGGGCGCTCGGCCAGAACATTGTCATTGAGAATGTCGGCGGCGCCGGCGGCACCATTGGTACCGCGCGTGCAGCCGCTGCCGAACACGATGGCTATACGGTGCTCGCAGCCAGCATGGGCTCGCACGTATCGGCGCCGGCGCTTTACGCCAATTTGAAATATGACTCGACCAAGGATTTTGCGCCGATTGGGCTGACCTCAAATGCACCGGCGGTGGTCGTTGCGCGCAAGGATTTCCCGGCCAAGGATTTCAAGGAGTTTGTGGCCTACCTGAAGAAAAACGGCGACAGCGTGAAACAGGCGCATGGCGGCGTCGGCTCGTCTTCGCACATGGCGTGCCTTCTGTTCTCGTCCGAGTTGGGCCTCAAGCCCAACTCTGGTCGCCTATCGCGGCACCGGGCCTGCGCTCAACGACGTTGTCGGCGGTCACGTCGATTTTTTCTGCGAGCAGGTCGTCAGCGTGCAGGGCGCGATCAAGGGCGGCACGGTCAAAGCCTATGTCGTATCCGGTAATAGCCGCTCACCTGCGGTTCCTGATGTTCCTTCGGCCAAGGAAGTCGGCGCAAACGAGTACCAGATCAACATCTGGAGTGCGATTTTTGCGCCGAAAGACACGCCCCAACCGATCGTCGACAAGCTCAACGACGCGCTCAACAAGACGCTCGATGACCCGGCTGTCGCCCAGCGCCTGCTCGAGCTCGGTGGTACGGTGCCGGCCAAGGCGGATCGTGGGCCGGCTCATCTCGCCAGCCAGCTCAAGGCCGATATCGCACGCTGGAATCCGATCCTGAAGGCAGCGGCGGAGAAGACCAACTGATGCTCACGCGCAGCGACAGCGAAGGTGCGGTGCGCGAGCGCGCCCGCGCCATCGCCAGGGCCGGCGGTATCGAACAGGCGCTGGCCAAGGGCTTGCCGAAACTGATCGAATGCTCGCTGTCGGAAGCGCTGGTGCTTGGCCTGCTCAAGCAGGGCGTGCGCAAATATTTCGCCATTTTCGGCCACGGTTCGACCGACCTCGGCAACGTCCTCCGTATTTACGAGGAGGAGGGCGTCACCCGCACCCTCAACTGCCGCAACGAAGTGGAGATGGCGCATGCCGCGACTGCGCTACGCTGGCAATACGGCGAAATCTCCGCGGTTGTGACTTCGATCGGTCCGGGCGCGATGCAGGCCTTTGCCGGTTCGCTGGCGGCCGCGTCAAACGGCGTCGGCGTCTATCACATCTATGGTGACGAGACGACTTTCGGCGAAGGCTACAACATGCAGCAGGTGCCGAAGGAAGAGCAGGGCCTGTTCGGCCGCATGACGGCGATCATGGGGCAGTCCTACGTGCTGCATACCCCGGAAGGGATACGCGACGCATTGCGCCGTGGCGCGCTATGCGTAAACCATCCGTACCGTGCCGGGCCCTTTTATCTGCTGTTGCCACTCAATACCCAGCCGGCAACGCTGACCATCAATCTCGCCGCGCTGCCGGCCAGGCCTGAGTTGCCGAAACTTGCGCCCGCCGACGACAAGGCCATCGAACAAGCAGCCGCGATGATCAACACCGCGAGCAAGGTCACCATCAAGGCTGGTGGTGGAACCCGCGGCTACGATGTCGCATTGCGGCGGCTGACGGAAGCCGCGGGTGCGGCGGTGGTGCTCTCGCCCGGCTCGACCGGCGTGCTGCCCGATGCCCACCCACAGAATATGCATGTCGGCGGTTCGAAAGGATCGATCAGCGGCAATTACGCAATGGCCGAGGCCGAACTGGTCATCGTGATCGGGTCGCGCGCGGTGTGCCAAGCCGATTGCTCCGGCATCGGCTACAAAAGCGCGCGTGCCGTGATCAACATCAATGGTGATTTCGCCGACCTCACGCACTACAACAATACGACCGGCTTGCCAGGCGACATCGGCGCAGTGGCCACCCGGCTCGCAGTAAAGCTGGAAGCGGCAGGTGCCCCCAAGAACAAGAAAGATTGGCTTGAAACCTGTGCCGCCAAGAAAGCCGAATGGGCTGCTTATAAGCACAAACGCTTCGTGTGCGCGCCGTTGCACGACGCGGTGTGGCAGAAACCTGTGCTGACTCAGCCGGCCGCTATTAAGGTCGTCGCTGATTTTGCCAAGCAAATAAGTGCGGCTAAATTTTTCGACGCAGGCGATGTGCAGGCCAATGGTTTCCAGATCGTCGAAGATGATCGTACTGGCGACACGTTCACGGAGGCCGGCGCGTCCTATATGGGCTTTGCTGCCAGCGCGCTGCTCGGCTCGGCGCTTGCGGACAAGCCCCGCTACGGCATTGCGTTCAGTGGCGATGGCTCTTTCATGATGAATCCGCAGATTTTGATCGATGCGGTCGAGCACGGCGTGCGCGGAATGATTGTGATTTTCGACAATCGTCGCATGGCGGCAATCACGGGCCTGCAACTTGCCCAATACAATCAGGAATATCGCACCAACGATCAGGTGCCCGTCGACTACGTGAAAATGGCCTCGGCAGTTTCGGGCATATTTGCCGTGAACGGCGGCGAAAGCGCCGGTACATTGCAGGACGCTCTCAAGAAAGCGTACGCGCATAACGGCCTTTCGGTCGTTCACGTGCCGGTCTATTGCGGGTCGGACGAGCTTGGTGGCCTTGGCGCCTGGGGCGAGTGGAACGTCGGCAACTGGTGCGCGGACGTGCAAAGCGGCTGGATCAAGCAGGATTTGTGATCGGACCGGCGCCCAATCGGGCCGAAAACGCCATAGTTTTTGCGCCAAAGGAACGGAATTTCTACCCGGCCGTTATTCTTGCGGACAGAGTAGGCGCCCCAAAGGGCGGCCGATCATTAATTCGGAGTTTCCGATGGAAAAGCCAAAAGGCCATATCGAAAAAGAACGCGAGCGGATCGAGCACGACGAAGATGATGTCGTGGTCAATTCCGATGAAAGCTTTCCGGCGAGCGATCCGCCAAGCTGGACGCCCGTGCACGGCGTTGGTTCGGGCGAAACCAAGAGAAAAAAACCAACAGCTGACCGCTGACGCCGTCTAGAATTTCATATTCAAAAGCTTCTCGGCGTTTCCGCAAAAGAGCTTGCGCTCTTCTGCCGACGCCAGCGAGAGCTTTTTGACCGTGTCGATGGTCGGGGCGATTGGGCCGAGCGGCGTATCGGTCGCGAACACGACCTGATTGGCGCCAAAGAACTCAAAACCGCAGCGCGTCGCATGAACACCGCCCCCGAACATCGCGGTGTCGGCATAGAAGTCATGCAAGTAGTCCATGTGCGGGCGCTTCAGCGACGGCAGGATCTTCGAATAATCCTCGTCCGAGGTGCGCTGGCCCAGCACCTTGAGGCCTGGCCCGACGCGGCCGTCGTAATAAGGGATCATACCGCCGAGATGATGGGTGATGATCTTGAGTTTTGGATAACGATCGAGCAGGCCGGCGAACACCATGCGCACCATGGCTACCGACGTTTCATAAGGCCAGTGGAAGCACCACCACATTTCGAAGCGCGATTTCTTTTCGGCCGGGTAGTCCGGCATTGCGGCCGTTCCGACCGGATGCAGCCAGATCGGCAGATCGAGCTCCGCCATCGTTGCGAATATCGGCTCGAACTTGGGATCGTCGAGCGGCTCGCCGGCGACATTGGTGTAGATCAACACGCCACGCGCGCCGAGGTCCTTGATCGCGCGACGTGCTTCAGCCACCGAGCCGTTAACATCGGTCAGGCATAGTGCCGCAGCAAAGCCCGGGAAGCGTTCCGGATATTTGCGGCATAACTCGCCCATTGCGTCGTTGGCAATGCGCGCAAGCTGCAGACCTTCGGCCGGACTGGCAATGTCCTCGATTGCTGGATTGGGCAGCGAGATGATCTGACGGTAATCGCCGTACTCGTCCATCTCCTTGAAGCGCGCGTCAAGATCGAACAGCTTGGTGACGCCGCGGAGCCGCTTGCCGATATTTTCGAGCTTGGGCGCGACCCGGGTCATTTCCTGGAAAAAGCGCTCTGGGAAGATGTGGCAGTAGATATCGATAATCGGGCTCACGGTTTTCCTCCCGTTTCTTCTTTAAAAACCAGCCGCCGTTGCAACGGTAAGGCCTGCCAGCCGAAGCGCTCGGCGATCAATCCCCACAGTCCTTTCGGCGCCCACAACATGACCACTATGGCGACCGCGCCCATCATCAACAAGTAGATGCTGCCGAGGTCAGCCAGCGTCTGGCGTAAGGCGAAAAAGACGACAGTGCCGATGATGGGGCCTTCAACACGCCCGATGCCGCCGATCACGGTGATGAAAATCACGAAGGCGGTCCAGTCATTGACGCTGAAAGCCGTGTCCGGTGAGATTCGCAGCTTCTGCAGGAAGATCAGCGCCCCGATCATCGCGGTTCCGAACGCGGTCAGTACATAGACAATGAGCTTAACGCGGGTGACATCAACGCCGCTGCTCTGGGCCGCCAGTTCGTTGTCGCGAATGGCGGTGAGCGCGAGCCCGTGGCGTGAACGCAGCAGCGCAAAGATGGCGGCCAGCACAAGCACGGTAAGACCGAGCGCCAGCCAGTAAATTTCGAATTCGCGAAGTTGGCGGCTCGGCGCCATGGCGATTACCGCGGCGGCGGGCAGGCTGATGCCGGAACCGCCGCCCAGCACCGAAATTTGCGAGGCAAGCAAACGGAACACCTCCGCCACCACCCAGGTCCCGATAGCGAAATAGGCGCCCCGCAGGCGGAAAATCAGCGCCGCAACGGGGATGGCGACGATCGCCGCAGCCGGACCGGCGATGAGAATCGCAGCGATTGGGTGCACGTCCAGTACGATCACCGCCGCGAACAGAAGATAGCCGCCGAACCCGACAAAGGCCTGTTGCCCGACAGAAACGAGGCCGGCATAGCCGGCGAGCAGGTTCCACAGGCTTGCCAGAGCGATGAAGGTGAACATCTCGGCGAGCAGCCGCAGGGTTTGCCGGTCACTCCAAAAGGGTGCAACGGCCAGGACAATGAACGTCACGGCCAGCAGCGCGACGCCAATGTGGCTCGATCGCGTGGCGTGCGCGACGCGGTTCATCCCGACACCTTTGGAAACAGGCCCTGCGGACGCAACGCGAGGATCAATAGAAAAACGATATGCCCGGCGAGCAACTGCCAGCCCGGATCGATCTGTGCACCGATTGCTTGCGAAACACCCAAAATTATTCCGCCGGCAAGCGTGCCCCACATGCTGCCTAGCCCCCGATGATCACCGCTTCAAATCCGAAAATGAGTCGCGCTGGTCCAATGGCTGGATCGAAATTGGCCCGTACGGCCAGGAACACCCCTGCGATGGCGACGATGGCAAGCGAGAGCGCCATGGCCATGGCGAAGACGTGGCGCGTGTCGAGCCCCATCAGCTGCGCCACCGCCTGATCATCCGACGTCGCACGGAATGCGCGGCCAAGCGCGGTGCGGTAAAACAGGACTTGCAGGCCTGCAACGACAAATACCGCGACGATAAATTGTATGAATGGCAGAATGCCGACCCATACTCCTTGCACCAGCTGCACAGTCTGAACTTCCAACGCGCCGGCCTGGAGTTTGCGGCTATCGGCGGTGAACAACTCCAAGAGGCCGTTCTGAATGATGATGGACAGGCCAAAAGTCACGAGTAGCGGGGGCAAGAGATCATCGCCAAGCGTCCGATTGAGCAGCCCGCGTTGTAACGCATAGCCGATGAGGGCCATGATCGGTACGACCAACAGCAGCGAGGTGAGCGGGTCGACGCCGATCGCTTGGGTGACCAGCAACGATACATAGGCCGCGAGCACGATCAGGTCGCCATGCGCGATATTCACCAGTCGCATAACGCCGAAAATGAGCGACAGGCCGGCGGCAAACATCGCGTAAAGGCCACCGATGAGCACGCCTTGCAGGATGACATTGAGCCACTGCATCGGCGTCACACTCCAAAATAAGCGGCTGAGATGCGCTCGCGCGTGAGCGCATGTGCCGCGTCCTGCAGCGCAACACGGCCTTCCTGCAGGCAATAGACATGGCTTGCGGCCTTGAGCGCCTGCACAATGTCCTGCTCGACAATGATCAGAGACAAGCCCTCGCCGACAATCGCCGGCAGCCGCGAATAGATATCGCGCACGACGATGGGCGCGAGACCAAGGCTGATCTCGTCGCAGAGCAGCAATCGTGGGTTCGACATCAACGCGCGGCCGATCGCCGCCATTTGCTGTTGGCCGCCGGAAAGGGCGGTGGCGGAGAGGTGACGGCGCTCGGCCAGCACAGGGAAGAGGTCGTAGATGCGAGCGAGCGTCCATGGCCCGGGTCGTTTCGACTGACCGCCAATCAGCAGGTTTTCTTCGACGGTGAGAGAAGGGAAAAGGCGGCGGCCTTCCGGGACCAGTGCGATCCCCCGTTTGACCGCATCGAAGGCAGCGGCGCCTGTGATTGGCGCGCCGTCGAGCAGGATCTCGCCTCGCTGAGCATGCATCATCCCGACGATGCTTTTCAGAAGCGTGCTTTTGCCGGCGCCATTCGCTCCGATGACGGCGATAACCTGGCCGGCCTCGACTTGCAGCGACACGCCGAACAAAGCCTGGAAATCGCCGTAGAAGACGTCGATGTCGCGTACTTCGAGCAAAAGATCAGGCATCGGCTTCGATCCCCATATAAATCTCGGCCACCTGCGGGCTCTTGATCACAGTGTGCGGATCGCCGCCGGCGATGAACTTGCCGCCGTGCAGCACCACCAGCCGGTCGATGGTGGCGAGCAAAGCGTGCACCACATGTTCAATCCAGATGATTGAAACGCCACTGGCGCGTACGTCTTTTATAAGTGCGACGAGCGCGCCGCATTCATGTTCGGTCAGCCCGCCCGCGACTTCGTCGAGCAGCAGTACGCGTGGCTTGGTCGCCAGCGCGCGCGCAAGCTCAAGCCGCTTGCGATCGAGCAAGGTCAATCCACCGGCGCGTTTATTGGCTTTTTCGGCCAGTCCGCAGCGTGCCAGCAGATCAGCGCAACGCTCATAGACAGCGCCTTCGCGCTCGCCGGCACCGAAGGCGGCGGCAACCACGACATTCTCAAACACGGTCATGCCGGAAAATGGCTGCGGAATCTGGAACGACCGGGCAATGCCGTTGCGGCAACGATGTTCCGGCGCCAGGCGGGTGATGTCTTCTCCGGCAAGCAACACGCGTCCCCCGTCGGGGGCCAGTGTGCCGGTGGCGATACCGAACAGACTGGTCTTGCCGGCGCCGTTCGGCCCGATGATGCCGAGTGCTTCGCCTTCGTTCAGCGTGAGGTCGATGCCATCAGCAACGATCACCGCGCCGAAACGTTTCGAGATATTCTCCAGCGTGAGGATGGGTGCCACGGGCAAAGTCAATCCCACTCGTCATGCCCGGCCTTGTGCCGGGCATCCACGTCTTGCTGCTTCACTACGTCATTAAGGCGTGGATGGCCGGGACAAGCCCGGCCATGACGCTGGAATTCAAGAAATCGGTTGCAGCTTGCCTCCGACCGGAATATTTGGCGCCGTTTTGTTTTCGGCGATGACCAGATCGAACTTGCCGTTTTTGCGCTGCCATTGCCCGGCGACGAGCGCGGTCTTGGTGACATTTTTTACCGGTTGTCCGGTCCACTGAATTCTTGCCGACAATGGACTCGTAGTTGGTTGCCACAATCGACTCCAGGATCGACTTCGGATCGCTCAGGTTCTTGGCGCGCTTGAGCACGTCGATTGCCACTTCGAACAACGCGTGCTGGAAGCCGATCGGCTGCGTCCAGGGCCTGTTGGTCGCCTTGGTATACGCGTCGGTCAGCTGCTGGCAGCTCTGGCCAGTGAGACCTGATTTGAACGGATGATGCGGCGTCCACCAGATTTCGCTGGTCAGTCCGTTGCCGCGTTCGCCCAGTGACTCGATCACGGAGGGAAACAGCAGCGCCTTGCCGATGGTGACGATCTTCGGCTTGAAGCCCTGCTGCGCCGCCTGCGACCAGAAGGTTGCGAAGTCGGGCGGGATCATGTTGCCGGTAACGATCTCGGCACCTGCCGCCTTGAATGCGGATATCTGCGAGGTGAAGTCGTTGTTCATCAGCTGATAGCGGCCGGGATCGAGCAATTTGTAACCGGCCGCCGCCAAAGCCGGCGGCAGGCCGAGCTTGGGATCGCCCCAGGCATTGCCGTCGGCATCATTGGGGAAGAGCCCGCCGACGACTTTGTTGGTCGGCAGCGTGTCCCACAGCGCCAGGAATGAGGCGATCACATCTTCAAGGCCCCAGAAGAAATGATAAGTCCAGGTGAAGCCTTTCTTGGGGTCGCCCTTGCGGCCGAAAAAGTAAGGCTGCCACGGGCAGTTTGTGGTGATGCAGGGCACCTCGTTGACTTCGGCCTGATCCGATACCGGATTGGTGGTGTCGGGCGTTGCTGAGCCGACGATCAGGTTGACCTTGTCGCCGAGGATCAGTTCGGAGGCCACTTCCGCCGCGCGGCTGCCGCTCGACTGGCTGTCCTTCGAGATGATCTCGACCTTGTAGGTCTTGCCGCCGTTGGAAAGCCCTTGGCTCAGGATGCCGCGCACCTGTTCGAGGATAAAGCCATCGGCTTCGCCGAAGCCGGCAAGCGGGCCAGTCTTGGGGCTGACATGGCCGATCTTGATCACTTGCGATTGCGCCTCTGCCGGCAGCACGCGCAGAACTGCGGGTGCGGTAAGGGCGCCGATACCGGTCTTCACCAACGTGCGGCGTGAAATTGTGCGGTCCGTCATGATCGTCTCCCCCGGTTTACGCGCGTCAGGAATCCTGGGCACGTGCGTTTTTGAGATGCTGCAATACTTTTGAGCGTAGGGCTGCTTGTTGTTCCGGGCTCCATTTGCGGAAGCCTTCCCCCGACTTGAAGCCCAGCTTCCCCTCCTTCACCAGTTTTTCGAGATAGGGCGAAGGACGAGGCCGGCTGTCGATGTCCGGCAACACTGTCTTATGAATGGCCAGCGTCAAATCAGTACCGACCATGTCGGCATTCTCCAGCGGGCCGAGCACCGCGAGCCTGCGGCCGAAAGCGGCCTTGATCACATTGTCCACGGTCTCGGCATCGCAAATTCCCTGCTCGACCAATGCGACTGCCTCGCGCCACAACGCATGTTGCAACCGGTTGCCGATGAAGCCGGGCACATCCTTCTTCACATGCGCAGGCTTTTTGCCGGCGGCGGCGTGCAGCGTCATGGTGAAGTCGATCGTCTGTGGCGTGGTCCACTGCGTCTCGATCACTTCGACCAGCGGGACCAGGTAAGGCGGATTCCACCAATGAGTGCCGAGCGCGCGTTCGCGCTTCTGCAAGCCTTGCATGATCGCCGTGATCGGAATGACCGACGTATTGCTGGCCAGGATGGTGTCCGGCCGCACATGCTTTTCGATTTCGCCAAACAATTTTTGCTTGAGCGCCAGGTCCTCCAGCACAGCTTCGACGACGTAATCGGCATCGCGCACGGCCTTGGCGAGGTCGGCTTCTGGCCGGACGCGTTCGACCGCGCTCTGGTCATCGCCCAGGTCCTTCAGGTTTGTAAGGATCCGCGCCTTGGCAGTGCCAAGACTGGCTTGCACCGAGTTATAGATCGTCACGTCATGGCCGGCGAGCGCGAACACCTGGGCGATGCCGTGGCCCATCAGGCCGGCGCCGATCACCGCGATGCGCGCTTTCGTCATTGTCAGCCCGCCGTATAGCCACCGTCTGCGTAAAGGATGTGACCCGTGTAGAAGTCCGAGGCCTTCGACGCGAGAAACAGGAGCGGCCCCGCGAGGTCTTCCGGCTCACCCAGGCGGCCTTTCGGCACGCGGGCGAGGAAGCCCTTGCGGACTGTCTGCGCGCGCTCCGTATCCTCGTACATCCAGGCCGTCAGCGGTGAACGGAATACAGTCGGGCCTAACGCATTCACGGTGATGCCGGTCTCGCCCCATTCGCAGCCCAAGGCCTTGGTGATGCCATCGACCGCCGATTTCGACGCGCAATAGGCGCTGTAACCGGCCGGGTGGCCAAGCAGGCCGCGCGCCGAGGATGTGAGGATGACCTTGCCACCTTGACCTTGCTTGAGCATTTGCTTGCCGGCCGCGCGCGCCATCAGCCACGATTGGTTGACGTTGGCGTCCATCACGTCGAGAAAGTCCTCGACTTTTTGATCGACGATCTTGGACACCTTGTTGAGGCCGGAAGCAACCACCAGGATGTCGACGCGGCCGAACTTGTCGACCGCCGCCTTGACGATCTTGTCGCAGTTTTCTTCCGAGTTCGGGCGCAGCGCAACGATCTCGGTCTTGCCGCCGAGCTTCTCGCATTCAGCAGCGACTTTCTTCAGCTCATCGACCTTGCTCGCTGCCAGCACGACATTGGCACCGGCACCCGCAAATGTCTTTGCGGCGAGCGCGCCGAAGGCACCCGATGCGCCGGTTATAATCGCTGTCTTGCCCTTGATATCGAACAGGCCAAGCGGGTTTTTCAGGAAGGCTTCGGACATCGGACGCTCCTCACATATTCTCTTGTCATGGCCGGGCATAGCCCGTCGAAGACGGGCGTAAACGCCCTTATGTCCCGGCCACCCACGTCTGTGGCGTTATTTCGGCGGCGTCGCCACCGCGACCACGATGGAGCACACCTCATTGCCGCGGTTGATGATCTCGCGTGTTTCGTTCGGCTCGATCACGCACGAGTCATTGGCCTTGAGGACGGTCTCCTTGCCGTTGACGATCACGGTCAGTTCGCCGCGCAGCACGAAATAGACTTTCTCCGGCGGTGACGCGTCCGGACCTGCGCCGCCGCCCGGAAGAAAGTGTGAGTATCCGAAAACAAGGCCCTTGGTGCCGCCGGCCTCGGCACCGAACATGCGCAGCGAGGTGTAGTTGCGGTGATTGGGCGCCTCGTAGGGCTTGGCGTCCGCAAAACGTTTGACGTGCATCAGAATTTGCTCCCCTTCTCGATGCGGAATTTTTGCTTGGGGTCGAGGATGGCGACCAGCCGCACGATGCAGCCGTCGCCGCGGTCCCAATTCCAGGGAAAATAAGCGAAAGTGACGCGTTTGCCGGTGACTTTGTCGATATCACCGCCGACATTTTCGATGCCCATGATGCCGTTCTTGAACAGAATGCGGTGCACCGGCTCCCATTCCGGGAAATCGTCCTTCCAGTCGCGCCCGCCGGACCACTCGCGATATTCCTCCGCCAGATGCGGGTGCAGCGGGCCGTTGCGCTGCGGGCCGATTGCGGTGGCGAGTGGATGATCGTTGGCCTGCGTGTCGTGGCCGACCACCTTGACCTTCTTCTTCACGAACCATTCGCCGGCCGACGGCACGAAGCCGGGCGCGCGGCAGAAATAGTCTTCGCTGTCTTCGTAGAACTTGTGCCAGCCGGTGTTGATGATCACCACGTCGCGCGGGCGCACGATCTTGCCGCAGGCAGCTTCAAGATCGTCGCCGGTGATCGGCTCCCACTTCTTCTTGGGGATCGACACCACGATGCCGGAGCCGAAGAAGTGCGGCAGCGGCACTTCGTCGATGAAAGGCGTGCCCTGGATCACGTGCGCCGGCGCGTCGATGTGCGTGGTGTTGTGCATCGACGTGGTGATGCGCTGCGACAGCACGCCCGACTTCGCCATGTAGTGGATGCGCTCGATCTTGACGTCCTCGAAGTAAGGCCAGTTCGGGGACTGATAGCCGAAGCGATGGGACAGATTATAGAACTCCAGTCCCATGCTGTTCTTGAGATTTTCTTCGAACATCACGCCGCGAATTCGTTTGGCCACGGCATCCTCCCTTTGAGTTTATTCGTTAGCTGTTGCGAATGGAGTCGCCGCCGCGTCAGGCGGCGGCGGAATTCATATGGCTCTCCAGTGCGTTTTTGGTGGCGATCAGGCGTTCGGCAATCAACGCCTGCCGGTTGGCGAAGCGCTGGCTCGGCACCGGCACGGAAATGGCGACGGCATTGCCGAGCGGATCGTGGAGGGCGACGCCGACGGCGCAGACGCCAAGCGTGTGTTCTTCACGATCATACGCAACGCCGTTCCGGCGCGCCGGCTTGAGATCGGCGAGCAACGCATCCAGACGCGTGAGCGTCTTCGGCGTGCGCGGCTTCGTATTGCCGGCCGATCAGCGCTTCCACGGCGGAATCGGCCAGTTGCGCCAGATAGGCCTTGCCGTTGGCCGTGCAGTAGAGCGGAAACGTATCGCCGACCGCCGACACCGCGCGCAGGCGCTGCGAGCCGATGACCTGATCGATAAAGACAAGATGGTCTTTCTTGACGGTCGAGAGGTCGACGGTTTCGTGAAGTTCTTCCGAAAGCCGTTCCAGAAACGGCCGCGCCAGCGAGATGAAGTCGCTGCGCACCGACGCCGCCAGCCGCAGAATTGTCGGCCCCAGCCGCACGCGTCCGTTCGGCGTTGCGGCGATGACCAGCTTTTCGGTTTCGAGGGCGGCGACGATGCGCTGAACGGTCGAGCGCGCGAGGTTCACGCGCTGGGCGATCTGGCCGAGGCTCAGGCCCGCATTCTCGTCTTCGAGCGCGCGCAGAATGGTGGCCGCACGCGCGATCACCTGCACCTGGCTCTTGTCGTTGGTGACGAGACGATTCATCACGCGCTCCACCCACCCCGAACCGGCGGTCTTTTGCCGCCTTGCATCGTGGGACACGTTAGCCCAAAATCCGATACAGCTGAAAGAGGAAAATCGGGCCGCTGCTGCGCCCGAACTGAGGAAACGCCATGGTCAAGAAAATCGCACTGGAAGAGCACTTTCTGGATCCCGCCACCGAGCCCTACTGGCGTCCGACCATGGTCGACGTCGCGCCGGCCAAGACGGCGCAGCTCTATGCAAGCCTGACCGATTTCGGCGACCAGCGGCTGGAGATGATGGACAAGACCGGCATCGCGCGCGCGGTGCTGGCGATCGCCGGACCCGGCGTGCAGGCCGAGCGCGATACCGCGACCGCCGTGCGCGCGGCGCGCGCATCGAACGATTTCCTCGCCAAGGAAGTGCAGAAGCGTCCGGACCGCTATTCCGGCTTTGCTCACCTGGCCATGCAGGATGCGAAAGCCGCCGCCGACGAACTCGAGCGCTGCGTGCGCGAACTCAAGTTCTGCGGCGCCATGATCAACGGCCACACCAACGGCAAATATCTCGACGACCGGTCCTATGATCCGTTCTGGGAGCGCGCTGCGGCGCTCGGTACGCGTCGATCTATCTGCATCCGGCCGATCCGGTGGCGCCGTTGCCGGCGCTTGCCGGCTACAACGTGCTGGCGCGGCCGATGTGGGGCTGGGGCGTCGAGACCGGCTCGCACGCGCTGCGCATCATCTGCGGCGGCGTCTTCCACCGTTATCCGAAAGCGAAGCTCGTGCTCGGCCATCTCGGCGAGACGTTGCCGTTCCAGCTCTGGCGCTTCGACAGCCGCTCGGCGCCCTATGGCTGGAATTTGCCGAAGCCGCCGTCGCAATATCTCAAGGAGAACGTCTGGGTGACGACGTCGGGCATGTACGATCTTCCGCCGGTGCGCTGCTCGCTCGATGCACTGGGGCGCGACCGCGTCATGTTCTCGGCCGACTTTCCGTTCGACTGGCCGGGCTGCGAATTCCTCGACACGGTGCCGCTCGACGAAGGCCTGCGCGCGGATATCGCATACAACAACGCGGCGAAGTTGTTGGGGTTGTGAGTTCGTCATGCCCGGCCTTGTGCCGGGCATCCACGCCTTATCAGGGCAACGTTGTGCCATCCAAAGTGAGATGGCCGGGACATAGGCGTGCGAAAGCACGCCGTTCTTCGAACGGCTATGCCCGGCCATGACGCCTCCGGCGTCACTTCGCGTCGATCACCCGCACCGGCTTGCCGTCGAGACACGCGCGGATGTCCTCGACGACATCGGGAAAATATTTCCGGTAATTCTGCTCGCTGACATAGCCGAGGTGCGGCGTGATGACGACATTGTCCATCTTGCGGAACGGGTGATCGAGCGGCAGCGGTTCGACGTCGAACACGTCGAGGCCTGCGCCGGCGATGGTCTTGTTCTGCAGCGCCGCGATCAGCGCCTTCTCGTCGACGATCGGCCCGCGCGAGGTGTTGATCAGGTAGGCGCTCTTCTTCATCAGGCCGAGTTCTTTTGCGCCGACCAGGCCGCGCGAGCGGTCGCTCAGCACGACATGGATGGTGATGAAGTCGGCGTTGCGGAACAGGTCTTCCTTGGACACCAGTTCGGCGCCGCCGGCCTGGGCCTTCTCCGCCGTCAGGTTCTGGCTCCAGGCGATGGTCTTCATGCCGAAGGCCTTGCCGACCGTCGCGGAGCGCTGGCCGAGCTTGCCGAGCCCGAGAATGCCAAGCGTCTGCCCTTCGAGGTCGCGGCCGATCGTCACTTGCCAGGGCTCGCCGGCCTTGAGCCGGGCGTTTTCGAAGCCGATGCGGCGCGTGAGTTCCAGCATCAGGCCGAAGGCGATGCCGGTGGTCGGGCTGCCGGCGGCGCCGGTGCCGCAGACGGTGACGCCGCGTTCGGCGCAGGCCTTCACGTCGAATGAGTTGTTGCGGGCGCCGGTGGTGATCAGAAGCTTCAGGTCGGGCAGGGCCTCGATCACCTTGCGCGGGAAGGGGGTGCGCTCGCGCATCCCGACCACGATCGCGAAGCCCTGCAGCGCCTTGATGGCCTCGTCCTGGCTGGCAAACGGCTTGTTGAAGACCTTGATCTCGACGTCCTTGGTGATCGCCGACCAGTCGGCGAACTGCATCGCCACGTTCTGATAGTCGTCGAGAATGGCCGCCCGAACCATGCGCACGCACTCCCGTCCTTTTTGCGCGCGATCTTGACCGAAAACCGGTTCCATCCCCGATCAAGTCGAGGACATGCTTTTCGGGATCGCGCGTTAGCCCCACCCGGGTTATCCCGGGCGGCGCCAATTTAGGGCGGGCAAACCGAAAAGATAGGGGGGTGTCAGACCGGCGGCTGGCCGTGCTTGGCGTGCCAGGCTGGGCCCGGGCCGCGCATGTAGTGCAGTTCCGGTCGGTAGGGGCGGACGACGTCGCGGGTCAGTTCGCGCCATAAAGCGCCGAAGAAGTTGCCGATGACCATGAAGGGGCGGGGTAAAAAGGCAAAAGCGGAACCTGAAATAGCCAATATGGCTCGACCCATCACACAACTCCCACACCGACCACGCGGGCCGGGTCGGCCCGCATATCCCTTGGTCGCCCCGTCCGGCGACCAGGTTCATGGCGCGTGATCATGGCGCTGAAGCGGTTAAAAACAGGTACCCAAAAGGTATACTGGCGGCATTTCTCCAATCAGCCTTTCCAGAGATTTACTGCGATCGCAGACCCAGACGCGGGGCCGCGCGCTTGCTCTTTGCGGTTCCCGCCGTTACATCAGCCACGCATTTCCCGACAAAGCGTGCGGCGGTTTGCTTGATCGATTGCGCGTGATCTGGGCGCGCGCGGTCGGATTCGGGCCGGAGCAGGGGTTTCAGAGGTCAATGAACGGTCGCCAATTCATCTATCACATGCAGGGTCTGACCAAGACCTATCCGCCGTCCAAGAAGGTGCTGGATAACATCCATCTGTCCTTCTACCCGGACGCCAAGATCGGCGTGCTCGGCGTCAACGGCTCCGGCAAGTCCACGCTGCTGCGCATCATGGCCGGCATCGACAAGGAATTCACCGGCGAGGGCTGGGTCGCGGAGGGCGCGCGCGTCGGCTACCTGGAGCAGGAGCCGCAGCTCGATCCGAAGAAGACCGTGCGCGAGAACGTGATGGAGGGCGTCGCCGCCAAGAAGGCGCTGCTCGACCGCTACAACGAGATCGCGTCCAACTATTCCGACGAGACCGCCGACGAGATGGCGAAGCTGCAGGACCAGATCGATTCCAAGAATCTGTGGGATCTCGACAGCCAGGTCGATCTGGCGATGGACGCGCTGCGCTGTCCGCCGGACGACGCCGAGGTGGCCAAGCTCTCCGGCGGCGAGAAGCGCCGCGTCGCGCTGTGCCAGCTGCTGCTCGACCAGCCCGATCTGCTGCTGCTCGACGAGCCGACCAACCATCTCGACGCGGAGAGCGTGAACTGGCTGGAAGGCCATCTGCGCAATTATCCGGGCGCCATCCTGATCGTCACCCACGACCGCTACTTCCTCGACAACGTCACCGGCTGGATTCTCGAACTCGACCACGGCCGCGGCATTCCCTACGAGGGCAATTACACCTCGTGGCTGCATCAGAAGCAGAAAAGCTGGAGCAGGAGAGCCGCGAGGACGAGGCGCGCCAACGTACGTTGCAGCGCGAGAGCGAGTGGATTTCGTCGTCGCCGAAGGCACGGCAGGCCAAATCGAAGGCGCGCTACCAGCGCTACGAGGACTTGCTCAAGATCGCCAATGCCAAGCAGAACACGGTGGCGCAGATCACCATTCCGGTGGCCGAGCGGCTCGGCCAGAACGTGGTCGATTTCGACCACCTGACCAAGGGCTTTGGCGACAATCTGCTGATCGACGATCTCACCTTCAAATTGCCGCCCGGCGGCATTGTCGGCGTGATCGGCCCCAACGGCGCCGGCAAGACCACGCTGTTCCGCATGATCACCGGCCAGGAAAAGCCCGACAAAGGCACCATCAAGATCGGCGAGTCCGTGCATCTCGGCTATGTCGACCAGTCGCGCGACAGTCTCGACGGCAAGAAGACCGTGTGGGAGGAAATCTCCGACGGCAACGACATCATCCTGCTCGGCAAGAAGGAAATGAACTCACGCGCCTATTGCGCCTCGTTCAATTTCAAGGGCGCCGACCAGCAGAAGAAGGTCGGCACGCTCTCGGGCGGCGAGCGCAACCGCGTGCATCTCGCCAAGATGCTGCGCTCCGGCGCCAACCTGCTGCTGCTCGACGAGCCGACCAACGACCTCGACGTCGATACGCTGCGGGCGCTGGAAGAGGCGCTGGAGGATTTCGCCGGCTGCGCCGTTATCATCAGCCACGACCGCTGGTTCCTCGACCGCATCGCCACGCATATCCTGGCGTTCGAGGGCGACAGCCACGTGGAATGGTTCGAAGGCAACTTCCAGGACTACGAAGCCGACAAGATGCGGCGGCTTGGTCAGGACTCAATCATCCCGCACCGGCTGAAGTATAAGAAGTTCGCGCGCTAAGCGGTTTTAGCCCAAGGTTGCGGGGTGGCCCGCGGGCGGCGGAGCCTTTATTCTCTGCCGGTACTGCCGCAGGGACCCGCCATGAACAAGCCGCTCCGCACGCCGGAAAAGCCATTTCGTCTCGAAGAAGCAACCATCGACGAACTGCATGCGGCGATCAAGGCCGGCGAGACGACCTGCGTCGGCGTTGTGCGCCACTACCTCGCGCGCGTTCGCGCATTCAATGGCACGTCCAATCTTTTGGTTACCAAAGACGGTGCCGCGATTTCTGACGTCCAAGGTACGGTGCGCGGTGGTGCACCGTTGCATTTCGCAGCGGAAACCGTGAAAGCGTCGGCGCTGCTGCCCGATCTCGACAGATACAAAGGCCCGCCGCTCGAATTCGGCCGCATGGAGGCGACAGCCTCGGATCCCGACGTCGTTCAGCAGTTCGGCATGACCGTCGGCAAGCCGGATGCCGGTCAGGTGAACGCGCTGGCGACCCTCAACATTCGCGGCGAGCGGTCCGTCACCTGCCGTGGCGATTTCGACCGGCATCCGTCGCTCGGCCCGCTGCCGAAGGGCGCGCCGCCAATATGCGAATATTTTCGTCATCTGCCCGACGCGCTTGAGCACGCGGCCGCGCTTGACGCTCAATACGGCCGCAATCCCGATTTCGAAAAAATGCCGATGTACGGGGTCGTGTTTTCGTTCAAGGACCCGTTCGACACCAAGGACATGCGGTCCACCGGTGGCGGCGATGCGCGCTACGACATCGATTTTCCTGCGCGTGACCACGTGCTGGTCGAGCAACTCCGCAACAAGGGCGCCATCATTTTCGCCAAGGCCGTCAACACCGAATACAACGGCCGGCCGGACGATCCGGGCGGACGCCACAGAGCCCGACAAGGTGTTGCCGTCGACCCTTGGCTATCAGCGCAGCACCTGGGGCGGCAACCCGTCGAACCCCTACGACACCACGCGCGCCGCCTCGCTCGGCTCGAGTTCCGGCTCGGGCGTCTCGGTCTCGACCAACATGGTGATGTGCAGCCTGGGCGAGGAAACGCGCGCCTCCTGCCGCGGACCGGCCAACCACAATGCAGTGGCGCTGATCCTGCCGCACAAGGCCTTGCTCGGCTTCGATGGCGGTGCCATCGGCGCGGATATTTATGTCGACCGCTCCGGCATTCTGGCGCGCACCGTTGGTGACTGCGCGAAAGTGCTCGATGCGCTGAAGGACCCGGTCGAAGGTTACTACGACCCGCGCGATCCATTCACCGCGGTGCCGCGTTCGTCCGTTTTGGGCACGCAATATGCCAGCCACGCGCAGGCGTCCGGCGCCGCGGCTTCCTTGAAGGGCATACGCATTGGCGTTCTCCGCGAGTCGATGGTCGCGCGTCCGGGCTTGATGACGGAAGTGCCGATCGTCACCGCTGCGGCCGCGGAGATCAAGACAGTGCTGGGCGGCAAGCTCGGGGCGACGCTGGTCGAGTCGTCCGATCCACTGTGGAAAAAAGATCCCGATATCGAGCAGATGAAAGTGGATCACCGGATCGCGCTGGCGCGGCTGGTGCCGGTGTTCATGCCCGATATTCTCTACCGCCTCACGCTGGACGGGCAACCGGTATTCAGGGAATTCGCGGCCGCTATCGTGCCCACCGAGTTCGCGCCGGGAAAAGTCTTCGGCAGCGGCTCGATGAAGCCGATCGACTACATGCTGGAGCTTTCGGAAGGACGCATCGCGCCGCCGCCGAACCTCGATCTCGGCACGGTGCAGCATCAGGCGGCGCAAATGGCGTTCCGCTTCCATATCAACCAGTACCTGTCGCGCCGCGCCGCCGACTGGAAGGCAAAGGGATTCACGGAAACCCTGGGTGATTTTACCGCGCTCAACGCCCGCTCGAAATTCTGGGGCGACGACCAGCGCGCCAGTTTCCTGAATTGGGATGACGTCACCGATATGCGCAACCCGACCGGCGAACGGCAGAGCGTCAACGAGCGCATTATGCTGCGCGAGCTGCTGCGCCGCGCCGACATGATGGTGATGCTGGAAAACCATCTCGACGTGCTGGTCCGCCTGCATACGCCGTGGCCGCCGGGCAAGATCGGCGGTGCCGGGCAGGGCCTGCGCAACAATCTGACGATGGAGTCGCTGAGCGGTCCGAATGCCGGTCTGACCGAAGTGCTGGTGCCGGCCGGTTTTGTAACGACGGCCTACGACCCGGTTTATCAGCTCAGCCCCGACGGCACACGCTACCTGCACGTTCCGTCCAACGAACCGACCGCGCTTGCGGAGCCGGGCCTGCCGTTTTCGCTGGTGTTTCGCGCCGAGCCGGGCAAGGAAGATGTCCTGCTGCACGTCGCCTCGGCCTATGAAGCGGCGTCAAAGCGCCGGATCCCGCCGCCCGCTTTCGGCCCGCTGCCGGTGGAACAGAGCGGGACGAGCGTGCAGGCATGATTTATCGCGTCACGGTCGCTATAGCGTGCCTGTTTGTTCTGACGTTCTCCGCGTGCGCCGCCGACCCCGCGTTTCACCAATGGCTGCAGACGCAATGGCCCGCGGCCCAGGCGCTCGGCGTTTCGCGCGCCACCTTTGACGCGGCGACACGCGGGCTGGAGCCCGATCTGTCACTCCCCGATCTGGTCATTCCCGGCAAGCCCGAACAGCAGCCGCAGCAGCCAGAATTCGTGCAGACGCCGGGCCAATATTTGCGCGAGGCCACATTCGACCGGCTGGCCACGCGCGGCAAACAGCTCGCCACGCAATATCGCGACACGCTTGCGCGTATCGAGCGGGACATTGGCGTGCCCGGCAACGTGGTGCTCGCGATCTGGGCGCGCGAGACCGACTATGGCGGATACCAGTTGCCGCTCGACGCCATCCGCACGCTGGCGACACAGGGTTACACCGGTAAGCGCAAGGAGTTTTTCCAGAACGAATTCGTGCACGCGCTCAAGATGCTGCAGGACGGCGTGCCGCGCGCCGACATGCGTTCATCCTGGGGCGGCGCGCTGGGTTTGACGCAGTTCCTGCCGTCGGAGTTCTACAAATACGCGGTCGACTTCGATGGCGATGGCCGCGCCGACATCTGGCATTCGGTGCCGGACGCGCTGGCCTCGGCGGCGAAGCAGCTTGCCGGCAAAGGCTGGCGGCGCGGCGAGCCCTGGGCGATCGAAGTGCGCGCTCCGGCTGGCGCCGATTGCAGCATCGGCGTTCCCGACGTGACGATGCCGGTCGGCGAATGGCTCAAGCGCGGGTTCGTTCCCTCATTTGGCCGCAAGCTTTCGGCCGCCGAGCTCGCGCTCCCGGCCTCCTTGCTGCAGCCGGAGGGCAGCTATGGTCCGTCGTTTCTCGCGCCGAAGAATTATTTCGTGCTCAAGGACTACAATTTTTCAGATCTTTATGTGCTGTTCGTCGGCCACCTGAGTGACCGCATTGCCGGCGGCAAGCCGTTCGAGACGCCGTGGAGCAAGAACGCGCAGCTCAAGACCACCGAAGTCGAGACGATGCAGAAACGGCTGACGGCGCTCGGGCTCTACAAGGACAAGATCGACGGCAAGGCGGGCATGCTGACGCGCGCCGCACTCGGCGCGTATCAAAAGAAAAGCGGATTGAAGGTCGACTGCTGGCCGACCGCCGCCGTGCTTGAGCACATGCGAAGGTAGTTCTTTCTGTCATGGCCGGGCTTGTCCCGGCCATCCATGACTTGCTGCACTGCTCAAGACGTGGATGCCCGGCACAAGGCCGGGCATGACGAAGGATGGCCTGTTCAACCGACGTAAGGCTAGTCGCAAACCTGAACGCGGCGCATGCGATAGGCGTAGCCATCCCACACTTGCTGGCGTTCGGTATGGCAGACCGGGCCATCTGCATAGCCCTGCGGTTCGGCGTAATAACCCGGTGGCGGTGCGGCGTAGACCGGCGCGGGCTCGACGTAAGTCGGTCCACTGTTGGCAATTGCCGAGCCGATGATGGCGCCGGCGGCAAGTCCGCCTACCACGCCGGCGGCAACGCCGCAGCCACGGCAATGCGCTTGTGCTGAAGACGGCAACGCCGCGGCCAGTGTGACGGCCGCGGCGAGCGCGATAAAGGTCTTGTTCATGGGCGTCCTCTCGAGCCGATTGGTTCGGCGCGATCATCCACCCAAAGTCGTTACGCGATCTTTAAGGGCAGATGAAGCGCGGCTTGCTCCAGCCGACGAAGTTGCCGTAGCCGTCACGCAGCGGCCGGCGAGCCCAGTAACCGCCCGGGCAGCCGGCCGGATAGGGGGCGCCATAGCCTTCGTAGACCACATAGCCCGGCTCCGGGCCGTAGTAGCGGGGTCCGCTGTTGGCGATCGCGCCGCCAATGATCGCGCCGCCGATGACGCCGGCCGCGACACCAGCGCCGACAGCGCAACCGTAGCAACGGGCGTCAGCGGTGGTCGGCGCACTCAGGGTACCGATCGCCAGGGTGGCGGCCGTTGCGAGCGCGAAAACGGTCTTCTTCATGGGGTATTCCCTCCAGGATCGAGGTCGGACAAAGCCGACCACTAGCGGTGAAGTTTAAGCCAAACCTGTCCCCGTGCCGAGAAGAGACGGTTCCAATATGTCGGAAATTTGTTGAGCGCCGGCCCGCCCCTCTTTCCGAAAAAGCCCGGACGCGTCACCGAATCCGGGCTTTTTCCACCTTATTACGCGACTTGCGCTGTTTGGCTAGGTCCTAGTCACAGACCCGGACGCGCCTGAAGCGCCAGCCCCAGCCGTCCCAGAATCGCTGGCGGGTCCAGTAGCAGCCGCCACCGTAATAGGCGGGGGCTGCTCCATAGTAATAACCGGGGCCGTAACCGTAATACGGGCCATGGGCGGCAGCCGAGCCGATGATGGCGCCGGCTGCGAGACCGCCGATGATTCCGGCGGCGATCGCGCCGCCGCGGGCCTCGGCCGGTTGCGGGGTTGCTATGGCCGCGATCCCAAGGGTCGCGGCGGTTGCGAGAGCAGTCAGGGTTTTGGTCTTGTTGAACATGGCGCACCTTCCTCTGGTTCGCTGAGGTCGTAAGCATTCAACGACCGGTATCTTCGTTTCCTGCGTCATTGTGCTCAGCATCAACAATTATCGTGGAGGTGAGGTTCCTGCTTTTCGCGTGAACCGCAGATGAACACGCCGTCTGGCGGCATCGTCCACCGCATTAAATTTTGGCAAGACTTGCGGCGACACCGCGGCAGTGCGCCAATTCTGGCAAAAACGTGCCTTTTACTAAGACAGGCGGCCGAAGACTCTTTGAAGGATCGTTCCTTCGCGCGTGCGTGTCGCCGTACGGCTGCGCGAAGCGGCAGCGTGGCGCAGCCGCGATTTGCGTCCGCGTGTCTTTGCAGCGCGCTGCCGCGGTTTCGACTTGGCGGCATGGCCGCGCGTCCTGCGCCGCGGTTTGCCCTGACGCAGCGCCTGTTTTCCGACGTTGCGGAGAAACAGTTTTTCCAGCGGATAACTCAGCCTGCGCACCGCTGCTCGCAGCGGCAGCCATTCGACTGCCATGATGTCTTTCATCACGTCGCGGCTGGGGTTGACGGCCGCCCGCATGTGCCAGAATTGCACGACCTTCGGCCGGCCGCGCGCACGATAGGTGATGGCCCCGAGAAATTCGCGCACACGGACCTGATGGCCGGTCTCTTCGACCACCTCGCGGCGCGCACCGGCGAGTGCGCTTTCATTTATCTTGAGTTTGCCGCGCGGCAGCACCCAGTGCTCATCCTTCGCGCGTTGCACGACCGCGATCAGCGGCCGCGCGCCATTGCGCACGACGATGCCGCCTGCCGCATGAATGGTTTTGCCTGACATACCCACCCGCCCGTCAGCCGTCTCGTTTAGCAAAATTGCCGCGCCGCTTGCAGAGAAATACGCATATCCGGCAAGCGCCTGTGGGCAACTGGCGGACCGTCAAAGGCTGTTTGTCACAATAGTGTCGTCAGCGTTTGGCGTAGGAGTGCCGCAGCCGGGCGCGCTCCAGTTGTTCAATTGAACTTCAGTCCAGCTTCCTTCGCGATCTTGAGGTTGAGCGCGATTTCGCGCCGGATCATCGCGTCCATCTCGGCCGGCGTCAGCGGCGCTGGCTCGACACCCTGGACGCTGAGCTTCTGCTGGACCTCCGGCAGCGCCAACGCCTTGGTCGTTTCGGCATAGAGGCGCTCGACGATTGGCCGCGGGGTTTTCGCGGGCACGAGCATGCCATTCCAGTAGTTGAAGTCCGAATCCTTGTAACCTGCTTCAAGTGTCGTCGTGATCCCGGGAAGAGCGGGTGAACGCTTGGCCGAACTGACGGCGAGGGGCACCAATTGCTTGTTCTGAATGAAGGGCAAGCCCGACGAAATTCCGATGAAAATGAAATCGACGCGCCCGGTCATGACCTCGGTGAGTGCCTCGGGTCCGCCCCGAAATGGTACGTGCGTGACCTGCAGGCCGGCGCTCACGATAAACCGCTCTGCTGCCCAATGGGTGGCGCTGCCGACGCCGGCGGAGGCGAAGCTCATGCCGCCGCCAGACTTTGCTTTCGCAACCAGCTCCTGCACGCTCTTGATGCCTTTTGATGGCGCAACCAGCAGCACGTTCGGCACGCTGCCGAAACTGGCAACCGCGGCGAAGTCGTTCGCCGCATCATAAGGGAGGTTTGGATAGGCAGCGGGTGCTCCAGAATGCGCCGCGGCGTTGATCAGCAATGTGTAGCCATCAGGTTCAGCCTTTGCGACCGCGGCCGAGCCAAGACTGCCGCCAGCGCCGCCTCGATTTTCCACCACGATGGTCTGGCCGAGCTGGCGCGAGAGCGGATCAAGGACGATGCGGCCGAGGATGTCGATGGTGCTGCCGGCCGAGAACGGCACAATGGCGCGGATCGTTTTTCCCGCCGGCCAGGCCGTCTCCGCAAAACCAGCGCGCGCGAGCGCTGGCGTGGCGAGCGCACCGGCGGATAGCTGCAGAAAGCGGCGACGATTGTGTCTGGTCATAGTGTGGATCCCCCCGGTTCGCGCATGCTGAAAGACGCTGCACGTTGGCGGCAATGATGCCACGACTGCCGTTAGCGGGAAGGGGGGCAACGAAAATAATTGTCTCGTCCGGTAGAGACGAAGGCGCGGTTGATCACCGCAACATCATCATCAACCCTGCCATGACCGCCACCATGACGACGGCCATGACTGCAATATGCATGGGGCTCGACAACATGTGCCGCACGATGGCAAAGCGCGTGCCTTCCGGCAGCAGCGCCATGCCGCATGTCGGGCAGGCGCCGGGCATCGCCTGCCGCACCGTTGGATGCATTGGGCACGTGTAGACTGTCGTGCCAGTTGGCGAGTTGCTCATCGTCTTACGCGCTCAGCACGCGCCGCCGCTCTTCGTATTCGGCTGCGTTGATCTCGCCACGCGCATAGCACTCGTTGAGAATGTCGAGCGCGCGGCGATCAGCGCTGTGACGGTGGCCGCGCATCATGAACACCATCATGCCCATGCATAGCAGCACCATGAGAACCATGAGCCAGGGCCCGAAGAAGAATGGCATCGGCCAGTAATCCCACCACATGAGATCCTCCTGTTTTGCCTTTCATTCTGATGGGAAGACTAGGAGCCGGGCGGGCTGCAGCATTGATGTGGATCAACCGGAAGTTTTAAAATCCGCCCGCGACAAGCCTGTTGCACGGGACCCTGCCGCCGTGTCCTAGTTTTGCCGGACAATCACTGGAGAATGCCAATGCCGACCTTTGCCTGGGATCACATCCATCTGCGCACGCCCGACCCGGAGGCCACCGCCCAATGGTTTGAACGCATGTTCGGGGCCGAAGTGATCCGTTCGACCCAGCAAGGCAAGCCGCGCATCGATATCAAACTCGGCGGCGCGATGATCTTCACGGCCCCGGTCACCCCCGGCGATGGCGTCAACCCGGCGCCGACGACGCCCTATCAGGGGCTCGATCATTTCGGTCTCGCCGTCTCCGGCATCGATGCCATCGCCGCAGATCTCAAGAAGAAGGGCGTGGAGTTCACCAAGGAACCGCATTCGCCGCGGCCCGGCATCAAGATCTGTTTCCTGCGCGGACCGCAGGGAATTTCCATCGAGTTGCTCGACCGCGATCCGAAATACACCTGACGCGGCTTAGGCCGCATCAATAAGGGGGCAGGAACTATGAACGTCATTCGAATTGCGGCCGTGCTGGCACTTGTGATCGCGTCTGCACCGGCCAGCGCACAGCAGAAAAGCTTGCGCGAGCAGATCGTGGGAAGCTGGAATTTCGTCGTCGCCGAAGTGGTGGCGCCGGACGGCAAGAAATCTTTTCCTTTTGGCGAGACGCCGACTGGCATCCTGATCTTCACCGCCGGCGGCCAGTTCGCGCAGATCCATGTCGCCGGCGATGTGCCGAAAATTGCCAGCAACAATCGATTGACCGGCACACCGGAAGAGTATGCAACGATCATGCGGCGAACTATTTCGCTGTTCGGCACTTATAGCGTGAACGAAGAAAAGAAGACGGTCACCTTTCATATCGTGTCGAGCACGTATCCGAACTTCGCCGGAGAGGCGCAGGAGCGCACCATCGACAAGCTGACCGCTGATGAGTTCATCAACACGAATCCGAATGTGGCGGGCGGGCGCGGCCGCGCTACCAATATCTACAAACGAGCGATGTGAGGACGGAACCGGGCGTGGAAATCGCCCGGGAGTTGCAACCTTTCCGCCCCGCCCTCGTTTGTACGGGGACAATCGCACGCGGCGGGGTTGCCTTGCCCATGGACCCTCGCCTTTAATGCCCGCAGGGCGTCGGCAGTGAGCGGAGCATAACGTATGCGTGCGTGCGGACGGGCAGTTGTCGCGACAATCATTGTGACCGCAGCCATCGTGACGACAGCTATTGCGGACGATGCCCGGTTCGAACGCAGCCTTGAAATGCTGGCACCGGCAGAACGGCTGGAGCAACTCTGCGATTTCACCGCGATGACCCGGATCCGCAGCGAAAAGAAAGAGTTCCGTCCCGACCGTGCTGTGGCGAATGCAATGGCGGAATCGCTTGCGAAAGGCGATACGCTTGAGGTGACCGGCGGTGCCTTCCGCAGCAAGAAAAAATGGTACGCGCTTGCCTATCGCTGCACGGCGACACCCGACCATCTCAAGATCGTCGCGTTCAATTACACGATCGGCGAAGAAATTCCCGAATCCAAATGGGCGTCATTCGGTCTTTGGCAGCAGTAAGCGCAGGCGCTCAGTTGCGCTGCGCTATTGATGCTGCACCATGACCTTGGTCCCGACCGGCACGCGTGAATAAAGATCCGTCACGTCGTCATTCACCAGCCGGAAACAACCCGATGAGACCGCTTGTCCAATGGTCTCCGGCGCGTTGGTGCCGTGAATGCGATAGACGGTGGCGCCGAGATTCATTGCGCGCGCGCCGAGCGGATTGCCCGGACCGCCGGCCATCCAGCGCGGCAGGTATGGCTGGCGTTCGATCATCTCCGGCGGCGGTACCCAGTCGGGCCATTCGCGCTTGAGTGTGATCTTCTGAATTCCACCCCACTGGAATCCGTCGCGGCCGACACCGATGCCGTAGCGCAACGCGACACCATTGCCCATGATCAGGTAGAGATAACGATCGTGGGTGTTGACGATGATCGTGCCAGGCGGCTGTTCGGTGCGGTAGTACACCGACTGGCGCCGCAGCTCCGGCGCCAGGTCGGCATCGCGCGCGGTGTGGTCGACGCCCGGGTCGACATCCTTCATGGTGGGCTCAAACGAAGGCAACAGGCCTTGCGCGGAAACACACGTGAAGGGTGCCACCAGATAGCGTAAGCGCGAAAATCCGCAGCCAGAACATTTCCAAATCCCCCGAATAATTCGTGCCTAAAGCTTGTCCTTGATGTGTGTCTGCGGCCGGTCGGAACCGCGCGCGGTTTCCGTATGCCAGCGGCCTTTCTCATCTTCGTATTCGATGGTTTCCGTGTGACCTGGAACTGTTTGCTCTTCGGCGGCAGCTTGTGCAGCTGCGAGCGCATCGGCGTGGGTCGGAAATGGCTCCGAGAACACGCCGTCGACCTTGTAGGCCCAGCCGCCGTCGTGCTCGACAATCTCGTAGGTGACTTCCGCCATGGATGATCCCCGCGAACTCACAAAGGTGCCCGGATAACGTATAGCCTTCCGGGGCGGTTGCGCCAGTCACATGGTGAGGAGGCATTTGGGCGGGAAGGGGGCCAAAGGTTACCACCACAACAAATGCGTCCTGCCGGCGGAAATTCAATGCCAGCGGGCATCAGAAATCGAAATCCAGCCCGAACCGCCGCTTGAAGGCCGCGCGGTCCTGGGGCAAGGCGGTCCTCAGGATGGCACGCGCGGAATAGTTACCCCGCATCATGCCGGCATCCATGTACATCCAGTCGACGATGTCGCGCCTGGTGAACGTGATGGTGTCGCCCATCTTCAGCCCCTCGACCGTGCGCGGCATGTTGCCGATCTGGCCGATGAATTGTGTGCCGACGTGTGCGAACGGGTGAATCCAGAAAAATTCCGGGCCGCCGTCGCCAAGAAGGGCGATCTTGACCGCGAAGCCCTTCATCTCGGGCGCCGGGCGCTTCGCCAAAGCCAGAAATCCCGGAAGGGAGTTGCGCGCGCTTTTAATCGCGGCGGCCATGATGGAATCATTAAGTGCGAGATGAACGAGTTCATCGCGCTTGGCTTTCTGGACGACCGATTGACCGTCGGCGGATGGCGCGGCGGCCGCGCGCGCGGCGCCGAGGATGAGTGCATAACCTTTGGCCGTCCGGCCCGACGGATGTCGAGACGACATGATGATCGCCGCCTTTCCGACGCCGGCGCGTGGCGCGCCGGTCGTTACGGATTGGTCGCGGCGGAGGGACGGGAGGTTCAATGTTGGCGGAACGATTTATGGCCGGGCTGATTTCGACGATCTGGCGTCGGGAGACTTTGCGGGACACCCGCCGTGCGATGCGCGCAAAGTGCCCTCTACACCCGTCCCTTAAAGGCGATGGCCCGCGCCGAATAAGTGATGCTGCCATCGGCCGCGATGGGGAGAGTTGCCTGTAACGTGGCCCGCAACTGCGCCGCTTGTGCCTGGTTCAACTTGGCCACTGTTTTACCCACGGGCGACACGGCGAGTGTCTGCTCATCCCAGAAGTGTTCGAAGTCCCGAAAGGTCTGCGTGGCCTCAACGTGATCTATCTCGACGTCGCTAAGACCCGCGGCTTCCGCCGTATTTCGCAGTCCGTCCGCTGTTTGCTCCGGAATTGTTGGCGAGCGCATCGGCTCGACCCCAATCTTCAGGAGGCTCCGGAGCATGGGCTCGTATGGTGCGAAATCGTCCGAAGCTGTGCGCGCCCACGTGTAACCCGCAACAAGTCCTCCAGATCGAGAAACGCGCTTCATTTCGGCGAAAGCATTGCTACGATTGGGAATAAAATGAAGCACAAGAGCTGAGGCGACGACATCGAATTCATTCGCGTTGAATGGCAATGCCATCGAGTTGCCAACGCGCAGATCGGCATCTGGCAACTTTGCGCGCGCGTGTTCGATTTGCGCTTGAGAAGGATCGATACCGCTGAGCGATTTTACTTTGCAACGGGCAAGAACAAGTTGACTGAAAGCACCGGTACCGCAGCCAACGTCAAGCCACCGCGCATCCTCAGGCGGTGCGAGCCATGCCAGAAATCGCTCGCCAACCGCGCGACTCCACCGTCCCATGTAACGCTCGTATGCGTTGGCGTCATCAAATGCCACCCTGATTTCCCGCATGTCTTCCCCTGGTGATGTCCGCAACTGCGCGCAGGTTTCCATTCACCTTTTAGCGCGGCAGGTAGCCTTTGTCCGTTTTGCGTCACTGAGAATGCCGCTTTGTGCCAAACCAGACGCTTCGCCGATTGCTCAAGCCTTCCACAGGTGGCGAAATTGCGTTGCGACGACCTTTTCGTAAGGCACGTCCCCGGTGAGGATTCCGAGATCGCGGGCAAATTGATTCATGCCCGCCACCAAAGATTCCGGAATTGAGGCGTCGTAATACGGCAAATCGCGGCGGATCAGCTCGACGATCAGTTCGGCTTGCTCGGGTGGAAACAGCTTGCGTCCGACCTCGGCCGCGCGCGCGACGTTTTTCTTCAGGGCGTTTTGGGTTTTGACCATGGCGCGTACCGCGGCCGCGGCGGTACTCGGGCGATTTATCAATCAGGCGGTCGGTCGTTGCGATCGATGCCATCGTGTAGTTGAAGCAGCCTTTCGGTCCATCGCCGCGCCGCACATCGAGTACGACGTCGCCGATGCCGCGGCGGACCGCAACTTCCGCGCCCATGCCGTTCGCCCAGAAGCCATCGATCTTGCGGTCCTCCAATGCCTTCGCCGCTGTGAGGCCGAAATTTACGCCGGCGCCGGCCGCGCCGGGCACGGGCGCGATCGTGACGCCGTCGCGCGCCAGATCAATACCGGCGGCGATCAACAGTCGGCGCAGGCCCATGTCCACCCAGGGCGCGGCGCCGATGCTTTTGCCCTTGACCGCGTCGATGTCGCCGCGCCGGACGGCAAAATCCTTATGCATGACCAGAAACCAGTACATGCCCTGCGCCTGCGCGCAGATCAGCTTGACGCCATTCCATTGCGGAAACGCAGCGAGCGCGGAATGCGCCGAACCGCCGACGAAATCGACCGCGCCGTCGCGCAACGCCATATAGGCCTTGTCGACCGGAAAGATCATTTCCAGGGTGACGTCGAGGCCCTCCTCGCGAAAAAAGCCAAGCTCGATGGCGGCCTCCGCCGGAAAATAGGAATTCGAAATCATGTCGGGTACGGCGAGCTTCATTGGGCGACTCATGCTGGCGTCAGCGTCATCGCCGCGGCGCGCTTCTGGCTTGCGAGCATCGATGTGCGCAGCAGGAATTGCCGCGCTCGCACGGGGTCAGCCGCGATCTCGCGCAGCTCGCCGAGATTGCGCCGGCGTGCTTCCGGGTCACGCGCTTCCAGCCGTTTTTTATTGGCGATCGACTGCTCCTGCACGAACTCGACTGCAACGGTGCGGCGCTGGCGGCTGTAGAGATCGAGCAGCTCGTCAGGCGCACCCTCGAGCATGACCTGCGCGAGCTTGTCGGCCAGATTGGCGGCGTCCTGAAGACCGCCATTGAGACCCATGCCGCCGATTGGATTGTTGACGTGCGCCGCGTCTCCGGCCAGCAGAATCCGTCCCTTGCGGAATGTCTCCGCCACCCGCTGGTGCGTCACGTAAAGATTGCGATGCACGATGTTATAGGCACGCGGTGACGGAAAAAATGACTGGATGCGCGCCTGCACGCCGGCATCGCTCATGATGTCGTTTTCGGATTGCCCGGGGCTGACCGGATAAACCGTACGCCACAGGCCGGGCGGGCCGTCAGCGGAGACCTTGAAACAATTGCACCAGGCGCCCGGGTCGGCAAAATAGCTGCGGTAGCAATAGCCGCGCTCGGCCTCGAAATCATACGGCGTGGTCAGCACGATGAATTGCTCCGGCCAGGTGAAGCCGTCGAACGCGATCCCGCACTGCTTGCGAACGATGCTGCGGCCGCCATCGGCGCCGATGAGATAGCTGCCGGCATGGGATTTGACGCCGCCCGGTCCGCGTACGTCGACCAAGACCGACGCGCTCGGAGAGCGAAAGGTCGACGACTTCATGACCGTACAGCACGTCGACGTTCGGCAATTTTCGCAAGCGATCGAGAATGAGTTTCGCGGTCTTGAACTGTTCGCATTGGACGACATAAGGGAAGGGCGTGTCGTCCTTGAGCAAGGCGTGGTCGAATTGCGCGACCAGCTCGCCACTGGGCCGGTCCCAGAACTGGAAGATGGGCGCCACCAGCCCGACCCGCGCCATGTCGGAGGCCAGCCCGTCCTCTGCGAGCAATTCAAGGGTTGCTGGATGGGTGGTGGCGGCCCGCGGATCGGCTTGCGGCTCGGCATTATTGTCGAACAGGCGCACGCGCAGGCCGCGCCGCCCGAGCAGCCAGGCGCAGAGCAATCCGACCGGTCCGCCGCCCGCAATGAGAACCGGGTCGCCGTCGCTTTTCATGCCTGGTTGCTCACGCGTTGCATCGAAACAAGGAATGTAGATCAGTCCTCATTCCTAGCGTAAGGTGAATTGGTTTCGGGATGTAGCCTATTTTCAGGGGACCGACATGCGTAACCGGGTAGCCGTTGGTCTTCGCCATCGCATGTGCCGCGCTTGCTTGCGCCACAACCAGCCGCGCCGATGAGTGGCCAAGCCGGCCCATCCGCGCGATCATCCCGTTGAGCCCGGGCAGTGCGGCCGACATCATTCCAAGAATTGTCTTCGAGCAAGTGTCGGCGCAGCTCGGGCAGCCGATCGTTGTCGAAAACAGGCCGGGCGCAAGCGGCACGATCGCCGCGCGCGCGGTGGCCGGGGCGGACCCCGACGGCTACACGCTGCTCGCCCATTCTTCAGCCCACATCATCGCGCCCTCAACCGTCGCCAACCTGCAATATGACCCGATCAAGGATTTTGCCGCGGTCGCGCCGCTCGGAAATCTGCCCAATGTCCTGGTGATCGCGCCGTCGAAAAACATCAAAACCGTGAAGGAGCTGGTCGCCGAAGGAAAGAAACGGGCGATCACATTCGGATCGATCGGTGTCGGTAGCCCGATCCACATGGCTATGGAACGCTTCCGCCTGAGCGCCGGTTTCGACGCGCAGGCGATCCCCTTCAAGGGCGCGCCCGAGGCGCTGCTCGAGGTGATGACCGGCCGCGTCGATGTCTATTACTCGCCGGTTCTTGCGGCCCTGCCGTTTATCAAGGACGGCAAGGTTTTGCCGCTGGCGGTCAGCAGCCCGACGCGTTCGGATACGCTTCCGGACGTTCCGACCACACTCGAATCCGGCTATCCGAATTCGGCCTACCGGTTCTGGATCGGCGTGTTTGCGCCCGCCAAGACGCCGCCCGAGATCGTCAACAGGTTGAATGCGGAAATCCAGAAGGCGCTGCAGCTGCCCACCGTGCGCGAGCGGCTTGCCGCTCTCGGCGTGCAGCCGATGGCAATGAATGCCGGAGAATTCGACAAGTTCGTCAAGGAAGAGCTCACGATCAACGCGGAACTTGCCAAAGCGGCGGGAATCTCGGCGCACTGATGACCCGGCCTTCCGGTCCGGCCGGTGAGTTGTTATCCTTGTTGTTGGCGACCGTGACCTTAACGAGATGAAGGACACCATTCCGATGCCTCAGGAAAAGCCTCTTGTCCGCATTGCTCCGAACAACCCGGTCTTCGACCTGCCGGTGATTGTCGGCATCGAGGAAAAGCTGTTCGAAAAAGCCGGGCTCAATGTCCGCTTTACCGGAACCTATGCCGACCGCGAAAAGGACAGCGTGGAATTTCCGGTGATGGCGCGAATGAAGGAGCAGATGTTCGATTGCGGATCGGCCGACAGCTACAATGTCTGCGAATGGGCCAGCATCGACCGGCTGGAGAAAGGCAAGCGTGGCGGCAATATCGCGGCGCTGCGCGCCTCGGTGGCGGCGCAGGCGATCATCACGTTCGACGAAACGCTGCAGGTGCCGCGCGACCTCGCCGACATCCCGGTTGTGGTCCAGGAATTGACCGGGTCGCATTACACGACGCTGCAGATGCTTGAAAGCGCCGTCGGCGCCGATCATGTCAACATCGCGCGCGGTGGCCTGCCGCAGAAGCGCTACGAGGGGCTCAAGAACGGAACCTTCCGCGTGGTGACGGTGATGGAGCCGTTCATCAGCCTCGGTCTCAAGGACGGAGCGCATATTATCGCGGCGGCGTTCTACCGCGGTGGAGAGGTGATTGCCGCCGATCTCAGCGCCGAGCAGCGCAAGGCCTATTACGATGCGGAGAATATGGCGGTCGATCTCATCAATGCCGATTTCTACAAATACGCCCACCACGTGGCCGCGCACACCAAAGGCGCACTGAAGCCGAACGAGCTGCTCAGGGCCTTCGTGCGCTACAAGCACGTCGACTATTACGACTCGACGCTGTTCGGCCGCACCTATGACTGGATGAAGGCGCGCGGCCTCACCGAAGGCCAGAGCGAGCATTCCAGGCTGGTCGTCAGCTGAATCGGGGCGAGCGGGCGCAACGGTGAGAGGGCACGGGGGGCGCTTACGGCATCGCCTAGGCGCTCGCCCTCGTTTTTGTTTTTTCCGGCTCAAGAAGGCTCAGAACTTCGTTGGCCGGCACGGCTTTGCTGAATAGAAACCCTTGTCCCTCCAGACAACCGTCGGCTTGCAGCGCTGAAAGCTGCTGGTCATTCTCGATGCCCTCGGCGGTTGTTTCAAGTTCAAATCCATTTGCCAGGCCAAGCACGGCGCGGACAATGGTTGTGCTTTCTTTATCCTTGCCGAGGCGATCGACGAAGCTGCGATCGATCTTGATCCGATCGAGCTTGAGGGAAAGCAGCTGACTCAGCGTTGCATATCCGGTTCCGAAATCGTCGAGCGCGATGCGCACGCCTGCCTGGCGCAGCTGGCTGGTAACATCCTGGGCGACCTTTATATTCTCAACGAGTGCGGTCTCGGTGATCTCAAGCTCAAGCCGCCGTGCACTGAAGCCCGTTTCGGCCAAAATCGTAAGTATGCGTAAACCGATCCCCGGATCGTGCAGCTGAATTGCTGAAATGTTGAACGCGAGTGTCAATTCCGGCGGCCAGGCGCGAGCATCGAGACACGCTTGACGCAAGAGTTGATCGCCGAGTTCGCTGATAAGCCCAATTTCTTCCGCGACCGTGATGAAAACGTCCGGCGCGATCCACCCGAATTTGTCACTTTTCCAGCGTGCCAATGCTTCGAAACCGACGACTCGCCTGCCTTCGAGCGCGACCACAGGCTGATAGTAAGGGACAATACTATTGGCCGCGACGGCGGCGCGCAGCTCTTTCTCGATAGCGACGCGGCGTTCCACATGGGCATCCATTTCGGGTTCGAAGAAATGGATGCGGGACCGGCCCTCCGCCTTGGCACGATACAGCGCACGATCGGCTCGCTGAACGAGGGTCTCCGGATCCATGCCGTCCGATGGCGCTATTGCTATTCCAATCCCGACACCGACTGTTGTCGTTATCGGGCCAATCAAAAACGGTTCCGCGACGGTCGTGACGATGCGTCGCGCCAGCGCCGTTGGATTATCGAGCGACCGGATATTCGGAACAATGACCGCAAACTCGTCCCCGCCGACGCGGATGAAAACCGCGCCGGACCGCATGACCGCGGAAACGCGTTGCGCGAACTGTATGAGGACCAGATCGCCGACTGCGTGGCCGTAGGCGTCGTTGACCGACTTGAATCCGTCGAGATCAAGCATCAGCACGGCGGAAAGCGAGTCGGGCGTTGTCGTCAGGAGGACGTCGCCAAGCATCTCGACGAAATAGCGACGGTTGGGAAGCCCGGTCAGGGGATCATGCCGCGAGAGCGTCCTGGCCTCCATTTCAGCGTTGCGGCGCGCCTTCATTTCGAGCGTCAACTCATTCATCCGGCGATAGCTAAAGATGGCAAATCCGATGCTCATGACAAAAACAACGAAGATCAGATTGTCGACCTCCCATTCTTCGTATGCGATTGCGAACTCAAACAGTTTTGGTGCGAATTCAAAGTAGTACTCGACGCAAAATATGATGACGACACAAATGGAGATGATGATGGCGTCCGATGTCACTGGGGAAAGCGAAGCAATGCCGCTCCAGATCTTGCGGACACGGGCGCCGAAATCGCGCGTGGGCGCGCCGACGCCTGGTTTGCTGTCAATCAAATGCATGTCTCTTTTGTCCAATGTCGCGACGACATGAGACAACGAAGCGTCATCGACCGCGACTTGAGACAACGCAGGGCCGCGCAATTGAGCATTTATTCGAGTGGGCGCTCTCCCGACATAGTTACGGGTTGATGAATTTCGCTTGCTGCGCCGCAAAGCCGCAGGTTTGCGCGGTCAGCTCACCCGATCGTTTGACTATCAGTCGAACGGATCGACCAATTTTCCGTTTTAGTTCCCCTGCCGCTGCGGGATATTTTTCCCGTTTATCGAGCGTATTCCCGCGTCGCCGGTCTGGAACGTTTCTGCGGCCCTGCGAATTAGCCAATTGGATTCGCTGATGAGTGACGACAGGATTTTCGACCGCAGGATACCCCCGTTTCTGCGGCCGGGCGGCATTGCCGTACCTCATTGCGTTTTCGGCATCATCACAAGGAGAGGCAGAAATGAAAACAAAAGTGTTATTGGCGACAGCCGTTGTTCTGACATTTGCCGCACCGGCAATGGCGGACGAATATTATGTTGTTCGCGGACCCGATCGTCACTGCACCGTGACGACGACCCGGCCGACAGAGCAGACCACGATCACGCAGATTGGCCCGCTCGCATTCGAGACACGCGAGAAGGCGCAAGATCGCATCAAGACCACGAAGGTCTGCACCGACGATGCCACGACCGGCACGTCGGTCCATATCGACAAGGACTAAGCCGAAAATAATAGAAGGGGCGGAGCGATCGGCTCCGCCCCGGCGCTGTCACCAATGGTGGCGGCGCCAATACCGGTGACGCCAATACGGCCGCGGCGCGTAGGCATAGCCGTAGTAGCCACCGTAATAGTTCGGCCGCCACCAGCAACGGCCGTGGGGACCGCACACCCAACGCACCTGCTCGATATTCGCCGCAGAGTCATTCGCGACCGGTGCGATCGGCATTGCCGTCGCCGCCGTTGTTGCGACGCCGCCCCAAATTGCGGCAGCCGCCAACAGGACCTTCGTACTTGCCTTCATGGTGTTCATGCGCTCCTCCATCGATGCGCCCTTAACGCGCGATCCTGCTGGAGGTTTCCGGCGAGAGTTGGTCGATTGCCTTAACAGTTATTCAGACTGGAACCGCGACCCGCGGTTTGTGACCGGACGAGAGCCGCTTACGCGATCAGCGCCGCCAACGCGTCGGCGACATCGAGCGACATGACCGCGATCTGAGAACTCAGAAATGCATTCCCCTGCGTCGTGGTCAGGCTGTTGATGTCCTCGGTCGTCAGCCCGGCGATCGCGTCCGTGCTCAGGCCGGGTATTCCGCTCGTGCTCGACAATGCGCTGAAATTGGTGGTCGTCATTCCGCCGATCTGGGCGCTTGTGAAGCCGCCTGCCTGCGCCGTCGTGAGCGCGGCGATTTCATCCGTCGTCAGGCTGTTGACCCCGGCGACCGTGAGCGCACCGAATTCCGCGGGGCTCAGCGCGCCGATTTGCGCCGACGTCAGGTTCATGACGGTGGTGGTGCTCAACCCGACGATCTGGACCGGCAGCAGCTTGGCCGTGTCCAGCACATTCAGATTGGCGATCGACAGGTTATTGAGTTGCGTCCAGTAGAGGCCGTGCACCTGTGTGGTGGTCAGCGCCGCCACCTGCGTGGTGGTCAGGTTGTTGAGCACCGTCGTGGTCAGTGTGCTGATCTGGGTTGCAGTCAGCGCGCCGGCCTGCGTCGTTGACAGGTTCTGCAGTTCGGCTGTGGTCAGCTGGGCAATCTGGCCGGCATTGAGCGCCGCGACCTCGCTGGCCGACAGCGTCGCCACTTGCGTGGCGGTCAGGTTGCCGATTGCGGTCGTGCTCAGGCCGGCCGCCTGGCCGGGATCGAGCAGGGCCACCTCAAGCGCATTCAGGTGGTCGGTCGACAGCGCGTTGACCTGGCCTGCGGTCAGGCCCTGCACCTGGGTGGTGGTCAGCGCCGCAACCTGCGTTGTGGTCAGGTTATTGAGCACGGTCGTGCTGAGCGCGCCAATCTGGGTCGCGGTCAGCTGCGTTGGCCTGCGTAGTCGACAGGTTCTGCAGTTCGGTCGACGACAGGGCGCCGATTTCGGTGGCGTTGAGCGCGCTGACCTGCGTTGCGGTGAGCTCGCTGATCTGCGTGTCGGTGAAAGCCTGGATCTGCGCCTCGATCAGGCCGCTCATCGTCGTCGAGGAGAGTGCCTGGACTTGCGTCACCACGAGGTATTGCAGGTCGGTCGATGTCAGCGCGTTAACCTGGGCCGCAGTCAGGACCGCCACCTGGGTCGTGGCCAGGGCCGCGATGCTGGTGGTTTGCAGACTGCTGAAGGTTGTCGTCGACAGGCCGGCGATCTTTGCGGCACTGATGAAAGGGATAACAGACATCGAGCCAACCCATTCCGACTGACAATCGCAATCCCGCTGCAGGACAATTGTACGAATGTCGGGATGGATGCAGCTTCGCACCGATGCATTGATTGATTCTGACGATCGTCAGTTTTGGGTTCTGGTAGTTAAGGCGTTCGAAACAGTCCGTTCAATTCGAACGTCGGGATTAGGGATTTGTTTATGGTGAGGCGGCCCTAACCGCCGCCAAAGACCATCCGGCGCAGCAATTCCACGACCACGGCCAGCATCAGCAACGCGCCCGCGGCAAACAATGCCTGCTGTCCCCGCCGCATGCCGGCTTCATTGCCACGGAGGCCGCCCAGCAAGGCGACGATGCCAAGCGGGCATAAAGTGAAAGTCGTGGCGGCCGCGATAATGAGATTGAGTCTGCCCCCGTCCTGCCAAAGCGGCACCAGGCTGACGGCCCAGAGTCCAAGCATAATCATGCCGGCCAGCGCGAAACGGGCGCGCTGCCTGAGCGTGACGGTGAGCGGCGGCGGATTCTGCATGTGAGCTCTTTAAATTCCGCGCTGGCGCTTGAGCCGGTCGAGGTATTGTTCGACTTCCGGCGGCAGCGTGCGCAAGCCGTGCTGCCCGGCCGATGACAGGATCGGGCGCCACTGCGATCCTTTCAGGAAATCCGGTTCGCGCCCGGGCGGAATAATACGGTCGAATATAATCACCAGCAGCACCGCAAGCAGTGCGATCCGCAGCGCGCCCAGCATGGCGCCGGCGGCGCGATCGGGAATGCTGATATTGGGGCCAATCATTTCGCTGATGGCCATGCGCAGCAGCGCGCTGAGCACGATTCCGACAACGATGAAGATCGCCACCAGCACCAGCCAGTTCTGTATCGCGGGTGCCTTGAACGTGCTGCTGAAAAAGGGCGTCACCCGCGGCGCCGCCGCCACGGCAACGCCCATCGCTCCGATATAGCCGAAAATCGTCGCCAGGCTGCGCAGCAGGCCGGTCATGAAGCCCATCACGACCGCCAGGAACAGGCAGATATAAATGGCAAGATCGAAGGGATTGGTCGAGATGAAGTCCATTGCGATTTATCCGAACCGCACTACGCTTTGTGCGTTTAAAGACTCGAAGGAGACGGTACATGGCGTTCGCAGTCACAAGCAACAGCTTCAAGGATGGGGATTATCTGCCGAAGGAATTCATCCTGTCCGCCGATTTCGGCTTCGGTTGTGCCGGTGGAAACAGGTCGCCACATCTCAAATGGTCGGGCGCCCCGGCGGGCACGAAAAGTTTCGCCATCACCTGCTATGATCCCGATGCGCCGACCGGCTCCGGTTTCTGGCACTGGCTGGTGGTGAACATTCCCGCCGACGTGACGGAGCTCGCGGCCGGCGCCGGCAGCGCCGGCGGAAAAATGCCGGCGGGTGCGTTGCAGACGCGCACGGATTTCGGCGCGCCCGGTTACGGCGGCCCTTGTCCGCCGGAAGGCGACCATCCGCACCGCTATCTGTTCACGGTGTTCGCGGTGAAGACCGACAAACTCGATGTGAAGGCCGACACATCCGCCGCCGTCGTCGGCTTCAATCTGCATTTCAATACGCTGGCGAAAGCGGAGATCATGGGGCTTTTCAAACGCTGATGGCGGATGCCGCGATGCCTGCTGGTAGGTCAGTACGGCATTCTCCGTGACTCTCCTTAGGGAAAAAATCGGAATTTCTTGCGGTCGATCACAGGCTTATTGGTGCGGCGGAATTTCCAAAAGGAGGCCGCCATGGCCCAGGTTTATTTCCACTGCTCACATGACGATCTGCTGGTGGTGGATTGCTGTGGCGCCGAGGTCGAGAGCCTGACGGACGCCCGTGAAAGAGCCGCGATGGTGGTCCGTTCGCTGATCACCGCGCCGGGGCCGGAAGACTGGCGCAACTGGATCCTGCACGTGAGCGATGATCTCGGCGACGAAGTTCTAGCGCTCCCGTTTTCGTCGCTTGTTGGTGATCCGCACTGATGCCGGAGGCTGCCGATCCCCGCTTTCGCGGGGGTGAGCGGAAAGGGATAGTTCGAGTGATCAGTTTACTCCGCTCATTCCCGCGAAAGCGGGAATCCAGTTCTAATGTAAAAATACTGGTACTCGCTTTCGCGGATGAGCGGAGGAGACTTGCGAAATAGATAAACTGACGGTTTGCATAAATCTTGGTATGGAACGCAACCGTCTAGGTCTTGAGTGACATCTGGGGTTACACTGAGCCGAACAGGCTGGGTAACAGAATGAAATGCGTGCTTGCCATTTCAATGGTGATCCTGGCAGGGACGGCTTGCGCCGCCTCGGCCGCCGGCACAAAGACATTCAGCTATACCTGCAAGAACGGAAGCTTCACCGTCACCGCGTCACTCGACAGTGCGGACCGCTGGAGCAGGACGGAGCCCGTCATCCTGCAGATTGCCGGCGAGCCGCCGCAGACGCTCACCGCCGATCCCGACGCACCCGATGCGGACAGCTACCGCAACAAGGATTTCGAATTCTATTCGCTGAAGGCGTTCACCACGCTGACCCACAAGAGCCATGGCGTGATCGTGAAATTCTATAGCGCGTGTAAAGCCGGCTAGACGCCGGACTGATTGAGAATCCAGATCGACCCGTTGAGCAGTGTGGCGAAAGCCACCCAGGCTGCGTAAGGCATAAACAGCAGTGCGGCGGTACGGTCGCGCGGCCAGCGCATCACGATAAATGTGAGGATCGCCGCCAGCAGCATTGCGACGATCACCAGCGCGGCGCCGATCATGTGCGCGCCGAAAAATACCGGCGACCAGATGAAATTGAGTGCAAGCTGGATGAACCACGTCGCCATGCCGGCGCTGCGTGGCTCGCTCTCCCAGGTGCGCCACCCCGCAACGGCGACCATGATGTAAAGCAGCGTCCAGACCGGCGCGAAGATCCAGTTCGGCGGATTGAACGCCGGCTTGGCGAGCCCGGCATACCAGGCGCCCGGCAGCGTCATGAAGCCGATCAGCGTTCCACCGCCGAGCACGAGCACGATGAACAACGCGAGGGTGAGGTAACGGCGCATGGCTGGTTCCGGAGCAGGGCGGGACGCGTCAGCAAGAGATATGCGTGTTTTGCGTTAGCGCCAGCCCGCGGCGGGCGTATTCCGGTCGGAAAACTTGCGAATGCCCGGTCACGGGCATGACGATTGCTGGCAGGGCGTGATAAAGAACCGTCATGGCACGGGGACCCATCCGCGACAGTCGCAGCGAGGCCGAGAAGGCCTTCAAGGCGGCCACCACAAAACCGGTGGAGCAGCCGGCGGCGAAACCGCCGTCGCTGCCCGGCGCGAAGGAGATGGTGTCGCTGCGCATTGACCGCGACGTGCTCGATTTTTTTCAGGACGACGGCCCCGGCTGGCAGGACCGCATCAATGATGCGTTGCGGAAGGTGGCGGGGAAGTAAAGTACGCGTAACTCAGCATGCAACAGAAACATCAGGGAGAACTGTAATGCGATTTTTGTCGGGATGCCGTGCAGCACTGGTCGCGGCAATTGCCGTTTTTGGGCTGACGTCCGCCGCCTCTGCCGATAGCGGCACCGTCAGCATCCGGATTTTCAAGGCGGGCTTCGTGATCGGCGGCTCGGCCGGCAGCGGCGTGCTGAATTTCCACGGCCGCAACTATCCGCTCTCGGTTGGCGGCCTGAGCTACGGCTTCACCTTCGGCGCATCGGAAACCCGCTTTCGCGGCACGGTAAGCAATATCCGCCGGCCGTCCGATATCGCGGGCGTCTATGGCCAGGCCGGCATCGGCGCTGCTGTCGTGCGCGGCGCGCAGGCCGTCGTGCTGACCAATCAGAACGGCGCGGTGCTTTCGCTCACGGGCGGGCAGGCCGGCCTCATCGTGAGCGCCGATCTCAGCGGTCTGGCGCTCGGGTTGAAGTGAACGCGAAATAAAAATGCCGATGCCGGGGCTCCCCGGCATCGGCAACATTTCGCGTCATTCCGGGGCGCGGTCGCAAGACCGCGAGCCCGGAATCCAGAAACGGGTCAGTGCTTTGCTATGGATTCCGGGTCCGGCGCCTTCGGCGCCGTCCCGGAATGACCGGAAGTGATCACGACTCCCCCGCCGCCTTCAAGATGTCGATCAGCTTGCGGTCACGCCAGCGTTGCAGGTCCGCGATGGTGCGCGAACCTGCTTCCTCGGCAACGCCGTCGATGATCATCTTTTGAACGTCCGGGGTCAGCCGCGTCTGGCCGAGGTCGTCCATCCAGCTCTGCATCGCCGGGCCGATATGCGACATGAAATGCGGCATGCCGCCTTCGCCGCCGGCCAGATGAAAAATCAACGACGGCCCCATCAGCGCCCAGCGCAGGCCGGGGCCATAGGCAATCGCGGCATCGGCATCCGAGACCGACACCACGCCTTCGGCCACGAGGTGAACAACCTCCCGCCAGAGCGCCGCCTGCAACCGGTTGGCGACATGCCCGGCGACTTCCTTCTTGATGTGGATCGGCTTCTTGCCGGCCGTCAGATAGAAATCCATCGCCTTAAAGATCGCCTCCGCCGAAGTCTTCGGGCCGCCCACCACCTCGACCAGCGGAATGAGATGCGGCGGGTTGAACGGATGGCCGATCACGCAGCGCTCGGGGTGTTTGCACTTCGTGCTCACGCGGCTGACGAGCAGCCCCGATGAGCTGGTGGCAATGACCGTTTCCGGCGGCGCGCCGGCGTCGATCGCGGCCAACAGCTCGATCTTGATGTCCTCGCGCTCCGGCCCGCTTTCCTGCACGAAGTCCGCGCCCTTGGCGGCGTCTGTCGGATTTCCGAAGAAGGCGATGCGCGTGCGGTCGGCGCCGGGCTGCACGGTGCCCAGCTTCTCCAGTGTCGGCCAGGCATTGTCGATGAAGCGGCGCGCGAAGGCTTCGCCATTGGGCGAGGGGTCGTAGGCCGAGACCTCGAAACCGCGCGCGAGAAAGCACGCCGCCCAGCTGGCGCCGATGGTGCCTGCGCCGATGACCGATACGCGTTTTGGCATGGGTTACTCCGCTTGCTCAGACGGTCCGGTACCCACCGTCGGCCATGACAATGGTGCCGGTGACGTATGATGACAGATCGGAAGCGAGGAATATCGCCGGACCCACGATGTCTTCCGGTTTGCCGGCGCGGCCGAGCGGCGTGTGGTCCATGAAGACCTTCACGAACTCCGGATGATTGGCGCGGGTGTTGGCGTTGAGCGGCGTCTCGATGAAGCCCGGTCCGATGGCGTTGACGCGCACGCCCTCTTTGCCAAGTTCCGCAGCGAGCGCCTTGGTAAAGCCAAGTACGCCGTGCTTGGACGTAGTGTAGGCGGCTGACGACGGCGTGCGGATGTGCACGAAGGACTGGATCGAGGCGAGGTTGACGATCCGCCCCTTCGCCTTGCGCAGCTGGTCGAGAAACGCCTGCGTCACGTTGAACGCGCCGTTGAGATTGATCGCCATGATGTCCTGCCAGTCTTTGGCCACGACATCGGCATCGGCGGTGAAGGCGTTGCGGCGGGTGATGCCGGCATTGTTGACCAGGATCGAGATGGCTCCGAGTTTGGTCGCGACTTCCGCTGCGACAGCGCGGCAGGCTTTGGCGTCGGTGACATCGAGCGTGAGACTGATCGCCTTATGACCTTCGGCCTTGATGTCCGCGGCGGTCTTTTCCGCTCCCTCGCCATTGATATCGAGCACAGCGATGCTCGCGCCTTCGCGCGCATAGCCAAGCGCGATCGCGCGGCCGATGCCGGATCCCGCGCCGGTCACGGCGGCAATGTGGTTTTGCAGGAGATTGGGCATGGGTTATCCGATTTGTGCTGTTCGAGACGCGCAGCAACTCACCCCGCCGTCACGCCCTTCGCCTTGAACACGCTCACAGCCTCGGGCGTCTTGAGATAATCGAGAAACGCCTTGGCGGCGGCTGCGTCCTTGCTGTCGGCGGCGACGGCGCCGACGAACACGAGCTCCTGCTGCAAGTCGCCGGGGAAGGGGCCCGCGAGCTCGACGCCGGGAGCGATCAGCACGTTGGTGAGAAATACGCCGAGCTCGGCGTCGCCATTGGCGACGGCCTGCGGGATCGCGCCAGGCCCGGCCTGGACCTTCAGTCTTGTCCTTGATCTGCTCCGCAATGCCGAGCCGCTCGAATGTCTTCTGCACAAAAGCGCCGGCCGCGCTCCCCGGAAACACGGCAATCGATTGCGCCTTGAGCAGCGCCGCCTTCAGCGCATCGGGCGTGCTCACGTCGGGCTTTGGCGCGCCCGCTTTCACCGCAACGCCATAGCCGACGCGCGCAATGTTGGCCGGCGTGCCGGCGAACTTGGCCTTGGCGGCGTCATTCTTCATGACGTCGATGGGCACGACGCCGAGGTCGAACGGGCCGGACGTTGCCATCTTGATCAGTTCCGGCGTTGCCGCGAAGGTGATGTCGAGCTTGTGGCCGGTTGCCTTCTCGAAGCGCGGGCCCAGCTCCTTCAGGCTCGCGGTCATCGAACCGCCGGCCAGCACTTTCAGCTCGGCGGCGTTGACGGGTGACAGCATGAGCACTCCCAATATTGCGGCGGCGGTGAGCGGAAAGGTTTTCATTGTTTCCCCGGATCAGTTTTGCCGTCATGGCCGGGCTTGTCCCGGCCATCCACGTCTTTGTTATACGGGCCAAGCAGCAAGTCGTGGATGCCCGGCATAAAGCCGGGCATGACGCTGTGCTAAAACCGCGCCGTTACCTCAGTCTGGCCTTGCGCCCGACTGTTTGACAATAGGCGCCCAGTGCTTGACGTCGTCGCGCACGAAGGCCGCAAAGTCGGCGGAACTGCCGGCGGCGGGCGCGGCGCCTTCCTTCTCGAGCTGCTCGCGCATCTTCGGGTCGTTGAGCGCGGCGACAATCGCGGCGTTGAGCCTGGCGGTGATCTCCGGCGGCAGCTTCGCCGGGCCGAAAACGCCGAACCATGCGGTCGATTCAAAACCTTTCACGATCTCGCCGATCGCCGGCAGGTCGGGGAATGACGGCTGCCGCTGCGCGCTGGTCACGCCATAGGCGCGCAAATTGCCGGCGCGCACCTGCGCCGTGCCGGTGACCAGGCTGATGAACATCATGTCGACCTGGCCGCCGAGCACATCGGTGAGCGCCGGCGCCGTGCCCTTGTAGGGCACGTTGAGAATGCGCAGATCCGCCATCATCTTGAACTGGTCGCCGGCCAGATGCAGCGACGAGCCGAGACCGCCGATCCCGATGGTCAGCTTGTCTGGCTTCGCCTTGGCGAGCGCGATCAGCTCATTGAGATTTTGCGCCGGCAGCTTTGGATTGCCGACCAGCAGGCTCGGCACGGTCGCGATCTTGCTGATCGGCGTAAAGTCGGTGACGGGATCGAACGGCAGCTTCGGGTAGAGCGTCGCGTTGATGGTGTGGCTGGTGAAGCTGACCAGCAGCGTGTAGCCGTCCGGCGCCGCTTTCGCGACGTTCTCCGCCGCGAGATTGCCGCCGGCGCCGGGGCGGTTTTCGACCAGCACCGGCTGGCCGAGCGATGCCGAAAGCGGCTGCGCGATCGCGCGCGCCATCGTGTCGGTGGTGCCGCCCGCCGAGGCGCCGACCAGAAGCTTGATCGGCCGCGACGGGTAGGTTTCGGCCTGCGCCGTGGCGAGCGCCGCCAGCAACAGCCCGGCGCCGAGAAGGGCAGTTGCCGGCTTTCTGGCGCGCAACTCTGTCATTCAACTCTCCCCGCTGCAGTATGTGTCTCGGCGGAAGTCTACGCCCTAAATCCGCGGTCCGCGATTGTAAGCGTCGACCAGCTGGTTGTAGTCGCGCAGCAGCCGCGGCGGCGAGCCCTCGACCATCCAGCCGGCGCCCTGATTGCCGAGCATCATCTTGTCGCCGGCGCTGTAGGGCACATGATCGCGGATGCGGCGCATCAAGGCTTTCGCCGTGACCAGAAACGACTTGGCGTTGCCGATGAAAAACGACCCGATCTTCGCGTCGCTGCCCGAGCCGGTAAATTGTTCGGCGCCCTTGACCATGCTTTCATAATCGTTGAGCGCCTGCGTAATCGCGGCGACATCGGGCTTGTCCGCTTCCTCCGCGCGCACCACGCGCTTGGCCTGGATCATCAGGGCCTCGACATAATAGCGCGCCTGCTTGCCTTCACTTTTTTCAATCTCGGCCAGTTTTTCCAGCGAGCGCCGGTCGTTGATGGCCTCGACGCCGCTGCGCAGCTTCTGGTCGGCGCTCTCGAATGCATTCCAGGCCGCGACGAGGCGAGGGTGCAGGGCCTTGCCCTTCGCCATCTTGTCGTCCTTGTAGTCCTGCTGGGAATAATAATCGTCGGCTTCCTTGAGCAGCGGTTCGAGCTTGCTCACGGCCTCCGCGTAGGCCGAAGCGGCGGCTTCAAGCGCGGCGTCGTGCGGCTCGAGCGCATTGGCCTTCTCGACATTCTTCCGGCAGTCGGATGTGTCGTAGATCGTGTAGGTGCCGTAGATGATGCGCTCCCGGCCGGTCGGGCCTTCCTTGGCGGCCCAGCTGAAATAGCGCGCGCGTGAATCATAGCTGCGCGCCGAAAGCCGGTTGATGCAGCCGACGTAGGCGTTGAGTTTTTCGTTCGGCGACGGCGTCTGGGCAGCGGCCGGATTGGCGGCCAGTGGCGCCATCAAAAATGTCAGCTCCGAGCACGGCGGCATAAAATGGCTTCATGGTCACACCCCAAATCCCAAATGCGGCGCGTGCCATCTTACACGCCGATTCAAGCGTGTCCCTGGCTCCGAGCGGCCGCGTCGTCAGTTAGTCGCGCGAGGCCGGCCAATTGTTCATGGCCGTAAGCTTGCCTCGGCCCGCCGGGCACGGATAATGCAAGGCAACCGGGGGGCCTTTTGTATGCGTGATCGTGTCATCATCGCCGGCGGCGGCATTGGCGGCCTGGCGACGGCCCTCACGCTCCACCAGATCGGCGTGCCCTGCATCGTCTACGAGGCGGTGCGCGAGATACGCCCGCTCGGCGTCGGCATCAATATGCAGCCCAATGCCGTGCGTGAGCTCTACGAACTCGGCATTACCGAGGACGATCTCGACCGCGTCGGCCTGCCGGCCAAAGAATGGGCGCTGGTGGGATTGAATGGCAACGACATCTATTCCGAGCCGCGCGGCAAGCTCGCCGGCTACAACTGGCCACAATATGCGGTGCACCGCGGCCTGTTCCACAAGCTGCTCTACGACAAGGTGGTGGAGCGGATCGGCAGGGAGGCGGTGCAGCTTTCAAGTCGCGTCTCCGGCTACCGCAAGGACGCCGATGGCGGCGTCACCGCTTTCGTCGAACGCGATGGCGCAACCGCCGAGGCACAAGGCGCGCTTCTTATCGGCGCCGACGGCATCCACTCCGCGGTGCGCGCGCAGATGCATCCCACGCAGCCGCCGATCCACTGGGGCGGCGCGGTGATGTGGCGCGGCATGAGCTGGGGCAAGCCGATCCGCAGCGGCGCCTCGTTCGTCGGGCTCGGCACGCACCGCCAGCGCGTGGTGTTCTATCCGATCTCCCATCCTGATCCGCGCACGGGCCTTTCGATGATCAACTGGATCGCCGAAGTCACCATGGACAACAGCGAGGGCTGGAAGCAGAGCGGCTGGTTCCGGCAGGTGCCGGTCACGGAATTCGTGCACCATTTCGACGGCTGGGTATGGGACTGGCTCGACGTGCCGGCGCTTGTTCGCGGCGCCGAGACCGTGTTCGAGAATCCGATGATCGACCGCGACCCGGTGCCGACCTGGCGCGACGGGCCGGTGGCGCTGCTCGGCGACGCCGCGCACCCGATGTATCCGACCGGCTCGAACGGTGGCAGCCAGGCCGTCGTCGACGCGCGCATCCTCGGCGCGATGATGGTTGCGCACGGCGTGACGCCGGAAGCACTCGCCGCCTATGACGAAAAACTCTGCGGCCCGATCTCGCAGCTCATTTTGCGCAACCGCGGCGCCGGACCTTTCGGGCTGCTCAATCTCGTCGATGAGCGCTGCGGCGGCACCTTCGCCAACATCGACGATGTGATCCCGCCGAAGGAGCGCGCGGAGTTCATGGCCGGATACAAGGCCGCCGCCGGCTTCGCGATCGAGACGCTCAACAAGGCGCCGTCGACAATTTCCACCGGCGTGCGAGCGCGGGCGGTAGCGCAGTGAGATTCCGCAACGATCCTTAGTCGCTAAAGCTCGCCAGGATCCACATCAGCACAAGCGGCGATCCCATAATCGCTGACGCGAGAAACACAAAGATTGCCGTATTGCTATGCGCGCGGAACAGGCTAATGCCCGCCCACGCCAGGCTCAGCATCAGCGCGGTCAGGAGGACAAAGCCCCACGGCACCGTGTCCATCGTGCTCATGCCGCCGTTGAGAAAAAAGGAGCCGCCGGTCCAGGCCAACACCAGCCCGGCCACGGCGGCGCCGATCGCTCCGGCCCATTTCATAGGCCGCTGCAAGCCTGCAAGAATGCCAAGAATACATTGACTGGCTTCATGGCCAGATTTTTCACGAGGGCTTGCGCGCCGTCAGTCCGATATAGGCCGACATGCCGGAATGTCCGGGGCCTTCGTGCAATTCGCGCTCTTCCTCGACGATATTGACTTCGGCGAGATCGCCGAACGCGCGTTCGAGCATGTCGCGCGTGTAGAGGTGTTCAACCTGTTTCGGGCCGCCGGTCCCATACGCGAGCTGCTTGGGCGTGTAGCCTTCCACAATCAGCAATCCGCCCCGCTTCAGCGCGCGGCGCATGCCCGCCCATTTGCGCGCGCGGTCGGCCGGCGTGCTGAACTGGGTGAAGATATCAATCACCACGTCGAATTCTTCATCCGGATAAGGCCACGCGTGAACGTCGGCCTCAACGAATGTGATCGCGACATGGTGCTCGTCAGCGAGGGCGCGCGCTTTGGCCAGGGCGGCAGGAGAGAAGTCGATCGACAGAACATCGAGGCCCTGCCGCGCAAGCCAGACACCATTGCGGCCCTCGCCGTCGGCGACGGCCAGAGCCTTTCCGTTTCGCGGCAAAAGCGGGCCACAACGGACCAGGAATTCGTTGGGCTCCTTGCCGAACCGGTAGTCCGACGTGGAGTAGCGATCCTCCCAATGCTGGAGCTCTGAGGTGTCAGTCATGGCGCCCGCTCAGTTCTTCTTCCCCAGTGCGTCGCGCTGCCTGGTGAGCTTGTCCAGTTCGGCCTCCTGCGCGGCGATGCGGTCTGCGAGACGGGCTTCGTCGGCTGCACCTGATAGCGCCGCCGCCTGTTCGGTCAACTGACGCAGGTTGTCGCGCAGGATCGCGATGCGGTCGTCCAACTCCGGGCGTGACAGGGTGCTCTCGTTGGCCATGTGATGTTCTCCTGCAGGACTGATACTCGATCCAACGGCGTTGAAGTATTTTCCGCGCGCCTTGAACTTCGCGCTCGTCATGGCCGGGCTTGTCCCGGCCATCCACGTCTTTCTTTTGCAAGGCGAAGTAAGCAAGTCGTGGATGCCCGGCACAAGGCCGGGCATGACGGAAGTGGCTAGAACGCCTTGTTGCTTTCCTTCACCTTGTCCGCATCGACATAGACCTGCTCGCCGAGCGCCTTGAACTTCTCCGACATCTCGGCCATCCCGGCCTCCTTGTCGTTGAGCGTCGCTGCATAATCGCGCACATCCTGCGTGATCTTCATCGAGCAGAACTTCGGCCCGCACATCGAGCAGAAATGCGCGACCTTGTGCGCTTCCTTCGGCAGCGTCTCGTCGTGGTATTCGCGCGCGGTGTCGGGATCGAGCCCGAGGTTGAACTGGTCCTGCCAGCGGAAATCGAAGCGCGCGCGGCTCAGAGCGTCGTCGCGCAATTGCGCCGCCGGGTGGCCCTTGGCCAGGTCGGCCGCGTGCGCCGCGATCTTGTAGGTGATGACGCCTTCCTTGACGTCGTCGCGGTCGGGCAGACCGAGATGCTCCTTCGGCGTCACGTAGCAGAGCATGGCGCAGCCGAACCAGCCGATCATGGCGGCGCCGATGCCCGACGTGATGTGGTCGTAGCCCGGCGCGATGTCGGTGGTGAGCGGCCCCAGCGTATAGAACGGCGCCTCGCCGCATTCTTTCAGCTGCTTGTCCATGTTGATCTTGATCTTGTGCATCGGCACGTGGCCGGGGCCTTCGATCATGACCTGGCAGCCTTTCTTCCAGGCGACCTGGGTGAGTTCGCCCAGCGTCTCTAGTTCGGCAAATTGTGCGCGGTCGTTGGCGTCGGCGATCGAGCCGGGCCGCAAGCCGTCGCCGAGCGAGAACGACACGTCATATTTGCGCATGATGTCGCAGATTTCGTCGAAGCGCTCGTAAAGGAACGATTCCTTATGCCGCGACAGGCACCACTTCGCCATGATCGAGCCGCCGCGCGACACGATGCCGGTGACGCGGTCGGCGGTGAGGGGCACGTAAGCCAGCCGCACGCCGGCGTGGATGGTGAAATAGTCGACGCCCTGTTCGCACTGCTCGATCAGCGTGTCCTTGTAGCATTCCCAGTCGAGCTTGACGGGATCGCCATCGACCTTCTCCAGCGCCTGGTAAATCGGAACGGTGCCGATCGGCACGGGCGAATTGCGCAGGATCCATTCGCGCGTGTTGTGGATGTTGCGTCCGGTGGAGAGGTCCATCACCGTGTCGGCGCCCCAACGGATCGCCCACACCATCTTCTCGACTTCTTCCTCGACCGACGACGTAACGGCCGAGTTGCCGATATTGGCGTTGATCTTCACCAGGAAGTTGCGGCCGATGATCATCGGCTCGAGTTCGGCGTGGTTGATATTGGACGGGATGATCGCGCGCCCGCGCGCGATTTCGCTGCGCACGAACTCGGGCGTGATGAACGCCGGCACCGCGCCGCCGAATTGCTCGCCGTCGGCAAGCGCTGCTTCCGCGCGCTCGAGCTGCTTCTTGCGGCCAAGGTTCTCGCGCTCGGCAACGTAGATCATTTCCTTGGTGATGATGCCGGCGCGCGCCCATTCGTATTGGGTGAGGGGATGCGGTCTCTTTTCCCCTCCCCCTTGTGGGGAGGGGTCAGGGGTGGGGGTCGAAGTAGAAGTCGCGCTACCCCCACCCCGGCTCGCTTCGCTCGCCGACCCTCCCCACAAGGGGGAGGGTGAAGCAGCGCGCCACGGCTTCGGCGTGTTGGGAAAATTGCGCGCCAGATGTTTGCCGGTGACATTGCCGTTATCGACCGGTTGGATTGGCCGGCCGTCATATTCCTCGACTCCGCCGCGTTCTTTCACCCATTCGATGCGCGTGCGCTTGAGCCCTTTCTCGACGTCGATTTCGACATTCGGATCGGTGTAGGGGCCCGTGGTGTCGTAGACCGGCAGCGGCGCCTCGCCCGACGATGCGTCGAGCGAAATCTCGCGGATCGGCACCCGCAGATCGGGCGCAGCATCCGGCTTCGAATAGACCTTGCGCGACGCGGGCAGCGAACCCGTCGTGACTTTCGGGAGGGTGACGTTGGGATCGTGGATGTTCATTTTACCTTCTCCTCCGTAGCCGCGGCCGGCGGCGCGCACGTGCACGCTCCGGGAACATTTGTGGTGGATCGAGATAGCCGAAATAGCTCAGCAGCACGCCGAGCAGAACAGCGACCCCGCCGTCAACGACGAAAAAATTCGGATAGGACAGCACCGAAAGTCCGATTTGTTCGACAACCTGCGGCGCGACCATGCGCAGGATACCGCCGATGACCGCGAGCCAGCCGATCACCGTGATGATCAGCGGCCAGTGCCACTTCCAGTCATTGTGCGTGGCGACGATTGCAAGACCGACCGGGAGCGCGATCACGCCCGACAGATAGATCAGCATATGATCGTGCAGCGCGCGCTCGAACATCGTGCGGTAGACAACGCTGTTGAAGATCATGCCGGCGCCGCCGGCGATGAATACAGGGCCAATCAATTTGGCCAGAAAATGCGATCGTTCCATGGTCCAGTCCCCCATTTGGATGTCCACGCTCACGCCACATACCCTTTGAAAGTCACAAAACCGCCGACCGCGACGAGGAAGATGCCGAGACCGGTGAAAAAACCTGCGTTCTCGATGATCGAGCTCGCGATGAAATTTGCGAATTGCGGCGCAATGATACGGAACGTGCCGACACAGGTGAGGATCCAGCCGATGGCCGTAACCGTGCTGCGCCAGTCGGGCGTCCAGTCGTTGTGCGCATTGAGGATTGCGAGGCCGGCGACCAGCATCAGGACACCGGAAAAATAGATGAAGGGCAGGCCGGCGAGGAACTGCGTCGCCATCTCACGATAGGCCGCCTGGTTCGCCAGCATGCCGATGCCGATCGCCGACAGCACTGGGCCCACCAGCCTTGCGATGTTCAGCGACGATTGCATCGAAATGTCCTGTCCCTTCGCCGGCATGACCCGGATCAGGTTCAAAGGGTTTTTCTCAGCCCCACCGGGGCACCCCTCGGAACAACGTTTAATGTATGCACGGGGGCAGGGGTGTCAATGTGTGCGGGGGAAAGCCTCGGTCTCCCGCAGATCGTTCCTTTTCACGCTCGATGTCATACCCCGCGTAGGCGGGACATCCCGTAGGCGCCGCCCAGTCGGTCCAGTCGCGCAGCTGCGGCGTACTGGGTCCCCGCTGGAGCCTGCACTCGGGGCAGCGAAGCTGAACCCGGGTGCGGGGACGAGCGGATGGAGGGCCTAAGTCCGTGGCAGCTGCGTTACTTCCACCTTTACGGTGCCATTGGCCTCGGCGATCACACGCAAGGTGGTTGCGTCGAATTCAATGCCGGTGAGGCGCAGGTCCAGCACGGCGGCGTCGACACGCACGCCGTTGCCGACCTGCTCGAATTCGGCGAGCGCGGCGCCGATCTTGGCCTTGGCATCCTTGGCGAAGGGCTTGAGATCGATCACGGCTTTGTCGGCAAGCGCCTTTTGCAGGTGAGGCATGGCTGCACGCGCGGCAGCGCCGAGCAGGCCGAAGGCTGCTTCCGATTCGACGGCGAGTGACATATCGGTCAGGCGCAAAAGCTGGTTCTGCGAATCGAGCAATGGCTTGCCCCAGATCTGCACGGTGGCTTCGGTACCGAAGCCGAACCAGCTCTTCTTCTCACGCGCTTTCACGCGCAAGGAAATCAATAAACGGTCGCCAGCAGCGGCGAGGCTTGCGCGCAGGATCTCGACATCGACCGGCCCGCTGCCATCGTCGGGAAAATGCCGGCCTTTCATTTGTGGATCGAGCAGCTTGTTGAGTTCGGTGAAGGGCATGTCGATCGGGACGCCGACCGCCAGTTCACCCTCCTGCATCGGAGGGACCAATTCGAGCTGCGCGGGAAACGGACAATTCGGCTTGGTTTCGCTCGGCAGGATTCCGGTTTCCGCCTGCACCCCGACGGTTATTGTCACATTGCGGGCATCGACCTGCGGCTGCGCCGCAGCCGCGCGCACCGGACGCATTTCGAGCCAGAGCGCCGGCAGCCCGGTTTTCCCGCCGCCGAGCGGGATCGACCGGCACATCTTGGCCCATTGCTCGCGCGCGGTGCGCTCGATCATCGGATCGTTGCGCAGACGCGATTGCAGGGCCGCGATCTGGTTGCTGACCATCGGGTCGAGCACCGGTTTGATTTCATTGGCGAGGTTGAGCTTGATGCCGGCAATGTTGGTGCCGGTGTCACCGAAGTCGAGCCGGCCGGTGAGGTTGGGCTCGATCCGCCATGACGATGTGATCTGCGGGCGCGACGTCACCACCACGTTGCCGCGGAAATCGCTGCGCTGGTCGAGCGTCTTCATGGCGAGGGTTTCGATTTGCTTGCCGACGTCGTTGTTGCCGAGCAGGTTTCCGATGGCGCCACCGATCCCGCCGACCGCCTTGCCCGCGGTATTTCCCACCTGGCCGGTGATGCGAATGCTGCCATTGAGCGGTGTTGTCACGGTGAGCGTGCCGGCCTGGCCGGAGGTGGTCATGGTTCCGCGCGACACCGTCAGGCCGATCTCGGCCTGACCGAGCAGTTGCGTGACCGGGTTGTCGTTCTTGCCGGCGAATTCGCGCGGGGCGGCTGCATCGAGCGACTGGCCAATGGCCGTCAGCGCAACTGCGACCGGCGCAATGACGTGCGAGGCGCGTGTTATCGCCTGCAAAGGTTTTGGCGGTTGCAGAATGGCAAGTGCTTCCGGCAATCCACTGTCGGTCGGAACGAGGCGGTCGAGCGCCCAGAGCGTCACGCCGAAGAAGAAAGCAATGACGCAGACGGCGGCGACACCCCAACGGACATAGCGCGAGCGACCAAAGGCGCGGATCGGCGCGGTTGCGTAATAAATGAATGTGTCGAGCCCGGTCATCAGGACGTTCCGCTCGATTCGCCGAAGATGAAATCTTAGGCGGCGGCGGCCGCTTCCGCCAGCGTGCGGGAATGCGGCTCGCGCCGGGACGTCACTTGATCGACAAATTCAGCGCCTTGACCATTTCGCCCCATTTGGTCACTTCGGCTTTGAACATTGACTCGGCTTGCGCCGGCGAGCCCTCGATCGGATCGAAGCCGATGGTGGCGAGTTTTTGTTGCACATCGGGATTCTTGATCGTGTCGTTAATGGCCGTATTGAGCGTGGCAATGATCTGCGGATCGGTCTTGGCCGGTGCGAAGAAACCGACCCATGACGCCGCAAAAAATCCGGGGAAGCCGGCTTCCGCATAAGTTGGCACATTCGGCGTGACCGACGCCCGCTTGTCTGCCGCGATGCCGAGGCCCTTGAGTTTCCCGGCTGCAACCTGCGCGGCCGCGCCACCGCCCAAAGTCGTCGCGAGCAGGTCGATCTGGTTGCCGAGCGTTGCGTTGATCGCCGGCGCGCCGCCTTGGAAGGGCACATGCGTGGCCTCAATTCCGGCAATCTTCTTGAAGAAATATTCGGCTTCGATGTGCGAGCCGCTGCCGACGCCGGCCGAGCCGAAATTGATGGACTTGCCTTTCGCCGCCTTGACGAAATCGGCAAGATTGTTGGCCGGATTGCTCGGGCTCGTCACCAGTGCCTCGGGACTTGAGGCGACGATGGCCACTGTTTTGAAGTCACTCGCCGCAAAGGTCTTGGTTTCGCGCAGCGTCTCGTTGATGGCGATCGCCGTGGTGGTGACCAGCAGCGTGTAGCCGTCGGCCGCGGCATGCGCGACCACGCCGGCCGCGATGTTGCCGCCGGCACCGCCGCGGTTCTCGACCACGACCGGTTGATGCAGTCGCTCGCTCAGGCCTTGCCCAACCATGCGCGCCAACGTGTCGGCAACGCCGCCGGCGGCAAATGCGACGACGAGGGTGATCTTGTTGGACGGAAAAGTGTCAGCGGTGGCCTGTCCGCTCAGCATGAGTGCTGAAACGGAGAGCGTCGCGAAGATGTGCCGAAACCGACGTGGCATGAACGATCCCCCTGAATCTCGCGTTCTTGTTCGTGCTGGATGTGCGAGCTGCAAGGAGTATTCCATCCTGCCGGTTTGCTGACAACTGCCGGCCGCGTTGCTCCGTCTCGCCGGTGCGTGGTAGCGATATTTCGCCATGGCACAGCCCTTCATCGAGCCATGCGACCGCGGCGTCATCGACGCCCAGCCGTGCCCGCGCGCGCTCGGGCGCGAGATTGCGCCGCAGCGCCGCCGCATGGTGCTCGCCGCCTGCGTGCTCGGTTCGTCCATGGCCTTCATCGACGGGTCCGCGCTTACCGTCGCCCTGCCAAAATTGCGCGCGTTTTTTGGCGCGGACCTCGCCTCGGTGCAATGGGTGCTCAACGGCTATGTGCTGGCGCTGGCGGCACTGACGCTGATCGGTGGCGCGCTTGCGGATCACTACGGCAAGGCGCGCATGCTGGGTGTCGGCTGCCTCGGCTTCGGACTTGCGTCGGCGGCCTGCGTGATCGCGCCGTCGGTCGAGTGGCTCATTGGCTTTCGTGTCATGCAGGGCGTTGCTGCCGCGATCGTCACGCCGTCAAGCCTGGCGCTGATCGGCGCAATTTATCCGAAGCAAGAGCGCAACCGCGCCATTGGTGTATGGGCGGCAGCGTCGGCGCTCACCACCGCCGGCGGTCCGGTGCTGGGAGGCTGGCTGACCGAACAATTCGGTTGGCAGTGGGTCTTTGCAATCAATCCGCCGCTGGCGCTGGCCACGATCGCACTGCTGATGGTCTACGCGCCGGCCGACCAGCACGAGCCGCGGCGGTTCGATGTCTTCGGTGCCGTCATCCTTGCCGCCGCGCTCGGCGCATTGGCCTGGGCGCTGAGTCAGATCGGGCCGGGGAAGGCCGGAGTTATGAGTGGCGGGATGATTGGCGTGGTCGGGACGTTAGGCCTTGCAGGGTTTGCCGCCTACGCAGCCTGGGAGCGCACCAGCAGTCATCCCATGACGCCGCCGCGATTGATGGGCAATCGCGCGTTCGTAAGCCTCAACGCAGCGACCTTTTTCATTTATGCGGGCCTGTCGGCCATGTTTTTCCTGGTGTCATTCGATCTCATCGACCGGCGCGGCCTCACGCCGACCGGTGCGGGCCTGGCTTTTTTGCCGTTCACGCTCGGCGTCGGCCTGCTCTCGCAGCCGTTCGGCGTGCTCGCAGACAAAGTGGGCGCGCGTACTATGCTGATCGCGGGGCCCCTCGCGGCGTCGCTCGCGTTCTTGCTGCTGGCGCTGGCATCCAACGCATCGCTTGAGGCGGGAGTGCTGGCCCCGATGGTGCTGCTCGGTATTGCCTTCGCGGTGCTGGTGACGCCGCTAACGGCGTCGGTGATGTCAGCGGTCGCGCCTGCCGACGAAGCACTCGCGTCGGGCGTCAACAATGCGGTCAGCCGGGTTGCGCAATTGGCAGGCGTTGCACTGTCCGCCGGTGTCGCATCATATTCTTCTGGTTATCGCACGGGACTTGTGGTCTCCGCCGTACTTGCTGCCGCAGGGGCCGCAGTCATCGCCGCGTTTCTGCCGCTCGCGGCGCCAGGCCATCATCGGAGACAGCCATGACCCAGAAATGTACGCACGGAGCGGGTATTCGCGATGTGACGCCAAGCGCGCTCGGCTGCGAGGAATGCCTGAAGACAGGGTCACCCTGGGTGCATTTGCGATTGTGCCGGACATGCGGCCATGTCGGCTGTTGCGATTCTTCGCCAAACAAGCATGCCACGAAACATTTTCGCGCCACCGGGCATCCCGTTATCGAAGGTTACGATCCGCCGGAAGGCTGGGGATGGTGTTATCTCGACGAGACCTTCGTTGACCTTGGCGAGCGCACGACGCCACAGCGGGGGCCTATCCCGCGTTTCGTCTGACGAAGACTAGGCTGTCTTGAACTAGGCCGTCTTGGGCAATGGAATCGACGCCAGTTCCTGCGGCTGATAATGCGCGAGCGCCTGGATCGCCCCCATGTCGATGAATTCGATCTGCCGCTCGCTGTCGGCAATCAATTTTTCAGATCGTAATTGCTGCATCATCCGGTTTAAATGCGGAACGCTCAGTCCGAGGACGTCGGCCATGACTTCCTGCGAAAACGGCAAGGCGAAGCTTGTTTGCGCTGCGCGCCTGACCGCCCGGAGCCGTGCGTGCAGCTCAAGAAGAAAATGCGACAGGCGTTCGATAGGCGTGCGGCGTCCGACGTCGATGATGTGCTCGGCATAGGTCGTGGCTTCCTGCACTGCGATCCAGCTCAGGGCGAGACCGAATTGCGGGCGCTGGTAACAGAGCTGAACGTAGGCATCGAGCGGGCAGACGTTCATTGTCAGATCGGTGATGGCGCTCACCGAATAGACCGCACGTTCATAAAAGCTTCCCGGCATTCCCACGATATCGCCGGGCAGGACCACATTCAGAATTTGCCGCTTGCCGTTCCGCAGCAGCTTGTAACGGACAGCGTACCCGTCCTTCACAAAGCAAAGCTTGCGATACTCGTAGCCGTCGACGATGAGATCGCGCCGCCGCCGGATGGCGAGTTCGCCATCGATGATCTCGTCGAGCCTTTTCAGGTCGGCCGCGTCCAGATCGACATGCTGCAAAAGCCTGACGACGAAGGGATGCTGACCCGTGGCATTGCCTGAAAATAGATGGCCCATAAGAGGTAGGCTAATCCGGTTCGTTAATCTGAATCAATGATCCTGACGAAAGCGCGTTCTGGCTGAAACTTGTCGAATAATGTGCCACTCTCTTCCCCTCTGGACTGAGTGGTCACAAAGCAACTACTGGCTCATTGGCCGCGCTGCGTATGTGCGGCCATTTTTTAGGGGGGATTGTCGTGGTCGTAGAGAAAAACGAACAAAGCATCATAGAGGGCGACTATGCGGCGAAAGCCATCGCCTCGATCATTATCGCGGGCATCCTGCTGATGTTCGGCTACGGCCTTCTTCATTGGGTCTTTTTCGAATAGCGGGGTGGTGGCTGGACCACTGCCAACGATGTGCCGGGACGGCTGGTTCGGTTGCCCCTTTCCAGCCGTTGCGCGCAGGGAGGCCCCGGCTTCGTGCCGGGGCTTCTTTCGCTCTGCGGTAGGGCGGCACCGTGGCGCCGCGTCAATGCGGCACGATAGTACCGGTTGCGGTTGCGCACCGGTGAAATAGGCCGCGTGCCCGGCAAGATAATTAATCAATCCGTCCGATCGTTTACGGATTTCGTCGCAGCTTGTGACGGTGCCCGTGACAAAAGCGGCAGCGCATATCGATAAAATTCGCGATCGTGTGGGTGCCTATGCATCCTGGATTGCGCGTCTGCGCGGCGGCACATCCGTTCCGAAGCTTAAACTCGGCAATGCCGATCCGTTGGCACGGCTTGGGCGAGAATTACAGCTCCTTGCCGACAACATTGAACAAAAGGAGCATCAACTCCGGCAGCTTTTCGATCAGGTTGAAAAGGTCGAGCGCGGCGTTCTCGTCGAAGATATTCTCGAGCGGATATTCGATGGTTTCAACGGACTCATCCCCTACGACCGCATCAGTTGCGCATTCCTCTCCGCCGATGGCAACTATCTGACCGCCTATTGGGTGCGTTCGAATCTGGATGCTGTCGAAATTGCTGCCGGATATTCCCGCCCGATTGCCGGAAGTAGCATCGAGGATTTGTTGGAAAGTGGCCGTCCACGCATCCTCAACGATCTGGAAAGTTATCTGAAGGCCAAGCCGAAATCCGACGCAACGCTTCGGATCGTGAAGGAAGGCGGACGGTCAAGTCTCACATGCCCTTTGATTGTCGAGCACCGTCCGATCGGAGTCCTGTTCTTCACAAGCCGGTATAAAAATACATATCGGGACGCGCACCAGACAATATTTCGGCAGATTGCAAACCAGGTGTCGGCTGTCATCGACAACAGCCGGACCTATCTGCATATCATCGAACGCAACCGGCAGCTGATGGAGGAAGGCAGGAAACTGACGGAAATCGCGAGCCGGGACGCCCTGACAGGAGCGCTCAATCACGGCGCGATCATGCGTTCGGTCGAGCGTGCTCTGGTGAATGCGGCACAGACGCAAACTCCGATCGGCGTCGTCATGGCGGACATCGATCATTTCAAGTCGGTCAACGACAGCCTTGGTCATGTCGCCGGCGATACCGCTCTCAAGGAATTTACCCGGCGTTTGACGAGGGTTATCCGCCAGAGCGACCAGCTCGGGCGCTACGGCGGCGAAGAGTTTTTGATTATTGCGGCAGGGCCTCTCACGCATGACACGCTCGCCAAGGCCGCAGAACGCATGCGTCAGTCGATCGTCGTAAAGCCTTTCGATCTGGGGGGTGAGATACGACCTATTTCGGCCAGCTTCGGCGCCGTTGTTGCGACCGGCGTCAATGAATCTGCGCAGGAGGTCGTTGCTGCTGCCGACCGCGCCCTTTATGCGGCGAAAGATGCCGGTCGAAACCGGGTTGTGATCGGCTGAGCGTCAGTCGCGGCAGGCGGAAGGGTTACTTCATTTCCTTCATGCATTTTTTCACGAAGGCGGCGCGCTGCTCCATGGGGACATTTTCCCGCATCGCCCTTTCGTCACATGCGCGCATTTTCTTGGAGTCGGTCCGCGACAGCATCCGCTCCGGTGCAGTTGACTTCATGCTCGTCGCTTGCGCCGGCGGAGCAAGCCAGACCATGCACAGTGCCAAGCCGACGATAACGATAAATGTGCGCAGCATAGCGGCCCCCGATCGCTGACCGATGATCGCGCGTCTTTCCGGGCGAACGCAAGTCCCCGAGAAAGGCCGCGCCGATCTACGGCTGCGCTTGGCCCATCCTGTGCAGCTTGAGCACGGTGTACACCATGTCGCTGGCCGGCGTTTTAATGCCGAGTTCCCGACCGAGGGCGCGGACTTTGCCGGCCAGCCAATCGAGCTCGAGCCGGTTGCCGCGCTCGAGATCGTGCGCCATCGACGCTTTCATTCCAGGCTCGACTTTATTGACCAGGAAATTCATGCGGTCATCCAGATAAGCCGGATCCAGCGCGACGCCTTTGGCCTTGCCGACAGCAAAGGCCTCCTCCATCAGCGCGCGGAAGAAGCCGCGCAGCTCCGGGTCCGCAACGATAGGGCCGATCGGCGATCGCAGGCTTGCCGTCGAGCCCGCCATCGCCGTGAGAAATATGAATTTCTGCCAGAGCTCACGGCTAATGTCGTCGGACAAAGCAATGTCCAGCTTGGCGGCTTTGCCTGCATCTACAAATGCTGTGAGCCTGTCGTCGGGCTTCTTGTCGGCGCGGCCAAATCGCATCATCGCAAAGTTGCTGGTGTGCTTGATCACGCCGGGGGCGGCGATGACGGTCGCGATGTAGGCCGCGCCGCCGACAACGCGATCGGCGCCCAACACGGCCGAAACGCGATCGACGCTGTCGACGCCATTTTGGAAGGTGATCAACCGGCTTTCAGGACCGAGAAGAGGGCGCGCGGATGCGGCTGCCGTTTCTGTGTCCCATAGCTTGACGGCGAACAGCACGATATCGACGGGGCCGACTTTCGCCGGGTCGTCGGTGACGTTGGGCTTCGGCAGATGCAAATCGCCATGCACGCTCTCGACCTTGAGGCCGTGCCGGGCAATGGCGTCGCGGTGGGCGCCGCGGGCAATAAAGTAAACATCGTGACCCGCTGCCGCCATGCGGGCGCCGAAATATCCGCCAACCGCCCCTGCCGCCATTGCCGCTATGCGCATGATCGAAACCCCGCTGAACCGGGCCACCTATAGCGGTAGGGACCGCCGGCACCAACCGACATTTATTCATAGGAGGCATCAAAAAAATTGCCCGGCGCAAGGCCGGGCAAGTGCGGGGAGGTTCGAGGGAATTAATAAAGTCCCGAGGGGCGGATCTGGCTCCAGGTCCGCTGTGCGGCGCTCTGCGGCTGCGGGGCATATGACTGAGTGACAGAAACGCGCTGCGGCTCCGAAGTCCTTCGCTGCGCAACCGAAGTTTGTGGCAGCACGATTACCTTCGCGCCGATCTGCACGCGGCTGTAGAGATCCTTGACGTTTTCATTGGTCAGGCGGATGCACCCGCTCGAAACGTGTTTGCCGATTGACGTCGGGTCATTGGTACCGTGGATGCGATATTCGGTCCCACCAATGTACATCGCGCGCGCACCGAGCGGATTACCGGGGCCGCCCGCGACCATGCGTGGCAGATATGGTTGGCGCGCGATCATTTCGGCCGGCGGATGCCAGTCCGGCCATTCGGTCTTGCGCTCGATTGATTTGATGCCTGACCAGGTGAAGCCTTCGCGGCCGACGCCGATGCCGTAACGGATCGCCTTACCGTTGCCGAGCACGTAATAGAGGAAAGTGTGCGGCGTATCGATGATGACCGTGCCGGGCGCTTCCTTGCTGGCGTAGTCGACGACCTGGCGCTGCAAGCGTGGCGCGGGCTGAGCGGTCTGGGTGTCTTCGGTGTCGTCGGCCGGCGCGGCCTCAAATGTCTGCGGCGCGGCCTGCATCTGCGCGGGAGCTGTGAGGAACGCAAAGAGGGGCTCCGCCCGGGCGGCTCCGCACGACAACGCGGTGGCGCTGATCAACGCGGTAAAACTGAAAAACCTGAACATGGGCATCCTCGTCGCTTCCCCCCGTCCCTATGTCGGTGCAATAGCTGACGGGGTTCAAAGGTTCCCTGAAGCCCAATGGGTAAAAGCCCTTAAAAGACAGGAACGAATTGGCGAAAATTGTGTTTGGGGCTGGCGCCATGGCGCCTTTTGAACCGCCAGGCGGCTGGCGATGACTAACGAGCAGTAAATTGCGCCATCGTGATGCTCGGCGCGCACATGCCGTAAAGGTGATCGCCATGCTGCTCGTCGACAAACGACCGCAAGGCTTCGCGCCGACGCAGCTTGTCGGAGGCGCTATCCGGGCGACCGTGTATGTATTGCCGACCGCCAAGGGCACTTTCTATTTGGCGCGCGCGATGGGCTTTGACAGACTCGGAAACTCCATGAGCTCGGTGTTGATCGTAACGGGGATCTGCTGGCTTCTTCTGTTTCTTCCAACGCTCACCAGTGGACCGCCGAGTTCGGCCCAGTGGCAGCCACGATGGCTCAATATCTCCCGTACGCTGGCTGACCCGACTGTTTCGATCGGCGACAAATTCAAGGCGACCTTCACAGACTGGCTTAGTCTGCTGATCATCGTGTCGACGCTGATCTGGATCGCGAGTTCGATTTTTACCGGCGTTTCGTTGTTGCCGTAGCGGAGGCCAGCGTGGTCACCAGGCATCGTTCGCTCGTCCTTATCATCGCCGTCACCGGGTTGATGTATGGTCCCTGGCTGGAGGATGCGGCTGCAGCGCAGGCCAGCTGCAAACCTGAGCTGCGCGCCGAGGGCCGCCGCAGTAACCCTGGGTCGGCTGAAGAAAAAGCGAGCGACGCACTAAAATTTTCCATCAGCAAATGGGAGCAACTGGCGGACGGACTGTACGGCGGCCAGTTTTCCAAATGGGAATCTGCCAAAGACCGCAAGATCGAATGTGAGCACTATGATGAACCCGCACTCAATGGGCGGGTGTCATGCGTTGCGATCGCGCTGCCGTGTGACAAGCGCTGATGCGCTGACGTTCAACGATCCCGGCATTCGCTGGGGCTATTCTGATCCCGCGTTTCATTCTTTTTGTTTGTGCCAGCCCACCACGGCATCCGGCACGCTATCCGTCGAAGCAAAATAGGGCTTGATGTCGATGAGCGGCGTGCCATCGAGGCAATCGAGCCCGACCACCGACAACCTGTTGCCCTCCACGCGCAGCAGTTTGACCACGCTCACGGCGACCGGGTTGGGGCGGGCAGGAGAGCGCAAGGCGAAGGTGCCGTGCTGGGCGCCGTAGTGGCCCGGCACCTGCAGCACCAGATCGCGCGGGGATTTGTCCATCCAGTAGAGCAGCATGAGATGGCTGCACGTCTCGACGTCCTTGAGGCCCTCGCGCCAGCGCGGGTCAACGTCGACGGTGCAGACCGCCTCGGACTCCCGGGCGTTCTTCGGGCAGTCCTTGCGCTCCGTCCAGGGCGTATGGATGCGGCCAATGAAATAGAGGCCGGCATCCGTCTGAGCGGGGAGCTCGACCGCCTTTTCGCCATCGCGGATTCCGAAATCTTTGCGGGGGCCCATGTTCGTTCTTTAGCGCGACTAACTCGCGCTTTCAGCCGAGAACAGTCGCAATACAGGCCAGGAACATAGATCCCCTTGGACCCTTCGACGCTCACGGATCGCTAACCAGCCCACGCGAAGCTCGGTGTTTGGGCTTGCCGACAGGCGTTTCAACGTATAAAGATATCTTTATATAGTGGGAAACAGCCCATGGGCGGCCTATCTCTAGGATCCGATGAACAGCACCGGCAAGCTTGGTTTTGATGCCCTCAATTCGGCGCTCAAGGCAGCGGGCGAGGAAACGCGCCTGCGGGTGTTGGCCCTTCTCGCCGAGGCCGAACTGACGGTCTCCGACCTCACCGATATCCTGCGCCAGTCGCAGCCGCGTATCTCACGCCACCTCAAGCTGCTGGCCGAAGCCGGCCTGGTCGAGCGGTTTCGCGAGGGTACCTGGGCCTTCTTTCGGCTTGCCGAACATGGTGGGGGTGCCGAGGTCGCGCGCGCGCTGATCGAGCGCCTTAACCCGGCCGACCAGACGATTGCCCGTGACCGCGATCGGCTTGCTTCGGTGCGGCAGGCACGCGCCGCCGCCGCGCAAGCTTATTTCCGCGCACACGCCGCCGAATGGGATCGCATCCGCAAGCTGCACGTCGCCGACGCGGCGGTCGAGGCAGCGATCCGCGCCGCGCTCGCCGACAAGCCGTTCCGGTCGTTACTCGACCTTGGCACCGGCACCGGACGCATGCTCGAAATGTTCGGCCCTGATATCGAGCGCGGCCTGGGTCTCGATCTTTCGCTCGATATGCTGTTGCTTGCGCGCGACCGGCTTGAGCGCGCGAGCCTGAGGAATTGCAGTGTGCGTCAGGGCGACATCTATGACCTGCCGCTGGCCAACGATTCCTTCGACGTCGTCATCCTGCATCAGGTTCTGCATTTTCTCGATGACGGCGCGCGTGCAATTCGCGAAGCGTCACGCGTATTGCGTCCGGGCGGCCGGCTCATGGTGGTCGATTTTGCGCCACACGAACAGGAGTTCTTGCGCGAGCAATTTGCGCACCGCCGGCTCGGCTTCGCACCCGAGACCGTGACGCAATGGATGACCGCGTCGGGCCTCGAGCCGGTGCTGCACAAGTCGCTCGCACCCGAACCCGGCTCCGACGGCAAGATCGCAGTCTCTCTGTGGCTTGCGCGCGACGTGCGCGCGCTGATGGCGCACCCATTGCGGCGCGAGGTGGCGTAATGAATGTCCGTCCCAGCCGTTTCGCGCTCAGCGAGACCCGCCGCATCCATGTCTCGTTTGAATTCTTCCCGCCGCAGACCGAGGAGATGGAGAAGATTCTCTGGGAGTCGATCGAGCGTCTGGCGCCTCTGGCGCCGAACTTCGTCTCGGTCACCTACGGTGCCGGCGGTTCGACGCGCGAGCGCACCCACGCGACGGTGAAGCGAATCCTGGCCGAGACACCGCTGACGCCGGCCGCACATCTCACCTGCGTTGCCGCCTCACGCGACGAAATCGACAATATCGTGCGCAATTATCACAATGTCGGCGTACGCCACATCGTGGCGCTGCGCGGCGATTCCCTCGGCGGTCCGGGCACGCAGTACGCGCCGCACCCGGGCGGCTACAAGAATGCCGCCGATCTGGTCGGCGGCATCAAGCGCAATTGCCCTGACATCGAAGTATCGGTCTCGGCCTATCCGGAAAAGCATCCGGATTCGCCGAGCGTCGAGGCCGATATCGACATGCTCAAGGCCAAGGTCGATGCGGGCGCCGAGCGCGCCATGACGCAATTCTTCTTCGAGAACGATCTCTATTTCCGTTATCTCGAGCGCGTGCGCGCGCGCGGCATCAATATCCCGATCGTGCCGGGCATTCTCCCGGTGCAGAACTTCAAGGCCGCGAAGAATTTCGCCGCACGCGCCGGCGCCACCGTGCCGGCATGGCTGGCCGAGCGTTTCCACGGCCTCGATAACGATCCGGCCACGCGCAAGCTGATCGCCGCCGCGGTCGCCGCCGAGCAGGTGATTGACCTGGTCGACCGCGGCGTCACCCATTTCCATTTCTACACGATGAACCGCGCCGACCTCGTCTACGCCATCTGCCACCTGCTGGGTCTAAGGCCAGTGGTGGAAACCGTGACCTGATCGGGGCCTGTCGTGAGTAAATCCCACACCAGTGCCCGATCTGTATTCCTTGAGCGGCTTAAGGAACGCATCCTGGTGCTCGACGGCGCGATGGGCACCATGATCCAGGGGCTCAAACTCGACGAGGAAGGCTATCGTGGTGCGCGTTTCGACGCGTGGAATCGCGAGGTGCGCGGCAATAATGATCTGCTCAATCTGAGCCGGCCCGAGGCAGTGCGCGACATCCACCTGGCCTATTTCCGCGCCGGCGCCGACATCGTGTCCACCAATACCTTCTCCTCCACCAAGATTGCGCAAGCCGATTACGGCATGGAGGGTATCGCCTACGAGCTCAATCATGCCGGCGCCATGCTCGCCCGCGAGGCAGCGACGCAAGCCGAGAAGGAAGACGGTCAGCGCCGCTTCGTCGCCGGCGCGCTCGGCCCGACCAACCGCACCGCTTCGATCTCGCCGGACGTGAGCAATCCGGGCTTCCGCGCCATCACCTTCGACCAGTTGCGCGAGGCTTACGGCGAGCAGATCCGCGGCCTCGTCGAGGGCGGCGCCGATCTGCTGCTGATCGAGACCATCTTCGACACGCTCAATGCCAAGGCGGCGATCTACGCCATTGCGGAAATCTGTGAGGAGCTCAAGCGCGACGTACCGGTGATGATCTCCGGCACTATCACCGACCGCTCCGGCCGCCTGCTATCGGGGCAGACGCCGGCGGGGTTCTGGAATTCGGTACGACACGCCAACCCCGTCACCATTGGACTTAACTGTGCCCTCGGCGCGACCGAGATGCGCGCGCACATCGCGGAACTCGGCCGTCTCGCCGACACCTTCGTCTGTGCCTATCCGAACGCCGGTCTGCCGAACGAGTTCGGCTACTACGATGAAAGCCCCGAATACATGGCCGAGCTGCTGAGCGAGTTCGCCGCGGCCGGCCTGGTCAACGTGGTCGGGGGCTGCTGCGGGACCACGCCCGAGCATATCCATGCCATTGCCAAAGCTGTCGCAGGAAAGAAGCCGCGCGCTATCCCTGAATTGCCGCGGCAGCTTCGGCTGTCCGGCCTGGAGTCGTTCTCGCTCACGCCGGAAATTCCGTTCGTCAACGTGGGCGAGCGCACCAACGTCACCGGCTCGGCAAAGTTCCGCAAGCTGGTCACCGCCGGCGACTACGCGACCGCGCTCTCGATCGCGCGCGAGCAGGTGGAGAACGGCGCGCAGGTGATCGATGTCAACATGGACGAAGGGCTTCTCGATTCCGAAGCCGCGATGGTCACCTTTCTCAACCTGATTGCCGCCGAGCCGGACATCGCGCGCGTGCCGGTGATGGTCGACTCTTCGAAGTTTTCGGTGATCGAGGCCGGGCTGAAGTGCCTGCAGGGCAAGCCGGTGGTCAATTCGATCTCGATGAAGGAGGGCGAAGCCGCGTTCATCGAGCACGCCAAGATCGTGCGCCGACATGGCGCCGCGGTGGTGGTGATGGCTTTCGACGAGAAGGGCCAAGCCGACACCTTCGAGCGCAAAACCGCGATCTGCAAACGCGCCTACGACATTCTGGTGAACCAGGTCGGATTCCCGCCCGAGGACATCATCTTCGACCCGAACATTTTTGCCATCGCCACTGGCATGGAGGAGCACAACAATTACGGCGTCGATTTCATCGAGGCCGCGCGCTGGATCAGGGCGAACCTGCCGCTGGTGCATATTTCGGGTGGCGTCTCCAACCTATCGTTCTCGTTCCGCGGCAATGAGCGCGTGCGCGAGGCGATGCACTCCGTGTTCCTGTACCACGCCATCAAGGCCGGCATGGACATGGGCATCGTCAACGCCGGACAGATGGCGGTCTATGACGATCTCGATCCGGAATTGCGCGAGGCCTGCGAGGACGTGGTGCTCAACCGCCGTCCCGACGCGTCGGAGCGGCTGCTGGCGCTGGCCGACAAATTCCGCGGCAAGGGCCAGGAAGCGAAGGAAGTCGATCTCGCCTGGCGCGACAAGGACGTGGAGAAACGGCTGGCGCATTCGCTGGTGCACGGCATCACCGATTTCATCGAGACCGACGTGGAGGAAGCGCGCAAGCGCGCAACGCGCCCGCTCGATGTGATTGAAGGTCCGCTGATGGACGGCATGAATATCGTCGGCGACCTGTTCGGCTCCGGCAAGATGTTCCTGCCGCAGGTGGTGAAGTCCGCGCGTGTGATGAAGCAGGCGGTCGCCTATTTGATGCCGTTCATGGAGAAGGAAAAGGAAGAGCGCCGCCTCGCCGGAGGCGCGGCTGAGCGCTCGTCGAACGGCAAAATCGTAATGGCGACGGTGAAAGGCGACGTGCACGATATCGGCAAAAACATCGTCGGCGTGGTGCTCCAGTGCAATAATTACGAGGTGCTTGATCTCGGCGTGATGGTACCTGCGGCCAAGATCCTGGAGACGGCGCGGGCGGAGAAAGCCGACATCATCGGCCTGTCCGGGCTGATCACGCCATCACTCGACGAGATGTGCCACGTGGCGGCTGAGATGGAACGGCAAGGCTTCGACCTGCCGCTGATGATCGGCGGCGCCACCACCAGCCGTGTGCATACGGCTGTGAAGATCCATCCGAATTACCGGCGCGGGCAGGCGGTCTATGTCAACGATGCCAGCCGTGCGGTGGGCGTGGCGCAGTCGCTGATGTCGGTCAATGCGCGTTCCGGCTACGTCACCGAATTGCGCGGGGAATATGCGCGTATTGCCGCCGCGCACGCACGTGCGCAGGAAGATAAGACGCGGCTGCCTTTGCCGGTCGCGCGTGCAAACGCGCTGAAGCTCGACTGGTCGGGTGCCTATCAGCCGCCGAAGCCAAGGTTCATCGGGACGAAAGTCCTGAACGACTATCCGATTGCGGAATTGATCGACTATATCGATTGGACGCCGTTCTTCCAGACCTGGGAGCTTTCCGGAAAATTCCCCGCCATTCTCGACGACGCCAAATTCGGGCCCGCCGCGCGTCCGCTTTACGAGGATGCGCGTGCAATGCTCGACAAAATCGTGGCCGAGCATTGGTTCAAGGCCAATGCCGTGTTCGGATTCTGGCCCGCGCATGCACAGGGCGACGATATCATCCTGTATGGCGATGAAGGACGCGGGACAGCGGTTGCGACGCTGCATGCACTGCGTCAACAATTGTCCAAGCGCGAAGGCCGCAACAATATCGCGCTATCGGATTTCGTCGCACCGCGTGACAGCGGCGTAAAGGATTATATCGGCGCCTTTGCCGTCACTGCAGGCATCGGAGAAGATGTCATTGCCGAGCGCTTCAAGCGTGCCAATGACGACTACTCGGCAATCCTCGTGAAGGCGCTGGCCGACCGTCTGGCGGAAGCTTATGCCGAGCGGCTGCACAGCCGTGTGCGCCGGGAATTCTGGGGCTATGCTCCGGAAGAAAAACTAAGCGCGGAAGATCTTGTTGCAGAAAAATATTGCGGCATCCGTCCGGCACCGGGCTATCCGGCACAACCCGACCACACTGAGAAAGGCACGCTATTCCGGCTGCTCGACGCCGAGCGCATTGGCGTAAAGCTCACGGAAAGCTTCGCAATGTGGCCCGGCGCGGCCGTATGTGGGCTTTATTTCAGCCATCCGCAGAGCGCTTATTTCGGCGTCGGCAAGATCGAGCGCGATCAGGTCGAGGACTATGCAAAGCGCAAAGGCTGGACTGTTGCGGAGGCCGAGCGCTGGCTGGCCCCGGTTCTCAACTATGACGTTCACGCCTCGCCGAGTATCGTAGCGGCGTAAAATAAAAAGACACCGGAGAAGAGATGACCATCTCCGGTGTCCGAGCATTTGGCCGGTTTTACACCGGCAATTTGTTTGTTTGGCGTCGTCGTTGGCCTCTTGAACTCAGAATGCACCCAGCAAAACTGCGCCGACAAAAGCGAATACAGCGCATACTGCCAGTACGTTGAGCTTCAAGGTAAGGTCCACGGAAGGTGCCTCCCTCGTTGACGGGACGAAGTCTAACACAAAAGTCGTAGGTGCTTAAGGTGGGTCCCTCATGGCTCCCTTGGAACCGCAAATACCGCAAGCGGCAGCGACAACCAATTGATCGCACGGTGCAAAAAAATTTCGGACGGAAAAATTTGGCAGTGCAAAACTTCGCGATTGCGTCATGTTTCATGGCAAATTTGCGGCGAATACCATCGGTGGGCCGCGTCGAACATGGTTCGGTTCAAATCTGAGAATTTGTATGCGACGGACGATTGGTCGCCAGCGATCACTCGATTTTCGATTGCGTAAATCAGCCGGCTGTGACGTGATCCCCGGCGGCCGCGGAATACCATTCTGCTGAAATTGAAACTTCAAGTGCTGGGAGATGTCATGCAACGCCTGCGTCAATTGTTGGTCAGCCTGGTTATTGGCACTGCCGTCGTGCTTGCGGGCACGCCGCTTGCGCAAGCGCAAACGTCTGGACAATCCTGGCCGCAGCGCCCGGTCCGCTTCATCATCCCGCTGGGGCCCGGCTCAGGCGTTGATATCACGGCGCGGTTGCTGGCTGACAAGCTCGCGGCAAAATGGGGCCAACCGGTCGTCGTCGAGAACCGCCCGGGTGGCGACGCATTTCTAGCCATCACCGCGGTGCTCAATGCGCACGACGATCACGTTCTACTCTTTGCACCTGCATCAACTTTTACGGCGCATCCGCTTCTGCATGAAAAGCTTCCTTACGATCCAAAAGATCTCGTATCGATCGCGCGCGTGACCAACACACTGATCGCGCTCGGCGTGCCTGCCGATCTCAAGGTCTCCACGGTCAAGGAACTTGCCGCCAGGATCCAAGCCGATCCCGGCAAGCTGAACTATGCGTCTGTTACGGGCGCCAATGATCTGCTGTTTGCGGCGTGGTTGAAAACCGAAAAGCTCGATATGGCCAAAGTCCCATACAAGGACGCGGTACAGGCCATCAATGATCTCGCCGAGGGGCGCATTCACGCGTTTGTGGGCGCTTACGCAATCATGCGCCCGCGTGTTCAGGCCGGCAAGGTCAAGGTCATCGCCTTGACCAATCGTCAGCATGCGAAGGCCTTGAATGACATCCCGACCGCCGCGGAAGCCGGCTACAAATCACTGGAGTTCGACGGCTTGGTCGGGCTGTTCGGCCCGCGCGATTTTCCGGCGGCGGTTCGCGATCGTATTGCCGCCGATATTCGTGACGTCGTGAGTGATCCGGAGATCGATGCAAAGCTCAGTGCCACGGGGCAAGTTGTTAATCCCGGCACGCCGGCCGAATTCACGGCAGCGCTGGATGATCAGCGTGCGACTGTGGCAAAAATCGGCGATACGCTCGGTATCAAGCCTGCCCAATAGCGGCGCCTAACCCTCGATCAGCCGCACGATCGCTTCGGTCGCGCGGCGAATATGCGGAACCGCGATAAATGCGAGAACGGCGGCTACCGGCCAGCCGGTGAGGAAGGCTTTTAGCCATCGCGGCACAAAATCCGCCCGCAAGCCGATATTCGTGAAGGTAACAACCCCGCTCACCACGAAAACGATGAGCGCGCTGATCATGACCGGAAATATGAACCTGGCTTTGCCTTCCATCGCTTCCCCTTGAACGCACGATTCCCGCAGGAACCGAAACTCGATACGACCTGTTTTGCAATTCACACGCGCCCCCCGCGATCTGAACCGAAACAGACAATCCGTTCAAGGCCGGGCCTGATTTTGGCAAGGAATTCTTATCCTTAACGGATTCGGCATCTGCGATCGTTGAAGCCTCGTTAAAGAAACTGCTCGCATTTTCGGGGGCATGAAGGGTGGCGTGGGTTTGTATTTCGCCGGTGCTGGCGTGCTGCTGGCGCTCGCAGGTTGCGGGCGCAGCTTCATGTCTGGCGAGCGCGCGCCGTGGCGCCATCAGGCAGAAATCGCGTGCATGAAATCGGGCGCGGTCAAGGTCGGCGCAGGCGTCGTGCAGATCGAGCCCATCGAAGGCCCTGGCATGTGCGGTGCCGATTTTCCGCTCAAGGTCGCCGCTTTGGGCGAGGGTAGTGCGGCCATCAGCTATTCGGATGATATACGCCCGCCCGGGTCCATTCCCGCGAACTCCGCGCAAATGCCACGCTGGCCGATCAATGAGCCACGCTATGCTCCGCCGGCGCCGGTTGGTTCAGCGCCCGTACAATCGGCGCAGACCCCGAACATGCGGTGGGTGCCTGGACCATCGCCCGCGCAACAGTCGCGCTACGCCCCGCCGGATCAACCGATATCGCTCAGCCCGCCCGGCAGCGAACCCGGTGTGACACCAAGCGCAGCGCCGCTGCCCGACGATATTCCTGATGATGCCGTACTTCCACGCGGGCGCACGCCCACGACATATCCGCCACAGCGCGCGTATGGCGCCCCGACCTATCAACCGCCGCAACAACGCGCGGCGCCACCGCTTGGACCCTCCCGGGCGCCACAAATGATGGCCGCTGCCGGTCCGGCGACACTGACACCGGCGGCCACGCTCGCCTGCCCGATTGTGTCTGCGCTCGACCACTGGGTGAGCGAAGGCGTGCAGCCAGCGGCAGTGCGCTGGTTTGGTGCGCAAGTTGTCGAGATCAAGCAGATCTCGGCCTATTCATGCCGCGGAATGGTGGGGTCCGGAGGCTCCGGCATTTCCGAACATGCGTTCGGAAATGCCATAGACATCGCGGCGTTCACGCTCGCCGACGGACGCCGGATTACTGTTCAGGAAGGTTGGCATGGCACACCCGAAGAGCAGGGCTTTCTGCACGACGTGCATCTCGCCGCCTGCGACAATTTCACTACCGTGCTGGCGCCGGGCTATAACGCCGCGCACTACAACCACATCCACGTCGATTTGATGCGCCGCTCAAGCGGTGACCGTCCTTGCCGGCCGGAAGCAATTTCCGGCGACGTGGCTGCGGCAAAGGCGCGCGCTGTATATGCCCGGCAGCGCGGTCCTGCCTTTACCGGATCGGCGGCCAGGCCCGCCGCCAGGCGCGGCAGGCCGCCGGTTGCGGTCCCGGGGAGGACGGCGATATCGACTTTGAAAATGGCGATGATCTGGTGACCGGCTCGATAGCCGCGTCGGCCGCCCAACCGGCAATGATGAGCACTCCCGGCGAAGTTGATACGCCGGGGCTTCGGCAGGCTACCCGCCGTGGCAATCTCCCGATGCAGGACCGAATAAACCTGCACTAGCATTCCCAGGGAATAAAGTGTCCCGCGCGTGGTTCTATTGCGGGTACAGACCCACCGACCGCTGTACGGATGGCGGCAGCACAACAATTTTGGGGAGGAATCAGAATGTCTCGGATCGTTTTTTCGGGGATTGCGGCCGCATTGCTCACGGTCGTTGTGGCAACGCCGGTACTCGCGCAAACCGCGCAGCGCCCAACCTTCGCAACGACCAAGGTTGATGGCACCGACAACGTCTACATATTTCCGTTACGAAAACCATCAATCGATGTTCGTCGTTACGAAGGCGGGCGTGATCGCGACTGATCCGATCAGCCTGCGACGCCCGGCGGCGAAGGCCTATATCGAGGAAATCCGCAAAGTCACCCAGGCGCCAATCAAATACGTGATCTACAGCCACAGCCACTACGACCACATCGCCGGCGGCAAACCATTCAAGGATCTCGGCGCGACATTCATCGCCCATAAAAATGCCAAGGCGCGGATTGACGAGCTGAAGCCGGCCGATGTTGTCGTGCCCGACCAGGTCGTTGACACGAAAAAAGTTATCCAGCTTGGCGGCACCACGCTTGAACTGCTCTACGTCGGGAGGAATCATTCCGACAGTACGCTGGTCATGCGACTGCCGAAGGAAAAGATCATTTTTACCGTCGATTTCATACCGTTGCAGAGCCTTCCGTTTCGCGAAATGGCGGATAACTTACATTCCGGACATTGAGGATGGGTTGAAAAAAGTCATCGCGATGGATTGGGATCGGCTGATTGCTGGTCACCCGGACCCGGCGGCCGCCAGATCGGCACAAAGGACGACGCGCGCAATCAGCTCGCTTATCTGCAAGACCTGTCAGCCGCGGTGAAGAAAGCCATCGGCGAGGGCAAGAGCTACGCGGATGCCGAGAAGGAAATCAAACTGCCGAAGTACGAAAAGTGGGGCGGCTACGAGGCCTTCCTGCCGATGAACATCGAACGTTACTACGACTACATCAATCGCGGCATCTAAAGCATCGGGGCGATGCGCCGCGCGCGCATCGCCCTAAGCCGCCATTTTTTAGAAATCTCAGAACGCCGCGTCGAGCAGCATCGCGCCGAACAGTATCAGTCCGGCGTCCCGGTTTGATTTGAACAAAACCAGGCAATGCGCGGGATCATCGATATCAAGCCGCGTCACTTGCCATGCCAGATGAGCGGCGAAGGCAATCAGGCCGAGCGTGAAAATTAATCCGCCGCCCGCCATCAAGCCTGCAGCTGAGATCAACACGACTGCCGCAACATAAAAGCTCGCCAGCATCGTTGGCGTTCGCTCGCCGAACAGCAATGCAGTCGATTTGATCCCGACCAACAGATCGTCCTCGCGATCCTGGTGTGCATAGATGGTGTCGTAGCCGATCACCCAGCAGATCGATCCCACGTAAAGTACGAGCGGTGCCAATCGAGCCGCCCGAATGCGGCCGGCCAGCCCATGAGCGCGCCCCACGAAAAGGCGAGGCCAAGAAAAATCTGCGGCCAATATGTGATGCGTTTCATGAAGGGATAGACGACGACCACCAGAAGCGAAGCGAAGCCCGTGATGACAGTAAAACGGTTGAATTGAATCAGAACCAGCAGTCCAACCAGCGCTTGCGCGAGCATGAATAATGTGGCCTGCGCAATCGTGACCTGTTTTGACGGGATTGGCCGCGAACGCGTGCGTTCCACCTTTTCATCGAGATCGCGGTCAACGAGATCGTTCCAGGTACAACCGGCGCCGCGCATCGCAAAGGCGCCGATGAAGAACAGCACGATGTGCCATACGCTCGGAAAACGGTCTTGATGCATGCCGGCCAGCCCAACCGACCACCAGCACGGCATTAGCAGCAGCCATGATCCGATCGGCCGGTCGAGACGCGCCAACCGCAGATAGGGGCGACTATACGCAGGCGCCAGGCTGTCGACCCAATTTCCGGTCGCATCGGCGACGCGTCCGGTCGTCTCGCTCATTTCCCGAGCGGACTGCCGGTCAGGGTGTCAAAGGTGCCGCGACCGGTCTTGATGTTGTTGGAATTGGGAACTGGATTGCTGAGCGCATCGCTCAGGCTAGGCCCTGTCTGCTGTGGCGACGCGGCAGCCTGGCAGACTCTCGTGCGCACTTCGGAAATTTTGGTGACGCTCTGCTTGAGATTCTCGATGACTTGCGGCGGGATGCCGCACCAAACCGTATTGTCACTGGCGTATTTGAGCATCTTTGTCTGGGCGGTGATGAACGCTCCAAACAATTGGCAAGCCTCCTGTCGGCGAGGCTTTGCGTTCGTTCGCGGCTTTGATGGCGAGCCCTTTTTTTTCAGCCTCGTCTCGCAGCTTGAAGAATTCCTGAACGCAAGGCGGTTCCTGCTGCTGGGGCTGCAGGCGGCTGGAACTGCGCGTTCGCCGTTCCGGCATACAGCGCAGTCATGCACGCGGCGAACAGTGCCCGGCGCAAATTCATAAATCAGAACCCTCTGCTGCTCCTTGCCTTACTATACCAGCCTGGAGCTTCCAGGTGGCTTATAACAACCTGAATGCGTCGGGAAGGCGGCAAGGGGGACGTCCGACCGATATAGGTCTCGCGAAGGCCCGCCAGACCGCGTAAACCGGTGCCCTTGCCGTCCCTTAAAACGGTTAATCCCATGCCGCGCTACGATTTTCGCACGACCCGTCTTTATGTGGACGCGCCACTGACCCAAGGCGGCGAGGTGACGCTCGATCGGGACCAGGCAAACTACCTGCTCAATGTGCTTCGGCTTGGACACGGGGACGCGGTGCTGTTGTTCAACGGCACCGATGGTGAGTGGCAGGCGAACTTGGCCGGAAGCGGCAAGCGTTCGGTGACTTTAATTGTTGGGGTGCAGCAGCGCGCGCAAACGCGCGCCGGCGATCTGCATTTCCTGTTCGCACCGCTCAAGCATGCACGGCTCGACTATCTCGTGCAAAAGGCGGTGGAAATGGGCGCCTCGCGTTTGCAGCCCGTTATGACCCGACACACGCAAGTGGCGCGTGTCAATCTCGATCGCATGCGCGCCAATGCGATCGAGGCGGCCGAGCAATGCGGCATTCTTCGCGTACCAGAGGTTGCCGAACCGGTGACACTCGAACAGGTCGGGGCAGAAGCCGATCGCTTGCTGGTCTTTTGCGATGAGGACGCCGAGGTGAGGGACCCCGTGGCGGCTCTCGTCGCTGCGCGTCGGGGTCCGCAGCAGCCGCTCGCGGTCTTGATCGGCCCGGAGGGCGGGTTTGCCGAGGAGGAGCGGGCGGCTCTCCTGAGGCGGCCAATGGTGGTGCGAATTGCCTTGGGACCTCGTATTTTGCGCGCGGACACCGCGGCGATCGCAGCGCTTGCATTGGTCCAGGCTGTTTTGGGGGATTGGGTCTAGGGGGTGAGCGGCGCGGAGCCGCCCATTGCACGGGCGCGCAAACCTGTGAATCTACCCGGGCACAGCGCGCCGAAGCTATGCTACAATTGCGAACAGCTCGGGGAGCTTACTTATGATGGCTGGGTTTCGTGGTCTTCGATCGCTTTTGATTGCGTCTTTGCTTTGTCGCTGGCACGCTGGCGCCAGCCAGTGCGGCGGGATTGCTGGAAAAGGGCCTCTACCTGATCGGGCCGCGCTACGACGGCGTTTTGCCGCCCTGCGAAGCCGCACTCGATACGATCGCCTCGCGCTTTTCCGAGAAAGAAGGTCGATTTCTGGAATTCCGACCTGCAAATCGTCGGGTTCGACGCGGTGCGGGAGACGGCCTTTCGCCCCTGGGCATCCCAGACAATACCGCGCCGGTTCTGTACCGCAGTTGCCATGGTCAGCGACGGCCGCCGGCACACCGTGCATTACTCGATCGGCGAGGACACCGGCATGATCGGGATTACCTGGGGCGTGGAATGGTGCGTGGTCGGGCTCGACCGCAATTGGGCTTATAATCCCGCCTGCAAGATGGCGCGGCCTTAGGCACGCCTTCGAATATATCACTATTTGTTCTAAATTGTTCTTGATATGTTCTCGTTTTTGCGGTACCCGTACTAGGGAACCGTTGCGAAACATCAATTTCCGGTTTGTTCTCAGTCGGTGCCGAGGCGCTCATGAGTAGACATCGCATGCGCGAGTTGGCGCATATTGCTGCGGTCGCGTTCAGCTTCACTTTCATTTTTGCCATCGTGGCTCTTGCTCAGGACCGTCGCCAGGGCGAGCCGGGCCAATTCGATTTTTACGTGCTGGCTCTCTCTTGGTCGCCGTCTTATTGCGAAGCCGCGCAGGCCAGGGCGCCGAATCGGGCGCCGGACCAGCAATGTGGCGGTCGCCCATTTGCATTCGTTGTGCACGGGCTCTGGCCTCAATACGAACGCGGGTTCCCGTCTTATTGCCAGGTGCCGGCGCCGCGCCTTGACCGCGCTGTTGTCGGCAGGATGCTCGATCTGATGCCGAGTCCGCGCCTGATCTTTCATGAATGGGATCAACACGGGACCTGTTCCGGACTTTCGCCACATGCCTATTTCGACACCGTGCGAAAGGCTCGGGCGGTGGTGAAAATCCCGCCGGACTATCTCGAACTCGACAGGCCGATCACCGTAGCGCCCGGCGAGGTGACTGAGGCTTTTCTTAAAGCCAATCCTGGTCTTTCACGCACAGCGATGGCCGTTTCCTGCGATAGTAAAAGGCTGACGGAAGTGCGTGTGTGTCTCGGCAAGGATTTTTCATTTCACGACTGCGCTGAAATTGCGCGCCGCACTTGCCGCCTCGGCAAGATCTCAATCCCGGCCGTACGCGGTGGATAGAGCGACGCGAGGCCCGCGTGCCAGCTGACCCGCGTCTGGTATTAGCAGGCAAACTGGCCGATCATTGAGCATCGCGCGGAGCGACAGGGTCAACTTTGAATTATCATCATGAATTTCATGCCGGCAATTTTGCCGACGTGTTCAAGCACGCCGTGCTTTGCCGTATCCTGCACTATCTGCGTGCGAAGCCTGCAGCATTCCGCGTCATTGATACCCATGCCGGTGCCGGCCTCTTCGACCTTGCAGGCTCTGAAGCAACTCGCAGCGGCGAATGGCACGACGGCATTGAAAGGCTTATGGCCGCCCAGCTTCCGCAGGTCGTTGCAGACTTGCTGTCCCCCTACCTCGAAGTCGTCGGCGCTCTCAACGAACGCGGCCGGCTTCGGGTCTATCCGGGTTCTCCGGCGCTGGCGCGCGCATGGTTGCGTCCGCAGGACCGATTGATCGCCTGCGAGTTCGAACCGACGACCGGCGCGGCTTTGAGCCGCAATTTGCAGGGCGACACCCGCATCAAGACGCTGACGCTCGATGGCTGGACGGCTCTGAATGCCTACGTGCCGCCAATAGAAAGGCGCGGTCTTGTGCTGGTCGATCCGCCGTTCGAGGCCGACAACGATTTCGTGCGGCTTTCGATGGGATTGGCGGAAGCACATCGCAAATGGCCGACCGGCATCTATGCGCTTTGGTACCCGATCAAAGGCCGCCGCGAACCCGACGCCCTTGCCAAACGGCTGCGCCGGCTGGCTTTGCCGAAGGTCTTGCGGGCGGAGATCCTGGTGGCGCCCCTCAGTGACCCGACGCGACTGAATGGTGCCGGGATGATCCTGGTCAACCCGCCTTGGACACTCGAAGGCGAGCTTACGGCCATGTTGCCTGCACTTGCAGGTATTTTGGGGCGCCAGGGGAAGGGCGGATTTCGGCTCGATTGGCTCGGTGCCAGGGACCCCGCCGCGGCCCATTGAGTTCGTGGCCCCTTTCCACAGGGGCGCACTTGGTGTGTAGTTCCCCATTGGCAGTGACGTTCCGCCTCCTGTGGGGGCCGGCGGAGTTGACTGAGGCCGTCTTGGGCCGACGCTTTCCCCGATTGTGAATGTCCAGCCGAGCCGCCGTGCGTGGGGCCGGCGGCGGAGCAGTGGGGGAGAGGAGTTTTCCCGATGGCACAAACTGGTGTCGTGAAATTCTTCAATGGCGAACGGGGCTACGGATTCATTAAGCCGGACGACGGCGGACGCGATGTGTTCGTACACATCACGGCGGTCGAGCAGGCCGGACTGAAGGGTTTGAACGAAGGTCAGCGGATCAGCTTCGACGTGGAGCCGGATAAGAAGGGCAAAGGCCCGAAGGCCGTGAACCTGGTCGTGACTGGTTGATCGACATCCATCGCGCGTGCGTGCGCGTTGATTTGTAGGTTCAGCTCGAACAGCCTTCGCTCTTCACCCGCTTGTGTCGACGGAACGCGTCGGCTTTAGCGCGAGTGCCAGCGGAGGGTGCGCCGCCAGTTTATCGAATGCAAAAGAGCCCCGGATTAAGTTCCGGGGCTCTTTCGTTTGCCTCAAGCTGGCAACTAGAAGCGGTAGTTCAAACCAGCCCGCACAATGTTGGCGTTAAATTTTGCATTTGAGCCAAGCACCGAATCACTGCGTCCGAGATCGACGTAAAGATACTCGACTTTGGCGGTCCACGGCCCGGCGAGCGCGGCCTCTAAGCCGCCACCGAGTGTCCAACCGGTTTTGGTATCGTGTGCGCTGCCGACACCAGCGATCGATGTCTTGATATCGCCGATGGCGAGACCGCCGGTCACGTAGGGCATGAAGCGATCGAATGCGTAGCCCAGACGTCCGCGCACGGTACCAAGCCAATCGTTTTTCGTCTCGCAAGTGGCGATGGCACCGCAAACCGCGCTACCGCGAATATTGCTCCAGTCGATGTCGCCTTCGACGCCAAACACCGCCTGGCCGACTTGGTAGTTGTAGCCCAGGGTGCCTCCGACCAGCCCGCCCGAAGTTTTGAACGAACCTGTCGCAAACGGATCGGAGAAATCGGAACGTCCCCATCCGCCGCCGCCGTTGATGCCGACATAGAAGCCCGTCCAATTATAGAGCGGCTGCACATAGAGTGGTGCCTTGGCCGGCATTGTTTGCCGGCGTTGAATATCCGCTGCCGACGCTGATGCGACGCCGAGCGCCATCAATGCCACGCCCGCGAGCAGAAGCTTTTTCATCACATACCTCACTGCAAATATTGCGGACGGACGCGGATGCGTCGTCCCCCGATTGCGCATTCAACGCCGTGTCGCGTCAGTGGTTCCAGCATCACCGCTTCTCCCACCGGCGAACAACAAAAGTTCCACAATGAAAAAGCCCCGGACCGAGGTCCGGGGCTCTTTGTTCGTTATGCGCTTTGATCAGAAGCGGTAGTTCAGACCGGCGCGCACGATGTTGGCGCGGAAGTCGACGTTGGTTGCCAACGCGCAGTTACCCGCTGGACAGTTCACGTCGCCAAGATCGACATAAAGGTATTCGACCTTTGCAGTCCACGGACCGGCAATTGCCGCTTCCAGTCCGCCGCCAAGCGTCCATCCGACATTCGTGTCGCTGCTACCCGAAAAACCCGCTGGGTTCGCCTGAACGTCGCCGAACGCAACGCCGCCCGTGATGTAGGGCATGAAACGATCGAACGCGTAGCCGATACGACCACGGGCGGTGCCGAGCCACGAGTTGCGGGTTTCGCAGCTCGTCGTGCATGGCACGGCGGTTGAACTGCCACGGATGCGGGCCCAATCGATATCGCCCTCAATACCGAACACCGCCTGGCCCACTTGGTAGTTATAACCAATGGTGCCGCCGACGAGACCGCCTGACGTGTCACGGCCGCTGCTGCCAGTTGCCGCATCCCAATCCGAATTGCCAAACCCGCCGCCGCCATTGATACCAACGTAGAAGCCGGTCCAATTATAAGGAGCGTAGTAGGCTGGTGCCTTCGTCGGCATCGCCTGACGCCGCGCGATGTCAGCCGCGTTGGCTGCTCCCATCATCGTTACAGTGGCGAGCGCAACAACGCCCGCCGAAATCAAACGCTTCATTTCAAAAACCTCCGTCACACTACCCACCCACCCGTTCATTGATGCCGGCAACCTATTCGGAAATGCTCTCGCGTCTAGTGCAGGGAAGTCACACTCCAAGACAAGTTGTTGGCCGCGCGGTCCCATCACCGACAATGAAATGACACGCTATCGCCACGATCTCGCACGCATGAACGCGGTGAAAAAATATTTAATCGACGGACGCGCTGGAACTCTGCGCGGTGTTTCAGCCACGCGCGGAACTTTTCATTGAGTGCATCGGGCGCGTTCACGCAAACAAAAACCCGGACGGTAAGGTCCGGGTTTTCGTTGAGCGAATTCTTGTGTGCTCAGAAATGGTAGTTCAGGCCGAGACGCAGATAGCTTGCTTGCAGCCCATTGTCGGCGCCGGTGAGCGTGTAGGCACGGCTGCCGAGATCCATATAGAGGTACTCGACCTTTGCCGACCAGTTCGGAGTAAAGCCGACTTCCATGCCGACACCACCCGTCCAGCCGAGGAGTGTCTTGCTTTCGTCGAGGCCGCCGAATTCCGCCTTGAGGTCGCCGTAGGCGAGCCCAAAAGTTCCGTAAAGAAGCATGTTGTTGATGGCGAAGCCGGCGCGGCCGCGTAGCGTTCCAAACCACGGATTTGAAAACTTGTATGGTGCGAAAGTATCGTCCGCCCCACTGATCTGGATGTCGGTCTCGGCGCCGAAGACAAATTGCCCCGACTGCCAGTTGTAACCTATCTGCCCACCGCCAGCGACGCCGCTCGGATCGATGCTGCTGTTGGTGACCTTGCCCCATTCGTAGCCGAGATTGAGACCGGCATAGGCACCGGTCCAGTTGTAGACGCTGGGCGGCGGCGCGTAGTAAGGCGCTGGCCCGCGCGGAAGGTCGGCGGCGGCAGCTGTACCTGCGGCAGTCATTGCCGCCGTTATCGCCAGGATCGTCTTTTTCATCTTACCCTCCACTCAACTCCCGCTCTCTGTGCGACACCGATGCGCAAATGATGGCTGGTACGCGCCCGGGTGTCGGCGAAAGCTCGACATTTTCATGGAGGATTTATCGGGCCTTTTAAGTTAAACGGTTATGAATTGCTAACGATCGCTGGCCGTTATCCCTAAGGAACCCTTATTTTTAGTTTCTTTCTTTCGATTCTATTTACCATGTGGCCTCGATCGGCATTTATTGTGGCTGAGCGTTGCGCAATCCACTCATTGGCAACGCGAAATGAAAAAGCGTCAGTTTGGGACGGAATTATTTGGTGATGGCGGACGAGGTAGCAAAGAATGCGCCGCGCGCGGCCCTGATCACCGGAGCCGCCCGCCGGATTGGGGCGACGATCACACTTGCACTTGCGCGCGCAGGTTACGCCGTGGTGCTGCACGCAAACCATTCGCGTGAGGATGCCGAACGGCTTGCACAGGCAATCATCGGAGCCGGGGGACGCGCGAGGGTGGTGCTTGCCGATCTTGCCGAACCCGATGCTGTGCGCGCGCTAATTCCCTCGGCCGCCGCATTTGGCCAGCTCACTCTTTTGGTCAACAACGCTGGCGAGTTCGAACCCGACGACATCGAAACACTTTCGCCCGCGCGCTTCCAGCGTGCCGTCGCCATCAATCTCGCAGCGCCACTTTTTCTATCGCAAGCCTTCGCGGCGCAGGCGGCCGTTGGTGTCGACGCATCGATCGTGAATATCATTGACCAGCGCGTTCTGAAACCAACACCGCGCTTCTTTTCGTACACGCTGAGCAAAAGCGCATTGCATACGGCCACCATAACCCTCGCACAGGCACTTGCGCCAAAACTTCGGGTAAATGCCGTGGCGCCGGGTCCAACGCTTCCGAGCCCGCGGCAGACCGACGTGCAATTCGCCCATCAAGCCGAAAGCCTGCCGCTTCAACGCGGCCCACGGCCGGAGGACATCGCGGCGGCCGTCCTCTATCTTGCGCAGGCAAAAAGCGTCACCGGCGTTACTATTCCGGTTGATGGTGGCCAGCATTTGTCCTGGCGTACCGCGGATACTGAAGCCGTGGAATAGGGCATTCGTGCTTGGTCTCGACGAGCGACTTTGGCTTTCCGTGTAGGTCGTGCGCAAACCCAACAAGCGCACTATCTTGTCATCCATGAACGGTACCAACAAAGACATCGACCCGGCGAGCGTCCTGCGCGAAGAGGACGAGGAACCGTCCTTGCCGGATGTAGAACTTGAAAACGCATCTACCGGCACTTTGGCTGCTGGCCGCGCGGCCATTGTGCGCTCGGCAAAACTCGCGCCATCTGCTCCCGGCGTTTATCGTATGATCGATGCGCAAGGCGATGTGCTTTACGTCGGCAAAGCCAAGAACATCAAGAAACGGGTAACGGCCTATACGCGGCCGACGGGGCACGACAGTCGTATTTCCCGGATGATCGCGGCGACCGCGTCGCTCGAATTCGTCACCACGAAGACAGAGACAGAAGCGCTTTTGCTGGAAGCTAATCTGATCAAGCGCCTGCGGCCGCGCTTCAATGTGCTCCTGCGCGACGATAAGTCATTTCCGTACATCTTGATCACCACCGATCATTGGGCGCCGCAGATTCTGAAACATCGCGGGGCCCGGAGCCGACCAGGCCACTACTATGGGCCCTTCGCCTCCGCAGGCGCCGTCAATCGTACGATCAACGCGCTGGAGCGCGCGTTTCTGGTGCGTTCGTGTTCGGATTCATATTTCGAGGCACGGACACGGCCATGCCTGCTCTATCAAATAAAACGTTGCTCGGCACCGTGCACACGCGAGATTGATTTTGCCGGCTATAGCGAATTGGTCCGGGAAGCCAATGAATTCCTTTCCGGCCGCAGCCAGTCCGTGCAAAAGGAGCTGGCGCGCGAAATGGACAAAGCTTCTGGCGGGCTCGATTTCGAACGTGCCGCGATTTATCGTGATCGCCTGTCGGCGCTCTCCGCAATCCAGTCGCACCAGGGCATCAATCCGCGGAGCATCGAGGAAGCCGACGTCTTTGCCGTGCATCAGGCCGGCGGTTATTCCTGTGTTGAGGTATTTTTCTTTCGCACAGGACAAAACTGGGGTAACCGCGCGTACTTTCCGAAGGCCGACCGTGCGATCGGGTCAGATGAAGTCTTGAGCGCATTTCTGGCGCAATTTTACGACGACAAGCCCCCGCCGCGACTCATTCTCGTTTCGCACGAATTTGAGGAGCGCGCACTTCTCTCAGAAGCGCTCAGCACCAAGTCTGGACACAAAATTGAAGTCAGCGCGCCGAAACGTGGCGAGCGCAAGGAGTTAGTCCAGCATGCGATGGCAAATGCGCGTGAAGCGCTCGCACGCAAGCTTGCGGAGACGTCGTCACAGCAAAAACTACTGGGCGAGCTCACCGAGACCTTTACATTGCCGGGCATACCCCGCCGCATCGAAGTCTATGACAACAGCCACATCAGCGGGACAAACGCCGTTGGCGCTATGATCGTCGCCGGTCCGGAAGGTTTTCGTAAAAACCAGTACCGCAAATTCAATATTCGCTCAGCCGACCTCTCGCCGGGCGACGACTATGGGATGATGCGAGAAGTGCTGCAACGCCGTTTTAAACGGCTGCTCGAGGAAAATCCGCGCACGATGATTGATGGCGTGCTGTCGCTTGTTTTCAAAGGCGACGACGAAGATCAGCCATGGCCGGACCTGGTTCTGATCGATGGCGGGCAAGGCCAGCTCAAGGCCGCGCAGGAAACGCTGGGCGCACTTGGCGTTACGAACGTGCCGCTGGTCGCAATCGCGAAGGGGCCGGACCGGGATGCCGGCCGCGAGACTTTCTTCATGCCCGGACGTGAGCCATTCAAGCTGCCGCCGCGCGATCCCTTGCTTTATTTTATTGAGCGGCTGCGGGACGAAGCGCACCGCTTTGCCATCGGTTCGCATCGTGCGCGCCGGAAAAAAGACATCCGTGAAGCAGGCCTGCAGGAAATTCCGGGGATCGGGCCTACCCGCAAGCGGGCGCTGCTCCGCCATTTTGGCACTGTGAAAGCCATCGAGCGGGCAAGCTTGCCCGATCTTGCGCAGGTGCCGGGAATTAATGCGGAGACCGCAAGAAAGATATATGAGTTCTTCCACGAACAAGCCGGCCGCTAGCCGCGAGGAAAGACATGATCATCGCCAAACAAGAAGACGTCACCCCGGTCGTTATCGATGCCTACAAGAACATCGAAGACCCGCGCCTGCGCGAAATCGTCGCCTCGCTGATCAAGCACTTGCACGCTTTTGCGCGCGAGGTGCACCTGACCGAGGAAGAATTTCACAAGGGAACGGAAATTCTGGCTAGACTCGGCCAGCTCACCAACGACAATCACAACGAAGTGGTCCTGATGTCGGGCTCACTTGGTTTTTCTTCGCTCATCTGTCTGCTCAACAACGGCAACAAGGGCCAGACCGAAACGACGGCCAATCTTCTCGGCCCGTTCTGGCGCATGAATTCGCCGCAAACGGAAAACGGCGGTTCGATCGTGCGCTCGCCGACGCCGGGTCCGGTGCTGTTTGTCAATTGTTGGCTCAAGGATCAGAGCGGCAAGCCCATTGCCGGCGCAAAAGTCGACGTCTGGCATTCCTCGCCGGAAGGATTCTACGAACAACAAGATCCCAAGCAGGCGCCGATGAACCTGCGCGGCCAGTTCACGACCGATGCCGAGGGCAAGTTCGGCTTCCGCAGCGTGAAACCGGCCGGGTATCCGATTCCGATCGATGGGCCTGTCGGAGACCTGATCCGCGCCGGGAAGCGGCATCATTATCGCCCGGCCCATCTCCACTTCTTGATCTTCAAAGAGGGCTTCAAGACGCTGATCTCCCAGATTTACGTCAATGATGACGACAGACTGGAGACCGACGTGCAGTTTGGCGTGACCAGGGCTCTCATCGGCGACTATGTCCGTCACGACGGGCCCGCGCCTGCGAGCGATGTGAAGGGCGAATGGTACTCTCTCGATCAGACTTTCGTGATGGAGCCGGGTAAAGCCCGCCTGCCCAAACCGCCAATTCAATAAACATACTGTATTCGGTGGGGATTCACTTGGTGCCGCCGGTTGACCTTGCCGCGGCGCGGGTGTTCCTTTCGGGCATGAACACCGTCAGCTCCCGTTCCCTACCAGCGCGCCCACTCGCGCTGCCAAATCTGCTTACCTACGCGCGCATTGCCGCCGTGCCTGTCGTGGTCGGGTTAATGTACTGGCAAAGCATTTTCGCGGGTCCCCTGTGGCTACGCTGGGTGGCACTGACGATTTTTATCGCGGCCGGTGTGACAGACATCCTTGACGGCTATCTGGCCCGCACCTGGGGCCAACAGTCGTCGCTCGGCCGGATGCTGGATCCGATTGCAGACAAATTGTTGGTGGCGTCCTGCCTGCTGATGTTGGCTGCGGAGGACACGATCCGCGGTTGGACCCTGCTCGCTGCCGTCGTCATTCTCTGCCGTGAAATTCTGGTTTCGGGCTTGCGCGAATATCTTGCCGAACTGAGAGTTGGCGTGCCGGTGACGCGGCTCGCAAAGTGGAAGACGCTTGGACAGATGGTCGCTGTCGGTTTCCTGATCGCGGGACCAGCCGGCGACCGCATCATTCCAGCGGTGACGCAGACCGGTATTGTTCTGCTGTGGTTATCGGCACTCCTCACGCTCTACACCGGCTGGGACTATATGCGCGCTGGCTTGCGTTATATGATTGATGAATGATGCTGAAATTGCGCTATTTCGCCTGGGTGCGCGAACGGATTGGCAAACCTGAGGAAGTGATCGAGGTGCCGCCCAACATTGCGACGGTTGGGGAACTCATGGTTTGGCTTGGCTCGCGCGGCGAAGAATATGCCCATGCCTTCAAAAACTTAAATGTTATTAGAGCGGCGATTGATCAGACGCACGTTCGGCCTGATGCGGCCATCAAAGGTGCCAACGAAATCGCGTTTTTTCCGCCCATGACAGGCGGATAGCCTCACCGGCGCCGGCGCGCTAGATTGATAAAATGAAACCAACCGTACGCTTGCAGCGCGAACCGTTTGACGCTGCCGCGGAGGCGACGAAGCTCGCACGCGGCCGCACAGATGTTGGCGCGCTCGTGACATTCACCGGTGTGTGCCGCGGTAGCGAGGCTGGTGAGCCGATCGCAGCACTTACGCTCGAACACTATCCGGGAATGGCAGAATCCGAGATTGAGCGTCACGCTGCGGAAGCTGCGGAGCGCTGGCCGTTGTTGGGTGTCACGATCGTTCACCGGTACGGCCGAATTCTCCCGGGGGAAGATATTGTCCTGGTGGTGACCACTTCGTCGCATCGTGAAGCGGCATTCGCGGCGGCCGAATTTCTGATGGATTATCTAAAAACGCGCGCACCGTTCTGGAAACAAGTTGAGAAGGCGGACGGGACAACGTGGGTTGATGCCAAAGCGACAGACGACGCTGCAGCCGACCGTTGGGCAATCCAGAGCCGCCAACGCGCGACGGCGGAATGAATGAGAGTAGGGCGCAGACTGGAGACGGCTATGGTTCCAATCGCGGTCGTTACAGTCACAGTCGTCGCGCTTTGCGTCGCGCCAGCTCCCGCCGCCGATGTCTCCTATTTTGAAGTGCCGCGCGGAGCGCATCCGCATGATGTTGCACCCGCACCGGATGGCAGTGTCTGGTACACGGCGCAGTCACAGGGCGCGCTGGGGGTACTCAATCCAAAAACCGGACAGGCGATACAGATTTCGCTTGGCAGAGGTTCAGCTCCGCATGGCGTGATCGTGGGGCCCGACCGCGCGGCATGGATCACCGATGGTGGACAAAACGCAATCGCGCGTTTCGAACCGGCAAGCAAGGCCGTGAAACTTTTCCCGTTGCCGAAGGAATTTCCCGACGCCAACCTCAACACGGCGACCTTCGACCGCAAAGGCATCCTCTGGTTTACCGGACAAAACGGTGTCTATGGCCGTGTCGATCCCTCGAGCGGCAAGGTCGAGGCCTGGAAAGCGCCGAAAGGATCCGGACCTTATGGCATCACGACGACGCCAAATGGCGAGGTCTGGTACGCCTCGCTTGCCGGCGATCACATTGCAAAGATCGATACCGTGAGTGGCGATGCGCTGATGGTGCCGCCGCCGAAATCCGGCGTCGGTCCGCGGCGCATTTGGTCGGATTCCAAGGGCCTGTTGTGGGTGAGCTTCTGGAACACAGGAGAACTCGGCCGCTATGATCCGATGAATAAGGCGTGGAAAGTCTGGAGCCTGCCGAAAAGCAAGGGCGGCTGTTATGCGGTCTATGTCGACAACAAGGACAAAGTCTGGGTTACCGATTTTCTCGCCAACGCGATTTTGCGTTTCGATCCGGTGACCGAGAAATTCGAGAGCTTCCCGAGCGACAAACGTGGCGCTTCTGTGCGGCAACTGCTCGGCCGGCCGGGCGAAGTGTGGGGCGCGGAGTCGGGCGCCGACCGATTGGTGGTCGTCAGAGACTAAGTTCGCAGGACAAGAAATGTCGTTCGATTGTCCCTGAGCCCGTGAATAAATCTTACGCCGCCGCAGCCTTGGGCTTCACTTCGGCAGTGTAGTCATCCATCAGCGTCTTGGTGATGCCGCCGGGATTGAAATTCCACTGGGCGATCTCCGCGACTGCTGTGACTTCCGCGGCCGATCCGGTGATGAAGCATTCGGAGAAGCTGGTGAGCTCATCCGGCAGGATGCGACGCTCGATCACTTCCATGCCGCGCTTGCGCGCGAGGCCGATCACTGTCTGCCGGGTGATGCCGTCAAGAAAGCAGTCGGCGATTGGCGTGTGGATCTTGCCGTCCTTGACGAAGAAGATGTTCGCGCCGGTGCATTCTGCGACACGGCCTTCCCAGTCCAGCATCATGGCGTCGGCATAGCCTTTGCGCTCGGCCCGGTGCTTGGAGATGGTACAGATCATGTAGAGGCCCGCGGCCTTGGCGAGGCAAGGCGCAGTCTTCGGATCGGGCCGGCGATAGTCGGCAAGATCAAGCCGGATTCCTTTGAGCCGCTGTTCGGGATCGAAATAGCTCGGCCATTCCCAACTGGCGATGGCAAGATGGATGGTGTTGTTCTGCGCCGAGACGCCCATCATTTCCGAGCCGCGCCAGGCCACCGGGCGGACGTAGGCTTCCTTCCTGCCATTCTTGTCGACCACCAGCTTCTTGGCGGCGACAATTTCGGCGACGGAATAGGGGATTTCGAAATCAAGGATATTGGCAGAGCGCTTGAGGCGTTCGGCGTGCTCGGTGCTCTTGAACACCTTGCCACCATAGGCGCGTTCGCCCTCGAACACGCAGCTTGCGTAGTGCAGGCCATGGCTGAGCACATGGAGATTGGCTTCATTCCAGGGCACGAGCTTGCCGTCGTACCAAATGACCCCTTCGAGCCGGTCATAGGATTGGGCAGCCATTGATCTACTCCTTCACCTCACGCGAGGGGCATCGCGTCGCTGTGATGGCGCATTTTTCGCGCCTATTCCAACACTTTGCGTCAGCCGGTAACACCCGGTATGACTTGACCGACCGGCAAGGACGACATCTGCAGCCATGCTTGCAGCCTCAGACACGATGCTTTGGTACGATCGTTTCGTCTAACGCGTGGTTTTTGTAACATAAAAACAAAATATGTCAACATGGCTGACATAAATGTGAACAAGGTCGCTACCGCCGGCGCGAGCTTGACCGATCGTGCGTCGACCGGTCCGACACCAGCAGCGCCCGTGGAGCCGGTCTGGGACATCATCGAATTGTTGTTTTTTGCCTATCGCGATTTCGTCGGCGATCCGGATGAGGTGCTTCTCAAGCTGGGGTTCGGTCGCGCCCATCACCGGGTTCTGCATTTCGTCAACCGCAATCCGGGAATGAAGGTCGCCGACTTGCTTGAAATCCTGAATATCACCAAGCAGTCGCTCGGGCGTGTTCTCAAGCAATTGGTCGATGAAGGTTACGTCCTGCAGAAAGAAGGCGCGCAAGACCGTCGCCAGCGCTTGCTTTCCGTAACCTCCAAGGGTGAAGCCTTGGCACTCAAACTCGCCAGTTTGCAGACCCAGAGAATCAACCGCGCCTTTGGAGAGCTTGGCCCGAATGCGCACGAAGCCGCGCGGCGTTTTTTAACGTCGATGATCGATACAGACAATCGTGAAGACGTGTTGCGCCTGATCGCGCGCGCCGATCGTGCGTCTACGACGCGAGGCTGATTTTGACGGGAGGAGAGCCTCGGCGATGATGCTGCCCGCCACGCTTCCCGATGACGCGCCACATCTTCTGGTGGTCGACGACGACCGTCGTATCCGCGATTTGCTTTCCCGTTTTTTGGCCGGTGAGGGCTACCGCGTGACGACGGCGGAGACGGCAATGGATGCGCGCGCCAAGCTGAAAGGCCTGAGCTTCGATTTGCTTATTCTCGACGTCATGATGCCCGGCGAATCCGGCTTCGATTTTGCGAAAGCGATCCGCGGCGATTTCAATATTCCGATTCTGATGCTGACCGCGCGTGATGCCGCTGAGAGTCGCATCCGCGGCCTCGAAATGGGCGCGGACGATTATTTATCGAAGCCATTCGAACCACGCGAGCTATCGCTACGCATCGCGAATATTCTCAAGCGCGCTCAGCCGGCGCCACCGCCGCCGCCTGTTGAATCGGTGCGCTTCGGGCCGTTCGTTTATCATCTGGCGCGCGGCGAATTGCGCAAAGGTGACGAGATTGTCCGGTTGACGGACCGCGAACGCGAGATGCTTCGCATTCTTGCCGGAACACCTGGAGAAACCGTTCCCCGCATGTCGCTTGCCGGCAATGGAGGCACTGTCAGCGAGCGAGCGGTGGACGTGCAGGTCAACCGCTTGCGTCGCAAGATCGAGCGCAATCCCGCCAATCCCTTGTTCGTGCAGACCGTACGTGGCATCGGCTATCGGCTGGTGACCACAACATGACCAGTCTCGACATCGGCAACAGCGTTCGCACCGCGCTGATACGGCTGCGCGAAGCATGGGAATGGTACGACGCATTGCCGCCAGTGCGTCGAATTCATAGCGCGTTGTGGCAGGTCGCCGATGGTTGGCGGAGAATCGCCCGCTGGCTCAACAGCGTGATGCCAAAGGGGCTCTACGCGCGAGCGCTACTCATCATTATCGTTCCCATGGTGATCCTCCAATCTGTCGTTGCCTTCGTCTTCATGGAGCGGCATTGGAATGTCGTTACGCAGCGGCTGTCAGCTAGCGTAGTGCAGGATATTGCTGCACTGATCGATATTTATCGCGGATATCCGCAGGATGCCGACCGGGCTTTGATCCGGCGCATTGCGCAAGAGCGGCTTGGCCTCGTGGTCGATTTCTTGCCATTGACCGATATGCCGCCTCCAGGTCCCAAGCCATTCTTTTCGCTGCTGGATCAGGCTCTTTCGGAAGAATTACGCAAGCAAATCGGTCGCCCTTACTGGATCGATACCGTCGGCAAGTCGGCTTTGCTTGAAATCCGTGTGCAGCTCGACAATACGGTCATGCGCGTGTTTGCACGTCGAAGTGCAGCCTACGCCTCGAATTCGGAAATCTTCCTGCTCTGGATGGTCGGTACCTCGACCGTGCTGCTGATCGTTGCGATAATTTTTCTGCGCAATCAGATCAAACCCATCCTTCGCCTGGCTGACGCCGCTGAAAGCTTCGGCAAGGGCCGCGAGGTGCCGAACTTCCGTCCGCGCGGCGCCCGAGAGGTACGGCGTGCGGCCGCCGCCTTTATCGAGATGAAGACCCGCATTGAACGTGCGATGGAGCAGCGTACCGCGATGCTTGCCGGCGTTTCGCATGACCTCCGCACGATCCTCACGCGCTTCAAGCTTGAGCTCGCGTTGATCGAGGGAACGCCGGAAGTCGATGCGATGAAGAAGGACGTCGATGAGATGGCGCGGATGCTGGAGGCTTACCTGGCGTTCGCGCGCGGTGACAGCGGTGAAATCGCCGCGCCCACTGACATGGCCGCTTTTCTGGAAGAATTGCGGTCTGACGCAGAACGTCAGGGCCATAAGGCAACCGTCGTCTTTCACGGTCCACCGATTGTCACAGTACGCCCAGCTGCGTTCAAGCGATGCCTGGCCAATCTGGTGTCGAACGCGGCGCGGCATGCGCCGTCAATCGCCATTACCGGTCATCGCGATCACCGCTACCTTACCGTCACCATCGACGACGACGGGCCAGGCATTCCCGTGGCCTTACGCGAGGAAGTGTTCAAGCCTTTCCTGCGGCTTGATGATGCGCGCAATCAGGATGAGGGCGGAACCGGATTGGGGCTCGCGATCGCGCGCGACATCGCGCGTTCGCATGGCGGCGATATTACGCTCGGCGACAGTCCGCTTGCAGGATTGCGCGCAACGGTGCGCGTACCGGTTTAAGCCGCTTCCGCCTCTTCTTCGCCACGCATGCGGCGGCGCCGGCGTGGCCCGCGCAATACGCATTTTGGAAGCGCGCAGAGATCGTCGACGAAGCCAGCCCAGCGTTCGGCGCTGGCGAGGCCGCGGTCGAGTGCCGCCATCGTGCGGTCGAGACCATCCTCTTCGTCATTGACCCAAACCGAAAGCACGCGCGCAAACATCAGGGCCGCCCCTTGCGCGCGCAACGCGCCGCGCGGGCCAGATGCACCGATGCCGGCGGCTTCCAGCATCCAATGTTGCGACCGTACGGCCATGGCATTGAGTGCGAAAGCAAGGCCGGGATTGCGCCGCGCCGAGCGCATGACGGAGCGGACCGCCTCCTTGTAGGGACCAAGGGCTTCCAGGCGTCGCATCAACACATCGAAAAGCCGCTCGCGGGCGGGCTCCTCGGTCATGTCGTCAGCGCCGCCTTCAAGCACGGCCCGGTCGATGTCCTTGATATGCGCCCCGAGGATGGCAAGCGTGGAGCCGAATTCCGTGCGCAGCTGTGAAAGCTTAATTCCTGCCTGGCCAGCAACCTCGGCGAGGCCAATTTGTTCGAACGAGTGCTCTGCGAGGAGTGACATCAGAGCATCGATCGCCTTGTCGCGGTCAGTGGTCCCGCGCGCGGGGGAGGCGACCGAGGCCTTGCGTTGACGTTTAGCCTTGCGCGCCATGTGAGCCTCCTTGAGGAAACGATCGCCCTCAATGTAGGTCCGCAATGGCGGTTGTTCTAGGGCAGGGGACCTTATGCCTTGAGCTTAAAGGCGTATTCGAGCTGTGCCCGGCTGGCGATTTAGCCTGCGAGCTCGCGCGAGCGCCGGGTGGCAGCCGCAATTGCCCGGGTCAGCAACTCGTTAAAGCCACCTGGCCCCATCAGAACCTCAAGGGCAGCGGCGGTTGTGCCGCCAGGCGACGTCACATTTTGCCGCAAAATCTCAGCGCCCACAGCCGATCGATGCAGGAGTTCGCCTGAGCCGGCGACGGTTTCCTGGGCGAGCCGCGTCGCAAGCGCGGGCGGCAGTCCGGCAGCGATGCCTGCGTTTGCCATGGCTTCGGCCAGCAGGAATACGTAAGCCGGCCCCGACCCGGATAGTGCGGTCACCGCGTCCATCAGAAATTCCTCGCGAGCCCACTCAACTTTTCCAATGGCCGCAAGCAATTCACTGGCGAGTTTGCGTTGGCTCGCCGAAATTTTGTTGTTTCCTATTGCGACGCTGATGCCCCGGCCGATCGCTGCTGGTGTATTTGGCATTGCGCGCACGATCGCGGATCCCGGCAATGATCGCTCGAGGAAGTCAATCGTGCGGCCGGCCATGATCGACAACACCAGTGTGGTTTTGCCGACATAGGGCGCGAGCGGTGGCACTGCCTCGGGCGCGCTTTGCGGCTTCACCGCGATCACGACTGCGGTGGCGGTGGCCGCTTTGCCTTTCGGATTGAGCTTGATGCCCCGTCGCGTGAGGGCCTTCACCAGCTTGCCCGGTTGGGGCTCGATCACCGATGATCTGCGTCGGCTTGAGGCCGCGCGCCAGCCAGCCTTCGAGCATGGCCGAGCCCATCTTACCGGCGCCGAGCAAGACCAGGCGGCCGGGAAATTTGCGGAGTGATTTATCGCTCGCTTTAGGTCGCTTCATGGCGACATTATATCGCCAATTGTGGCCTTATGCCTCGCCCGAAGTTTCGAACATGGCGGCATCGAGTGCCTCGCGCGCGCCTTTGCCTGCCCAAACCACGAATTGGAAAGAGGAAAAGTAACGCTCGCAGGCGTCAAGCGCGGTACCGAGGAGTGCTTCGCATTGCTTGCCGGAGGCTTCGGTGCCGCCCGCCAGCACCAAAGCGTGGCGGAACATCACGATGCCTTCGTTCACCCAGTGATCAAAATGGCCGACCCATAACCGTTCATTGATCAGGGAGATCAGTGCCTGGACCTCCGCGCGCCGACGCTCGGGTACCCTCAAATCGAAGGCGCAGGCCAGGTGGAGCGCTTCGATGTCGCCCATCCAGGTGTAGGAAAGCTGGTAATCGGTCCAGCGACCGGTCACCAGGATCGTGATCTCGTCATCGCTGGCGCGCTCAAACGACCAGTCATTGCCGGTCGCCAGGCGTTCCACGACATCGAGTGGGTTGATTTGAGATTCTTCCGTGTAGCTGGCCAGGGACATGACGTCTCCGCTTTGCTGATTGGAGCGAGGGAAACGCACGCCACCGCACGCGCGCGGGATAGACCCACGTTGGGTCAGGACCGCAAGTCGACGCAGGGGTTACGGGATGCCTTGACGCGGAGACCGAATCACAGACCGATTCGACTATATCCCGCCCGATTCCTTCCGCCAAAGACATCGTCAAGGGCTAATGAGCCGTGATTTGCCTGGCATAGGCAACGGCGCCGATTTGACTCTCCACAGCCAATGCTGCGGCAACTTGAATCAGCGGTGGATAACTTTGATCGGGGAGTCAATCGAACAGGCTCGACACGGACTCTTCGGTGGCGGTGCGCCCGATCGCCTCGCCGATCAACGATGCGATCGGCAGGATGCGGATATTGCCGGCGCCGAGCACTTCCTTGGTCGGCTGGATCGAGTTGGTGATCACCAGTTCCTTCAACCGCGACTTGGCGATGCGGGCGACGGCGCCGCCCGAGAGCACACCGTGGCTAATGTAGGCGTAAACCGCCTTGGCCTTGTTTTCGAGCAAGGCATCGGCCGCGTTCACCAGCGTGCCGCCCGAGTCGATGATGTCGTCCACCAGCACGCAGGTATAACCGGCGACGTCGCCGATGACGTTCATCACTTCTGATTCACCCGCGCGCTCGCGCCGTTTGTCGATAATGGCAAGCGGCGCATTGATACGTTTGGCTAGCCCACGTGCGCGGACCACACCGCCGACGTCAGGGGATACGACCATGACATTGTCGAGCTGGAAGTGTTCCTTGATGTCGCGCACCATCACGGGTGAGGCATAAAGGTTGTCGGTCGGAATATCGAAGAAGCCCTGAATCTGGCCGGCATGGAGGTCGAGCGTCATAACCCGGTCGGCGCCTGCGCGCGTAATCAGATTGGCGACCAACTTGGCGGAAATTGGCGTACGTGGGCCCGGTTTGCGATCCTGCCGGGCATAGCCGTAGTAGGGAATCACAGCGGTGATGCGGCGCGCGGACGAGCGGCGCAACGCATCCATGATGATCAGCAATTCCATCAGATGGTCGTTGGCGGGAAACGATGTGGACTGGATGACGAAACAATCCGCTCCGCGCACATTTTCCTGGATTTCGACGAACACTTCCATGTCGGCGAAGCGTCGAACCACCGCTTTGGTCAGCGGTGTCTTGAGGTACTCGGCGATCTGCTGGGCCAGCGCAGGATTGGAATTGCCGGCAACGAGCTTGATCGCTCCATTCTTGCCCGCCATCCAGAAATCCTCGCCCTCACTCGCGCCACGGCGGCGTGGTCATAACAAGGCAGGCTATGGCCGGCAATACGGGTGCAAATGTTTGTCCGGAGCTTTCACCAACAGGATGAATGCCCCTTTAGCGGCTCCTGGCCGCCATCGTCAGGGTGTCCTGAGCCGATGTCGTCTTAGCCGGGTGGTGGCTTGGAAGCGGCACCGGGCCGTCCTCTCGGTCGTCGGGGGCGCCATCGGCGGCACCCGTTGAAGCCGGGTCCGCCTGTCCATGCGAAATGCGGAATATCCCGGCTGCCTCGGGCGATGATTTGCCCGGATTGGTCATAGCCACCTGAGGCTCGGTCGGAAACGGCGCCGAGCCGGGCGCGACCTCAGGCGACGTCAGAAAGGCGGCGAGCTGTTCCATGCTCGCGTGGGCGATCCGGCCCAATACGGCATCGTCGGCTGCAGCCCACGCGTCACGATGCCGGCCCTTCGCCGTTTCCTCGCCGCTGATGCGCAAGGCACGCTGTTCATCCTGATCGAAGACGTCCCACACCCATGTGATAGTGGTTTGATGTTTCGTCAGTTTGATTGCGAGATAGCCGCGCACCCTGTAGGCGGAAGGTCTGTTCGCGCGAGGTCACCGCAAGACGGCGCGATTGCGCTTCATCGTTGAGATCTTGCACGAGTTTGCGGAATTGTCCGGGCGGCAGTCCGTCGACGGATTCAAATGCAACGGTCGCGCCGCGGGGTTGCGCCGCGGACACGGCCCGATTGTCCGGATTGCAACCAGCGAGCATCAGCGCGCAGGTTGCTGCCAACAGGCTACCTGAGCTTTTGACAAAGCACGCCGTGCCTGTCGCTCGACAGCGGCCACGCCACTCCATAGACACCCCTGCGGCCTTGTTTTTGGTCTTCAAGTTCCTTCGGCCAGCCCGAAGGTTAATGGCAAGGATGGTCGTAGAGTCCAGCCGTGCAAAGCGGCGTGGCAATTGCGACAGTGCATCAATCGACAAGCGCAATGGCGTTTATGTGCCGACCATAATCGGGTTCGCCGCTGCGCGTTGTGCGTCGATAGCTGAAGAATCGATCCGGCTCCGCATAAGTGCACAAGCCAAGGTCCTCGAACTGTTCGATGCCGGCGCGCTGAACGCGCTCGGCAATGTAACCGGTCAGATCGAACATGGCATGGCCGGCGCGGTCCGACGGTCTGAAGTAGCGCGAATTGGATCGATCGGCAGCAAGGAAACGTTCAACGAATTCGGGTCCGACTTCGTAATTCTGTTGCCGAATGGTAGGACCAAGTGCGGCAGCAATGTTGCTGCGGTCGGCGCCGAGGCGCTCCATGGCCGCTACGGTTGCTTCGATCACACCGGTGAGCGCGCCGCGCCAGCCGGCATGCGCAGCGCCGATCACGCCGGCCTCGCTGTCGGCGAAAAGTAAAGGTCCACAGTCTGCCGTCGAGACCCCGATCGCAAGACGAGGCAGGCGCGTGACGACGGCATCGGCGCGTGGGCGGTTGTCGTGTGTCCACGGCTCGTCTGCGACAACGACGTCAGGCGAATGAATCTGATAGGGCGTGAGCAATCGGTCTGCGCTTACGCCGAGTGCGGCCGCCATGCGGGCACGGTTTTCGGCAACCTTGTCGGGGGCGTCGCTGGAGCCGACGCCGCCGTTCAGCGAGGCATAGACAGCCCTGTGATACGCCGCCGGACCGCGTGAAAAACGCATGCCGTAAACGTGGTGCCGTGGCGAGTGAAGTAGCCTGCAGCATCGGTCACCGTGGAGACGTTAAATCGGATCCCAGTCGGTCAATAGATAATGTGCGCAAAGGCGCGCGGCTAGCTCATCCGGCTTCGAAACCGGGCGGCACGCCGATGGATGGATGAGCGAACCCAACAACCTTAAATAATTCGCCCATTGCAGTGCGGTCGTGGCCGATCAGGCGCGCGAGTGCCTGATCAATATCAGCAGCGTGCGCGGCCTTGGCCTTGAGAGAGGCCGCGCGTTGCTCGATCCCGAGCCGCCGCAGAAATTGCGATTGGTCAATAGGGCCGAAGCTCGCAACACCCATGGCCTCGACCGCCCGCATCAACGCCTGAAAATCTACATGAGCGGTGAGGTCGAGATTGCCAGGGTTTGTCAGCGGGTCGGCGAAAGCATGTTGGCCGACCGCCTGGAAGGTCTCGCCGAGGCCGCTTTCGGTGTGGCCGTAATCGATCACGAGCGCGGCGCCGCGGCCGTCGGCGACGCGCCGGCCCATCTCCACCGCTTCATTGTCGCTTCGCCATTCGAAGATTGCACCTGCGCGTGCCTCGCGCAGCCCGGGCGGCAGCAATGACTGGAAAAACGGAATGGGTTCCGGTGCGACGGTGAAGGCGAGTTGATCAGAATCGTCAATTTCGATCCGACGCTCGTGCCACCCGCGATCCGTTTTTATCGCTTGATTGACCGGCAGTGCATCGAAAAATTCGTTGGCAATCACGATTGCGGGGCCTTTTGGCACTTCGGCAAGGGTGGGATGCCAGAACATCGGCACGCCGGCGCCTTCCAGTGCTGCTTCCTGTTGGGCTTGCAGGAGCGGGCTGGCCTCGACGAGATGGACGACAATTGCCGCGCGGAAATCCGGCACGATTTGAATCGCGCGCAGTGCATCCTGCATCAAGGTGCCGCGGCCCGGGCCAAGTTCGATCAGTCGCACGTTCTCGGGCGCGCCCATCTGCTTCCAGACCGCCGACATCCAGAGGCCAATCAGTTCGCCGAACATCTGGCTGACTTCAGGCGCGGTGATGAAATCACCGCGCGCGCCGAACGGGTCGCGCGTGGTGTAGTAGCCATGTTCGTGATCGAACAGGCACAGCGCCATGTACTCGGCAACTGGCATCGGTCCCGCCACTGCAATGCGGCGCCGAATTTCGCTTTCCAGCGGGAAGCGCCCGTGCACTAGCGGCTCCGAAGCGGCCTATGCTTCAGTGCGTAGACGATGAATCCGACACCGGTGAGAAACAGTGGTACCGACAGTAATTGGCCCATCGTGGCACCGCCCCACAGGAAACCGAGTTGAACGTCCGGCTCGCGAAAGAATTCACAAAATGTCCGTGCCGCTGAATAGCAGACGGCAAAGCTGCCGATGATCACGCCGGGCCGCTTGAGCGCGCCGGCGCGTATCAATAGCGCAAGCACCACAAGCAGCAACAGTCCCTCCAGCGCGGCTTCGTAAAGTTGGCTCGGGTGCCGCGGCAGCGGGCCGCCGCCTGGAAATATCATCGCCCAGGGTACGTCCGCCGATCGGCCCCAAAGCTCGCCATTGATGAAATTCGCGATGCGGCCGAGGAATACACCGACCGGTGCAACAGCGCACGTGATGTCACCGAGTGAAAAAATCGGGATGCCGCGCTTGTAGGCGAACAGCACGACTGCGGCAACGCAACCTGCGAAGCCGCCATGAAATGACATGCCGCCATTCCAAAGCTGCAGGATTTCCGCGGGGTGTGAAGCAAAATGCGGCAGGTTGTAAAACAGCACATACCCCGTGCGGCCGCCAAGGATAATGCCAACCGTCACCCACAATATGAAATCATCGACGTCCGTGATGGTCATCGTTACTTTTCCACCCCAGAGATTCTTCGATTGAACAAGGTAGCGGGCGTAGGCCCAGCCGATCAGGATGCCGAAGATGTACGCGAGGGCGTACCAGCGGATCGCGAACGGGCCGAGGTGCACCAGCACCGGATCAAAAGCCGGGTAGGGGATGACGAGCACAGGCATTGTCATGTCCGATTCGCGCAGTACGGCGCCGGATTGTGGTAGCATGCCGGGCCTTGCGGCGGGATGACCCCACCGCCATTGTTAACGTACGGCCCAGGATAGTCGGAACCGGTTCTGATACGAGATCGGACAAGAGCACGGTTGACGGCGGCGGAGACGAACCATGACCCAGACCAGCAATCGCATTTTCGACGAGATGGCGCGTTTGATGAACGACGCCGCCGGCGTGGCACAAGGCGTGCGGCGCGAATTTGACACTCTTTTTCGCAGCCAGGCTGAACGCATCCTGCGCGATCTTGATGTGGTCCAGCGCGAAGAATTCGAAGCGGTCAAGGAAATGGCCCGGCTGGCACGTGAAGAAAATGAAGCTCTGAAGGCACGCATCGCGGCGCTGGAGGCCAAAGGCGAAAAATCGGCCAAGAAAACCGCTGGTCCGTCGAAAGAGTAGTTCGAAGACAACCTGGTTATTTTTTCTTTATGCGATTGGGTCGGGCTTTCGGTTCCAACCGAATTTAAAGATGGTATTGTCGCGCCCGGGGCGATGATTGGGGGAAATTGACATGCACAAGGAGCTCGCTTTGCTGGCGGCGGTTGCCGCCCTGTTTACCTTTGTCGCGTTCGGCGCCCAGGCCATGCCCGCGGCATCACTGAAGGGCGCCAAGCAATCGATTGATCAGGTGACCACCGTGGCCGGTGGCTGCGGCCGCGGTTGGCACCGGGGTCCGCACGGACACTGCGTGCGCAACTAAATCCGGTTTTTCCACCGGCACTTGGCGGATAACGGAATCCGGGGCGTGGCTTGATAGTGGCGCCCCGGAAACGCCGTCATAGGCTTTCTTGCCCTTTCCGGCCCCCGCCGCTATAACCCGCCCCGTTCGCGGCCCCCGGCACCCCTGGAGGCATGCCGCGCACGCAGGCGGCCGAAAATGCCGCCTTTTCCATTGGTTTAGATGAGGAATTCAAGATGGCGACCGTCCAGGAATTGAAGGCGACGGCACGTCCGAAAGGCGGCAAGGGGGCCGCTCGGGCTGCACGTCGCTCCGGCCGAGTGCCGGGCGTGATTTACGGAGAGAACAAACCCCCGCTGATGGTCACGCTCGACCATGACGAATTGCGCCAGCGTATCTATGCCGGGCGCTTCCTCACCACGCTTTACAATCTCGATGTGGACGGCACCAAGCACCGGGTGATCCCGCGCGACTTCCAGCTCGACGCGATCAAGGATCTGCCGATGCATGTGGACTTCCTTCGCGTGGCCGAGGGCGCCACGATCCGCGTGAAAGTCGCGGTGCATGTGCTCAATGCCGACCAATCGCCTGGCGTCAAACGCGGTGGCGCGGTCAACATCGTCACGCATACCGTGGACGTGATGTGCCCGGCGGAATCAATTCCGGAATCAATCGATGTCGATATTTCCAGCCTCGACATCAATCACTCGAAGCACCTCACCGACGTAACGCTGCCGCCCAATGTGCGCGTGATCGGGCGTCCAGACATGACGCTGGTCACCGTCGTGCCGCCGTCAGGCTATGCGGAAGAAATGAAGGCTGCCGCTGAAGCTGCTGCTGCGGCTGCTGCCGCTGCTGCTGCCGCTGCTGCTGCTCCGGCTGAAGGTGCTGCACCAGGAGCTGCTCCTGGCGCCGCGCCAGGTGCTGCTCCCGCCGCGGGCGGTGCTGCACCGGCCGCCGCTGCCGCGCCGGCGAAGTCCGACAAGAAGTGAGGAGGCGCGTAAGCCTCCTCGCCAGTGTTTGCGAATTCGGCAAAGCGCCCGATTCCGAAAATCGCATCCCGGTTTTCGGAAAAGATCGTGCGCAAACTCTAAGACAGCGCCGTTGACGCCATGCTGCTTTTCGTCGGTCTCGGCAATCCCGGTTCGCGCTATATCGGCAACCGCCACAATATTGGTTTCATGGCGGTCCAGGCGATCGCCCGTCGATTCGACATCTCCCCGTGGCGGCGGCGGTTTCAAGGCGTTGCCGTCGAAGGCAATATTGCGGGAGAGCGGGTCCAGCTGCTTTTGCCCGGTACCTTCATGAACGAGTCAGGACGGGCGGTGGCAGAGGCTGCGAATTTCTACAAGCTGGAGCCGGCCAGCGTCGTCGTGTTCCACGACGAGGTTGAACTGCCCCCGGGGAAAATCCGGCTGAAGGTTGGCGGCGGCAATGCCGGCCATAACGGCTTGCGCTCGATCTCCGATCATATCGGGAATGATTATCGACGCGTGCGATTTGGCGTTGGCCATCCTGGCGACAAGAACCTGATGGAACACTACGTGTTGCAGGATTTTGCAAAAAGCGAATGGCCCTGGGTGGAAGCGTTATGCGAGATCGTCGCTGAAAACGCCGCACTGTTGATTGAAGGCAAGGATTCAACTTTTCAGAACAAGGTCCATCTCGCCATGGCCGCCAAGGGGTTCGGCGAGGACGACGAGCCGGCTGGCTCCGATTAGCGATGTAAGTAACGAGACAACACAGCCATGGGATTCAAATGCGGCATCGTTGGCTTGCCGAATGTCGGCAAGTCGACGCTCTTCAATGCACTGACGCAGACAGCGGCTGCGCAGGCGGCCAACTACCCTTTTTGCACCATCGAGCCGAATGTCGGTGAGATCGCCGTGCCCGATCCGCGCCTGGACAAACTGGCGGTGCTGGGCAAATCGGAACAGATCGTTCCGACGCGGATCACATTCGTCGATATCGCAGGCCTGGTGCGCGGTGCCTCCAAGGGCGAGGGGCTCGGCAACCAGTTTCTGGCCACGATCCGCGAGGTGGACGCGATCGTGCATGTGGTGCGTTGTTTCGAGGACAGCGACGTCACCCATGTAGAAGGCAAGATCGATCCGATTGCGGACATCGAAACCATCGAAACAGAACTGATGCTGGCCGACCTCGACAGCCTGGAAAAGCGCGTCGACAACCTCGAGAAAAAGGCCAAGGGCACCGGCGAAGACGCCAAGCAAGCCAAGGAAATGCTTGATCTGGTCAAGCGCTCACTTGTCTTGCTGCGCGAGGGCAAGCCCGCACGCATGGTCGAGCGCAAGATGGAGGAAGAAAAGCTGTTCCACTCCCTGGGTCTGTTGACATCAGCACCGGTGCTTTATGCGTGCAATGTCGAAGAAGCCTCCGCCGCAACGGGCAACGCGTTTTCCCGCAAGGTCGAAGAGCGAGCCAAGGCCGAGGGCGCGGTCGCGGTCGTGATTTCGGCCAAGATCGAATCTGAAATAGCGACGTTGCCGCCGGAAGAACGCGCGGAATATCTCGAGGCGGTTGGCCTCAAGGAAACCGGGCTCGATCGTCTGGTGCGCGCCGGATACGAGTTGCTGCATTTGGTGACCTATTTCACGGTCGGCCCGAAAGAAGCGCGAGCCTGGACGATTACCCAGGGCACCAAGGCACCGCAGGCGGCGGGCGTGATCCACTCGGATTTCGAGCGCGGATTTATCCGCTCGGAAACCATCGGCTACAACGATTTCATTGCGAACAATGGCGAGACCGGCGCAAAAGAGGCCGGCAAGATGCGCCTCGAAGGCAAGGACTACGTGGTCGCCGACGGCGACGTGATGCATTTCAGGTTCGCGACCTGAGCCACTGAGCCGGCCAGTTCGAGCGACGTGTTGAAGCCTGCGGAACCCGCATACCTTGCCGTCTTTCACATGTATTGAGTGCGCATCCGCTTTCACGGATGATACGCGCGCATGAGCGCGAAGCGCTACTGGGAAGATTTCAAGCCGGGCGAGGTCACCATTCATGGCCCGCGACTGGTGACGCGCGAGGAAATTATCGCCTTTGCGGCCGAATTCGACCCGCAGCCGATGCACCTGGATGAGGTTGCGGCTGGCGCAACAATACTGGGCGGATTGGGTGCATCGGGCTGGCACAGTTGCTGCCTGCTCATGCGGATCATTGCCGACGGCTTCGTCAACCATTCCCATTCGATGGGCGCGCCTGGCGTCGATGAAGTGCGCTGGCTCAAGCCCTTGCGGCCGAATACCCAGGTCCGCGTGCGTGCGACCGTGCTGGAAACGCGTGCTCCCAAAAGTCGCCCGGATTTCGGATTCGTGAAATGCCTGTTCGAAATGCTCGACGAGCGAGACGTGGTGCTGACCACACTCACCAGCCCGTTGATGATTACGCGGCGCGAAGGGAACGCGGGCGCATGAAATATTTCGAAGACATTGCGGTCGGTGAACGTATTCCGGTTGGTCGGCACACCTTCAAGGCGGATGAGATCAAGACCTTTGCCGCGCGATTTGATCCGCAGCCCTTCCACCTGGATGAAAGTGCAGCAGAACGCTCCCATTTCGGTGCCCTTTGCGCGTCCGGCTGGCACACTGCGGTGGTCTGGATGCGGCTGATGGTCGACGCGCGCCGGCGCATGATGGATGCAGCGCGCGCCCGTGGCGAGCCGGTCGCCGCGATGGGACCGGCGCTCGGCTTTCGCGAGCTGAAATGGATGAAGCCGGTCTACGTCGATGATACGATCGACTATACGAGCGAAATCATCGCGGCGAGAATCTCGGAGAGCCGCCCTGATGTCGGCCTGCTCAGCATCCGCTCGATCGGGATCAACCAGCACGGCGAACCCGTGATATCGTTCATCAGCACCACGTTCGTCGAACGTCGTCCAGGGACGCCATGACTGCAGCTGCTATCGGCACTAAAAAAGAAGAGACTCGAGCGCTTGGCGTGGCTTGCGGCGCGCATGCGCTGCACGACGGCTATACCGATCTGGTCTACGTGATGTTGCCGATCTGGCAAGCCGAGTTCGGGCTGGGCTTTGCCGCGCTTGGCCTGATGAAGACGGTATTTTCCGGCACATTGGCCGGCTTCCAGATTCCGGCTGGGTTCCTGGCGGAACGGTTCGGAACAGCGACGGTGCTCGCCCTCGGTACGGCGCTTGCGGGTCTTGGTTACGTTTTCGCAGGCTTGAGCAGCGGCGTGATCACGCTGGTGGTCGCCTTGTTTATCGGCGGTCTGGGCGCCAGCACACAGCATCCGCTGGCGTCCTCACTCATTGCTCATGCTTTTGCCGGGTCGCGCTCGCTGAAGGCGCTCGGTACATATAATTTTGCCGGCGATATCGGGAAGATGACTTTGCCGGCGGCGGCGGCCTTGTTGTTCGTCGTGTTACCATGGCGTCAGGCACTGATGCTGCTTGGCAGCCTGGGTGCGGTCGCGGCGGTCGCGATATTCATTGCGATACCGCGTTTGACCGATCGCGACTCAGCCACCCCGCGCAAGAGTGACGGTAAGGCGCATCGACACGGGGTTGCCCGCGCCTACGGTTTTCCTTTGCTGCTCTCGATTGGTGTCATCGACAGCGCCACGCGCATGGCATTCCTGACATTTCTGCCTTTTGTGCTCACCGCAAAGGGCGCCAGCCTGCAGACCGTCGGCCTCGCGCTCACTTTGGTGTTTGCGGGCGGCGCCGCCGGAAAGCTGGTATGTGCCTTCATCGGCGCCCGCATTGGCGTCGTTGCGACGGTGTGGCTGACAGAAGCGGTGACCGCGCTTGGCATCGTGGCGTTGCTCCCGCTGCCGCTCGAGGCCGCACTCGTCTTGCTGCCGATCGTTGGCGTCGCGCTCAACGGGACGTCGTCGGTGCTGTACGGTTCAGTCCCCGATCTGGTCGAACCGGCCAGGCGCCAGCGCGCGTTCAGCATTTTCTATACGGGCACGATTGGCGCGGGCGCGGTATCGCCGGCGATCTACGGTCTGCTCGGTGACGCCGTCGGCGTTCCGACAGCACTGATCGTTGTTGCGGCGCTTGTGCTTGTGACGCTGCCGGTCACGCTGGTACTGCGGCCGGTGTTGGCGGCACAGGCGTCGTAACACTCACCGATCGTGCGCCTTGAGTTTCACCTGGCCCACGACGGCAGTCGCGCCATATTGAGCGCGGAACCAGATCGATCGTGCATCATTATGATGACATGCCAAACGCATCCATGGCCGTCGCCCTGATGAGCGCCGAACAAGCGGCGCTGCTCCGCAGACTCGCATTCGACGCCTACGAGCCAGAGGCCTTCAAACCAGATTTGACGAAGGCGGAGGCAGAACAGCGCATCGAGGTGCTGCGGGCAAAAATGAGATTAATGGGCGAGCCGCCGCACACACGATGATTGAATTTGTGAAGGGCTAAATCGCGGCTCGGGGCGGAACACTTGCGCGCGACCTTGCGTTTGCTGGGTTGGACTGAAATCAGCAGGAGGAACTTATGACATATTTTCGCCATGCCGCGATTGTGGCCACGCTGCTTGCAAGCGCGACTGCCGCGAGCGCGCAAACCACGGTCATCACCCGCGAGCCGGTGGAGTCACGGACAGTCGTGACCACTGAACCTCTGCAATTGAGCCCGGTGCAGCGGCGTACGATCTATCGCACCATCGTGCGTGAGCGCGTGAGCCCGGCACGGCCGACCGTGGAATATCGCGTTGGTACCCGCGTGCCGGAAAGCGTCCAACTCTACGCAGTGCCGCAAGACGTCGCAGTGGAGGTGCCCGCGATCAGGTCATATAAATACATGGTGGTAAACGACCGCGTTGTCCTGATTGACCCGTCAACGAGCCAGGTCGTCGAAGAATTGGTCGAATAACGCGGCCCAACGACTGACAATGACCCGGCGCAATGCGCGCCGGGTCATACTTTTTGCTACCACGCGTTTACCTTGCGGCTGCCGGGCTGTTATGCGCGCACAGGTAGGTGCTGGATTTTCTCGCTCCCAAGGGCCATATTAGTGCTCGAGGAGCTTCTGATTATGTCGATGATCAACTACCGTGCGCCTTCTGAATTATTTCCCAGCCGCAGCCGCAAGTCCCGCCGGCCTATCGGCTACAAACGCTTTCCGACGGCTGCGGAAGCTATCCGTTTCGCTATTGAGGAATTGCCGCCGGAATTGCTGTTAGGCGCCTATCTCGAAGTGGAAGAGAAGCGTTTCGACGGCAACGGTATCCGGCAGCTTTATGACAGCGCCGACTATCCGCTGCCGCGCAAGGCCGCCCCCAAGGCCAAAGTCGCCGCCGCCAGCTGAGCTCATCCGCCGTGTATGGAATTGCTGTCCGCCAGCTGCGGGCAGTGGATTTGCATGCGTGAGGGAGTAGCCGCCGGATCCTGAACACTGTGTTCATGCAACCTCTGGTGCCTCTCGGTTGTTGTCCCCAACAGCCGAAGGAGGCCACCTATGAAAAAGAGATATTTGCTCGCCCTTGGGTCTGCGGCCGCCGCGGTCCTTGCCCTTCCGTCCATGAGCGTTTCAGGCCACGCCCAGGATGCCACCAATCCGGGCCTGGTCCCCAATACGGGCCAGATCAACACCGGCATGGCGGCGCATCCTCCGTCGCAATCGAACGACGCCGTCAATTTACCCACGCCGGAAGAAGCCCGCGCGGCCTTGATGGCGCCGATCTCCAAACAGCCGTCGACCGGTGACGCTGCAACCGCGACGACCGGCGCAGGCGGCCGCGACGCAAACGCAGGACTACAACCGTCATCGGGCAGCGGAAATGCATCGGCCGAACCGCCGCCATCCGGACCGATCGGCTCGGTCGGCCAGACCATTCCCGCAAAGTTTTCCAAGCGGAATGACACGCTTGATCGCGTGCCGACGATGGCCATTCCGTTGCCGCTCAGCGACCAGCAGCGCAAGCAGATTTATGATGCGGTGATGGCCGATAAAGCGCAGCCGGTTGCGGATGCAGACACACTCAAGCCGGCGAGCGAATTGTCGCCGGACCAGGCGCGCAACGGCATGCATCCGTTGCCCGAAAGCGTGCGCGGCATCGACGGTGTTGCGAGTCTTTATTTCGTGAAGGCGAAGGACAAGGTCCTGCTGGTCGAACCGGCAACCCGGACCGTCGTCGGACAAATCACGTCATAGACATTTAGCCATCGCCGGTTCGTCCGGCGATGGCATTTTATGTCGTTGACGTCAGACCGCCGGACGGTCGCCCGAATGGCTCGGCGCGTTTTTCCACTGCGTAAGGCTATCGCCGATTACTTTCATCGCCGTCATTGCTGCGTGGCTCAGGCTCGCGTAGCCGGCGATTTCGCGGCCGACGCGTTCGCCTTCGCTGCGCAGCATTTCGCGCACGCCCTGAAGTTCGAGAATCACCCGATCGATTTCTTCCATCGACGCGCCCGACACGCGGCGGATCAGCACATTCAGATTGTCGACGATCGGTTCGGGCGCCTGCTCAGTTTCGTTATTGCGTTGATGACGCCGCAAAAACGCGACGTCACGCCGCACGAATTCACGAATCTCCCCCTCGAACGCCGTCGCCGCCGCCTGGTCGACTTCGCTCAGCCTCTCCGGTGATTTCCGGTTCGGGGCAAACGCCTCCGGACCGGTCTTTTCCGGAATCCTGTCCGCACCAAGCCGATCTGGTCTGATGGCCGTCATGTTCAAGTCCTCCAAAGCGCAAAGGAATTTGCGCATAAGCTCCCACTCGCGGACCGATTGCCGCATGCGACTTGGGCGGCCGTGGGGCAGGGACGGGGCGGGTTAAGGGAACTTTGCGTACCGGGGCGGCCGGGTACCTAGTTATGCACCGGCTTTTGCAAGGCGGCGTGCGGCTCGCGGACTACCAATGGAGCTTGAAGCCGGCGGTAATGCTCTTGTTGCTGGTGGTCTGGCCGAAGTCAGTGACGGCGGTCGTCACCTGCAGCGGTCCATAAAGCTTCTGTTCGGCACGCAGGGTGTTGTGGGTCACCGGGTCATTGCTGGCGGTTGTCACCCCGGCCCCCAGCGTCGTGCCGGTCGGGAGAATGTTGAACTTGACCGCCTTTTCGTTTCCGAAGACCTGGGGGGTCAGCGGAGTCGGATTGGCCGGCAGCGCCATCAGCGGCATATCGGTCGGCCCTGTCGGTTGGGCCATCGTTTCGGTGACCGAATAGGTGTCCTGAACGGTCACCGCAAAACGTCCGCCGAAGGGAATCGAATGCTTGAGTGTGCCGCCCAATTTGCCTTGCTCATTCTTAGGATCGAGACGCGCATCCACGCTGGCAATGTTCGCCACGCCAACCGAGGCCCAGGCGGCGCCAGTACCGAAGTCTTCGCGCGTTCTCGTCAGTGGGCGATCGTAGGCGGCGCTCGCGCCCGTGTTCGAAGGCGCAAGATCGGCACCGACGGAGTTGTCCCATCCGGTCGGCAGCGGTTGCTTCACAACGATCGTGCTTGAACCATCCGGTTTCTCGGTGCGCTTGATCTCGTAACTTTTGTCGGATGTGCCGGGCAAACGCAGCGGCTTCTTGGGCGGCGTTGCGAGCGCGGCGGGATCGAAAACCAGCACATTGCCAAGCAACGCGCTTTCTTCCGGCGTGAGCGGCGCTTCAGGTGCAAGCTCCGCGCCGGCTGTCTCCGCGGCTTGTTCGGCATCCTGCGCAAACGCCGGCGGCCGGGCGAGCACAAGCATGCCGATCATCCACAATGCGCAGGGTGCGCTTGCTCGCATTCGCGAATATCTCCCCCGAGATGGTGCATCCCGGCTGTAGTTCTTGCCGCGCGATCTCAGCGCGAACCGGTTAAGCATTGGTTGCGCTATGGCATGGAACTTTGGCAAAGCTGTGGAGCGCCAAGGGATGAATCTTGGATGAAATCTTGGACAAAACCCCTGCACCAAATGATGTCAGCTGCAACGCGCAGCAATGGCCTCGTTGGTTTGTTCCACATCGGCGTCAAATCGGCCCAGATCGCGGTCGCGCTCGGGTCCGTTCTTGCAAAGCGCGACAACAGCGCGCGCCTTGACCAGTTCGAGGAAATAAAGCCGCGTGACGTTGCATATCTCGGGTCCGCTGCTGGCGCCGAGCCCTTTGAGCCTCGCCTGTAGCGTCGCGAGACCGGCCGTCGCATTGGCGATGTTGCGGTCGCAGCCCGGCTGGGCCGGCTCCGGATGTGCGACGGACGCGGCCAAAAGTGCCAATCCAAATGCGGCCGGAATGACCAGCCCCACAAATTTGATGAAGGCGAAGACGAAGCGTTTCAGCACGACACGATCCCCCTGTGATCCACTATTGGTCGGCCCGGGGCGGGAAAAGGTTCATGTGCCGCGCTACCCGTTTACCGGCTGAAATCGAACGTTTCGCGGTATTCTGAATTTACTGAGGGGGAGGCGGGGCAACCGGAGCAACGGCCATGCCCGCACTTTTGCCGATCATTCTGGCGTCGCATGTCCTTATGGCGGCCGACGCTGTGCCGAAATTCAATATCGAGCGCACCTGCCGGCCCGCCGCGGCCGCCGGCACGTTGCCTGGACGCGATGCCTCGTCCTGTCAGCGCGACGAGACCGACGCCCGCACCAAGCTCGAGCAGGAGTGGACGCATTACAGCACGGCGCAGCGCGCGCAATGCGCGGGCTTCGCGTCCCTCGACAGGGCGCCGAGCTATGTTGAGCTGTTGACCTGCCTGGAAATGGCCAAGCAGGTGCAGGAATTACCGGAGGACTCGAAGAAGGGTACCGGCCTGCACTGACTGTCAGGATTTCTTGCCGGGCGGGTTGCTGTAGGGGCTGCCGGACGAGCCTTGCATCTGTGACAGCTTGTAGGCCGACAGCTGCTTGGGCTTGTCCTTGTCGGCCTTGGGTTTTTTCTTTTCCTTCGGGACCCGCATCTGACCTTTAGCCATGACGTCCTCCTGAAGCTCTGGAATTGCCGGATGCTAACCCGCGCGCTCGCCGACGCAAGTGGAGATAATGGGGGGACAATGGGGAGAGTGGACTTTCAGGGATAAAGCATCAGGTCTTGGGCGCCGGAGCGCCTGACGCTTTCATTCTCTCGTCGATGCACTTGTTGACGAGGTCGGCGCGCTTGTCGATATCGGCATGCGCACTGCTCTTTTCGGTCTTCATCCAGCATTCCCGCGCCGCGCGCGCATGCGTCATCGGCTCGCTGTCAGCGACCGGCTCCGCGGCTTTTGGCGCCTGCGGTTTTGCCTCCGGCTTGGAGGCCTCTGTTCTGGCTCCGGCTGCGTCCGGCTTGGCAGAGGCCACTTCCGCCTTGGGCGCACCGGCTGCCGTCGGGCCAGTTCCGTCGGTTTCGCAGGCGGCGAGCGCCAGCGCGGCGACAGCGAGGACCACCAAACGCGCGGTGGTAACTTTCGTACGGGACTTGGGCATCGAAGCAGTCATACAAGGCGTTCCAGACTGTGTTGTCGGATCTGCGCCGCGCGGGCCCGGACCGGCGAAACGGCTCGGGGCGAAGCGGCAAGGGTCAAAGCGACAAGGGTCGAAGCGACAAGGGTCGAAGCGACTTGGCTATTTGCCCGAAATGACCCCACCTGTGCAACGCCTGTGTGAAACTACTTTCACAATCCTATGCCGGACGAGACGGGGCCTGCATGCCTGTACGCGGCCCTGGGAGGCGACCGCGAGTCGTCTGATGTGGCCTAAGCGACAAAAACAGTTAAGCAAACTCCATCGCCGTTGCTTAACCAATCCGGCCGTTTTGATTTGCCAGCGGGTGGCCCTTTGTGGCGACACTGCACGCTCAAAATCATGCATGGGCCATTGATGATGCGTGTTTCTGGACGACTGATTTTCGCGGCGGCCGTTGCAGCGGCTGCTTTCGTCGGCACCTGCGTTTCGTCGGATGCCGCAGATCTCGGGCCGGGCCTGCGTCGGCATGCCAGGTCGGCGTGGTATTATTCAAACTGGCGCGATCGCTGCGCCTATGCCGGCTATTACTGTCTCTATGCCTGGGACGGTTATGTCTACCACTATCCCTTCGACGACCGGCCGTCCGCTTACGCGTATTCCGCCCGCCGCCACCGGCATCGATACTAGCAATCCCGCGCTAGCGCTTGTCCGGCGCCAGAGCGATCTCGCGCCCCAGCACCTGCTGGACGGCGTCGAACGAATCCATGAACTCCTGCAATTCGACAATGCGGCCGTTTTCGAGCCGGAAGAAGTCGGCGACGAATAGCTGGATGATGCGATTGGTTGTACGTTGGCGTAGCCGTGCCAGCACAATGGCGGCGGCGGTTTCCTTTTCTGTCACCATGAAGACCGGCGTGTAGCTGAGATATTCAAAATTGGAATGCGCCGCGCGCATTGTTGCTGCGATGGCCGTCTTGCCTTGCTGGCGCCCGAGATAGGGAAAAACATCGACCGGCGCGTGGCTGGTCATCGTGACTTCGTCATCGAAGGATATGAGCGCGTCGTTGATCCGCCCCTCGGCATAGGCAGCGTAAAGATCGTAAAGGCGATGACGCAGCCCTTCGTCCGGCATCCGCTGGCCCCCACGGCTCAGGCAACGCCATAGTGCGCGAGTACGGGGCACCGACGCAAGCGGCCGCATCGAGTTCTTATAGGAATATTGTCAACTCATTTTCGTACGGGCGGAACACCCGCGCCTCTCAGCCGTTATGTCCGGGAACCCGGAGAACGGTCATGAAAACCCTGATGTACAGCGCGGCCACCGCGCTGGTGCTGATGTCGATTCCCGCGCTGGCGCAGGACAAGACGCTCGACCCCAATAAAATTACGATCGACGCGGAGCGCCCGCCCTTGCAGCTCAACGATCAGCAGCGCACGGCCATCCAGAATGCGCTCGAAACCGAGAACACCGAGCAAAAAGCGCCGGACAAGTTCGAGCCGAAGGTCGGCGATACGCTGCCCGCCATAATGACGGTGGATGCCATGCCGGAGCCGCTGATCCAGCGCGAACCCTCGCTCAAGCAATATGGCTACGCCAAGCTGCCGAAGGACGTGCTGGTGCTCGATCCGATGAAAAAAACCATCGTCGCCATCATTCCACTCAAGGTGCCGACGAGCGGCAAAGCCGAGGCGCCGCTCGACTGGGCGAAAACGCGCGGCCGAGAGTTGACCGGGCAGGCGCCGGAGGCGGAGTCGACGACTGGCACCCAACCGCAACATGAGCCGGCGGGCGATTCAGGCGACAAGAAGAACGGCAACGAGGCGACGACACAGAGCAAATAGGGCGTCCGCTCGACTACGGCCGTAATGCCAGCTAACACACGTCAGGTCGGATCCGGATCTTGTCCCGGTCCGCCCGTTGGTTTAGCTGCTGGGGTCAATGTCAGCTGAGGAGAAGGGGCGATGCGTCATATCATCGTATTGGCGACAGGCGTTTTCCTGATTGCGGCGAGCGGCCAGGCCGTGGCCGGCCATTTCTCGCCGGCAGGGTTTTCTCGCGCCGAGAGCACGCCGGTGATCCTGGTACAGGCAAAAAAGGACGAAACGTTGACGCAAAAGGTCAAGCGCGCCTGGCGCAACATCGCCGGTTATAAGTTCGACGTGAACTGTCCGATCAATAACCACCGCACCTGCGCCGAGACCGGTAAGGACCGGGATGACGCCCGCGGCAAATGTATCGCGCGCAATCCGCTCTGCTGGGTTTCCGACGCGAAATAGTCTTCGTTAGCGCCCCTGCGGAAGGGTTCATCGCCCTCTATTCTTGAACCCGCCCCGCATCCCTGGACGGCCGAGCTTGCTGCGCGGGCTGTCGGCGCGCGCGGGCTTCACCTCGTGTGACAACCCGATTCCCATCTCGTCGAGCGCGGGCTTGTGCGGTCTTTCTACGGAAGACGGGCTTCGCCCTTTCGCCACGGAAGACGGGCTTCGCCCTTTCGAGCGCAGCCCCTTGGTCTGCGCCACCATGACATCGCGCGCGGTGGGATTGTCGAGCACCGCCATCTCGGTGGCGCGCAGGCGCTTGATCTCGTCGCGCATGCGCGCGGCCTCCTCGAAGTCGAGGTCGGCCGCGGCTTCGCGCATGCGCGTCTCCAGATCGGCAATGACCGCTTCGAGATTGTGCCCGATCGTCGCGGCATCGGCGAATTCGCCGGCGCCGGCCGTGCCGGTTGCGATCAGCACGTGGTCGCGCTCGTACACGCTGTTGAGAATATCCGAGATGCCCTTGCGCACGCTTTCCGGCGTGATGCCGTTGGCGGTGTTGTATTCGACCTGTTTCTCGCGCCGCCGGTTGGTCTCCTCGATCGCGCGCTGCATCGAGCCGGTCACGCTGTCTGCATAAAGGATCACCTTGCCGTCGATATTGCGCGCGGCGCGGCCGATGGTTTGAATCAGCGAGGTTTCGCTGCGGAGGAAGCCTTCCTTGTCGGCGTCGAGAATGGCGACCAGCGCGCATTCCGGAATGTCGAGGCCTTCGCGCAGCAGGTTGATGCCGACCAGCGCGTCAAAGGCGCCGAGCCGCAGGTCGCGGATGATCTCGATGCGCTCCAGCGTATCGATATCGGAGTGCATGTAGCGCACGCGAATGCCCTGTTCGTGCAGGTATTCGGTGAGGTCCTCGGCCATGCGCTTGGTCAGCACGGTGACGAGCGAGCGGAAGCCTTTCGCCGCCATCTGCCGCACTTCGCCGACGAGGTCGTCGACCTGCGTGCGCGCGGGCCGCACCTCCACCGGCGGGTCGATCAGCCCGGTCGGCCGGATGACCTGTTCGACGAAAACGCCGCGCGCCTCGTTCATTTCCCAGTGGCTGGGCGTGGCCGAGACCGCCACCGTCTGCGGGCGCATGGCGTCCCATTCCTCGAAACGCAGCGGACGGTTATCCATGCAGGAGGGCAGGCGGAATCCGTATTCGGCGAGTGTCGCCTTGCGGCGGAAGTCGCCGCGGAACATGCCACCGAGCTGCGGGATGGTGACATGGCTTTCGTCGGCGAAGACCAGCGCATTGTCCGGCACATATTCGAATAGTGTCGGCGGCGGCTCGCCCGGTTTGCGGCCGGTGAGATAGCGCGAATAGTTCTCGATGCCGGCGCAGCTGCCGGTGGCTTCCATCATTTCGAGGTCGAAGGTTGTGCGTTGCTCGAGCCGCTGCGCCTCGAGCAGGCGGCCGGCGGCATTGAGCTGGTCGAGCCGCGCGCGCAACTCCTGCTTGATGCCCGCCATCGCCTGAATGAGCGTTGGGCGTGGCGTGACGTAGTGCGAATTGGCGTAGATCTTCACGAACTCCAGCTCGTCGGTCTTGGCGCCGGTAAGCGGATCCATCTCCTCGATCTTTTCTATCTCGTCGCCGAACAGGTGCACGCGCCAGGCGCGGTCTTCATAGTGCGCCGGAAATATATCGACGGTGTCGCCGCGCACGCGGAACGAGCCGCGGAAGAAATCGCCTTGCGTGCGCTTGTATTGCAGAGCCACCAGGTCGGCGAGCAGTTGCCGCTGGTCGATCTTGCCGCCCTGTTTGAGCGTGAATGTCATTGCCGAATAGGTTTCCACCGAGCCGATGCCGTAGATGCAGGACACCGACGCGACGATGATGACGTCGTCGCGCTCGAGCAGCGCGCGTGTCGCCGAATGGCGCATGCGGTCGATCTGTTCGTTGATCGAGGATTCCTTCTCGATATAGGTGTCGGTGCGCGGAACGTAGGCTTCCGGCTGGTAGTAGTCGTAGTAGCTGACGAAATATTCCACCGCGTTGTCGGGGAAGAACGACTTGAACTCGCCATAGAGCTGCGCGGCCAGCGTCTTGTTGGGCGCGAGGATCAGGGCAGGGCGCTGCGTTGCCTCGATCACCTTCGCCATCGTGAAGGTTTTTCCCGAGCCGGTGACGCCGAGCAGCACTTGCGTGCGGTCGGTGCGTTTGACTCCCTCGACCAGTTCCCTGATCGCCTCCGGCTGGTCGCCTTTCGGCTCGAAGTCCGATGCGATGACCAGTTTCTTGCCGCCTTCGGATTTTTCCGGCCGCGGCGGGCGGTGCGGCGTCCACGGCACGGCGGAAAATTCCGGGCGGCCCTCGCGTAGCAACTTCTCAAGTGATTCCGCGGTGGCGGCGACGCCCATCGACGCCAGCCCACCGGGGCCCGTCGGCAGGTCCGCGCGCGGCAGGCGATATTTTCCGTCTTTCTTCACCTCCCCCTGGAGGGGGGAGGTCGCCGGCTGCAGGCCGGCGGGAGGGGGTGAATCTTTTTCGGCGCCGCTCACCCCACCCCGCGCGCCTTCGGCGCGCGACCCTCCCCCTGCAGGGGAGGGTGACGAAGCATCGTCATCGTCGCCGAGACCCAACTCCCGCGCCAGCTGCGGATCGAGCCCCGTAATCGGCGAGGCCGAATAATCGCGTTGCGGCGCTTCGTTGAATTCCTTGGGCGTGGACTTGCGCGCCTTGTGCGCCTCCGAGAAATCGCGGCGGCGGTCCCAGGAATTGTCCGGCGGCTGCTGGAGCCCGGTCCCGGAGCCGATGCCCGCGGTGCCGCGGCCGATGCCGGGATTGAGCAGGTTGGCGAGCGCGTCCGGCGTCGGCTTGTCATCCGGCCGCGCCGCCTTGGCGCGTGTCGGTTTCGCCCGATCTTTCGGCTTTTTCGGGGGGGATTTGGCCATTGCACCTCGAATATGGGGCGAGTCCTCGCGCGATGGAAGGTGGCCGGCGAGGGCAAGCAGTCAGCTATGACGCCGGTGCACACGCGACCGGCAGCCGGAACAATTTATCAAAAGACGGATTGTCCGGACTGACCTTGGTGGCCGGAATTTGGAGGGTCTGTCCCGGTGCTATTACCCCTGAGCAAGCGGTTGTATGCGGCGCGCGCCTTCGAGGAGGTCATCGACACCATCCTCGACGACACCATTGCCTTGCTCGGCGCGGAATACGGCAACGTCCAGTTGCCGATCGGCGATGCTCTGGCCATCGTTGCGCAGCGTGGCCTGTCCGGGCGCTTTCTCATGGCCTTCCGACGCGTCAACAAGAATGACGACTGCGCCTGTGGCCGTGCGCTCCGGCTTCGCAGGACGGTAGTCGTGCGCGATGTGGAGAAGGATGCCGCCTTTGCCGCATTTCTGAAAGATGCGCGCGAAGCCGAATTCCGGGGGGTTCAAAGCACGCCGTTCTTTACCAGTGATGGTTTGCTGCTCGGCATGGTGTCGACCCATTTCGCCAATGCTCACGAGCCAACAGCGATTGAACTGGAAACCTTGCAGTCGTACAGCATCGTCGCGTCCGAGCACGCCTATCGTCTGCTCGGCAACGAAATGCTTGGCACAAAAGCCGGGCGCATGAACACGACGCTTTACGCGTCAATACTGCGGCCGGTTTCGATTGAAGCCCGCCCGCGCGCCGAGCCCACGCCGTGACGCGCTAATGGATATCGAAGTTTGACTGCGAGACTTGCGTTGCCGATGCGGCACTGCCGGTCCGCTTGCGTCCGCGTTGATGCGAATGTGCCGACAGCGCGTGCGGGGCTTTCGCGCGTTGCGCGATTTGCAGCGCGGGCTTGTGCGGTTGCGCCGCGCAGAAGCCGTCGACGGCATCCACCACCGCGGCGCTGATGAGTTGCTGCCGCTCGGGCGAGGCCAACACCAGTTCCTCGTCGCGGTTCACGATCGAGCCTGCTTCCAGCAGGACAGCGGGCATTTGCGTTTGCTTCAGCACGAACAGCGTGTCGTAGCGGTAGACGCCGGCATCGGCATCCAGGAGCTTGTGCTGCCACCGGCCCATGAACTTCTCGGTGTAGTGCGGCGTGTATTGCAAACCGCGCGCCTTCAGCTGTTGGCCGAGCGTGCTGGCGAACAGGAGGCTGTCCTTGAGATCGTGATTGTCGTCGGAGACGAAGATCGAATGGCCCTTGAACCGGTCGCTGAAACCTTCCCGCTTGCCGTTGTATTCCCATTTTTCAACAAAGCGGTCCGGCACCGCGTCGTGGTGGATGGACAGCAGCAAGTTTGCCGAGAGCGCGTTGGCGCGGGCCACACGTGCATAGAGGCTCGGGTTCGCCCGCCCGTCCGTCACCATGAGAACGGTCTTTGCAAAGCCGGCATCGCGGAGCGCCTGATCGATCTGCCGGGCGAGCCGCAGGTTGAATTCAAATTCGTCGACGCCGCGCGCGCTTTTGGCGCCGGGCGATCTTGCGGTATGGCCGACGTCGAGCACGACGCGAAAATCCGGTCGCGCGCAGACCGCCGCATCTGTTTTTGCGGGGCTGGCGGCAGGCTCGGCGCGGACAATACTGGCGGGAAGCACCGCCAAGACGGCCGCGAGCGATACCGCAGTGGTGCAAAGGTAGCGAGCGCGAGTCATGGCGCATTCTGTGACATTTCCGGCCGGTAGACAATTGCGTTTGGGGACGCGTCCCCGGACATGCCAATCGCGCCGGTGAAGGTCTGCGTAGCGAACATTGCACTCTCCATTTTAAAATTGGACCTATCTATTTTACCGGCCGGCAATTTGAGGCGGGGTAATGAATGGTCCCAATTGAGTAAAACCGAGCCTTTTGCAGGGTCTGCAAATTCAAAAACTACTGAGAAACGCACCAATTAATGCCAAGGAGGCTGCCAATTTGAGGCGGCCTCAGCAAGGACGGCGTGCCATGCGCAAAGCTGCACTGATTTGGATAGGTCTGATCGGCAGCGCCACATCAGCAGCCGTCGCCGACACGTCACAGGATTGCGCGCAAAATCGCGATCAAGACCTCCAGATCCTGGCCTGCAGCGAAATCATTGGCCATGGTGGGAATGTGGCCTGGGCCTACTACAACCGCGGCGGCGCCCACCGCACCAAGGGCGAGAACGATCGCGCCATTGCCGACTACACGATGGCGATCGAGATCAATCCGAAGCACGCCAAAGCCTTCATCAGCCGCGGCATCGTCTACCACGCCAAAGGCGAGAACGAGCGCGCCATTGCCGACTACGCCACGGCGATCGAGATCAACCCGAAAGACGCTCGTGCCTACTACAACCGCGGCATCGTCTACCGCGCCAAGGGCGAGTACGATCGCGCCATTGCCGACTACACCATGGCGATCGAGATCAATCCGAAGCACCCCACCGCCTTCATCACCCGCGGGATGGCCTATCATGCCAAGGGCGAGAACGATCGCGCCATTGCCGACTACACCATGGCGATCGAGATCAATCCGAAAGACGTTTGGGCCTACTACAACCGCGGCTTCGCCTACCACGCCAAGGGCGAGTACGATCGCGCCATTGCCGACCACACCATGGCGATCGAGATCAACCCGAAAGACCCTTGGGCCTACTACAACCGCGGCATGGTCTACCACGCCAAGGGCGAGAACGATCGGGCCATTGCCGACTACACCATTTCGGTGGAGATCAACCCGAAAGACGCTCGTGCCTACTACAACCGCGGCATCGTTTACTTCGCCAAAGGCGAGAACGAGCGCGCCATTGCCGACTACACCATGGCGATCGAGATCAATCCGAAGCACGCCGACGCCTTCAATAACCGTGGCATCGTCTACGCGGCGCTCGGAAAGCGCGAGGAGGCGATCGCCGACTGCCGACGCGCGCTGGCAATTGATCGCGCCATTCAAGAAAGCAAGGACACACTGAAGCGTTTGGGCGCGTCGCAGTAGTCCCGAACGCTCGACGTACCGCCGTCGCTGCTCGCCACCGAAGTGATCGAATAAGGACTGCGATGTCTGTTTCTGGATTTCGCGGAAGTGCGAGAACCGCCGATCAATGTGTTTATACCACGGGCACGCTCACCGAATACGTTGTCCTGTTTGAAGAAAATGGACAATTCAAAATGGCCGGCTTCAGCAAATAGGCCGATACCCGGACCCACCGGTAAGACATTCATTCCGCAGCCGAAGTAATTTCACCAAATAAACCTGGAGGCCGCTGACGTCGGCGGCTTCTTTCTTGTTAATTCGGACTGAGACAAAAGGATACATTGGGCGTCCACTCCTGTGATTCTCTGCGAGGAGCTACCGAAATGTGGACGGTCCTGGGTTTCATACTTGCAGCCGCGATTGGCCTCGTTGTGGTGCTTGCCCTGGGCCGTCGTGGCTTGGCGCGAAGCAAAACCTATCCATGGCAACTCTACGCCACTGCGAATATGCACGTCGGGATCATGGGTGGACTTGCCGGCTTCGCTTTCACCGGGGTTGTGCTGGTCGTGACCCTCGCGCATGACCGGCCGGGCGCTGTGGCGAGTTCGCTCGATACGGTCATTGTGATGTTCCTGGTGGCCTACCTCTGGTGGGTCGGCAATGCCTTCCTGATTTCCTACATCCCGCACGACGAGACGAGCGGCGAACTGGTGCCGCGGGTCCATTTCAGCCTTGCCTCGACGATCGAATATCGCACGGTCTTTCTGTCCTGGTTCGCACTCTTGCCGCTCCTGGAGGCCAATGGATTTGGCCGCCTTGCCGGCGTGCTCTATTTTCTTTTGCCCGCGTCGCTGCTGTTCGGGTCCGTGCTCATCGCAATGTGTACCGATGGCCTGGGTCTCATGCGGCTATGGGAAACGTATCTTTCGGCGGCTGTGGGAACGATTCTCGCACTGGGATACGCCGCTATCGTTGTATTCGTACCCGGCGCACGCTCTCCATCCTCCGCGTTGTATCTCACGCTTGTCATTTTCTGCATCAACGGCCTGGGCTTTGCACTGGCTGCGCTTACGCCGCTTTCTCCGCGATACGACGGCATCCGGAGATTTTACAAACAACATGGCAGGCGGATTGTGATTGCCGACATGCACCTGACAATGGCGTCGCTTGCGTTCCTCTGGCTTTGTGTCGTCGGAGCAATCTGAATTTGTGATAGCGCTCCGAAGTGACAAACAAGAAGGACTGCCAGCACGATGTCATCGTGCGTCACGCTAAGGATTTGATATGTCTCCGCAACGCGTCGAGGAAGAGTTCCACGGCGGGCGTCAGCGTCCGATCTTTGAGCGTGACGATTGCAACGGGAAAACCGGGATCAGGTAATTTGATCGGAAGCTGTTTGAGGCTGCGAAATTCGGGATTGAGGCGCAGCATCGACCTGGGCAGCGCTGTCAGGAAGTCACCGGTCGCGAGCAGGTGCGCTCGCAGCTGAACCGAATAGGTCATAACACGCAATTTTGGCACCGGCAGATTGTTCGCCTGGAACGCGCGTGCCACCAGAGTCGTCGTCAGCGCCTGCGGCGACGTGCCGACCCAGGACGCATCGAGCAGGTCTGCAAAGTCGATCTTGCGACGTTGCGCCCAACGGCTGTTTGCTCCCGCCGCAATGACCACCTCGTCGTCGAACAAGATTTCCACGTTCAGCGCGTCACCGAACGGATCGTCTGCGTGAGGTTTCGACAGCCGCGATAGAGCGAAATCCGTTTTTCGCGAATGCAGTTCTGGCAGTTCCAGTGTGGATGACGTCATGGGCTCGATAGTGACCGCAATTTCAGGGTAGTCGCGGCATAATTCCTGAACGACCGGGGCAAGTACCGTACCCGTAATCGCATCGGAACATCCGATTCGCACCTCTCCCTTGCTCGGGTCGGATAGAAACTCGATGTCGCGGATCCCCTGCTTGAGTTCGTCAAATGCAGCGATCCCGCGCTTGAGCAGCGCACGGCCGTAGATCGTAGGCTCTGCTCCCTGCGGGCTTCGGTCAAAGAGACGGATGCCGAATGCATCCTCCAACCCGGCGATGACCTCCGAAACGGCGGGTTGCGTGACGCCGAGTTCGGCGGCCGCCTTGGCCATGCTGCCGCATTGCACGACCGCAAAGAAAACCTGGAGGTCGTGAAAACGTAGGCGTCGGCTTATGCGTGTTTCCGGGGGGGTCCGGGGCATAAGCATTCTTTATAGCGGTAGTATGAAATACACAATTCTACCTGGAAGGGAGCCGGCCTACGGTCACGAAGACAGTCCTCGAAGGTCGCGCGGCGCTCTTGCAGGAGCGCGCAAGATAGGAGCCTAGCAATGAAAAAGTGGCCAGTCGCACTCGCGTTTGCTGCCGCCACCGTGATCGTCAGTCCCGCTGCGGCGCAGGTCTATCCGTCCCGACCAATTACGGTCGTCGTACCGTACCCCGCCGGCGGAGCGTTTGACGCGATCGCCCGCATCGTCACCGACCACATGAAGATGTCGCTGGGTCACCCAGTCATCATCGAGAACGTGGGCGGCGGCGCGACCGGAAGCGTTGGCGTCGGCCGGGTCGCACGCGCGGCACCGGACGGATACACGCTCAGCTTCGGCATTTGGACCACGCACGTGGTCAACGGCGCCGTCTATGCGCTGCCCTATGACGTCGTCAAGGATTTTGCGCCGATTTCACTTGTTGCCACAGCCCCACAGGTCATTGTCTCGGGCAATGCGGTGCCGGCGACGAATCTGCGCGAGTTGGTTGCATGGCTCAAGGCCAATCCGGACAAAGCGACGCTTGCTACGTCGGGATCCGGTAGCCCGCAGCACATTGCGGGAATTCTCATTGAGCAACTCACGGGCGCCCAATTTCGTTTCGTGCCGTACCGCGGCGCTGCTCTGGCAATGCAGGATTTGCTCGGCGGGCAGGTCAATCTCAGCATTGTCCAGCCGACCGTCGCCATGCCGCAAGTGCGCAGCGGCAAGATCAGGGCCTATGCGGTGACCGCCAAAACGCGCCTGAAAACCGCGCCCGATATTCCGACCGTGGACGAGGCGGGCATGCCGGGAGTTTATGTCTCAGTTTGGTCTGCCCTGTGGGCACCCAAGGGCACTCCGGACGCCATCATCGCAAAACTCAACGCCGCGGTCGTCAGCGCGCTCGGCGACCCAGGGGTCCGCGAGCGGCTCACCGAGATTGGGCAGGAGATTCCTCCGCGCGAGCAGCAAACCCCGGAGGCGCTGGCTGCGCTCCAGGCAGCCGAGATCGCGAAATGGTGGCCGATTATCAACGCCGCTCACATCAAGGCGGAGTAGATGAAGGTCGTCCGCCGCTTGACACCGCAGTCAGTCTTGTCGTGCTCAGATGCCGGATGACGCGAGCGACCCTCGCGTCGCCGACCTCGTTAAAGCCGGCAAGATCCGGGTTGGGCTGTTCCCCCCGCAATACGTCAGGGATTCGGTAACGGGTGAACTCTGCGGGGTCTTGCTGGATATTGTCCGCGCCCTCGGAGCGCGCATCGGGGTCGAGGTCGTCGTAGTCGAACGGCCCACTCCCTCCCAGACCGTCGACTGCCTCAACGGCGGCGCGTGCGACATTGCGTCTTTGGGTTTCGATCCATCCCGGGTCGCACAGGTCGGCGGCTTCTCGCCGCCATTGTTACAAGTGGACTATACCTATCTGGTGCCCGCTCACTCCTCGATCCGCAGCGCAGCCGATGTTGATCGGCCCGGCGTGCGCATCGCCGTCGTGCGTGATCACGCTTCGACTTTGGCGCTGCGTCGCATACTGCGGCAAGCCGAGCAGATGGAGGCCGAAACCGCAGACGCCGCATTCGACCTGTTGCGTACCGGCGATGTCGATGCATGGGCGTCCGTACGCCCTGCATTGCTTGACTATTCCTGCCGGTTGTCCGGCTCGCGCGTGCTGGGGGACAGTTACGGCGCCAATTTCCCGGCGCTGGTGGTCGCGAAGGGCCAGACTGCGCGGCTCGCTTATCTCAGAGAGTTCGTCGAGGAGGCCAAGGCCTCGGGCTTGGTGCAACGGACCATCGAGCGAGCCGGCCAGGCCGGTTACCAAGTGGCGCGCTAGGGAAACGGCTCAAACGACGCGAAAGACCGCGCCTACATCACCGCGCCGATTTGCCAGGGCACAAATTCGAGATCGCCATAGCCGAGATCCTCCGACTTGGTGTGGGCGCCTGACGCAACCTGCAGGACCTTTTGGAAGATCTCCTCGCCCTTTGTCTCGATCGAGGTGCCGTCGAGAACATCGCCGCAATTGATATCCATGTCCTCGGACATGCGCCGGTACATGTCGGAATTTGTGGCGAGCTTGATCGACGGCGTCGGCTTGCAGCCAAAGGCGGAGCCGCGGCCGGTGGTGAAGCACATGACGTTGCTACCGCCGGCGACCTGGCCGGTGGCGCCGACCGGGTCGAAGCCAGGCGTGTCCATGAAGACGAAGCCTTTTTCTTTCACCGGTTCGGCATATTCGTATACGGCGCGCAGTGTGGTGCTGCCGCCTTTGGCTGCGGCGCCCAATGATTTTTCCAGGATGGTGGTGAGCCCGCCGGCCTTGTTGCCCGGCGCCGGATTGTTGTTCATCTCGCCGCCATTGCGTTTTGTGTAGTCCTCCCACCAGCGGATGCGCTCGACCAGTTTCTCGCCGACCGCGCGGTTGACCGCGCGCCGCGTCAGCAGATGTTCGGCCCCATAGATCTCGGGCGTTTCCGCCAGCACGGCGGTGCCACCATGTTTGACCAGCGTGTCGACAGCCGCGCCCAGCGACGGATTGGCGGTGATGCCGGAATAGCCGTCCGAGCCGCCGCATTGCAGAGCCAGCACGATTTCCGAGGCGAGCCGGGTTTCGCGCTTGGCACGTGCGGCCACCGGCAGCATGGCCTTGATACGTTCGAGACCTTGTTCGATTGTTTTTCGTGTCCCGCCGGTCGCCTGGATCGTCATGGTCTGGAAATGATCGCCCTCGACCATTCCGTATTCATCTTTCATGCGATCGATCTGGAACACCTCGCAGCCGAGGCCGACCATCAGGGCAGCGCCGAGATTGGGATGGGTGGCGTAGCCCCATTGCGTCCGCCGCAACAGGTCCCAGCCTTCGCCATAGGCCGCCATGCCGCAGCCGCTGCCATGAACAAACGCGACGGCGCCGTCGACTTCCGGATAATCATCCAGGATGCCGGATCGATTGACTTCTTCGGCAATGAATTTCGCGACCGATGCCGAGCAATTCACCGAGGTGAGAATGCCGATGTAGTTGCGCGTGCCGGTTTTTCCGTTGGGCCGTAGGTAACCTTCGAATGTCGCGCGTTGCTCCGGCGGCAGGATCTCGTCGTTCCTGGCTCCTTCGGCAAACCGGTAGTCGCGTGCAAAATCGTGCAAGCCCACGTTTTGCTCATGCACCCAATCGCCGGGAGAAATGGCCTTCGACGCAAATCCGATCGTTTGCCCGTATTTCGTGACCGGTTCGCCTGCGCGAATGGCCGTCACCGCCATCTTGTGCCCGCGTGGAACCCGCTCGCGCGCGGTCACGCCTGCGGCCGTAGCGCCGGACGCAATCTGGTCGACGGCGACAACGACATTGTCGTCGGGTGAGAGCCGGATGGTTCGTGGTGTGGTCATGAAATGCCTGACTATTTTGACGGCAGCGCGTGGGCAAGTGGGCAATAAGGGCTGTTGCGTGAAGGCGATCGCATAGTAACATCCTCGCCAACAGGCGACCCTAAAAAATAACCGCCACACCGGGGAGGTTAGCATGCCGAATTGGCCGCGCCATTTGGCGCACGGTCTCGCTCTTGTTGCCGCGCTGTTTGTGATGGCGGGTCCCGCCGGCGCCCAGACCAAGCTCAAATGGGCGCATGTCTACGAAGTTTCGGAGCCCTATCACACCCAGGCGCTGTGGGCGGCCGAGGAAATCAAGAAACGCACCAATGGCCGCTACGAGATCGGCGTGTTCCCGGCCTCGCAGCTCGGCAACGAAAACCAGATCAATGAAGGGCTGGGCCTCGGCACGGTCGACATCATCTACACCGGCACGTCATTCGCCGGCTCGATCCACAAGCCGCTCTCGATCTCCGGCGCGCCGTTCATGCTGCGCGACTTCAACCACTGGAAAGCCTATCGCGACAGCAAATTGTTCCGCGATATCGCCAAAGGTTACGAAGACAAGACCAAGCACAAGGTCGTCGCGCTCACTTACTATGGCGAGCGCATGGTCACCGCCAACAAGGAAATCAAGAAGCCCGAGGACATGAAGGGCATGAAGCTGCGCGTGCCGCCGGCGCCGCTTTATTTGATGCTGGCAAAATCGGTCGGCGCCAATGCCACGCCGATCGCTTTCGCCGAAGTGTATCTGGCCTTGCAGCAGGGCACGGTGGACGGCCAGGAAAACCCGCTGCCGACCATCATGGCGAAAAAATTCTACGAAGTGCAGTCACACATCATCCTGACGGGTCACATCGTGGAATCGCTTGTGACCATCGTCGGTGGCCATGTCTGGTCGAAGCTCTCGGACGAAGACAAGAAGGTATTCGAGGACGTTTTGGCTCAGGCCGCATCCAAGGCGTCCGAGGAGATCCGCACGTCCGAACAGAAGATCGCCGATCAACTGCGCGGGATGGGCAAGACGGTGGTGGTCGTCGACCGCGAGGCGTTCCGTCAGGCCGCGATCCCGTTGCATAACGATGCTTCCGCCGGCGCCGGCTGGAGCAAAGCCGAATACGACGCGCTGCAGGCGTTGAAATGAGGCACTCCGTCATGCCCGGCCTTGTGCCGGGCATCCACGCCTTCACAGACAAGCCGAAAGCAAGACGTGGATGGCCGGGACAAGCCCGGCCATGACGAACTGGGCGCGGGGGTCGATGAGCAAAAAGAAAATCCTGAAGGGCGAGAAGCGCCTGATCGAGGCCGAGGATGCCGAGGTGATCATCGAGCATCACCCGGAGGACTGGCTGGCCTTCGTGCTGTTCTGGTCGCTGGCTTTCATCGTCTTTCTGCAATTCTTCACGCGCTACGTGCTCAATGACAGCCTGGCCTGGACCGAGGAAATTGCCCGCTACGGCCTGATGTGGGTGGTGTTCATCGGCGGCATCATGGTGACGCGCCGCAATACCCATATCGCCGTCGAATTGCTTTCGAACGTGATGAAACCGGGGCCGCTGCGCGCCACGCTGCTGGCCTTCGTCGATTTCGTCAAACTGGCCTTCATCGGCCTGCTGGCTTTTCTGTCCTGGACGATCATCGAGCGCATGGGCGTGCAGCGCATGACCGTGTTCGATCTGCCCATGAGCTACGTCTATGCCGGCGTCGCGCTTGGCTGTTTCGGGATGTTCCTGCGCCAGCTGCAAAACGTGTGGCGCAATGCGCGGCTCGGTTGGCGCCGGCCCCATGACGTGACCGATCAGGTCGCGGCGGACTAGCGCATGATCGTCATGGCCTTCATTTTCATCGTGGTGCTGCTGGCCGGCGTGCCGGTGTTCATCGCGCTGGCCGGTTCGTCGTTCCTCTACACGCATTTCTCCGCCCAGTTGCCGGACTTCGTCATTCTGCATCGGATGGCAGGCGGCATTGATTCATTCCCGCTGCTGGCGGTGCCGTTCTTCATCCTGGCCGGAAACCTGATGAATTCCGCCGGCATCACCAACCGCATCTATGATTTCGCCGTTGCGCTTGCCGGCTGGACGCGGGGAGGGCTCGCGCACGTCAACATCATCGGCTCGGTGATCTTCGCCGGCATGTCGGGGACCGCGATCGCGGATGCCGCGGGTCTCGGCACCATCGAGATCAAGGCGATGCAGGATCACGGCTACGACACTGAATTCTCGGTCGGCGTGACCGCGGCGTCCTCCACGCTCGGCCCGATCATTCCGCCGTCCTTGCCGTTCGTCATTTACGGAATGATGGGGAACGTCTCGATCGGCGCGCTGTTTCTCGGCGGTGTCATCCCCGGTTTTGTGATGACGGCCTTCATGATGGCCTATGTCTACTACTGCGCACGGCGCTACGGCATGGGCCGCGACCAGGCCTTCGTGTGGCGCACGCTCTTTTCCACCTTCATTGCGGCATTTCCGGCGCTGCTGACGCCGGCGATCATTGTCGGCGGCATGACATTCGGCTGGTTCACGCCGACCGAGGCGGCAATTGCGGCCTGCGCCTGGGCGATTATTTTGGGCATCTTCCTCTATCGCACGCTGACCCCAAAGCAGTTTTACAAGGTCTCGATGGACACCATCGAAACCACGGCCGGCGTGCTGTTGATCGTCGGCGCGGCCTCGCTGTTCGGCTGGGTGCTGACGACGACGCGCGTCACCGAATACACGACCGAAGCGCTGCTGGCCTACACGAACAACCGCTATGTCATCCTGTTGCTGATCAACGTGCTCCTGCTGGTGATTGGATGTTTTCTCGAGCCGATCGCGTCGATCAGCATTCTGGTGCCGGTGCTGATGCCGGTGATCGTGAAGGTCGGCATCGACCCGGTGCATTTCGGCGTGATGATGACGCTTAATCTGATGATCGGGCTGCTGCATCCGCCGCTCGGCATGGTGCTGTTCGTGCTGTCGAGAATTGCCAAATTGTCGATCGAGCGCACGACCATGGCCATTCTGCCGTGGCTCATACCGCTGCTCATGTCGCTGGTTGCGATCACGATGATCCCGGAACTCACGCTGTGGCTGCCACGGGTCTTGGGGATGCTGAAATAGGCTCTTTTGGGAGGATGTGATGCCGGGGACCAATCTCACGCGACGTACAATGCTGGGGGCGCTTGCCGCCGTGCCATTCGCGCGTTCCGCAAGCGCGCAGGCCACCTGGCCGACCAAGCCGGTGCGCGTCATGGTGCCTTATCCGCCGGCGGGCGGCGCCGACACCACGGGTCGCATCGTGTTCGGCAAGCTCGGCGAAGCGCTCGGCCAGCAATTCGTGGTGGAAAATCGCGGCGGCGCCGGCGGCACCATCGGCGAAGCGGTGGTCGCCAAGGCCGAGCCGGATGGCTACACCGTGCTGCACGACGCCACGGCGTTCTCAGTCAATTCCGCGCTCTATCCAAATCTGTCGTTCGACTACAACAAGGACTTCGACCCGGTCGCGCTGGTGTCGCTGGTGCCGAACATCCTGGTGGTGACGCCGTCGGTGCCTGTGAAGACGGTGGCCGAGGTCATCGCCTTCGCCAAGGCCGCGCCCGATGGCATCGACATGGCCTCGTCCGGCAATGGCACCTTGCAGCATCTCTCGCTCGAGATGTTCCGGCATGTCACCGGCATCAAGATCAGCCACGTGCCGTACCGCGGCGGCGGGCTTGCGCTCAACGATGTGATGGCCGGGCAGGTGAAGTTCTTCTTCGCCAATGGTTCGTCGGCGGTCGGGCTGATCAAGGGTGGCAAGGTGAAAGCGATCGCGCATACCGGTAAAGGCCGGCTCAACAGCCTGCCGGATATCCCGCCGGTGTCGGATACGCTGCCGGGTTTCGAAGCCTACGAGTGGAACGGGGTCTTCGTGCCGCACGGCACGCCGGCGCCGATCGTGCAGAAGCTCAATGCCGGCCTCAACGACACATTGCGCTCCGCGTTTGTGCAGGAGCGGTTCGGCCAGCTCAACATCGATACACGCATCACCACGCCGGAGGAATTCCGCAGCTTTGTGCAGGAGCAGATGACACTGTGGAGCAAGGTGGTGAAGGACGCCAATATCCGCCTGGGTTAGCCTCTGTCATTCCGGGGCACGCGCACGGCGCGTGAACCCGGAATCCAGAAACACACGCCGCATCTGCGTCTGGATTCCGGGTCCGGCGTTTCACGCCGTCCCGGAATGACGACTAAGAGGACCTCAATGGAGTCCAGCAAAGACCCGCCACGCATTGCCGGCCCGGTGGCGCAGCCGCGCAAGCCACGCGTGCCGCCGCCGCCCGGCGCCTGGGATGCGCATGCACATATCTTCGGCCCTGCCGACAAATTCCCTTACACGCCAGGACGCGGCTACACGCCGCCGGATGCGCCGATCGAGCACTACATCGCGCTGCTCGATCATCTCGGCGTTGCGCACGGCCTGCTGGTGCAGGGCAATGCGCATGGCTACGACAACCGCGTGCTGCTCGACGCACTTGCGCGTTATCCGCAACGTCTGCGCGGCGTTGCCATTACCGATACGCGCATTGCGCCCCACGTGTTGCGCGACTGGCACAAACTCGGCATGCGCGGCCTGCGGTTTCACCAGTTCTCGGACGCCGGCAAGCCCGGTTATGTGCGCGGTGTCGGGCTCGACGTATTCGAGGTCTTTCGTCCGGTCATGCGCGAGCTCGGCTGGGCCATGCAGGTCTTCTGCGACTGGCGGCTTATGGCGGACCTGGCGGCGACGCTGCGCGATTTTTCACGCGAGATGCCGGTGATCGTCGATCACATGCTGCACATCCCGGCAGAGCGTGGCGTTGGCGATGCGAACTTTCAGGCGCTGCTGCGGCTCGTGGGCGAGGGGAGCGTGCACGTGAAAGTGTCGGCGCCGTATCGGCTTTCAACGCAATTCCCGGACTATCCTGACGCCCGGCCATTTCATGACGCGCTGCTTGCGCGCCAATCCGGAACGGCTGCTGTGGGGCACCGATTGGCCCCATCCGTCCATCCCGGGCGAGATCATGCCGGATGATGGGTATTTGCTCGATTTGTTTTATGATTGGACGCCAGACGCGGCGACGCGACGGAAAATTTTGGTGGAGACGCCGGTGCGTTTGTTCGGAGTTTAGGCCGCCTTCGTCCACAGCTGCTTCGACGCCCGGCGCGCGCCTTCGGCGAGCGATTGAAGCTTCAACCATACGATCTTGGTGTCGACCTGCACGCGGCCGGCGAACGTGCCGAAGCCGCAGTCGACCCCGGCAATCACATTCTCCCGCCCGACCACCGACGCGAAATTCAGGATGCGGTCGGCGACCACCTCCGGATGCTCGACGATGTTGGAGGTGGAATCGATGACGCCGGGGATGATCTTCTTGCCGGCCGGCAGTTTCACATCGCGCCAGATTTTCCACTCATGCTCGTGCCGTGCGTTGGCGGCCGGGAACGACACCGCGTGCGGGCGGCCCGTCAGCACGATATCGACGATGTCCTTGAACTCGACGTCGGTATGGTGCGGCGCCATGGTCGACCCCCAGCACACATGCATGCGCATGCGTTCGGGCGGCAGGTCGCGCACCGCGTGATTGAGCGCGGCGACATTGGTCGTGATGATCTTGCGGTAGTCGGCGAGCGGCAGGTCGAGATAGACCATGTGGCGCAACATCGCGAGATCCGGGCAGTCGAGCTGCAAAATGAAGCCGGCCGCGACGATCGCCTGGTATTCCTTCCGCATGACGTCGGCGAGCGCGAAAATGTAGTCCTCGTCATTTTTGTAGTAATTGTTCTTGAGGTAGCGCGCGATCTGCCCGGGCGAGGGCGAGGTCATGAAAATGTCCTCGGCCTTGGCGCCTTGGGTTGCGGCTTTTGCGACGTCGATGTCGGCCTGCGCGGCCGGCCAATCCTTCCAGTCCACCGGGCCATTACAGGCCGGGCGGTGCTGGAACGGCGAGGCAAAGTGCTTGAGGATTTCCGCCAGCTCGGGAAATTCCGGTTCACCGGTGCCCATTGGCGGCGCGCTCTTGCCTTCGTAGCCGGTCAGGCGCTTGAGCACATGCACGGTGTAGTCCGTGCGGCCCTGCTCGCCGTCATTGATGATGTCGATACCGCAGTCGACCTGCTTTTTCACGACATGCGCGACGGCCTCGCGTACCGCCGCCTGCAATTCGGCGCGGTGTACGCCGGGCTTTCGCTCTTCGGCGAGCAGCAGGTCGACCACCTTGGCGGTGCGCGGCAGGCTGCCGGTATGCGTGGTGAGGATGCGGTTCATATTCAAAATCCGCGCATCACTTCGGTCACGTGCTCGACATTTGGCGGGCTCGCGAAGCAATGGCCGACAAGCTTGCGCCACTCCTGGAAATCGGGGGACTCGCGAAAATCCTTGGTGTGGTTTTCGAGCGTTTCCCACTGCACGAACAGCCGATAGCGCTGCGGCATTTCGTGCGAGCGCTGCAGCGTCATGAACTTGCAGCCCTTGGCGCGCTTGAATATCGGCGCGGCTTTTTTCACGCCCGTTTCAAATTCGGCTTCCATTCCGGTCTTCACGTCGATTTGCGCGATTTCGAGGATCATGCGGTTTGTCCGTGTGAGGGCAGAGGCGGGGCGGACATTATGGTCCGCACTTGCCGTAGTGAAAAGAGCGGGCGAGGGCCCACGCCGCGCCGCCGCCAGCGGCTACTCCGCCGCTTCCTGGTCAGCCACGTCGATGAAGCCGCCCGACTGCCGGCGCCAGAGCGACGCATAATGACCGTTGCGGCGCAGCAGCTCGTCATGCGAGCCCTGCTCGACGATGCGGCCACGGTCGAGCACCACCAGCCGGTCCATCTGCGCGATGGTCGACAGCCGGTGCGCGATGGCGATCACGGTGCGGCCCTGCATCAGTGTACCGAGGCTCGATTGGATCGCGGCCTCGACTTCGCTGTCGAGCGCCGACGTCGCCTCGTCCAGCACCAGGATGGGCGCGTTCTTCAGGATCACGCGGGCAATGGCGATGCGTTGGCGCTGGCCGCCGGACAGTTTCACGCCGCGCTCTCCGACATGGGCATCGTAGCCGCGGCGCGCCCGCCAGTCCTCGAGTTCGGCGATGAATTCGTCGGCATGCGCCATCCCGGCGGCCGCAATGATATCGGCTTCGCTCGCGCCTGGACGGCCGTAGCGGATATTGTCGCGGATCGAGCGGTGTAGAAGCGAGGTATCCTGCGTCACCATCGAAATCTGCGAGCGCAGGCTCTCCTGCGAGACCGCAGAGATATCCTGGCCGTCAATGAGGATGCGGCCGCCTTCCAGATCGAAGAAGCGCAGCAGCAGATTGACCAACGTCGACTTGCCGGCGCCGGAGCGGCCGACCAGGCCGATTTTCTCCCCTGGACGCACATCGAGCGTGAGGCCGTCGATCAACCCGCTTTCGCGGCCGTAGCCGAAGCGGATGTCCTCGAAACGGAGCTCGCCGCGTGCGACACTGAGCGCGCGGGCGTCGGCGCGATCGGTGAGCGTGTGCGGGCGCGCGATCGTCATCATGCCTTCCTGCACCACGCCGATATTTTCAAAAATGCTGGTCACCTGCCAGGCCACCCAGCCTGACGCGCTGACGATCTGCATCGTCATCGGCAGCGCCATGGCGACCGTGCCGACGCTGACATGACCGTAGCGCCAGAGCATGATCGCGAAGGCGCCGGTGCCGGCGATCAGCCAGGCGTTGAGCACGGCCAGCGTCATGCCGAACAGCGTGTTGAGGCGAAGCGATTCGTGGAAGCGGTCTGTGTGGTGGTCGACGGCTTCGCGCACATAGGCGTCTTCGTCCCTGGCGCGCGCGAACAGCTTCACCGTCACGATGTTGGTGTAGGTGTCGACAATGCGCCCCGTCAGCAGCGAGCGCGCTTCCGACATGACCTTCGACTTGTCGCGCATGCGCGGCACGAAGATCCGTAGCATGACGAGGTAGCCGCCGAACCAGAGCAGGACCGGCACGGCCAGCCAGCGGTCCGCCGTTGCAAGCAGGATCAGCGACGACGTGCCGTAGATAATGATGAACCAGACGGCGGTGAGCAGCGAGACCAGGCTTTCGCGGATCGCCGGTCCGGTCTGCATCACGCGCGTGGCGATGCGGCCGGCGAAGTCGTTCTGGAAGAATGCCCACGACTGGCGCGCGACGTGCCAGTGGTTCTGCCAGCGGATCCGGTTGGCGACGTTGGCGGCGATGGCCTGGTTCATCACCAGTTGCTGGATGGTGTAGGCCGCCGGCCGCAGCACAAGCAGCACCAGTGCCATCGCCAGCAGCACGGGCCAGGAGGAGGCCAGCAGCTCTTCCGGCGTGGTGTTGCTGACGAGCGTGACGACCTTCCCGATGAAGACCGGGATCATCACGTCGATCAGCGCCACCGCGAAGCCGGCTGCGAACAGCGCGATAAAAGGTCCCTTCGCCTGGCGGGCGAAATACCAATAGAACGCGACGAGGCCGGGTGGCGGCTCGGCGTTTCCGGGAATGGCGGTCGGCGCCAGCGATTTCTCAAAAATACGAAACATCGGTGTCTCGACGCGGGCGCGCGCGACGCAATGGCGCCGCGCGCAAGCCGTTCGTGGCTGTAAAATTCAACGCGGAACTAGAGTCGCATCGTGTCGATAGAATGGCACGATGCGCTTTCGTGGCCTCACGCCCGGGCGTATTTGCCCCGCCCGAAGAAGCGGTCCTTCTGGTCATCGCTGGCCTTGTCGCGAACCGACTTGAGTGTACCCACCTGGGCAAGCGCGCGCTTGACGGCTTCGCGGGCGGCAATCTTGTCCACCCATTTCTTAATGATTGGATATTTTGCAGGATCGATTGCAAGCAGTTCGAAATTGCGCAGCCACGGCCACGCTGCGATATCGGCAATCGTGTAGTCATTTCCGGCCACATAGGGGTGTGCCGACAGTCGCTGCTCGTAGAGGTCGAACAGCTTAATCACCTGCGTGCGATAGCGCGCTGCGCTGTAGTCGTTTCCGGGTCCGGCGAACTTGCTGAAATGCACATGCTGGCCGCTCATCGGCCCAACATTGGCGATCTGCACGATCAGCCATTGCAGCGTGTCATAGCGGGCCACCGGCTCGTGCGGAATGAACTTGCCGGTTTTTTCGGCGAGATAGATGAGGATCGCGCCCGAACTCGATGACAGTGTAGGGCTTTCCGCCCGGTCCCTCGCTGTCGACGATCGCCGGCACCTTGAGCAGCGGATTGATCCTGGCAAAGTCCGGCGTGAACTGGTCGCCCGCCCACACGTCCACCGGCTTGATGGTGTAGGGCAGCCCGCACTCCTCGAGCATGAGGAAGATCTTCTGCACGTTCGGGCTGGTCAGAGCATAAAAGTCGATCATGAGAACTGTCTCGCCTGGAAAGACCGCGGACTGCGGCGGCCCTTTCTATAGACGAGGACCGGCCTTTCCGGCCAGCGCCTCGGCGGCCGATGCTTCAGCAGCTTTTCGAAGGCAGGCGGGACAGAGGCAATCCTCGGCCTGGCCAGCTGGCATCGGCAGGGCATAGGGCTCGGCGGCGCACCAGCAATGGGTCCCCAGCCCACATTCAAACGTGGCGCCGCAGCGCCCACAGCCGAGTTGCCGGGGCAGGGCAGATGGTTGCGGTTGCATGGCAAGGGCCTTCGGCTGGGCCGGTTTGCAACTGTCATATTCCAGAGTTGAATCAGCCGTAACTCTATCTTATGCCAACCAACCCACTCATCGATGTCGTTGGCGGCACCGGCGCGATGCTTACCACGCTGTGCTGGCTACCGCAGGCTCTCAAGGTCATCCGTGAAAAGGAAACGCGCGCGCTGTCGTTGCCGGCAACCGGCGCCTTCACCGCCGGCGTGGTGTTGTGGCTGATCTATGGCCTTGCCATCGGCGACTGGCCGCTGATCGGCTCCAACGCGGTGACACTGACCCTGATGACGCCGATCCTCGCCATGAAGTTGCGATACGGCTGACGGCCTCGTTCAGAACCGCATTCGCCGTCGGCAATATTTCACGCGCAAGCAAAAAAAAAATGAAGCCGCCGTTTCCGGCGGCTTCATACGGCCCAGCCACATGGAGATGTGTTACTTGAGCTGGTTCGAGATGTAAGTGAACTTGGCGTTCAGGCTGGAGCCGATCGCATTGACGGCGGCAATGATGACCACCGAAATACCGGCGGCGATCAGCCCATATTCGATTGCGGTGGCACCGGACTCGTCCTTGAGAAACGCAACTACGCGAGACATTTGTCAGCTCCCTGTGACGACATTTACTGCCCGTAACCTAACCGCCTGTGATTAAGGGACCCTTGCGGTGTTGCTGTAGCGACCGCGCTCGGTGTCGGTTTTTCCGGACACGCATCTTGCAAAGTGTCTGACTTCTGCGGCTTTCCGGCGCGGAGGTAAATATTTATGGGAAAAATATGCGGTTCCGGCGGGTCTGCTTAATGGCACGCAAACCTGACCCCGCCCGATGTGTTTTTTGACATAGATCAAATTGGTACCGGCGCCGCCAATTGTCCGGCAAGCGTCGGTCAGGTGCGCGCTTTGACTGTAGTCGCGCAACCTCGATGTCTGGCCGACTGAAGAAATTGGAGGCCCGGCCTGGAATCGAACCAGGCTGGAAAACCTTGCATGGCTTTTGCGTCGCCACTCCGCCACCGGGCCGCAGCAATCGTATTGTGAAAGGGCTGGGTTACAACGGCAAAGGCGCGACATAGTAAACTACGCGAGTTCCCGGACATCGCGGGGGGCATTTCCCGATCAATTCACACATTGGCGGGGCGACACGACGATCGCATTTCATTTCGCGTGCGCTTCGCGAGTGATCGTGTCTGTTTCGATCGCAACGCGAATGTTCCATGTCAGAAGTTGACGCGATCTTGCTTAACGCGTTTACCGCGACAACGGAAAAACCGGCGCCACGCATCGACGAACGACCGTTAACTATCGCAAGAATGCTACATAACCGCCGTGTCCAGCGCAGTTTCAACACGTGGTGTGGTCGCGAGTCGCGTTATGAGTAATTCGATGCGGATGAGTTGGGTGGATACAGCCAAGGGGCTGTCGATCATTTTGGTCGTCGCCATGTATTCGGCCTACAACACCGGCGAATATACCGGGCAGGTCGGCTTCCTGCATTATCTCATCGGCTTTGCGACGCCATTCCGCATGCCGGAATTTTTCCTGATCTCCGGACTGTTTCTCTCGCAGGTGATCGCGCGGCCGTGGCAGCGTTACGCCGACCGGCGCGTCCTTCATTACTTCTATTTCTATGCGCTGTGGGCCGCCATTATGATCGTGCTGAAGGTCGGCCTGTTCGCGCGCGCGCCCGTCGACATGCTCCAGGCGCTCGCGCTCGCCGTGGTCGAACCCTATGGCGTCCTGTGGTTCATCTACATGCTCGGCATCTTCAGCGTCGCCGTCAAATTGCTCTGGCAGTTGCGCGTACCGCACTGGGTGGTCGTTCCGATCGCCGCCGGCCTGCAGATGGCGCATATCGACGTTGCGAGTTACGTGGTGACGCAGTTTGCCGGGTATTTCGTGTTTTTCTATGTCGGCTACGCCGCCGCACCCGTGATCTTTCGTTTCGTCGACTGGGCCGCGCGCCACGTCACGGTGTCGGTTGCCGGGCTTGTTGATCTGGGCCCTCGCCAACGGGCTGCTGGTCTTTTCGCCGGGTTATGTTCTCATGCCGACGGAAACCCAGATGGGCCTTGCCGCGCTGCCGCCGTTCCATCTCCTGCTGGCGATTGTCGGCGCGCTGGCGCTCTGCGTTGGCGGGGCGCTGCTGTCAAAGCTCTCGTTCATGAATTGGTTGCGTTGGCTCGGCGAGCACTCTCTCGTCGTCTATGTCGCCTTCACCATTCCGATGTCCATTTTCCGCGCCGCGGCGATGTGGAGCGGGATATTGACGGAAACCGGCTCGCTCAGCCTGGCCGTTCTCATCGTCGCGACCGCCAGCCCGGTGATGCTGTACCTCATCATCAAGCGGGTCGGGTTTGGAACGCTCCTGTTTGAACGGCCAGCCTGGGCGCGGATTGCCGAGAATCAAACGTCAAAGCCGGCCGCGGTATTTGCAACCGCGACGCTCGTGTCCAACAGGTCCTGAACGCAGGCGAAACGCGACCCGACGTCGCTACTGCGCGTCGCCGCCGCCGATATAGCCGCCGATTTTCCAGCCGCTCGCATCCTTGACGTAGCAGATCTGGTCGTTGCCGATTGGCGCGACTGAATCCACTGATACGAATCCGGTCTTGCCGGAGGGCGTGACAACACGCAGGAACGTTGGAGCTGTCGGTCCATTCTCTGCCACGATGCGCACGAAGGCGCTCCCGAGCTTTTCGACGACCGGCGCGTTGGCCTGCGGCGCGGCGCGGACCTCGAGGTCGGCGGAGACCGGATAACCCCAGTCGCCCAGATCAGTTTGCGTGCTCTGGAGCAATGCTTCGAAGGCCTTGCGATCGAAATTCGGGTCGGCGGGCGCGCACGTCGCACCCTTCTGCTCGGGTGAGGCTGCGCCGGTCGGATCATCGGCAAAGCTCGCCAGCATGTCCCAGCCGGCGCCGTCTTTGTTGTTGAGGCCGAGCGCCGCCGCGAGATTGTCGATGCCGGCTCTCTTCTTGTCGGCGCGGTCGCCTTGCTCGCGGAGCCAGAAGAACCCTTGGCCGACGATCAGCTTCGCAAGCGCGGCGCGATCCTTGCGCTGCGCCGCTTCGCCCATCTGTTTGCGGAAGGCCTCGAAGCCCGGATCGGCGATCGGCTGCGGTGGCGTCACAGCCACCGGCTTGTAGGGTCCGGCCTTCGGCGGCGGCGGGGGCTGTTGGCCGCGCGGCTGGTTTTGCGCCAGCGCTGTCGTCGTGCCGGCGATCAGCAGAGCCGCGCATAGAGATGTCAGATGACTGGTGCGCATCATATCGCTCCCGGTTCGGTGCGAGCGCTGAGCCGTGCACGGCCGCAGCCCTGGGCCACGCGCAAAACCTAGCACAGGTTGTTGGCGGCAAAAAATTTGCGGTCCCGGAGGGCAGGGTCAGCCGACGGGACCGCAGGAGGGGGCTATACGCCGGACGCAACAAAGACAGGTGCGGAGTGTTATTAGCGCGCGGCCATGACGTCCTGGTGACGCCTCATTGTGGCCGCCTGGCCTGTGGACGTATGCGTTGCCAGGCCGCTAAACCGAGTCGCGACCGTGCCCGCCCGGAGAGCCCCGCCCAATGCCGATTTTGTCGCCTTTTCTCACGCCCGTTCTTCTGCTGATCGGGTCCAACATATTCATGACCGCCGCCTGGTACTGGCACCTGCGCTACAAGGAGGTGCCGCTGATTTCTGTCATTTTCATCAGCTGGGGGCTCGCATTCATCGAATACTGCCTTGCAGTGCCGGCCAATCGCTACGGCAGTGCCGTTTACACCGCGGCCCAGCTCAAGACGATGCAGGAGGTGATCACCTTCGCGGTGTTCGCCGTTTTCTCATTCTTCTATTTGCGTGAGCCGATCACGTTGAGCCAGGGCTTCGGCTTTGCATTGATCGCGGCAGGCGCTTTCTTCGTGTTTCACAAGTGGTGAAATGCGCCCCGCTGTCATGCCCGCGCTTGTCGCGGGCATCCACGTCTTTCATTCCGCAAAATGTGGATGGCCGGGACAAGCCCGGCCATGACGATGCCAAGGGGCATCGTCACTTCGCCGGGGCAAGACGCAGGATGCGACCGGAGGCGTTGTCAGTGAGCAGATACAGCGCGCCGTCGGGTCCCTGCCGCACGTCGCGGATGCGCTCGTGCAGGTCTTGCAACATGCGCTCTTCCTTGACGGCCTTGTCGCCCTTGAGCTCCAGCCGCGAGATTAATTCGAACTTGAGTGCACCGTTGAACAGGCTGCCTTTCCAGCCCGGGTAAAGATCGCCGGTGTAGAAGGCCATGCCGGACGGCGCGATCGACGGTGTCCAATGCCAGAGCGGATCTGCGACACCGGCCATCGTTGCCTTGCCACTGCCGACCGGCGTGCCATCGTAGTTGCGGCCATAGCTGACCAGCGGCCATCCGTAGTTTTTACCTTTTTCGATGATGTTGATCTCGTCGCCACCCATGGGGCCGTGTTCCTGCTCCCATAGTTTCCCGTCGGCGGGATTGAAGGCGAGGCCTTCGGCATTGCGCAGGCCATAGGCCCAGATCTCCGGCAGCGCATTTTGCTGTCCAATAAAGGGATTGTCGGGCGGCACCGCGCCGTCGGGTGTGATCCGGATAATCTTGCCGATATGGTTGTCGAGGTTCTGCGCTAGCGCACTCGGGCCGAAATGATCGCCCAGGGTAACGAAGAGGTTGTCGTCGGGCGCGTGCACCATGCGGCAGCCGATATTGAGCCCGCGCGACACCGGGCCCTTTTGCCGGAATATCGTCGCCGGCGACTCGAGGCGCGGTGTTTCGCCATCGAGCAGACGGGCCCGCAGGACGGCGATGCGTCCGCCGCCATCAGCGGGCTCCGCGTAGCAGACAAAGATCATGCGGCTGCGCTCGAAGTCGCGCGCCAGCACGACATCCATCAGGCCGGCCTGGGACTGCGCGAAGACTGCCGGAACCCCGCCCAGCGGGGGCGACAATTGGCCTTTACGCGTGACGATCCGCAGGCGGCCGGGCCGCTCGGTGACCAGCATGCGGCCGTCCGGTAGGAAGGCGAGCGACCAGGGATGCACCAGGCCGCCGGCAATGGTCTCAACCGTGATGTTGCCGGCGGAACTGGGAAATGTCGGCTCGGCGGCCCCTGCCACGCCGGCAGCCAGCACGGCGGTCAGCGCAAGGATCGGTCGCATGCAGTCTCCATCAATGCCGCCTCAACTGTGCGACATCGCTGCAAGTTCCGAAAGGGGCGGCGTCAGCTGTGGGTCTTTTTATGCCGGTGCGGGTGAGGCAATGACAGAATGGTCAGCCCGCCCATGCCGATAAACAGCAAGCCCAGCAAAAGCGCGATGGCGAACAGGCCACTTTCGTTGTCGATGACGTTACCCACCACGTCAGCGTGCGCGATGCCCACCGAAACCACGGTCACGGCAAGGATCGTGCAAAGCGCGAGCGCGATGGTGGTGACCAGCTCGGCGATGGCCGCATTGCGCCGTTCGCGGCCAAGAACGCGCTCGGCGGGGGGCATAAAACCGGCTGACTGAATGGGCCTTGGCATAAACATGTGGGCGAACCTGAAACAGGCGCTTCGACAATGGTGTCTGATTAACGCCTGAAACCGGCAACGGTTCGACCCGATTAGGGCGGAGGCGGTCATGAAGCTGGGCGTTTTCGTGGCGGCGGCTAAAAAAGCCGAGGAATTCCAGCGCTACTGGGCGGGGGCCAGTTCCGGCTGCCAGCTCATGGAGATGTAACCCGGCTCCTCGGCGACTCGCTTGAGCCAGGCGCGAATCGCCGGATAGCGACCGAGGTCGAAGTCACACTGGTCGGCGACGTGGGTGTAGGCGTAAAGAGCGATGTCGGCGATCGTAAAGTGGTTATCGACGAAAAAGGGGTAGCGGGCGAGGTGGGTCTCCATCACGCCGAGCGCGCGATAGCCGTTTTCCATCCAGTCCTCGAGCGCGTGGCTCTGCAAGTCGCGCCCGCCCTTGATCAGCGCCAGCCAGAAATAAGCGGCGCCGATATTCGGCTCCAGACTGTGCTGCTCGAAGAACATCCATTGCAACGCTTCAGCGCGTCCGATGCGGTCTTCCGGTGCGAGCATCGTGCCGCCGGCGACATACCAGAGGATCGCATTCGATTCCGCGAGATGGCGGTCGGGCGCGACTTCCAGCAACGGCACCTGGCCGTTGGGATTCTTGCCGAGGAATTCCGGCGTGCGGCTTTCGCCTTTGAGGATGTCGACCTCCACGAGCTTGTACGGAATGCCGAGCCGGGCCAGCGCAAGGCGGACCTTGTAGCTGTTGCCGGATCGCTGCATCGAGTAGAGCGTGTACATCTCGTTCCAGGTCCGAATAAGAGTCAGATCCGTTCAGGCATCCGCGTGTGATTGATCGCTTCCGAAAACGCCGAACACTGTCCGGAACCGTGCGCGACCCCCGCAGCGCATGGGGCGGATAGGACGCACAAAGTCCGGCAATAACAAGGCCATCAAACAGCGCGATGTCACGAAAAAATGAAATTACATTCGCTGCAGTGCAACGACAAATGCATCGTCTCCGGCGGCCTATAAAAGAAGAATTCTATTCCGCCGCCACCCGGTGCGCGCGGGCGTATTCGATCAAAGCATCGTCGTCGACCGGTTCGATCGGCGTGAAATCGCGGTGCGCGATCCATTCCGGCCGCGTGAACTTGGTAATGTGGTTGGAACAGGCGCAGAGCGTCAGATAAACGATCTTACGCGGGTAGGGCGTGATGTTCGGCGGTGAGGCGTGCACGAGATTGCCGTGGAACATGAGCACTGACCCCGGCTTGCCGGTCGGCGCCACGATGCCGACGCCGTCCGGGCCGGCGGCCTCCTGCGCAAGCCGCGTCACCGTTTCCTTGTCCAACGTCCACAAAGGATAGGACGTCGTCGTTTTGTCATGGCCAGCGGCGAGCACGCCCTGCTTGTGACTTTTCGGAATGATCATCAGCGCGCCGTTAATCGGCAGCACTTCATCCAGGAAAATCGCGATGTTCATCGCGCGCGGTTCCGGCATGCCGTCGTCACGCGCCCAGGTGCCGTAATCCTGGTGCCACTGCCACACGTCGCCTTCGAAGGCCGCCTTGGCGTTGAGTTTGAACTGATGCACGTAAACGCTCTCACCGAAAAGCTGCATCAGCGGTTCGACCAGCCGCGGATGGCGCGACATGACCTCAAACACCTTGTTGAACTTGTGTGCCGCAAATGCGGTGCGCGGTGCTCCGGATTTTTCGCGCCACACTTCCTGACGATCGAGCTTGAGGATGTTTTCCGCCTCCGAGCGCAAGAGCGCGATCTCTTCTTCCGAAAAGCAGTTGGGAAAGAAGACATAGCCCTGTTCGTCGAATGCCTTGAGCTGCTCGGCGGAAAGTTTCATGGCGTGCTCCCGGAATAGTCCGGCCCGTTTGTGGGGCCTTTTGGGAATAGTCTACCGGGAGAAAAGCCGGTCGCCTAGTTGCCGGTGACGAGGCCGATTTGGCCTGCCGCGCCATGCGCGCGCGGCTGGTGGGCATAGGTGGCAATGCGACGGGCGGCCACAATCGCGAGCACGGCAATGGCTAGTCCGGCCGGCACGTCGATGAAGTAGTGGCCGCCGTCCACCGGAATGGACACCAGCATCATCGTGTTGATGACTAACCCGATCCAGCGCAGCACCGGGATCGGCCACAAGCCAACGGTCAGGATCAATGCCAGCGCCGCGTGCAGGCTGGGGAACGTCACGATGCCTTGCGAGCCCATCGCCATCAATTGCCGGAACGATCCATCGCGCAATCCGAGGAAGATCGGCAAATGGTATTCCTGTGTCGCCGGCACGATATCGGGATAGGCGGCGGGTGAGAGTTTGTAGAAGCCCCACACGCCCTGTGCGGGAACCAGCGCCGCGATCACGATGGTGACGACGGCCGAGATCATGAAGGCAAGCACGAAGACCCGCATCCAGGCCAACCGTCCCGCAAGTGCGAGCGCCAACACGACGATGACGGTCTGCGGCAACAGGCTGAGATAGATGATGCTGAACAACGGATGCAGGCTGGCATGCGCGTCCATCCAGTTGAGTAACGAGGTCCAGTCGAGACCGAGCGCGCGGTCAGCGGCATCGAACCAGCTATCGCGCAACGGCAGGTCGAGACTTGCGGCAATGTAAGAGAACGGAGCGCCGACCGCGGCGAACGCAACGATCTGTGCAGTTCCGCCGAGCGCGCTGGCGAGCCGCGGATCCGGCCGCCGCGTCTGGTAGAGCCAGGTGCCGGCAAGCGAGAGCGCAGTGGCGCCTCCGGCCATTGCGAACGAGCGGCCCATGAGCTGGAAGTTCGACGTCAGCGGGGCCAAGAGCATGATGACGGCCAGGGCGATGATGATCGCCCAGATGATGCCGTCCAGCCGGCGTAGGCCCGCCGCATGCCCGATCATGGATATTGTCCTGTGCGCCAAAGTATTGCCGGCAACTAACCACGGCGCGGTTGCCCGCCGGTTAATCGCCTCGACTCAAGCCTAGGAATGCGCGCCGGACAGGGGTTTCCCGCAGGTCCTGGACTGATCGCGGGGGACGATTGGACCCATCGATAATCTTCACCAAATCGCCACTTGATGGACTCGGGAGCGGGCATTACGACTGGGGCGCCGCACAAACCGCGGCAAGAACTGGAATATTGAACCGGAGTGTTTCGATGGCCTTTCTTGCGGACCAGCTTAAGCGCATCAAACCGTCGGCGACGATCGCCGTCACGGACAAGGCGCGCGCGCTTAAACTGGCCGGCCGCAACGTCATCGGGCTGGGCGCCGGCGAGCCGGATTTCGACACGCCCGACAACATCAAGCAGGCGGCGATCAAGGCGATCGAGAGCGGCAAGGCGTCCAAGTACACCAACGTTGATGGCATCGCCGAGCTCAAGGACGCGATCGTCAAGAAGTTCAAGCGCGAGAACGGCCTCGAGTACAAGGCAAGCCAGGTCACCGTCGGTACCGGCGGCAAGCAGGTGCTGTACAACGCATTTATCTCGACGCTCAATCCGGGCGATGAGGTCATCATCCCGGCGCCGTATTGGGTGAGCTATCCCGACATGGTGTTGCTTGCAGGCGGCGAGCCGGTCGAGGTCGCGACCACGATGGCGAGCGGCTTCAAGATGAGCGCACAGCAGCTCGAGCGCGCGATCACGCCGAAGACGAAATGGGTTTTGCTGAACTCGCCCTCGAACCCGAGCGGCGCTGCCTATACGCGCGCCGAGTTGAAGGCGCTCACCGATGTGCTGGTGAAGCATCCGCACGTGCATGTGATGACCGACGACATGTATGAGCACCTGGTCTACGACGACTTCGTGTTCACCACGCCGGCGCAGGTCGAGCCGTCGCTCTATCCGCGCACGCTCACGATCAACGGCTGCTCGAAGGCCTATTGCATGACCGGCTGGCGCATCGGCTACGCCGGCGGGCCCGAGCCGTTGATCAAGGCCATGGCAATGGTCCAGTCGCAGTCGACCTCGAACCCGGCGGCGGTGTCGCAATGGGCGGCGGTGGAAGCGCTCAACGGACCGCAGGACTTCATCGCCAAGCACAACAAGATCTTCAAGGAGCGCCGCGACCTTGTGGTGTCGATGCTCAACCAGGCCAACGGCATCAAATGCCCGACGCCGGAGGGCGCGTTCTATGTCTATCCGTCCTGCGCCGGCACCATGGGCAGAACGACGCCGAGCGGCAAGAAGCTTGCGACCGACGAGGATTTCGTCACCGAGTTACTTGAAGCCGAGGGCGTCGCCGTCGTGCAGGGCACCGCTTTCGGGCTGGGGCCGGCGTTTCGCATCTCCTACGCGACCAAGACCGAAGACCTGGAAGAGGCCTGCCGCCGTATCCAGCGTTTCTGCGGCAATTTGAAGTGACGCCTTAGCGTCGCGGCGTAGATTCACTATCTCTTATGGGCGTCTTCGCTAATCTGCGGGGATGATTCGTCTCAAGGTTGCAGCTTTCACGCTCGTCGCCGGGCTCGCGCTCCCGGCCGCCGCGCAGGATCGCGTGGCGATCGGCACTCAGCGGCTGACGGACAATGGCGCGCTATTTCTGGCGGCCGCGGAAGGTTATTTCAGGGCCGAAGGCATCGAACTTGGAATGACGGCCTACGATTCCGACCAGGCCGCAGTGGAATCGCTTGCTGCAGGCACCACCGATTTCGCGCTTGCGGGTTTCACGCCAGCCGCATTCAATTTCGCCGGCAAAGGCTTGATCAAGGCGATTGCGGCGCAGACGCGCGAGAAACGGTTTTACGAAAATACCGAAGTCGTCGCCTCCAATGTCGGCTTTGCCAAAGGCCTGCAGAAATTCGAGGATCTCGCCAACAAGACGGTGGCGGTGGATAGCAGGGGCCTGACTCCTCTTTATCAACTCGAGCAGATCGGCCGCGTCAAAAAATTCGACATAAAAACTGTAACCGTAAAGCCGATGCCCTCGCTTGACGCCCTCGCGCGCGCGGTCGGTACCAACGAAGTCGATGCGGCCATCATGCCGGCAGCCTATGTGCGTGAACTGCTTTCAGCCAATCGCGCCAAGCTTGTCGGCTGGTATTCGGAACTCGACGACCTGCAATACGGCGCGCTGTTCGTTTCAACAAAATTGATTGCGACAAAACGCGCGGTGGTCGAAAAATTTGTGAAGGCCTATCGCCGTGGCGTCGCCGATTATTCTGCCGCACTTCTGCGCAAGGACATTCATTCCAAGCGCGCTTCCGACCTCAAGTCGCACGAAGCTGCCACAAAGATCGCGCGCTATGTTTATCCGGATCGCGGCGAGGGCGGCGCAGCCACAGTTGAGGCGAGCGCCAACTTCATCGAGCCTCAGGCCCAGCTCGACCCGGCCGACATCGAGCGGCAGGTTGCCTGGTTCAAGGGGCGGGGGCTGGTCGACAAAAACGTCAATGCGCGCGACGTCCTCGACCCGAGCTTCGTCAAGTAACAACTTTGTCGCGCGGAACGACGAATATCCGCACTTGCAACCACCCGCCTCTCCTGAGACGATAATGCGACAGGGCCGGGAAACCAGGTCCGACCTCCCGGCCGGCAAGGGAGGCGTTTATGGGACAAAACGGCACTGGTCCCAATGGCACAAGGAACTCGGGTCCACGGTGCATCGCGCTGGTGGGCCCTTTCCAAAGCGGCAAGACCACATTGCTGGAAGCGATTTTAGCCCGCACCGGCGCGATCCAGCGCCAGGGCACGGTGGATGCGGGTACCACCGTTGGCGATGCCAGCAAGGAGGCCCGCCATCACAAGATGAGCGTGGAAGCCACCTTCGCCACCACCAATTTCATGGGCGACAGCTACACCTTCGTTGATTGCCCCGGCTCGATCGAATTCATCCAGGACATGCGCAGCGTGCTGCCGGCAGTCGATGCCGCGGTGGTCGTTTGCGAAGCGGACGAAAAGAAGGTCCCGCAACTCCAGCTGATCCTGCGCGAGCTGGAAGACCAGAACATTCCGCACTTCCTGTATCTCAACAAGATCGACAAGGCCGACAAGCGCGTACGCGAGACGATCAAGCTGCTGCAGCCGGCGTCGCGCGTGCCTTTGCTGCTGCGGCAAATTCCGATCTGGAACGGCGACATCATCTCCGGCTTCGTCGATCTCGCGCTCGAGCGCGCCTTTGTCTACAAGGAACACGCGCCGTCGGAGATCGTCGACCTGAAAGGCGATGATCTCAATCGCGAAAAAGAAGCGCGCTTCACGATGCTGGAGACGCTCGCCGATCACGACGACGAGCTGATGGAGCAATTGCTCGAGGACATCCAGCCGCCGCGCGACAAGGTGTTCGACGATCTCGCCAAGGAATTGCGCGACCGTATTGTGTGTCCCGTGTTGCTTGGCGTTGCCACCCGCAGCAACGGCGTGCTGCGGCTGCTCAAGGCGCTGCGGCATGAAGCGCCGGGCGCTGATGAAACGGCGGGCCGCCTCGGCGTCAAGGCCGGCAGCGACGCGGTCGCGCTGGTGCTCAAGACCTTCCACACCATGCATGGCGGCAAGATGTCGATTGCCCGGTTGCTCGCCGGCCAGGCCGGTGACGGCACGACGCTCGCGACCTCGGCGGGCGATGCCGGGCGCGTATCCGGCGTGTTCAAGCTCATGGGGCAGCATTTCGAGAAGCGCGGTCAGGCGGGGAGCGGCGAGACGATCGCCTTCGGCAAGCTCGATAGCGCCAAGACCGGCGACACGCTGTCGTCGGGAAAACAGCCGCATGCAGCGCTCACGCAGGTAAAAGCCTACGCGCCGGTGCTCGCCATCGCGGTGCAGGCCAAAGAGCGCAAGGACGACGTCAAGCTCGGCCCGGCCTTCACCAAGCTGACGGAAGAGGATCCCTCGCTGACGGTCGTGCACAATGCCGAAAGCCACGAGGTGGTGATCTGGGGCCAGGGTGAAATGCATCTGCGCGTTGCAGCCGAGCATCTCGCCGATCGCTTCGTGGTACCGGTATCGACGCGGCCGCCATCGGTCGGCTACCGCGAGACCATCCGCAAGCCGATTACGCAGCGCGGGCGGCACAAGAAGCAGTCCGGCGGCCACGGCCAGTTCGGCGACACCGTGCTGGAGATCAAGCCGCTGCCGCGCGGTTCCGGCTTCAAGTTCGAAGACCGCATCACCGGCGGCGTGGTGCCGCGCAACTATATCCCGGCGGTGGAAGAGGGCGTCGTCGACGCGCTCAAGCACGGACCGCTCGGTTTTCCGGTGGTCGATCTGTCGGTTGCGCTGATCGACGGCTCCTACCACACGGTCGATTCGTCCGATCAGGCTTTCCGCACGGCCGGGCGCATCGGCATCGTCGAAGGCCTGCCGCAGTGCCAGCCGGTGCTGCTGGAGCCGATCCACCTGGTCGAAATCGTGTGTCCGACCGAGGCAACCGCAAAGATGAATGCCATTCTGTCGGGCCGGCGCGGGCAGATCCTCGGCTTCGATACGCGTGAAGGCTGGGATGGCTGGGATACGGTGCGCGCCCAGATGCCTGAAGTCGGAAATCGGTGACCTGATCATCGAGGTGCGGTCGGCGACTGCTGGCGTCGGCTCGTTCGTCTTCAAGTTCGACCACATGGCCGAATTGACCGGCCGCACGGCGGACCAGATCATCGCGGCGCGGCGGGCGGCGGAATAACCCGAGTTCTGGCATTAATTAAGGGCTGCAAGTCGGGTAAACCCGACTTGCAGTGACAATTTTCGACATTTTGGTAAGCAGTTACAAAGCAGCTTCAACGGCAGTTGCAGGCTGTTAACGGTGCAGCCGCCGCTTCCCCGCAAAATCGTGTGCGTGCGCGCATGGGCGCGCGGCACGGGTGTTGCGACATGTTGGCAAGATTGCGCAATCTGTTTTCATCGGGACCGGCTCCTTATGCCGACCCGAAAGCGTCGATTCCGCTCGGCGACGTGCTCCGGCGTAACTGGTTCGAGCTGTGGTACCAGCCGAAGATCGAACTTCGCACCATGCATCTTGTCGGCGCCGAGGCGCTGGTGCGCGCGCGCCATCCGACCCGCGGCGTTGTCCCGCCCATCTTCTTCCTGCCCGATGCCAGCGTCGAGGATATGCACGCGCTCACCGAGCGCGTGATCCTGACGGCGCTCCGCGATTGGGAAAATTTTGCGCACTATGGCGTGCCGATCAAACTCGCTGTTAACGTCCCGGTCTCCGCGCTGGTTGACCTTCCGATTCCACGCATGTTGCGCGAGATGCGTCCGCGTGCGGCCAATTGGCCGGGACTGACCTTGGAAGTCACCGAGGACCAGATCATCGACGACCTCGATCTCGCCAAGGACGTCGCCGACGCTTTACGCGAACTCAAATGCGATCTTTCGGTCGATGATTTCGGCGCCGGCTATTCCTCGCTTGTGCGGTTGAAGCAATTGCCGTTCAGCGAACTGAAGATCGATCGCAGCTACGTCGCCAACTGCAACCTGGACCATTTCAACGCAGGTCTGTGCGAGACGATTGTCGAACTCGGCCGCCGTTTCGGTCTGCGGACCGTCGCGGAGGGCGTCGAAACGACGCATGAGAGCCACAAGCTGCAATCCATCGGGTGCGAGGTCGGGCAGGGCTATCTGTTTGCAAAGCCGATGCCGCAAGCCCAGCTCATCGGCCATCTGCGCGCGCGCATGAAAGGCCGGAGCGCGGCGCACGCCCTCAACGGCCGCCTCGCCACCATCTAGCGACTGCCAGCCTCTCGCAGAACCGTGACTTGCCAGTGAAGGCGCGTTCCGTAATTCTGGACGCCAATTCAAGGGGATCTGCGCCATGAACGTTATTCGCCGCCGCGGCTGGGACATTCCCGACCGGCTCGCCACGCCCGAGCATCTGGCCTTCAGCCGCCGAAGCCTGCTCGCCGGCGGCGCCAGCGCGCTCGCATTGGCGCCTTACGCGGCCCATGCCCAGCGCGTATCCGATCTCAGCAAGTTGCCGGATCCCGACCGCCGATCTTTATCCTGCCAAGCGCAACGAAAAATACGCGCTCGACCGGCCGATCACCGACGAAAAGATCAACGGCAACTACAATAATTTCTACGAATTCAATTCGTCGAAATCGGTGGCCGCACAGGCGCAGGCGCTTCCGCTGCGCCCGTGGATGGTGAAGATCGACGGCTTGGTCGAAAAGCCGATGGAGATCGGCATCGACGAATTGATCCGCAAGATGACTCTCGAGGAACGGACTTATCGCCACCGCTGCGTCGAAGCCTGGAGCATGGCGATCGCGTGGACCGGTTTTCCTTTCGCCCGGCTCGTCGATTTTGCGAGGCCGCTCGGCTCGGCCAAATTTGTGCGGATGGAAACGTTCAACGACCCCAAGGTTGCGCCCGGGCTGCGGCAGACCTGGTACCCGTGGCCCTATATCGAGGGGCTCACGATGGCGGAGGCGACCAACGAACTCGCCTTCCTCGCCACCGGCGCCTATGGCCATCCGATCGCCAAGCAGCACGGCGCGCCCTTGCGATTGGCGGTGCCGTGGAAATACGGCTTCAAGTCGATCAAATCGATCGTGCGCTTCAGCTTTACCGACACGCGCCCGAAGGGCATGTGGGAGGCCTTGCAGGCCTCGGAATACGGCTTCTGGGCCAACGTCAATCCGGCGGTGCCGCACCCGCGCTGGAGCCAGGCGAGCGAAGAAGTGATCGGCACCGGCGAACGGCGGCCGACGCTAATATTCAATGGCTACGGCGAATACGTCGCCGGTCTCTACAAGGGAATGGACAGCGAGCGCCTCTGGGCGTGAGGCTACACCTCGCTATCCCGGTGCGGCCCGCAGGCGTAATATGTGGCGCAGCGGGAGCAAACTGGAGGCTTTCATGTCCACCCAACAATCCGGCATTCAAAACATTCAGCGCGCGGCCTCGGCCGCTCTCCATGAGCACTGGGTGCTCTTTCTGGTCGAAGGTGTCGTGCTCCTGGTGCTGGGTGCGACCGCGGTTGTCCTGCCGCCGATCGCGACCCTGGCAGTGACGATCCTGTTCGGCTGGCTGTTTCTGGTAAGCGGCATCGTCGGGCTGGTCACAAGTTTCTGGATGCGCCATGCGCCCGGTTTCTGGTGGTCGCTGCTGTCGGCCGTGCTCGGGATCGTTGTCGGCGCGATGCTGCTGGGCTCGCCGTTGACCGGCGCGTTCTCGCTCACGCTCGTGTTGATCGCGTTCTTCCTGATCGAGGGCGCCGTATCGATCATGTTCGCGCTCGATCACAAGCGTGAGCTGTCCGGCCAATGGGGCTGGATGCTGATGAGCGGCATCGTCGATCTGGCGCTGGCTGTGATGATTTTTGCCGGCCTGCCGAGCACCGCGGTGTGGGCCGTCGGCTTGCTGGTCGGCGTCAACATGATCTTCGGCGGCATCGCGCTGATCGCGATGGCGCTGCACGCGCGCAAATTAGCTTAGCGCTACGGCTCGGCTTCGCCGGCTTCCACTTCCGCCAGCTTGGCGCGCCAGTCGGCGCGCTTGAGCATGAATGCGTAGGCCGAGAGCGCGAGCAGGCCGATGCTGACCGCCATCAAGCCGGCCGAGATCGGACGGCTGAAGAAGATAAAGTAGTTGCCGTTCGACATGATCAGCGACTGGCGCAGGCTCTGCTCGAGGATCGGCGAGATCACCAGGCCGAGCACCAGCGGCGCCGGGTCGAAGTCGAACTTGCGCAGTGCATAGCCGAGCACGCCCATGATCAGCATGATCCAGACGTCGACGATCGAGTTGTTCACCTCGTAGACGCCGATGATGCAGAACATGATGATCAGCGGATAGAGATAGGCGTAGGGGATGCGCAGCACGGTCACGAAGACGCTGACCAGCGGCAGGTTGAGCAGCAGCAGCATGAGGTTGCCGACATACATCGATGCGACGAAGCCCCAGAACACGTCCGGATGCTCGTTGACCAGCGTCGGGCCGACCGACACGCCGTGAATCATCAGGGCGCCGATCAGCACCGCGGTGATCGGGCTGGTCGGGATGCCGAGCGCGAGCAGCGGCACGAAGGCGCCGGTCGAGGCGGCGTTGTTGGCCGTTTCCGGCCCGGCGACGCCGGCGACGGCGCCTTTGCCGAATTCCTCGGGATGCTTGGAGACGCGCTTTTCCAGCGCGTAGGACAGGAAGCTGGAAATGATGTGCGCCGAGCCCGGAATGATGCCGATGATGAAGCCGAGCAGCGTGCCGCGCGTGATCGGCATCGCCGCTTCGCCCCATTCCTTCCGGGTCGGCAACAGGTCGCGCAGTTTCGGCGTGATGATGTCCTTGACCGCGTCGGCGCTCGGCGTCGACAGGATTTCACCGAGGCCGAACAGACCGACCGCGACCGGCACGATGCCGATGCCGTCGCCCAGCTCGGCGAGGTCGAAGCTGTAGCGGAAGTGGCCGGTCATGTTGTCGATGCCGATCATGCCGAGCAGCAGGCCGAGGCAGGCCATCAGCAAGGTCCGGATCAGCGATGACGACGACATGTAGGCGAGGAAGATCAGGCCGAGCACGAGCAGGGCGGTGTATTCCGGCGGCCCGAAGCGAATGGCGATCGTCGCCAGCGGCGGCGCCACCAGGGTGAGCACCATCACGCCGAACGTGCCGCCGATCCAGGAGCCGACCGCCGCGATGCAGAGCGCGGCGCCGGCGCGGCCCTTTCTTCGCCATGGCGTAGCCGTCGATGCAGGTCATCACCGAGGACGCTTCGCCCGGGATGCGCATCAGGATCGATGTGGTGGAGCCGCCATATTGCGAGCCGTAATAGATGCCGGCGAGCATGATGATGGCCTGCGTGGCGTTAAGCCCGAACGTCACCGGCAGCAGGATCGAAATGCCGGCGAGCGGGCCGATGCCCGGCAGCACGCCGACCAGCGTGCCGACCAGGCAACCGAGGAACGCGTACCACGCGTTGGCCGGCAGCAGCGCGACGGAAAAGCCGAGATAAAGGCTATGAAGGGTTTGTTCCACGAAGCGTCCTAGAAGCCGAATGGCCCGGTGTTGATCGGTGTCTTGAGCACGTAGACGAACAGCACGTAAGTGGTCACCGACCACGCCCAGACTGTAGATCGGTCGCCGGCAGCAGCCGGCGCCGCTCGATGACGACAAGCAGTGCGAAGATCAGCAGCACGTTGGTGGTGAGAAAGCCGAGCCATTCGAACGCGGCGATCGCGGCGGCGGTGAGCGCCACGACAAGGCCGGCATGCTTGGCGTCGCTCCACGTCAGCGTGGCGAAAACCTTGCTCTCCTTCGCGCGCAGCATCAGCACCAGACCGAAGAAAATGGTCAGGCCGCAATGATCTTCGGCAGGAAGCCGGAGCCGGGCATCGACAGGTTGCCCGTCGGCAGGTCGCCGCTGAGCGCGATCACCAGCAGCCCGAAGCCGACGAAGAAAGCGCCTGCGACATGGTCGGCGCGCAAAGTCATTGAAGGGCCCATAACTGTCGAGAACTCGATATCTGACAAAAATCTGGAGCCCCGCAAAGCGGGGCCCCGGTGATGGCGCGTGTCATCCCTGCACGCGGCCGATGGCGTTGATGGCGTCTTCCTGGCGCTTGGCGTCGGAGGCCCAGAACGTCGCGAATTCGGGCTGGTCCATATACGCCAGTTCCTGGCCGAGATTGTCGAGCGTGTCGAGGAATTGCTTGCTGTGCGCGGCCTTGTTCAACCCGTCGCGCAGCGTCGTGATGATCGGCGCCGGCGTGCCCTTCGGAGCGAAAATGCCGACCCAGAAATAATATTCGAGGTCGTATCCCTGCTCCTTGAAGGTCGGCACGTCGGGAAGCGACTTGATGCGTTTGGCGCTCGAGACGGCGAGCGCATTCACCTTGCCGGCGCGGATATGCGGCAACGCAATCGAGGTCGGCGACATGAAGAAGTTGACATTGCCGCCGAGCACGGCGGTGACGGCAGGGCCGCCGCCATTGGTCGGCAAATGCCGCATCTTCAGGTCGCCGGCCGCTTTGGCAAACAGCACGGTCGGAATGTGCGACGCGCCGTAAAGACCCGATGAGCTGTAGATCACCTTGTCCGGATTGGCCTTGGCGTCGGCGACGAGATCCTTCAGCGTCTTGTACGGCAGTTCCTTGTTGGCGATCAGCACGATCGGATCGGCGACGATGCGCGCGATCGGGATGAAATCGGCATTGGTGAATTTCGGCTGGCGGCCGAACAATTTGTCGACCGCGGCGAAACCGGAAATCGACACGATGTGGGTGAGCAGCGTGTAGCCGTCAGGCTTGGCGGTGGCGACAAATTGCGCGCCGACCGCGCCGGCGGCGCCCGCCTTGTTTTCGAGCACCACCGGCTGCCTGAACACGGCTTCGAGCGCCGCGTCGAGCGGACGCGTGATGGTGTCGCTGACGCCGCCCGGCGGAAACGGACTGACGACCGTGATGGTGTGCGAAGGATAGGCGTCTTGCGCGCTTGCCCGGCCGGTGGCCAGCGTGGCGGCCGACGCGGCGGTGCCGACGACGAAACTGCGGCGATCCATTGTCTTTCCCCTCCCTTACTGGTGCCGTTTGAGCCGGCTTTATTTTGAATGCTTGGCCGATCAGCCCTGGACGCGGCCGATCAGTTTGCACCGCCTCGTCGATGCGCTTGGCGTCTCTGTCCCAGAACTTCGCGAAATCCGGCGCCGTCGAGATAGTCGAGTTCCTGGCCGGCATTGGTGAGCGCGGTCTTGAACAGATCGGAATGTCGCGGCCTTCTCGATCGCGCCGCGCAAGGTCAGCAACGATACTGGCGCAGGCGTTCCCTTCGGCGCGAAGATGCCGACCCACAGATAATATTCGACGTCGTAGCCGAGCTCCTTCAGCGTCGGCACGTCGGGCAACGCTTCGAGCGCGTGCGCGCCGAACAACGCCAGCGGGCGCAGCTTGCCGGCCTTGATATGCTGCAAGCGTCGCCGAAACGGTCTGCGTGCTGCAACTGCGCGTTGTTGCCGAGGAGTGGCGGTGATCGCCGGTCCGCCGCCATTGGTCGGCAGGTGACGCAGCTTCAGGCCGCCGGTGGCCTTGTCGAGCAGCGCCACGCGGCAGATGGGTCGCGCCGTAAAGGCCGCCCGAGCTGAAGATGATCGCTGTCGGGACGCTTTTTTGCGTCGTCGATGAAATCCTTGAGCGGTCTTGTAGGGCTGCTGATCGTTGACCAGCAGCACGACCGGGTCGGCGACCAGGCGCGCCAGCGGAATGAAATCGGCGCGCGTCGTCTTCGGCGGGCGTCCGAACAGCTTGTCGACTTCCGCGTAACCGGAAATGCCGTTGTTGTGCGACAGCAGCGTGTAGCCGTCCGGCTTGGCGGTGGCGACGACCTGCGCGCCGACCTGGCCGGCGGCGCCGGCCTTGGTTTCGACCACCACCGGCTGCTTGAGGATCGGCTCCAGCGCCGCTGCCAACGGCCGCGTCACGATGTCGTTGACGCCGCCCGGCGGAAACGCGTTGATGATCGTGATCGCGTGCGATGGAAACGCCTCTTGCGCGAAGGCGGGCCCGGCGGCCACGAGTGCGGTCGTGCCGATAACGAAACTGCGGCGATCCATTTTGGTCCTCCGGAAATTCGCGAGGCGAACAGGTCCCGCCGCGTCAGCCCTGCACGCGGCCGATGGCGTGCACGGCGGCTTCAACGCGCTTGGCGTCTTCGTCCCAGAACTTCGCGAACGCGGCAGAGTCGAGATAGGCGACCTCGTCGCCGATATTGGTGATGGCCGTCTTGAATTGATCGCTGGCCGCCGCCTGCTTGATGGCGTCGCCCAGTGTCTTGACGATCGGCGCCGGCGTGTTCTTCGGCGCGAACACGCCGACCCACAGCGAGAATTCGACGTCGTAGCCGAGCTCCTTCAGCGTCGGCACGTCCGGGAGCGAGGCCGCGCGTTGCGGGCCGAAGCACGCAAGCGCGCGCACCTTGCCGGCCTTGATCTGCCCGCTGGCGGCTGCGATCGACGACACCAGCACTTGCGAATTGTTGCCGAGGATCGCGGTCAAGGCCGGGCCGCCGCCATTGGTCGGCAGATGCTTCATCTTGATGCCGGTTGCCTTCATGAACAGTGCGGTCGGCAGATGCAGCGCGCCGTAGAGACCGGACGAACTGAAGGTCAGCTTGTCGGGATTGGCCTTGGCGTCGGCGACAAGCTCTTTCAGCGTTCTTGTAGGGCTGCTGATCGTTGACCAGCAGAACCATCGGGCCCGATGTCAGCCGCGCGATCGGGATGAAGTCGGCGCGCGTGAACTTGGGCTGGCGGTCGAACAGCTTGTCGACTTCGGCAAAGCCCGAGATCGACACGATGTGGATGAGCATCGTGTAGCCATCGGGCTTGGCGTTGGCGGCAACCTGGCCGCCCAATGCGCCGGCCGCGCCGGCCTTGGTCTCGATGATGCAAGGCTGCTTGAGGATCGGTTCAAGCAGCGCGGCGAGCGGACGGCCGACGACGTCGGCGGCGCCGCCCGGCGGAAATGGATTGATGAACGTGATGGCGTGGGACGGATATGCGTCCTCGGCGAAAGCCGGACGAATGCCAAAAGCGGCTGCGGCCGCCGCGCTGCCAGCGACGAAACTGCGTCTGTCCACGTGAATCCTCCCTGGAAATGCTTATTTGGCCGGGATTTGGCCCGGCCTTGTTGTTGGGCGGGATGCTATCGCCCGGCGTGGTGGGCAATCAAGCATCAATGATCGCCACGGCGCGCGTCCAGCCGGCCGAGCCGCCACGCACTTTCACCGGAAAACAGCTCACCGTGAAGCCTTTGGAGGGCAGCGCCTCCAGATTGTGCAGCTTTTCGATGTGGCAGTAGCCGATCTCGCGGCCGGCGCGGTGACCCTCCCAGATCAGCGATGCGTCATGCGTCTCGGCATATTTCTTCATTGTGTAGATGAAGGGCGCGTCCCAGCTCCAGCCATCGGTGCCGGTCACGCGCACGCCGCGTTCCAGCAGATAGAGCGTGGCCTCGCGTCCCATGCCGCAGCCTTTGGCGACATAGTCGGGACGGCCATAGGCAGTGCCGGCGCTCGTATTCACCACGACGATCTCCAGCGGGGACAGCGTGTGGCCGATCCGCTTGAGCTCGGTCTCGACGTCTTTGGCGGTCGCCACGTAGCCGTCCGCGAAATGACGGAAATCGAGTTTCACGCCCGGCTGGAAGCACCAATCCAGCGGCACCTCGTCGATGGTCATGGCGCGCTTGCCGCCGTCCATCGTCGAGGCGAAATGGTACGGCGCATCGAGATGCGTCGTGCAATGCGTCGACAGGCGAACCCATTCGAAGCCCCAGCCTTCGCCGTCCGGCAAGTCCTCCTTTTTCAATCCAGGAAAAAACTTGAGGATGTCCGGCGCCGTTGCCTCGTGATCGAGATACTCGATCGTCGGGCCATAGCCGGGCGGGTCGGCCGCAACGTCGTTTTCGAGCGGCACTGAAATGTCGATGATTTTACGCGGCATATTTTCTCCTTGTCATGCCCGGCACTCGGGTCCGGCTTCGCCGGCCCGAGCACAAGCCTTGTGCCGGGCATCCACGTCTTTACTGTAGTCCGTATCATTCAAGACGTGGATGGCCGGAACAAGTCCGGCCATGACGAAACCGGAGACAGACGATGCCTGCTTATTGGGTTGCGCGTTCCAAGATCAACGACCCGGTCGAATACAAGAAATACACGGATCTGGTGCCCGCCATCATTGCCAAGTTCGGCGGCAAGGTGCTGGCGCGTGGCGGCCGTTTTCAGATCATGGAAGGCCCCGACAAATTTCATCGTTTCATCGTGATCGAATTTCCGACCTTGGAGCAGGGCGTCGCCTGTTTCACATCGCCGGAATACGACAAGGCCGCCGCCTTCCGGCGCAGCGGCGCGGGCGAGGTCGAGACCATCATGGTTGAAGGCGTCTGACCTTCCCACCCTGGGTGGGCGCAGCCACTGGCGTGGGCAGGCCGATTGGGCTAAAAATCCCGCAAAACCACAATAATTTGGGAGGGGAATCATGCTGCGTTACCTGAAATGCGGGATATTTGCCGGCCTGGCGGCCGCGCTCGCCGCGATGCTGGCGGTGCCGGCCACGGCGCAAGACAAGCAGCCGATCAAGATCGGGTTCGGCATCGCCGAGACCGGGCCGCTCGGCCCGAACGGCAAGTCGGCGCTGCTCGCGATGGACATCTGGGTCGAGGAGACCAACGCCAAAGGCGGTCTGCTCGGCCGGCCGGTGCAGCTCGTCCACTATGACGACCAGAGCAATCCGTCGACGGTGCCCGGCATCTACACCAAGCTGCTCGACGTCGACAAAGTCGATCTCATCGTCGGCGGCTACGGCACCAACATGCTGGCGCCGGCGATGCCGGTCGTGCTTCAGCGCAAGAAACTGTTTCTCGGCCTGTACGGTCTCGGCGTGAATTCCGAGTTCAAATACGATCGCTACTTCGCGATGATCCCGTCCGGGCCGGAGCCGAAGACATCGTTCACCAAGGGCTTCTTCGACACCGCAATGGCGCAGAACCCGAAGCCGACGACGGTGGCGATTGTCGCGGCCGACGCGGAGTTTTCGAAGAATGCATCGGACGGCGCGCGTGAAAACGCCAAGAAGGCCGGTCTGAAAATCGTCTACGACAAAAGCTATCCGCCCTCGACCACCGACTTCTCGCCGATCGTGCGTGCGATCCAGGCGACCAATCCGGATCTGGTGGTGATCTGCTCCTATCCGCTCGACTCGGTCGGCATGGTGCTGGCGGCGAACGAAGCCAAGCTCAATCCGAAGATGATCGGCGGCGCCATGGTCGGCCTGCAATCGACCGTGTTCAAGACCAAGCTCGGGCCGGCGCTCAACGGCTACATGAACTACGACTTCTGGCTGCCGGCGAAATCGCTGATGTTCGACGGCACCGAAGCGTTCATGAAGAAGTATCAGGAGCGCGCGGCCAAGGCCGGCGTCGACCCGCTCGGGTTCTACATGGCGCCGTTCAGCTACGCCTACCTCGATGTCCTGGGCAAGGCGATCACCGCGAGCCAAGAGCTCTCGATGACGCCAAGCTTGCCGACTATCTGCGCAAGACAACATTCAAGACCATTGTCGGCGACGTCTCATTCGGAAAGGCGGCGAGTGGGCGAAGTCGCGGGTATTCCAGGCCCAGTTTCGCGGCATCAAGGGCAATGGCGTCGATCAGTTCAAGACCACCGACACCTTGGCCATCATCACCCCGGCCGAGTACAAGTCGGGCAACGTGATCTACCCATTCGAAAAGGCCCGGCAGTAGGCCCGTCCCACTGCTTTGCCCACGGTTGGGGTCGAATAGACGGCGCGGCCCGGTGGCCGCGCCGCTCGTTTTTGCGGTGCGAAAATCCCGGTCTTGGCCCCGATTTATAAGCCCATTGGCGAGTGGACCATTGCACAACACGCTGTCATTATTGGTCACCACAAGAAAAATGAAATTCATCGGGAGGAGACCTTATGCTGCATAAACTCAAATCGCGAACATTGGCCGGCATTGCGGGGGCGGCTGTCGCCCTGGCGGCCTGCGCGATGTTCGTCGCCACCGCCACTGCGCAAAACAAGGAGCCGATCAAGATCGGCTTCAGCATGGCGCAGACCGGTCCGCTTGGACCGAACGGCAAGCAGGCGCTGCTCGGCATGAAGATCTGGGAAGAAGAGACCAACGCCAAGGGCGGTCTGCTCGGGCGTCCGGTCAAGCTGGTCTACTACGATGACCAGTCGAATCCGTCGACGGTGCCGGGCATCTACACCAAGCTGCTCGACGTCGACAAAGTCGACCTGGTGGTCGGCGGCTATGCGACCAACATGGTCGCGCCCGCGATGCCGGTCGTCATCCAGAAGAAGAAGACCTTCATCAGCCTGTTCGCGCTCGACGTGAACGCCGCAGTTCAAATATCCGAAATATTTCTCGGTGCTGCCGACCGGACCGAAGACCAAGCCTTCGTTCACCGAAGGCTTCTTCCAGGTCGCGATGCAGCAGAATCCGAAGCCGACGACGGTCGCATTGACCTTCGAGGACGCGGAATTCTCGCAAAACGCCTGCGAGGGCGCGCGCGAGAACGCCAAGACCTTCGGCGTCAAGATCGTCTACGACAAGAGCTTCCCGTCCAACACGCCCGATCTCTCGCCGATCGTGCGCGCGCTGCAGGCCTCGAATGCCGACATCGTGATCGTGTGCTCCTATCCGCTCAGCTCGGTCAACATGGTCCAGGCGATCAACGAAGCAAACTACAAGCCGAAGATGATCGGCGGCGCGATGGTCGGCCTGCAGGCCACCGTGTTCAAGAACAAGCTCGGCCCGAAGCTCAACGGCATCGTGAACTACGAGACCTGGGTGCCGACCGAGAAAATGATGGCGCCGGCCGCCGAGTTCTTCAAGAAGTACCAGGCGCAGGCGCCCGCCGCGAAGGCGTCGATCCGCTCGGCTACTATCTCGGCGGCTGGGGCTACGCCTACATCAGCATGCTGGGCGACGCGATCGCCGGCGACCAAGAGCCTCGACGACGACAAGATCGCCGACTATCTGCGCAAGACCACCCACAAGACCATCATGGGCGAATTGGAGCTACGGCCCGGGCGGCGAATGGACCAAGTCCGGCATGATGCAGGTGCAGTATCACGACATCAAGGAAGGCGCCGGCCTCGAGACCTGGAAGGGCATGGCCTACCAGACCGTGCTCACGCCGGCCGATGCTGACGACCGGCAAGGTGATCTATCCGTACGAGAAGGCGAAGTGAGCTAACGCTCGTACGTCACGGCCAATAAAAAACGGCGCGGGAGCAATCCCGCGCCGTTTTGTTTGTCTTCGTCATTGCCGGTGACGCTTGAGCGCGGACCGATGCCGGACAGCCGGATGACACGATCGTGCTCACATCCCCAGATAAAACTGGCGGATCAGGTCGTTGTTGTTGAGCTCGTCGGCCGAGCGGCCTTCGAAGGCGATCTTGCCGTGCACGATCACGTAGCCGCGGTCGGCGATGCGGATCGCCTGCGTGAAATTCTGCTCCGCCATCAGCACCGTGAGCTGGTAGTGCTCCTTGAGCTGCTTGATGGCGTCGATGGTGCGGCGCAACCAGCAGCGGCGCGAGACCGACCGACGGCTCGTCCACCAGCAGGATGCGCGGCGCCAGCATCAGCGCGCGCGCCAGCGCCAGCATCTGCTGCTCGCCGCCGCTCATGCTGCCGGCGAGCTGGCTGCGCCGCTCGGCCAGCCGCGGAAACGCCTCGAAGCAGAAATCGAGATTGCTCTTGATCTGCGCGCGCGCCTTGGGGCGGAATGCGCCGAGCAGCAGGTTTTCTTCGACCGTCAGTTTCGGAAACAGCCGGCGGCCTTCCGGCACCAGCGCGATGCCGAGATCGACGATCTGCTTCGGTCGGCATGCCGACCAGGTCGTGCTTGTCGCCGTCGATTTCGGCAATGATACGGCCGGCGGCGGGCCGCACGATGCCCATGATGCATTTCATCAGCGTGCTCTTGCCGTTGCCGTTGGTGCCGAGCAGCGCCACCGTCTCGCCGGCCTTGACGTTGATCGAGACGTCCTCGATCACGCGCACCGCGCCGTAGGCGGCGTGCACGTTCTCGATGGTGAGGCTGCTACTGGCCAAGATACGCCCTCACCACTTCGGGATCGCGCACCACGTCTTCCGGCTTGCCGTCGGCGATCTTCTTGCCCGACACCAGCACCGCCAGGCGCTGCGAGAAGCTCATCACCGCGCTCATGATGTGCTCGATCAGGATGATGGTGATGCCGCGCTCGTTGAGCCGCATCAGCAGCGCCAGGATGTCCTCGATCTCGGAATGCGACAGGCCGGCCATCGATTCGTCGGCGATCAGCAGCTTCGGCTCGGCCGCCATGGCGCGCGCCAGTTCGAGCTTGCGCATCTCGACCTGCGTCAGATCGCGCGGCATTTGCTTGGCCTTTTTCGCCAAGCCCGACCATGTCGAGCAGCTCGTGGCAGCGCGCTTCGAGGTCGCTGTGCGCATGCAGCATGCCTTCGCCGCGCGTGCACGGTGTAGAGCAGGGGAATGCGCAGATTGTCGGCCAGCGTCATGCTGTGGAACGGGCGCGGCAACTGGAAGCTGCGCGCGAGCCCGCGATGGGTGCGCTGATGCGCGGCAAGCCCGTCGATGACGTGCCCGTCGAAATGCACGCTGCCGCTCTCGTTCTGCAAGCGTGCCGCAGATGCAATTGACCAGCGTGCTCTTGCCCGAACCGTTCGGGCCGATCAGGCCGAGCCGCTCGCCCGGCTGCACCTCGAGATCGATGCCGTCGAGCGCGACAAAGCCGCCGAACCGCTTGCTGATATTGTCGACATGCAGCAGCGCGCTCATGGTTTCCTCCACGCGCGCCAGCGTTCCTGCACCAGCCCGACCAGGCCGTTGGGCGCGATGATGACGAAGGCCGACCAGCATCAGGCCGACGATCAGCAGGTTGACCGCCGACGAGATGGTCACGGTGGCGTATTGCTGCGCCGAGCCGAGCAGGACGGCGCCGACCAGCGGTCCGATCCAGCTGGTGGTGCCGCCGATCATCGGCATGGCGATCGAGTTGACCGCGTATTCGAGGCCGAAGGCCGAGGACGGCTGCAGATAGCCGATGTAGTAGGGGAACGGCGCGCCGGCCATGCCCATGAAGGCGCCCGACAGCGTGGTGGCGATCAGCTTCAGCCGCAGCGTCGGCACGCCGGAGGCTTCCGCGGCCAGTTCGTCGTCGCGGATGGTGGCGAAGCCGAAGCCGAGCTGCGAGCGTTCGATCGTGCGCGCGGTCACCAGCGCAATCACGGCCAAGTACCAGCATCAGCGCGAACAGATATTCGATATAGTTGATGGTGATGCCGGCGAATTCGATGCTTTCCGGACGGATGATATAGGCGCCGCGCGAGCCGCCGACAAAGTCCCAGTTGACCACCAGGGTCTGCAGCACCACCGCGAGCGCCAGCGTGGCAATGGCGAAGAACGAGCCGCGCAGCCGCAGCGTCAGATAGCCCATGCCGAAGCCGACGATGCCGGACACGATGCCGCCGATGACGATCAGAACCGGAATCGGCAGCGGGAAGGCCAATCGAGAAAATGAAACGGCATGCAGGCGGTGTCGGTAAAACAAATTTCAAAAGTTTGCGGATCGAACTTGTGCAGCACGACCGATGAATAGGCGCCCATCGCGAAGAAGGCGGCCGAGCCGAAATTCACATAGCCGCAATAGCCGCCGAGGATGTTCCAGGCGGTCGCCAGCACGATGAATTGCAGGATCGTGTAGCTGGCGAAGAACAGATAGTCGACGTGGACCCAATGCGCGAAGGCCATGACCGCGGCGCCGATGACGATCAACGATGAGTGAGAATTTTGCCGTGTTCACTGCGGTCACCGTCCCAACAATCCCGCCGGCCGGAAGGCGAGCGTGAGCAGGAGAAAGCCGAAGGAGACGGCCGGCGCCCAGGACGGGCCGTAGAATGTCGCGGTGAGGCTCTCGACCACGCCGAGCAGCATGGCGGCGATCAGCGTGCCGGGCATGCTGCCGAGCCCGCCGAGCACGCAGATGGCGAAGACGCGGCCGATATATTCGCGCCCGACCGACGGCTCGACCGGCTGGATGATGATCAGCAGCGCGCCGGCGACCGCGGCGGTCGCGATCGAGAGGCCGAAGGCGATGCGCTTGATGCGGATCGGATCGACCGCCATCAGTTGCAGCGCCAGTTGATCCTGCGACACCGCCATGATGGCGCGGCCGGTGAAGGTGCGGGTGATGAATCAGCTGGATCGCGCTGAACAACGCCAGCGCCGACCAGGCACGGCACCAGCATGCGCAGCGGCAGATCGATAATTCCGATATGGATGCTGGGCCCGATATAGGCGGCTTCGACGTAGCGATAGTCGACGCCGAACACCAGGATCAGCGACACTTCGGTGACGAACAGCAGGCCGAAGAAGAAGGCGAGGCCGCGCAGCGATTCCTGGCCGCGTTTTTCGAAGGACAGGTAGTAGACCTGATAGACCGATGCGCCGAGCGCGTAGAACAACGGCAGCATCAGGATGCTGACGAGGATCGGATCGACGCCGAAATTGATGTTGATGAAATAGGCGAGATACGAGCCGAGGATGACGAAGGCCGGGTGCGCGATGTTGACGATGTCGAGCATGCCGAACGAAATCGAAACGCCGGCGGTGACGGCAGCGTAGAATCCGCCGAGCAGGAGCCCGGCGGCGATCGCGTTCAGTAACAAATCCCAGGAAATATCCATGCCGCTCTCAACCGGCGCATGCGCCCAATGTGCCGGTCTAGTTTCCCCTCTCGAGTCCCGTTTCTTCTTGGTCCGATGCTCGTTGACGAGTTCCGGCCATTGCGCCGCAGTTTGCAGGAAGGCCGCAGGCTTGGCTAGTCCGTCGATCGATCGGCCGAAGCCTGTTTTGCGCGACAAAATGAAACGCCCGCCGCGGGCTGCTGCCGCGCGGCGGGCGCTTCGATGATCGGTCGGTTAGCGGCGGCGGCTTGCGGCCGCACGCCGGCGGGCAGCGGTCATCGGCTTGTTGGCGCTGTCTTTGAACTCGACGGTCATGAACACCATTTCGCGGTCGCCGAGATTTTCCAGGTCGTGCACCTTGAACTCGCCCTTGCCGTAGCTCTCGTGGCGGGTCTCGCCCGGCTGATAGGTGTATTCGACCGTGGTGCCGTCATGCACGTGCTGACGGCCGCGGCCGCCCGACACCGCAGGTCCAGAAATAATCGAGCACGTGGCGGTGGAAGCCGATGCGCTCGCCGGGGGCGAGACGGATGATCCACACGCGCGTGCGCTCGTTCTCCGACAGCAGCGTCGAGCCGACGCACGGGTTCGGATTCTTGCTCTCGCGCTCGAATTCGGCGGCGATGTCGGCCGGCCACTGCGACTTGTCCTTTTTCTCGGCGGCCTTGTCGAGCATGGTCAGGGCCATGGGAATTCCTCCAATGCTATTTGCGGTCATATATAGCATAATTCGGGAAACGGAAAGATTGGGGCAGATCCATTGGCCGGAGCTCGTGCAAGGCGCGCAATCGTCATTGGCGGCTCGATGAGCGGCCTGCTGAGCGGCCTTTTGCTGCGGCGGGCCGGGTGGGCGGTCGATATTTACGAACGGGTCGACAGCGAATTGTCCGGCCGCGGCGCCGGCATCGTGGCGCAGGCGGAATTGATCGAGCGGTTGCGCGGGCTTGGGCTCGCCACCGACGCGCTCGGCGTGCACATCACCACCCGCAAGATTCTCGACGCGCAGGGCCGCCTGACGCAGGAGATCGAATGCCCGCAGGTGCTCACCGCGTGGGAACGCGTCTATCGGCTGCTGCGCGATGCCTTTCCGCCCGAGCACTATCACCGCGGGCGCGGCCTCGCCAAGTTTACCCAGGACGCAGATGTTGTGCGGGCGCATTTTTCCGATGGCGAAATCATCGAAGCCGATCTGCTGGTCGGCGCCGACGGCATCCGCTCGACGGTGCGCCAGCAATGCCTGCCGGATGTCACGCCGCGCTATGCCGGCTATTCGGCCTGGCGCGCGCTGATCGCGGAATGCGATTTCCCGCCGGACGTGCATCGCGAACTGTTCGAATACATGACGTTCGGCTTGCCGCCGGGCGAGCAGTTCCTCGGCTATCCGGTGGCAGGTCCCGACAACGATCTGCGCCCGGGCCACCGCCGTTACAACGTCGTCTGGTACCGGCCGGCCGACGAGGCGACCAAGCTGCAATGGCTGCTGACCGACGAGCGCGGCGTGACGCACGCGATTTCGATTCCGCCGCCGCTGATCCGCCGCGAGGCGATCGCGGAAATGCGCGCCGATGCCGAGCGGCTGCTCGCGCCGCAGTTTCGCCAGATCGTGCGGCTGATCGAGGAACCGATCCTGCAGCCGATCTACGATCTGGAATCGCCGCGCATGGCGTTCGGCCGGGTGGCGATTGTCGGCGATGCGGCCTTCGTCGCGCGCCCGCATGTCGCCGCCGGCGTTTCCAAGGCGGCGGACGACGCGGCGGCGCTGGCCGAGGCGTTGCAGCGCGAGCCGACGTCGAGAGCGCGCTCAAGCGTTTCGAAGCGGCGCGGCTTCCGGAAAATCATCGCATCATCGAGCGCGCGCGGCACCTCGGCGCTTATTTGCAGGCTAGCCGCACCCAGGAAGAGCAGGCGCGCGCCGGACGGCACAGCGACGATGCGGCGGTGATCGCCGAGACGGCGGTGCTGGATTTCTTGTACGCGTGAGTTGCAATTTACCGGGTTACAGAAATTCGCGTTCTTTGTTGAAAGGCGCGTCCATCGTGTAGCCGTGCGCGGCGCGGTAGCCGTCATAACGGTACCCCTTGTATTCCAGCACAATGGATACAACGAACGCGATGAGCACCATGGCGACGATGAACTCCGCCAGACCCGGTATGGGATATTGCATCAGGCCGCTGGCAACCGCGCCGGCGGCAAAGAAATAGACGAAATAGCCCGCCGTTTTGTGATAGGCCTCGAACGTACGACGGCGCGTTGTCATGTTGTAATGGTCGCCGAACCAGGTCTTCGGATCGTTCGGATCGGCGGAGTAATAATTTTTCCCGCCGTGCTTGCCTCTGAGCCAGCCGCCCATGATCTGCAAACATCCGAGCGCGACGGTCGTCAGGCCGAACATCGAATGCAACGACCCGCTAAAGCCGCGGCTGACCGTCACGGCGACAATGGCTCCTGCGAGCGCCAGACTGATCGAAAATATCAGCCCGTATTTGTGGACGCTGAACCACCACCACTCGATATTCTTGATGCTGACTTTGCGGTGCAGGCCGGTCAGCGTCGGCTTCGGTTTACCGAAACGGATGGTGATGATGCAGATCGGAACCAGCACGAACCAGACCGCGACCATCAGGATGGCGTGATAATCCCAATGAACCGGGATGGTCATTCCCAGAAAATCAAAATGCACTTCCGTCGGAATGTGGGTTTGAATCCCGGTCACTACCACCTCCGCCGTTTTATTTTCACGCCTGTGAACGCGGCAGAGTGAATATTAGCATAAAAAGGCCTTTACCGAGCCTGCTAAAGATTTAGCGCTCACATCCCCAGCAGCTTCTTGGCGTTGCCGCCGGCCAGCGCGGCGCGGGTGCTGTCGTCGAAGCTTTCGACCGAATTGATGTGGCCGATCGGGTCGTATTCCAGCATGTCGAACGGATAGTCGGTGCCCATGACGATGCGGTCGGCGCCGAAGGTGTTCACCAGCGCCTCGAGCTGATGCGGCGTAAAAACGACCGTGTCGAAATAGACGTTCCGCCGCAGATAGGTCGTCGGCGGCTTCGGCAGATTGCCGTGCGCATCCGAGCGCGCGCCCCAGGCATGATCGATGCGGCCGGAATAGGCACCGAGGAAGCCGCCGCCGTGCACGGCCAGAACGCGAAGCTTCGGATGCCGTTCGAAGACGCCGTCGAAGATCAGGTAGTGCAGCGCGACGGTGGTGTCGAGCGGGTTGCCGATGACGTTGTTGAAGTAAAAGCGCGCGAAACGCTGCGGCTGGGTGAAACCGGTCGGGTGGATCAGCACCAGCGCGTCGAGCTCCTCGGCTTTCTTCCAGAACGGCGCGAAAGCCGGATCGGATAGCTCCTTGCCGTTGACGTTGGTGAGAATCTCGACGCCCTTGAACTTGAGCTGCTTCATGCAGCGCTCAAGCTCTTTCGCCGCCTCGTTGCCGTCCTGCATCGGCACGCCGCCGAGCGCAACCAGCCGGTCGCTATGCTTGCCGACATATTCGGCAATGCCGTCGTTGAGGGCGCGGGCGGCCTGCACGCCGACATCGACCGGCAGGTAGTAATAGATCTGCGGCGGCGCCGGGCAGATGAGCTGCATGTCGACGCCCATCTCGTCCATCACGGCAAAGCGCTCGTCCGTCGTGCTGATGCGCGTGCGGATGTCGGCCGCCTGCTTGGCCATCAGGGCCTGCGTCTCGGGCGTCGAGTCTGCAACCAGCGGATCGGTCGATTGCTTGAGATGCGGCGTCACGATCTCGGCGACGCGCGGCACCGCGACATGCGCGTGCATGTCGACGGTGAGACTTTTCGGCCGCGCCTCGCGCCCCGGCTTGCCGTGCTTGCGCGCAGCGGTGTTGGCGTATTTGTTCCAGATCTCAGCCATTTCGCATTGCCTCTGTTGTGGCGTCAGTCTTCGCGGCCAGTGTACCTGCCGCGCATTGCCGCTTCATGTGTGGAAGCTTCCTAGAACACGCCGAGGTGCTGGCGCAAATCGACGCCGTCTTTTTCGAGCTTCGCGGGCGTCGAGACCACCGCCACGCGGCCGGTGTTGAGGATGACGATGTCGTCGGCGACGTCGAACACCAGCTTCGGATTCTGCTCGACCAGCACGATCGACAGCCCGCTTTCCTTCAGCTTGCGGATGGTGGCCATCACCTCGGCGACGATCTGCGGCGCCAGTCCTTCCGACGGTTCGTCCATCAGCAGCACGCGCGGATTGCCCATCAGCGCGCGGCCGATCGCCAGCATCTGCTGCTCGCCGCCCGACAGATGCGCGGCGATCTGGCTGCTGCGCTCGGGCAGGCGCGGAAACATCGCGAACACGGTGTCGGTGGTCCAGGGCGCGTGCTTGCTGCCGGCATCCGGCTTGCGCGCGGCGACCACCAGGTTTTCGCGCACGGTCAGGCTCTTGAAGATGCGGCGGCCCTGCGGCACCAGCGCGACGCCGCGCGCCGCGATCATTTCCGGCGACAGGCCGCTCACGTGCTCGCCGAAGACCGACACTTCGCCGCGGCGCGGCGGCAGCAGGCCCATGGTGACGTTCATGCAGGTCGATTTGCCGGCGCCGTTGCGGCCGAGCAGGCCGAGCATGCGCGCTTCGCCGAGCTCGAACGACACGTCGCCCAGGACGTGGCTGTCGCCGTAGAAGGCGTCGATATGGCTGAGGCTGAGCGCGCTAGTGGCCAAGATAGACCTCCCGCGTGCGCGGATCGGCGACGACTTCGGCGCGATTGCCTTCGACGATCACTTCGCCGAAATGCAGCAGCGTGATGCGCTCGGCGAATTCCAGCGCGACGTCCATGTTGTGTTCGATCATCACGATGGTGACGTCGCGCGGGATGGCCAGGAGTAATTGTTGCACGTCGCGGCGCTCGTCGATCGACAGTCCGGCGAACGGCTCGTCGAGCAACAGCACTTTCGGATTTTGGATCAACGCCATTGCAATCTCGACGCGGCGGCGTTCGCCGTAGGAGGTCTGCCCCAAGGGGCGGTTTGCAATATGGCCAAGGCCGACCCGTTCCAGCGCGGCCTGTGCGTGCTCGACGAAATGGCCCTGCCGCTTGAGGTCGATCAGCGGGTTCCAGCGCGACGGCGACAGGCCCAGCAGTGCCAGCGTGACGTTGTGCAGGATGGTGTCGCGCGCAAACAACGTGATGATCTGGTAGGTGCGCGCCATGCCGAGATGAGGGCGGCGGCGGCTCGGCACCTTGGTGATGTCTTGGCCGAACAGATGAATCGAGCCGGAATCCGGCGTGAGTTCGCCGGTAATCAGATTGAACAACGTGGTCTTGCCGGCGCCATTAGGGCCGATGATCAATCGCCGCTCGCCCGGCTCGACATTGAGATCGACGCCGCGGGTCACGTGCAGGCCGCCGAAGGATTTGGTCGAGCCCGGAGATCGTCAGCGCGCTCATGGCTTGGCCTCCGCGCCGCCGCGTACCGGCGCTGGCGCCGCGCTTGCGCCACGCCAGCCGCCACAGCCGCGCGGTGCCGGGCACCAGGCCTTCCGGCATCAGGATGACGATGGCGACGAAGATGGCGCCGAGCAGGAAATTCCAGCGCTCGATGAAGCCGCTCACCACGGTTTTGACCACCACCACCAGGCCCGCGCCGACGATCGGTCCGAGCAGTGTGCCGGCGCCGCCGGAGATCACCATCAGCAGCACTTCGGCCGACGAGGTGAGCGCGAGCGTCTGCGGGCTGATGAATTGCGTGTAGTAGACGAACAGGATGGCTGACACCGATGTCAGCAGGCCGGAAAACAGGCACGCGTAAAAGCGGATAGCCCAGACGTGATAGCCGAGCGCGTTCATGCGGCGCGGTTGATCGCGGGTGCCCATCAGCGCGGCGCCAAACGGCGAACGTACGAACACCGCCATCGCCGCGAGCGACAGCAGAAACGTGATGAGCGTCGCGTAGTAGAATGTGTTGACGTCGGACGAGCGAATAGCCGAACGGCTCCGGTCGTGTCTTTCAGGCTCAGACCGTTGTCGCCGCCGGTGAGGCTGATCCAGCGATAGGCGAGGCCCCAGAGGATTTCGCCGAGCGCCAGCGTGATCATGATGAAGCCGATGCCGGTCGAGCGCAGCGACAGCGCGGCGAAGATCGCCATCGAAACCACGCTGATCAACAGCGCGATGAGGATCGCAGCGGGATGGCCGAAGCCGAGTTGCAACATGTAGCCGGTGGCATAGGCCGTGACGCCAAACAGTCCGGCATGGCCAAGCGAAACCAGCCCGGCGTAGCCGACCAGCACGTTCAGCCCGAGCGCAAAGATCGCGTAGAACAGGATCTGGCTGGAGACGTTGATGTAGTAGATGCCGGACACCCAGTAGGGCAGGGTGACAAGCGCCACGAACGCGATGCCGAGGGCGAGCAGGCGCGCGGTCATGGCACGTGCCTTCCGAATAAGCCCTGCGGCCGCAGCAGCAGCACCAGCAACATCGGCAGGAATAGAACGAAATAGGCAAGTTCGGGCAGAAGCGCCTGGCCGAAATTGTAGATGAAGCCGACGATGATGCTGCCGACGAACGATCCGAGCAGGCTGCCGGTGCCGCCGAGGATCACCACCACCAGCGCCAGCGGCAGCATGTCCTGATCGAGGCCGGGATAGACCGACAGGATCGGCCCGCCGATGATGCCGGCAAACGCCGCCAGCCCGGCGCCGAGCGCGAACACGATGGTGAACAGCTGCGACACGCGAATGCCGACCACGCGCGCCATGTCGGGATCATCGACGCCGGCGCGGATCATGGCGCCGAGGCGCGTGCGATCGAGCAGGAGCCAAAGCGCGACCGCGAATATCATCGCGATCACGATGATCGCGACCCGATAGGCCGGAAACACCAGCGCGCCGAAGCGCACAAAGCCGTCAAGTTCGGGCGGGGTTCGGAACCGAAATGGGATCGCCGCCCCAGATCATCAGGCAGAGATCGGCGGCCATGAACGACAGGCCGAGCGTCACCAGCACCTGCGCCAGCTGGTCGCCGGGCATGCGGCGCAGAAGCAACCGTTCGGCCAGCGCCCCGAGTGCCGCCACCGTCAGCGTCGCCAGCACCGCCGCCAGCCAGAAATTCAATTGAAATCCGTGGATGCCGATAACGAAGGTCACGCCGACATAGGCGCCCACCATGAAGAGCGAGCCGTGCGTCAGGTTCGGGATGCGCATCAACCCGAAGATGAGGGAAAAGCCCGCCGACAGCAGGAACAGCAGCCCACCGAAAGTGATGCTGTTGACCGCCAGCACCAGCCAAAAATTCATGGTCGCCGTCGTCCCGCGCTCGCCGTGTCAGAAAATCGCGGGCGCCTGTGCGGCGCCCGCGTCGTTTCGTGCATCAGGATTTGAGCGGCGGGAAGTCGCGCGAATAGACCGGCTGTTCGAGGAACTTCTTCTCGTCGTAGGTCCAGAACTGGCTGACGTTCGTGTACGTCTTGATCGTTGTGTTCACGAGCTTGCCACCGACCTTCTCGCATTTACGGATGAACATGTTGCCAACCACGTTGCCGAGGTGATCGAACTTGACCGGCCCACGCGGCGTATCGGCGAGCGAAACCGACCGCAGGGCTTTCATGAATTCGGCCTTGTCGTCGCTCTTTCCGCCGGATTTCTTCAACGCTTCGTCAATGACCATGCAGTTGATGTAGAGGCCGGCCGCGTAGAAGCCGGGATCCAGATTGAAGTTTTTCTGCATGCCTGCAACGAAGCGTTTGTTCGCCTCGGTCTGCGCGTCGAGGGTGTACGGGCACGAACTGATGAGCCCAATCGCTTCGTCGCCATAGCTGCGCAACAGCGCGTCGTCGCCGCCGGTCTGGCCGGTAACGACGGGGAACTTGAGGCCGGCGCTGGCGTATTGCTTCATGAACTTCAGCGGATTGCCGCCGGCGAAGCCCTGGCAGACGCCATCGCAATCTGCGATCTGCGCGAGATAGGGGGTGTAGTCCGGCGTGACGAGCGGCGGCCACAGCTTCTTGAGGATCTTGCCGCCATTGTCTTCGAAGGTCTGCTGGAAGCCGCCCATCTGCTCGTAGCCGAAGGCAAAGTCTTCGGTGATGGTGATCATCCGCTTGAGCTTCATTTCCTTCGCGGCATAGTCCGCCATCGGATGCATCGCCTGCGAAGAGCAAGCCGATGCGCGCAGGAAATACGGATTCGGACGGCGCTGGGTCAGATCCTCGGCGGCTGCGAGGCTCAGGAGCGGCGTCTTCGCCTGCGCGATGTAGTCGGTGATCGCCAGCAGCTCGAAGGCGGCGAGCGGTCCGACGATGGTGTCGACCTTGTCACGCTCGACCAGTTCCTGGGCCTTGGTCTTGGCGCCGGCCGGGCTGCCGCCGGTATCGGCGGAGACGAAATCCACTTTGCGGCCACCGAGGGTGTAATCCTTTTCCTTCAGGTAGGTGATGACGCCTTGCTCCATCTGGATGCCGCCTTGCGCGAGCGGTCCGGTCTTGATGGTGAGCAGGCCGAGCTTGAACGGCGCCGCTTGCGCGATCGCCGGTGCCGGGAATTTGAAAGTCGCCGCTACTGCGCCGGCGGCGGTACCGGCCATAAATTTACGACGGGTGACCTTGCGAGACATTCCGTTCCTCCCTTTACGCCCTTGCGGGGCTCATATTTTGACTGGCTTTGGTCGCATTTTGTGCGGGCCGCCATGCCCCACCGGCGGACCAATTGCCCCTATCATCGGCCAAGCCGTTCCATGATGTAAAGCCCGGTCGGGTGCGGCCACCCGGCGCGCCCACCTGCGACAATGGGCAGCGCAACGACACAACCGCGGCTTGAGTTATTCGGGAATTAAATGCCGAGATAGCTGGATTTGATCTCGTCATTGGCACGCAATTCCTCAGGCTTGGCCGAATAGACCACCTGACCCTTGCTCATGACGTGCACGTAATCGACGAGCTTGAGGGCGAGATGCGCGTTCTGCTCGACCAGCAGAATGGACAGGCCTTCTTTCTTGAGCGTGCCGATCGCTTCCCAAAGGCCCTGGATGATGATCGGCGCCAGGCCCTCCGACGGTTCATCCATGATCAGGCAGTCGGGGTTTGTCATCAGCGCACGGCCGATGGCCAGCATCTGCTGTTCGCCGCCGGACAATGTTTTGGCGCGCTGATTGCGGCGCTCCTGCAGGCGCGGAAACAGTTTGTAGACGCGTTGCAGATTCCAGCCGTGCCGGTCGGGGCTGCGCTCGGCCACCAGCAGGTTCTCTTCAACGCCGAGCGTCGGAAAGACGCGCCGGCCCTGCGGCACCAGCCCCATGCCGCCGCGCACGGTTTCGAACGATGCCTGATGTGTAATGTCATCGCCCTTGAACACGACCTTGCCGCGGCGCGGCGGGTTGAAGCCGACGATCGAATTCACCAGCGTCGACTTGCCGACTCCGTTGCGGCCGAGCAGTCCAAGGATCTGGCCTTGCTCGAGCTGCAGCGACAGGCCCTGCAGGACGTAGGCGTCGCCGTAGTAGGTATGGATGTCCTGGACTTCGAGAATGGCCATGGCGTCAGTCGGTCCCCAGATAGATTTCCTGCACCCGGGCGCTCGAATGGATTTGCTGCGGCGTGCCGGATTCCAGGATCTCGCCGAAATGCAGAACGGAAATCTTCGAGGCGACGTCGAACACCACGTCCATGTCGTGCTCGATCAGAAGAATTGCGAGTTTCGGATCGAGCTTCATCAGGAACTCGGCCATCTCGGTGGATTCGCCCGACGACAGGCCGGCGGCCGGTTCATCAAGAAGAAGGATCTTCGGATCGCTGGCGAGCCCCAGCACGATCTCGAGCTGGCGCTGTTCGCCGTGCGACAGGTTGCGGACTTCGGTGTCCTTGCGGTCGAGGAAGTTCGCCTGTTCGAGCAGATGATGGGCCTTGTCGTAGACGTCCTTGTACGACGACAGGAAACGCCACATCACGAATTTCGATGGTCGCAGCCCTTTGATCGCGAGCAGCACATTGTCGAGCACGGTCAGTTTCGGAAACAGGCTGGTGACCTGGAATGTGCGCGCCATGCCGAGCGCGGTGCGCCGGTGGCTCGGCCATGCGGTGACATCCTGACCGAAGAGCAGGACTTGTCCGGACGTCACCGGATAGATGCCGGTGATCAGATTGAACAACGTGGTCTTGCCGGCGCCATTCGGTCCGATGATGGCCTGGCGGTCGCCCGGCATGACGCGCAGCGTGACTTCGCGCGTGGCCTGCAAGCCGCCGAAGCTCTTGCAGAGTCCCTTGAGTTCGAGGGCAGGGACCTGACCGCCGTTTGTTTGAGTGTCAGTGCTCACGCGTAAATCCCATTCATTCATTAAAGTACCGGAGCCCATTGCTGGGCTCCGGCGCTCATCGCTTATTCGCAGTTCTTGCAGGGCGGGTAGTCGCGGTCATAGACCGGATGCGCCAGGAACTTCTCCTTACCCTCGGTCCAGAACTGGCTGACCTTCGGGTATGTCTTGATCACGGTGTTCCAGAGCTCGTCCTTGTCGTAGCCGAACATCTTCTTCTTCTCGACCTTCTTGATGTAGACGTTCTCGATCGGGTTACGCATGTCGTCGAGTTCGACCGGACCGCGCGGCGCATCGAGCTTGATGCTCGCCATGATCTTGATGAACTCTTCCGGCCCCGGATACTTGCCGCCGGCCTTGGCAATGGCCTTATCGAGCCACATCGCGGTGGTGTAGTTGTTTTCCGAGTAATAGCCCGGCACCTTGCCGAACTTGGCGCGATAGGCCTTCACGAAGGCCTGGTTCGCCGGCGTGTCGATTGCCGCGCTGTAGTGCAGCGCGGAGACGTCGCCGATCACTTCGTCGCCCATGAACGGCAGCACGAACTCGTCGTAGCTCACGCCGCTGCCGAGGATCTTCGTCTTGATGCCGGCCGAACGCAGTTGCTTGGGAAACTGCAACGCCATCGGGCCGACCATCGTGGTGAAGATGCCGTCGGCATCCGCCTTGAAGGTCGGGATATAGGGCCCGAAGTCCTTGGTGCCGAGCGGTGGCCAGATCTTCTGGATCACCTTGCCGCCGCAGGCTTCAAAGGCGGACTGGAAGCCGCCGGCCGTTTCGTAGCCGAAGGCATAGTCGGCCGCGATCACGATGACTTTCTTGAAACCGTTATCGCAAGCCCATTGCCCGAGCGGATGATGCGGCAGCGACGAAGTCCAGCTGGTCCGCATGAAATACGGATACTTGCTGAGCTGCCGCTGCGTGAGGTCGTCGGCCGAGGAGACCGACGAGATATAGAGTGTCTTCTCCTGGGTCGAGATCGGCGCCAGCGCGTAGCCGCTTGAGGCGAGCAGGCCGCCGATGAACATATGCACCTTGTCCTGCAGGATCAGCTTCTTCGCCTTGGTGACGCCGGCATCGGGCTTGCCCTGGTCGTCCTCGACGATGAACTTCACGTCCATGCCGCCGAGCTTGCCGCCGTGTTCATCCAGGTAAAGCTGGAAGCCGTCGACCATGTCCTTGCCGACCTGGGCAAAGATGCCGGTCACCGGCGAGATGTAGCCGATGCGCAGCTCCTCGGCGCTGGCCGGGGCGCTTGCCCCAAGCGCGAGGGCGAGACAACTGCCCAGCAATAGTTTTTGCAGCCTGTTTGTCATTCGACATTCCTCCCTTGTTGCCATGACCTTCCTTTTGCAGTTCAGGAAGGCTTGGTCGCGAGTTTCTTCAGTTCTTCGTCCTTGCTTTCAGGTTTAAGGCGCTGCCCGAAGCGGGACAGAATCCCCATCAGGCCCATCGGCAAATACAGGATCGTGAGGACGTAAACGCCGCCGAGCACATACTGCCACCACGGCACCAGCGTGCTGAGATATTCGCGCAAGCCGAACACGATCGCCGTCCCGATCGCTGCCCCGACCAGCGTACCCGAGCCGCCAAGCACCACCATGAGCAGGGAATCCACCGATGTGGTGAGCACGACGGTTTCCGGGCTGACGTGCCCGTTGGTGTGGGCCCACAGCACGCCGGCGAGGCCGCCGAAGCCGCCCGCGATGATGAAGGCGATATATTTGTGCAGCCACGTGTTGTAGCCGAGGATCTGCATGCGCAATTCGCGTTCGCGAATGCCGGCGAGGCTCTGTCCGAACGGCGAGCGCACCAGCACGTACATCAGCGCCATCGAGACTGCGAAGAAGGCGAACACGAGATAGAAGAAGGTCACTTCGTTGCCGAGGTCGAGCCCGAAATTCGGCCGGCCGTTGAGGTTGATGCCGTTGTCGCCGCCGGTGAGCGAATTCCAGCGATAGGCAAGCCCCCAGACGCACTGGCCGAGCGCGAGCGTGATCATCAGGAAGTAGACACCGCCGGCGCGGATGGCGAACAGCCCGAACACCGCGGCGAGCGCCGCGCCGAGCAGCATGCCGAGCAGGACGACAATCCAGAAATCCCAGCCGAGACCGAAGTGGACCTTGGTCGCCAGCACGGCGGTCAGGTAGGCGCCGACGCCGAAATAGGCGGCCTGGCCCATCGACGAAAGTCCCGTGTAGCCGAGCAGGAGGTCGACACTCATCGCCAGGATTGCGAAGGCCATCGCTCGCGTTGCCAGCAGGACGACGAACGAACCGGAGTGCGGAACGATAAACGCCAGTGCAGCCAGGCAGGCGACGACAATCAGGATCTTGAGTTTCTGGTTTGCCATTGGCCGCGCTCAGTCCCGTCCGAACAGGCCGGTCGGCTTGATCGCGAGGATCAGAACCATCGGCGCGTAAAGGGTGAAATAGGAGACTTCCGGAAAAAGCGCCTTGCCGAAATTATCGGCGAGGCCGACGGCGAGCGCGCCGATCGCCGCGCCGCCGAGGATGCCCATGCCGCCGATGATGACGACCGCAAAGGCGAGCGGCAGCATCTCGAAATCGAGGCCCGGATAGATGCCGAGGAACGCGCCGCCGATCACGCCGCCGAGCGCGGCGAGGAAAGCGCCAAGCGCGAAGATGAACATGGAAATGCGATTGGTATCGATGCCGACGCCGCGCGCCATCTGGGCGTCGTCGACGGTGGCACGCACGGCCGCGCCCATGCGGGTCTTTTCCATCACCAGCCACAGCAGGATGCCGAAGGCGAGCGCCATGCCGATCATGAACACGCGATAGAGCGGCAGATAGATGCCGCCGACGACGATGCTTTGCGTGAGAGCGGCCGGCGGGTTGATGTCCATATTGTTGCCGCCCCAGATGTCGAGTGCGGCCTGCTGGAACAGGAAAGCGAAGCCGACAGTGAGCAGCACCTGCCGTAACACATCGGTTTCGATCGGAATTGCCGAAATTCGCCTCAGCAGGAAGTAGACCGGAACGGCAATGATCGCTGCGACCAACGCTAACTGAATAATGCTGCCAAGAGATCCGGGGATTATCTGAGGAATTATTCTGCCGATCATCAGCCGAAATACGAGCGCGATCCCGAAGGCGATCAATGCGTCGCGTACGCGCGCGAGGGCGCCTCCCGACGTTAAGAACAAACGTTCCATTACGATGCCGAGAGCGGCGATCGCCAGCGCGGCGACCGGCAGCGATAGTGCCCATGATCCGGTCACATGAATGACCGACAGCGCGACGTAGCCACCCAGAAGAAAATAAGAGCCATGCGACAGGTTGACGATGCGCATGACTCCGAAAATCAGAGACAGCCCACTGCCCACAAGAAACAACAGCGCGCCATAGGACACGCCGTTGAACGCCTGGACCACCCAGAATTGCGTACCCATTTCCCCCCTGATCCTTCTGTTACGTCGAAGGTTGCGTGAAGCTTACCTTAGGTTTGATGGGAAAGAACACCCCAAATGGCCGCAGTCGGTCATTTGTAAGGTTGCGCTGGCCGACATTCGCAGTCATTGCGCGACTAGCGTTTACCTGCTCGCTTTTTTGGCGGAATGATCGGCAACAGCAAATAAGGCGTCTTGCCGCGTCCAAAATGCAGGCTCGTCGTGCCGCTAAAAATGGCGGGTGGGCGATCGCGCGGGTCGTCGTGCAGGAACGGGCCGCATCCCTTCAGCTCATTCTTGAAGTTAGACAGCTTGCCGCCGCTGGCCCCGCCATATTCATAATCTTTGCCGCGGATCGAGAGCCCGACGCGATAGCCGGCGGGCACGACGATCGAACTCGGCCAGATTTCGATGTCGAGTTCCACCGTCTCGCCTTTCTTGAGCGGCTGCTTCTGGTCGTGCGTGTGATAGGGGCGGTAGGGCTTCGACAGCTTCTTATCGAGCTTGCGGTGCGATGCGCGCAGCCATCCTTGCGCGATCGGCGTGTGCGGATCGATCGCGCCCTGGAAAACGATTTCCTTGAGGTCGCCGGTGAAGACCCGCAACACGATGAAGAAATCGGCATCGGCGGTCGACGATGACGCGAACAGTTTCAGCGCCGACGGCCCAGTGATTTCGGTTTCCTGCGCGAGCGGCGGCGTGAGGAATGTGAGACCGTCACCCATCGACGCAAACTTGAGCTGTGCCACGCCGGACGGTTTCTTGGTCGTCAGCGTCATTGCAGCGGGGTCGAGATAGAACTTGGTCCACCGCGTGCGCTTGAGCGGCCATTCGTTCTCGGCGCGCGGCACGAACTTGTCGATGTGGCGCACTTGCAGCAGCACTTTCGGCTGCTTGGCCCAGCCGTCTTTCTTGCCGTGCAGGAAATGGTCGAAGAAGCGCAGCTGCTGCTCGCGGCCGTAGTCGGTGTAGAAATGTGTCCAGTGCTCGATGCCGTGCGCTTCCAGCCATTTGTGCTTGGAGGCGGCGCGCCCGAAGCCCTCGAAATTACCGCGTGGATGCAGGCCCTGTCCGCCCCAATTGGCGGCCGAGAACAGCGGCGTGATGACCTTGTCCCATTTCGGCGAACGCGCCTTGTGGTAGTCGTCGTCCATCGGATGCGCGGCAATCTCTGCGCCGAAGTCGGCGCGATTTCTGGCGAGCTCGGCTTCCGACAATGTTTCCGGTCCGCACACGAGATCATTGTGCACGCGGCTGCGCTTGCCTTTTTCGCCGGCGCCGTATTGCACGGTCTTGACCTGCATGTCGTACCAGTTCTCCCAGAACGTCGAGAGAATGCCGCCATGATGCGTCATGTCGCGGTACCAGTCGGCGGCGCCTTCCCAGATGCACATCGCGGCGAGATGCGGCGGCTGCAGCGACGCCACATGCCACTGGTTGATGCCGTAATAGGAAATCCCGTTGAGGCCGACTTTGCCGTTCGACCAGGGCTGCACGCCCGCCCATTCGATACTGTTGTAGAAGTCCTTGGTTTCGCGCGGCGAGAAATGATCGATGAAACCGGGCGAGCATCCGGCGCCGCGTGAAGTCGACGCGCACGCAGACGTAATCGTGCGGCACCCATTTCTCCGGATCGACGACTTCCCAGCTCTGATAGAGGTTGCTCGATCCCGCGGTGACATCGGGATGCTTCTCCGTCATGCGCTGCCACGCGCTCGGATAGCCGTCCTGGAAGGCGAGATTCTTGGCGTAGGGCCCGTAGCTGAGGATGACCGGGATATTGTCCGTCTTTCACCGGGCGAAAGACGTCGGCGCGCAGCACCAGGCCGTCGTCCATGGTGATCGGGACGTCCCAATCGATCCGCATGCCGTCGCGGATTTCTGTCCGCTGCTGCAATGACGCCATCACGCTCTCCCGACATTCCGTCATGCCGGCGCTTGTCCGCGGGCATCCACGTTTTCGTTTTAGAGGCTACAAAGACGTGGATGCCCGGCACAAGCGCCGGGCATGACGAACGACAATCTATCGGGCTACTTCCTGCGCCGCTTCACCTTCGCCATCTTTTCCAGCACCGCGCAGACGGCGGCGGTATCCTTGGCCGCCAAGGCCGCTCTTCATTGCCTTGAGGTAGACACCCTTGGTGGCGTTGAAGATCGGCGTCGGCACGCGGATCTTGCGCGCGTAGTCGCCGATCACCTGCATGTCCTTGTCCCACACGGAAATCTTCATGGTGACGTCGTCGTAGCGGCCTTTCGCCATCATCGGCGCGCGCAATTCGAACACGCGCGAATTGCCGGCGCCCGGCCGTGATCAGATCGACGATCATGCGCGGGTCGAGGCCGGCCTTCATGCCGAGCACCATGGCTTCGGCGGAGGCGACGTTGTTGATCGCGACCAGCAGGTTGGCGACATATTTCATGCGGCTGCCATTGCCGAATGCGCCGACATTGAAGACGTGGCGGCCGAACGAGGTCAGAATTTGCCCAAGCCGGGAGATGACTTTCTTGTCGCCGCTGGCATAGAACACCAGGTCGCGGTTCTTGGCCTGCGAGCCGGTGCCGCTGACCGGGCAATCGATCATCACGTGTCCGGCTTTTTGCAGGACGCTTGGCGGCCTTTTCCTTATCTGAAATTGTGAAGGTGCTCATTTCCACCAGCACTTTGCGCTTGAGCTTGGCGGCTGCGATCTTGCGGACGGTGTCGGCGAGCGCTTGCGGCTTGGGCAGGCTGGTGAGGATGGTTGGCGCAGCGGCTGCGACTTCGGCGGCGTTGTTCACGATCTCGACGCCGGCGCGCCTGGCTTCGCGGCGCCGCGCGGGGTTCGTGTCGAAGCCGACCACGCGCCAGCCGGCGGCCGCCAGGTTCTTTGCGAACGCGCCGCCCATGATGCCGAGGCCGATCACGCCGACCGTGCCTTTGCTTCTTCTCACTGCCATTCACCGTCTCCCTGATGCGGAATCGCATCATTCCGTGTCCCGCTCCGTCTTATGCGTTGAGTGCGGGGCTGTCGAGTGGGCCCACGCGGGCAAGGCGGCTTTCAAGCAGCCGTCCGTGATCGCCTATCGTCGGCCGCAAAAGCATTGCAGGGAGGACGTATGCGGATTGGTGTTGCAGGTCTCGGCGTCATGGGTGCGGCGGTTGCGGCGCGGCTCATGGAAGTCGGCCATGAGGTGACGGTTTGGAATCGCACACCCGGAAAGACCAAGGCCGCTGGCGGACGCCGGCGCGAAAGTGGCGTCGACGCCGGCAGAGCTTGCGAGCGCGGTCGAAGCCACGATCACCATGCTCACCGATGCCGCCGCGATCGATGCGGTCTACAACGGGCCGAACGGTCTTTTGTCCGGCGATGTGAAGGGCAAGCTGCTCATCGAGATGAGCACAGTGCCGCCGAAAGTGCCGCTGGCGCTCGCGCCCAAGGTGCGCGCCAAAGGCGCGGCCATGGTCGAGTGCCCGGTCGGCGGTTCGACCGCGCCGGCGCGCCAGGGCAAGTTGCTCGGCCTGATGGGCGCGGAGCCGGCCGACGCCGAGCGCGCCAAGCCGATCCTCGATCAACTCTGCCGGCGGCTCGAACATTGCGGACCGGTCGGCACCGGCGCGTCGATGAAGCTCGCGATCAATTTGCCGCTGATGGTGGCGTGGCAGGCCTATGGCGAAGCGTTCGCCATCGCGCGCGAGCGTGGGCTGGGAGCCCAAGCGCCTGCTCGATCTGTTCGTCGACACCAATGGCGCCAATCCGGCGCTGAAAAACCGCGCCGATATGATCGTCACCATGTTCGAGGGCCGCGACCCGGGGCCGACCACGTTCAGCATCGCGAACGGCGTGAAGGATCTGCGCACGATGGTCGAAACCGGCGAGTCCAATGGCGCCGAGATGCTCGTCACGAAGGCCGCGCTTGCGGGCTTCGAGGATGCGACCAAGCACGGCTTTGGCGGCGGCGATGGCTCACGCATGTCGGTCTATTGGGCGAGCCGGAAGAAATAGGGCGCATAATCCCGAAAAGTGGGACCCGGTTTTCGGAAAAGATCACGCGCAGAAAAATGAGGAGTTCAGATATGTCCGTAACGCTTGCTCAAGCATCCACCATTGTCGATGCCGCGCTGAAGAAGGCGCGGGAACTCAAGCAAATGCCGCAGACCGTGGTGGTGCTCGACACCGGCGGTCATCTCGTCTGCGCCAAGCGCGAAGACGGCTCGGGAATTATCCGTTTCGAGATCGCCGTCGGCAAAGCCTATGGCGCGCTCGGCATGGGCTGGGGCTCGCGCACCATGATGGAGCGCGCCGCGCAGAATCCGAATTTTCTCACCGCCATTGCCGCGGCGAGCGGCGGACGGCTGGTGCCCAATCCGGGCGGCGTGCTGATCCGCGATGCCGGCAACCAGATCATCGGCGCGGTCGGCATTTCCGGCGACACCGCCGACAATGACGAGATCATCGCGGTCGCCGGAATTGAAGCGGCGGGACTGAAGGCCGATCCGGGCGGCGCGAAGAAGTAAGAACACCGTCATGCCCGGCCTTGTGCCGGGCATCTCGCTTAGTCGGGCACCGCTGTGCGCCCCTAAGCGGGATGCCCGGGTCAAGCCCGGGCATGACAGCAACGTAAGGAGGCGACAATGAAACTCTTTTCGTTCTGGCGTTCGCTGGCGACGTACCGCGTGCGCATCGCACTCAATCTCAAGGGGCTCACGCCCGAGTTGATTGAGGTCAACCTCATGAAAGGCCACCAGCGCGACGCGAAATTCCGCGCGGTCAATCCGATGATGGCGATCCCGGCACTCGTCGACGGCGATGGGCCGGCGCTGTTCGAGTCGCTGGCGATCATCGAATATCTCGACGAGACGCATCCCAATCCGCCGCTGTTGCCGACGGATCCGCAAGCGCCCGCGCGCGCGTGCGCGGCCTGTCGCAGATCGTCGCTTGCGATTCGCATCCGCTGGTCGTGCCGCGCGTGCGCGAATATCTCGCTCACGAATTCAAGGTCGATGAAGCGGGCGTGATGAAATGGGCTCAGCACTGGCACAAGGCGGCGTTGACCGCGCTGGAGGAGCATCTGGCGACCGAAAAGGAAACCGGCACTTATTGCCAGGGCGAGCAGATCACCATTGCGGACATCTGCCTTGCCAGCCAGGTCGCCGGCGCGAATTTCTTCAAGGTCGACATGGCGCCATATCCGACTGTTGCCCGCATCGCCGCGACCTGCGCCAAGAACGACGCTTTCGCGCGCGCCCATCCGCTCAAGCAACCGGGCGCGCCGGCGGCTTAATACTTGTCATGCCCGGCCTTGTGCCGGGCATCCCGATAAGGGACGCAGTGCCATCCTAAGCGAGATGGCCGGGATGCGCGGCGACGAGCCCGGCCATGACAATGTGCGAGCACGGAAACAATGCTCAACACCGCAATCGTCGGCCTCGGCTGGTGGGGCAAAACGCTGGTGAAGGCGGCGCACGACTTCGGTGCGCCGCTGCGTTTCGTGCGCGGCGTTACGCTTGAGCCCGACACGGTGCGGGATTTCGCCGCCGAGCAGAAAATCGCGATCGGCACGTCGTTCGACGATGTGCTGGCCGACAAGTCGATCCAGGCCGTGGTGCTGGCGACGCCGCACACCAAGCATCGCGCGCAGGTGGAAGCGATCGCCGCCGCGGGCAAGCACATCTATTGCGAAAAGCCGTTCGCGCTCAGCAAAGCCGACGCGCAGGCCGCGCTCGATGCCTGCAAGCGCGCCGGCATCGTGATCGCCGTCGGCCATCATTTCCGGTTGATGCCGTCGATGCGCGTCTTGGCCGAACTGAAGGAGGCCGGCGCCTTCGGCACGATCATGCACGCGGAAGGCAATTACAGCCACGACTGGCTGGCGAATTACCCGGCCGACAGCTGGCGCATGCAGGCGGAAGAAAGCCGCGCCGGCGGCATGACCGGCATGGGCATCCACGTGCTCGATTGTTTCCGCGACATGGTCGGGCCGATGAAACGCATCAGCGCGCTGTCGAAAGCGCGCGCGCTCAAGCTGCCGACCGGCGATACGACGTCGGCGCTGATCGAGTTCGAGAACGGCGCCACCGGCACGCTGGTCACCACCATGAAAACTCCGTTTGCCTGGCGCATCGCGATCTTCGGCGAGAACTGCTGGGCCGAAAGCGTGAGCGAAACGCGCGCCATCGTTCGCCGCGCCGGAAAAGAGCCGGAGGTGATCGACCGTCCAGCCGACAATCACCTCGGCCGCAATCTCGATTATTTCGCCAAGGCGGCGCTCGGGCAGGGGACGTTCCCGATTCCGCCCGCCGGCATCCTGCAAACGGCCTCGGCGCTGGAAGCGGTGTTCAGATCAGTCGATGCCAACGGCGCATGGATGGAGGTGTGATCGTCCAGGATATCAGGCTGACACTCTGCGCTTTGCCGGGCCCGCGATCGCTTCGTCCCAAACTTCATGGATATGTGCGACTTCGGCTTCGAAGCGCTGCAGGAACATACGTGCTTGTGTCGACAGCGTGCGCCGCGTCGGCTGGATCACCACGAATTCGGCGTGCAGCTCCGGGCTCGACGATCGGATTGACGATCAGTTCGTCGCGGCCGATGTCGTTGACCGAGATCACGCTCGGCAGAATGGTCACGTAGTCCGAACGGGCAACGAATTCGAGCGTGGCGATCATCGCGTCCATCTCCAGCAGCGCCGCGACCTCGACGCCATGCGTCTGGAAATAGGTTTCGAGATTGCGCCGCCGCATATTGTCCGGCCCGGGCACCACGAATTTCAGCGGCGGGCATTCGGCGAGCCGCATCGGCGACAGCGGCACCAAGCCCGCGGCGCGGGCCGGAGATCAGCATTTCGCGGTCGCGCACCAGCAGCCGCGATCTCAAGCCGACGGTGCCTTCGAAAGCCGGCACCACCGCGAAATCGAGTTCGTCGTCGAGCACCATCTCGGTGAGCATGCCGCTGTAGCCTTCGACGATGTGCAGGCGCACTTCCGGGCACCGCGGCACGAAATCGTCCAGCACCGGCGCGAGCACGGCGCGGGTGAAGGTCGGCATCAGGCCGATGCGCAGTTCGCCGGTCACTTCGCCGGCGAGCGAGCGCGCCTCTTCGGCGGCATGTTCCAGAGTGCCGACGGCCTCCACGCAGCGCTTGTAGTAGCGCAGGCCGGCGGGCGTCGGCGTCACCCCGCCGGTGGTTCGCTCGAACAGCTTGACCTTGAGCGTGCGTTCGACGGCCGCCACGTGCTGGGAAATGCCGGATTGCGTGGCGTTTTCACGTTGCGCCGCGCGGGTGAATGAGCCCTCTTCGCAGACCGCAATGACGGCGCGGATTTGCCGCAGCGGGATATTGGCCATGAACCCCCCGAAAACGCCCCACATTAGAAAATCTAATGCTTGAGCGCAGAATATATTATTTCTTCTTTCGCTGCCAACAGGCTTAGAATTTCCGCAAATCAGCAACGGGCGCGTGCAGGCGCCGGTCGGGAGGGTCGGCCTATGGGTGCGAATTTCGGCATTGCGGGCATGGATTGGCAGCAGCGGGTCAACTGGGACCGGCTGCGCGAATACCGTATCGAGCGCGCGCGCACGATGATGAAGAAGCACGGCCTCGGCGCCGTGCTCTGCATGTACGACGAGAACGTGCGCTACATCACCGGCACGCTGACGCCGGGCTGGAACCGGCTCAAGCCGGGCCTGCGTTACGCGATGCTGTGCGGCGACGGCCGGCCGGTTCTGTTCGAGCAAGGCGACATCGGCTTCCAGATCGAGCGCCACAGCCCGTGGATTCCGAAGGAGAACGTGCGTCACTCGTTCGCCTGGATCAAAGGCGCGGCGGGTCCGGCCTCGACGCAGCAGGTCAACAAGTTCGTCAAGGCGGTGTTGCAGGCGATGAAGGACAACGGCGTCGCCGGGCAGAAGCTCGGCGTCGACTTCATCGACATCAACATGATCAACGTCTTCAAGGAGAACAACATCAACTGGGTCGACGGCATGACCCCGATGATGGAAGCGCGCGCCGTCAAGAGCCCCGACGAGCAGGAATGCTTCCGCATCGTCGGCGCGATCGGCGACGCCACGCACTGGGAGTGCATGAAGTTCCTGCGCCCCGGCATCACCGAGAACCAGGTGACCGCGCATCTGATGCAATATCTCTACAACATCCCCGGCATGGAAGACGTCGAGGACGTGATCGTCTCGTCCGGCCCGAACACCTGGCCGAACTGGCGCAACTTCTCCGACCGCATCATCCAGCCCGGCGACATCGTGTTCATGGATTTGGCCGCGCTCACGTGGAACGGCTACAAGTCCTGCTATTACCGGACCTATTGCGTCGGCAAGGAGCCCACGAAAGAGCAGAAGGACACTTACGCCACTGCGCTTGAGTGGCTCTACGATTCGATCGGCGCGGTGAAAGTCGGCGCCACCACGCGCGACATCGCGATGAAGTGGCCGTCGGCGATGGAGACCTGGGGCTACGAGGACGAGGATCAGGCCGCCGCCAATCTGTGGGGCCATGGCCTGGGTCTTGCGCAATACGACCCGCCGGTGATCTCGCGCATCTGGTCGCTCGACCATCCGATCGACATCCAGGAGGGCATGACCTTCGCGCTCGAAACCCAGCACGGCAAGCGTTTCCGCTACGGCGTTCGCATCGAGGAAATGCTGATCGTGAAGAAGAACGAGATCGAGATCGTCTCGAACTTCCCTGTGAAGCAGATCACAGTCGTCGATCCGCTGCCGGGCTATGGGGATCATGTGAAGTGATTTCGGCCACTTGGCCGAAATCATCCCCGGGCGAGCGGAACGCGAGACCCGGGGATCTCGAGCGGCAGACTGTGCTCTCCTCAGCGAGATGGCCGGGACAAGCCCGGCCATGACAGTCAAGAAGCGCAAGGCGATCCAAGGCGATCAATGACCGCTTTCATTCTTCAGCTGGACGACCCTTTTGCCGCCGATCCCGAACGGGTCGGCCCGAAAGCGGCAAATCTTGCGGGGCTGACGCAAGCCGGCCTGCCGACACCCGGCGGCTTTGCGCTGACGGCGGACGCCTATCGCCAGCAGCTGCGCCATCTCGGCATCGAGGATCTGCTGCGCCAATACAATGAAGGCGACGTCCCGACCACGCGCCGCATCTCGATCCAGGTCAGGCTCGCGCTCTACGAACAGCCGATCGCGCCGGAAATTCTCGAGCCCTTGCTTGCGGCCTGGCGCAAGCAGCGCGAGACGACACCGCTCGGCGTGGTGCGTTCCTCGGCGCTGATCGAGGATCGCAAGGGCGCCAACTTCGCCGGTCAGTTCGAAAGCTTCCTCGGCCTGTCCGACGAAACCGAATTTCTCACCGCGGTGCGCGCCTGCTGGGCGGCGCTGTGGACATCGCATGCGCGCCGCTACATGGACAATCACGGGCTCTCGCCGGCCGATACCGCGATGGGCGTGCTGATCCAGCCGCTTGTTCCGGCGCACCGCTTCCGGTGGCGGCTTGAGCGAAACGGCCGAGGGCCACATGCTGATCTCGGCCACCTGGGGTCTCGGCTCTGCGATTGCGCAGGGCGAGGTGGTGCCCGACCGCATCGTGCTGAGCAAATCCGGCTTCCTGCGCACGATCGACGCGGGCCGCAAGGCGCATCGCGATACCTGCGGGCATGGCGTCTCGGCGCCGGAGCTGGTGCCCAAGGACATGGTGAGCGAGCCTTGCCTGACCGCCGGGCAGGCGGTGACGCTCGGGCGTCTCCTGCGCAAATGCGAGCAGCTCGCCGGCGGCCCGGTCGAGATCGAATGGGCGATGGACGCGAGCGGCTTCAAGCTTCTGCAATCGCGGCCGCTCCATATGGAGCCGGCGATCGTGCCGGACGAAATCTGGCTGCGGCATCCGGGTCTCAACGGCCACCCCGCCGGCATCGGCTGGGGGTCGGGAAGGGCTGTGGTGGTGAACTGCGAATGCGAATTGTCGCGCGTGGCGCCCGGCGACATCCTGATCACGAAAGTCGCGGGGCCGGCGCTCAGCCACATCCTGCAACGCGTCTCCGGCGTGGTGGCCGAGCTCGGCGGCTCCACGTCGCATCTGGCTTCGCTCGCGCGCGAGCGCGGCATTCCGATGGTGCTGGGCGTGCTCGACGCCACCCGCAAGATTCCCGACGGCGCGCAATGCGCGGTCGATGGCGTCGCCGGTATCGTGCGGTGGCAGCGTTGATGGGCAAACCGCGCGTCTTTGTCAGTCAGCCGATCGCAACCAGCGCGCTGGAGCGCCTGCGCGCGATCGCGACCGTCAAGATCAACACCGACTCGAGCAGGATCATCGCCAAGCCGAAGCTGATCGCGGCGGTGAAGAAATGCGACATTCTTTTCTCGCTGCTGCATGACAAGATCGATCGCGCGGTGCTGGCCGCCAATCCGAAATTGCGTGCGGTTGCCTCGATGTCGATCACGCCCGACAATATCGACGTGGCGGAAGCGACCAAGCGCGGCATTCCGGTCACCGTGGTGCCGCCGATCGTGGCGGAAGCGACCGCAGACATCCATTTCGGGCTCATGCTGGCGGTCGCGCGCCGCATGATGGAAGGCGAGAAAATGGTGCGCGCCGGGAAATTCCCGGGCTCGCAGTCCAACCATCTCGCCGGCGCGTTTGTGTACGGCAAGACCATCGGCCTCGTCGGCGCCGGCCGGATCGGCCAGGCCACTGCGCGGCGTGCGCGCGGGTTCGGAATGAAAATTCTCTATTGGGGACCGCGGCGCAAGCTGGAGGCCGAGCAGGAGATCGGCATGGAGCATGTCACGCTCGACCGCTTGCTGGCCGAATCCGATTTCGTGTCGCTGCATCCGCCGCTCAATGCCGAGACCCGGCACATGATCTCCGACAAGCAGTTCGCGCTGATGAAGCCGACGGCCTTCATCATCAACACCGCGCGCGGCGCCGATCATCGATGAAAAGGCCCTGATGCGCGCGCTGAAGAAAAAGCTGATCGCGGGCGCCGGGCTCGACGTGTTCGAGCACGAGCCGAAATTGCCGCCGGCGCTGCGCACCATGAAAAACGTGGTGCTGACGCCCCATCTGGGCAGCGCGGTGATGGAAATCCGTGACAAGATGGCGAATATTGTTGTCGACAATATCCAGGCGCTGATCGACGGCCGCACGCCGCCGAATTGCGTCAATCCGCAGGTGCTGGCGCAATCATAGCCGCACGCGTGCAACGGCCGGGAGAACTGCCATGGCGGACTTGCCGAAACTTGACGTGGTGATCGCTAACAATTTCGGCCATCTGCCGATGTTCATCGGCGCGGAGAAGGGCTTCTTCAAGGCCCACGGTGTCGACGCCAGCTTCCGGGTCGTGGATACCGGGACCGACATGGTCAATGCCCTGCACAATGGCGAGGCGCAGGTCGGCGACATGAGCACCACGACCTATTTGAAGGCGGTGCATGCCGGCAATCCGTTCCAGGTCATCGGCCTGATCATGAACGACGCCACCAACGATCGCTGCGATACGCCGCTCGCGATCGTCACCAAGAAGGGCCGGGGCATCAATGCCGGCAAGATCGGCGATCTGGTCGGCAAGAAAATCGGCCTCGCGAAGGGACAGACGTCCGACGAATATTTCAAGATGGTGCTGCGCCGCGCCGGCGTGAAGTACGACGGATGTCACCATCGAAAACATCTGGTCGCAGTTCGGCCTCGCGCCGGCGCTGAAGGAGGGCAAGGTCGACGCCATCGTGACCTGGGAGCCCTACGTGACGCAGGCGCTCACCCAGGTGCCGGATTCGTTCGAAGTGATCCGCGGCGGGCAGCACATGTCCTATGTGATGGTCGCGGTCGCGCACGGGCCGACGGTCGAGTCGAAGCCCGCGGTGATCAAGAGCATCGCGGCTGGGCTCGCGCAGTCGTCGTACTTCACGCGGCATAATCCCGACGAGGCGGTGGAGATTTTCGCCAAGTGGGTGCCGGGTACCGACGTCGCCATCGGCAAAAAGTCGATCAAGCACATCCACTTCGATCCGCGCATGTCGCCGAAGGTGCTGCAGGCGTTCGAGAACGCCGAGGACGAGGTGCTGATGAACACGCTGCAAGGGCGCGCCGCGGCTCAACGTGCCCAAGCTGTTCCGGCCGGAGTTCATGCAGCAGGTCGAGAAAGAGCACCCGGAATATTTCGCGGATCTGCCGAAGCTGACGTAGGAGCTGTCCGCTGTTGACGGCAAAACGGCACTGACTGACCACCATGTCCGCTCATGAATCAAAGCGGACACGGGTCAGCCGAAAGCCGGAAGAGACGCGCGATCTACTAAAAGACGTACTTCCAGGCGATCAGCAAAACTACGACGATCGCCGCTCCCATCAGTAATATCTGTCCTGCTGCGCTGTGAAAAGGCTTCCCTTTTGGGATCCACTCGGCATTGTCATGGGCGATCTCCCCTTCGATGCTTTAGTTCCCTTCGGTTGGACGCGTTGACGGCACGATTTTAATGAGCGTGCCGCAACGCTCACATCGATGAATGATGTGACGGCCCTCCTTGGTCGCTTGCATTGCGACAGAGCAAACGGGGCACGGCTTCGGTAACTCTGGCGCGGACGGCCTTCGGTCCATGCCTGCAGAGCCTCGCCAACCGGGCGTTTCTTTCAATTACGGAGGTTTGCGTAATGTATAACCCATCACGCAGCAGCCCGAAGTAAGGCCGGCGGTTGGTTCGTTTCCGGTCCAATCGGACTTCGACAGGTAACCGGCCAATGGTCTTTCTCGTGGGTAAAGCCGACATTTTCTCAAGACGGGAAAAGCTTAGACTTCGGCTCCGACGGACAGTTGCACGACGCCTAAAAACGACGCTAGGTGAGGCCGCGAATAGAATGAAGCCGCCGGCTTGCGCCGACGGCTTCAGCACCCCGCTCCAGAGCCACATGAAGTCTGCACAGACAGTGAGCCGGGTGGAAAGAAGTCTTACTTGAGCTTGGTGGCGATGTCGGTGAACGTGGCGTTGAGGCTCGTGCCCACCATGTTGACGGCGGTGATGATCACAACCGAAATCCCGGCGGCAATCAGACCGTATTCAATCGCAGTCGCTCCTGACTCGTCCTTGAGAAACGCAACAATTTTCGACATGCAACGCGCTCCATGTTTGTTATTGGCGCGTGCACCCTAGAATTCGCGCGTTAATGAAGGGTTGAGTGATACCACAAATACCCCGTGTAGTTGCAACTCTCTAAAGTTGTACTAATAGTTCCATCTACCCTGGGGAACACTGATTTTCTGGCTTTACTTCAATATCTTGAGCGCGGCATCGACCGCGCAGCGCAGGAAGTCGCCGGTTTCTGAGGCCTGATCCTTTGCCGCGACAATCTTGTGCGCAGGCACAACAGCCGCCATGAATTCGTGGGTGTGCCAGTGACCGAACATCGGCAAGGTCGGCAGCGTTGCGGGATCGGGCTTTGGATAGACCGAAATGTAGAAGTACGGCTCGGCGTAGTATTCATCGCCCGGCGAAAGCCCGATGCCGACATAGCCGGTCGCATCGGCGGGGTGCTTCGGGAGCGTTGTTAAAGTCGCGAGATCAAAATGGTGCGGCCAGCAGCATACCGGCGAGGCCGCCAGCTTGCGCTCTGACAATCGCCTTTGAATTTGGCCCAGCAGTAGTTCCGCGTTGGAAAACCAGGCGGCAAGTTCGGCCAGCGCGTCCGCCGATCGAACCACATCGTAGGGTGCGCCTTTGGCAATGGCATGCGCCGGAATCTGATAGGGCGATGGTGCGTCCAGGCCGCCTGCATCGATGTCTCGTTTGCCAAGTTGGTCGCCAAGCCACGTGCGCACTTCCGCGTCCGTGCGGCCGCTGAGATAAATGGAGTGGACGCCCGCCGGCCCGTTGCCGTCGCTCAATGCCAGCGTGAGGTTGCTGATCTGCAGGCTCAACCGCATGCCGTTTTCTATGGGTCGCGTCCTGAGCCCGCCAATCGCGTGATCCCACATCAGAACTCGTATGGCCGTCGTCCGGCTGCGGTGGGACATAGGCGCGTGCCGCACGCGCCAGCCATTGCACGGCCGTGTGGGCTTGCAGGCGCGCTTCACTCAATCGAGCTCTGTCGATGTCGTGAAGGGTCCGCCAATCCGGTTGCCCGCCAATTTTGTCGCTCATTTCGTTTCACACATCGCGATTGTTGCACAAAGTCCTGTCATCTCACGCACGCGACGTCGCGCGCACCGAAGCGCCTGCGACTGCACGTAAGCCCGCTAGCTCGAGCACGTAGTGCGTTCCTCCCTGGCCATCGGCGAGCCGCAGCGTTGCACCATTGCGCTCAGCCAGTTCACGCGCGATCGCTATTCCCAGACCGTTACCACCGGTGGTGGATGCGGTCTGCCGGAACAGCCGCGATTTGATCGCTTTCGGCAGGCCGGGACCATTATCGATGATTCGCACGGCCACCGTCGCTTCCTGATATTCGATATCGATGGCGACAAATGTCATGCGCGCACCGTTGCGCGCTACAGCAACCGCGTTCTGCACGAGATTGAACAGGATCCGGTACATGTCGGTGGGATCGCCCAGCACCATGCACATCGCTTGCGGCGGGATGCGGATTTCAAATCCCTTCGGTATTGTCGGTTCGAGGATGGCGGCAATTTCCTTGATCGTCAGCATGAGATCGAATCCGCGCCGCCGGCTGCCCTGGCCGGGCCGGGCGGCTTGCGCGAGCGACGCGTTACAGAGATCGGACGCCCGCTTCATGACGGCCTGGGCGGCGCTGGCGGCCTTGCGGCCGGCCGAGCCGGAAAGCCGTTCCAGCGTTTCCAGATGAAGTCCCGTGACGGCAAGTGCGTTTCGAATGTCATGCGCCCATTGCCCTGCAGGCAGGGCGTCGAGAGCGGGGGTCACCGAGGCTAGCGTCAATTGCGACATGGCTGCACCGTTGTGGTTTGAACGCGCCAAGAGAGCGCCTGCCGAGCCCAAAACACCAATACCTGTTGGCTTTCCTTTCCATAGTCAGCTGCTATCGTGACCTGACGAATTTCGGCCGGCGCCAAGGTTTTTCGATGGAAATGCACCAGATTCGCTACTTCATTGCCGTAGCGAAAACGCTCAATTTCACCCAGGCCGCCAAGGACTGTAACGTCGCGCAGCCGTCGCTCAGCCGGGCCATCAAGACGCTCGAGGACGAACTCGGCGGAGCGCTGTTCCGGCGCGAGCGGGCGCTCACGCATCTGACCGACCTCGGCGGCATGATGCTGCCTTTGCTCACGCAAAGCTATGACAGCGCCATCGCGGCCAAGAGTCTCGCCTCGTCCTACAAGAAGGGCATTACCGCGCCGCTGCGCCTGGCGCTGTCGCACACCGTCAACCTCGCTTTACTTGTGCCGGGCTTGACCGAGCTGGTGAAGATTTTCCCGGGCCTTGAGTTGCAGTTCTTTCGCGGGACAGGCCCGGAGATTGTCGAGCGCCTGAAAGCCGGGACCTGCGATCTCGCCATTGCCGGTCCGCTGACCGAGACATGGGACCGGCTTGACTCCTGGGTGCTGTTCGAGGAAGGGCACGAACTCGTTGTCAACAAAACACATCCTTTGGCGATGCGGAACCGCATTGCTCTGAACGAGCTGGCCAAAACCCGGCTGATTTCGCGGCCGTATAACGAACAGGCCAGCGCGTTCGACGCCTTGTTGCGGACCGCAGGCGTTGAACAGAAAACCGGCGATCATGTTTTGTCGGATCAGGACCTGCTGTCGCTGCTCGAGACCAATCTCGGCGCGGCGCTTATGCCGGAAACGGCGCGCAGCGGCAACAATCTCCGCGGTGTTTCGGTCGATGGACTCGATTTGCGCCGGCCGGTATCGCTCTACGCCGTTGCCGGACGCGAACGATCAGCCGCGGCAACCGGCCTGATGAAGCTTTTGCGCGCCGCTGACTGGTCAACGGTATTGCCGTTTGCGGCGAAGCCAAAGAAACGGTGACGGCACGCCTTGTTCTAAAGCCGTTCAAGCGCCGCGATAATTTCTGACGGCTCCATCCGCTCGCGAAAATTGATGTTGATCTCGCGCGCTTTGACGGTGCCGTCGCGGCCGACGACGAACTTCGCAGCGATCGGCAGGAAATAGCTGCGGTTGCCCTGGAAGACGGCGAGGTCGAGCCCGAGCTCAGCATAAAGTTTCTTTACGTCGGCTCCGACCCAGAATACCAGGCCGAGCGATAGCGCGTACCCGAGGTCGATGTCGGTCAGTATCGGAAACGGGAAATCGTTTTCGGCAATCGCCCGTTTCGTGTATTGCGCCGTCTCCGGCATGATCGACACGATTTGCGCGCCCAGACGACGGATGTCAGGCTCGATCTCCGCAAGGGCGCGCAGATCGAGCCGGCAATAAGGGCACCAGTGCCCGCGATTCATGCTCACGACGACCGGGCCTGACTGCAGCAAATTCTCAAGAGAAATCAGCTGGCCGTGTTGGTCCGGCAGCAGAAAATCCGGCATCGCATCGCCAATCGCGGGCCCCACCGCGCCTGAAACAAGCGCCTCAAGGTGGTCGACCAAATTCTGGTAAATCGCCGCAATTTCGGGCCGCAGTCGCGCGCTGTGTTCGCGATAGATCGCCAGCCTTTCCTTGAGGCTCGCGTTCATGCCCGAGGCGAGCGCAAAGGCCTCCGCCGTGGTCTTGGGCGGTATCTTGGGTTCGGGCAATTTCCCAGCGTCGCTCAAGGCAGCCTCGCGCTTGCGTCAAAACGTCGATGATCACGGCCAATAGATAGCACGCAAGCCGATAGCTGCGCGCTATCGAATGCATAGCATCTCGGTATTAGCCGGTAACCACGGCGGCTCTTACGGTCCGCGCGTCATCACCGATGACGCCGCGACATCCGATCGCGCCAAACAGTGCTTCCAAGGAGACGCCCCAATGACCCGCTTCACAAAAATTCTCGCCGCTTCCGCTCTCGCCTTTGCCGTTGTTTCGCCCGCGCTGGCGGAAGAGCAGGGGACCCTCAAAGAGCGCAATGTTTATCTGTTCATGAACGGAAAGATGGTCAGCACCACCGCAAGCGAAGCAACCCATGCCATGGCGATGAAGGAATTCACGCCGATCAAGGACGGCACGATGATCTATGTCAGCGGCGGCAAGTACTACATCGGCGCCGACAAGAAAATGCCGAACGGCAAGATGCTGCATGCGGAAATCTTCGGCAAGGATCTGGGCGCCGGTTCCCAGCACTAAGTGATTTAGTCCTCCCCCACAACTTATGAGGCTGCCTGCGGCAGCCTCATTTTTTTTTGGGCAAATGAATGCCGGGCTTCGTGTCGCCAATGTATTGCTCACGCGCTGCCTCCCGATGTGAGGTGGGTCACATGAATTGTATTTTTTCGGTCACGGGTGGGTGAAATGGCGCGAGCGGGACTTGCGGCGCCGGGTCTCTCCATGATTCTCTATGACAGCGAGACCCGCAGCCAGGAGTATCGCGATGGAGCGAAAGAAAGCGTCTGATTTCCCCCAGGAGCTTCTGAACCTGTTTGACCGCTACGTGCATGGCGGCATCGATCGCCGCCAGTTTCTCGACGGCGCGCAAAAATTTGCCGTCGGCGGGATGACGGCGGCCGCGCTGTTCGAGATGCTCCGGCCAAATTATGCGTGGGCGACGCAAGTCCCGGAAAACGACAGCCGGATCAAGGCTGAAGCCGCGACCGTGCCATCGCCGCAAGGCAATGGCAGCATCAGCGGCTACCTGGTCCGCCCGGCGAATGTCGCGGAAAAATTGGCCGCGGTGCTGGTCGTGCATGAGAACCGTGGCCTCAATCCGTACATAAAAGATGTGGCGCGGCGGCTGGCGGTGGCGAAATTCATCGCGTTTGCGCCTGACGGGCTGACCTCGGCCGGTGGCTATCCCGGCGACGATGAAAAAGGCGTGGAGCTGTTCAGGAAGATCGATGCCACCAAAATGCGGGAGGATTTCCTCGCCGCCGCAACATGGCTGAAATCGCGCCCCGATTGCACCGGCAAGCTCGGCGCGGTCGGTTTTTGCTACGGTGGTGGCGTCGTCAACATCCTGGCCGTGCGGATGGGCCCTGATCTTGCCGCTGCTGTTCCATTCTATGGAAGTCAGCCGAGCGCGGCCGATGCGGCCAAGATCAAAGCGCCCGTCCTTGCACAGTACGGCGAACTGGACACACGGATTACGTCAGGGTGGCCGGACTTTGATGCCGCACTGACGGCCGCACACGTCACGCATGAGGGACATATCTATAAAGGAGCCAATCACGGCTTCCATAACGATACGACTCCCCGCTACGACGAAGCCGCGGCCAAGCTTGCGTGGCAGCGCACGCTCGACTGGTTCGACAAATATTTGCGATCGCCGGCGTGATGATGGCCGACACAGTCAAAGTCATTGTTTTTCCGGGCGGGTTCAATTTGCCGCTGTGGACCGGCATCGAGCGCCGGTTTTTCAAATCGTATGGCCTCGACGTCGAGCCGCACTACACCGTTAATTCCGTCGAGCAGCTCTCGGGAATGATCACGGGGCGCTGGGAGATTGCGCTCACCGGCTTTGACAACATCGTCGCCTATCAGGAGGGGCAGGGCGAAGCAAAGATCGATGTGACGCCGGATCTTTTCGCATTCATGGGAGGCGACACCGCATTCTTGCGGCTGGTGGTTCAGCCCGACATTGCGTCCTACGCCGACCTCAAGGGCAAGACGCTGTCGGTTGATGCGCTGACCACCGGTTTTGCCTTCGTCTTGCGAAAGATGCTCGCGCATAACGGCTTGAGTGAAGATGACGTTTCGTTCGAACGGGCCGGCGGCGCTTTGCAGCGCTTCGAAGCGCTCAAGGCGGGAAAGCATGCGGGCACGCTTCTGGTCACGCCATTCGATCTGATCGGGAAGCAATCAGGCCTTCGCGTCCTGCAGAGTGCATCGGAAGTCCTGCCGCACTATCAGGGCATATCAGGCACAGCGCGGCGAAGCTGGGCAAAGGATAATGCAGACACGTTGACCGCGTTCATCCGTGGCTATCTCGATGCGCTGGACTGGCTCTATGCGAGCGGCAACAGACAGGCCGCCTGCGAGCTCCTTGCGGCCAAGGTGCCGGGGATGTCTGCGCAGCTGGCGGCGTCGACTTATGACATTCTGCTGGATCGCAAAGCCGGGTTTGACCCCAAGGCGGCTTTGGATATCAAAGGGATTGAAACCGTTTTGAAATTGCGCAGCGAGTACGGCCGCCCGGTCAAAAATCTGAGCGATACGCGGAAATACGACGACCCCAGTTATTACCAGGCTGCGCTGGCCGGCCGTTAAGATCCTGCAATAGAGATTTGCCGGCTCCAGGACGACTGGAGCCGGCAAGCCATGTCTCATTTTCTCGCGGCTTCGAACGGGTAAATCATTTTCCCCGTCTTGTGTTCAGGCGGCCAGACGACGACCCAGTTCTTGAGATCGGTGACCTGACCCAGGTCATTGCCGGTGACGTTCTGCCACTGGGTCACAACCATGCGCGGCTTGGCCCATTCGCCATCCTTGCCGAACCTGATCTGACCGGCCACGGTTTCAAACGCGTGCGTACGAATGTACTCGGCGATCTTGGCATGGTTGAAGCTTTTGGTGCCTTCGACCGCAGCGGCCAGGACCTGGCCCGCGGCATAGCCGTATGGAGCAAAATTAAATCCATACGGATCGACGCCTTGCCCCTTTGCCCGCTCGCGATATTTGTCCAGCAGCGCGCGTACGCCCGGGAAATTAAACGTCGGAATCGGTACAAAGACCTCGGCGTTGTTCAGGTAGCCGTTCATGAGCGGCCCCATCTGGATCTTGAGTGGCGTGGCGAGAAGACCAATCATCGTGCCACCCATCATCTTGGGCGTCAGGCCGGCCTCGTTTGCAGCGCGCACGAAACCAACAGAGTCGGGTGGGTATGCGCCCACGAATACGATGTCCGGATTGGTCGCTTTGATGGCGCGCACGATCGGCGTCATGTCGGTGATCGCAGGCGGATAGCGCTGGTCGTAAACGATGGTCAGGCCAGCGGCCTTGGCATTGTCGCGCGCACCATCTGTTGCATTTTTTCCGAATTCGGCATCGGCGCCGACAAGTGCAACCGTTTTTGGTTTGGGGTTTTGCGCGGCCGCCAGTTCGAAGAATCCCCGCGAGAACTCGCGTTTCGGATCGGGCCCAAGGGGGATCATGGAGAAGTAGTTTTTGTAGTGCACTTCGCTGTTTGCAGCGGTGCCGAGAATACCGATCGTGGTCAGGTTCCGCGGCGCGAGAATTGGCAGGGCCGCGCTGATCTGGTTGGTGCCATAGGGCCCGAGGATCAAGTCGACTTTGTCGACGTCGAGCAGCTTCGTATAAATATTATTTTCATTAGCCGGGTTGGTCTGATCGTCGTAGTAGACCAATTCGACCGGCCGGCCCTGCAACCCGCCTTTCGCATTGACATCGTCGCGCCAGATTTCGAGCGCGATCAGCAGCTGTTTGCCATTCGGCGCATTGGCGCCGGTCAGTCCCATGCTGAAGCCGACCTTGACGGGATCGGCCGCCACGGCTTCGCGCAAAAATGTCTGCGATGCCGAAGCTAGAAGAATCCAAGCAAGCGTCCAGATTGCCACACGCAAACGAAGTGTTGCGCGCATGTTTTGCCTCCCACGTTTCCTTGCCCCGTCTTGTTTTTGGCGCGTGCCGTAGGGCGGCAGGCCCGCGCTCCGTCGTTATCCGCCAATGTCTATCCGGCGCGCCGCGCGCCATTGAGAAACAATTTCGCGGCAGCTTTGATGGTGCGTGCGATCCCTTCGCGTGAAGTCGCTTCGTGCGACGATGTCAGCAGCGCCAGCTGGTGCTTGCCGGTCAGCATGTCCAGGAAGAGCTCGGCCAGTATTGTGGAGTCGCCGGGGCCAAGTTTCCCCGCTTTTTGCTGGCGTTCCATCCAGCCGGCGACCAGGCCGTAAGCCGATATCGGGCCAAGCTGATAAAAAAGCCTGCGCGACCGACGGAAAGCTGCGGCCCATCGACACCATCAACCGATGCTGCTCGAGGATCCGGCGATGCAGGATCATGTTGAGAAAATGCGTGCCGATCGCAATCAACTGCTTTTCGAGGCTGGCATTCTTGTCAACCGCCGCGAACATATCGCGCTGGACGCTGGCGCAATATTCGGTGATCACGATCTCGAAGAGGCCGGCTTTTCCCCCGAAACGCTCGTACAGCGTGCGCTTGGATCCGCCGATGCGTTCGACGATATCGTCAATGGTGACCTGCTCGTAGCCGCGCTCAAGAAACAATGGTGCAACGAGCGCGACGATCTCGCGCTGGCGCTCTTCGGTCAGCCGGCCGCCGCGACGCGGCTGCGATCGTTTTGCGACGGTGCGAATGGTGCGTCGCGGGACACCTTTGATTCCGCCGATGAATATGTCCGACATCCAGGATCCGCTTGAGGAAATGAAGTGCAAAGCATCCGGCGCGCGGTCATTCATCGCCATTGCGCCGCTCAAATCTTGGCCTTGCAAATGACCATGTATACGGTAACGTACATTACACAAAACGTCTGCCAAAAAAGACGGTGTGGGAGGAAAAAATTGAATTCGTCAGCAACGGCTGACGCGCCACGCCTGGCGCGCAACCGTTCTCGTCTCGCCATCCGTCAGAGATGCGCACAGTGCGCGGGCAGCGGTCCGCGCGCGCGCGAATGCATCGCGCGCCGGAAGGCATCCAATGGCTGAGGACGGCTATCGGCTGATCAGCTATCGATCCGCGTCCGGTGCCCCGCAAGCCGGCGTGAAAGTCGGCGATCGCGTCTATCCCGCTGCATCACTGCTGCGCGGGCTGAAGGATGCCGGCTCTGTCCTTGGCCTGCTGCGGGAATGGGACACCGCGCATCCGCTGCTTGAGGCCGCCGCAAAGACCGTGGACCCCAAGGGCGGCACCGCATTTTCCGACGTGTCGTTGCTGGCGCCCATTTTATATCCGGGCGCGCTGTACTGCGCCGGCGCGAACTACTGGGACCATCTCGAGGAGATGGCCGAGATCGCGAAGCGTGTGACCGGCAAGGCGCCGGCGATGACCAAAGCCAAGGATCCATACTTTTTCATGAAAACGACTGCCGGCTCGATTATCGGCACCGGAACGCCAGCAAGGCTGCCGTCGTTCTCACAGCAGGTCGACTGGGAGGCGGAACTGGGCGTCGTCATCGCGCGACCCACGCGCAACATCTCCGAAGAGCGGGCGCTGAGTGCGATTGCCGGCTATCTGATCGTCAACGATCTTTCCGCCCGTGACCTGATGAAGCGCGAAGGATCTCCTTTCGGCATGGACTGGGTCGGCCAGAAATGCTTCGAGGACGCCGCGCCGATGGGGCCGTGGTTCACGCCGGCCGCTTATATCCGCGACCCGAATGACATGGCCATCAAGCTCTGGGTCAATGGCGTTCTCAAGCAGAACTCCAACACCGCGCGGCTTGTGCACAATATCGCCGAGCAGATCGCTTACCTGTCGCGTCACTTCACGTTGCAGCCTGGCGATGTGGTTGCGACGGGAACGCCCGCCGGGGTCGGCATGCCGCGTGGCGAATTTCTCAAGGTCGGCGACGAGGTCAAGATCGATATCGATGGCTGCGGCACCTTGATAAACCGCATGGTCCAGGACGATTCCTGAGGACGCCGGCGCGGCAGCGCGAGAGGACGCGATGGAAACGATAGGATTTATAGGCGTCGGCAAGATCGGCTTTCCGATCTGCCGGCACCTCATCAAGGCCGGGCACCGTGTGCTCGGCTATCGGCGCGGTTCCCTGGCGGAATTCGAGAAAGCCGGAGGCATTGCGGCGAAATCGTCTGCCGACGCAACGGAGAACGCCGACATCGTCTTCACCTGTCTGCCTTCAGACGAAGCGCTCGATGAGGTCGTGAACGGCCCGCACGGGATTGCCAGCGCGGCGAAGCCAGGCCAGATCGTGGTCGAGTTCGGCTCGCATGCCTTAGCGGTAAAGAAGAATTACATCGCCCCCTTGGCCAAGAAGGGCGCCATATTTCTCGATGGCGAGGTCGGCGGCACCCCCGGCATGGTCGAGGCGCGAAAAGGGGTCATCTATCTCAGCGGCGACCCGCAGGCCTGTGAGCGCCTGGCGCCGATCGTGAAGACGTTTGCCGAGATCTCGATTTTTCTCGGCCCGTTTGGTTCATCGACCACGGTCAAGGTCATCAACAATATCATGGTCGGCCTGCATATCGCCGGCACCGCCCAGGCGATGGCGATCGGGCTGCGCGCCGGCGTCGATGTTGACCTGATGATCAAGGCGATCGCCAACGGTAGCGGCGGTTCGACACAGTTTGGAATTCGCGCGCCCTGGATGGTGCAACGCAAGTTCATGCCGCAGCAGGGTTCGGCCCAGGGCCTTGCGCATTATCTCGAGCGCGGCAAGGAATTGGCCGACGAGGTTGGCGTTGACGCGCCGCTGGTCGACTGCCTGATCGACATTTTCCACCGTGCGCTGCCGCAGATCGGCGAGCGCGACGTGGCGTCCATCATCGAGATTTTCGAACCTGACGCAAAAGCCAAGAGCCCAGGCACTAACACGAGGTGATGCAATGATTGGTGTGCGCAAAATCGCTCATGCGACCTATGAGGTCCCCGATCTCGACCGGCAACTTGAATATTACACGGATATCCTTGGTCTCACGCTGTCGGCCAAGGACAAGGATGCCGCCTATCTTTCAAGCACGATCGACCATCATTCGGTCGTCCTGAAAAAGGGGGCTCAGGCCAAGTGTATCCGGATCGGATTCCAGATCGGGCCGGACGACGATCTCAACGCGTTTGAAAAGCAGACCGCGGCCATGAACATCAAGACCGCGCGCAAGAAGGATCCCGAGCCGACGATCGCGGACATGGTAACCTTCGAGGATCCGAAGGGCACCACTATGGAGGTGTTCAAGCGGGCCGACTTCCAGCATCAGAAATTCCAGAGCAAGGGCGTTGTCCCGCACAAGCTCGGGCACGTCGCGTTCCACTGCGAAGACGCGAAGGCCGTGACCAAGTTCTATTGTGATGTGCTGGGGTTCCGCGTCTCGGACTGGATGGGTGATTTCTTCTCGTTCCTGCGCTGCGGTGTTGACCACCACACCATCAATTTGATCAGCACCGGCTCGAACCGCCATTTCCATACCGCATTCGAGCTGCGCGACTGGGCACACCTGCAGACCGCCTGCGATTACCTGAGCCTCAACGGTTACAAGATGCTTTGGGGACCGGGACGTCACGGTATCGGCCACAATTTGTTTGCCTATCATCAAAGCCCGGCAGGTCTCATCACCGAGCTGTTCGCCGAGCTGGACCAGATGAAAGACGAGGCTCTGGGTTATTTCGAACCGAGGCCCTGGCACCGCGACAATCCGCAGCGTCCGAAAGTCTGGGCGAAGGATCCCAATGCCGCGAACCTGTGGGGTCCGATGCCGCCTGACGAAATGATGAAGTTGTAAGCATCGTTGACGGTTGTTGCCTGGCGCTTCGGGCCGGCGCGATGATGGGAGCTTCGGCGTGGTTGATGCAATTCAATCTGCGCGCGTGAAGGGTCTCCGGAAACCCAGCGTGGACGAGTTGCTGGATCGCGCGCGCGCGATCGGAACCTTGGCGCGTGCGCACGCGCTTGAAACCGAGCAAAGCCGTCAGGTGTCCGCTGACCTGATTGCCAAAATGCGTGACGCCGGGTTGTTCCGTGTCATGCAGCCGGCCCGTTTTGACGGTTTCGAGTACGGTTACGATGTGTTCGTCGAACTGGTCGCAGCTGTTGCGAGCGGCGACGGCTCGACCGGTTGGGTCTACAGCCTTGGCGCTGTGCATCCCTGGCTGATTGCCTGTTATCCGGAAGAGGCGCAGCAAGAAGTCTGGAGCCAGGATCGCGACGCAATCGCTGCCGTGTCGTACGCGCCGACCGGCAAGGCCGTGGCGGAAAAGGGCGGCTACCGGCTCAATGGCCGCTTCAGCTTTGCGAGTGGTTGTGACAATGCGACCTGGGGAATCCTTGGCGGGATGCTGCCACTTCAAGGCGGCCCGCGACCCGGATTTTTCCTCGTGCCGCGATCGCAATTTACGATCCACGACGACTGGTTCACGATGGGACTTGCGGGCACCGGCAGCAAGACCATCGTCGTCGAGGATCAGTTCGTTCCAGCGTATCGAACGGTCACCTTCGCGGAGATGTTGACCGGGGACGGACCGGGCACGCAAACCAATCCCAATCCGCTTTACCGCCAGCCCATGTTGGCCGTCGTTCCGCATTGCCTCGTTGCCCCGGCTTTGGGCATGGCCCGCGGTGCGCTCGAAGCATTCAAGGAGCAGGCGGCTGGCCGGACGACACGCGGCGCGGTCGCCGGCGGAAACAACAAGATGAGCGAGTTTGCCACCATCCAGATGCGTGTCGCTGAAGCGACCGCGTCAATTGATGCAGCCCAGCTCATGATCCACCGCGACATCAGCGATACGCTTGCGGTTGTTGCTGCAGGGAAGGGGGCGGGTGTTGAGCTGCGGATGCGCAATCGTCTCACGCATTCGTTCGCGACCAAGCTATTGGTTCAGGCAGTTGATGCCGTCTTTGTCGCCGCCGGTGGCGCGGCGCTCGGCCTGCAACACCCGGTGCAACGTTTCTGGCGCGACATCCACGCCGCGAGTGCGCATATCAGCCTGAATTGGGATTCGGTCTCGGCCATGTATGGGCAACATGTATTCGGGCTGGAACCGAGAGGTCAGTATTGACGCGAAATCACGGCCGATCCGATAACGTGGAACCTGTCGGGAGGTTTGTTCGGTGCCCAATATGGAAGAAGCCGCCGTCTCCGGCGGCTTCACATGGCCCAGCCACATCGCGTGTATTACTTGAGCTGGTTCGAAATGTAGGTGAACTTGGCGTTGAGGCTGGAGCCGATTGCATTGACGGCGGCGATGATGACGACGGAAATACCAGCCGCAATCAGGCCGTACTCAATCGCAGTCGCGCCCGACTCGTCCTTGAGAAACGCGGAAATTTTTGACATCGAATATTGCTCTCCTGGTTGACGTTTGAATTGGCGACAGCCTATCGCCGCGTCATTAAGGAAGCATGCGAGCGACCTCGCGGATTCATCGATTGTTGTCGGGGATTCTACCCAGAAGCCTTTCGCGGCAGCCGGGAACAGTGTCCGCTTTTGGGTCAATTCTCGAACAATGTTAACCGTACGTAGCGGCCGGCTCGTGTCCGCGCAGTTCGGAGCAAGCCTAGCTGTACTGCATAATCATAATTTCATGGCGATCGCAGGGGACGCAATCGAACATGCGTTGATCGTAATCCGGGTTCTCGCGATCAAATCGGGAAAGCATCATTGTCGCGCCGCACTTGGGGCACGGCGGTCGATTGTAGCTTTGGTGTGGAAAATGCGACTTGGCAGACATGGGTGAACCTGTATCTCTCAAAAGTACCCCGCCTCTATGCGTTGGGGACGGCTTGCATAGGACGGGGCGCTCTATGATCACGCTGCATGCGCGACCGAAGCATAGGCCGGGATCGGGGAGTCGCTGCCTACGCTAACAATCAGCACCGACATATCATCGATGCCTAAGGGTACTATTGCTTGCTCACAAAAGCGGAACTGTTGCCTGCTCATAAATCCTTCGTGCTGACCCATTGATGCCTGCAGCTTTATCGTGTTGCGAGCTTATTCCATGTATTGCGCACGTGCAGGGACCATCCCTGCCAGTTCGCGCTAACAACATCCCAGTTCACCATCGGACGTTGTTCGGTGGTGGTCTGAGCCGTCGATTCAGAAGGATGGGTCGTCGACGCGTCATACATGTATGCAAATCCGACCGTCAGAAAAAATCCAAGAATGACTCCCAGGAACAGGCGCATCAACTCAATCCCCTTACCAATTTGCTGTGGAAACGACAGGAATGCGATGGCCCCGCGTGCGCGCGAGGCCATCATCAGATGTATCAAAGTTCTTTAACGGCAGATTTGCCGCGATCTGTACACGACACGGCCGCTGGGTGTCACAACACGCGAGCGGATCATGCGGCAGTCGCCGCCGTAGTAGGCGTTCGCGTCATAGCCCCTGCGACGATAATAGCCGTCGTCCGAAAATCGAGGGCCCACGCCCGCGCCGACCGGACCAATTTGCACGCCCGCGCCACCGGAGTCCGCGCCTATAAACAGTTGTGCGCTGGCTGGCGCCGCGATGGCGAGTACGGCAGAGGCAACCAGGCCGAATAGAAGTTTATTCATGGAATTCTCCGATACAGTTTTGATTTAGCTCTGCACAGTGAACGCGCGACCGGTCGCCTTTGTTCAAAGTTGATGAGCAGTGTTCAATATTGCTCACTTGTATAGTCCCAGGACGCCTGATTTTAATGGAATCGGCTATCGACCTAGGAGCCGGGCATAATCCGGGCACTCAATTCGGTGACGCCGCTGCACTTGCCAACCCTTGGCAGTGCATCGCCGGGCGAGAATGGTTCAGCCTGGCTTGGCGCCCGCGACGTATCCGGCGGTGACTTCGTCCTTGTGGGCGGCAAAGGCTGCCAGGACTTCGGCCTTCTCGCGCTTCGGGACCTTGACGAAGTCCAGGGTGCGTCCGAGTTCTGCTGCGACCTCATCGAATTCTGCCGGGGAAATACGGAGATTCCGGTGCGCCTCTTCCAGGCCAAGCGGAGTCGCTCCGGGCTTTGTGGCCGTGTACTTGAAGGGGCCACCCGATGCATCGCACACCCACAACGTTCGCATGAATTTGAGGCCGGGCAGCCTGTCCAGATTGTTGGTATGCCATTCGCGCAGCTGCGGGTTCTTCGACTTATCGCCGACGATCGGGTTTTTCACGACGGCATCGCTGAAGTGGTCTACCACCGCCGCAATGGCGAAGGCTCCACCCAGCCGTTCGTACAAGCTCTTCTCAGGTGAACTTTGTTTGGCCTGCGCATGCACGTTATCCGCAGCTGCCAATACTGTTATCGGGGCGGCGGTCAACGCCAGCCCCGCAACCACGCTTCGTCTCGTGATAGTCGCCGAAACTGCCTTTGCCATGGTCATCTCCATAATGTTGCCAATACGCTAGGCCTGCGGGGAGCGACCGTCTGTTCAAAATTGATCAATTGGTCCCGCCGCGAGCGGACGCAATTCGCGTGAGGTTCCCGCGAAAATAAAAAACCCGGCGTCATCTGCCGGGTGGAGTCGCTTCCCGCGTGATGGTTTTCGTCGGTATCGTGTATGAACAATTAAAATACATTGCCTAAACATCTAGCGACCAGGAGCGCGTCCTATGGTGCGAGAGAATATGGGCTTTTGACGCTTAGCCGTTTCGGTTTTTGGCGACCGCAATCATCCGGCCGGTCGTTGTCGACATATCCGGGCACCACACATCGCATAATACTACCGCGTGTGTTTTAGCGCTGTGCAATTCGATACAGCGTGCTGCCGACATTGAAGGTAATAACGAATCAATCGTTGCGCAAAACGTTTTCAAATTTGGCGGCGTACCAAATTACCCGTACCCAGAATGGGCAACAAGCGAAAGTGACCCGACAAGGTCACTTGAAACACGTTCGCGCGATGGCTTCCGACGTTCATTTGGTCGGCACCCAATCGATGATGGGACGCTGAGAACCGATCAGCGAATTGAGTGCAGACCCTTGCAAAAGGAACAGCTCATGAAGTCGCAAATCGTCAAGCGCTCCATTGTCATCGATGGCCACAAGACCAGCGTAAGTCTCGAGGATCCATTTTGGCGTTGCCTGAAAGAGATCGCGCATGGAGAACGGCTGACATTGTCAAAAGTTGTGGCAACAATCGACCTGGCCCGCCAGCATGGCAACCTTTCCTCGGCCATCCGGCTATACGTGCTCGACCGTATGTGCGCAGCGAGATATTCCGCCGATCGGCTCGATGGCGCCAAGACCGACAGTTTGATTCAGGGGAACATCGAGGCGCGCGTTTGAGCGGATCGCAGCACGCTACCGATTGTCAGCAGCAAGACCTGCGAGCGGGCTGCCATCGGATTGGCAGTCGTCTGTTAAGCGACTGAGACGGGAGTGAACTCTCGTGTGTCAACAAAGCAATAGAGATATAGACCAGGCAACGAATTGCCCTAAGTGCGGCACTGATATGATTTTGGCAGCCACTGTGCCGCACACGATCAATACCCGAATGGAACGGCGCACATTCCTTTGCGCCAAATGCAATCAGACTAGAACTTACATAATACCGGCCCATTAGGCTGCCGCACCAGCAAATCTCTTTCTGTTTCGCGCGATGGGCGTTAGGCCCGCTGTGCCGCGCATGGCACACGTCGCCGCCACGCTAAGTATCGGCGTGACCGTTACTAATTGTATTGGCCGCCTCGACGCCAGTGTTTCTGTGCAACAAAAGGTCGCACGCTTTGGCTTGCACCGACTCGAAGGCGAAAATAAAATATTGGCAATTGTATTGCGGAGATCGATCCATGAACGTCGTGCAATTTTTCGCCCGGCAATCCGTCGCGCTGCCTCTGACCAAATACACCGAGGATCAAATTCTCTACGCGCAGGGAGATCCGGCGGACTCTGTCTTTTATATCCACACGGGAAAAGTCAAAGTGACCGTCGTTTCCGAGCGCGGCAAGGAGGCCGTTGTTGCAATCCGGGGGCCGGACGAATTTTGTGGCGAGAGCGCCATGACCGGAATTCCACTTCGCCTGTCTTCGGCGCGCGCAATGACGGCATGCGAGATTGTGCGCGTGGAGAGGAGCGCAATCACGCGGCTTCTGCACAGCGAGGCGGAGTTTGCCGACTATTTTCTCGCTCATCTGCTGACGCGGACTGCAAAAGTTGAAGCGGACCTTGTCGACCAATTGTTCAACTCCAGCGAGATGCGGCTCGCACGTGCACTTCTGCTGTTGGCCAATTACGGTGATGACAGCAGCCCAGAGCCGCTCCCGCTCAAGGTGAACCAGGAGACGCTCGCCGAATTGATCGGGACAACGCGATCACGGGTCAATGTATTCATGAACAAGTTTCGGAAATTAGGCTTGATCGAATACAACGGCAGCTTGAAGGTTCACAAGGCACTGCTGAGTTTTGTGCTGAATGAAAAGCCGCATATTCCAGACTAAGCTATAAAAGTGGGCCCCCTGGCGCCGCAGGTCGGGCCGCGTGACATTCGACTACAGCACAATGGTTTTCCCGATCGACAGCGGCTCTCACCGTGCTGGATGGAAGTGTTCTTTTTTGAACAGATTCGTCGGCCGGGTTATCGGAAAATATTGATCTTAGGCTGTCGACTGCCCCGCCCTGTGTGCCCATTGCCCCCATACACAGCGGCGGGGTGCCTGTCCGGTTGGAGCAATCCGCGCACGGAGACGACCATGGCACGGAGCGACGCGGCCACTGAACGCTTCATCGACGCTGAAAATGTAATTCTCCTTCGGAGTCGCCTGACAGAAACAATCGATCCTGCGCAGCGGCTGCAACTATTGAGGTTGCTGGCGGAGCAGGAAGCGAAGCGCCACTCGTTACCGGAATAAAGGCAGATCGCGCTCGACGGCGATCTATTCGTCAGTCGGTTCTATTTTAATCATCGCGCCAATGTTGAATTTACATTCTCAATCGAGGTGCCCGTAGGCGAAGCACAACCACGGATTTTGTGGGCCCGCACCGGTCGCAGAGAAACCCGTGAATTTCAAAATCGATATACAGTGGGTGCGGCTCAATCTCCGCAAGATTGGTCTCCGCGCCGCATACCGGGCACGGATCTATTGGTTTGAAAATGGACGATCTGGACCTGAGAGACGCATCCTGAATACGCATGTACGTTGCCTTCGCCCGATGCTTGTTCGGTGCGGGTTGAGAACGCGTGATCTGAGAACATTTAACTGAAAGCTGAATTGAACTCCGGGGCTTTGCCTTCTCCAATGACGGCGTGCCATCTTATTCAATTGGAGAGTCTGATTGAGAGTCTGTCCGGTATTGCTCACGCCGCCCGATTGTCCACAGCATTGGCGCGTGACGAGACAACACTCGATCACGGGATTCGTTACTTTGGTGGGTTCACGGTGCGGGGCTCATCGGCCAGAAGCACGCCCAACAGCGAATTGTGAACTTCGAGATGTCCATTATAGTCAATGAAGCCCAATTCACGGAACTTGTTCATGAAATGACTCACGCGCGACCGGGTCGTGCCGATCATTTCAGCAAGTGTTTCCTGGCTGATCTTCGCGAGAACTGGCTCTGGCCGGCCGTCTTTCCCGAAATTGGCCAACAGCAGTAGCAGGCGTGCGAGCCGTTTTTCGGTTGAATTAAAAAGTTGGTCGACCAGATCCTCTTCGACCCGGGCATTCCTCGTCAGGATGTGCGAAACGAACATTTGCGAAAATGTGGGCTCATCTTGAAGGACCCGCTGGATTTCCGCCTTTGTCACCCGCATCGTCTCGCATTCCGTCATTGCAGACGCGGTCGCCAAACGCTTTGGTTGCCCGATCAAGCATCCCTCGCCGACAAATTCGTTTGGTCCCAGGAGTGCGACGACGGCTTCCTTGCCTTGCTTGGACACGACGGCGACTTTGACCTTGCCTTTCTTGATATAGAAAACGGCATCGGCATCCTCGCCTTGGGCGAAAATGACTTCTTTCCTGGAATGCCTGGAAATTTCGCGCCCCACGGCAGCGGTCGCCAGAAACACCGCCGGATCAAACAGCGGCGCCGCTGCCTTGCGGTTTGGGCTTGCCTTGCGCGGTTTTGGCATCGAAGACATTTGGCGGCTTCCCTCCATTCAGGCGGGAGCTCAACTGTCTCTCAGCCACCGACGCCTGGCACAGGGCCGCTGCAGGTGATGTACTAGTGTACGCTTCCGGACATAAGGACCCAAGGAAATTCGAATTCCGTCGATTGCGACAAATAGGTTCAAAATAGAGGGATTCCGGTGGATCGGGCGTATCAATGATGCGTTGTTAGGGCGAAAGCGGTCTGAATAGCTCAGCTTTTGCGCTTTTCGCTGAGATAGCCTGTTTTATCACCGAAACAAATTTGGGCTTCGGTGATTTGGGCGCCCAGTACGGCGCTCCTGCCTGCGATCAATGAGCCGTCGATGCCGGTTGTTCGCGTAGGCGCTGCTCTCGCGGTCCGGTCAGGCGCGCAACATGATCCTGAGAGGGCCCGGCTCTCGCTTAAATTCGCAGGTGTGCTTGAACGGTGGCCTGTGTCGACGGCTGAGAGTCCGGCACTCGCGGCGGACCAGCAAGGTGGAAAGCATGTATCGATCAACGACAATTTCTGACCCCAATTGCCCTCAATGCCAGAAGGTTATGGATTGGCACAGCGCTCTGGAATCGGGGGCGCAACGGTTGAATGTATTTTATTGCAAATCATGCGGGACGTTCGTCACGTCGCCTGCGACCGGAGAGCCATCCGAAGCGCTCAGGTGCTAGCGAGCGTCTCGAAGAATGTCTGCTTCCGGGGTAAGAGCGGATATTGAGGTGCGCACCAAAACGAAAAACCCCCGCCGTCGCCGGCGGGGGCTGAGTTGGGCGAGAACCAAAAAATCGGGCTCTCACCTTGTGCTAGCTTGACTCTTTAACGATCAATCGCAAACGCGAATGCGTCGGCTGTGGATGCGGCCGTATCTGTCTTCGAACTGCTGCCGCTCGATGTGGCATCCGCCGCCGTAGACGGGCTGATAGCCGAACTCATAATAGCCGGGGCCGCCGTTGTAGTAACCGCGGTTGACCTGCGATCCGACGATCGCGCCAACAGCCAGACCGCCGACGACGCCAGCGGCGACTGCGCCGCCATTGCCGCCCGCGTTTGCAGGCTGTGCCGACATCGTTACTGCCAACGTCAAGGCAGCAACGGCCGCAAGAGTAATGGATTTCATCATGGTCTATCCCTTCAATGTTGCGTGTTAGTCGATAATCTGAACGATGCGCCGGGTGCGGGGATCAACCAGCACGGCGTGGTCGTTCACATAGGTGTAGCGGTAGCCAGTCACGTGGTAGTCGGCGGGAACCTCGTAGTAGGTGACGCCGTTTTCCGGCAGTGTCGCGCCGACGACGAATTCATCGCTGTAACGATAAGACGGCACTCTCTCGCGAACGACGTATTCGTGAAACCGCCGCCGGTCATCGACGCCGAGAATGCCGCCGACAGTGCCCGCCACTGCGCCTACGGCTCCGCCGACGACGGCGCCGATCGGGCCGGCATCGTGTTCACCTTGCGCCGCGCCGCGTTCCATTCCGCGCACGGTGCCTTGCGCGTTTGCCGTTATCGGCAGCGCGAGTAGGGCGAGAAGCATAGTCGGTAGCAAAAGCCTGGATTGCATGTGTCGCTCCAAAGGTTGGGATTTCCAACCGTCTGGGGCTGGACGCAGTACCAAGCTCCCGCGCTGCTGTTTGGTTCCGTCTGTGCGAACTATCTTTTACACGCCAGGACAATTGAACCTGCGTTGCAGCGTTTGTGTGCCTTACTGATACAAGTCCCCGCACGTGCCTCAGAGCGGTCTTCACGAATAAACGGCGGCCACCTTGATCTGCCCTTCGTTACGCAGGACCTGGAGCGATACGTCAGCGCCGTGCCGGCGCAGTCTTACGTCTACGGTCGATTGGCCCAAACGCAAATTGCGCAAGGTCACCTCATCGAGGAATGACGGCAGCTGTGGCTTGTGCAACAGGATTTCATGGCGGTCCGGATTGAATTCGAGACCAAGAGAAGCCTGGAGAAGCAAAAGCGGTGTCCCCGCAGCCCAGGCCTGCGGCGAACAGGCCACCGGATACAGTGTCGGCCCGCGTTCGCGGCCGCGCTGAAAGCCGCAATAGAGTTCAGGCAGGCGCCGCAAATCCATATAACTCGCGGCCTCGAATAGGCCCTTGAACACGCGATCCACCGCGGTCTTATGTCCGTAGCGCGCGAAGCCGGCTGCGATCAGTGAGTTGTCGTGCGGCCAGACCGAACCGTTGTGATACGACATCGGGTTGTAACGGCGCTCTTCGCGGGCCACCGTACGGATTCCCCACCCCGAAAAAAACGATGGCCGCATCAGGTCGCGCGCCACCGCCTCGGCGTGCTCAGGCGTGGCGATGCCGCTGAACAGCACGTGTCCAGCGTTCGACGTTCGCACGCGGCACTGCCGCTTCTGTCCATCAAGTGCGAGCGCATAGGTGCCAATATCGTCGCACCAGAAGGCCGCCTCAAATTGTTCGGCGAGTTTTCTCGCCTGCGCCTCAAGAGCGTCGCCGCGCGCGTGCTTGCCGAGCCGGTGCGCGCCGCGTGCAGCCAGCAGCTTGGCCGCATAGACATAACCCTGCACCTCGCAGAGCGCGATCGGACTTTGTGCAAGCGCGCCATCGGCATGGAAGATCGCGTCGTGGGAGTCTTTCCAGCCCTGATTGACAAGGCCCGTTTCGTCGGCGCGTTGATATTCGACGAAACCATCGTGATCGGGATCGCCCGGCCCATCGATCCAGCCCAGCGCGGCTTCGATGTTGGGCCAAAGCTCGCGCAATGTTTCGACGTCGCCAGTATGTTCGGTATAGAGCCCGGCCAGCATCACAAACAGCGGTGTGGCATCGACGCTGCCGTAATAGAGACCGAAGGGGATCTCACCCAGCGCCGCCATCTCGCCACCGCGCATCTCGTGCGGGACTTTGCCGGGTTCGGCGTCAATCAGCGGATCGAATGTGGTGGCTTGAAAGGCGGCGAGCCGCCGCAGAACGCCTTTCGCGATCCTGGAATCGCACCACAACATCTGCAGGGCGGTAATGATGCCGTCCCGGCCAAACGTGGTCGAGTACCAGGGAATCCCGGCATAAGGGTAGGGGCCTTGCGGCGTATCGGTCGTCAGCATCGCGAGGTCGGCCATCGAGCGGCATATCATCTCATTGAAGATATGATTTGAGCTGGTGATGGTAGCCATGCCGCGGCTCGCGGCCTGGCGTTGCTGAAACGCCGCACGCAGTCCCTTCCGAAACGGAACAGCAGTGCGCTCAACAGCGTCGGGTTCACAATTAACGGTGACAAATATCGAGCGGGCCTCGTTGGGCTGCAGAACGAAGGCGTAACCTGCGAGGCGCTCAGACAGATGGTCCGGTGCCGGTTCGAACAGAATCGCCGTGCGCCGCCGTTTGCCATCGAGGCCCTGATAGTTCAGCGCGACTCTCGCTTTGCCGACGTCCGCACTCGCGACGCCACGGCGCTTGCGGTGCATGCCGCGCACCTCGAATACATCGGCGAAATCGCTCGCGAAGGCGAAGGAAAGCTCGACATTGAAGGGATGGTCACCGTGGTTCTGCAAACGCAGGCGCTGGTAGACAGTGCCGTTCAGAAGGAAAATCGTGCGCACGACGTGCAGCATGTCCTTCGGCTGGACCAGTTTCTGATTGAGATAGATGTCGGGATTGGTCAGGTCGACAGTCAGGAAGGAGTTGTCGTCGCGGACGGCAGAGCCCAGAAGCAATGGTTGTTTGCCACTCAACAGCATTTCCAGGTGGGAGAGATAGCGTGTGTCGCAATAGAAAATGCCGTCGGGTCCGCCCGGCGCTGCACCGATGTCCGCGTGGCTGTCGAACACGGCAAAGCAATCGCCCTGCTTGAGCGTGCGGCGGGGCCGAGTGGAGGACCCTGTCCCCGGGATATAGAAGGGTGTTTCGGGGACTTCCTCGATCGGCCTTGCGATCGAGCCGTGGCTAAGCAACGAGAGGCCTCAAAATCTTCTGATCCATGCTGGACGGCGCAAGTTCGATGTCCTGCGATTCCCGCGCGGGGGATGCCGCCAGCAGCGAGCGGTATATACCAATATAATCCTTTGCCATGCGTGTGGCGGAAAAACGTTGCTCGAAACGCTGGCGCACTTTTTTCCGATCGAGTGCAATAACGCGCGGCAGCGCCGCGATCGCTTCTTCCATGGTGTCGACGATGGCACCTGTGACCCCATCCTCGACGATTTCGGGAACCGAACCGCAGCGAAAGGCCAGCACCGGCGTGCCGCAGGCCATCGCTTCGATCATGGAGAGCCCGAAGGGCTCCGGCCAGTCGATTGGAAACAGCAGCGCAAGTGCGTTGCCCAGGAATTCCGGCTTCTGGTGGTCGTTGATCTCGCCGATGAATTCAACCCCGCCGCCCGCGAGCAGCGGTTCGATCTCATTCCTGAAATAGCCCGCGTCGGCGCGGTCGACTTTGGCGGCAATCTTGAGTGGAATCCCCGCCGCCCGCGCGATGGCGATGGCGCGATCGGGGCGTTTCTCGGGCGAGATACGGCCGAGAAAGGCGAGGTAGCCGCCGCGCGCCTCCGCAGTGCCACGGTGCAGATGTGCCGGGATGCCGTGATAGACGGTTCCCGCGAAGTTTGCCTTCGGGATCGGGCGCCGCTGGGCATTCGAGATTGAAACCAGCGGCATGTCGCCAAAACCCAGATAGAGCGGGAGCAGATCGGACAGATCCTGACGGCCGTGCAACGTGGTGACGGTGCGGCCCGAGATCGGCCGGAACAGGGGGAAATGGAATTGATCGATATGGAAATGCAGGATGTCGAAGTTGTCGGCCTGCTGGCGGACGCGATCGAGCATCAGCATGTAATAGGGGATCGTATCGCGGACGCTGGCGTCAAGCCGGAGGGCCTGGGGTACGCAGGGTACAAGGTTCGCGGTGGTGATCGAATCCCCGCTCGCGAACAATGTGACGTCATGCCCGAGGTTTACGAGCTCCTCAGTGAGGTATGAGGCGATCCGCTCGGTGCCGCCGTAAAGCCGGGGAGGGACGCTTTCCATCAGGGGGGCGATCTGCGCGATTTTCAAGTTTGTGCCTTCCAGAGTGACTGATGATAAAGATCGTCGCGCGCCCTAAGTTCCCGAGATTTTGATCCGGAAGACGCTTGGCGCATGGGAGATGTGTCCGGGCCGCCATCGCTCATCGACGGACGCTGCCGGTGCTCTTCCTCGTGCGGAATATTGTGCCGTTCGGAGGCTTTAGGTGCGCCTCCTTCGTTATCCCATCGCGCGATCGCGCGCGCCTGAAAGCTCAATTCGCCGTTGCCCTTCATCCTCGTGAATCGTCTCACGAGATTGGCTGGATTGAACAAATTGAACATACAGAGCCTGTCTGTTGAGGGCCCTGGGTGACGCAGATCAGGGAAAACATATGTGGCTATTGCGAAGGCAAATAGCGAGGGCGAGACACGATTAATCGTGATGACAACACGCTTTATCGTGATGACGAGAAGCTCGACTATTCACGAACAAAGGCGCACTATGTCTGGTATCGGACGCTCACAAGAAGCGTCCGCGGCGTTCGCGCCACTTTTATGAAAATTAGCGCTGCCGGGCCCTCGCGCGAAAGCGGGGCAGAAGGTTTACATGCTGACTTTGCTTCCCGTGAAGTCCACGCCGTTCGTCGATGTCCAGGCCGGACTAACGCTCGCGCAGGCCATCGTCGATACCGTGCGCGATCCACTCGTGGTTCTTGACCAGAATCTGCGCGTCATTGCCGCCAGCCGCTCCTTCCTCCACACCTTTGGGCTGATAAGCAGTGATGTCCAAGAGTGCCTGATCTACGAGATTGACGGCGGCCAGTGGAACATTCCGGAGCTCCGCGATCTTCTCGAGACGATCACCAAGAACAAGTCGGCCGTGGAGGGCTATGAAGTCGATCGCGAGTTTCCCGTGATCGGGCGGCGCACCATGCTTCTGAATGCGCGCGAGGTCTTCTACGAGAATGGATCCCACTCCACCATACTATTGGCATTCGAGGACGTTACCAGCCGCCGTGCGATCGAGCGGCAGGTGGCGGAACTTCTGCGGGAAAAAGACATGTTGCTGGAAGAGATGCAGCATCGCGTCGCCAACAGCCTGCAGATCATCGCCAGTATTCTCCTGATCAAGGCGCGCACGGTCCAATCGGAAGAGGCGCGAAAGCAACTGGAGGACGCGCATCAGCGCGTTCTTTCCGTCAGTGCCGTCCAGCAACATCTGCACATCGCCAGCCGGAGCGAGCCGATTGAAATCGCCGGCTATTTGACGAAGCTGTGCGAAACGCTGGCGCAATCGATGATCGGCGACAGCCGGTCGATCTCGCTGAAGGTCGAGGCCGACGCCGGCACTGCCATAGCGCGCGAGGCCGTCAGCATGGGGCTGATTGTGACGGAGCTGGTGATGAACGCGTTAAAGCACGCATTTCCGGATTCGAAGTCCGACGCTGCGATTGTTGTTTCCTACAAAGTTGCTGACAAAGACTGGAAACTTACGATCTCCGACAATGGTGTCGGCAAGCCGGACGTGAAGGCCAGCCAGGGAAAAGCCGGGCTCGGCACCAGTCTGATCCAGGCTTTGGCGAGGCAACTCGATGCCACCGTGGATATCGCAAGCGATGGTCACGGCACTGCCGTGTCCATGACACACGCGACGTTCAAAGCCATTCCTCCGCAGGCGATGATGAAACCTCTAGTTCCGGCCGAAGGAATCGCGGAACACGTTCACTGATTGCGGGTTGCGCGATCCTTATTTCGATCACGAATTGTATCCGCTCACGGTGGCCGTGTTGCGCCGTAGCGTTGCGATAACCATGTACGGATTCATACGATCGCATTGGCGTTTTGGCGTCTGAAAGTTCCTCGGCGTTCCTGCGGTCTAGGATGATCCGACCAGCGCCCAGGGTGTCGCTTCCGGAACTCCAGAACGGAACACGCCCGAAGGATGAATGTCATGACTGATTCCCCCAATAAAAACACATCGTCGAAGCCCGCCGGCGTTCCCGGTCAGAATCCTGCACAGGCGTTTCGTGCGACCGCCGAAAACGGCGCCGCGCAGGCCAAGCAAGGTTTCGAGAAGATGCAGGCCGCTACGGCTGACGCCACGACCTCGATGAAGAGCAGTTTTTCGAGCGCGGTACAGGGTGCGCAGGACTACCAGGCCAAGGTTATGGAATTCGCCAACAGCAATACCAAGGCGGCATTGGACTTCACGCAAAAATTGACGAGCGTGAAATCGCCATCGGAGTTTTTCGAATTGTCGACCAATCACTCACGCGATCAGTTCGAAACGTTGACCGAACAGGCCAAGGAGCTCGCAACGCTGGCTCAGAAGGTTACGCTGGCGACCGTGGAGCCCCTCAAGACGGGCGCTACCAAGGCATTCAGCCAACTCTCGTAAGCTGAACGGGCCTGGCTTTTCCGTTTTCTGGAAGCCCGCGTATTTCGCGGGCTTCTTTTTAATTATGATGGCTGTCTTGGAAGTAACCAGGCAGGCTGGCGAGCCCGCGATATTCCAGGCGGTGACCTCTATTTTACTCCGTACGTCGCGTATTCTTCTGCGATGTCGGCCTTGATGGTCTTGGCTTTCGCGATATCAGCGTTCCCGCCCGCGGTGTCGCCCTTTTTCAATTTGGTCACGCCGCGGCCATAGAGCCAGTCGGCATGGTCGGGGATTTTCGTCAACGCGAATGCCGCATCGTAGTCGGCCAGCGCCTTGTCGAATTGTCCGAGCTTCAAATAGACGAATCCGCGATAGCCCAGGATCTGAGGGATGGTCGGGCTCAGGCTGCTGGCCTTGTTGCAGTCTTCAAGGGCCTCCTGCAATTGCTTGCCGACAACCATGCGCGACCAGCAGCGCTGGCCCCAAAGGCGTGATTTGCCGGCGTCCAGTTCGATTCCCGTCGTGTAGTCGGCGACCGCACGCTCATGGTCGCCCTTGTGGCTGTAAGTGTATCCGCGGTTGTAAAATGAATCGGCGTCCTTCGGGGCGAGCCGCACTGCTTCCGAGTGATCGGCAATTGCCCGATCAAAATCGCCGTGGCGGGCGAAAGCATTGCCGCGATGCATGAAGCCGGCGGCGTAGGTCGGGTCGATCTTGATTGCCTCGTTATGATCCGCGATGGCTTTCTCGTAGTCGCCCATGCGCTCGCGCTGGTTAGCGCGGTTGCTGTAGATGATTGCCCGGTTGTGCTGATCAAATCGGTCCGAATTCAGGGCGCGCGTGCAGGCATCGACCGCGGCAATGCCGGACCCTCTCACGCATTGCTCGCCGTCGTCGGCCGCTGCGTTGCCAACGAGGCAAAGGGCGGCGACGCAGGTCAAAGTGCCGCAAATCCACTGCCGGATGTGCCCGCCGATCCTCATGAATAACCCCCGTTGCCTGATCCAGCCAATGTGCCCGAATCCACATCTCAGGAAATAATCAAGCGCATCTCAAGGGTAAATCAAGCTCCGGGCAAAGCCTTTCGCGATGCTCTTTGACATGCAGTGGGATGAAAGATTTGACCCGAAGGTATTACAGGAGACGCAAATATGTCTGACGCAAATCGACTGCTTTTTCTTCGCATCGCCCTGATCGCCGTCGGCCTGACGTTCATATTCGGCATCTATACGCTGGGCATTGTGTGGCCGTCCGGCTGGACCTGGGGCCACGGGCATTCGCACTATCTCCTGATGATTATCGGTGTGTATGCGACGCTCGGCGTATTCTTGCTCATCGCATCGCGAAATCCCTCCGCGAACCGAAGCCTCATCTGGTTCACGATCTGGTCAAGCGTGGTTCACGGCGCGATCATGGGCTATCAGTCGTTCACCGATGCCGGTGAACGCGGCCATTTGATTGCAGACGTGCCTGCGCTCTTCATCGTGGCGATCGTTCTTGCGGTATTGATGCCGCGGACGGAGAGCTAGGTGGCAACGCTGCACATCGAACACGGGATCACTGACTTCCCGACGTGGAAGGCGGCCTTCGACCGTTTTGCCGCGCAGAGGACGAAAGCGGGCGTTACGGCGCACCGCATCTACCAGCCGGCGGATGACGCCCGCTACGTGGTCATCCAGCTCGACTTCCCGAGCGTGGCGCAGGCGCGGGCATTCCGGGAATTTCTCGAGGCTCGCGTCTGGTCGACGCCCGCCAACTCTCCCGGTCTCGCGGGCAGCCCGCAAGCGCGCGTTCTCCTGGCAGGCACGGACTAGATGTTGCTGCTCGGCCGGGATCGCGCCTAGCCGATAAATCCTGCGGTCATGATGACCACGCCAAAGGTGAAGACGGTCATGATCACGATCGTAATCATCGAGCCGCCGTCCAGGCTTTCGACGATTGGATGCACCTGGCCCTTGCGCGGCAGCAAATACCAGAAGATGGCACCGGTCACGATGATCAAGACCGCGCCGCAAATAATGGAAAACATGTTTTGAGCCTGTTTCGCTTGCGCCCCGGAATCGCTCGTAGCCCGGTTGCGCCCGCCGCAACGTAAATTGCGCATATATAACTCCATGATGCGCGACATCGCTGGGTTGGGGGTAAGGCAGACTGCGCTTGGATATCCGACGATATCCACTCATGATCCCAGGAGCAGCCAGTCATACGCAGGGGGCGAGGGATGAAACTCTGGATCGGCGTGGCCGTGGTCATCCTCATCGGAACGCTGGCGCACGCGCAAAGCGACCCGACAAGCGGGGCCGTATTTTATCCAAGTTGCCTGGCGGCGGCCGACATCGTTCAAGGCAAGCGCCCGGCGACCGACTTAGAGGAGGCCGCGAAGCAGCTCCGGCAGGCATCGGCATGCTTTGGCGCCGTGATGGCCATCATGAAGCTTGCGCCGCTGTTCAAGCCTGAATTTGCCGTGTGCCCGCCGCCCGCTGTCTGCCGCGGACAGCAAAGGGGCAATGACCCAGATGATCCTTGCCATCACGGCCTATCTGAAAAACCACCCCGAGCAGCGCTCCAACAATTTTCATCAGACCGCGGTCAGCGCTTTGGTCTCTGCGTGGCCTTGCAACAAATAGAATCGCGACACGAAGCGTTGGCCTGTGACGTCGGCAGCAACCCTGCTTGACGGGAAAATATGTTCATGAAAACTTGCGCGTGTGGCGCCGGGAGTTTTGCCGCCATATCCGCTGGCGCAAAAAATGGAAGCTGCGCGTCGCGGTGATTTTCTTTTTCGCGCTCACCCCTTTGAGACGTTCGCTTGCGACGCGCCAGGAAAATTCGGCCGGGTGCGCTGTTCCTTCGCTGGATGCCTGATATCGGGAGCCATGGACTTATCATCACCCCGCGCGGATGATTTAATCCACCTTGATGGGGGAACCGATCTCCTCCGATATTTGGCATTTGTCGACGGCTTGCGCGCCGTCTCGATCCTGGCGGTCGTGGGTTTCCACGTCGGCGTGCCTGGCATTTCCGGTGGCTTTGTCGGTGTCGATATATTTTTCGTCATTTCAGGATTTCTCATCATCAACCAGATCAAAGCGGGGCTGACGGCTGGCCGCTTTTCAATTTTTTCGTTTTACGCGCAACGGTCGCTGCGCATCCTGCCGCCGTTACTTGATCATGCTTATGGTGACCTTCGCACTGGCGCCCTTTTTCCTGTCAACGACCGCGGTCTACTGGGATTTTTTGCCGGCGGCGATTTTCGCGCCGCTGATGTTCACCAACGTCGTGTTCTTCCTGGACCAGGGCTATTTCGATATTTCGGCTCTTGAAAAACCGCTGCTGCACACTTGGACCTTGTCGGTCGAAGAGCAATTTTATTTTGTCGTGCCGATTTTCCTGGTGCTTGTTTTCCGGATCGGGGGTCATCGGTTTGGCCGGTTGGCCGCGACGATCGGTATTGTCGTCGCGGGCTTGTCCCTGGCCGGCGCGATTGCACAAACGTCTATGATTGGACGAAACCCCGCTTTTTATCTGTCGCACTTGCGGGCGTGGGAATTCGTCGCCGGAGGGTTCATTGGCGCGCAGTCGATCTCTGCTGTTCGACGATTGCCGCGTGTCATTTTAGAACTCATTGGATGGGCCGGCATCGTCTGCATTGCGCTGGCGATCGTGAAGTTCAATCCCGCCACGCCCTTTCCGTCATACAATGCCGCGCTGCCGGTGGCGGGGGCCGCACTGGTTATATTGTGCGGGGCGGCAGATTCCCGGATCACCGTCGCGCGCATCCTGTCGGTGCGGTGGTTCGTGGCCATCGGGCTTGTCTCCTACAGCTGGTATCTGTGGCACTGGCCGATCCTGTCATTCATCCAGATGGCCAAAGTCGGCGAGACGTCGCTCATCCTCAACGGTCTCGGCGGTGGTGCGCTCGCATTCGTGCTGGCGTGTATGTCCTACCGCTATGTCGAACAACCCGTGCGGCGGTGGAGGAAATCGCCTGACAAGTTCAGGAATCCGTCGCTCATTGTGCTGAAAGCCACGGCGGCCTGCGTTGCCGTGTCTTTGCTCGGCGGATCGATTGCGCTTGTTGGCTACCGGTTCACGGAATCTTATCTCGCCTCGCATTACGGGATTGAAGGCAAGGGCACGCTGGACGATGGCTGCGACAGCAGATTCGACGAGGACTGTTTTAAGGGGGCGGTGGGCCTCATCCTGGGAGATTCCCACGCGACGGTTCTCTCACGGAGTTTTGCCAAACGATTCGATAGTCTGGGTCTGCGCCTCGTTTCCGTGGCGCGCGGTTCTTGTAGCCCGTTGTTTCTTGTGCCGTCGCAGCGCAGCGCTGCCGGCGATGTCTGCGCGCGGCTGATCGCTCCGTTTGAACGATTCCGCGCGCGGCCCGATCCCGTCACTTTCGCCATTGTCACGTCGATCTGGAGTTATGATGAACATCTGTCGGCGCACGTGTCCGAACTTATTTCCGAATTTGACCCGCGCACGCGCATCCTTTTGATCGGGCCGGTTCCGATCTTTGCCAGATCGGGCCTGGAATGCGTCGTTCTCAGTGACCGGTACGGCGCCAATCGCGACCGCTGCGTCAGGCCACGCAAGGATGTCGAGGAATCAAATGCGGCTGTCGCCCGAGTGCTGAGGTCGATGCAGGATAGATACTCAAATGTCCGCTATATCGACGTCACGGATGTCTTCTGCGGCAAAACGACATGCCGGCCGTTCAGGAACGACGACGTTTTTTATCTGGATATCCATCATCTTTCGCCGGCGGGGGCCGACCGGGTCTACGACTCCTTTGAGAGCGATTTCCGCTGGCTCGCCGGGAAGTGACGATTGAGGTCGCGGCGTCACGGCCGGCGGAAAAAAACTCGCATCCAGCGTAACGCGGACATCACGAGTGAAGTCCTAAGTCCAGTTGATCCAGCTGCTGCCTTCCTCACTTCTTCGCTGAACATCAGTGCCGACTTTTTTGTCATCGATAGGCGGATGATGTCGGCGTCCAATGTCCTGAGTTCAAGCAGCAAAAGGTCCGGACGATCCGGAGGCACGGATGTGCGGAATCCAGATATAGCGTGGAAAAGGTGCTGTTCGTTCTGTTCTTCGTTGGCCATGGGGCGTCCTTCACTAGCGGCTACTGAGAGCGGTTGATCTAGCACGGGTGCCGCTGGCGATGCCACGGCAACAGCCGCACCGGGGAGCAGCGCGTCTATGACTTGTCGCGCGCCCAGGTCACGATGACGCGCACGACCTTGTCGTTGACATTGGGGTGCGGCATCGGCGGGCTTTCGATGTGCAGTACGTCATCGCCTTCAAAGCGCAGGAAGCGGACCTGCTCGCCGCCGACCCAGGCCTCGTTCCAGGCCACCTCGACCTTCGTGATGACCTTGTCGCCTTCGACGCGATAGCGTCCGCTATAGGCAATCATGCTGCGCAATGCCTTGGCGCGGTCCTCGTCGGTCTTCGGCACGGGTCGCCCGTCGGCGGTGACCAGTGCGAGCCAACGCCCTTCCGGCGTCGCGATCTGGTAGCCGCGCGGGTGTTCGCCCAGTACCGGCGTTTTCTCTTTGGTCTGCGCGTCCTCGTACATGACGGAAACCAGCTTCCAGGTGCCGACAATCCTGTCCTTGTCGGCGGCATAGGCGGACGCGTTCAGAAGCAGCAACGCTGCAAATGCAATTGCGCGCATCGGGTTCTCCTATTCCGCCGTCCAGCCACCGTCGATGACCAGCGAACTGCCGGTCATCAGCGCCGAAGCATCGCTGGCGAGGAACACGATGGCGCCCATCAGGTCCTCGACCTGGCCCAGCCGGCCGAGTTTGATCTTGTCGAGCACGGCTTTCTTGAAATCCGGGTTCTTGAACGATGGTGCCGTCATCGGCGTTTCGATGAAAGTTGGCGCCAGTGAATTGACGCGGATGCCGATCGGCGCCAGTTCCACCGCCAGCGCCTTGGTGAAACCTTCGACCGCGTGCTTGGCCGAGCAGTAGATCGTGCGCCCGGCCCATCCGACGTGGCCCATTTGCGACGACACGTTGATAATCGAGCCCGGTTTTCCGGCCGCGGTCAGTTCGCGCACCACCGCTTGCGTCACGAAATACGTCGCGCGCGTGTCGAGATCGAACAGCCAGTCGTAGACTTCGCGCTTGGTGTCGACGAACGGGCCGGGCTGATTGCCACCGGCACTGTTGACCAGAATATCGAAGACCTTGCCCTTGAGGAGCCGTGTCGATCGCCGCGTCGTCGGTGACGTCGAGCGTCAGCGTGTCGGCCTTTTGACCGCGCGCGCGGATCGCCGCCGCAGCTTCCTCGATCTCGGCGGTCGTGCGCGCCGCAAGCGTGACATGCGCACCGGCGTCGGCCAGCGCTGCTGCGGCGGCGAGCCCGATGCCGCGCCCGCCGCCGGTCACCAGCGCACGTTTGCCGTCGAGGCGAAAGGACGGTGTCGTGGGGAGCTTGACCATTTATTCCGCCGCCTGGGCGTAGGGCACGTTGCGGCCGCCGTAGCGGCGCACGCGGATATTGGCCTGTTCGGCGTGGCCGGAGAATCCTTCGAGAATGCAGAGCCGCGAGCAAACCTCGCCGATCTTGGCGCTGGCTTCGTCGGTCAGCACTTTTTGATAGGTGCAGGTCTTGATGAACTTGCCGACCCACAATCCGCCGGTGAAGCGCGCGTTCTTCTTGGTCGGCAGCGTGTGATTGGTGCCGATCACCTTGTCGCCATAGGCGACATTGGTGCGCGGGCCGAGAAACAGCGAACCGTAATTCTTCATGTCCGTTGAGGAAGACGTCCGGATCGCGCGTCATGACCTGCACATGCTCGGACGCCACGCGATCGGCCTCGGCAACCATTTCGGCCTCGCTGTCGCAGACGATGACCTCGCCGTAATCCTTCCAGGCCTGTCCGGCCGCATCGGCGGTCGGCAGGATCGTGAGCAGCCGCTCGACTTCCGCCATGGTCGCATTCGCGAGCTTTTCCGAATTGGTGATCATGACGGCGGGGGAGGTGGGGCCGTGTTCGGCCTGGCCGAGCAGGTCGGTGGCGCAGATTTCGCCGTCGACGCTGTCGTCGGCGATGATCAGCGTTTCGGTGGGACCGGCCAGAAGATCGATGCCGACGCGGCCGAACAGCTGGCGCTTGGCTTCGGCCACATAGGCGTTGCCGGGGCCGACGATCATGTCGACCGGCGCGATCGCTTTCGGTGCCGAGCGCCATGGCGGCGACGGCCTGCACGCCGCCAAGGACATAAATGTCGTCGGCGCCGCCGAAATGCATGGCGGCGACGATGGCCGGGTGCGGCCCGCCCTTGAATGGCGGCGCGCAGGCGATGATGCGCTTCACGCCCGCGACTTTGGCGGTGACGATCGACATATGCGCCGAGGCGACCATCGGATAGCGGCCGCCCGGCACATAGCAGCCGATCGAATTCACCGGGATATGGCGATGACCGAGCACGACGCCGGGCAGCGTCTCGACTTCGAGGTCATGCATGGTCTCGCGCTGTTTCTGCGCGAAGTTGCGGACCTGGGCCTGCGCGAACTTGATGTCATCGAGGTCGCGCTTCGGGACCTGCGCGATGGCGCGCTCGACCTCGGCGGGCGAAAGCTTGAAATCCTTCGGCGACCATTTGTCGAACTTCTCCGACAATTCGCGGATCGCTGCATCCTTGCGCTCGTCGACCTGCGCCAGAATGTTTTCGACCGTTTCGCGCACCTTGGCGTCGGCGGCCTTGATCGCGCCCGCGTCCATTCCGCGCTTGAGCCAACGAGCCATGAGTTTCTCCATTCACAAACCGGTCATCCCCGCGAAAGCGGGGATCCAGTACTCACTGACTTTCGATCCTATCGCAAACCCCGGGATACTGGATGCCCGCTTGCGCGGGCATGACGCGTCAGTTTGCCTCTCGAGATCCCGGATCGGCGCTCACGCGCCGTCCGGGATGACCGCTACGCGGTCATTTAATCGCCTGCGGATTAATCGGCGATCCGGTACCACCGGTGATGATCAGCGGCGGCCCGCAGAAGAAGAATTCGTAGATGCCGTCCTGTTCGCAATCCTCGGCGAGTTCCTTGAGATAGAAAATCTCGCCCATGCACAGGCCCATGGCCGGGATCACGACCCAGTGCCAGGGCTGGTTGGCCTCGGTGGTTTCATTGGGCCGCACCTCGACACCCCAGGTGTCGGTGCAGATCGCGGCGATCTCCTTGTCCTGGCACCAGTAGCAATTCTCGAACTTGACGCCCGGCGCATCGCCGCCGGCATAGCCGCCCCATTCCTTTTCGGCGAGGCAGCGTTCCATCTGTCCGGTGCGCACAATAACGAAGTCGCCGCGTCCGATCGACACGTTCTGTTGCTTTGCGCATTGGTCGAGCTCGTCGTTGGAAATGCTTTCGCCGTCCTGCATCCATTTCACGCCGCGATAGCGCGCGATGTCGAGCAGCACGCCGCGGCCGACCATCTTGTTCTTGGAATGCTCGATGCCGAGCACGTTGAGACCGCGGGCATCGACCATCTTGGCCTCGTGGCCGTTGTAGCCTTTGTCCTCGTAGAAGATGTGACCGAGCGCATCCCAGTGGGTCGCGCCCTGAACGCACAGCATCAGCGTGTCGTCGGCGTAGCGGATCTTGTTCCAGTCCTGCCGGCCGGCGATGGCGTCGGTGCCGGTGGCCAGCATCTGGTGGATCGGATTGAAACGGCCGCCGAACAGACCGGTCTGCGGGCCCTCGCGGTCGAGCGGGATGCCAAGCGCAAACACCTTGCCGGAGCGGATCAGGCTCGCCGCCTTCACGATGTCCTCGGGCGTGACGTGGTTGAGCGTGCCGATCTGGTCTTCCTTGCCCCAGCGGCCCCAGTTGCTGAGCTTTTTGCTGGCCTCGGCGATCGCTTGCTTGCCGACCTTGATGTTCATGACGTTCCTTCCGGTCTTTCCGTTATTTCGCGGCGTCGAATTGTGTCGCCCGCTGTCCTGGCAATAATCGCCGTTCATCGGTGTTTCATCAAGCGGGGTGCGTCAACAGCGCTTTGACGGGCACGCGGCGGGCGCGCATGATTCCGGACACGGCACCCGACAAGAAACAGTCACTCAGGGAGGATATTCATGAAACGCAATTTGTTTGCCGCTGCTGCCGTGCTGACGGCGCTCGCGCTGCCGGCCCACGCCGCCGATATCGTCGACGAGTGGGCAAGCGTGAAGGCGCCGGCCGCGCCGACACTCAAGCCGGTGACGGTCGATGCCAAGACCACCGCGCTGCTGATGCTCGATTTCATGAAGCAGAATTGCGGCCAGCGGCCGCGCTGCGTGGCGTCGCTGCCGGCGATGAAGAAGCTGCTCGCCGATGCGCGGGCCGCAAAGGCGACCGTGGTCTACAGCATCATCGCCAACTCCACGATCGCGGACGTGCTGCCGGACGTCGCGGCCGCCCAGGGCGAGCCCTCGGTGCTATCCGGCGTCGACAAGTTTTTGCGCACCGATCTCGAGAAAATCCTGAAGGACAAGGGCATCACGACCGTCATCGTGGTCGGCACCGCGGCAAACGGCGCGGTGCTCTACACCGGCAGCGGAGCAGCGGCACGCGGCATGAATGTGATCGTGCCGGTCGACGGCATGTCGGCGGTCGATCCTTACGCCGAATATTCGACGGTGTTCACCTTCATGAACGCCCCGCTTGTCTCGGCCAAGACCACGCTGACGCGGAGCACATGATCAAGTTTCAATAGCGTCTAAACGCGCCCCAGCGCCCGGAGAACTTTGTCGGGCGTGAACGGCATGTCGGTGAGCGGCTGCGCCCCCAGCGGGCGCAGCGCGTCATTGATTGCGTTCATGACGCAGGCCGGCGCGCCGGCCGTGCCGGCTTCGCCGGCGCCCTTGGCGCCGAGTTCGCTGTCGGCGGTGGGCGACACAACGTGTCCGCATTCGATGTCCGGCATTTCCACCGCCATCGGCACCAGGTAGTCGGCCATGTTGCCGTTGAGCATCTGCCCGCGCTCGTCATAGAGGCATTGCTCGAACAGCGCGGCGCCGATGCCTTGCACCACGCCGCCGCGGATCTGTTCGTCGACCAGCTGCGGATTGATGATGGTGCCGCAATCCTCCACGCACCAGTGCTTGAGCAATTTCACGAAGCCGGTGTCGGTATCGACCTCGAGATAGCTCGCCTGGATGCCGTTGGTGAAGGCGAACGGCCAGGCGCGCGGCACATAATGACGCGTCGCCATCAGTTCGGCCTGGAAGCCGGGCGGCAGCGTGTCGGGCCGGAAGTAAGCGACGCGGGCGAGCTCGTCGAGCGGCAGGCGCTCCGTGCCTTTCTCTTTATCGACGACAATGCCGTTGCGGATATCGAGATCGTCCGGCTTGGCCTGCAGCATCGCGCCGGCGACGGCGAGCACATTGGCGCGCAACGCCTTGCCGGCCTGCCATGCCGCTTCGCCGCCAATGCCGGCCGCGCGCGAGGCCCAGGTGCCGCCGCCATAAGGCGTGTTGTCGGTGTCGCCGGTGATGACGCGCACTTTGTCCATGGAAACGCCGAATGACGAGGCAACGCATTGCGCCACCACGGCTTCGGCGCCCTGGCCCTGTTCGGTCACGCCGGTCGCCACGATGATTGCGCCCTGCGAATCCAGCTTGACGGTCGCGCCGTCCATCGAGGTGATCCGCGCGCCGCCGACGCCGTAAAAGGCGGCGGACGGATTGGTGACCTCGATGAAGCTCGCAAAGCCGATGCCGCGGTAGACGCCTTTGTCGCGCAGCTTTTTCTGTTCCGCGCGCAGGCCGGCATAGTTCATCATCGCATCGAGATGGGCGAGCGACTCGTGATGCGAGAGCAGCTCGAATTTGAGGCCGGCGGCCGATTGCGTCGGGTAGGCGTCGTCGGCAATCAGGTTGCGACGGCGCATTTCGAGCGGATCCATGCCGATCTTCGCGGCGGCGAGTTCAACCAGCCCCTCCGTCACCGCCACCGCGATCGGGTGGCCGACCGCGCGGTACTGGCACATCACATTCTTATTCTGGAACACGACGCGCGCCTGGGCGCGGTAGTTCGGACATTTATAGGGCCCGCCCACCAGGTTCACGACCTGGTTCGCTTCGATGCCCGACGTCCGAGGGTAGACCGAGTAGGGGCCGATGCCCGTCAGGTCGTCGATTTCGAAAGCCGTAATCGTGCCGTCCTTGTTGACGCCGATCTTGGCCTTGATGCGGTGGTCGCGTGCATGAATGTCGGTGACGAAGCTCTCGATCCGGTCGGCCACGAATTTGACCGGCCGCTTGAGCAGCTTGGACAAAGCGACGGTTGCCATTTCGTCAGCGTAAGTATGCACCTTGATGCCGAAGGAGCCGCCGACGTCTTTCGTCAGCACGCGCACCTGGTCGGTGGCGATGCCGAGATGCTTGGCGAACAGGTCCTGCATCATGTGCGGCGCCTGCGTGCCCTGGTAGACCGTCATGCGCTTTTCGCCTTCATTCCAGTCGGCGACGACCGAACGCGGCTCGTTGGTGACACCGGTGTGGCGGCCAAAGCGGAAGGTCGTTTCAATGACGGCGTCGGACTCCGCGAAAGCCTTGTCGACGGCGCCGACATCGAGTTTTCGTTCAAAGCAGAGATTGTCGCCGAGCGACGCATGGATCACCGGCGTCTTGCGGTCGAGCGCGGTTTCCGGGTCGGTGACCACCGGCAACGCGTCGTAGCTCACATCGACCAGTTCGCAGGCGTCCTCGGCTTGCGCGCGCGTGTGCGCGACCACGGCGCAGACGGCTTCGCCCTGCCAGCACGCGACATTCACGGCGATGGGGGACTGCGGCGCCGATTTCAGGCCCTTCAAATGCGTGAGCACGCCGACCCAGGGCGTCATGACCTTGGCAAGCTCGGCGCCGGTCACGACCGCAATCACTCCCGGCGCCTTTTTCGCCTTCTCGGCTGCGATCTTCACGATCCGGGCATGCGCATGCGGCGAGCGCACAAAGGCAACATGCGTCATGCGCGGCAGCGATACGTCGCTGACATATTGTCCGCGTCCTTGCGTGAGCCGATGCAAATTCGGCCGCGGCACCGAGCGGCCGATATAGGAGTTCGGCCGGTCGAGCGCGGTGAGGACGGGGGGGAATCTTCGGTGATTTTCATGCTCTACTCCGCCCGTTGCCAGATCAAAACGGCGCGCAAAGTTTTATCGCCAAAAGCGGCGTAGCGCTGCGGCGCGGCCTCAATGTACAGCTTGTCATCTTTGATGCTGTAGAAACGGATTTGCTGTGTTCCGCTCCAGCTTTCGTCCCATGCAATGTCGACATCGATGGTAATTTGCCGGCCTTCGACGCTGTAACGACCGCTGTAAGCAAGCATCGAACGAAAGGCGGCAATCCTGTCGTCGTCGCTTTGGGGCGCTTGGCGGCCTTCCGCCGTTTGCACGACAATCCAATGCCCCGCCGGAGTGAGAGTGAGGCAGCCATTCGGGTGTTCGCCCCAGACGGCTTTCTGCTGCTTGGTTTCGATATCTTCCATGACGCAGGACTGAAGCTTCCAGGTGCCGACAAGTCGCTCATCGGTGCCTCGCGGCCGCAAGGATGCTGAATCGCCCGTGGCTATCATCGCGTCGCTGCCTCACAAAAACCGCGTCGGCCACAGGATCGTTCGCCACATATGCGCCGACGGGCTGTTGTCGAGGCCGAGGCCTTCCTTCGGCTGCTTGAAGTGGCGGCCGATGATGTCGACGAAGTCGTCGAGATTGACCTTCGCCTTGGGGTCGAACGAGTAGATGTCGTTCATGCAGATCAGCCGCGAGGTCATGTACCACTTGTGCGCCCGCGCGCGTTTGTATTCCTCGACGATGTAGGGCTCCGGCTGATAGTCGGGCCCGAACAATTCCTTGTAGAGATCCGGATAGCCGTAGCCGACTGTTTCATCGGGGAAGAAGCGTAGCGCCTGGTGGCTCTTCACCGCCCAGGCCACTTCCTCGTCGACATAGGGCTCGATCATCTGGGCGCCCCAATAGCCGTGGTCGCAACGGATGAAGCTGACGATGGCGATATCGTGCAACAGGCAGGCCAGCACGACCTTCTCCGGCTGGCCACCTTTGAGCGCGTGCGTCGCGCTTTGCAGCAGGTGCGCGGTTGAGGCAAAGCGGTGGCGGAAATAATCGACCAAAGTCGGCTTTTCCGGCATCGGCGGCAGCCGCGGGTCTTCGCCCATCAGGAAGAACTTGCCGGGATGCGCGGCCCGCATTTCCGGGCTGGTGTCCATCTTCACGTGACCGTCCATCAAATGCGCGATGGTTGATTTCGTGATGATGCGCTCCATCTCGTGCATTTTTTCTTCTTCGAGTTCGTCAGCGCGTTCGGACATGGACAGCGGGCGGGGATGCTCGTTCATCGCTCACCTTCCTTTCGCGCGCGCTTGCGCGACCGCTTCGACCGCATCGACGATGGCGTGGTAGCCGGTGCAGCGGCAGTAGTTGCCGGAGATGTGCTCGCGGATTTCCTCGCGGCTCGGCACGCTCTTTCTGTCCTTTGCACGTTTCAGCAGATCCTGCGCCGCGGCGATCATGCCGGGCGTGCAGAAGCCGCATTGCAGGGCATTTCGCTGCTCGAACGCGGCCTGCAGGTCGGCGACCTCGCCGGAATCAGACAGGCCCTCGATGGTCTCCACTGCCATGCCGTCACATTGCACCGCCAGCATCAGGCAGCCACGAATGATGTCGCCATTCACCCGCACGGTGCAGGCACCGCACACGCCGTGCTCGCAGCCGACATGGCTGCCGGTGAGCGACAGATCCTCGCGCAGGAAATCGACCAGCGTCTTGCGTGGATCCACACGTTCCTGCACGCGTTCGCCGTTGACCGTGAGGGAAATAGTGAGGGTCAGGTCGCTCATTGCGCTTTCCTGTCATGGCCGGACTTGTTCCGGCCATCTCGCTTAGGAGGGCATGGCGGTGCGTTACTGACAAATGAGAGGCTCATGATCGTGCCTCCATCAACTGCGCAGCCACACGGCGCAGCAGGACTCCGGCCAGGTGTTTCTTGACCTTGGCGGTCGCCTGAACATCGTCATTCGGATCAAGATCGAGCGCCTTGACCGCCCCATCGACGTCGCCGCTCGCCAGCGCCGCTTCGGCTTTTTTCACGCGCACCGGTGTATTGCCAACGCCGAAGTATGCCAGTCGCACGTCGGTCAATCCTTTGGCGTTCGCACGCGCGCTGGCGGCAAGTCCGACGATCGCGTAATCGCCGTGGCGGCGCGCAAGCTCGGCAAAGCCGACGCGCGTATCCTTGGTTGCGGCCGGCAGCCGTATGGCGGTGAGCACGTCGCGCGGCCCGAGCGCGGTCTCGAACAGGCCCTTGAAGAACTTCTCGGCCTTGACCTTGCGTTTTCCTTTCGGCCCGGTGATTTCGATCTCGCCGTCGAGCGCGAGCAGGCAGGCCGGCAATTCCGCCGCCGGATCGGCGAACGCGATCGAGCCGCCAAAGGTGCCGCGGTTGCGGATGGCGGCGTGGCCGATATGCGGCATGGCGAGCGCGATCAACGGCGCGTGCCGGGCGATCAATTCGGAACGCTCGACCTGGGCGTGCCGCGCCAGTGCGCCGATCTCGATCGATGCGCCTTTCTTGGCGATGCCGTCGAGACCTTTGATGCCGTTGATGTCGATCAGCAAATCTGGCGCGGACAGCCGCATGTTGAGCGTGGCAATCAGGCTCTGCCCGCCCGCCAGCAGGCGCGCATCCTTGTGCTTGCCCAACAGCGCAATCGCTTCCTTCAGCGTGCGCGTTTTTTTGTAGGCGAATGGCGCCGGTTTCACGTGTCCTCCCGTCTTTACTATTCTTATTGTGACCGGGATCGGCGGCAGGTCAATGCGGGCAGGATGTCCGCGATGCGGCCGCATGCCGCGTAAAAAGACCGCACAAATCGATGGCGGCGGTGCGCGGGGGGGTAGTCCTAGGCGCGGATCGACTTCACGATATCGATGGCGCGCCGCAACAGGGTCATCGATGCTTCCAGCGTGCGGAAGGCCGCGTGCGATGTCAGGGTGACGTTGGGCAGTTGGGTCAGCGGATGATCGGCCTTGAGCGGCTCGGCATGAAATACGTCAAGGCCGGCATGGCGGATGTGGCCGCTTTTGAGCGCATCGAGCAGCGCCGCTTCGTCGACGAGCGCGCCGCGCGCGGTATTGACCAGGATTGCGCCCGGCTTCATGCGCGCAATCCGCTCCTTGCTGAGAAACCCGCGGGTCTCGTCATTGAGAACGAGATTTAGCGAAACCACGTCCGCTTTCGCCAATAGCGCATCGATATCGATCAGCGGCACGCCGGCGCGTCGTGTCCGGTTCCAGCCGATCACGTCCATGCCGAGGCCCTTGCCCATGCGCGCAACTTCACTGCCGATGCCGCCGAGCCCGATCACGCCGAGGGTCTTGCCGAACAGCTGCACGCCTTCCTGCGGCGTCCAGATACCGCCGCGGACCTCGCGATCCATGCGCGCGACATCGCGCGCGGCGGCGAACATCAGCGCAATGGTGTGCTCGGCGACGGCGGTGTCGCCGTAGCCCTTGATGGTGTGGACGTTCACGCCGCGCGATTTCAGTTCGTCCACATTCATGTAGCTCGCAGCACCCGTGCCCAGGAAAACAATGTGTTTGAGTTGCGGGCACTGGGCCACCAGCTCGGTCGGCATATACGAATGATCGTCGAGCGCGATTTCGTAACCATTGAGAACGCGCGGCAGTTCCTCGCGGGCGAAGGCCGTGCGGTTGACGTCAATGACCGGGTCGCCGGGGCGAATAACCTTGTCCCACACCGGCGCCAGCTGGTCGTTGCAATCGATGAATATGGATTTCATGTGAGTCTACAAGAAGGCGGGCTGCAAACATTGACGGCGCGGGATACGCGGAATACATGCACCGGGCGCCGCACACAGCATAACGCTGAACCGCCGCCAACTCCATGCCGCCGGTATGGGTGGACCATCCGGGATTTCTGATGAAACTTGCAAGCTTCAAGGTGCGTGGGCGCGACAGTTTTGGTGCAGTGGTGGGCGAAGGTGTTGTCGATCTGAAAACCCGGCTGGCGCCGAAATTTTCCAGTGTGCTCGATTTGCTACGCCGCGACGGCCTCGATGAAGCCCGCGCGGTGGTCCAGGGCGTGCGGCCGGATTTCCCGCTCGCTGAAGTCGAGTTCGTGCAGCCGATTGCGGATCCCGAGAAGATCCTCTGTATCGGCATCAATTACGCGAACCGCAATGCCGACTTCGGCGATGCGGACGTACCGAAATATCCGAGCATGTTTTTTCGCTCGCCGGGGTCGTTGGTGGCGCATGGACAGCCGATCGTGCGGCCGCGTAAATCGGAGCAGCTCGACTACGAAGGCGAAATCGCACTTGTGATCGGCCGCAGCGGGCGCCGGATCCCGCGGGACGAGGCGCTTGATTTCGTGGCCGGCGCGACATTGTGCAATGAAGGCACGATCCGCGACTGGTTGCGCCACGGCAAATTCAATGTCACGCAGGGCAAGAACTGGGATTCGACCGGCAGTATCGGGCCATGGATCACGACAGCCGATGAGGTTGACCTGAGCAAGCCCTTGCATTTGACGGTAAAAGTCAACGGAGAAGTGACGCAGGACGATACAACCGCCAGCATGATCAAGTCGTTCGCGGAACTGATTGCTTATGTCAGTACTTTCATGAACTCTCAGGCCCGGCGACATTCTGGTGACCGGGACGCCGATCAAGCTCAAGCGCAATGAAGCGCCGGTTTGGCTGAAATCCGGCGATGTCATCGAGATTGCGGTACCTCAAATTGGCGTGCTGCGTAATACGGTAAAAGACGAACAATGAGTGACGGACACAAAAAAGTTTGCGTTATTGCGTGGCCGGCGGGCCATTCGCGCTCGCCGTTGATTCATAATTACTGGATCAAGCAGCACAAGCTCGATGCCGAGTATCTGCGCGAGGCCGTGCCGCCGGAAGCGTTCCCTGATTTCATCAAGACCATGCAGGCCAATGGTTATGTCGGTGCCAATGTCACGGTGCCGCACAAGGAGGCCGTGCTCAAATTGTCGGAGCCCGATGAACGCGCGCGGGCCGTCGGCGCGGCCAATGCGCTCTGGTTTGATGACGACAGGCTGCGTTCGACCAATACCGACGTTGAAGGCTTCCTCGCCAATCTCGATGCCGCGACCCCCGGCTGGGATCGTGGCCTGTCAACCGCCGTGGTCCTCGGCGCCGGCGGCGGCGCGCGCGCGGTGGTCTTCGCGCTGCTCGCGCGTGAGGTCGGCCGCATTTATGTGATCAACCGCACCGCGGAGCGCGCAAAGGCGTTGCGGAAAAAGTTTGGCGCGCGCGTGCAGGTGGCCGGTTGGGAAGAGACGACGGGCCTGCTCGGTGGTGCCGGGCTGCTGGTCAACACCACCACACTTGGGATGGTGGGCCAGCCGCCACTTGAATTTAATTTGCGCTGCCCACCGTCGCTTGTCGTTGCAGACCTGGTTTATGCGCCCCTCGTGACCGGCCTGCTGGCGTCCGCACGCGCACGCGGCCTGCGCACCGCCGATGGTCTTGGCATGCTCCTGCATCAGGCGGTACGGGGGTTCGAGCTGTGGTTCGGCATTCGCCCGGAGGTGACGCCGGAACTGCGTGCGCTGATCGAAGCCGATTTGCTCAAGAAAACGTGACGGTTTCGGGCGACGGAATAAGTCGCCAAAACCGGGGTTTTCTGCCTGACTGCGACCGGCTTTTTGCCTGTACCAGATCGGGAGGATACTCATAATGTACAAGCCGAATATGACGCTGCGGGCGCTCGGCGTTGCGGCCATTGCCCTGATTTTCGCAACCGCTGCCCTTGCGCAACAGCCGGGGCGTATTCGCGGCCAGATCGAGAAGGCTGACGGCCCGATGCTGTCGCTGAAGACGCGTGACGGCGCCATGCTCGACGTGAAACTCGCCGATGACGCGCGCGTCTCTGCGCTGGAAAAAGCCTCGCTAGCCGACATCAAGCCCGACACCTTCATCGGTATCGCCGGTATCCCGCAGCCCGATGGCAGCATCGATGCTTTTTCGATTCATATTTTTCTTCCCGCCCAGCGTGGCGTTGTGCCCGACCGGCACGGCCCGTGGGACGCGCGCCCCAACAGCACCATGACGAATGCCTACGTCGAGAACATGGTCGCGTCGAAGGACGGGCAAACGTTGATGGTGAAATACAAGGACGGTGAGAAGAAAATTAATATCACGCCGCAGACGGTGATCGCCGCCGCCGCGCCCGGGAAGAAAGAAGAACTCAAGCCGGGTGCGCAGATCATTATTTTCGGCTGGGACAAGCAGGCGGATGGTTCGGTGCTGGCGAAGACGCTCTATGTCGGTCGCGCCGGCCCGCCGGCGATGTAAGACGAAACACTTCTTTTTAAAACGGCGTTGCCCGCGAGGGCGACGCTGTTATTTTCGGGGAACGTCCATGATCCAGCGAATTGCGTTCGGCATCTTGTGCGGTTTGGCGTTTGGTATCATCTCGGCTTCGGCTCAAGATAAGCCCGTGCGGGTCGCCGGCACCGTCGAAAGTTTTGACGGCCAGGTGCTGGCGGTCAAATCTACGAAGCTCGGCGAGGTCATGATCAATCTTACCGCGGACGCCACTGTCTTCGGCGTGGCCAAGGCAACGCTCGCTGACGTCAAGTCAGGCGCTTATGTCGGCGTCGGCGCGATGCCGCAGCCGGATGGGAGCCAGCGCGCCATCCAGGTCACGGTTATGGCCGAATCCCAGCGCGGGTTGAGCGAGGGCCATCGGCCATGGGACGCGCGGCCGAACAGCACAATGACCAACGGCACCATCGATCAGACAGTGGCCGGTGTCGACGGGCAGGTATTGACCGTGAAGTACCGGGACGGTGAAAAGAAGATCATCGTTCCGCCCGATGCTGTCATTCAGGCTTACGTAGTATCCGACAAGAGCGAGTTGAAAACGGGCGCACATATCGCGATCGTTCGCGCAGTCAAGAAACCGGACGGCTCGCTGGAGGCCAATCGCATCAATGTCGGGCGCGGCGAGGTGGTGCCACAATAGCGTGACGCGTGGGCGCATGCGCTGAACCACGCGCGGAGACGTCGAGATCGCTGGCAAGCTCCGGCATTTCGCGCATCAGTGCAACCAACCGGTTGTGGCGGCCGCCAAGTGCGCGCGCCTCGCGTTGATCCTCGATCGGCCGGCGCACCTCGTCGCAGCGCGCCAAAACCTGGATATCTTTGCCGTCGATAGCGGCGCCATGCTCGGCCAGCCGCGCCAGGAAATGCGTGAGGTCCTCCATCCGGTCGGCGACCACGTGGATGACGCCCGATTCCTCCTGCACGCGGCCCGTTATCGCCACGTAGCGTGCGCCCAGGACCACCGGGCGAAAGCGCTCGAAGACTTTCGGCCAGACAATCACATTGGCGACCGCGCTTTCGTCTTCGATGGTCATGAACACGACGCCATTGGCCGAACCCGGCCTTTGCCGGCAGGTCACCAGTCCGGAAATGCGTATGCGCGTGCCGGAGACCACGCTGCGGAGCGTTTCGTTTTGCCTGATGCCGCGGGCATTGAGATCCGGGCGCAGGAATTGCGCCGGATGTGCGCGTAGCGACAGGTGCAGGAACCGGTAGTCGTTGATGACTTCTTCGCCGACCGGCATGGGCGGAAGACGGACGTCGGGCTCACGCGAGACGTGCTCCCTCCCCCCTTGTGGGGGAGGGTTGGGGTGGGGGGTAGTTGTTGTTGCCGAGGGACCCCCACCCCGACCGCCTTCGGCGGTCGACCCTCCCCACAAGGGGGAGGGTAAAGAGAACAGCGGCAGATCGTCATCACGGTCGCCAACCCGGCCGAGCGCCTTGGCCGCCCATAGCGCCTCGCGGCGGGTGAGGCCGAGCGAACCGAATGCATCGGCATCGGCCAGCCGTTCGAGCACGCGCGGAGAAAGCCCCGTGCGCAGCCAGACGTCGCGCAGGGAGTTGAAGAGGATTTCCCTCCCCCCTTGTGGGGGAGGGTTAGGGAGGGGGGTCGCTGTTGTCGAAAGCATACGTTTCCGACCCCCACCCCGCGCGCCTTCGGCGCGCGACCCTCCCCACAAGGGGGAGGGTGAAGAAAGAAAGCGCCGCTCCACGACCAACTTCGCATCCTCTTCTTTCAGTCCCTTGATCTCGCGCAGGCCGAGGCGAACCGCGCAGGTGGTGTACACGTCGTTCTGCATCGCGCGGTGCAGATCGTGCAGGCGTTCGGCTGCGCGCGGGCCCGGTTCGAGCGTCGAATCCCACTGCGAATGATTGATATCGGGCGGCCGCACCTCGACGCCGTGCTCGCGTGCATCGCGCACGATCTGCGCCGGCGCGTAGAAGCCCATCGGCTGCGCGTTCAGGAGCGCGGCGGCAAAGGCGTCCGGATAACGGCATTTCAGCCAGGCCGAGGCATAAACCAGCAGCGCGAAACTCGCCGCATGGCTTTCCGGAAAGCCATATTCGCCGAAGCCCTCGATCTGCTGGAAGCAGCGTTCCGCAAATTCCCGCGCATAGCCATTGGCCAGCATGCCGTCGATCATCTTGCGCTGGAACGTGCCGATGGTGCCGACGCGCTTGAAGGTCGCCATGGCGCGGCGCAGTTTGTCGGCCTCCGCGGGCGTAAAGCCGGCGGCGACGATGGCGATCTTCATCGCCTGTTCCTGAAACAGCGGCACGCCGAGGGTCTTCGACAGCACCGCTTCCAGCGCTTTCGACGGATAGGTGACGGCCTCCTGTCCGCGCCGGCGGCGCAGATAAGGATGCACCATGTCGCCCTGGATGGGCCCGGGCCGCACGATCGCAACCTCGATCACCAGGTCGTAGAAGTTCACAGGCTTCAGCCGCGGCAGCATGGTCATCTGCGCGCGGCTTTCCACCTGGAACACGCCGAGAGAATCCGCGCGGCACAGCATGCGGTAAACGGCGGGATCCTCGGCCGGGATACAAGCGAGATCGGCGGTTGTTGCTGTGCCCTCTCCCCTTGTGGGAGAGGGCGCGGCGCGCAACTCATCTCCGTCATTCCGGGACGGCCCGAAGGGCCGGACCCGGAATCGATAACCGCCGGGCTGCGCAGTATGGATTCCGGGTTCGCTCGCCATAGCGCGTTGAAGACGCGCGTAAACGCGCTTATGGCTCGCGCCCCGGAATGACGGAGATGGCACAAGGGGAGAAGGCGCGAGATGCACGCTCGGCGCCTGCGGCAACGCGCCTGGATAATGTTTCGTGACCAGATCGAGCGCCTTGCGCAGGCAGGACAGCATGCCGAGGCCGAGCACGTCGATTTTCAGGATGCCGAGCGCGTCGAGATCGTCCTTGTCCCACTCGACATAAGTGCGGTCGTCCATTGCCGCATTGCCGATCGGCATCACTTCGTCGAGCCGGCTGCGGGTGATGACGAAGCCGCCGACATGCTGGGACAAATGACGCGGGAAACCGTTGATCTCGGCCGCCAGCGCTGCGATCTGGCGCATGCGCCGGCTGTGCGGGTCGAGACCGGTGCGGGTGACGGCATCCTTCGACACCGCGCCGCCGCCACCGCCCCAGATCGAGGACGACAGCGCACCGATGGTGTCCTCGGAGAGGCCAAAGGCCTTGCCGACCTCGCGGATGGCCGAACGGCCGCGGTAGGAAATCACGGTGGCGGCGATGCCCGCGCGCTCGCGCCCGTATTTGCCGTAGATATATTGAATGACCTCTTCGCGCCGCTCGTGCTCGAAATCGACGTCGATGTCGGGCGGCTCGCGCCGCTCGGGAGAAATGAAACGCTCGAACAGCAGGTCGGCGCGGTCGGGGTCGACCTCGGTCACGCCGAGGCAGAAGCAGACCGCGGAATTGGCGGCCGAGCCGCGGCCCTGGCAGAGGATGCCCTGCGAACGCGCGAAGCGCACGATGTCATAGACGGTGAGGAAGTAGGGCGCGTATTGCAGCTGCGCGATCAACGTGAGTTCGTGCTCGAGATTGGCGTGCACCTTGGCCGGAATGCCGTGCGGGTAACGTTTGGCGGCACCGTCGTAAGTGAGATGGGCGAGCGCATCCTGCGCATTGTCAAAACCCGCCACCACCTCGTCCGGATATTCGTAGCGCAGCTCGTCGAGTGAAAAGGTGAGCGCGTCGCTGAGCGCCATCGTTTCCTCGATTGCCTCCGGCGCGTCGCGGAACAGCCGCATCATTTCGTGAGGCGGTTTAAGATAGCGTTCGGCATTGGCGGCGAGCTTGCGTCCGGCGCGGTCGATCGTGGTCTTCTCGCGGATGCAGGCGAGCACGTCGGCGAGCGGCCGCCGGCCGGGATGGTGGAAGAACACGTCGTTGATTGCGATCAGCGGCACCCGCGCCGCGCGCGCAAGCTCCTTGCTGCGCGCCAATCCTGCGCGATCGCGTCCGTGATAAAGCATGCTCGCGGCAAGACGGATACGGTCGGGGGCGACGGCGCGGAGTTTCAAGAGCAAATTTTTTAGCTCATCACCGCCGCGCACTCTCTTCTCCCTCCCCCCTTGTGGGGGAGGGTTGGGGAGGGGGGTAGTGGTTATTTGAGCGTCTCCAATAATGACCCCCCTCCCGCCCGCCTTCGCTAAAGCTTCGGCGGGCGACCTCCCCCACAAGGGGGGAGGTGAAGAAAGAGAAGCCAGCACCACCAGCTCAAGCCCGAAAGCATGCGCCAGCAGGTCGTCGAGATGTAAAATGCAGTCGCCCTTTTCAGCGCGAAGATTTCCCACGGTGAGCAGGCGGGTGAGCCTCCCCCAGCCGGCGCGGTCGCGCGGGTAGGCGAGGATGTCGGGCGTTCCATCGGCAAAGATGAGCCGCGCGCCCGGGTGATAACGCAGCGGCAGATTTTGTTCGCGCCGGGCCAGATGCGCGCGCACTACGCCCGCGACTGAATTGCGGTCGCACAGGCCGATGCCGGCAAGCCCGATGCTGGCGGCCTGCACCATCAGTTCTTCCGGATGCGAGGCGCCGCGGAGGAAGGAGAAATTCGAGGCAACGGCAAATTCGAGGTAGGGCATGGCACTCACTCTTTTGTCATTCCGGGGCGCCGCTTCGCGGCGAACCCGGAATCCAGACGCAATTTCTGAGTTTGTTTCTGGATTTCGGGTTCACTCGCCATAGCGCGCTACGCGCGCATGGCTCGCGCCCCGGAATGACGTAAAAAACATCACGCAAAGGTCCCGTGCAGGAACCAGGTCGGGGCCGGGCTGCCTGGCACAAGATCGCGGTAGAGACCGGCGCGGAACAGCCAGAAGCGCAGCCCGCTTTTGTCTTCGACGCGGAAGTAATCGCGTGCGGAGCTGCCGTGCTCGCTCCACCAGGCACCCTCGATGCGCTCGGGGCCTTCGGCGGCGACCACTTCATGCAGCGCGCGGCGCCAGCGAAAGCGCAGCGGCGGGCCGTCCGGCACTTCCGCGACCGCCTCGATCGGCTCCGGCCGCGTCAGCAACCGCAGCGGACGCGGCGAAAGCGCGGCCTCGTCCCGGTAGCGGCGAAACGCAGCCCAGCCAGCATCGCCATTCACCGCCTGCGCGGGGAGGGCCGCTTCGGCCACTTCCGGGATGTGGCTGTCCTGCGCGGTCAAACGGTGCACGCGGCGCGCGCCCAGCCGCGCGCTCAGGCGATCGATCAGGCGGCAGAGCTCGGCCTCGTCTTCGCCGCCGCCAATGCCGATCTGTTGGGGTGGGGAGGGCTCGGCAACAATGACGGACAGCCGCGCCATATCGAAGCCGAAGCCCGGGTCGAATGCATCGGCGAACGCAGCAAGGCGTTCAACGAACAGCCCGCGGATGTCGTCCGGATCGCGCAGCGGCCGCGAGGTGCCGGCGGCGATGCGGCGGACCATGCCGTCGGTGCGGAATAATGTGAGCTCGATGCGGCGGGCGCCGTCGCCGCGCCGCTCCAGCGCGAATTGCAGCCGCCGCGCCAGCCGTCCTGTCGACTGCCAGAACGTCTTCCTCGCGCGCGATCGGTTCGGCAAAGCGCTGCTCGGCTACGTAAGGCGCGACCGGCAGCCGTGGCGTCAGCGGTTCGTGCTCGTGACCCAGAGCGCGGTCGAGCTGGCGCAACACTTCGGATCCGAAGCGCGCGGTGAGCGGCGCGCGCGGCAGATCAAGGATATCGCCAATCCGCTTTAATCCGACGCGCGTGAGGCTTGCGGCCGTCACCGAGGGAATCCGTAACGCCGGCAACGGCAAGGATGCGAGCAACGCGCGTTCCTCGCCGGAAACGTGACTTGTCGGCTTGCCGTAATGCGCAGCGGCCCAGGCGGCGCCGATGGTTCCGGCAATGGCAAGCGACCAGGCAAAGCCCGCATTGTCCAGCCGGCCGCCGAGATCGGCGATCAGTTCATGCTCGCCGCCATAAAGATGCGTGCAGCCGCTGATGTCGAGCAGCAAGCCGTCGGGCGCATCGCAAGCGACCAGCGGCGTGTAACGCAGGCACCAGTCGGCAATGGATTCGAGCAAAGCGGAATCGGCTTCGGCATCTTCGGTAACGACCTCGATGCCGGGATGCATGGCGCGGGCTTGCGCCAATGTCAGGCCGGGCTTGAGGCCAAGCCGCTCGGCTGCCGCATCGACAGCCGTGAGGAGTTCGACATTGCCGCGCTTGCCGGTGACGACAAGCGGCGAATGTTCGGGCGATTTTTTACGCGACCTGACGATGCGGTCGGTCGAGAGCCGGCGCAGCCACAGGCTGAGCATGCGTTGCGAGGATGAAACGCTCATCGCTGTCACTCCATTCGAGAATCCATGACCCGACCGGGCCGCGACGGTTGCGGACAAGATGTGCGGCAAAGCGTGGCGTGCCCGGACCGTGCGCGCTGGCGGAAGGCGCGGCGCCGACGATCCAGCGGGTGGCGGCGGTGGAACTGTCGGCTGGAGGCACAGCGCGCAGCAGCAGCGCCAGCGCGCCGCTCTCTGCGGCGGCGAGCGAAAGCCGCCGCACCGCGATCTCGCCGATTTTGCCGGCGCGCATTTCTCCGACCACGACGCCCACGGCGCGGCAGCGCAGGGCCTCTTCCATTCCCCACAGCAGGTCGCGGCGATGCGTGACGCTCACCGTCACCAGCCGTTCGGGAGCAAGGCCGAAGGCATCGAGGCCGGCGCCATGCGGCGCGCCGCTTTCGGCGCGCGTCATGTCCTCGGCAATCCAGAACAGGCGAGGTGAGGGAGCGCAGAGCGCCGCCAGTCCCAGGACAAATCCGGTGGCCGCAGCGGAATGGGTCTCCGCCGGTGCCGCAATTTCATGCAGGGCCCCGCGCATGAGTCCGCCGCCAAGCACGATGTCGATCGCGCCGACGCCCAAAGGCAGCACGCCGGAGCCGTTCTCCATTCTGGGTGGCCTTTGCAGGGCCTGCAGACGTTGGCGAAGCTGCGCGATCATGCCTAAGCCATCTCTAAGTCATTGAAGATGCGTATTCATTCGGTCCAGCCGGCTGGACCGTGTGGTCTATGTGTTCTTGGTTTGTTCTAATGTGATCGAAGGATGAGGGAAGGTCAAGCCGCAAGGGAATGGGGTTCTGCGGGGCTGACGCACCCCAAACCTAGAATCCCAAATCGAAAACCCCGCCTAGATGTGCGTGACGTAGACGATGAACACCGCTGCTGCCAGCACGCTGGCGAGCCAGACAAGTCGAGGATCCGCGTGTTTGTCCATGACGATCCAACACATGCAAATCGTGTGGCCCTTACACATACAAATCATGTGCCAGAACCCTCACCACTCCCTTAAATTTAAACCCCACCGCCACCCGAAATTTCCCTGGCGGCCGCCGCGGCGAGATCACATCCCCTTGAGCCGGAGGCGATCAAATCCATTGAGCCGGAGGCGATCAAATCCATTGAGCCGGCCCGCGCCGTTCAAACGGGCCGTTCAAACGTCCTGATCTCGATTTCCGATGTCAGCGTCCGGTGCACCGGGCACTTGTCGGCGATCTCCAGCAGCCGCTTGCGCTGCTCGGCATCGAGCGAGCCTTCGATCGTAATATTGCGATCGATCCGGTCGACCATGCCTTCCCTGGTCTCGCAATTGAGACAATCCTCGGCGTGAATCTTGTTGTGGGTCAGCCGCACGGTGACCCGCTTGAGCGGCAGCTTCTTGTTGTCGGCATAAAGCCGCAGCGTCATCGACGTGCAGGCGCCGAGCCCGGCGAGCAGGAGATCATAAGGGCCGGGCCCGGAGTCCAGCCCGCCGACTTTCACAGGCTCGTCGGCCAGAAAGCGGTGCGGCCCGCTCAAAATCTCCTGCTGGAATTTTCCATCGCCGGTTTCGCGCACAAGAACAGTGCCGACCTCGATCTGCGCGTCGCTGCGCTCTGCTGGCATTTCGAGATAGCGCTCGGCCCAGGCGGCGATCACGTTCGCCACATAGACCGCATCGCTCTTTTTGCTCAGCAGGTGATCGGCGCCGGCCAGCGATACGAAACTCTTGGGATGTTTGGCGGCCGCGAAGATCCGCGAGGCATTGTCGATGCCCACGGTATCGTCGGTCGGCGAATGGAATATCAACAGCGCCTTGCGGAGATTAGCCACATGCTCCGTGAGCCGTTGTTCGGAAATGTCATCGAGGAATTCGCGCTTGATGCGGAACGGACGTCCGGCCAGCGAGACTTCCACTTCGCCCTGGTCGCGGATCTTGCCGACCTGCTCCTTGAACAGGCCGGTGACATGCGCCGGATCGCAGGGCGCGGCGATGGTGACCACCGCGCGCGCATCGGAGATGCGATGCGCGGCCGCCAGCACCGCTGCCCCGCCAAGGCTGTGGCCGATCAGGATCGCAGGCGCACCGTGCGTCGCCTGCAAAAAATCCGCCGCGGCAACCAGGTCATCGACGTTCGAGGAAAAATGCGTATCGGCAAAATTGCCTTCGCTGGTGCCGAGCCCGGTGAAATCGAAACGCAGCACGCCGATGCCGCACATCGCCAGCCGCTCGGCCATGCGCTTGGCGGCGAGGTTGTCCTTGCCGCAGGTGAAGCAGTGCGCGAACAAGGCAAACGCCGCCGGCTTGCCGAGCGGCAGGTCGAGCAGCGCCGCCAGTTTTTCGCCCTTGGCATTGGGAAATTCGAGCCGCTCGGTGCGCATGGCTAGCCCTTCCAGGTCGGCTGACGCGGGTGAACGTGAGGCTTGAAGTCGTCGAAGCCCTTCCAGGCCGGCTCGGGCGGGTCGCATTTTGGCTGCGGCGTGTAGATCGACGGGCCGGCCATCTGCATGTCGGGGATGTAGCGCGGGCAATTGGGGAAAATAGCGCGCGCCTCGACCCGCACGATCAGCTGCGCGCCGACGGTTTCGGCCAGGAGCGGATCATTATCGCTCACGCGCGCGCGGCCGTTGACCCGCAGCCGTTTCGGCTTGCCGTGCATGGCGATGAACAGCAGGCCGACATTCGGGTTCACCACGACATTGCCGAGGCTCTTGAACATGCCGTTGCCGTCGTAGTCGGGGAAGGCCAGCTCGGCCGCGCCGGTCACGCGCACAAAGCCCGGCATGCCGCCCTTGAACGAGCAATCCGGCCGGCCTTGCGCGTCCGCGGTGGCGAGGAAGAAGTAGGGCACGCCCTCGATGAAGGTCTTGTCGTCGGCGGTGAATGCCGTGCGCGTCAGTTTTTCTTCCAGTTTGTCGGAGATACGCCGGCTGTCGAAACGGTCCTGTAGTTGCCGGTTGCCGTCGTGATACATGATGCTCATCGCCGCACCTCGCTGGTCGAATACGTTAAGCTCGATCGCGCCTCACCCGTCGCCCGCGATATGCCGGCGCCTGATGCGGCGCACCAGCCACCAGATCGCCGCGATCGCGACCGGCACGAACAGTGCGGTCGCAAGCGAGATATCGACCGGCACGCCTTCGTCGTGCGCGCCCTTCACCAGGTAGCCGAACAGGCCGACCACGTAGTAGCTGACGGCGGCAACCGACAGGCCTTCGACGGTCGTCTGCAATCGCAATTGCAGGCGCGTGCGCTCGTTCATCGACTTGAGCAGGTCGCGGTTCTGCTGCTCGAGCTCGACGTCGACCCGGGTGCGCAGCAGGTTGGCCGCGCGCGCGAGCTTTTCCGACAGGTTGGTCTGCCGTTCTTCGGTCGTTACGCAGGTCCGCATCGCCGGCGCCATGCGCCGCGCCAGGAACGACGACCAGGTCGGCAGGCCTTCGACCTTGCGCTCGCCGATGGTTTGCAGGCGCAGCTGCACGATTTCGTTGTAGGCGCGGCTGGCGCCGAAGCGGAACAGGCTGGCGGCGGCGCCGGCTTCCAGTTCGCCGGCCAGTTCGGTCAATTCATCGAGCAGGCGATGATTGTCGACGAGCTTGGAAGAGCGCCGCATTTCGTCGGTGACTTCGGCCAGCCGCTTCTCGATGCGGTTGATCGAGGGCTGCAGCCGCTGCGCCTCGGGCAGGCCGAGCAAGGCGAGGGTGCGGTAGGTCTCCAGTTCGATGACGCGCTGGACCACCGCGCCGGCGCGCTCCTCGCCGAGGCCGCGATCGAGCACGAGGATGCGCACGAAGCCGGCCGGGTCAGCCTGGAAGTCGGTGGCAAACAGCGCCGCGCCGTCGGAATTTTCCGCCACCGCGAGGCTCGCGCGATCAAACAGCTTTTCGATCGCAAATTTCTTCTTCTTTTCGGCCAGCAAATGCAGATCGAGCGCCACCAGCAGCGGGCCCGGCTGCGGCAGGCTCATCATCGGCGCCGCCAGCGAACCGGCATCGGGGATAAACGGGACGACGCCGGGCGAGGGCAACTCCCAGGTGTAGGTGGTGAATTCCGAATGCTGCTCCCAGCGCAGCGCCGCTCCGCCGAACACGACACGGTGCTGCTTGGCGGATGCCTTCAGCGGCTCAAGCTGGCGGCGGGCGCACAGGTCGGCGAGCGCCGCGCGGTCGCGCTTGGCGGCATCGCCGGTGGTGTCGAACGCGAAATGCAGGACGCGGCGTGGCGTCTGGATCGGCGTAAAAGGGCGCGCGTGGACTTCGCCGAGGATGGCCGCGCGCAAGGGATGCGGGGTGAGCTTTCCGCCGTCCTTGATGGTGACGTCCGCGGTCATGCCCATCGGGTCGCATGCGAGCGCAAATTTGGCAAGATGGGGTCATTGTGGGCAAAGGACTGGCGTAGAATTTGCTTGAATACACCCACCCGTCATGGCCGGCTTTATGCCGGCCATCCCGCTTAGTGAGGCACTGCGTCCCTAAGCGGGATGCCCGCGACAAGCGCGGGCATGACGACAGTCACTGTTGAACCGAAGGAGCAAACAAATGAACCGCGCCGAACTCACGGAAAAACTTCTCGACATCAAGCGCGAGAAAGGCTGGAGCTGGAACTATATCTGCGAGCAGATCGGCGGCATGGCGCCGATCATGATCACGGGCGCGATCCTCGGACAGCACAAGCTGACCAAGCCGCAGACCGCCGCCGCGGCCAAGTTGTTCGGCCTGTCGAAAGGCGAGCAGGCGCTGCTCAACGAAGTGCCGATGCGCGGCGCCGGCACGCCGATGCCGCCCACCGATCCGCTGATCTACCGTTTTTACGAGCTGGTGATGGTCAACGGGCCGGCGTGGAAAGCGCTGATCGAGGAAGAGTTCGGCGACGGCATCATGTCGGCGATCGATTTCGACATGGAGATCGAGCGCAAGCCGGATCCGAAGGGCGACCGGGTGAAGATCACCATGTCCGGCAAATTCCTGCCGTTCAAATATTACGGCGCCACCGGCAACGAGCTGGCGTATGGGCTGAAAGAGGAGTGAGATTCTTGCTTCACCTCCCCCTGGAGGGGGGAGGTCGATGCGCGAAGCGCATCGGGAGGGGGTGATCTTCCGCCGCTGTTCACCCCACCCCGTTCGCCATAGCGCGTCGAAGACGCGCTGATGGCTCGCGACCCTCCCCCTACAGGGGAGGGTAAAGAGTAGACGGCCTCGCGCCGCGCGGCGGGCCCCGATACTCTCCTGCGCATGGCAGAGCACAAACAGGCCGTTGTCGTCGGCGCGCTCGGCGTGATCGGGCGCTACATCGTCGCGCGATTGCTTGAGCAGGGCGGCTGGTCCGTCACCGGCCTGTCGCGCCGGACCGCCGAGGCCGCGCCGCGCTACCGCCACATCGCGGTCGATCTGCTCGACGCTGAGGACACGACGAAAAAGCTGGCCGGGCTGAACGACGTCACGCACATTTTCTACGCGGCGTTTCAGCCCGCGCCCGGCGCTGCCGCGGGCTATGCATCGAACATCGCGCCGAACCGCGACATGCTCGTCAACGCCGTCACGGCGATCGACCGGGCGTCGCCCGCGCTGCGCCGCGTGGTGCTGGTCACCGGCACGAAATATTACGGTTCGCATCTGGGCGCGTACAAAACGCCGGCGCGCGAGAGCGATCCGCGTCACGCGGGCGCCAATTATTATTTCGACCAGATCGACTGGCTCACCGCCTTCCAGCGCGGCAAAGACTGGGACTGGGTGGAGCTGCGGCCGCAGACTTTGTGCGGCTTTGCGCCGGGCACGCCGATGAGTCTGGCGCCGGCCATCGCGGTTTACGCCGCGATCAGCAAGGAGCTGGGACGGCCGCTGCATTTTCCGGGCAAGCCCGGCGCTTATGCTTCGATCTATCAGGTCACCGCGTCGGAGCACTTCGCCAACGCCGCGCTGTGGGCGGCGACCGAGCCGCGCTGCGGGCGCGAGGCGTTCAACATCACCAACGGCGATTATTTCCGCTGGAAAAATCTGTGGCCGAAGCTCGCCGCCGCTTTCGACATGCCGGCCGGCGATGTCCGCACCATGAGCCTGACGGCGGAGATGGCGGACAAGGCGCCGCTCTGGCGCACCATGACGGAGAAACACGGGCTCAAGCCCTACGCCTGGGATCAGCTGGTGGCCTGGCCCTTTGCCGATTACGTCTTCGGCTGCGACTGGGATGTGATGTCGGACGTCACCAAATCGCGCCGCTTCGGCTTCCACGACGTGGTCGACAGCGAAGAGATGTTCGTGCGGCTCATGCGGCAGTTTCGGGAGGAGCGGATTGTGCCGTGACGTGTCGAAGTTGTCTGACATTACCAGCGCTTTCAGGTAAAAGCGGGACCACCGAACGCATCACCCACGGCACACACACCCCATGAAACACATCGGCTTCCTCTCCTTCGGCCATTGGACCCCGTCGCCGCAGTCGCAGACGCGGTCGGCGTCCGACGCGCTGCTGCAATCGATCGAGCTCGCCGTCGCGGCCGAGGAGCTGGGCGCCGACGGCGCCTATTTCCGCGTCCATCATTTCGCCCGCCAGCTCGGCTCGCCGTTTCCGCTGCTCGCGGCCTGCGGCGCGCGCACCAAGCGGATCGAGATCGGCACCGCGGTCATCGACATGCGCTACGAGAACCCGATGTACATGGCGGAGGACGCGGGCGCCGCCGACCTCATCGCCGGCGGCCGCCTGCAGCTCGGCATCTCGCGCGGCTCGCCCGAGCAGGTGATCGACGGCTTTCACTACTTCGGTTACGTGCCGCCGGAGGGCATGACCGACGCCGACATGGCGCGGCGCCACACCGAGGTCTTTCTCGAGGTGCTGCTCGGCAAGGGCTTCGCCAAGCCGAACCCGTCGCCGATGTTTCCGAACCCGCCCGGTCTCCTGCGCCTCGAGCCGCACTCGGAGGGCCTGCGCGAGCGCATCTGGTGGGGCGCCGGCACCAATGCGACGGCGCAATGGGCGGCCAAGCTCGGCATGAACCTGCAAAGCTCGACGCTCAAGATCGACGAGAGCGGCAAGCCGTTCCATGTGCAGCAGGCGGAGCAGATCCGGCTGTACAAGGCGGCGTGGAAAGAGGCGGGCCACACGCGCACGCCGCGGGTGTCGGTCAGCCGCAGCATCTTCGCGCTCACCGACGACCGCGACCGCATGTATTTCGGCCGCGGCGACGAGAAGGACCAGATCGGTTTTCTCGGCGGCACCGAGCGCGCCATTTTCGGCCGCAGCTATGCGGCGGAGCCGGATGTGCTGGTCGAGCAGCTCAAGGGGGACGAGGCGATCGCGGAAGCCGACACGGTGTTGCTCACCGTGCCCAATCAGCTCGGCGTCGGCTACAACGTGCATGTGATCGAGTCGATCCTCAAGCACGTCGCGCCGGGGCTGGGGTGGCGGTGACGCCGCTTCGCCGGCGTCATCACCGGGCTTGTCCGGCGATCGCCGCTTAGCGTGAGCCGATGCGTCGAAGCGAGAGGCCGTGTCAAGCCCGGCCATGACAACCCGATCGGCTTCGCGACGTCGTCGCTTCGTCGACCCTCCCCCTCCAGGGGAGGGTAAAGCAGGCGCCGCTCAGCTTTTCTTTTTACGCGCGGGTTTTTTCGTCGCACCACCCACAATCACCTGCGGTCCGATGTCGGCGATGCGGTTGGTGCCGGTCAGCGCCATGGTGACGCTGAGTTCGTTCTTGAGGATGTCGATCGCCTTGGCTCACGCCCGGCCTGGCCGCCGGCGCCGAGGCCGTAGACATAGGCGCGGCCGATCAGGCAGGCGCGCGCGCCGAGCGCCAGCGCGCGCATGAGTCGGCGCCGGTGCGGATGCCGCCGTCGAACAACACTTCGGTATCGGAGCCGACCGCCTGCGCGATCGCCGGCAGCGCCGAGATCGACGACGGCGCGCCATCGAGCTGACGGCCGCCATGGTTCGACACCACGATGGCATCGGCGCCGACCTTGACCGCGGTCTTCGCGTCCTCGCGGATCGAGGATGCCCTTGATGATCAGCTTGCCCGGCCAGATCTTCTTGATCCACTCGACGTCTTTCCAGGAGAGCGCCGGATCGAACTGGCCCTGGATCCAGGTGGCGAGCGAATTGACGTTCTCCATGCCCTTCACGTGGCCGGCGAGGTTGCCGAAGGTCTTGCGTCTTGCCCATCAGGATGCTCGAGCGCCCAGTTCGGCTTGCGTCGCGATGTCGATGATGTTGGCGAGCCGGATTTCCGGCGGCACCGTCATGCCGTTCTTGATGTCCTGTGGCGCTGGCCGAGCACCTGCAGATCGACGGTGAGCACCAGCGCGCTGCACTTGGCTTGCGCCGCGCGCGCCAGGATGTCCTTGGAAAAACCGCGGTCCTTGATGACGTAGAGCTGGAACCAGAACGGCCGGCGCGTCGCCTCGGCGACATCCTCGATCGAGCAGATCGACATCGTCGACAGCGTGTAAGGGATGCCGGCGTCGTTGGCGGCCTGCGCGGCGAGGATCTCGCCGTTGCCGTGTTGCATGCCGCTCAGCCCGATCGGCGCGAGCGCGAACGGCGCCGCGACCTTTTGGCCAAGGATGGTTGTGGCGAGGCTGCGCTCGGAGACGTCCACCAGCACGCGCTGGCGCAGCTTGATGTGCTCGAGGTCGGCGCGGTTGGCGCGGAACGTCTCCTCGCTGTAGGAGCCGCTGTCGACATAATCGAAAAAGGCGCGCGGAACCCGGCGGCGGGCCAGCGCACGCAGGTCCTCGATGCAGGTGACGGTTTTCATGACGGCATTTCTGGCGTTGAATGGTCCGGAATTCGGGTAGCACAGTGCCGGTGGGGCGTGAAATGGGCGCTTTGGCGCGGCTGTTACCGGCGAAACGGTTAACCGCGCTCGGTAATGATTCCTCACAAATTTTGAAGTAAATCCACGGCGTTGGCACTAATATAAGACTGTTGGGCCGCCGAAACCTGTTAACGGGCGGCTCTTCAGGAGTATCGCGCCGTTGCGTCGGCGTCAGGGGATTGTTTGATGGTTCGTCGTTATTTCGGGACTGACGGCATTCGCGGCCTTGCCAACCGGGTCATTACCCCGGAGCTGGCGCTCAAGGTCGGCCAGGCCGCAGGGCTGATCTTCCGCAACGGAGAGCACCGCCATCGCGTCCTGATCGGCAAGGACACCCGTTTGTCCGGCTACATGATCGAGAACGCGCTGGTCGCAGGCTTCACCTCGGTCGGCATGGATGTGCTGCTGACCGGCCCGATCCCGACGCCGGCGGTCGGCATGCTGGCGCGCTCGATGCGCGCCGATCTCGGCGTCATGATCTCGGCCTCGCACAATCCGTACGACGACAATGGCATCAAGCTGTTCGGGCCCGACGGCTACAAGCTCAGCGATGACGTGGAATCCAAGATCGAAGAGCTGATCGATTCCGATCTCTCCAAGCAGCTCGCCAAAAGCGCCGACCTCGGCCGCGCCAAGCGCATCGACGGCGTGCAGGATCGCTACATCGAATTCGCCAAGCTGACGCTGCCCAAGGCAGTGTCGCTCGAAGGCCTGCGCATCGTCATCGATTGCGCCAATGGCGCCGCCTATAAAGTCGCGCCTGGCACGCTCTGGGAACTGGGCGCCGACGTGATTTCCATCGGCGTCGAACCGGACGGCTTCAACATCAATAAAGAGTGCGGTTCCACCGATCTGGCGGCGCTGTCCCGCAAGGTGCGCGAGATGCGCGCCGATATCGGCATCGCGCTCGATGGCGACGCCGACCGCGTGATGATCGTGGACGAGCGCGGTCATGTCGTGGACGGCGACCAGCTGCTCGCGGTGATCGCGGAGAGCTGGAAACAGGACGGCCGGCTTCAGCGTCCCGGCGTGGTGTCGACGGTGATGTCGAACCTCGGCCTCGAACGCTATCTCGGCGGGCTGGGGATCGAACTGGTGCGGACGCCGGTCGGCGACCGCTACGTGCTCGAGCAGATGCGCGCGCACGGCTACAACATCGGTGGCGAACCGTCCGGTCATATTATCCTGTCGGACTACACGACGACGGGCGATGGCTTGATCGCGGCGTTGCAGGTGCTCGCGGTCGTCAAGCGCGGCGACAAGCCGGTGTCTGAACTCTGCCACCGCTTCGAGCCGCTGCCGCAGATCCTCAAGAACGTGCGCTACCAGACCGGCAAACCGATGGAAAGCGCAGCCGTGCGCTCGGCCATCGCCAGCGCCGAGAAAAAGCTCGGCCGTGGCGGCCGTTTGATCGTGCGGCCCTCGGGCACCGAGCCGGTGATCCGCGTGATGGGTGAGGGCGACGACCGCAGCCTGGTCGAATCAGTTGTGGACGATGTGGTCGAAGCGCTGAGCGCAGTGGCTGCCTGATACCGCCGCGGTTTTTCTCCGGTAACCAAATTCTTAATTTGCGGAATTTCGCGCGCCGCGTTTGTGCGCGTGTGCGCGCATTCGCCGATCGGTTCGTTAATTGGCGTGGTTAAGAATTAAGGTTAAGTGCCGCTTAAGGATTTCCTGCCATCGTTCCCACAGTCGCCGTCCTGTTCGGACGGGCACCTGTTTGTGGGGGATTGCGATGTTTACTCGGCGTCTCAAGCTGTCAGCCCTGGCTGCGGTTGCTTCGTTTGCGATCATCAACAGCGCGCATTCGGCCGATATGCCTGCGCCCGTCCTCGCTCCGGCAGTGGATTTTTCAGGCTGGTATCTGCGCGGCGACATCGGTTTCAGCAACCAGAGTGTCGGCAGCCTCTTCAATGCGAACTACGCCAATTTCGCTTCGGTGAGCAATATCGACAAAGGCTTCGACGCGGCGCCGTTCTTCGGCCTTGGCATTGGCTACACCGTCAACAACTGGCTGCGCTTCGACGTGACCGGTGAATACCGGGGCGCGGCGAATTTCCACGGCCTCGATGTCGGCAACATCGGCGGCGGCGGCTTCGCCGACGATCGTTACACCGGCAGCAAATCCGAATGGACGTTCCTGTTCAACGGATATGTCGATCTCGGCACCTGGTGGAATATCACGCCGTTCATCGGCGCCGGTGTCGGCTTCAGCCGCAACACGATCAGCAATTTCGGCGACATCTCGGTCTGCGTGAACAGCGCGTCATGCGCAGGCTAGCGGAGGCAGCGACGCCTTTGCCGGCAGCGCCAGCAAATGGAATTTCGCCTGGGCCCTGCATGCCGGTCTCGCCTACCAGGTTTATCGCAATGTCACGCTCGAGCTTGCCTACCGCTATATCGACCTGGGCAATGCGCAGACCGGCGACCTCATCGCTTTCGACGGCACCAACAACATCGACAATCCGATGGAATTCCATCACCTGACGTCGCAGGACGTCAAACTCGGCGTGCGTTTCAACTTTGGCGGCTACGACTATCCGCCACCGCCGCCAGCCGCTGCGCAGCAGAGGCTAGGGCGAGTGGGTAGGCGGACGACAGTGGTGAAAACGAACGGGGCTGCGTCATGAGTTGGTTGGGTCTTCGAAGTCGGCAGTCACGGCTGCATTTTGCCGCGTCCTGGCGGCAGCATCGGCCGGCAGCGCGCGCGCAGCGGACTGGCCGCTGCGTGGTTCGGTGGACCCTGGCTATGCACGCTGGGATGGCTGGCACGCCGGCCTGCAGGCCGGCTACGCCAACATGAATACCGATCCGGGCAACAGCACCAGCCAGCCCATTGCTTTTATTCTGCGCAATACCTCGCTGCAAAGCGAGTTTGCTCCCTCGGAATGGACGACGCTTGGGCCGGGCACGACCAACAGCGCGGTGTACGGTGCGTTCGTCGGTTACAATATGCAATGGGACAATCTCGTTGTCGGTTTTGACATCGGCTACAAGCATCCGCAGAACCTGGATGCCGGCGCGACCGATTCAATCTCACGGCGCGTTGTAACATCGTCGGACAATATACAGCACGACGTAACGATCGATGCGCACACCACGCTCAAGCTTGTCGATTACGCAACGTTGCGCGGGCGCGCGGGTTATGCCATCGGCCAATTTCTGCCTTACATGGTGGTCGGCGCCGCTGTTGGACGTTTCAACTATTCGACCACGGTATCCGTCAGCGATTTTATGACGCAGCTTCCGCTGATACCTTCTCCGCCGGGCGGAGTCATCGGCCCTGCCCTCCTGACGCCGTCAAGCGTCACTGCCGGCAAAGACAATTCCATCGTCGGCGGCGTGGTCGCGGGCGTCGGCGCGGATTGGGCCATCACGCCAGGATTATTCCTGCGGGCCGAATGGGAATTCATCGCATTTTCGTCGGTCAACGGCGCCCGCAACAATATCAATACGGCCAACATCGGCCTCGGCCTCCGATTCTAGGCCGCCGCAAGAAGCCGAAAGACGCGCACTCAATTCGCGTCGAATTTGCTGAGACAACTCACGACAGTTGACCGCGGCCGGTAAGTCGCCTATCTCCGCCAGTGGGACACCCTTCCCCAACGAAGGGCGCCTATCTGGAAGGATAGACACATGACGGCGACAAAGCCCGGCGTGCGGCCGGCCACTCCGCACTTTTCATCCGGCCCCTGCGCCAAGCGCCCGGGCTGGAGCCTGCAAAACCTCACCGACGCGGTTCTCGGACGATCGCACCGATCCAAGATCGGCAAGGCGAAGCTCAAGCGCGCCATCGATCTCACCCGCGAGTTGCTGGAAGTGCCCGCCGACTATCGCATCGGCATCGTGCCGGCGTCCGACACCGGCGCGGTCGAGATGGCGCTCTGGTCTCTGCTGGGCGCGCGCCCGGTGACGATGCTGGCCTGGGAATCGTTCGGCGAAGGCTGGGTCACCGATGTCGAAAAGCAGCTCAAGCTGAAAGACGTCAGCGTCATCAAGGCGCCGTATGGCGAATTGCCGGACCTGAGCAAAGTCGATTTCTCGACCGATGTTGTGTTCACGTGGAACGGCACCACCTCGGGCGTTCGCGTCCCGAACGGCGACTGGATTGCCGCCGGCCGCAAGGGCCTCACGATCTGCGATGCCACCTCGGCGGCCTTCGCGCAGAAACTCGACTGGCCGAAGCTCGATGTCGTGACGTTCTCCTGGCAGAAGGCGCTTGGCGGGGAGGGCGCGCATGGCATGCTCATCCTTTCGCCGCGCGCCGTCGAACGGCTCGAGACCTACAAGCCGGCCTGGCCGCTGCCGAAAATTTTCCGCCTGACCAAAGGCGGCAAGCTCAACGAAGGCATTTTTGCCGGCGAGACGATCAATACGCCGTCGATGCTCTGCGTGGAGGATTATCTCGACGCGCTGCAATGGGCAAAATCGGTTGGCGGCCTTGCGGGCACGGTCGCGCGCTCGGACGCCAATGCCAAGGCGCTGTCGGACTGGGTCGCGGCGACGGCCTGGATCGATCATCTCGCGAAGAATGCCGGCGAGCGCTCCAACACATCCGTGTGCCTGAAAGTTGTCGACCCGGCGGTGACGCGGCTCTCCGGTGATGACCAGGCAGCGTTTGCCAAGACGCTGGCCGGGCTGCTCGAAAAGGAAGGCGTCGCCTACGACATCGCCTATTACCGCGACGCGCCGCCCGGTTTGCGCATCTGGTGCGGTGCGACCGTCGAGACACGCGATATCGAAGCGCTCACGCCGTGGCTCGACTGGGCCTTCGCCGAAGCGAAAGCCGCGTTGCCGAAAGCGGCGTGACGATTTCTTACCCTCCCCTGGAGGGGGGGATGGGGTGACCCGATCACCCAGGCCATCACCGGATCGTTTGCCGCTCGAAATTTCACCCCACCCCGGCCCTGCGGGCCGACCCTCCCCCTCCAGGGGAGGGTGAAGGAAGAAAGCCCATGCCCAAGGTTCTCATTTCCGATGCACTGTCCGCCGCCGCCGTGCAGATCTTCAAGGATCGCGGCATCGACGTGGATTTCCAGCCGGCGCTCGGCAAGGACAAGGACAAGCTTGCCGCGATCATCGGCAATTACGACGGGCTGGCCATCCGCTCGGCGACCAAAGTGACCGCCAAGATCCTCGAGGCGGCCAAAGGGCTTAAAGTGATCGGCCGCGCCGGGATCGGTGTCGACAACGTCGATATTCCGGCAGCGACCGCGCGCGGCATCATCGTCATGAATACGCCCTTCGGCAATTCCATCACGACCGCGGAACACGCGGTTTCGCTGATGCTGGCATTGGCGCGGCAGATCCCGGAAGCCGACGCTTCGACGCGCGCCGGCAAGTGGGAAAAGAACAAGTTCATGGGCGTGGAGATCTTCGGAAAAACGCTTGGCGTCATCGGCTGCGGCAATATCGGCTCGATCGTCGCCGATCGCGCGCTCGGACTGAAGATGAAGGTCGTCGCCTTTGACCCGTTCCTGTCGCAGCAGCGCGCCGACGATCTCGGTGTCGAGAAAGTCGAGCTCGAAGAATTGTTCAAGCGCGCTGATTTCATTACCTTGCACACGCCGCTCACCGACAAGACCCGCAATGTCGTCAATGCGGCGGCCATCAAATCGATGAAAAAGGGCGTGCGCATCATCAATTGCGCGCGCGGGGGGCTGGTGGACGAGGCCGCGCTCTATGACGCGCTCAAAAGCGGCCATGTCGCCGGTGCCGCCTTTGACGTGTTCGTCACCGAACCGGCCACCGAAAATCCGCTGTTCAGTCTGCCGAATGTCGTGTGCACGCCACATCTCGGCGCGTCCACGTCAGAGGCGCAGGAAAACGTCGCCCTGCAGATTGCCGAGCAGATGTCGGACTATCTTTTGCGCGGCGCTATCACCAATGCCATCAACTTCCCCTCGATCAGCGCGGAGGAGGCACCCAGGCTCAAGCCTTTCATCGCGCTGGCCGAAAAGCTTGGCTCCTTCGCCGGTCAACTGACTGAAACAGGTATCAGCAAGGTCCAGATCGCTTACGAAGGTGCGGTGGCGCAAATGAACACCAAGGCGCTCACGTCAGCGGCGGTCGCCGGTTTGCTGCGGCCGATGCTCGGCGACGTGAATGTCGTTTCGGCTCCGGTGGTGGCCAAGGAGCGCGGCATCGTGGTCGAAGAGGTGACGCGGGAAATGCCGGAGGATTATGAAAGCCTGATCACGGTGACCGTGACGACCGAACGCCAGGCCCGGCATGTCTCCGGCACCGTGTTTGCCGACGGACGGCCGCGCATCGTCAACATCAAGGGCATCCGGATGGATGCCGAGTTCGGGCCTTCGATGATCTACATCACCAATCTCGACAAGCCCGGCTTCATCGGGACGTTTTCCTCGACGCTCGGCGAGGCGGGCATCAATATCGCAACCTTCCACGTCGGCCGTGACACACCTGGCGGCAATGCGGTTGCCCTGATCGAGATCGATGGCGAACTGCCGGAGGCCGTGCTCAGCAAAGTTCGGGCGCTGCCGCAGGTGCAACAGGCCAAGTCATTGCACTTCTAAAGGTCGCTGCATTTCTGAATTAGCCCGCCGGATCAGTCGTTTGCCGGCCTTTTCAGGCCGCAAAAGGCGGTGGACTTTGGCTTGCCTCCAAAGGGAGCATCCTTTATCCGAAGGTGGACCTGGCCGGTGGCTCCCGGCTCCAAGTGTCCGGGCGCTGGCTAAGGGAAGGGATTCCGATGGCGAATGTTGTGGTTGTCGGATCCCAGTGGGGCGACGAAGGCAAAGGCAAGATCGTCGACTGGCTGTCGGAGCAGGCCGATATCGTCGTGCGGTTCCAGGGTGGCCACAATGCCGGCCATACGCTGGTTATCGACGGCAAAACCTACAAGCTGTCGCTGTTGCCATCGGGCGTCGTCCGCGGCGGCAAGCTTTCGGTCATCGGCAATGGTGTCGTCGTCGATCCGCAGGCGCTCGTTGACGAGATTGCCCAGCTGAAGAAACAGGGCATTGCGGTGACACCCGATAGCTTGCGCGTCGCCGAGAACGCGATCCTGATTCTGCCGCTGCACCGCGAGCTTGAGGCGGTCCGCGAGGCAGACAATGCGGCCACCCGCATCGGAACGACGAAGCGGGGCATCGGCCCGGCCTACGAAGATAAAGTGGGCCGCCGCGCCATCCGGTTCATGGATCTCGCCGACCTGCCGTCGCTGGGAACAAAGATCGAGCGCCTGCTGGCGCATCACAATGCGCTCCGCCGGGGTCATGGCCTGACCGAGATCAAGGCGTCGGAGGTTTATGACCATCTCGCCGCCGTGGCGCCCAAGGTGTTGCCGTACATGGATTCGGTCTGGTCGCTGCTCGATGCCAAGCGGCGCGAGGGCAAGCGCATTTTGTTCGAGGGCGCACAGGGGGCGTTGCTCGACATCGATCACGGCACTTATCCCTATGTCACGTCATCCAACACGGTGGCCGCTCAGGCCGCGACCGGTTCGGGGCTGGGCCCGAATGCGATCGATTACGTGCTCGGAATCTGCAAGGCCTATACGACGCGGGTTGGCCTCGGTCCGTTTCCGACTGACCAGATGGATAATGTCATCGGAAAAACTCTGGGCGAGCGCGGCCGCGAATTCGGGGTCGTCACAGGCCGGGCTCGCCGCTGCGGCTGGTTTGATGCGGTGCTGGTGCGCCAGACCGTGCAGACCTGCGGTATCGATGGGCTGGCGCTCACGAAACTCGACATTCTCGACGGCTTTGATGAAATCAAAGTCTGCGTGCGTTATCGTCTGGACGGACGGGAAATCGATTACCTTCCCGCGGGCGAGCAAGCGCAGGCCCGGGTGGAGCCGGTCTACGAGACCATCGCCGGCTGGAAAGAGCCGACCGCGGGGGCGCGTTCCTGGGCGCAGTTGCCGGCGCAGGCGATAAAATACGTCCGTCGTGTTGAGGAGCTGGTTGGCTGCCCGGTGGCCCTGCTGTCGACCAGTCCGGAGCGCGAAGACACTATCCTGATGAAGAATCCATTTGAGCTATGATTGCCGAAAAAAGACATGAACCGGGGTCAAGCATGAGCCCGAACGTGGGAACCCGGCTTCGGACGGGGATCATGCTCCAGCAAAACAGCGTGCAATGGCCGACTATTATCCTTTAATCGCGCGAGCCGTCAGCGGACTCGACAAGAACACGGGCGAGAACCGTCGCGCGCTTTACGACCGTGCGCGCGCCGCGCTGGTCAGCCAGCTGCGCGGTGTTCAGCCTGCGCTCGACGAGACCGATATCACGCGCGAGCGATTGGCTCTCGAGGAAGCGATCCGCAAGGTTGAGGCGGAAGCCGCCAAGCGGCCGCGGGCGGACATTCAGGATGCCGAGGCGGCCGAGCCATCGCTGCGTGATCGTGGCCTGCGCGATTTCCGCGAGACGGTGGCTGAGGTCGAGGGCCTTGGTCACGCGACGGCTCAAGCCAAACGCGCTGCCCAGGCGACCTACGAGGCGATGCCGGCTGAGCCGGAACCGCATTACTTCGAGCCTGAACCCGCACAAGAGCCACCGCAGGTCACTGAGCCGCCGCATATCGAGGACACGCCATCTCATTCCGGCGACTACGTGCCGCAAACTCCGGCCCCCGCGGCTTACGATGATGAAGACGGCTATACGCGGCGCCCGCAGCGATCTTACCGGGGCGTCATCAGGTTGGTTGTGCTGACGCTGGTGCTGGCCGGGATCGTCGGCACGGCATACTGGCAGCGTCAAACGATCACATCGATGGTGGCGAGCTTCCGTTCGCAGCCGGCGAAGCCCAAAGATGCGAGCCAGCCAGCGGCTCGTCCGAAGATCGCCGACCGTATCGGGCAGTCTGGCCAGGCGGCGCCGGACTCAGCGAACGCGCCCGCCGCGGCGGTGGCGCAGAAGGTCGTGCTCTACGATGAAGACCCGAATGACCCGCAGGGAAAACGCTATGTCGGGTCTGCGATCTGGCGCACCGAGACGGTGTCGCCGGGGCCCGGCCTTGCGCCCGAACTCGCGGTCCGCGCGGATATCGAAATCCCCGAACGCAAATTGCGCATGACGTGGTCGCTTCGCCGCAATACCGACAAGGCATTGCCGGCGAGCCATACCATCGAGATTCTTTTCACGCTGCCGGCGGATTTCCCGGAGGGCGGCATCGGCAATGTGCCCGGTGTGCTGATGAAGCAGAACGAGCAGGCGCGTGGCGTTCCGCTCGCCGGTCTCGCCGTGAAAGTGACCAACGGCTATTTCCTGATCGGGCTTTCGGCCGTCGATGTCGACCTGCAGCGCAACATCCAGCTACTCAAGGAGCGCGACTGGTTCGACATCCCCGTGGTTTACACGAGCGGCAAGCGCGCGATCCTGGCAATGGAAAAGGGCACACCCGGCACGCGTGCCTTCGAGGAAGCGTTCAGGGCCTGGGGGCAGTAGGTAATTCGCTCACTGCCGCGGTGGTGCTCGCAGGCGGGCATGAACGGATATGGTTGCAGAAATGAAAATGGCCGGGCATTTGCCCGGCCATCATCGTTTTTGAAACTGAACGCGACGCTTAGTGCGCCGTGATCGCGTCCGCCTGTGCGGGCTGTTCAAGCGCCGAGATGCGGGTCTTCACCGCCTTCTGCACTTTCTCGAACGCGCGCACTTCGATCTGACGCACGCGCTCGCGCGACACGCCGAATTCGGCCGCGAGATCCTCGAGCGTGATCGGGTCGTCGGCGAGCCGTCGCGCTTCGAAGATGCGACGTTCGCGATCGTTGAGCACGTCGAGCGCCGAGATCAGCGCCTTGTGGCGATTGTCGCTCTCTTCGCTGTCGGCCAGGATGCGTTCCTGGCTGGGCGCGTCGTCGACCAGCCAATCCATCCACTCGCCGCTCTCGCCGTCGTCGCGGATCGGCGCGTTGAGCGAGGAGTCGCCGCCGAGGCGGCGGTTCATGTCGACCACGTCCTGTTCGGTCACGCCAAGACGCTTGGCAATGATCTGAACCTGGTCGGGCCGCAGATCGCCTTCCTCGAGCGCGGAAATCTTGCTCTTCGCCTTGCGCAGGTTGAAGAACAGCTTCTTCTGATTGGCGGTGGTGCCCATCTTCACGAGCGACCACGAACGCAGGATGTACTCTTGTATTGCGGCTTTGATCCACCACATCGCGTAGGTGGCGAGACGGAACCCTTTTTCGGGCTCGAAGCGCTTGACCGCCTGCATCAGGCCGACATTGCCTTCCGAGATCACCTCGGAAATAGGCAAGCCGTAGCCGCGATAGCCCATGGCGAGCTTGGCGACCAAGCGAAGATGACTGGTGACGAGTTTATGCGCGGCGTCACGGTCGCCGTGCTCACGCCAGCTGCGCGCCAGCATGTATTCTTCGTGCGGTTCCAGCATCGGGAACCGCCGAATCTCGTCGAGATAGTGTGAAAGACCGGATTCGGCCTTGAGTGCCGGCAAAGCGGCTGTACGGGCCATGATAGCGCCCTCCTTACTTGTGCCCCCGGATGATCGGCAGGCGGTTGTCGCCGCCGCTCCCCGAGCCGACGGCGCGCATTCGATGTTGCGACCGCGAAATCCCTCGATCGCAGGTGCAGCATAACGGTTTGGGCGGTGCGAAAGGAAGCATTCCGCCCGTCACGTCACCGTGACGGAGACGTGCGTCCCGGCACGCCATCAAGCCGTTGATTTCGCTGCTCTTACTTGCGTCGTTGTGGCCCGGCTTCACGGCTCTCCAAGGGGATTTCCATGTGCAAGGCATCACGTAAACGACGCAAATCGCCCGGCAGTTCCGAATGGAACTCCAGGGCGTCGCCGGTTTCGGGGTGTTCAATGGCCAGTAGATAGGCATGCAAGGCCTGTCTGCCAAGATCCCCTAGGGCCGCAGCCGCTTTGGGCCCGAGCCGGCCGGCCTTGGTCTTGAAGCCGGTGCCGTAGGTCGCATCGCCCAGGATCGGGTGGCCGATATGGGCGAGATGCACGCGGATCTGGTGGGTGCGGCCGGTCTCCAGCGTGCAGGCCAGCAGGCTGGCGACCGGCTTGCCGTCCGGTCCGGCAAATTGCTCCAGCAACTGCCAGTGCGTGATCGCGGCCCGTCCGTCCGGGCGCACCGCCTGCTTGTCGCGCGCATGCGGATGGCGGCCGAGCGGGGCATCGATGGTGCCCTTCGGGCGGCCGGGGACGCCCCAGACCAAGGCGAGATAACCGCGTTCAAGCGGCCCATGGATCTTGTCGGCGAACTGCTGGCTGAGCGCGCGATGGGCCTTGTCGGTCTTGGCCACGATCATCAGCCCGGTGGTGTCCTTGTCGAGCCGGTGCACGATGCCCGGCCGCTTGACCCCGCCGATGCCGGACAGGCTCGCGCCGCAATGGGCAATCAGCGCGTTGACCAGCGTTCCTGACGGCGTGCGCGGCGGCCGGGTGGACAACCAGGCCCTTCGGCTTGTCGATGACGATGATCGCGGCGTCCTCGTAGACAATATTGAGCGGGATCTCCTCGCCCTGCGGCGTCGCCGGTTCGGGCGGCGGCAGGTTGACGGTGATGGTGTCGCCGGAATTGACGCTGACAGCCGGATCGCGGATCGTGCGCGCGCCGACCTTGACGTGGCCGGCAAGGATCAGCGCCTTCAAGCGCGAGCGCGACAGCGCGGGGATACGGACGGCCAGCACACGGTCGAGCCGGCCGCCGGTCTCCTCGGCGGAGATTGTCACTGTCTCAATGGCCGACATGGTTCAACCGATGCCCGACGATCACAAACCCCTCGATCCAGAAGCCGCTGCGGCGATCGGCAAGGTCCGCCGCTTGATGATCATCATCATGACGACGACCTTCGTCGCCATCGGCGTCGTTCTGGCCGTCATCGGCTACCGCCTTTCGCAGGTGAAGGAAAGCGCCCCATCGTTCGTGGACGTCACCCATGCGCTGCCGCCGGGCGCCAAGGTGCTCTCGACCGCGATCGGAAGCGACCACATCGTGGTGACCATCGAGGTCGGCGGCGCCGTCCAGTTGCTCACATTCGATCCCGATACGCTCAAGCCGCTGGGGCGGTTGCGACTGGAGCAGAAGCAGTAACTTGCGGGCATTAATCCGATACTCCGCGTCATTGCGCCGCGTAAGCGGGAATCCAGCGCTGTCTGCTCCTGGATCGACGCTTTCGCGGGGACGAACGGTGCAATCGCTAGACCGCCTTATCTTCTCCAGCACCGGCAGCAGATAGCCGATGAACTTCTCCGGATCCTCGCTCATCGGGAAATGCCCGAGGCCTTGCATGACCGTCGCCGGCGCACCGGTGCGCTCGGCGATCCCGAGCATGGCTTCGACCGTGCAGGAATAGTCGTATTCGCCGGTCAACAGAAAAAGCGGGCAGCGCTTGATGTCGATTTGCCCGAGCTTGTCGCGGATGTCGCCGTCGGCGGTCGTGTAGAAATAGAGGTCGCCCTTGAACACGCCGGGGCCGCTCTGCATGTAGTGCCACAGCGTTTCCCAGCGCTCGTGCGCCGGTGCCGTCGGCGAGACGAGACCGGAGATGACGCCTGCGCAGACCATGCCGCCGTGGACATCGGGGCGGTTGAGCCAGGACAGATCGTAATAGGCCTCGGCATAGGGCGCCGATTCCAGCCCGATCAGCGCGCGGAAGCGTGTCGGATGCTGGCAGGCGAGGTGCAGCACGATGCGTCCGCCGATCGAACAGCCCATGACGACCGGCTTGTCGAGTTCGAGTGCGTCGGCGACATCGAGGATCGCCTGGACATAATCGGGCGCGGTGAGCTGATACTCGTCATCTTGCCAGCCGGCCGGCGGCGATGACTTGCCGTGCCAGGGCAGGTCGAACGCAATCACGCGATAGTTCGCCGTCACGCGCGCATCATTCATGAGGCCGCGATACTGACGCGTGTCGGCGCCGGCGGTGTGCAGGCACAACAGGGGAATGCCCTGGCCGGCTTCCTCGACGTAGAGCCGGTGCGGCTTGCCGAGCAAATCGAGTTGCAGGTAGCGGCCAGTAATGGGTTCGAAGCGCGGGCTCATCGGGTGGCCTGCCTGGTGACTGCTTTGCGCGGGGCGGCGAGCACGTCCTTGAAATAAAACAGGTTCGCCATGAACGGGTGCAGGTCGCCCTCGATCTGCATCAATTTCGTTTTCACCAGCGCGAACACATCGGTGAAGCCGCGCGGCGGCAGCGGCTGCCAGAATTTTTCCCACACATCGCGCGAGGCGCGCAGACGGAAACTGTAGTCCGGCGTGATGAACGGGCCGGGCGTGACTTTGGTCACCTTGCCTTCCTGCACGCGCAGCAAGGTGTAGTCGTCATCGACGACGATCATGAACGCGGTATCGATGAAACGGCCGCGGTGGACGAGTCTGGCATCGGCGTTCACCAGGCCGGCGATCTTGTCGAGCATGCGGAAGCTCCCCTGAAAACGGCCTAGCGTGGAATGTCCTGCCGCCGGCCGCAATATCCGTGCACCAAGCTTGCGGACCTAGACGGATCGAGGCTATTTCGATGGCTCGCGCAGCCTTTGCTCCCTTCGTCTAGCGGCCCAGGACGTCGCCCTCTCACGGCGAAAACAGGGGTTCGAGTCCCCTAGGGAGCGCCAATGCCATCAAGCGCTTAGCGCGCATGTGGAGGGAAATAGCGCCGGTTCACTCTGACAATTCCGGGCGCGCCGCAGTCGAACGACCGCGGCACGTACTGACCGAAACGGGACTATTGGGGGATAGTCATGCGCCATTTTATTTTGGCCGTTGTGTTCGCGGTGGCGGGTATTGTTCCGGCGTTTGCGCAGGTACTGCCGCTGCTTCCCAATCATTTCCTGACGCCGGGCGTCGCGCGCACAGACCTCACGCTCAAGAAAATCTGCACGACCAAGTGGGGAAAAGACGCACGTCACGTCACGGCGGCGATGAAGCAGCAGGTGTTCACGGCCTATGGCCTGACCGGCAACAAGGATCCGGCCTGCATTCGCGATGCGAGCGGCCGGCGCTGCGAAATCGATCACCTCGTCTCGCGCGAGCTCGGCGGCGCCGACGACGTGAAGAATCTCTGGCCTCAGCCCTACGGGTCGCAGCCGTGGAACGCCGTGCGCAAGGATTGCGTCGAAACGCTTCTGCACAAACTGGTGTGCGCGAAGCACCCGACCATCACGCTCTCGCAAGCGCAGTACGACATCCGGTCCGACTGGACGGCCGTGTATCTGCGTTACTACGAGCCGCCCGTGCCGGGTAAGAAGTGCACGCTCAAGACTCAGTAGGGGGCCACAAGTGGTCCGCGCAAGAAGGCCAACAGTGCAGAGTCCACAGCGGCGGACGCCCCTTTTGCATCTTTTCGGACATGGGCGCTGTGCGCTCGCGCGGTAACTTGCTCGGGAATAAGAGAAATTTCTCCTGCGCTTGCACCGAACCGGGCGGCAGGACGTTGGCGGCGACTGTGGTAAAATTGCACTAGTTCCCTGCCTGGCAAGTTGCGATAGTGAAAGGCAATACTGCGCTCAAAAATGCGCATCGGGGGCGATAATGCGTCGGACTCTTCTGGCTTCGGTTTCGGCCGCCGTGCTGAGTACATCAGCGGCCATGGCCGCCGCGCCAATGGCGCCGGCGCCGACCTGGACCGGATTTTATGTCGGTCTCAATGCGGGATACGCGTGGGGACATTCGGATCCGTCATTGATCGCCAATGTGACAGTCGAGCTCTTTCGGGTTTATCGGCACAACCGGCGCGCCTCCGAGCCTGAGCCCGCGCGGATTCATCGGCGGCGGACAGGCGGGTTACAATTGGCAATCGGGCCAGTGGGTCTTCGGCGGTGAAATCGATTTCAGCGGGCTCGACGCCAAAGCCGACGCAACCGTGAGCCCATTTTTCGTCGGCAAGAGCAGCCGGAATATTGTCACCTGGTCTAGTCGATATGACTGGCTGTTCACTGCTCGTCTGCGGGGCGGCTTTCTGGTTGCGCCAACTGGCTGGTGTACGTGACAGGCGGCCTGGCGGTTACGCACGTGCCATGACTCGCGTCCTGCTCACCGCTTCCGAGCGGCGGCACCTGCGGCGATTTCAATGGCGGAACGATCCTCAACTGGTCGGGGTCGGACACGCTCACCGGCGGCACAATCGGTGGCGGCATTGAAACGATGCTCGCGCCAAACTGGACAGCACGCGTTGAATACCTCTACGCCAAATTCAAAGACACCACGCCGGCTTGGTCAGCCAGCCCGTCGCGTTGGCGGTCCCCCGTGCCATCGATATTTACTTTTGATCACAATCTGAACGTCGTCAGATTTTCCGTGAACTATAAGTTCAATCCCTGAGGCAGGGCGGACGGCCACTCGCCGAACGAGGCAAAAAACAAAGGCGCCTGCTACGGGCGCCTTTGTTTTTGCTTCAACGGGCAGGCGCAAGCAGCGCAGTGATGTCCGCCAGCGTTTCAATCCGGACGGATTCATCCGGGTCGAGCTGTCGCCCGATCTGTTCTTCAAGGGCAAGGACAAGGCGCAGGTGTGCAAGGCTGTCCCAGCGTTCGAAATGCCCAATCCTGACGTCGTCGGGTATAGCCGAGGGGTCGCAATTGGCTGCGTCCGCCAACAGTTTCTTTGCTTGTTGTGACTGGCTCATTGCGATTGCTCGCCACGGACCTTGCGCCAGTCGTCCTTGCTGAGGCCGAACTGGTACTGATCCAGCCTTGAGCCGTCCGAAACCGAAAGACAGTGCCCGCGCAGCGTCCCTTCGTGCCGCCAGCCTTGCGCCTTGTAGTTAAAGACGGCTGGAAAATTCCTGGCCAAGGGCAGTCCGGTTGCTTTCTCAATCTCCCGATTGTTGAAGAACTCATCCAAAAGCGCAGCCCGTGTTTCGTTGATCACGCCTTTGCCCCACCACGCCTTCTCGCCGACAACCACATTGAAATTGGCGCGGCGATGAATTGGATCGACGTCCACCATGTAAAAGCCGACCTGAACTTTGCTTGCCAGGTCGAATATTCCGACGAGGAAGCGGTTGATGTTGTCGGCGCTGGCGATATGCGCCATCAGCTCGTTGGCGGTCCACCGCCTGACCGGCGCGTTGAGCGGACCCATGATGTCCGGGTCCTTGAGCCAGTTCATCCATCGTTCGGAAGCATCGGTTGGTTTCAGGCTGCGCAGGGCGAAGCGCCTTGTTTCAAGGAGAACCGGGCGGCCCTTGGGCGGGGTTGTCATTCGAATTCCCCGATCAACATCCGCCGCACGGCCTGGCGATTGACCTTGCCGCGTTCGTTCCGTGGAAGTTTTTCAACGACGAACCATTTTTCCGGAATTGCGTCACGGCGAACTTTGGTCGTGCACCATTCCCTGAGAGCTTCGACATCGACGGTCCCGCCAGGGGCGAAGTGAACGGCCGCTGCAACGATTTCACCGCTCACGCGGTCGGGAATTCCGAAAACACAGGCTTCCGAAACGCCGGGGTGGGTTTCGAGCAGCGCATCGATTTCCGCAGGTTGCACTTTAACGCCCGCCCGATTGATCTCGTCCTTGATTCGGCCAGTCAATCGAATAAGTCCCGCCCGATCAATGTGGCCGGTATCTCCCGTCAAATACCAACCGTCGGCAAAGGCCGCGGCCGTCAGATCCGGCCGGCGCAGATACGCCGACATCGCGCTCCGTGATCTCACGAGCAGTTCGCCGTCGCCGCTCTTTCGCGTATCGCCGCTGCTGGTTTTGACGGCGACTTCGTCGCCCCAGGGCTTACCCACCAGGCCCTCGGATATTCCGTCTTTTTGTGAGGACGCCCCGGCCACCCAGTTGGCGAGTTCGGTGATTCCGTAGCAGTTGACCACGTCGGTCCGGGCCCACTCGGCGATTTGCGTCCACAGCGCAACGCCCAATGGTGCGGACCCGACATGGATGCGAGCAAGTGAATTTCCGGATGGCGCAGGGGCGAACTTCAGTGCCATGCGCCAGAACGACGGCACTGAACTCAAGAAGCGAATTCCAAATTCGTCGATGACCCGGCCAAGGTTTCTCGCGAGCTCCAGGCCGCCCGGATGCAAGACAATGTCGCCTCCCGCCATGAGCGGTGTCAGCGCATTGCCGATGAGGCCATGACCAAATGATGTGGGCAACGTGACGAGCGTTTTCGTGCTGCCGGCCGCACCCATTGCGGCCCGGTTCAACGCCATACGATTGAGCAATGCGCGAAAACTCAGCACGACGCCCTTTGGTGTTCCCGTCGTGCCTGACGTGAAAAGCACAAGCGCCGGATTTTCGGGATCGCCGGCTGGCCCCGCGGGTGAATGTGCTGTTGCGCTGTCGCGCGCAAGATCAAGAACCGGGATCTGTGTCACGATCGCGGGTTTGATGTCGTCGACGAGAAGCGCGGCAGGCATGGCGAAATCGACAAGCGTCTGGATTTCGTTCGCGGTCAGCGCGGTGTCGATGCAGACGGCAGTGCAGCCTCGTTGCCACGTCGCGAACAGATCCGCGAAAAAATGCACGCTGCCGGAATGAGCAATGGCGATCAGCGACCCGGGCTCGATCCCGGCGGCCGTCAAGGTTGCCGTTCGGGCGTCTACTTCGGCGGAAAGGCGCTCCGGACCCCAAGTTTGCCCGCGCGCCACATCGTGGATGCGGCCGAATTCGGAAATCTGAAAATGCACTGCCGTCTATACCCGGATAAGCCGCATATGTGCCTCTTTACGTGACGTCGTATAGCGCGAACCAGGCCGCCGCTCACGTTCCTAGCGGCGCCTGCGGCCATTCCCTTGTTATTTTGGTGGTTTTAGGCATTCTCAAAAAGGATGCATGTGAGTGCAGGTTGACGTCATGCAGCTTTTCACCACGGCTGAGGCTGCCGCCTATCTTCGCCTCAAGGAACGCAAGATCTACGAAATGGTCGCCGAGGGCGCTGTGCCGTGCACGAAGGTGACGGGCCGCTGGCTCTTTCCCAAAGGCCGAGCTCGACCATTGGCTGGCCGCCAGTGTGACGTGGCCCGCCGGCGTGACGCGGCCCGAGCCGGCGCCGATCGTCAGCGGCAGCCATGATCCACTGCTCGAATGGGCCTTGCGCGAAAGCGGTTCAGGACTTGCGACTTTGGCTGTCGGCAGCGAGGCGGGCTTTATGCGTTTCGCCGCGGGCGAGACAGTGGCCGCCGCCATCCATCTGCATGCGCTCGACGATGCGGAAGCGGACGCTAATGTCGCCAGCCTGAAAAGCCGCAGCGATTTGCACGACGCGGTGATGATCGCATTCTGCCGGCGGGAGCAGGGCTTCCTGGTTCCGGCCGGCAATCCGCAAAAGCTCGGCTCGATCGACGACGTGATATCGAAGCGCGCGCGTCTCGCGACGCGGCCGAAAGGCGCCGGCGCGCAATTATTGCTCCTGGCCTTGTTGGGCCGTGCGAAGGCTTCGCTTGATCAGCTCGCGGTTGTTTCTCCTGTCGCGCCAACCGGCCCCGACATCGCACAGGCGATCCGCGCCGGCCGCGCCGACACCGGCATCGCGACCCGCGGCGTGGCCAACGCCGCCGGGCTCGATTTTGTGCCGATCGTCTGGGAGCCGTTCGATCTGGTGATGCGCCAGCGCGACTATTTCCAGCCGCCGCTGCAGGCTTTGCTCAAGTTCCTGCAATCGGACGAATTCGCGGTCCGTGCCCGCGAGCTTGGCGGATATGACATTCAGGGTGCGGGTAGTGTACGGTTTGTGAATTGATGACCGACGCGCAGGCATGGCCCACCGAACTGCGGCTGCAGAAGGATCGCAAGACGTTGAGCGTGACGTTCGACGACGGCGAACGCTTCGACCTTGCGGCTGAATATCTGCGGGTGAAAAGCCCCAGCGCCGAAGTGCAGGGCCATTCAGCGGAGGAACGCAAGACTGTTCCGGGCAAGCGCGATGTCGAAATCATCGAGGTGCTGCCGGTCGGCAACTATGCCGTGCGGTTGGTCTTCGACGATCTGCATTCCACGGGGATATTCGGCTGGGAATACCTGCGCGAGCTCGGGCGCAACCACGCCGCCTATTGGCAGGACTACCTCGATGAGCTCGCATCGAAGAACCTGAAACGAGAGCCACCGGCTCCACGGAAATAGCCGACCGGCTTTAAGTCGGTGGAACCCGTTCGAGGCGTTTTCAACAATTCGCGACGCGTAAACGGAAATTTTCTTGTGTTCCTGAATCTCCGATCTATTGGTGGATCACAACGACTCCTGAGTAGACAGAATGCCATTGATTGCGCTGATAGCGGTTACGATCTCGGGATGGTTTTACGCTGCTGCGGCCTACCAAAATCGCGGCCACTCCTGGGCGGATCAGACCTGCGAAAGCATGCCGGGCTTTTGCGATGAGCCGCACAAAGTCGCGATTGTTGCGGTCGCCATCGTGACAATGCTTCTCATATTGCGCGTTGTGAGATCCTAGAGCGGGAGAAAATGGTTCACGCGTCGTGGCCGCTTGGAGCTTCACCGACGGCATCCGCAAGGCCTTTTCCCAGCTTGGCCCTCCGGACGTGACGTTAAGCTGCTGAACAGTCACAGATTTCATGCCCCAAGTGACTGACGCGAGGCCTTGTTGTTGGCGCTTTAAAAGTTGCGCTGGTCTCGCGCGCCGCTGTTGCCCATAATGGGATGGTCGTTGCGAGAGTGGGGGCAACAATGCGCAAGACACTTCTGGCATCAGTTTCTGTGGCCGTGCTGTGTTCAGCGACGGCGGTGGCCGCCGGGCCCGGGCCAGCGGCGCCGCTGCCGACATGGACCGGATTTTATTTTGGCGTGAACGCCGGATATGCGTGGGGCAATTCAGATCCGTCGTTGATCGTGAATAGCAGACCACCCCCGTCGCCGATCGGGCCGCTTGGAACTATTTCAGCAACCCCGAGCCTGCATCCGCGCGGATTCATTGGCGGCGGTCAAGCGGGCTATAACTGGCAGTCGGGCCAATGGCTGATCGGCGGCGAGGTGGATATTAGCGGGATCTCTGCCAAAGCTGACGCCACGTTGAGCCCGTTCTTCACGGGAAAGGGCGGCCAAAACACCGGCACGATGTCGAGCCAATATGATTGGCTATTTACCGCGCGCGCGAGGGGCGGATTCCTGGTCGCTCCGAATTGGCTGCTGTATGTGACCGGCGGGCTCGCCGTGACTCACGTGAATGACATGTTCACATGCACAGGCCGCTGCGGCTCTGGCTTTTCCGGTATTATAACATCGTCGGACTCGACCACCCTTGCTGGCGCCACGATTGGCGGCGGCGTTGAAGCGATGCTCGGACAAAACTGGTCCGCGCGGGTGGAATATCTTCACGCAAGTTTCAAAGACACCACGCCGGCGACCACGAGCTTTCCAATCCCAACTCCTCCGAATTCCAAATCTATATAGTTTTCATCATGAGCTGGATATCGTCAGGCTCGCGCTCAACTTTAAATTCGCTCCGTGACCGGGTCGCCGGTCCAGGCCGATTAAAGCAAACAGCTTCCGGTTTGAGCAAAGCCCCGGGAAATTTCCCGGGGTTTCTCTTTCGGTTGAGCGGTGAACACTTGTGGCGCTTCTGCCAATTGGCGGACAGGCGCGTGGCGCCAACCAAGGTCAGGTTTCCGGGATAAAGCGGACCTGGCGGCACGCGCGGAAAATGGTGGGCGCTGTAGGGATCGAACCTACGACCTCTCCCGTGTGAAGGGAACGCTCTCCCGCTGAGCTAAGCGCCCGGCCATTGGCGGACGCGCGATATAATGAGTGCCTCGGAGAGGTGTCAAGCGAAGGCCGTTCGCGGGCCCGCTAATTGCGTGTTTTCGGATCGTCGCCTTGCGGCAGGCGTGACGCATGCGTTTGCAGCGCGCGGATGCGGTCGGCCAGGTTGCCGTTGTTTGACGGCAATTCCGCGATGTCGACGGCGCCGGGCGCGGCTGCGCCGCCGCTGACCCGGTCGTGCGACGTTTCGGCGGCCAGCATCGCTTCGATCGGCGAGTTGGGTCCTTCCAGCGCGGAGGCGAGGCGGGCCACTTCGGCGGCGACGTCATTGATGCGCTCGCGCAGGAGCGAATTTTCCACCCGCTCCGATGCCCAGGTTTCTTCCGTTTCGCGTTTCAATGGCGCCGAGTTCGCGGGCAAGGCGGTCGCGTTCCTCGCGCGTGTGCGCAACCTCGGCCTGCAATTGAACGTTCTCGGTCTTGAGTTTCTGGGCGCCGGAATTGGAGCGGCCTTCGATCTCGATGATGGCGGTGCGCAGGTCGCTCTCGATCTTGCGCGCGGCTTCGATCTCCTGGCGCAATTGCTTGAGCTCGAATTCGCTCTCGTTGAGCAATCGCGATTGCTCGCCGAGACGGCTTTCGAGATCCTGGGCGCGGCGTCCGAGGATTTCCGCTTCCTTGGTCTGCGCCACCAGTTGCTGCTCAAGTTCGGTGACGCGGCGTCCGAGATTTTGGACCTGGCCGCGTTCTTCCAGCAATTCCTGGGTGGCGGCTTTCAGTTCGACCCGTTCGGCGTCGCGGCGGTCTTCGACCGCCTTGAATTCGTGGCCGGCACCGTCCAGCCGTTCCTTGAGCGCGTCGACCTGCGTCCGCAGCGCGACGATTTCGACCTTCTGGGAGTCGGCGAGCGTCGACCGCTCGTCGAGTTCGCCCATCAGCTTGGCGAGTTCGGCCTGCTTGTCGGACAGCGCACGCTGCGCTTCGTGCATGATGTTGGTCTTGACCGCGAATTCTTCTTCGGTGGCGCGCAATTGATCGCGCAGCGACTTGTCGCGCGCTTCGAGCGCGAAGATCGTGGCGGTCTTTTCGCCCAGTTCGATCTTGAGCCGATTGATGGCGTCGCCCTTCTTGCCGAGTTCGGCAAGCTGGCTTGTGCTCCTGGTCTTGAGTTGTTCGACGCTCATTTCCAGACGCCGTGTCGACATCGCGAATTCGGCGCGCAGCTGATCCTTGTCGGCCTGGATTTCGGCCATCGACAACGGCGTTGCGGCTTCGAGCCGGCGCATTGTCAGCCGTACGGCGCGGCCATGGACAAGAGGGACGACGACGAGTCCGATCAGAGCTGCGACAAGAAACCCGATCCCGAAATACATGATCGGTTCAATCATGAAACATACGCCTCCAACTCACTCACCCTCATTGAATCCCCGTCACAGATCCCTCGGACCCTGGCGCGGCGATCCCGCCCGGCTCGCCTTGCAGACTAACCTAAAGCCGGCGCGGCGTCGCGGGCCAAAGCATTTCCGCGGGTTTGTGCCGGAAAGTTAGTAAATGTGGCGGCGATCAGAACGGATTCCAGGTCGCCCTCGGCGTAAATTTGAGATAACCGATATTGGCGCCCAGCCGCAATCCGACACCTGAGCGGATCGGCACCACGATAATGTTCCCGGACGCGAGCGCGGTCATGCCAAAGCCGCCGATGAAATAGGCAGAGCCGTCGATGCCGGCGAAGCGCTGATAGATCGCTTCGGTGGCCGGCAGATTGTAGACCAGCATCATGGTGCGTGCGCCTTCGCCGCCGGTGTCGAATCCGACCGAGGGGCCTTCCCAGAACACGCGGCGGTCGCCGGCATTCTTTGTGTAGAGCTTGCCGTCGCCGTAACGCAGGCCGACCACGAAGGCGCCGCTGCCTTCCTGGCCGAGCACATAGCCGTTCGGCTGGCCCCAGCGGCTGACGGCCGTCTCCACCACCTGGGCCAGCCCGCGTGACACGGTGCCGAAGAAGCGATGGCCCTCCCGCACGAGTTCACCGGGCGTGAACGTGCCGGGCTGCTGCTGGGCCGGGGGTGGTGGCGGGGCGGCGGGTTTTGGGCGGCCGCGGGGCGCGGAGCAAGGGTGATGAGGCAAAGGGCCAACGCCGCAAAGCGCAAGATCGCGCGCATCATATGCTCCATTGGATGGTGAGGCCCCATGAGGCCATTCCCGTTTAACCGGATGCTCACGCCGGCCGCGCTAATGTGGCCGCGGACGTTTCGTCCCAAATCATTTTAACGTCGCTGAGAACTATGACTGCACCACGGCAGCAACGGAAGTCGCCAGTCTCGCTCCGGCTATTGCTCGGAGCTTGCCCTGGTTTGCGGTATTTTTGCACCCCGGGAGCCAAGGGCCGCGACCGACAATCAACTGGCGGTCAATCGGGACACGGGTCTCGCCATCAGCGGTTCGACCCGGTCGCCTATTTCACCGAGAGCAAGGCGGAATTTGGGCGGCCTGAGCTCGAACTCAATCTGGACGGTGTCGTCTGGCGGTTCGCCAATGAAGGCAACCGTGGGGCCTTTGCCGCGCACCCCGAGGTCTATGCTCCGCGTTTCGGCGGCTACGATCCGGTGGCGATCAGCGGCGACCGTTCGGTCCAGGGACATCCGTTGATCTGGGTCGTGGTCGGCCAGCGGCTTTATCTTTTCTATAGCGAGAAAGCGCGCGCGGCCTTTCTCGCCGATCCGGGCCGCATTATCGATACGGCCGAACGCAAATGGCCCGGCGTAGCGCGCGCAATCGGGCACTGAATCACCGGCGCGCTGTCAGGCCGTGATCGAAGCAGCCTTCGCCGCATCTCCCCAGGCGATGAAGGCGGGCACGCGAAAATTTTCTTCGGCGCGGCCATAGGCCAGGGGCGAACCTTGCGGGCTCGTGACGATGCCGCCCGCCGCGGCGACAAGCGCGTGGCCGGCCGCCACATCCCATTCGCAGGTGGTGGCGAGGCGCGGATAGACGTCCGCAGTGCCCTCTGCGACATGGCAAAATTTTATGGCCGAACCGCTGGCCTGGCGCGTGATTGGCCCAAGCGAGGCAAGAAATGTGTCGGTGGCACTGTCGAAGTGCGAACGGCTGACAATGGCGACGGCACCCTGGCCTGGCCAGCGGCGTGTGTGAATCGCCCGTGCATCGTCGGCACCATCCGCCAACAGGCGCAGCCGTTCGGCTCTCTCACCGACAACGCCGCGCCAGACCTGCCCGCGTTCCGGCGCCGCGATAATGCCGGCGATCGGCACGCCGCGCGTGACGATGGCAAGATTGACGGTGAATTCGTCGCGGCCGGCAATAAATTCGCGCGTACCGTCGAGCGGATCGACAATCACGAAAGTCTTGTCGAGCCCTGCGATCGGCTTATCGCTGGCCAATTCCTCGGCAATAACGGGTACGCCGGGCAGCAATTGCGCCAGACCCTGCAGAATTGTCGCTTCGGAAAGCTCGTCGGCGACTGTGACCGGAGACCGGTCGGGCTTGATCCGCTGCACGACTGTCACCGGCGAAACCGTGCGAATTTCCGCGCACGCATGCGCAATAATCCTGGTCAAATCATCCAGCAACGCGACCGCATCGACCGGCAGAATTTCGGAACCCGGCATCAAATTCCGCGTCCTTTTTCTTCCATATCCTTTTGCCGACCTGCTGGTCCTCCTTGGCGGTCGTGCGGGTGCGGTGTATCACCCGGGCCAAGTCGGCGCTGTCATCAATTCGCCGATCCGCGCAGCCTGCATGCCCAGCGGAGACTAGTCTATGTCTGGATCGCCTATTGACGCGCTCGATCTCGCGGCCTTGCTGTGCTCGCGCGTCTGTCACGATTTGATCAGCCCGGTCGGCGCCATCGTCAACGGCCTGGAAGTGCTGGAAGAAGAGAAAGACGAGGCGACCAAGGAGTTTGCGCTCGACCTGATAAAAAAGAGCGCCGGCACCGCCTCGGCCAAACTGCAGTTCTGCCGGATCGCGTTCGGTGCGGCCGGCTCCGCCGGCGCCCAGATCGACCTCGGCGACGCCGAGACCATCGCGCGCGGCTTTCTCGAGGACGAAAAGACCAAGCTGACCTGGAACCTTCCGCGGGCGCTGCTGGCCAAGAACCGGGTCAAATTGCTGCTCAATATGCTTCTGATCGCCGGCCAGTCCATTCCGCGTGGCGGCACCATGACGGTCGATCCCATCGGCTCGGGCGACACCATGGGCTTCAAGGTGAGTGCCGCCGGCGCGAATGCCAAGGTTCCCCCCAATGTTCCGCCATTGCTCAGCGGGGAGAGCGGGGCAGAGGGCCTCGATGCCCATCGCATCCAGCCTTTCTACGCCGGCCTCCTGGCCAAGGCTTGCGGCATCAAGGCGGCCATTGAAATGGACGGCGAAACGGTCGTCGTCACCGCGCAGTAGGCTCCGCGCGTGAGCGGGAATTCCGGCGGTTAATGACCGGTTAACGGCGCGCGGCCTCTCGGTAATACGCAACCAAAATTAAACGCTTCAACGACACACTGGCCGCGCTTCCGACGGAAAGCGTTGGACGGGCCGATGCCCGTCGATGAAGGCGTTTCTTATGGACGACCTGCTGCGGGAATTTGTCACCGAGACGAACGAAAGTCTCGACGTGGTCGACGTCGAGCTCGTGCGTTTCGAGCAGGATCCGAACAACGCCAAGATTCTCGATAATATTTTCCGGCTCGTCCACACGATCAAAGGCACCTGCGGTTTCCTCGGCTTGCCGCGGCTGGAAGCGCTCGCGCATGCCGCCGAAACGCTGATGGGCAAGTTTCGCGACGGCGCGCCGGCGTCGAGCGAAGCTGTCACGCTCATTCTTGCCACCATCGATCGCATCAAGACGATTCTGGAATCGCTGGAGCGCGAGCAGCGCGAGCCGGAAGGCGGCGACACCGATCTGATCGCCGAACTTGAGCAGATGGTGGAATGGGTCGGATCGCCGGCCCCGCGCACGGAACCGCAGCACACCGTCGGGACGCTCGTCACGCAGACTCTCGAGCGGCCGTTGCGGCCAGACGAAGATACGCTCGACGATCTCGAACGCGCGTTTCGTGAAACGCCGGTCGATCCGCCTGCTGCAAAGCCCGTCAAACCTGCGCCAGCGCCGGCCGACGCGCCTGCCAAGGATGACGACGGCACAAAGAACGCCAATCAATCGATTCGCGTCACTGTCGATACGCTCGAGCAGCTGATGACGATGGTGTCCGAGCTGGTGCTCACGCGTAACCAGCTGCTCGAGATCGTGCGCCGCCACGAGGAATCCGAATTCAAGACGCCGCTGCAACGGCTGTCGAACGTCACCGCCGAGCTGCAGGAAGGCGTGATGAAGACGCGCATGCAGCCCATCGGAAATGCGTGGCAGAAGCTTCCGCGCGTCGTGCGCGATCTTTCCAATGAGCTCGGCAAGCAGATCGAGCTGGAGATGCAGGGCGCCGAGACCGAACTCGACCGCCAGGTGCTCGACCTGATCAAGGATCCGCTCACGCATATGGTGCGCAATTCGGCCGACCACGGCCTCGAGACTCCCGAGCAGCGCCGCGCCGCCGGCAAGCCGGAGGGCGGCAGGATCCGGCTTTCGGCCTATCACGAGGGCGGCCACATCATCATCCAGATTGCCGATGACGGACGCGGGCTCGACACGGCGCGCATCAAGGCCAAGGCCATTGCGCAAGGCCTGGTTTCGGAAATCGAAGCTGAGAAATTGTCGGAAGCGCAGATTCACAAGTTCATTTTCGCGCCCGGCTTCTCCACCGCCGCGAAAGTCACCAACGTCTCCGGCCGCGGCGTCGGCATGGACGTTGTGCGCAACAATATCGATCAGATCGGCGGCACCATCGACGTGAAGTCGGTTGCCGGCGCCGGACTGAGCTTCACCATCAAGATTCCGCTGACGCTCGCCATCGTCGCGGCGTTGATCGTGGAGGCGGGCGGCCACCGCTTCGCCATTCCGCAGCTGTCGGTGGTCGAGCTGGTGCGCGCCCGCAGCGGCAGCGAGCACCGCATCGAGCGCATCAAGGACACGCGCGTTCTGCGGTTGCGCGACAAGCTGCTGCCGCTGGTGGGCTTGAGCCATTTGCTCGGCCTCGAAAAGGATGCCGGCGATATCAACGGCGGCTTTATCGTCGTCACGCAGGTCGGCAGCCAGACTTTCGGCATCGTCGTCGACGGCGTGTTTCACACCGAGGAAATCGTCGTCAAGCCGATGTCGAGCAAGTTGCGCCACATCGCGATGTTCTCCGGCAACACCATTCTCGGCGACGGATCGGTGATCATGATCATCGATCCGAACGGCGTCGCGCAGGCCTTCGGAAATACCGTTACCTCGCAACTGGCCGCCGCGCAACCAACGGACGGCCGCGATGCCGCATCCGACGAGGCGAGCACATCGCTTCTGGTGTTCCGCGCCGGGTCGAGCCAGCCCAAGGCGGTGCCGCTGTCGCTCATCACGCGGCTTGAGGAAATCGACGCTCACAAGATCGAGCTGTCGAATGGCCGCCATATGGTGCAGTACCGCGGTCATCTGATGCCGCTCGTCAGCATGAGCGACGACGTGCGCGTGAAGGGCGAGGGCGCGCAGTCGCTGCTGGTGTTTTCGGACGGCAGCCGTTCGATGGCGCTCGTGGTCGACGAGATCGTCGACATCGTCGACGACAACCTCGATATCCAGGTCGCGAGCGACAATCCGGGCGTGCTCGGCTCGGCCATCATCCGGGGCCAGGCCACCGAGATCATCGATGTCGGCCACTTCCTGCCGCTCGCCTTCGAGGACTGGTTCCGGCGCAAGGAGCAGCCGGTGCAACACCGCACGCGCACCGTGCTGCTGGTCGACGACTCGCCGTTCTTCCTCAACATGCTCACGCCGGTGTTGCAGGCCGCGGGCTATGTGGTGACCGCAGTCAGTTCGGCGCATGAGGCGCTGGCGATGCTCAAGGAGGGCCGCGCGTTCGATGTGGCGATTACCGATATCGAAATGCCGGACATGAACGGCTTCCAGTTCGCCGAAATCGTCCGCGCCGATCCGCGCACCGCCGACTTGCCGGTGATCGCGCTGTCCTCGGTTGTCTCGGCCGAAGCGATCGAGCGCGGTCGCCGCGTCGGCTTCCACGACTATGTCGCCAAGTTCGACCGGCAGGGATTGATCGCGGCGCTCAAGGAACAGACCGACGTCGGTCGGGCGGCATGACAGGCAAACCATGAGCGAAACCGCCGACCATAATCTGCACGAATACGTCACCGCGATGATCGGCGGCCAGCTGTTTGGCCTGCCGATCCTGCGCGTGCAGGACGTTTTTGCGCCCGAACGATTGACGCGCGTGCCGCTGGCGCCGCCGGAAATCGCCGGGGTGCTCAATTTGCGCGGCCGTATCGTGACGCTGATCGACATGCGCTGCCGGCTCGGTCTCGGTCAGCGCGACGAAAGCAGCCCCGCAATGGCGGTCGGCGTGGAGTCGCGCGGGGAATCCTACGGCTTGCTGATCGACAATGTCGGCGAGGTGCTCAAGCTCGACATTACGGCATGCGAGCCAAATCCGACCAATCTCGATCCGCGACTCGCAAGCGTATCGACCGGCATCCACCGGCTCGATGGACAACTTTTGATGGTTCTCGATGTCGACCGCGTGCTCGACATCGCAGTGAAGGCGGCCGCGGCGTGACGCGGTTGAAGAGTGAAGGATTCGTAGTTAGGCGCGAACACAACGAGGCTGTACGATGAAAACCTGTTTGGTAGTTGACGACTCCAGCGTCATTCGCAAGGTGGCGCGACGCATTCTCGAAGGACTCGAATTCCAGATCGTGGAAGCCGAGGACGGCGAGCAGGCGCTCGAGGCCTGCCGCCGGCAGTTGCCGGAGGCAATCCTGCTCGACTGGAACATGCCGAAGATGGACGGCTACGAGTTTCTGCGCTCGCTGCGCCGGCTGCCGGGTGGCGATGCGCCGAAAGTGGTGTTCTGCACCACCGAGAATGACGTTGCGCATATCGCGCGTGCTCTGCACGCCGGTGCCAACGAATACATCATGAAGCCGTTCGACAAGGAGATCGTCGAGGCCAAGTTCCAGGAAGTCGGGCTGATCTGATCGCTGCAGCGCCGAACCAGAAGGTAACGGTCAGTAAAGCCAGAAAGTCCAATGAACCTCGTGGTTTCTCCATCGTCCGGAGCGGCTGCCGTCAGCCGCCGCATCCGCGTCATGCTCGTCGACGACGCCGTCGTCGTGCGCGGGTTGTTTGCCCGCTGGGTTGAATCGGAACCCGATCTTGAAGTTGTCGCCACGCTGCGCACGGGCCGCGAGGCGGTAGACCAGCTCGAGCGCGTCGACCCCGACGTGGTCGTGCTGGATGTCGACATGCCGGAGCTCGACGGCATTGCGGCGCTGCCGCTGCTGCTCGAGAAAAAGCACGACCTCGTCGTGATCATGGCGTCGACGCTGACGCGGCGGAACGCCGAGATCAGCTTGCGGGCGCTGTCGCTCGGCGCCGCCGACTACATTCCGAAACCGGGAAGCAATCGCGAAGTCAGCGCGTCGACGGCCTTCCGCCGCGACCTGATCGAAAAAATCCGCCAACTCGGCCTGCGCGCAAAGCGCCTGCGCTCGACCGGCGAGTCCGCGCGCCGCCACGCTGAACCAAAGCACGCGCCATCCATTGTTCCGCCGTTGCCGGCGGAGGAGACCGCCCCGCCGCCACGGTGACGCTGCGCCCGATGCCCTTGATGCCGCCGCGCGTGCTGCTGATCGGATCATCGACCGGCGGCCCACAGGCGCTCAACGCGCTGGTCGCGCAACTCGACAGCGTGCTCCAGCGCGCGCCGGTGCTGATCACCCAGCATATGCCGCCGACGTTCACGGCCGTGCTCGCCGAGCATCTCGCCCGCATCGCCAAGCGCCCGGTGCGCGAGGCGGTCGATGGCGAGGAAATCATCGCCGGCGCCATCTATCTCGCGCCCGGCGGCAAGCATATGACGGTCGCGCGCCGCGACGACACCGCCGTGATTGCGATCGAGGATGGCCCGCTGGTGAATTTCTGCAAACCGGCGGTCGATCCGCTGTTTGCCTCCGCCGCCGAGGTCTGGGGCAGCAAGGTGCTCGCGCTGGTGCTGACGGGCATGGGCTCTGACGGCCTCGCCGGAGCCAAGTCCATCGTTGCGGCCGGTGGTCATGTGATGGCGCAGGACGAGGCCACCAGCGTGGTCTGGGGCATGCCGGGCCAGGTGACCAATGCCGGCCTGTGCTCCGCCGTGCTGCCGCTGCCCGAGATCGCCGGCAAGCTCACCCGCCTGTTTACCGGGGAGCGAGCGTGACCCCGCAGGATTTCGACTATCTGCGCAGGCTGTTGCGGGAGCGCTCCGGCCTGGTGCTGGCGGCCGAGAAGCAGTACCTCGCCGAAAGCCGGCTGGTGCCGGTGGCGCGCCGCCACGGCATGAGATACTCTGGGCGAGCTGATCGAGCGGCTGCGCAGCAAATCGCCGGCCGCGCTCATCGCCGAGGTGGTCGAGGCCATGACCACCAACGAGACCTTCTTCTTCCGCGACAAGCTGCCATTCGACCATTTCCGCGACACCATGATGCCGGCTCTGCTTGCCGCCCGCGCGCGCGAGAAGCGCATCCGCATCTGGTGTACCGCCGCCTCGACCGGCCAGGAGCCCTATTCGCTGGCCATGTTGATCAAGGGCATGGGTGCCGCGGTCGCGGGCTATCGTTTCGAGATCATCGCCACCGATCTGGCGTCCGAAGTTCTGGAGAAGGCGAAGGCGGGCATCTACAGCCAGTTCGAGGTGCAGCGCGGATTGCCGGTGCAATTGCTGGTGAAATTCTTCAGCCAGCATGGCGAATCCTGGCAGATGGCGCCCGAGCTGCGCAGCATGGTGCAGTTCCGCACGCTCAATCTGCTCAATGATTTCTCGCCGCTCGGCACCTTCGACATCGTCTTCTGCCGCAACGTGCTGATTTACTTCGACCAGGACAACAAGATCGCCGTGCTCAACCGCATCGCGCGGCAGATGGCGGACGACGGGTTTCTGGTGCTCGGCGCCGCCGAGACCGTGATCGGCCTGACCGATGCGTTCAAGCCGCTTGCCGACAGGCGAGGGTTGTATGTGCCGAATGGACGTAATTCGCAGGCTGGCGCCGACAACGTGATCCGCTTCGCCGCCGCAAAGGGCGCAGCGGCAAATATTCCGCGTCTATAAATATTATCCCGTTTTTATGGTGGTTCGTCTCGTCACGCGGACGAATCATGTAAATTAGCCTGGCCGGGCTGTGCGCGCCGATTGGGCGCACGTGGGGGCTTGCCATTGGCAAGCATGGCCCGAAGGGGGAGGCCTTCCATTGGTCGACTATGTCGATCCGGTGCTGGTCGTCGACGACCTCAACACGATGACGCGCATCGTGGACGGGATGCTGCGCAAATGCGGCTTCACCAACATCGAAACGGCTCATGACGGACCGACCGCGCTGCAGAAGCTGCGCGAGAAATCCTTCCTGTTCGTCATCACCGACCGTGAAATGCCGGGCATGAACGGCCTGGAACTCGTGCGGGAAATCCGCGCCGACCCGAAAATCCGCAGCGTCCCGCTGGTCATCATGTCGGCGAGCTCCGAGGCCCAGCACGCGGAAGCCGCGATGGCGGCCGGCGCCAATTTTTTCATGACCAAGCCGTTCAATCTGACCACGCTGAAAGACGTGATCACCCAGTTGATGCGGCCGCAGCAGTAGTCGGAACCGGACCGAATAAAAAAACCCCGCCGTCCTGGCGGGGTTTGAGTTTGGATGGGAGAGAGCCCGAAGGCTCAATCACAACGCCACGCGGGGGAAAATCTGGCTTACGCCGGAATTCTTTCGTCGGCCTCTGTCGGCTCGCGCAACACATAGCCGCGGCCCCACACCGTCTCGATATAATTCTTGCCGGAGGAGGCGTTGGCGAGCTTCTTGCGCAGCTTGCAGATGAAGACGTCGATGATCTTGAGCTCGGGCTCGTCCATGCCGCCGTAGAGATGATTGAGGAACATCTCCTTGGTGAGCGTCGTCCCCTTACGCAGGGAGAGCAGCTCGAGCATCTGGTATTCCTTGCCCGTGAGATGCACGCGCTGGCCGCCGACTTCGACTGTCTTGGTGTCGAGGTTGACGACGAGATCGCCGGTGTTGATGACCGACTGTGCATGGCCCTTGGAACGGCGAACGATCGCGTGGATGCGGGCGATCAGCTCGTCCTTGTGGAATGGCTTGGTCATGTAGTCGTCGGCGCCGAAGCCCAGGCCTTTGACCTTGTCCTCGATGCCGGCGAGGCCGGAAAGGATCAGGATCGGCGTCTTAACTTTTGAGACCCGCAGGGAACGCAGAACCTCGAAGCCCGACATGTCGGGGAGGTTCAGGTCCAGCAGGATGATGTCGTAGTCGTAGAGTTTGCCGAGGTCGACGCCCTCTTCACCGAGGTCCGTCGTGTAGACGTTAAAGCTCTCGGATTTGAGCATCAGCTCGATGGATTGTGCGGTCGCGCTGTCGTCTTCAATGAGTAGAACGCGCATTTAAGTCCCCTTCTCGCCGCAACCGGGCCCTTGGGTCACGCCGCAAAATCGCGGCGAGTTTGAAAAAAAACGCGGTGGGACAAACCGAATCGACACTATCGAGGCATGGTTAACAAAACCTGATTCTCCCGTGCAAGCGTGCCGTAGGCAGAAGCGCCCGAATCGGCGTAAGATGTTGCCAGAGAGTGGTTTTTTGGCCACGTCCTGTCTAATGCCCTAGTTTAAGAGTTGGGCCTAACCGACTCTGAAGACTCGCCCCTTCCGTCCTGGCTGGGCGATTCTAAGCCTGAGTCCCGTGGACGAATGACCCAATGATTAACGACGCGGGTAAACACCGAGTTAACGGAACGCAAAGGACCGGTAAGCCTAAGGACGGGTTTATGGCGGCGCTGTCGCGAGAAGGTGGCGGCCTGTCGTTACGACCGGTCACCGGGACCATGAAGGGGCGATCGTGAAAGCTCTTGCCGAGCAAATCGTCGACATTGACGGTGTCGAGATCTACGGCCGCGTCGTCTCCGTGCGCGGCCTGATGGTGGAAGTCGCCGGGCCGATCCATGCCATGTCGGTCGGCGCGCGGCTGACCATCGAGACCGGTGCCGGCCGGTCGATCCCTTGCGAGGTTGTCGGCTTCTCGGGCGGACACGCGCTCGCGATGCCTTTCGCTGCGCTCGACGGCGTACGGCGCGGCTGCCGGGCCGTGGTCTCCAGCGCCGCCGGCGCCATCCGCCCGTCCGAGCGCTGGCTCGGCCGGGTCGTGAATGCCCGCGCCGAACCGATCGACGGGCAGGGGCCGCTGCCGCCGGGCCCGGCACCCTATCCCTACCGCAGCTCGCCGCCGCCGGCGCACGCCCGCATGCGGGTCGGCGAGCCGCTCGATCTCGGCGTACGCGCCCTCAATACCTTCCTCACGGTCTGCCGCGGCCAGCGCATGGGTATCTTCTCCGGCAGCGGCGTGGGCAAATCGGTGCTGCTGTCCATGCTGGCGCGCAACGTGTCGGCCGATATCTCGGTGATCGGTCTCGTCGGCGAACGCGGCCGCGAGGTGCAGGAGTTCCTGCAGGATGATCTTGGGGCGGCGGGTCTTGCGCGCTCGGTGGTGGTCGTGTCGACGTCCGATGAGCCGGCGTTGATGCGCCGCCAGGCCGCGTATCTCACGCTTGCCATCGCGGAATACTTCCGCGACCTCGGCAAGGACGTGCTGGTCCTCATGGACTCGGTGACGCGCTTTGCCATGGCCCAGCGTGAGATCGGCCTGTCCGCCGGCGAGCCGCCGACCGCCAAGGGCTATACGCCGACAGTCTTCGTGGAACTGCCGCGCCTGCTCGAGCGGGCCGGACCGGGGACAGAGAAGGGGACGATCACCGGCATGTTCAGCGTGCTGGTGGACGGCGACGACCACAACGAGCCGGTGGCCGATGCGGTCCGTGGCATCCTCGACGGCCATATCGTCATGGAGCGCGCCATCGCCGAACGCGGCCGCTACCCCGCCATCAATGTTCTCAAGTCCATCTCCCGCACCATGCCGCGGGCCGCCGATCCGGCCTATCTCCCGGCCATCAATCGGGCGCGCCAGGTCATGGCCACCTATTCGGACATGGAGGAATTGATCCGTCTGGGCGCCTACCGGACGGGGTCGAGCCCCGAGGTCGATGAGGCCATCGCCCTGCACAAGCCGCTGGAGGCCTTCCTGGCCCAAAGTAAGGAAGAAGCAACGAGTATGGCGGAAGGGTATCTGCGTTTAGAGAGAATTTTGCGCGGCGAAGAAACACAAAACTAACGTTATTGGGGCACAGTCCCCGCGATTGGTCCGGAATACCGGCGCGCGGCCGTGTTGGCATCGCCCAGTCGCGGCCGTCTATTCGGGGGCTTCGGGGAGTACCTAGTCGATGAAGTCACGCGAAACCCTCATTCGTCTGAAGAAGTTTCAGGTCGACGAGAAACGGCGCAAGGTCGCCCAGATCGAGGCGATGATCGCCGAGTTCGATCGTATCGCGGGCGAGCTCGAGCGCGAGATCAAGGTCGAGCAGGACCGCGCGGGCATCCATGATCCCGCTCATTTTGCCTATCCGACCTACGCCAAGGCCGCGACCACGCGGCGCGAGAACCTCCGGCACTCCACTGACGAACTGCGCGTCCAGCTCGAGGACGCCAAGGCGGCGCTGGGCGAGGCCTTCGAGGAGCTCAAGAAGGTCGAGATGCTCGACGAGCGCGACCAGCAGCGCGAAAAAGCCGAAGAGAATGCGCGTGAGCAGAACGAGCTCGACCGCATCGCGGCGTTGCGCTTCACCGCCGGCGGCGCACCGGCGTAACGCGAAGCTTTCTTTGCCTTTTTCCGCCATGCGCTGCCTCTCGGCGGCGCGTGGCGGCTGCTTATTTACTCAATGTTGACGCCCCCAAGGCGGCGATTTGCGCTAAGTCAAAGTTGCTCCTTCGCTTAGTCGCTATTTGAAATGGGGGAAGCCGGGCTCGATCGTTGAGCCATTTGGCCGCGCGCCAGAATAAGAAAATACGAAACAAACAACCATTTTTGGCCCGCGCCAGTACTGTCCGCGTCAACGCGGCAAGGGAGTGGGTTGTGACAATGCATCGCAAAACTCAAATCTCCACGGCCGGACGGATCGCGTCCGTTGCCATGATTTCTCTCTTTGCGATCGCGATCTCGATCGCCATCGCCGAGGCGCGCGGCGGTCACGGCGGCGGTAGTGGAGGCGGGGCTGGCGGTGGCGCGCGAGGATTTAGCGGCGGCGGGGCCCGAGCGTTTAGCGGCGGCAGTGGCGTCCGTGGCTTTTCCGGAATCGGCGCCCGGTCCGGTTTCGCCGGCAGCCGCGCGTTTTCCGGCAATGGATTTGCGCGAGGATCCGGATCTCCGATGCTGCGTTCCGCCGGCATTCCGCGCTCGTTCTCGGGCTTCCGCTCATCATCAAGAGTTTTCGCATCGCGCGGATTTGGCACGCGCAATGGCAGGCTCGCTGGTTTCTCAACCGCCAGCCTCAATCGCAACCTGGTGACCGGATCTGTGCGAGGTTCGGGGCGCGCCGCGTTACTTCGTAACAGCGCTTTCGCGTCGGCCGGTGGTGTCCGTGGAGCCGCGCTGTCGCGGTCCAGTTTCCATGGCCGGTTTGCCAACCAGAATTGGCATTCGGGTAGCGGATGGTGGTGGCGCAACCACCACGCGATTATTGCGGTCGGCTGGGCCGGCTCGCTGTTCTGGCCTTATGCCTATTGGGATTTTCTTGACTACACGTTCTGGCCCTACGCCTATGACGAGTTTTGGCCATACGCCTACGACGACTTCTATGTCGGCATGTTCGGGCCTTACGCCTATGAGGGACCCGACTATGCCAGCCGCGTCCGCTATGGCCGGCGCGGCCGTAACGTAAGGCAGCCGTCGACAACTGCGACGGTGGTGTGCGGCGCACAGGTGCCGGCATTGACCAATTGGCCGATCGAGCAGATTTCGAAGACGGTCGAACCCAACGAGGCCCAACAGGCCGCATTGGCCGCGCTGAAAGACGCCACCGGAAAGGCCATGGACGCGTTGCGCGCCGCATGTCCGGAGGAGCTTCCAAGCACGCCGACAGGAAGACTCGCCGCGATGCACAAGCGGGTTGCGGCGATGTTGCTGGCGATCACTGTCGTGCAGCCGCCGTTGCAACACTTCTACCAATCCTTGAATGACGAACAGAGGGCCCGCTTCAACGTCGTCAGTCCGGGAGATCAGCCACGGACTGCGCGTCGCGGCAACCGGGTGATTGACCTCGCGCAGGCATGCGGTGAGGACACGATCAAACCGATGAACATGCCGGCCGCAAAGATCGCGCAGGCACTCAAGCCGACGGATGCCCAGCGGGTCGCGCTCGACTCACTTAATGACGCCACAACAAAAGCGGCCGCCCTTCTCAAGGCGAATTGCCCCAAGGAAGAGGTCCTGACCCCACCCGGGCGCATTGCGCTGATGGAACAGCGGCTCAACGCCATGCTGGAAGCGATCAAGCTCGTAGAGCCGGAGCTGGACGCGTTCTATGGATTGCTGACAGACGAGCAGAAGGCACGTTTCAACCAACTCGGGACGGGCGAAGGCTGAGCCATAAGCTTTGAGCAGGCTCCCGTAAAAATTTACCGCGGCCGCCTTGTTAGATGCCATCTAACAAAAACGCGGCGGCGCTTTAATGACAGCACGCGGACGTTGCGATGTACTTTGGTTCGGCGCAACTTATCCTTGTTTCGCCATTTCTGAACCCAAAGTCCCTTGAACAACTTACCGTTGCGGTAATCCAGATGATGGCAAAGAAGGCTCCGAACCCCACGGACAAATATGTCGGTTCACGCGTACGCATGCGCCGGCTCATGCTGGCGATGAGCCAGGAAAAACTCGGCGAAAAACTCGGCCTCACTTTTCAGCAAGTTCAGAAATACGAGAAGGGGACCAACCGCATTGGCGCGAGCCGGCTCCAGCACATCGCGCAAATCCTCAAAGTGCCGGTGGCGTTCTTTTTTGAGGGCGTGTCGGGGGCCAAGCAAAACGAAGATGGATCCTCGAAAGCCCCGGTCGCCGATTATGTCTCCGATTTCCTCTCGAGTTCCGACGGCCTGGCCCTGACCAAGGCCTTCACCAACATCAAGGACTCGAAGCTGCGGCGTCGTGTCGTCGATCTGGTCGAGGAAATCGCCAGCGACCAGCGCTAACATTCACTGCGGACACTCGCCCGAAATTAAAAAGCCGCGGCCAATTCGCGCGCGCCGTGCGCCTGCGCGCCTTGGCCCATCTTGGCCTCGATGTCGGCAATGAGATTGGCCACCACGCCGGTGCGCCGCGCCACGGGGTTGCGCTCATAACCCTGCTGCTGGAAGAAATTTGCCGTCGGCACGCGCGCGCGTAACTCTTGCGGCATCGTGATCATGTCAAGACCGGTGCTGTCCCCGGTCAGGTTCATCAATTCCAGCTCGGCGGCGGTGAGCGGACCCGAATAGCCCTTGGCGCGCGCGAAGCGCACCGAGTTGACCAGCTTTTGCACCTGCAACAGTGGCCCAATGTCGATGTCGAGCACCGCGGCGTGAATGCCGTACCCACCGGCGGTCGTCTTGGCCAGCCGGTCCTGTTCGCTCCAGCGCTCCGGCACCGTGCGGCTGAACGCAATCATGCGCTTGAGCGCGTCGATCTTGCGCTCCATGGCAACTTTCGGGGTGCCGGCAAGTCCATTGGCTTTCTGGCGCAACGCGGCGGCGAGGCGGCCGCCGTGCTCGGCGAGAAGCGACACGGAATTTGTGCTCAGCAACTGGTTGTAGCCGATCGCCGGTGAAATCGCCCGCGCGCCCGGCCGGTACGGCACCAGCCCGGCCTGCGAGTTGTAAGCGCCGTTGCCGCCCGTTTCGAATGCATAGACGCCGACAATCTGTTCGCGGGTGAGCCCCGCAGCGAGTGCCGCGCGGGCGTAAGCGCGCTTGAAGTCGAGGTCATTGGCCGGCCGATCCGGCACGAAACCGAATTGCTCGGCGGCATTGTGAAGGAAGTCGGCGACCACGGGGATGTCCGGCCGTTCCGGTGGCGGCGTGCCGGGCGTGCGCGGATCAACCGGGCGGGGCGGTCCCGAATAGACCGGCGGTTGGACGAGTACGTAGTCGTCGATGCCGATCGGCAGATGGTCGCGGCGTTTCGCATTGCGCCCGCGGCGCTTCTCGGCAATTGCGTTCCAATAGGCGGCCGCCTGGGCGTCATAGGGCGCGCGCGCCGCCTCAAATTGCGCGAGCTTTGCCTGGTAGTCGGCAATCGCGGCAGCGGCCGGTGGCGCGCCTTGCGCGCGCGCGGTGGGCTCAGCCAGCAGGAGGCCGGCGACCAATAGGCTGCAAAGCCTGGCCTGGGGCCGTGAGGGGTGAGGATGGCGCTTCATCACGACGTGTTGTCGGCCATTTTCCTTGATTCGACACGTCATAAAAAACGCGCCGCAGATGCGGCGCGTCAAGTGCGGGGGGAAGCTGAAGAATAAACGTGAACGGATTACCGGACGGTGGGGCCGCTACGGTCGGTGAAAACCACAGGTCCGCCAGCCTTGATCACGGTGGGACTCTGCGCGGTCATGATGTCCGTGCCGAGATTGAGTTCGCGCGCGGAAATGCCGATGACGGCGATCATCAGCGCTGCGGCTAGCCCGACCACGACGATCTTGAGGTGCGTGGTGCGGTCGGCAGTGTAAAGGGACCAATTCATAACGACGTCCTCCGGGGCTCTTGGTCTTTCGTCGCCCCGACCCGACGAAAGGTTCACCCTGTTTCGAGCCGTTAACGTAGGTACGCCGACACAGTTCCCAAGGATGCATCACGTATCGTTGAATCGTTGTGATTTTAGGCAATTTGTGAGCGGCGACCGCGGGTTGCCGCGATTGCGGCACGATTGTGCCGCGCGGCGTGCCGTCCGATTGAGGGTTGACGCTCAGGGTCGCGCTTTTATCTATCCCCGGGCCGCGGCGTTACTGGCGCCGTTTTCTCGCCGCCGATTTTCGCGTCGTGGCCTTGCGTACAGGCGGCCGCTTTTTCGACCTCGCCGGCTTTTTGGCGGCCGACAGAGATCTCATGATGGATTGCATCACCGATTCAACGGCGGCGGCGGCCGCCACGCTTGCTGCAGTTCTCGCCGCCCTCAGGACCTGGGCATTGGCTTTAGTCATGAAACTCTTTTTCTTGGCCATATATTCTCCAGTGCTCAATGATAGCGGGTTCGCTAGGCATTTCTCTCGGTGCGCAATTCCTTGACGACGGTTTCTGCGTTGTTGCCAACTTTATCGACCGCCGCGAGCAATTCCTTTTGCGTTTTGCCAAGCCTTTTTGCCCAGCGCTTCACCATTTGCTTGTCCGAGACGTCGATCCGGCCACGGTTCGGCTTCACGACGGACTGTTTGCGCGCCATCTAGTGGTGCATGAAAAGCGCGAGAATAATGATGATCGGGAGCGGTACTCCCAACAACCATAGCAGTGCGCCTCTTCCAAAGCCCATGACACTCTCCGTTTTGAAAAAAAGCGATTGTCGCTTCGTGACGGTCTAACCCGAATTGCGGATCAAAGGTTCCGCGCCGATTTCAGAGTCGGCCGAGCAGAACCAGAATCAGAACGATAACGATCACGAGACCGAGGCCGCCACCGCCATAGTAGCCGGTGCCGTAAAACGGACCGCCGCCTAGGCCGCTGAAGCCGCCGAGCAACGCGATAACAAGAACGATAAGGATGATTGTTCCGAGTGACATGGCCGTGTTTCCCTTTGCTAATCCAACAGATGCCTTGAAAAATGAGGCCGCCAATAAAGGCGGCCTCTCAATGTCGAGCCGCGCCCGATGGCGTGATCACCAACTTTTCCAGTGGCGGCCGTTCCAGTAACCGCGGCCGTCATGTTCGCGCCAACGGTAGTGTTCGTGGCGGCCCCATTTCCAGCCGTCGTCGTGAACGACAACGCGTGCGTGCGAAGGATATTCATAGCGGTCGTGCGTGTGCCAGCAGACGTTGCCGACGCAGGCAACCGCTGCGGAAGCGCTTGCCGCCGAAAGTGCGAGCGCACTCGCGCCCATCAGTGCGCCAAGAAGAATTTTGCTGCGTGACGTCATTCTGCTGCCTCCGTTGTTCCGCTGCCCAACACAACGGCACGAGGCGGCCAAAGTTCCATTCCGTCGCGCGGGAATTATGCCCGCGCCGGATCACCCGATGATGGATTGGTTCCCAGTCTGATTGAAATTATTTTGGCTAGATACTGCCGACCGTCTTCAGCCGCGCGCGCGGATGGATTTCACCCTGCGAGAGCACCGGCGTCTGTGCACGGAAGCGCTCGACAATGCCGCGCACGAACGGCCGGATATTCGAGGACGTCACCAGTACGGGCGCTTCGCCTTCGCGGGCCGCTTCCTCGAAACGTTCGCGAACCAACGTGATGAATTCCGAAAGCCGCGATGGCTGCATCGCGAGCTGCCGTTCGTCACCTTGGCCAACCATCGCTTCGGCGAAGGCCTGCTCCCATTTGGCCGAGAGGGCGATCAATGGCAGATAGCCACTGGGGCTGGTGTGCTGGGCGCAGAGCTGCCGCGAAAGGCGCGCGCGCACGTGTTCGGCAAGCGTGACCGGATTGCGCGAACCGGGGACGCCGTCGGCGATGCCTTCCAGGATTGTGCCCAGATCGCGGATGGAAACGCGCTCGGCCAGCAGGATCTGCAGGACACGCTGGATACCGGACACCGTGATGAGGTTTGGCGACAGGTCCTTGACCAGGTCGGCCTGTTCCTTTGGCAATTCCTTGAGAAGCTTCTGCACCTCGCCGTAGGAGAGCAACTCCGACATGTTGCTCTTGAGCAGCTCGGTCAGATGCGTCGAGAGCACGGTGGCGGCGTCGACCACCGTATAGCCCTTCATCGTTGCTTCTTCTTTCAACGCGCCGTCGATCCAGGTCGCCGGCAATCCGAAGGTCGGTTCCGTCGTGTGCGTGCCAGGCAGTTTCACCTGGCCGCCGGCGGGATCCATGACCATGAACTGGCCGGCCCAAACCTTGCCGCTGCCGGCTTCGACCTCCTTCACCTTGATGACATAGGCGTTGGCGTCGAGTTGAACGTTGTCGAGGATGCGCACGGCCGGCATCACGAAGCCCATTTCGGTCGCGAGCGAGCGGCGCAGGGCCTTGATCTGTTCGGTGAGGCGGTCGCTGCCGTCGGGTGCGTTGACCAAAGGCAGCAACGCGTAGCCAAGCTCGACCTTGAGATCGTCGATCTTGAGCGCCGCAGAGATCGGCTCATCGGCGGCGGCGGTCTTGGCGTCGGACTCGGTCTTTTTCACATCGGCGGCAGCCGTGAGCCGGGTGCGCCGGTCGAAGATAAAGGCGAGGGCGGTGGCGCCGCTACCGAGCGCGAGGAACGGGATCATCGGAATTCCGGGCAGCAAGGCCATGACCAGCATGACGCCACCCGACATGCCCAACGCCTTGGGGTAACCGGAGAGCTGCTTCATGAGCGCCTTGTCGGCGGCGCCCGAGATTCCCGCTTTTGAAACCAGCAGGCCGGCGGCGGTCGAAACGATCAGCGCGGGCACCTGTGTCACCAGGCCATCACCGACGGTGAGGATCGTGTAGGAATGCGCGGCGTCGGCGAATGACAGGCCTTGTTGCACGATGCCGATGATCATGCCGCCGATCACGTTGATGAATACGACCAGCAGGCCGGCGATGGCATCGCCGCGCACGAATTTGGATGCGCCGTCCATGGCGCCGAAGAAGCCGCCCTCGTCCTCGAGCACCTGACGGCGCCGGCGCGCTTCCTTCTCGTCGATCGTGCCGGCCGACATTTCGGCGTCGATGGCCATCTGCTTGCCCGGCATTGCGTCGAGGTGGAAGCGGGCGGCGACTTCCGCGATGCGGCCCGAACCTTTGGTGATGACCACGAAGTTCACGATGACGAGGATCGTGAATACGATGATGCCGATCACGAAGTTGCCGCTCATCACGAAATTGCCGAAGGCCTCGATGACGTGGCCGGCGGCGTCGGTTCCTTCATGCCCGTGCGCGAGGATGAGGCGGGTCGAGGCAAGGTTGAGCGCCAGCCGCAACATCGTCGCGATCAGCAGCACGGTCGGGAAGGCGGAGAATTCGAGCGGCGTGTGGATGAACAGTGCCGTCATCAGGATCAGCACCGAGAAGATGATCGATATCGCCAGTGCGAAGTCGAGCAGCAGCGGCGGCAGCGGCAGGATCAGCACCACCAGGATAGTGAGCACGCCGACAGCGAGCGCGATATCGCCGCGCTTGAAGAAGGCGCCGATATCCCCGAGGCCGGGCAGTTTAATGCCGCTGACGCTGGTGGCCGGGGCGGCGGTGATGTCGCTCATGCGTGACTTTGTTGCCGCGCGCACTGTGGCCCCGTTGGGGGCATGCACGGCCGCCGATCCCGGGCGGCGCGGACGCGGATAAATACTTTCGTTCTTAAACCGGACGTGGGCACCGCTGCCGGTGCCGGAGTAGAGTGCCGTGGTGGATGAGTACCCTATCCCCCGGCAATATTTGCCCATTTTATGGTTAGCGGCTGGTTAACGAATACCGATGGGCGGGGCAAACTGGCGCCTCTGGAGGGCTGATCATGCGCGCTTTGTATGTTCTGGTAGCCTTGCTGAGTTGTTTTGCCGCGCGGGCGGAAGCCGCCTGTTCGGTGGCGAATTGGCGGTTCGTCTGGGGCGTTGAAACGAGCGCCTACATGACCACCGAGGGCGGTCGGTGCAGTCTTGTTTTTCGGCGGACCTTTCGGACGTCGGAGGTCCATTCCATCACGATCGCAACCGCGCCCCGCAATGGCGTCGCAACGGTGTCGGGGAATTCGGTGTTCTATAGCCCCCGTTCCAGCTTTAAGGGCGAAGATACGTTTGTTTTTGCGATTGATGGAAGACGCAATGGAAATCCCGAACACGCGTCAGTCAAAGTCAACGTGACGGTGCGATAGCCGCTGCAAAACGAGCGGCCCTCTCCCCGGGGAGAGGGAGAGGACCTTCGGGCGCTGTTCAGGCGCCAAGTTGCCGGACGTCAGAGGACAATCAGCCCGGCAACAGCACGGTGTCGATCACGTGAATGACGCCGTTCGACTGTTTCACATTGGCAATCGTGACCGCGGCTTCGTGGCCCTTGCCATCGACCAGGATGAGCTTGTCGCCCTTCATCTTGGCCGTGAAGGTGCAGCCACCAACGGTCTTCACCGAATGCATGCCGCCATCGTCATTGATCATCTTCTTGATCGCCGATGACATCGCATTAGCCGCGACCACATGGCAGGTCAGGATCTTGGTGAGCTGCGCCTTGTTCTCGGGCTTGAGCAAGGTTTCGACTGTGCCGGCGGGCAGCTTGGCAAAAGCTTCGTTGGTTGGCGCGAACACAGTGAATGGCCCAGTGCCGGACAATGTGTCGACCAGGCCGGCGGCCTTCACAGCGGCGACCAGCGTGGTGTGGTCCTTCGAGTTGACGGCGTTCTGGATGATGTTCTTGCTGGGATACATCGGTGCGCCGCCGACATTGACCGTCTTTTCCTTTTCCTTCATCTGCGCGAATGCCGGACCCATCGCGCCGAGGCTGATTGCGAGCGCCGCGGCGGCACAACCGGCCAGGGCGATGTTGAAGATGCTTTTCATGTTGGTTCTCCGTTGCTCTGTGTGACGTCCCCAATCCCTGAATTGGCGGAGACATCGGAGCTACGGAGGCTCCGCTCTCAGAGATGCATGTTCACAGAGACGTGAGCTTGCCGGTGGCAATCACCGGCCCCGTCGGCAGGCCGGTGGTCGAGCCGCCTGGCGGTTCAAGCGAGACCGCCAGTACCGCATTGCCTTTTGCCAATGCAGACAGGTCGGCGGGCAGGGTCAGCGTGACCGCCTGGTCGGCGCGCAGGAGGCCCACGGGGCGCGGCTTGCCATCGGCGGGAATGAGCCACAGTTCCGGAACGCGGGTCGCGTCGGCACTGAAGGCCGCGGGCACCACGGCGACCGTGCCGCGCCTGGTGTCGATGGTCGCGACGAAATGACGGTGGCCATCGCCTTCGATCATTGCGACCAGCGGCTGCTGCTGCGTCAGCGGGCCGAGATAAATCAGTGCCGCGAGACAGGCGGCGGCGAGCGTACCGGCCGCAAGACTCAGTCCGCGCCAGAAGGCGAGGCTCTGCCAAAGGCTGCTGCGTTGCGCTTGCGCGGGCAGGGCGCCTGCAATCCGGTCCCAGACCTGCGCAGGCGGGGCGACTTCCGCGATCTCCGCAGCCCATGGTGCAAGCCGCTGCTCCCATTCCGCCACCAGCAGCGCAAAGGCGCGGTCGCGCGCAACGCGCTGTTCGGCGGCGGCTCGGTCGGCGCCCGAAAGCACGCCGAGGGCATACTCGGCGGCGAGCAGCTCTTCGTCGGGCAGACCGCTATGGTCGAATGTGTCGCTCATTGCTCCAAACAGGCCTTCAGCTTGATCATCGCGCGCCGGATCCAGCTCTTCATGGTGCCGAGCGGTACGGTCATGCGCGCCGCCAGATCTTCGTAGGTATTGCCGTCAAAAAATGCGCCGCGCAGGGCCGTGCGTTCGTGCGACGCGAGCCCGTCGAGGCAACCGTGCAGTCGTGTGTGCTCCTGAAGTCCTTCGAGGGCACGATCGGCCGTTGCCGCGCTGTCGGCGATCTCGGCAGCCTGCTCGATCGGAGCCACGTTTCGGCTCTGACGCGAGGCGCGCAGACGGTCGATTGAGCGATTGCGTGCAATCGCAATCAGCCAGGTCATGGGGCTCGCCCGGCTGGCGTCAAAATCGGCGGCCTTGCGCCACACCGTCACATAGACCTCCTGCAGCACGTCCTCCGCCTCACCGCGCTCACCCAAGATACGCAGGCAGACACCAAAAAGCTTCGCCGAGGTGAGGCGATAGACCGTCTGCAATGCCGTGCGGTCGCCCGCCGGAATCCGGCCAAGCGCGGCGGCGATCAGGCTGCGATTGGCGTCGAGGTCCATCCAATGGGCACAGGGTTCGCGGCGGTTGCAGCGCAATCTAGGGCTTTATCGGCGCAGCGACAATTACCGCTCTCGCTCTCTGCCATTCACTCGACCAGAGGCGGGAAGATGTGGCGTTTGTCAGGACCAAGCGGCAGCGGATCGACTTGCGCCACCGCCGAGAGGGCGAGCTCGCCGTACAGGTGAGGAAATAGCGCGCCGCCGCGCGAAGGCTCCCATTTCAATTGTTCGCCGAGGTTGGCGGTATTGATCCGCACGAGCAGCAAGTCCGCCTGGCCGGAAAAATGCTTTGCCGCGGTTTCGGCGACCTGCGCCGCCGTTGAGAAGTGGATGAACCCGTCGTGGCGATCGACTTCAGAACCCCGAAACACGCCGCTGCGCTCGGCCTCTCGCCATAACGCCACCGGGCAAATTTTATACACATGCGGCATTTTGGGTTTCGCCTAAGTAGTTGGACTACCAACTAATATCATGCGTTGCGTGATTGTGCGGGGGCTATGACAAAAACAACCTTGAATTGCGCCGAATATCATGCATATCCCCGGTCAAATCCCTCACGGAGATATCATGTTGAAGACCGAGGAATACTTGATTGAGACGGCCGACCGGTGTTCGGGGCTGGCGCGCGAAGGACGTGCGCTGATCGAACGCCTGGAAGCTATCCGCAATGAACTCATCGCCAAGGCGGTTGAGCTCGACACCATGCGGGACAAAGACGAAAAACAAACGGGTAGCGCGGGACACGACTAGCCAGCGCGATCCAAGCCGATCGTCAAATTGCAAAGCCCGGCGCTCACGCCGGGCTTTTTTTGTCAGGCGCCGAGCGGATCTGGGCCATACTGGTTGGCGCCGTTTGTCCCGCGAAGAAAACCGAGGACCACCAGTGCCCAGATCGAGATCGCCGATCCTGCCAGGCTGAAAATAACCGGAACACCAAGTGCGCGGCCAATGCCGTCGAGCACGGCCGGCAGAAGATAAAACACCAGCAGCCACCAGCCGCTCATGTCACGGTCGTGCAACCGTTTGATGCCGACCGCGATACCGGACACCGTCACTGCGATAAACGCGACCGCGGCGATGACGAAAAAAATTGTGTCGAAGCGAAAAAAGAACCCCAGCCCGACGAGTGCGATCGTCACCGAAATATAAGTGACGGTTGCAATCCAGTACTTGGCGCGATTGATGCGGCCCTGAAATCGGAACAGCAGCGGCCAGAAGTCGACATCCATGGCGGCCCCCCGGCCTGAATTGGTCCCGGTAGCCTAGGCTTGCGACAATGGATTCGACAATCGCTCAATAGCCGCCATCACAGGGAATTTAGGCGGCACCTCTGAGCTCCGAACCGCCATGCGGCGGCGGTATCGGCGAGCCGTCCGCGGCATATTCGTTCAGCTTGTTGCGCAGCGTGCGGATCGAGATGCCGAGAATATTCGCGGCATGGGTGCGGTTGCCGAGGCAATGCTTGAGCGTTTCCAGGATCAGGTCGCGCTCGACTTCGGCTACGGTGCGGCCGACCAGGTTGCGAGTGACCTGCTCTGCTGCCAGGGCGGCATGGGCGGCAAGGTCGGTGCCGCGCGCCTGATCGAGGCGTGCACCATCCGGCGAAAGGATGCCGTCGACGCCGATTTCTGCACCGGTCGAGAGCAGCACGGCTCGGTGCAAGGTGTTTTCGAGTTCGCGGACATTGCCCGGCCAGCGATTGGAATTGAGCGCCCGGCGCGCCTCGCCCGACAGCGGACGCAGGGCCAATCCGTTGATCAGCGAATATTTCTTGATGAAATGCTGGGCCAGTTCGCTGATGTCAGCCGGCCTTTCCCGCAAGGGCGGGATCTTCAGGTTGACGACGTTGAGTCGGAACAGGAGATCCTCGCGGAATTTTCCCTCGCGCACCGCATCGGTGAGATTCCGGTTCGATGTCGCGATGATGCGGATGTCGACCGGCACCGGTTTGCCGCCGCCGACGCGGTCGATCACACGTTCCTGGATCGCGCGCAGCAGTTTGGCCTGCAGACGGACCTCCATCTCGGAGATTTCGTCGAGCAGCAACGTGCCGCCGTTTGCTTCCTCGAATTTTCCGATACGGCGGGCGAGCGCGCCGGTAAAGGCGCCTTTCTCGTGGCCGAACAGCTCGGATTCGAGAAGGTTTTCCGGTATCGCCGCGCAATTGACGGTGATGAACGGTTTCTTCGAACGGGTGCTGCGGCTGTGGACGAAGCGCGCCAGGACTTCCTTGCCGGTGCCGCTTTCCCCGGTGATGAGCACCGAGGCATCCGAGCCGGCAATCTGCTGTGCGAGCTTGACGACCTTCGCCATGGAGTCGTCGCGGTAAATCATCTCGCGCCTGTCGTCGGTCACAGCGGCGAGGACTGCAGCGATCAGATCGGGGTCAGGCGGCAGCGGAATGTATTCTTTCGCGCCGGCATGGATGGCGTTGACAGCGGCCCGTGCGTCATTCGTGACACCGCAGGCAACAATGGGGACATGGATCCGCTCGGCGTCGAGGCGCGCCACCAGATCGCGGATGTCGAGCGTCACGTCGACCATCAGCAAATCGGCGCCGCGGCCGGACCGCAGCACGGCGAGGGCCTGCTCGTTGCTTTCGGCGTGGGTAACGTTGGCGCCCTTGTCCATCGCGAGCTTGGTCGCGGTGGTGAGCTGGCCGCCGAGCGTGCCGACGATCAGGAGTCGCATGGCTTAGCTCCGTATCCTTCGAGAAAAATGGCGGATGAACGAGCGCATCAGTTGTGGTCCGCCTTGATGATTTCCGTCATGGTCACGCCGAGCTTGTCTTCGACGAGGACGACTTCGCCACGTGCGACGAGCCGATTGTTGACGTAGATATCGATTGCCTCGCCGACCTTGCGGTCGAGCTCGAGCACGGCACCGGGTCCGAGCTTGAGCAGATTGCCGACTTCCATGCGGGCCCGGCCGAGCACCGCCGAGACCTGGACCGGGACGTCGAACACCGCCTCGAGGTCGGCAGCCCCGCGATTGACCGAGTCGGGATCCGACGGCGCCAGCGGAGCTGCATCGGCGACCATTTGCACGTCGCCGGCGTTCTCCAGGTCGGGAAGCGGTACCTTGGTGTCGTCGTCACTCATAGCTGTGGTCTCCCGAATTCCTATGCGGCCGGCGCGTTACGCGCCGAAATGTAGCGGCTGACCATCTCGTCGACGGCCGAAGCTGTTGCAGACTGATCGCGGGTGATGCCACCGTCGGCCCATTCGATGCGGCAATCGCCTGGCGCCAGTGTTTCATCGGGTGTGAACACGAGCCGCCCCTCGAAACCGCCGGCGCGCGCGATCTGCTCGATTTTTTCCTTGGCAATCTCGTAAGTGGCGGGCCCCACGCGTACTGAGACATGCGGTGCCGACACCAGATGGTGAAAACATTCGGTCGCAAGTGCCGATATTTCCGCGAACGGCTCGCGCGCAATCAAGGCCGGGGCGAGCTTGGCCGCGACCGCAACGGCGACTTCCACGGCCTCGGTTTCCAGCCGCGTCTCGATCGACGTGAGCGCGCCGTCGAGCCGGGCAAGACCGTCGGAAATCACCGCCAGGGTTTCTGCTATGCGTTGCGCCGCTTCCTGCTTGGCCTGCTCCTGGCCGGCGTCAAACCCGCTGCGATAGGCCTGCAATTCGGCATCCGCACGGCGGCGTTCGTGCTCGACCATCGTGATGGTCGGCTTTTCGCCGGACGCGAAGTCCTCGTCGAACAGATATTTGGCCGTCGCTTTCATTCAGTTGTCCTTGCGCATGACCGGGATCATGCGTGCATCAGTAGATCAATTCGTCCTCGCCGCGGCTCTTGGCGATAATGATCTCGCCTTTCGCCGCCAGATCCTTGGCCGTATTGACCAGCATCGCCTGTGCCTCGTCGACGTCGCGCAGCCGGACCGGGCCCATGGCCTGCATGTCTTCCACGAGCATCTTGGCGGCGCGGCTGGACATGTTGGTGAAGAAGAACTGTCGTACGGCTTCGTTGGCGCCCTTGAGGGCGACGCCGAGCTTGTCCTTGTCGATGTTGCGCATCAGTGTCTGCGCCGAGCCGGCATCGAGCTTGACCAGGTCGTCGAAGGTGAACATCAGCGCCTTGATGCGTTCGGCTGCGTCGCGGTTGTCCTCTTCCAGCGCGGTGAGGAAACGCGTTTCCGTCTGCCGGTCGAAATTGTTGAAGATTTCCGCCATGACTTCATGAGCATCGCGGCGGCGGGTCTGCGACAGGTTGGACATGAATTCGGTGCGCAGCGTCTGTTCGACGCGTTCGATCACTTCCTTCTGCACGGCTTCCATCTTCAGCATGCGGTTGACGCAGTCGAGCGAAAGGTCTTCCGGCAGGATCGACAGGACGCGGGCGGCGTGTTCCGGACGCAATTTCGATAGTACGACTGCGACGGTCTGCGGGTATTCATTCTTCAGATAGTTCGCCAGCACCTCTTCCTGGACGTTGGCGAGCTTCTCCCACATGTTGCGGCCGGCCGGGCCGCGTATCTCGTCCATGATGCCGCCGACGCGCTCGGGCGGGAGATATTGCTTGAGCAGCCGTTCTGTCGCGTCGTAGTTGCCGAGCAGCGCGCCCGAGGCCGACATGCGGCCGACGAATTCCAGCAGCAATTGCTCGACTGCTTCAGCCTCGATGGTGCCGAGCGAGGACATCACGATGGATATTTCGCGCAGCTCATCGTCGTCGAGCATGCTGAATATCTTGGCGCCGTATTGTTCGCCGAGCGACAGCATGAGTACGGCAGCGCGTTCAGGGCCGCTGAGCTTGCGTGTGCGCTCCGGCGCCGCCGGCCGCTTCGAAAGCTCGGCCATTAGTCCGCCGATGTCATCGCGGACTACTTTGTTCTTGTCTTTTATGCTCTCGGCATAGGCTGATGGCATGGCTTAGGCTGCGTCCTCGTGGAGCCAGTTGCGGATGATCGACACCGCTTCGTGCGGGTTCTTGTCGGCAAGCTCACCGACCTTCTGTACCGATTGGGCGTGCACCTGGCCTTGAACCTTGGCGATATCGATCATCGCCGAAGTGCGGTTCGAGATGGCGACGGCTTCGTCGCCGCCGACGATCGAAACGTTCGGGCCGCCGGTCGAGGTGATGCTCCCGCCACCACCGATATTGACGTTGCCGCCACCGCCGCCAGAGGCTGCAGCCGCTGCGCCGGCGCCGGAACCGTCTGTCACGGCGGCAAGGACCGGGTTCAGCACCACCTGGCCGGGCTGCATGCCCTCCGGCGTGATGATGCGGCGCACCAGCGGGCGCACCACCATGAACATGACGACAAGGCCGAGCAGCGCCATGACGCCCATCTCGGCGCCGCGCATGATGTCGTCCTTGGTGAATTGCAGGTAACTCATCCATCCGGTCGCCTCATTGATCGGCGACGGGGTCGTTTCGGCGAAGCGCAGGTTGACCACCTCTACCTGGTCTCCACGCTTGGCGTCGAAGCCAATGGCGGAGCGGACCAGCGCGGCGATGCGGTCGATTTCTTCCTTCGGGCGGGGCTGGTAGGCCAGTTCGCCTTTGTCATTCTTGGTGTAGTTGCCGTCGACGAGCACGGCCGCGGAAATGCGGTTGATCCGTCCGGCCTCGGTCACTTCGGTCTTTGTGATGCGCGAAATTTCGTAATTGACGATTTCCTCGGTCTTGCGGCTGTTGTCGCCTTTGGACGCGCCGTCGGCCTGCTGCTTGCCGCCGGGCAATTCGGTGCCGGCCGATACCGCGCCCTGATTGTTGTCAGTCGTCGCCGATTGTTCTTCGCGCGTCTGGCTCGAACGCAGCACGCGTCCGTCAGGGTCGTATTTGTCCGAGGTCTGGGTAATCCGGTTGATGTCGAAGTCGGCATTGATCTGCACGCGCGCATGCCCGGGGCCAACCACGGACGAAACGATGGCTTCAACTTCATTGCGCAAACGATTCTCATAGGCGAGCTTGCGTTCATCCGAGCTCGCGCCGTTCATCGGATTGTCTGGCGTTGCACCATCGGCGAGCAGCTTCCCGGTCTCATCGATCACCGAAACGCGTTCCGGCCGCATGCCGTTGACCGCGGTCGCGACCAGGTGACGGATGGCCCGTACCTGCTGCGGTTCGAGCGTTCCGCGGACCTTGAGCACAATCGACGCCGAAGCATCCACCTTGTCGCGCGAGAACAGTGGCCGTTCCGGGAGCACCAGGTGCACTCGTGCGGCCTGCACACGGTCAATGCTGCGAATCGTGCGGGCGAGTTCGCCTTCCAGCGCGCGCAGGTGGTTGATGTTCTGGACGAAGGTTGTTGAGCCGAGCGCATCGGTCTTGTCGAAAATCTCGTAGCCGACGCCGCCGCCCTTCGGCAGCCCGGATTCGGCAAGTTTCATGCGCAGCCGGGCGACCTTATCCTGCGGCACCAGGATGATCGTGCCGTCGTTCTTGAGCAGATAGGGCACCGCCTGGCGTTCCAGGTCCTTGATGATCGAGGCGCTGTCGTCAGGTGGAAGGTCGGTGAATAACGGCACCATTTGCGGTGTCGTCATCTGGATCATCAGGAATGAGAAGAAGCCGATCAGGGCGAGCGTGACCGCGGCCATCGCCGCCATTCGTGCAGCACCCAGCGACTTCACAAAGTCGAAGAAACCTTGCACCGGTTTTGTCCTACCCGCATTGGGCGCGCAGCATGCGCCTCACTCGGCAAGATTTGCCCAGTTTAAGGTTAGCGTCCGGTTAATGCGGGCCGGCGGCCGCCAAAACAATTCGGACGTCCGGCGGCGATCCGCCCATGGCCGTACAAATAAAAACGCCGGCCGCGAGGCCGGCGCGCACGGATGATGGAGACGGGCTTACTGGCGATACTGCTGTATGCGCGTGGTACGCAGCCCAGCGAGGCCATGCTGGTCAATCGAGTACTGCCAGGAGAGGAATTCCTCCACCGTAAGCGTGTAGCGCGCGCAGGCCTCTTCAAGGGACAACAGGCCGCCACGCACCGCTGCGACCACCTCTGCCTTACGGCGGATGACCCAGCGCTTGGTTGTCGGCGGCGGCAAATCCGCGATGGTCAGCGGACTACCATCAGGCCCGATGACGTATTTGACCCTCGGGCGATGGGGTTCGGTCATTGGTGTACTCACAAAAACTAACTCGACTGGCAGTTACTGATCAAAAACTACAGGTCACGGCTTAAAATTTGCCTAAGCATGCCAAATGCATCGGGCAATGTTTGCCGGGGTTCCGGTAATCTTTTGGTTACGGATGGGACGGCTCACCGGGCACCGGTGCTGCCCCGGTTTAGGGGCAAAGCGCCCGTTTTTCTGGTGATATGGCGCGGAAGTCGAGTTTGCGGTGGTAACGCCGGGTGGGGTTCTTGCCCGGTAGGCGCCGCCGCGAGATACGTGCGGCGCCTAGATTCTCTACGACGTGGTCTGCCGGACCACGCGTTTGATCTTGTCGAGCGTGTAGTTTTGGCCGTTGATCGACATGACCGGCGGACTCTGCGAGAGATCGACCGAATCCACGACGGCCTGTACCTCGGTCGAAATCGCGACTGACTGATTGCTGGCATCCACGGCCGTGGCCGTAAGCGTGTAGTTGCCATCCGGCCAGATGCGGCCGTCGTTGCCGCGGCCATTCCAGACAAACGTCTGTGTTCCTGGATTGACTCCGGCGGTGCCGGTGAAAACGTTCTGGCCCGTGGAATCCTTGATCGTGATAGTCGCCGTTGAAGGCTTGGTGACGTTGAGATTCCAGGTCGCGTTGCCGTTGGTCAGCGCCGCGGTAGAGCCATCCACCACAACGGTTGCGCCCACATAGGCAAGCGCCGTGCTCGCCTGCGCACTCTTTTCAAGCGAGACCAGGCTCGAGAGCTGGTCATTCGATTTCATCTGCTGTTCGACCTGCGCGAATTGCACCAGTTGCTGGGTGAACTGGTTGGTGTCGAGCGGATCGAGCGGGTTCTGGTTCTTCAGCTGGGTCGTCAGCAATTGGAGGAATGTGGTGAAATTGCTGGCAATCTCGGTGTTGTCGAGCGCCGTCGAAACGGTGGAGGAGGTCGTGCCGGTCGTGGAAATGGGTGCGACTGCGGTCATGGCTGATCCTTAGACCCGGATATCGAGGCCGCCGCCGGTTCCGGCGAGACGGCCATAGTTCTGCGGGATGACATCGATCGGAGGCAGTGTGTCGTCGGTGACGATCAATTGTGCGGCGTCGGGGCCTGCATTGGATTGCTGCTGGCCCATCGATTGATCGCGTAGCGAAAATTGTAGGCTATTGTCTGAGGTCTTGAGGCCTGCATCCTGCAACGCGCGCTCGAGCCCGGTTGCATCGCGCCGCAACAGATCGAGCGTATCGGCGCGATCGACGGTCATGCGCGAGGTGACGTTGCCGTCCCGGTCGACATCGAGACGAACCTCGATGCGGCCAAGTTCCGGTGGATCGAGGCGGATCTCGAAACGGTTTTTGCCCGCGAGGGCCTTGCTGGCAATTTCCAGCGCAACGCCGGCGAGGGGGATTGCTGCTGCCTGCGGGCCCGGCTGTGAAACCAGAGTCGCCGGTGCGGCTGCGTCCGAAGCAGCATGAGTTGTCGTTGTCTGGACGCTTGGTTGAGCGCCGGTATCGGCGATTATTTTCGGGGCGGCGGTGCTGGAGTCGGCTGAAACTTGGACCGCAACATCTGAATTGCCGTGATGGCCGTTGGCGGCAGGTTCACCACGGGCGTCGGCGACGTGGTCCTTGTCCGTTGGGTTGACAGTGAATTGGGGCTTGTCGACATGAGGCTCTTGCGTGGCCTTTGTTGTCGATTGTGTTCCGTCCGGAGTCTGGTCGGTGGACTGATCAGTGTCGACTTGTTGATCTGCATCCACCTGCTTTTTGGCGTCGGTTTGTTTTCCTGCCACCGGTTTCGGCATGCCCGCGTCGGAGGCCTTCAGTTGAACCCCGGATTCTGCGGCGAGCGCAATCTGTTGCGATCCACTGTCTTGATCGTCCTGAACAGGGACGGGAGTCGGTGCCGGCGCCGACGTTGGCGCGACTGCAATTGCGTCAGCAGTATTCGTCGTTTGTACAATGGCCGGTGATGCCGTGGTGGCCGGCTTATCGGACTTTTGTCCATCGACCGGCTTGTCGTCGCTCTCGGTCTTGGGACTGTCACCAGTCGTGGCGCCGTCGACCAACTTCGCATCCGCGGCGACCTTGGAGTCGGATGTGGGCTTGTCATTCTCCGGCTTGCCGGCCGAGGCGTCATCGTCGGGTTTGGTTGCAGGAGCGGCGTCGTTTGCCACCGGTGCTTTTGAGTCATTGGTCTTGGCGGGAGCCTGGGGGCCGTCGGCCGCTGCGACCTTGTTGTCGGTCGGCGCAGGCGCCGATTGGTCGGCGGGCGGAGATCCGTCGTCGATCAGGCTCTCGAAAGGCGAAGGCGCCCGGTCGGATGGCGGTGCGGAACGGGGCGAACGCGGCAGATGAGGATTATGGACATGAATAGTCGGATCGGACGCAACTTGCGGCACTGGAAGTCCTCCGGATTACTGCCGCTTGATCTGCAATCGTCAGGCCAGCCTCCGAAAAGTCAAATTCCTGTTTAAATTCAAACCACTATAAAAAGCGCGGACGGCGGGCCATGCGTGCCGCCCGGCACTCCGCGGCAGCCAAAACGGCAAGTTTTGCCGGGTGGAATGGCTCGCATTGTACGCCACCGATCGCCACCTGTAGTAAGAAGAGCTATGCGCAACAGCCTCGATCTCGACCGTCGGCCTGAAGACACCCGCGTCGTCGTCGCCATGTCCGGCGGTGTCAACTCATCGGTGACGGCTGCCTTGCTCAAGGCGGAAGGTTACGACGTGGTCGGGGTGACGCTGCAATTGTATGACCACGGCGCCGCTATCCATCGCAAGGGCGCCTGTTGTGCAGGCCAAGATATCTATGACGCGCGCAGCGTTGCCGAGCGTATCGGCATCCCGCACTACGTGCTCGATTACGAGAGCCGCTTCAAAGAGGCAGTGATCGATCGCTTCGCCGAAAGCTACATCCATGGCGAAACGCCGGTTCCCTGCGTCGACTGCAACATGTCGATCAAGTTTCGTGACCTGCTCAGCACCGCGCGTGAGTTGGGAGCCGAGGTTTTGGCCACCGGGCACTATATCGCTTCGCGGTGCTTGCCGGATGGCGGACGCGCGCTCTACCGCGCACGCGATGAGGAGCGCGATCAAAGCTATTTTCTCTTCGGCACCACGCGCGAGCAGCTCGATATTCTGCGTTTCCCGCTCGGTGAACGCACGAAGGCCGAGACGCGTGAACTTGCGCGCCGCTTCGGCCTTGCGGTCGCTGACAAGCACGACAGCCAGGACATCTGCTTTGTGCCGTCCGGTCATTATGCCGATATTATCGAACGGCTGAAGCCGGGCGCCGCGGAAGCCGGCGACATCGTCGATCTCGACGGCAAGGTGCTCGGCGGTCATTCCGGAATTATTCACTTCACCGTCGGTCAGCGCCGCGGCCTGGGTGTTGCGACCGGCACGCCGCTCTATGTAGTGCGGCTCGACGCCGACGGCCGGCGCGTCGTGGTCGGTCCCCGCGAGGCGCTGCGCATGAGCCGCATCGTGCTGCGCGACGTGAACTGGATTGGCGAAGGCAGTATTGAAGAAGCGCTTGCGGACGATCGCCGCGAAGTTTTCGTGAAGGTGCGCTCCACGCGCCCGCCGCAAGCGGCCTGGTTGCGGCACGGCGCCAATGGCTGCGAAGTCGAACTGGTCGACGGCGAGCATGGCGTGTCACCCGGCCAGGCATGCGTATTCTACGACGCGGGCTGAGGGTCAGGCACGCGTTCTCGGTGGTGGGTTTATCAAGTCTGCGGTCGCGACGGCGGACGACCAGCGCGCCGGCGAAGTGCAGATGGCTGCGTCCGCGTTGCGCGGTTGAATTCTTTGCATGGGGGCGGATATCGACAAATCGAGCGTGGAGCGCGCTTATGCGCGCTGGGCGCCGGTTTATGACCTTGTCTTCGGCGCGGTGTTCGATGCGGGTCGGCGCGCGGCCATAGCCGCGGCCGAGCATGCCTGCGGTCCGGCCGGCGGCCGCATTCTTGAAGTCGGCGTCGGTACCGGGATTTCGTTGCCCGACTACGCCAGCAATAACCGGTTGGTGGGCATCGATCTGTCGGAACCGATGCTTCGCAAGGCGCACGAACGCGTCGCCGAACAAAACCTTACAAATATCGAGGCATTGGCGGTGATGGATGCCGAACGCATGGCGCTGCCCGACCAGTCCTTTGATGTTGTGGTGGCGCAATTCGTCATAACCGCGGTGCCCAACCCGGAAACGACGCTCAACGAATTTGCGCGCGTGATCCGCCCGGGCGGCGAGATCATCCTCGTCAATCATATCGGGGCGGAGCAGGGCGCACGCCGCGTGTTCGAGATTTGCTTTGCGCCGATCGCGCGCCGGCTCGGCTGGCGGCCGGAATTCCGCTTTGGCCGCCTGAGCGCATGGGCCGAACACCATGGCGGTGTCCGGTTAGTCGAGCACAAGCCGATGCCGCCGCTGGGGCATTTCTCCCTGATCCGCTTTGAACGGCTGCGCACGCCGTAAGACGGAACTCTCGCTCACGCCAAGCCGTTGTCTGGTCGCGCTGCAAGACGCGTGCGCAACAAGGGAGCGTGCGATGGTGCGAAATATCCGCATTCTTGGCCTGGCGATGACGGCGCTGCTGCTGCCGGCGGTGACGCTGGCGCAGGCTCCGCCACAAACAAAAATGCCGGTTGCACCCAAGACCGAACAACTCGACCCCGATGCCTGCACGCATTCGGACACGCAGAGCACCGTGGGGAAGGGTGGCGAGGCCGACGCGCAGCGGCAGGATGGAAAGGGCAATCTCAGTGACAAGCTCGCCCGCTCCGGCGGCGTGATCTGTCCGCCCGAACACATCGATTCCGAGATCAAGCAGCCGACCCCGCCCGGCGGCAATATGCCGGTCATTCCTCCGCCGGGCAGCCCTGGCGGCGACCCATCGGTTCAGCCGAAGTAACAGTCAGCGGAACGGCTTTTTCGGCCGATTGCTTGACAGTGTTTGCGGGCCCTCCCTATATCGCGCTCGTTCCGGCACGTTGTTTCGGAATGGCGGGGTAGCTCAGCTGGTTAGAGCAGCGAAATCATAATCCGGAGGTCGGGGGTTCAAGTCCCTCCCCCGCTACCAAATCCGATCTCCGGCGATCGACGATGATTTGGACGGTTTTTCGACAAAAATCGCCATTTTTTGACGTCGTTACGAACCCATCACAAGCGTGTCAGGCATCGATCATGCGGTAATTCGAGGTTGCCCCTGCCACCATGCGATGGAACAATTGCACCCATAGATCGTCGTAATCCGTACGTACATCGACTGCCGAAGCCCTTTGTATTGTGACGGAGGCTCCCTCATGGCGCGTACCGCAATGTCGTCGGCTCCACGCGGTGGGCCGGCGCCGAGGGCGCAAAGGTCGGTCGACGAGGCGCGTCGCGCCTGGGTGCAGGCATTCCGGAGCGTGCGGGCCGAGACCGAAGCCCGCGCCGCTCATCTGTCGGCCGAAGACCAAATCGTGCAGTCGATGGCCGACGCAAGCCCGACGAAATGGCATCGCGCGCACGTCACCTGGTTCTTCGAACAGTTTCTGCTGGTGCCCCACGACCCGTCGTACAAGATATTCGACCAGCGCTTTCCCTTTCTGTTTAATTCGTACTACGTCGCCGCCGGTCCGCGGCACGCACGGCCACAACGCGGCCTGATCACGCGGCCCAATGGCGAGGACGTTACGGCCTATCGCGCGCATGTCGACGCGGCGGTTGAGCGGCTGATCGAACAGGTCCCGTCGGCTGAAGCCGCGCGCGTTTTCGAAATTGTCGAAATTGGCTTGCATCACGAGCAGCAGCATCAGGAACTGCTCGTCACCGACATCCTGCACGCTTTTGCGCAGAACCCCACCGATCCCGTCTACGATGAACAGTGGCAGGCGCCGCGTCCCACGCAAGGTCCGCGCGGCTATGTTGACGTGCCCGCGGGCATTCATGCGGTGGGCGCCGACGGCAATAGTTTTTGCTTCGACAACGAGACTCCGCGTCATGACGAACTCATTCCGCATGTGCGGATGGCCCGTCACCTCGTTACCAATGCGGAATGGCTCGCGTTCATTGCGGACGGCGGCTACGCGACGCCCGCACTCTGGCTCTCGGATGGCTGGACGACGGTGCAGGCGGAGGATTGGCAGGCGCCCGGCTATTGGCGGCAGAAGGACGGCGTGTGGCATGTCATGACGTTGGCGGGCTTGAAACCCGTCGACCCGTCCGCGCCGGTCATGCACATCAGCTATTTTGAAGCCGAGGCATTCGCGCGCTTTGCAGGCAAGCACCTTCCAAGCGAGGCGGAGTGGGAAGTGGCGGCGCACGCGGGCGTGATCGCGGATGCATTCGGCATCACTTGGCAATGGACGCGCAGTGCCTATCTACCGTATCCGGGCTACCGCGCCGCTGAAGGCGCACTCGGCGAATACAACGGCAAGTTCATGGTCAGCCAGATGGTGTTGCGCGGCTCTTCGTTGGCAACGCCGGAGGGGCATGAACGCCTGAGTTATCGCAATTTCTTCTATCCACCCGCGCGCTGGCAATTCACCGGCCTGCGTCTGGCTGAATTCTGCGCATGATCCCGAAAAGTGGGAACCGGTTTTCGGAAAAGATCATGCGCGAGGTTAAAGTTTGAAAGGCGTCACTATGGTCGCAGCCGTCGCGCGCAAGCATCTTCCGCAGCAAAGCGCTGACACATCGGCATTCAAGGCTGATGTGCTTGAAGGATTGCGCGCCAGTCCCAAGCAGGTGCCGGCGAAATATTTTTACGACGCTGCCGGCTCGCATTTGTTCGAGCGCATTACCGAACTTCCGGAGTACTATCCAACGCGCTGCGAAATGAAAACACTGCGCGAGCATGCCGCCGACATTGCGAAGCTGATCCCGCAAAGTGCTGCGCTGGTGGAGTTTGGCAGCGGATCCAGCAAGAAAGCGCGCATTCTTCTTCGCGCAGCACCGAAGCTGGCGGCGTATGTGCCGGTCGATATTTGCGGCGAAATGATCGAGCAGGAAGCAATCGAATTGCGCGCCGACTTCCCGCAACTCAAGGTGCTGCCGGTCACCGCTGATATCTGCAAGCCATTCGACTTGCCTGAGGAAGCCAAACAGGCGCCGGCACGTATCGGATTTTTTCCGGGATCGACAATCGGAAATTTCGAGCCACACGAAGCTTCGGCTTTCCTGCGCAACGCCGCAGATATCCTTGGCTCCGGTTCGAAACTGATTGTCGGCGTCGACCTGATCAAGCCGATCGACGTACTCAACGCTGCTTATAACGACGCCGCAGGCGTCACCGCCAAATTCAATCTCAATTTACTCACACGCATCAACCGTGAGCTTGGTGGTACCTTCCGCCTCAATACGTTCGAACATCACGCTTTCTATAATCGCGAGCGGCATCGCATCGAGATGCACCTCGCCAGTCTGAAGCGGCAAAAAGTAAAAGTCGCCGGCGAAACGGTCGACTTCCGCGCTGGCGAGACCATCCACACCGAAAACAGCTACAAATACAGCGTGGAATCCCTCGCGGCGCTTGCGCGTGGGGTTGGCTGGATACCGGCCGGGTCGTGGACGGATGCCGACAAATATTTCTCCATCCAGGCTTTCACCTTCACCGGGTGACTTGGCTGAATTCATGCGCTAAGCCTTGCGCCGCCCCGCCGCAGCCCGGTGGGGCGCAATCCGTTTAAGCAAGGCAGGATTTCATGAAAATTGTCGGTTTTGAAGCCAATGGCGGCACGCGTCTCGGCGTCGTCGACGGTGACACTGTCATAGATTTGCAGGCGGTTGATGCAAACGTTCCGGCCGATCTCGGTGAGGTTTTGCGCCGGAGCAATGGCGATCTCAAATCGCTCGGTGATCTCGCCAAAAAGGCGCCGGCCTCAGCGCGACGCCCGTTGGCCGGCCTGAAATTTGCGCTGCCGGTGGTTCGTCCGGGAAAAATAGTCTGCCTCGGATTGAATTATCTCGATCATGTCAAGGAAGGCCCGCAGAAGGACAATATCCCGAAATTCCAGTCGATCTTTTTCCGCATGCTGACGTCGCTCACGCCGCATCTTCAGCCGCTGATGCGGCCGAAGAAATCCATCCAGCTCGATTACGAAGGTGAGATGGTTGTGATCATCGGCAAGCGCGCCAAGCATCTGACACTTGAGAACGCGACCGACTGCGTCGCCGGCTACTCGTGCGGCAACGAAGGGTCGGTTCGCGAGTATCAGCGCCACACCACTCAGTGGGGAATGGGCAAGAATTTCGACCGTACCGGCAGCATCGGCCCCTGGATGGTGACCGCTGACGAGTTGCCGCGCGGCGGCAAGGGCCTCAAGATCGAGACGCGGCTGAACGGTAAAGTGATGCAATCGTCCAATACGGATCTCCTGATGTTTCCGGTGGCGGAGTCGCTGGTCTATCTGACAGAGGGCATCACCCTGGAGCCGGGCGATATCTTGTTCACCGGTACGCCATCAGGGGTCGGTCACGCGCGCAAACCGGAACCAGTCTGGATGAAGGCGGGCGACACATGCGAGATCGAAGTTGAAGGTGTCGGTGTCCTGCGCAATCCGATTGAAGATGAAAAATGAGGGAGCTGACGCACCCCGTGGGGGAGGTGCGTCATGCCCAAAACAAAGAGTGGGAGGCTCGTCATGAAGCGCTTTAGCCTTGCGGCGGCCCTGGCGGCCGGATTTTTTATCAGCATCGCAATACCGGCATTCGCCGAATGGCCGGCGGACCGGCCGATCCGCGTCCTGGTGGGCTTTGGCGCCGGCGGGGGTACGGACATTGTCTCCCGCATCATCGCGCAGCCGCTTTCGGAACTGCTGAAGCAGACGGTTGTTGTCGAGAACAAAGTCGGCGCCGGCGGCACGCTCGCTGCCGAAGCCGTGGCCCACGCCGACAAGGATGGCTACACCGCGCTGATGACCAGCCCCGCCCACACCGTGTCTGCGGCAATGCTCAAGTCGATCCGCTACGACGCGGTCAAGGACTTCGCGCCGGTCTCCTGGGTTGCCGACAGCGCCTTCGTCATTGTCGCTCGCAAGAATTTTCCAGCCGACGACATCAAGGGTTTGATCGCGCTCGCCAAGGCCTCGCCCGGCAAGCTCAACTTTGCCGATGTCGGCGTTGGCTCGACCCAGAACTTCGCCGGCGAGTTGATGCGCCAGATGGCCGGCATCGACGTGAAGCACATTCCCTACAGCAACACGCCCGGCGTGGTCACCGGCTTGCTCTCTGGCGACGTCGACTACGGCGTCGAATTGGCGCATGCCGTCCGCGGCCAGGTGGAATCGGGCCAACTAAAGCTGCTCGCAGTCGGCTCGCCCGCGCGTTGGCCAACAATTCCCAATGTGCCGACGGTCGCCGAGTCCGGTGTGGCCGGCTATGCAGTGGTCGGGTGGTATGGCTGGCTCTATCCGGCCGGCACGCCGCAGGCGATTGTCGATAAAACCAACGCCGCAATCAAAGAGGTATTGTCGCGCCCCGATATCCGCGAGCAGCTGGAGAAGGTTGGCGCCGTGGTGCACACCTCGACGTCCGCCGAATTTGCGAAACATATCGCGGCCGAAGTCGATAAATGGAAATCTGTGCGCGAGAAGGCTGGCATTGCGCAGAGATAGCGCCTAAGTCCGTCGGATCAGCAAAAGGTGAAGAGATAAAATGGCTGACAAGTTGAATATTCTGGTGATCTGCGGATCGCTTCGCAAAGGTTCGTACAATGCCGCGTTGACGCGCGCGTTGCCGGCTCTTGCTCCACCCGAGATCAATTTTGTGATGGCGCCCACGATCGGAACGCTGCCGCTCTATAACGCTGACGTTCAGGACTCGTCCGGCTTCCCCGCACCCGCGAACGATCTCGCGGCGGCAATCCGCGCCGCTGACGGCGTTCTGTTCGTGACGCCGGAATACAACTGGTCGATGCCAGGGGTTCTGAAAAATGCGATCGACTGGCTTTCGCGCATGAAGGAGCAGCCGTTCAACGAAAAGCCGGTGGCCATCCAGTCATGCTCGCAGGGTCCGCTCGGCGGTGCGCGCATGCAATATCACTGGCGCATGTCGATGACGTTCCTGAGCGCCTTCATTTTCGGCACGCCGGAAATATTCGTCGGCAGTGCGGCGACGAAATTCGACAAAAACACGCTCGAGCTGACGGATCAGCCGACCAAGGACATCATCAAGAAGCAGTTGGCCGCTTTCGCGAAATTCATCACGCGCATGAAGGCGGGCGCCTGACTTTTTTGTCATCACCGGGCTTGTCCCGGTGATCTCGCTTAGTAGGGCACAGCTTTGCGTTGCTAAGCGGGATGGCCGGGACAAGCCCGGCCATGACGACTGGGAAAACTGACACTCTCTGGCTAGCCCGCCGCCTGCGCGCGTTTCGGGAAAAGCTGCGGACGCAGCTTCGGGTGGCTGGCCATCATCTTGGGTGCATAGGGCGCTTCGGCGCCAAGCTCCTCGGCCGCATGCCACGCCCAGCGCGGATCCCACAGCGCCGCGCGGCCGATGCAGATAAGATCGGCCTTGCCCTGCGCCAGGATGTCTTCTGCCTGCTGGAAGCCCGCGATCAGCCCGACCGTCATGGTGGTGATGCCCGCTTCTTTCTTCACCTTTTCGGCGAAGGGCACCTGATAGCCGGCCGAGAGCGGAATTTTCTGCTGCGGTGAAAGCCCTCCGGTCGACACATCCATGTAGTCCAGGCCGCGTTTCTTAAGTTCTTTGGCGAGAACAACGGTTTCTTCGGGGGTCCAGCCGCCGTCGACCCAGTCGGTGGCGGAGACGCGCATGCCGATTGGCTTTTGTTCGGGCCATGCAGCGCGCACCGCTTCGTACATTTCGATCGCAAAGCGCATGCGGTTTTCGAGCGAGCCGCCGTACTCGTCGATGCGCTGATTGGAGATCGGCGACAGGAATTGATGAGCGAGATAGCCGTGCGCGGCGTGCAGTTCGACCACGTCATAGCCGATACGGTCGACGCGTTTGGCGGCCGCGGCGAATTCGCCGAGCACGCGCTTGATGTCATCTTTGGTCATCGCATGCGGCACGGCCCAGCCGGCGTCGTAGGGAATTGCGGACGGGGCTTCCGGCGTCCATGCGTCCGGCCCTTCAAGAATCGGTTTGCCGCCAGCAGCCGGCGGTGTGGTCGGGCCTTTTCGCCCGGCATGAGCAAGCTGCACGCCAAGCTTGGCGACGCCATATTGACGGCAGAAATCGTGCACGCGCTTGAGGGCGGCTTCGTTCTCATCCGAATACATGCCGGCGCATTTCGGCGAGATGCGGCCTTGCGGATTGACGTTGGTCATCTCGCACATCACGAGACCTGCGGCGCCGAGCGACATATTGCCGAGATGCATCAGGTGCCAGTCATTCGCTGAGCCGTTGTTGGAATTGTACTGGCACATTGGCGAGACCACGACCCGGTTGGGCAGGGTCAAGCCGCGCAAGGTGATCGGAGAGAACAGAACGCTAGCCATCGGAACGATTTCCTTTCAGTGCGAAGATTTCATTTTTAGGTTGCGCATGATCTTGTCCGAAAACCGGTTCCCAATTTTCGGGATCATGCGCCCGAGTGATAAGCGTGCATGGCGACCACCAGACAACTGATGGCCCAGAACACACAATATTCGATGCCGCCGATCACCCAGATCCAGCTCTTGGTAACCTTGTAAGTCGCGGCGGCCGCGACCAGCAGATGGATGAAGGCGATGAACGCGACATATTGCAGATAGATTCCGAAAAGCAAGCCAATGCAGAGCACGGTCTCGATTGCGCCGGAGATATACATCCAGGTGGCCGGCGGCTTGAAGCCGGCCTTGACGAAAAACTCGAGGGTGGCCGGGACCGTGATCTTGCCGATGATATGAGGAATGAAAAAGAGGGCGCAAATGATGCGCAAGATATTGAATTCGTTGAGCAGGTTGAATTTGTCGGCAAGCGACATGGCGGCGGTCCCCCCGGTGGTTCTCTACACGGCAACCCCTTGAACGCAAAATCGCATGTCCTGCTGTGCGAGCCAATCCCCGGAGCCTGCGCCTACAGCTTGCGGCCTTTGAGCCAGGCTTCGCCTTTGGCGTAAAGCGCATCGAGCGGCGGCCCGTCGAGACCGGGCAATTCGTCCTTGATCTTGTAGCCAATCTTGCTTTGCAGATAGGCAAGGTGGCGATAGCCCTCGGGGAATTGCGCGAGCAGTGTCTTGTCGAGCGAAAGCCTGGCATCGGGTTCGACCGGATCGATGCGGTCTTTTTCATAGGCTAGCCGGCGCAGCACGATGCCCCATTTGCCTTTGCGCTTTTCCAGGAAATCGTAGAAGCGCCCGCTGCAAACGACGTCGCACAAGACGCCCTCGACTTTTGCGCGCTGCGAGATCGTCATCTTGGTCTGTGCGATGGCACGCTTGCCTTTGATGTCGATGCTCATGCCGCCCAGCATGTGCATGATGCGAACGCCGCGGTCATAGCCTTCCTGACTGACGCGGATGAATTCCTCGTAGGAGCCCTGAAACCAAGTCGCCCACATCTGGCCGTCCTTGTGCCAGACGGTGCGGAAGCGATCCCACATGCGGGCGTCCCGCCAGAGCACCCAGTTTTCGATCAGCGCCCGGATGGCCAGTATCGGCGGTATCCGCGGCATGGTAGCCTCCCTCGTCATGGCCGCTTGTCGCCGGCCATCTCGTCTTGTATGCATCATAGCTGATATGAGACGTCGATCGCCGGGTCAAGCCCGGCGATGACAAATTGGGGACGAAGCATGGCAAGACTTGCGGGAAAAACCGCAATCGTGACCGGCGGTGCGAAAGGCATCGGCCGGCACTACTCGCAGGCGTTGGCGGCCGAGGGTGCACGCGTGATGATCGCGGACATCGCCGACGGCCGCGAACTTGCCGAGGAAATAGCGGGACGCCACGGCACGAATTCGGTGGCGAGTATCAAGTTCGACGTCAGCGACGAGAAGGCGGTGAAGAGTCTGGTCGCGCAGACAATCGAACGCTTTGGTCAGATCGACGTGCTGGTGAACAATGCTGCGCTCTATTCGACGCTGAAGCCAAGAAATTTCAACGAGTGGGATACCGAAACCTGGGACAAGGTCATGGCGATCAATGTGCGCGGGCCCTGGTTGATGGTCCGCCATGTCGCACCGCACATGATGGCGCGGCGTACCGGCAAGATCATCAACATCGCCTCGGGTGCAGCTTACAAAGGCGTGCCGCGCATGCTGCCTTACGTGACGTCCAAGGGCGCGATGCTCGCCTTTACGCGCTCCTTGTCGCGCGAGTTGGGCGAATACGGCATCGCGGTCAATTCACTGTCGCCGGGTTATATCCTGAGCGACACCGGGCTCGAAAATGCCACCCATGTTGAGGAAGAGCGTGTGCCCGTGCGCAACAGCCGCGCCTTCAAGCGCGATGCCTATCCCGAAGACCTGCTCGGCGCGCTTGTTTTTCTGGCCTCAAGCGATAGCGATTTCGTGACTGGCCAATCGATCGTGGTGGACGGCGGGTCGGTCAATAACTAGCTGAAATTAGTTACATGGATCGAGTTGTTTCGCCTTGCCGCCGGATGCGGTATAGTAGTTGCAAATCTTACTAATTCCCCAAGGAGCCGCTGATGACACTCGCAATTTCCACGGAAACCCAACCGGGTTCGAAGCATAACGTGCAGGCGGCGCGGAAGGCCTATTACGACAAGATTGCCAAGTTCCACATGACACCGCTCTGGGAGGTTCTCAAGGATCTGGTGACGCCGGAGCCGAAATCCCAGCTGCAGCCGACGGTGTGGAAATTCAGCGACGTCAAGCGATTGATGCTTGAGGCCGGCGATGTGATCAGCGCGGAGGAGGCCGAGCGCCGTGTGCTCGTCCTGGAAAATCCCGGCGTGCCCGGCAAGTCGCGCATTACCAATTCGCTGTTTGCCGGCATCCAGTTGATTATGCCGGGCGAGATTGCCGACGTTCACCGTCACGTTTCGTCCGCCATCCGCTTTGTGCTGGAGGGCGAGGGCGCCTACACCGCGGTCGAGGGCGAGAAGACAGCGATGAAGCACGGTGACTTCATCATCACCGCCAACTGGGCGCCGCATGACCATGGTAACCCGGGCAAGCAGCCGGTGATGTGGCTCGACGTTCTCGACATGCCGACAGTCAATCATTTCGAAACGTCGTTCGGTGAGCACTACGACGAGAAGATGCAGAAGACCAATCACGCCGACGGCGACTCGTTTGATCGCTATGCTTCCGGTGTGTTGCCGGACGGCGCGCCCGCACACCTCAACCGCTCTCCGGTGATCAATTATCCTTATGCCAAGATGCGGCCGATCCTGCAGCGGCTGAAAGATACCGGTGACGTCGACAAGCGCCACGGCGCGCGCATGCGTTACGCCAATCCGATCAACGGCGGACCGGTGCTGCCAACCATGGGTGCAAATCTTGCGCTGCTGCCGAAAGGGTTCAAAGGCGAGCCCTACCGCTCCACGGACGGCACTATCTTCGCGGTTGCAGAAGGGCAGGGCACGACCATTGTCGACGGAAAGTCCATTGAATGGGGCGTCAACGATGTGTTCGTGGTGCCGCCATGGAAACGCTACCAGCACAATGTGAGTGGCGCTGACGCGGTGCTGTTCTCGATTTCCGACCGGCCGGCGCAGGAAGCGCTCGGTATCTGGCGCGAAGGGAACTAGTTTCGCGGACGCCTATTCCTTCAAGTTGTCATGGCCGGGCATAGCCGTTCGAAGAACGGCGTCGCTACGCTCGCCTATGTCCCGGCCATCTCGCTTAGGAAGGCGTGGTGCCCACCCAAGCGAGATCACCGGGACAAGCCCGGTGATGACAGATGGGGAATGCGCGCCACCATTCCGAATTAAGAGCGCGAGGAGGATTTCAATGCAGATGCAGCAATTGACGGCCGGCCGCGGCGCACTGACGGCGGTTCGAACGGGCGAAGGCCGCGACCTCGTGGTGCTGCATTCGCTGCTTGCCGATCGCCACGCTTTCGATCCCGTCTTGCCGGCGCTGGCTGCAAAAAATCGTGTCACGTTGATCAACCTTCCGGGATTTCACGGATCTCAGCCGGCGATGCTCGCGCTGATGGATGCCTATCTCGCAGTGATCGAGGATGGATTCGAAGAGTTCGGCATCGGCAAGGATTCGGTGCTGATGGGCAATGGCTTCGGCGGCACCGTTGCGCTCGCCTTCGCGCTTGCGCACCCGGAGCGGATCTCCAAACTGGTGCTCAGCGATGCGGCTGCCGGATTCCCGCCACAGGGACGTGAGGCCTTTGCGGTGATGGCGGAAAAAGTCGCCGACGGTGGTCTCGGGAGCATTGCCGAGATTGCCGCCAAACGGGTCTTTTCGCCTGCCTATCTTGCGGCGCATCCGGAGAAAATCGAAGAACGAAAAAAAGTGCTGCTTGATATCGATCCGAAGGCATTCCAGGCTGCCTGCAAGATCTTGCAGGAAACCGACCTGGTGCCATTGCTGCACCATCTCAAGGTGCCGACTCTCGTCGTGTGTGGTGAATTCGACCAGGCAACGCCGCCCGCACTCAACAAGCAGATCGCGGAAAAGGTTGCCGGCGCGCGCTACATCGAATTGCCGGGTTGCGGCCATTGTCCGCCGCTCGAGCAGCCCGAGCAATTTCTGGCAGCGATCAAGGATTTCGTCGGCCTGTAGCTATTCCTTCCGGTCAAACCGACGGATCTCGACCTTTCCCCATACGCCATTCTGGTGAAATGGATCGGCGCGGTTGAATTTTTCGGCAGCCGCGCGATCGGGCGCGTCCAGAACCATCAGGCTGCCAACCGAACTCGCACCGTCGTCCGACACCAGTGGACCGCCGACAGTAATGGTGACTCCGTAATCCTTCGCGCTCTTGAGATGAGCAACGTGCGCGCCGTGCACGGCCTTGCGCTTGTCGGCGGCATCAGGATTGTCGAGCGTGAAAACCGAAAACAACATTGTAATCTCCTGATCAGTCGAGTGCCGTGAGCACGGCATTGGCGATAGCGGCGGTGCCGTCCTTGCCGCCATATTCCATCGGCTTGATGCCACCAGCATAGGCCTTGTCCACGGCACGTTCGATCCGCTGGGCGGCGTCCGCCGCCGGTTGATGATCGTGCTTGTCGGCCAGCCAGTCGAGCATCATGGCTGCCGACAATATCATTGCCGTCGGATTGGCCTTGCCTTGACCCATGATATCCGGCGCCGTGCCGTGGCACGGCTGGAACACAGCGTGTTTGTCGCCGATATCCGCCGATGGCGCGATCCCGAGGCCGCCAATCAGTCCTGCGGCGAGGTCGGAGAGAATATCGCCGAACATGTTCTCCATGACCATTACGTCGAAGTCCCACGGCTTTTTCACCATCAGCGCCGCGCACGCGTCGACATAGAGCAGGTCGGTCTTTACGTCGGGGAATTTGGCCTTGCGTTCTGCAAAGATGTCGCGCTGCCAGTTGAAGGCCTTGAACACATTGGCCTTGTCCACCAGCGTGAGCTGGCCGGGGCGGCCACGCTTCTTACGCCGTTGAGTCAGCTTGAGTGAAAAGTCGAAAAGCCGCTCTGTCGTCTTGCGGGTGACGACGAGTGTCTCACGCGCGTCGTCATGGGTGGTGACGCCCTTGCCCATGGACGCGAACAGGCCTTCGGTCGACTCGCGGATCAATACGAAGTCGATGCCTTTCTCCTGAGCGCCGACAATCGGGCTCGGTACGCCCGGGACCAGCCGTGCCGGCCGCACGCCGGCATAGAGGTCAAAGATAAATCGCAATTCGACTTGCGGCATGATCTCGGTGTTGTCCGGGTAACGCACACTGGGCAGCCCACAGGCACCGAGCAAAATAGCGTCGGCCTCCTCGCAAAGCTTGATGGTCGCCTGCGACATCGATTTGCCGGTCGCTTTATAGTGCTCGGCGCCGGCTTGTGCTTCCGTGAAGCGGAAATTGAGGCTCGGCGTGGTGGTCTCGATCCGGCGCAGGATGTCCAAGGTCGGCGCCATCACCTCATGGCCGATGCCGTCGCCCGGCAGAACAGCGATATGAAAGGCGGTGTTGGCGGCCATGATTTGTTTCCCGCGAGAGCGTGCGCTAATGAATATGGAATAAGCGGTGACCGCAAGACACCCTCCGTTCATTCCCGCGAAAGCGGGAATCCAGGGATGCGAATGCAGAATTTGCCGCTCCTGGGTCCCCGCTTTCACGGGGACGAACGGGAGGGAGCGGCATGGAGATCGAATGTATGCCTCGTTTCGCTGCCAATCTCGGCTATCTCTTCACTGAGCGCCCGCTGCTCGAAAGGATCGATGCAGCAGCCGCTGCAGGCTTCAAGGCCATCGAGCTGCAATTCCCTTACGATGTCCCTGCTTCGGCGGTGAAGGCTGCAATCGAGAAAAACAAGCTCACGATCCTCGGTCTCAACACACCGCCGGGCGCGCGCGACGGTGAATTCGGTCTTGCGGCCGTTCCAGGCCGCGAAAAGGATTGGCAAGGATTGTTCGCGCGCGCTCTCGAGTACGCGAGCGCCATTGGCGCAAGCGCGATCCATTGCCTTGCCGGAAAGGTTGCGCCCGAGCAGCGCCCGGCTGCGGACCGGGTGTTCGCCGATAATCTGGCAGCAGCTGCCGGACTTGCGGCGGCGAAAAACATCACGTTGTTGATCGAGCCGATCAACGGACGTGACCGGCCGAATTATTTCCTCAATCACGTCGAGCACGCAGCCGACATCATCGGAAAGATCGGGAAGTCCAATATCAGGATGCAGTTCGATTTTTATCACGTGCAGATTGTCGGCGGCGACCTGATCTATCGCCTTGAAAAATTTTTGCCGGTCATCGGACATCTACAATGCGCCGCTGTGCCATCGCGTCACGAGCCCGACGAAGGTGAGGTGAACTTCCCGGCGGTCTTCGAAGCGGTGGACCGCGTCGGCTTCAAGGGCTGGATCGGTGCGGAGTATCGGCCGCGCGGGCGAACCGAGGATGGTTTGGGCTGGGCGCGCAACTATGGCGTGGTTCCCGCCCGTTAACGGCCGCTTAGGCATCAAACTTCTTGAAAACTCACGCTTTTTGGCTTTGCGCCCCGCCTCGCCGTTGCTAGATTGGCAATATGTGGGGACGCAAAAAAACGGACTCGGAAGTGGCGGAAACGCAAAATCCGCTGAAGGATGCTGTGCGCGAGGCCCGCATCGAAGCGGCCGAGCGCTCCGGCGTCGTGGTCGATCTGCGCGACGCCGATGTCGCACGCCTCGAACTGCTCAATGAGACCCTCGACCCGCTGTTCAAGAATATTCCCGGCGACGTCGAGTTGTTCGATCGGGGTATCAGCCGCGGGGATATTCCACGGCTGTGGGTCGATGTTGTCGCGCATGTCGAGATGGGTCGTGACAAACGGCAATACCGTTTCGTCCAGGACACCCGCTACGGCCGTGCGGTCCTCGCGGAATCGTACGAGGTGCCGGTGCTGGCGGACGCGATCAAACGCTACGTGGCGCGTCGGCTGGTCGAGCGGGAGAGGGCGCTCGCCGACGATGCCGGACGCGGCAGCGCGCATTTGATGTCCCGGCACGAGCGGCACCGCGGACGCTGGCGGGCCGTTCGCACTTTCGTGCTTGGTGTTGTCGCCGGCGCGGTTGCGCTGATTGCGCTTGCCATGCTGGCCAATCCGCATCCCTAGCCGAGCAGCATGAAACGCTTTTGTTGCGAAACCTCACCCGAGGGAGTGAGGCCGCGCGAAATCAACTCGCATCGCCAGGCGCCGCGCGCGCCTTCGACCTGGTAGAGATTGTAGGCCGCGCTGTCCTTGTCGCTGCCTGGCCTGGCTGAGGCCGACGGTACGCCGACCGCCGGTACACGCGTGCCGTCCGGTCCATCCAGCCAATTGATCATGTGCACGTGGTCGTGGCCGTGCAGCAGCAATTCCGCGCCCTGATCAGCGATGATGCGTTTGAGCACCGGGGCATCAAAGAGGCGCTTGTGCTGAGCCGCTTCGGTGACCGGCGGGTGATGAATCAGAATTACGCGGAACAGATCTTCGTTCCGGAGTTTTTTCAGCGTGGCCGTGAGCGCGACCAGTTGCCTGGTTCCGAGCCAGCCGGTTGCCAGGAAAGGCGCCGTCGGCACGCCGGTTGAAATGCCGATCAGCACAACGTTCTTGCGTCGGCGCACGAAGGGAAATCCTTCGACGCCGTCGTCATCACACATGTAAGGGCCCCACTGGCGTGTGGCGTAATTCGCGGCCTCGCGCACGTAAACGTCGTGATTGCCGGGCACGACGGTTACGTCGTGGGTCGTGCCGAGACTCTCCAGCCAGTTCCGGCCACGTGGAAACTCCGCGGCGAGCGCGATATTGGCGATGTCACCGGTCACCGCAATGTGGTCGGGCGATTGCGCTTTGACGTCCGCTACGATTGCGGCGAGCGCGGCCGGGTCATGGATGAAATGCCGCTTGCGTTGCCAGTTGATGTAACCGGTGACGCGCTTGCCAAGGAGCTCGCTCCAGTGCGGCGCCGGCAGCGGCGCAAGATGCGGATCGGATAGATGGGCGAGGGTGAACATTGGCGCGGGAGTAGCCCGCTATGCACTGCCAATCAATATGCCGGCGATGAATACCAGCACGCCACCCACCACCACCTGGAAAGCGGCTTGCAGGAAAGGTGTGTCCATGAAGCGGGTCCGAATCCAGGAGATCGCCGCGAGTTCGAGCGCGACCACAGCGATGGATACGGACGTCGCCGTCACGAAATGCGGAATGAGGTACGGCAGTGTATGGCCGAGTCCGCCGATGGCCGTCATTACTCCGCAGACGGAGCCGCGTAGCCAGGGCGTGCCGCGGCCGGTGAGCGAACCGTCGTCGGACAGCGCTTCCGCAAAGCCCATGGAAATGCCGGCGCCGATCGAGGCCGCCATGCCGACCAGAAAAGTCGCCCAGGTGTCGTGAGTGGCAAATGCCGCGGCGAACAGCGGCGCCAGCGTCGATACCGAGCCGTCCATCAATCCGGCGAGACCGGGCTGGACATATTGCAGCACGAACATGCGTCGCGCGGTCTCGTCTTCCTTCTCGCGCGCGCCTTTGGTGAGGATCGATTCGCTGAGTTTGTGCGCCAGGCTTTCGTGGCCGGCTTCGGCTTCTGCCAGCTCGATCAACAATTGCCGCACCGATGCATCGCGCGCCGTTTCAGCCGCCTTGCGATAGTAGCGTTCGGCCTGAAATTCCATGTTTTCGGCAAACTTGCGGACATCGTCGAGCCCGAGTGGCCGCGTCAGCCACAAAGGCTGTTTAGGCTGCAGGAAGCCCTTCACGTCCTGGCGGCGAATCAGCGGCAGATATTCGCCGAACTTCTTGCGATAGAGGTCAAACAGCATCGTGCGGTGGTGGACCTCCTCTTCCGCCATCTCGTCGAATACTTTGGCGGATGAGGGAAATTTCTCGCGGAGGCCTTCGGCAAAGCCGCGATAGATGCGGCTATCCTCTTCTTCGTTGGTAATGGCGAGCGCCAGAATTTCCTGTTCGGTCAAATCGGAAAATCGTTTCACGGGCAGTCCTCTGAGATCACTTGCTGGCCGGTTTATGCCATATATTGACGGCATTCTAAACGATGGACTGTGGTTTTACAGCGTTCCATCCGGTTCCGGGGCTGTCGCTGAATGGGTCAGTGACGAAGGAGAGTCCGTTTGCAACGCCTGCGCCGCGCGCTCGAGCCGGTCATCCGGCGAGTTCCTGCACTTCTACTGGCGGTTTTCGCGTGGGGCGACGCTAGGCGCCCGCGCGATGGTCATTGACGGGGCCGGACGAATTTTCCTGATCAAGCATTCCTACGTGGACGGCTGGCATCTGCCGGGCGGAGGCGTGGAAACTGGCGAGACCTTGCTGGAGGCCCTGGCGCGTGAGCTGGCCGAGGAGGGCAATATTCAGCTTGGCAGCGCGCCGCAACTCTACGGTGTCTACTTCAACAAGCGATCGTCGCGGCGCGACCATGTCGCGCTGTTCATCGTTCGCGATTTCCGCCAGGACGGGCACCCGCAGCCCAATCATGAAATCATCGAACACGGCTTCTTTGCGCCCGACGCGCTGCCGGACGATGCGAGTCGTGCCACGCGCGCTCGTGTTGCAGAAGTAATAGGCGGTGCGGCGATCAGCGAATTGTGGTGAACCGGTACTATTGCGACGGATGCTTAGCCGGAGAACATCTATGCCAGCGAAAGATTGGCTACCCGCCTCGGTGCGTGCGGCCGCGATCGACCGCAAGCTGAAATCTGGCGAGACGTTGTTTCGGCTCGGCGACAAGACCGCAGGCCTGTGCGAAATCGTTGCCGGGCGCGTGCGGCTCGCGCGCGTCGATCGTTCAGGGCACGAAATTGTTCTCCATGTTGCCGGCCCCGGCGAGACCATCGCGGAAGCCTCGCTGTTTTCTCCTCAGTATCACTGTGACGCGATCGCCAGCACCAACGCCACGGTGCGCATCTATCCGAAGCGGGACGTGCTGACCGCATTTGAACGCGACCCGAAGGCGGCAAAGGCCTTCTCGGCAACGCTTGCCCGCCAGGTGATGAACCTGCGCACCCGCATCGAGCAGCGCAACATCCGCTCGGCGCGCGAGCGGGTGTGGCACTATCTTGTGCTCAATGTCGGGGCTGACGGTCGGACTGTTGAACTTCGCCAGACGCTGAAGGATATCGCCGCTGAAATAGGGCTTACCCACGAGGCGCTGTACCGCACGGTGGCCGCGCTCGAACGCGGGGGCGCGATCAGGCGCAGTCGCGACAAAATCATGCTCCTCCGCCACGTATGATCGAGATCATACGGGTCTTTCGCCATTCAAGCTATGCGGGTATCTGGGGCATAACGAGAAAGAGGCTCCCGATGTCGAAATTTCCCTGGAAGACCACAATTGCCGTCGCTGCGGTTCTTGCAGCGACCGCTTACGCATACGCGCAGATCTCATCCGGTGGACCGATGGGCATGCACGGGCGGATGGCGCAAGGCGGCATGGACGGATCAATGGCCCAGATGCATCAACAGATGATGCAAGGTCAAATGTCGCAAGGCGGCATGCAAGGCGGCATGCACGGCGGTATGCAAGGCGGAATGGGAATGCACGGCGGCGGCATGGGCGGCCACGGCATGCACGGGCAACAGTCCGGCGCGCTCGGCGCGCCCACCATGCCAGGACAGGACGCTTTCGGTACGATTCAGGAGGTCGTTCAGATCCTGCAGGCCGATCCGGCGACCGATTGGTCGAAGGTCAACATCGCTGCGCTACGCCAGCATCTCATCGATATGAATGAAGTGACGCTTCACGCGGTGACCGCCGAGCGAATGCTCGACAATGGCATCGAGATTGCCGTGACCGGCGAAGGCCGCACCCTGGAAGCGATCAAGCGCATGGTGCCGGCGCACGTCAGCGAGCTACGCGAGATTGGCTGGACCGCGAAAAGCGAAGACCTCTCCAACGGCGTGAAGCTTACTGTGACCGCGAGCGAGAGCCAGCCGCTCGCCAAGCTCAAGGCGCTCGGCTTCTTGGGTATCATGGTGCAAGGCGCGCATCACCAGCCGCACCATCTGATGATGGCCAAGGGCGAATTCACAATGCACTGAGGCGCGTCCAGTTACCTAAACCGCGCGCGGTCATGCGGCGCGGCAAAGTCGAGTTGCGGCCCGACCGGAACGACACCGGTCGGGTTCACCTGGCGCTGGCTCCCGTAATAGTGACGCTTGATCTGCTCGATGCTCACGGTCTCGGCCACGCCCGGCACCTGGTAAAGGTCGCGCAGATAATTCGACAGGTTCGGGTATTCATAGATGTGACGCCAGTTACATTTGAAGTGTGAGTAGTAGACCGCATCGAAACGGATCAAGGTGCAGAACAATCGCCAGTCGGCTTCGGTGATTGTGTTGCCGACCAGATAGCGGTGCTGCGACAGGATCTGTTCAATCTCGTCGATCGCATCGAAGACATTGCGAAACGCCTGTTCGTAAGCAGCCTGCGTCGTGGCAAAGCCGGAACGATAAACGCCATTGTTGATGTTCGGGTAGATCAGGTCGTTGAGCTTATCGATTTGCCCGCGCAGCGGCTCCGGATAGTAGTCGGTGTGGACATTGGTGAAGGCATCGAACGCCGAATTGAGCATCCGGATGATTTCGGACGACTCGTTGTTGACGATTGTCTTGCGCTTTTTGTCCCACAGGACCGGCACGCTTACGCGGCCGGTATAACGCGGATCGGCGAGCACATAGATTTCCGACAACTTGCTCTTGCCGTTTTCCGTGTCGCCGCTTGATCCCTCGCTTATGTTGAAGGTCCAGCCGTCCTTGAGCATGTCGGGCGAGACGGTCGACATCGAGATGACATTCTCGAGCGCCTTGAGCTTGCGAAAGATGATGGTGCGGTGCGCCCAGGGGCAGGATAACGAAACGTAGAGATGATAGCGGCCGGCCTCGGCGGCAAATCCGCCTTCGCCGGAAGGGCCCGCGCTGCCGTCCGGTGTGACCCAATTGCGAAAGCGGGGGGCCGGGCGGATGAAATGGCCGTCTTTCGTGCGCGAAACATCGTCCTGCCATACGCCGTCAACCAGAAGTCCCATGCCGCTCTCCTTAACCCTTGTTGTGCTTCATTTAGGCCGTTGCGTCGCTTTACGCTACCGGCGATGGACCGGAATCGGGGCAAATGCTAAGCGGCAGCGCCTGAACGGAAATTTTCAAGTCCATGAGCGAACTGGCGCTGACCATCTTGCCGGAGACCGCCGCCGACGAGCCGGCGATCGAGCGGCTGCATGAGCGGACCTTCGGACCGGGCCGCTTCGCGCGCACGGCGTTTCGTATCCGCGAGGGCAGGGCGCACACCCTCGATTTATCGTTCACCGCGCGCATCGGCACGCTGCTGGTTGGCTCGGTGCGGCTCACGCCGATCTGCATCGGCGAAACGCCGGCACTCCTGCTCGGCCCGCTCACCGTCGAGCCGCCATTCCGGTCGCACGGCGTCGGCACCGCACTGGTCAAACGCGCGCTGAAGGAAGCGCAAGCGAGTGGCCATAAGCTCGTCGTGCTGGTTGGTGATGAGCCGATTTATGCGAAATCCGGTTTCAAGCGGATTCCAAAGGGCCAGGTGAAGATGCCCGGCCCGGTTGATCCGGCGCGGCTTCTGGTGGCTGAACTTGCGGCCGGCGCCTTCGAAGATGTGTCCGGCTTGATCCGGCCCGATTGGGAAGAATGATCAGCGGCCTTCCCGCGCCCAGGTCGCTGCCAGCGAGCCGACCAGCAGAAGCAGGCCGATCAGGCCGGCGAAGACCGGCAGCACGCCGATGCCGCGCACCACGCTGACGTCGCGCATCTTCAGGCCGATCCAGTCGTCGCCTTTGAATGTCGAGCTGGTGCGCACCGGCACCACGCGCGGCACGTTGAGATTGCTGCCATCCGCGATCCTCCGCGCGTCGCCTCCTGTGGCGTTTGCGAGCGCATGCAGCACGTCGGTGGTGGACGTAACCTCGGCGAATTCGCGCGGATTGGCCGGGCCGACATTGGCGAGCGCGGTGAGTTTACCGTCGGTCGCGCGCCAGAGGCCGAGCTCATTGGCAGAAACCGACCTGCGCCACAGGCCCGGCTCGACGGCCTGAAGATCCAGCGTGCGTGTTGCGCCGGTCGGCGAAGTGAGAGTCACTTGATTGACCGTGTCGGCCATGGTCTGCCGCTGCAGGGTTATATCGCGGCCGTGAACGATCAGTCGCAGCGCCTCTTCCTCGAGGTCGGGTTGCTTCATGAGCCAGTGCGACAGCCGCCGCAACAAATCGAGGTGCGGCCCGCCGCCTTCGTAGCCGCGCGCCCACAGCCAGATATGGTCGGACAACAGCAAGGCGACACGACCCTCGCCTTCGCGCGCCAGCACGAGTAGCGGCTTCCCGTCCGGTCCCTGCATCACGTTTGTGCCCGTGCTGCGCTTGATGTCGACCAGCCGGAACCAGTGACTCCAGTGCGGCGGATCCGTCTCCGAGCCTTCAAGATCGCGCGTGACCGGGTGACGGTGGCCGGCTTCGGTGAGCTGCGCCTGGAAGCTGCGCTCGGTCACTTCGCCGGTCGGCTCGGCCGGCAGGATGCCGTCGAGCGGTGTACGCCAGATGCTGGTCGGGCTGGCATAGTCCGGCCCGGCCGCGATCAGCACGGCACCGCCGTCACGCACATATTTGGCGATGTTCTCGAAATAAATGAGCGGCAGCACGCCTTGGCGCGCGTAGCGGTCAAAGATGATCAGCTGGAATTCGCCGATTTTCTGCTGAAACAGCTCGCGCGTCGGGAATGCGATCAACGAGAGTTCGTTGATCGGCGTGCCGTCCTGCTTTTCCGGCGGGCGCAAAATCGTGAAGTGGACCAGATCGACCGAGGCGTCCGACTTGAGCAGATTGCGCCAGGTGCGCTCGCCGGCATGCGGCTCGCCGGAGACCAGCAGCACGCGTAACTTGTCGCGCACGCCGTCGATGGAGACCACGGCACGGTTGTTCACCTGTGTGAGTTCGCCCTCGAGCGGAGCGGCCTCGATTTCGACGATGTTCGGCCCGGCGTGAGGAATGGGCACATTGAATTTGATGTCCGAATGGACGGTTACGACGCGCTTTTCCAGCACCTCGCCATCGCGCCGTACGGTGACTTCGGCGGTGCCGGCTTTGCCCCCCTGATCCTCGACCCGGAAACCGACGGTCTGCGATTGCCCGACAATGCCGAAGCGCGGCGTCTGGGTGAGTACGACGCGGCGGTCGACTTCGTCCTGATGGCCAGTAATCAGCGCGTGGACGGGAGCCGCAAAACCCAGCACCGAGGCGTCGGACGGCACGTCATGAACGCGGCCATCGGTGATCAGGATGGCGCCGGCGACACGGTCGGGCGGGACATCGGCGAGGGTCGATGACAATGCCGAAAACAGCTTGGTGCCGTCGGTTTCGCCATCGGCGGCGCCGGCTTCTGCGACACGCACTTCAAGGCCTGGAATGCGTTTGAGGCGTTCGACCAGGGCCGCGCGTGTCGCCTCGGTTTGTTGGGTTCGATCGCCGAAATTCTGGCTTGGACTCTTATCGATGATGACGGCTGCGACAGACGGGATCGGGTCGCGATCCTCGCGGGTCAGCGAAGGGTTGGCGAGCGCGAGCACCATCAGGCCAAGCGCCAGAGCACGCAGCGGCGCGCCGCGGCTGCGTGCGATGAGCAGGAGCAATGAGATCGCCATCGCGACGGCAAATCCGGCCCACACCACGTAGGAGGGCACCAAAGGAGCAAATGAGATCCCGAGGTTCACGCGGTCGCTCCTACTGGCCCAGCCGTTCGAGCAGCGCCGGGATATGCACCTGGTCGGCCTTGTAGTTGCCGGTCAGCGCGTACATCACGATGTTGACGCCGGCGCGAAAGGCGAATTCGCGCTGGCGTGCCTCGCCGGGCACGAGTGGCAGCATCGGCTGGCCGTCGGGGCGCATGGCCCAGGCGCCTGCGAGGTCGTTCGATGTAATCAGGATCGACGAGACGCCGTCGCCGGCGCGCGCCGGGCGGTTGGGCTCCTCGTCTTCGTTTTCCGCCGGCAGGGCCTCGACCCAGAGTTGCCCGTTGGTAAAGCGGCCGGGGAAATCGCGGAGCAGGAAGAACGTCTTGGTCAGCACGTGGTCGTGCGGCACCGGCTCGAGCTCCGGAATATCCAGTGACGACAGAATCGAGCGCAGCGCCACCATGCCGGGCCCGCGCATCTCGCCGCCCGGGCCGGGCGGCGCGTCGACCGCATCGCGCGTGTCGAACAGCACGGTGCCGCCACGCTTCATGTAAGAATCGATTTTTTCGAGCGCGGCCTGGGATGGCTTCGGCGCGTTTGGTGACACCGGCCAATAAATCAGCGGAAAGAACGCGAGTTCGTCGCGTGCGGGGTCGAGTCCAATGGGGTCGCCGGCTTCCAGGGCGGTGCGCTGTGCGAGAAAGAGTGTAAGCCCCTGCAAGCCGGACTTGCTCACCTCGTCGACGCTTGCGTCACCGGTGACCACGTAGGCGAGGTGCGTTTGCAGAGTCGCCTTCATTGCAAAGTCTTCTTGCTGTGCCGTTAGCGGCGGCACGGCGGGCGGTTGCTGCGGCGCCGGCTGCGCCGGTGCGGGATTGTGCAGCGCTAGCGCGCCAAACAACCCTGCCGCCAGGAGCGCTGCTGTCGCGCGCCGGCGCGGAAGCAAGGCGGCAAGGCCGCCCGAGAGCGAAATTACGATCAGCGCATCCAGCAGGAGCAACGCGAGCGCCAGGAGTAAGATCGGTCCCCGCAAGTCGAGTGGTTCACCATGCCGATAAGCATCCACGCGGGCGTTGAGCGGCGAAACATCGAGCGGTGCCGGACGATCGGCGGGCGCGAGTGTATTGACGGCGACCAGGCCTTCGGGCGGACCGTAGAACCCGGGCGGGTGATCAAGACTGCCGCGCTCGGTGTAATTGCTGGGTATCGGGCGCGCGGTCGGCGGCGGTGATGAAAACGCCCCGAAGCCGTCGAGCACGCGCGTCGGCGGCACGACTTGCATCGCGCCACTATTGTTGCGTTCGGCTGCGGGATTGTCGTTTTCGGCACTGGCGTTCGAACTTGCGAGTGAGACGACGCGGCGGAGCATATCGACGAAGGCTCCCGACAACGGCAAGTCGGACCATCGTGTGTCAGCCGTTACATGAAACAGGATAAGCAGCCCTTTGCCGCGGCGTTCAGCCGTTACCAGAGGTGTTCCGTCGGCGAGGGTCGCCCAGGTGCGGTCGGTCAACTGGGAATCCGGTTCCGCGAGAACCTGGCGGGTCACCGTGACGTCGGTCGGGACCGCCATGCCATTGAACGGACTTTCGCGCGAAAAGGCGGCAAGTTGCTGCGGCTTGTCCCAGCTCAGGCTGCCGCCGAGGATGCGGCCACCGCGCCGCAGCTTCACCGGCACCAGATTGTCATCGGCGCCCGCAAGATGCGGGCCGGCAAAACGCACCAGCACGCCACCATTGTCGATCCACTTGTTAAGTCGGTCGAGTGCCTCGGCGACATTGCCGACATCGGCGAGGATCAGCATCGGCAGGTGACGGTCGAGGAAACGCGTCACGGCCTCGGCGGGTGCAACGCCCTCCGCGAGGCGCACGTCGGCAAACGGGTTGAGCGCGCGCGAAAGATAGTAAGTCGCCCCGATCAGCGGTTGCGACCGATCAGCTGTGGAACCGGACACGATGCCGACAGTGCGCCGCCGCCAGCGTTTGTCGAGCAATTGCACGGCGCCCGCCGAACGCTCGCCGACGATCTCGATGCGCGCCACGTCGTTGCGGATTTCGACCGGCAGGTCGATCACGGCATCGGTCTCGCGGTCAGCGGATTTAAAGCTGAACGGCGCCTCGCCCAATGGCAGGCCCTTGAGGTCGATGGCGTTCACCATTCCCGTATCGGAAAGGCTTGTTTGAGCGCGCAGGACTTTCACGGTCAGCGCGCCGGCCGCGTTGTCCGCGGCTGCGAGTGCATGCGGAATAGCAACGCCCCCGTCGACGATAGTGAGCGGGTGGGTGCCGATGATCCGCTTCAGTCCATCAACAAAGGTGCCGCCATTACCGAGGTCGACCCCATCCGCGAGCCAGACGACCTCGACATCCGGCGCAGCCGCGAGAAAACGCTCGATCAGGGGAAGCGCGTCCGTGCGATTGACGCCATAAGGTTTTGGCTTGATCTGCTGAAACTGAACGCGCGTTGCGCCGGCCAGCTGCAGGGAAATATCGCGCGCGTTTTCCGACAGCGGCAATACCGCGACACCGCGATTGTCGGCCTCTGCGCGCGCGATCATCTCGTCTGCGGTGCGAAGCCGCGAATCCCAGGCCGCCGCTGCGGGCCACCCATCATCAAGCAGGATCAGCAAGGGGGCCGCCCGGTTTGCGGTCGCGAGCGGCGGATTCCACAAAGGGCCCGCGGCAGCGATGATGACCAGCGCGGCCAAGGTGAGCCGCAACAGCGTGAGCCACCACGGCGTTCGCGCCGGCGTTTCTTCTTTGGGCGCAATCTCGAACAGAAGCCGGGTCGGGGGGAAATCAATCTGGCGTGGGCGCGGCGGCACCAAACGCAACAACCACCACAAGACCGGCAAACTGAGCAGGCCGAGCAGCACCAGTGGTTGGGCAAAGCCGAGCGGCAGCGAACCGATCATGCGGCGCTCGCGGGGTTCGCCGGGGCATGCCGGCTATTGACGACGACTTGCTGCGCGTTGGCCCCCATGCGTGAATGCAGAACGAGCAAGAGTTCGCTGGCAGGACGGTCGGTTCGGTGGATTGCGAAACTCCATCCGCGTTGGTCGGTCTCGGCACGTATCGCAGCGCGGTGACGCGCAACAATGCCTTGATAGTCGGTTCGCCATGTTTCGGCCCGTCCGGCTGTCACGCTGCCGGCACCCTCCGGCTCGATGAACTCGATCCGTCCGGAATAGGGGAAACTTTCTTCTGCCGGATCGACGATCTGGATCACATGACCATGGGCACCAGTGGCTGAGAGCTGGGCAATCGTGCTCCGCACTTCGCCAATCGGCGCCCAGAGGTCGGACAACATCACCACTTCAGACAACGGTGAAGGCGCAAAGGTCGGCGGCAGGCTCGTCCGCTCGGTCGGATCATGCAGGATCGCTTCGGCCATTTTCTCGATCACATTGCGGCTGGCTGTCGGGCGCAGGAGGCCGGGAACGCCGACCCGTTCGCCACCCTGAACCAGGACTTCGGCCAAGGCGAAGGTTACGACCAGTGCGCGCTCGAGCTTGCTGTCAGTGGTCAGTGCCGATGCGAATGTCATGGACGGCGAGCGATCCGGCCAGATCCAAACAGTGTGCGAGGCTTCCCACTCGCGCTCGCGCACGTAAAGATGATCGTCGCGTGCCGAACGCCGCCAATCGACATTCTGCGCGGGCTCGCCCGAGACGAAGCGGCGGTATTGCCAGAAATTCTCGCCGGGGCCGGCGCGGCGGCGGCCGTGCAACCCATGAATGACCGTCGATGCGACGCGCCGCGCCTCAAGAATGAGTCGCGGCATAGCGTCGGCAAGCGTACGGGCGCCGACAGTGGCCTGCCGTATCGTCTTCGTTTCGATGTCGCTCGGCTTGAATTCCGCCATCCGGCTATCCGATGCGCGCCTTCAGCCGCCGGATGACGTTGGGGATCGTTTCACCCTCGGCCCGTGCGGCGAAGGTCAATGCCATGCGGTGTTTGAGCACGGGCTCGGCGAGCTCGAGCACATCGTCGACCGATGGCGCAAAGCGGCCGTCAAGGAGAGCGCGTGCGCGGACGGCGAGCATCAGCGCCTGGCTGGCGCGCGGGCCGGGGCCCCATGAGATCAGCTTGCCGAATTCACCCGCCTCAGGACCCGGGCGTGCCGAACGCACCAGCGCCAGGATTGCCTCAACCACCGACTCGCCGACCGGAAGACGGCGAACGAGGCGTTGCGCCGACAGCAGGTCTTCGGCGGTCATTGCGGCCTTGGGGCGCGATTCTTCCGCTCCCGTCGTGTCAAAAAGAATTTTGCGCTCGGCCTCCATGTCGGGGTAGTCGACGTCGACTTCCATCAGGAAGCGGTCGAGCTGCGCCTCGGGCAGGGGGTAGGTGCCTTCCTGTTCGAGCGGGTTTTGCGTCGCCAGCACATGGAATGGCTTGGGCAGATCGTGGCGCGCGCCGGCAACCGTCACGTGCTGTTCCTGCATTGCCTGGAGGAGTGCTGACTGCGTGCGCGGCGAAGCACGGTTGATTTCGTCAGCCATCAGCAATTGCGCGAACACCGGACCTGCGATGAAGCGGAAGCTGCGCTTGCCGCCCGGGCTTTCTTCGAGCACCTCGGTGCCGAGAATATCGGACGGCATAAGGTCGGGAGTAAATTGGACACGGCGTGCATCGAGCCCGAGCGCGGTGCCCATGGTGTCGACGAGCTTGGTCTTCGCCAGACCCGGCACACCGACCAGCAGCGCGTGTCCGCCTGAGAGCACGGTGATGAGCGCGCGCTCCACCACGATGTCCTGGCCGAAAATCACCGCGCCGATGGCGGCCTTTGCGGCGCGCACGTGCGCGGCCGTCGATTCCGCTGCACGTACGATCATGTCTTCCAGTTTCTCGAGGCTTTCGCCGCTCGCCTTCGCCATGGTGTCGATCCCTTTCATCGCCCGTCTGGAGCCTTGTCGGGCGCTATGCAACAAGCACACCAAGGTTCGATTTTGGTGCGCCAATTCGGCCGAATCTGCCTCAATCTGCGGCCAAGCTTACGCTATCTTCCGCCGCCGATCCGGGTAATCACGAAGATGCGAACAGGCGTTGGCGGCCTGATTATCGAAGGAAAACAATGGCGAAGGCAGGGCAGGGCGGATTGGAAGCGCTGACGGCAGGGCTGCCGCGCGAAAACAAGGGGCCGCCGCCCGTAGAACGATGGAATCCGCCATTTTGCGGCGATATCGACATGCGGATCGCGGCTGACGGGACGTGGTTTTACCAGAAGACGCCGATCGGCCGGCCGGCTTTGGTCAAATTGTTTGCATCGGTGCTCAAGCGGGAAGGTGACAAGCATTTTCTGGTTACGCCGGTCGAGAAAGTCGGGATCGTCGTCGAGGATGCGCCGTTTCTCGCTGTGGAAATGAAGGCGTCTTCCGGTGACAGCGGCCGGGTTCTTGAATTTCGCACCAACGTCGACGACTGGGTTACGGCTGGACCCGGGCATGCGCTGCGGTTCGAGCAACAGCAGGCCAATGGTGGTCTCAAACCCTATCTCCATGTGCGCCGCGACCTGTGGGCGAAGGTGACGCGCGCGTTATTTTACGATCTGGTCGGACTCGGTGAGGAACGCGACGTGGACGGCAAGGCGATGTTCGGCATTGCTTCGGGTGGTGAGTTCTTTGTCATGGCGGAGGCGAGTGCCTTGAGGGAATTTGCTTGATGCAGCACGCACTCACGAGCCTCTCGGCTGAGGAATTTTTTTCGCGCGCGCGCACGCGTCTGACGCTGGACGTGCCGCCGGGTCTCGCGGATGCGAGCGTGGTGCCGGCGCGTGGCGACCACGACGCCGATCCGGTGATGAAGAAGATTGCCGAGGTCCGCCCGATCCGTCCGGCCGCAGTGCTGGTGCCAATAGTCGATCACCCTGAGCCAACAGTATTGCTTACACAACGTGCGCAGCATCTGCCGGATCATCCCGGTCAGGTGTCATTTCCAGGCGGGAAGATCGACAAAGGAGATACCGATCCGCGCGCGTCTGCGTTGCGCGAAGCCGAGGAGGAAATCGGCCTCGATCATGCACATGTTGAGCCGCTCGGCTATCTCGACCTCTACATGACGACGCTCGGCTATCGCATCGTGCCGGTCATTGCGCGCGTGAAGCCTGGCTTCGCGCTCAAGCTCAATGTCAGTGAAGTCGACGCCACCTTTGAAGTGCCGCTCGCCTTCCTGATGGATCAAAACAACGTGCAGCGGCATTCGCGTGACTGGCAGGGCATGACCCGTCACTACTACGCGTTCACCTTCGGCGAGCGCTACATTTGGGGCGTGACGGCTGGTATCCTGCGCAATCTTCACGAACGGATATACCGATGATCCGCCCGATCTTCACCGAGATCGCCCTGTTCCTGACGCCGTTTGTCCTCTACGCGGTGTTTCTGTGGGCGACCCAGGCCGGGGTGATGGACCTTAAGTCCTGGCCGGTGGTCCGCGTCGCGACGCTTGCGATTGCGGCGCTGCTGCTGATGCTTGGCAGCTTCCTTTATTTTGCGCATTTCTCGGGTGCGCCGCCCGGCTCTAATTATGTGCCGGCGCATATTGAAAATGGAAAATTCGTGCCGGGGACTACGAAATAATGTCCGCGCCAGCGGGACGGACCGATCGCAAGCTGAGCGACGCCGCATGGCTCGCCACCGGCGGCTTGCCGCGCCTGCTTGCGGTGCTTGATTGCAACGGCGAGGAAGCGCGCGTGGTCGGCGGCGCCGTGCGAAACGCGCTGTTAGGCATGCCGATCGCGGAAATCGACGTCGCAACCACTGCGGTGCCGGATGAGGTCGTGAAGCGCGTCACTGCCGCCGGCTTCAAGCCGGTGCCGACGGGAATCGAGCACGGCACCGTCACGGTCGTTATCGATAAGCATCCGTTCGAGGTAACCACGCTGCGCAAGGACGTCGAGACCTATGGCCGCCACGCCAAGGTCGAGTTCGGCCGCGACTGGAAGGCCGACGCCGAACGGCGTGACTTCACGATCAACGCGTTGTCTGCGGCGCGCGACGGCGCCGTCTACGATTATGTCGGCGGACTTGACGATCTTGGCCGGCGACGCGTCCGATTTATCGGCGATCCGGCCAAGCGGATTGCGGAGGACTATCTGCGCATCCTGCGTTTCTTCCGCTTCCACGCCGCCTACGGTACCAGCGACCACCCGGATGCCGCGGGCCTTGCGGCCTGCATTGCCGGCCGCGACGGGCTTGATCAGCTTTCGCGCGAGCGCGTGCGCATGGAGATGATGAAACTCGTCGTCGCGCCACATGCTGTGCCCACGCTGATCGCGATGACTGACGCGGGCCTGCTGCTGCGCGTGCTCGGGGGCGTGAGTTATCTGGCAAGTTTCGAGAACATGGCCAAAGTGGAGGCGGCGATCGGAGCAGAGCCCAACGCGGTGCGCCGCCTCGGCGCCCTCGCAGTCGCCATCCCGGAGGATGCCGAACGGCTGTGGCAGAAACTGCGGCTCGCCAACAACGAGCACGAGCGGCTGGCCTCAATGGGGGAGAGTTGGGGACGTATTTCGCCATTGTACGGCGAGAAGGCGGCAAAGGCGCTGCTGTACCGGTTGCGGCCGCAGAATTTCACTGATCGCGTTCTGCTCGGCTGGGCGCGCTCCGTTGCGTCAGCGCACGATTCCGAATGGCGCGCGCTCGCGACATTGCCGCAGCGCTGGACTGCGCCGGTGTTTCCATTAAAGGCCGCCGACTTCATGAAACGCGGCGTGCAACAAGGCCCCGCGCTCGGCGCGGCGATTGCCGCGGCCGAGCAGGCCTGGATCGCGGCGGGGTTTCCCGGCGATCAGCCGGCGCTTGACGCGATCGCAGAAGGCGCCGTGCACCCGTAGATGTGCGGCCTTGGTCGGGCTATGAGCATTGCGGTCATGAATCTCTTCGCCGGCTTCCACGACATCTCGTTCATTCAGTTGATCCCGGTCGCGGCCTTGGCACTCTTCGCCTCGATTGTGGGCGGCGTGTCCGGCTACGGCACCGGCGCATTAATGCCATTGGTGCTGGTGCCGCTGGTGGGTGCCGAACCGGTCGTGCCGATCATCGCGATTTCGGCCTTGTTCAGCAATTCCAGCCGCGTATTTGCATTCCTGAAATATGTAGACTGGCGGCGCGCGGCGATCGTGCTCGCTGCTGCGGTGCCGACCTGCGTGCTCGGTGCCTGGGGCTATACAAAACTGTCGAGCGCAGGCGCCGCGCTCGTGATCGGCGGCATGCTGATTCTGAGCGTGCCGTTGCGACGGCTATTGAAATATCACGGCGTCAAGTTTGGCGACGGTGGTCTTGCGCTTGGCTCGCTTGGCTACGGCGTCGTTGTCGGCGGCACAGCCGGATCGGGCGTGATTTTGCTGTCGCTGCTGATGGCGGCTGGTGTCGAAGGGGCCGGCGTCATTGCCACCGATGCAGCCGTCTCGATTGTCATTGGCGTCGTGAAGATATCTGTGTTCGGGCTGGCCGGCGTGATCACTGCACAAGTGGTCGCCTTCGCATTCTTGATCGGGATTGTCGCATTACCCGGCGCATTCCTGGCCAAGGCTTTTGTCGAGCGCATGCCCGTGCATATGCACACGGCCATCCTCGACGTTGTGGTGCTGTTCGGCGGTGTCTTTCTGGTGTGGGGCGCGCTGCGCTGACGAGCGGCTTATGGCCATTTCACAACCGGCGGCATCGAGGAGAGGATCGCCTCGACATTTCCGCCAGTCCTGAGACCAAAAATCGTGCCGCGATCATAGAGCAGGTTGAACTCGACATAGCGGCCACGACGGATCAACTGCTCATCGCGTTCGGCTTCGGTCCAGGGCGTTGCAAAATTCTTCCGCACCAGACCGGGATAGACACGTAGAAATGCACGGCCGACATCCTGCGTGAAGGCGAATGTCTCGTCCCAATCGGATTCGAGATAATCATAAAAAATGCCGCCGACGCCGCGCAATTCGTTGCGATGCTTGAGGAAGAAATATTCATCGCACCATTTCTTGTATTTGTCGTGGGGCGCAATTTCGGCATGACCATCGCAGGCCGTCTTCATCGCGGCATGAAAGGCGATGGTGTCCGGGTCGTTCTGCGTTCGGCGTTTGTCGAGGACAGGCGTCAAATCGGCGCCGCCGCCGAACCAGGCCTTTCTGGTGACGACAAAACGCGTATTCATGTGAACTGCTGGCACATTCGGATTGTGCAGGTGCGCTATCAGCGAAATTCCGGAGGCCCAGAAGCGCGGGTCACTCTCGGCGCCAGGAATCTCCTTGCGAAAGGCCGGTGCGAATTCTCCGAAAACGGTCGAGCAGTGCACGCCGACTTTTTCGAAGACGCGCCCATGCATCAGCGCCATCTCGCCGCCGCCGCCCGGGGTTCCGTTATGGTCAGTGCGCTGCCACGGGGTGCGCACGAAGCGGCCGGCGGTGCGATCGGAATAAGGAGCATCGGCGGGCAGGGCGTTTTCCACCGCCTCAAACGCCGCGCATATGTCGTTGCGCAATGACTCGAACCAGGCTTGCGCGCGCGCCTTGCGGGCCTCGAGTTGTCCTGCGTCCATGACCGGCTCCAGACCCCAAATATATCGTGCGCCCGGCCATAGCGCACGGGCAAACAGGCGAGTTGATTTTGATCGGAATCGCGCGGCTGCGCTATTTCAGGTCGAGCTTGACTTTGACCGCATCGAGATCGCCACGGGTAAAACGCCCCGTGCAATACCGTTCGAATTCAGCCACCGCGGTGTCGTACGCCTTTTGCCGTTGTTCGTAGTGCGGGAACTCAGCGTGGAATTTCTTCGACAGCTCTTCATGACGGATGACGCGCCGCTGGAATGCGTTGAGCGCCGGCTCGTCAAAGTCGCCCAGCACAGGCAATTCCGCATTAATCTGTTTCTGCAGCATCAGGGCCTCGGCCGCTTCGCGATCGATGGCCGCTATTTCATAGTCGATGGCGATGCCCTCGCGATCGAGCTCCTGGGCCCCCCGCAGGCAAGCCTCCAGGGCCAACGCAGACATTGACTTGGTATCGGCCTGGGCAGGCGGGCGTGCCATCAGATCCGCAAGCAAAGTGCGGGCGGCGGTTGCCTCGCCGGGTGGGCCGATCGCAATCGCAATCAGCGCTGCCATCAGTATGCGGGCCATGGCGAGAATAATATCACCGTGGCAGGCCGTCCGTCTGCCGCAGCGCCTCCCCAACGACCATTGCGGCCGCCATCGCCACATTGAGTGAGCGCAGGCCTGGCCGCATCGTTATGCACAGCCGGGCATCAGCGGCTTTGTGCACCGATTCCGGGACACCGGCGCTCTCGCGGCCGAACAGGAGGACCTGGTCGGCGCTATAGCTGTGGTCAAGGTAGGACCGCTCTGTGGAGGTGGTCAGCAGCACCAGTGTCAGCCGCTCGCGCGCCCGCCATGCCTCGAAAGCGGCGAACGAGCCGTGGCGGGTCAGGGCCACCTGATCCAGATAATCCATGCCGGCGCGGCGGAAGGCGCGATCAGTGATGGGGAAGCCGGCGGGCTCAATGATATGTGCTTCGACGCCCAGGCAGGCGCAAAGCCGAAGAATTGTGCCGGTATTCTGGGGGATGTCCGGTTCGTAGAGGGCGATCCGCATGGCCATCGTCCCGAGGCTTAAGCCACTCTAGACGAATGATTTATGCGACTAATCCTCGCGGGCGCGATAGCGGGCTTGCGCTTGTACTGCAAGGGTGCCAATAGAACGCCACCGACGCGCTGTCCTGTCTTTTCCAGGGCTGCCGCAAGCGGGACGCCCCGCCGCCCATGGGATTTCGGTCCCGGGCTCCAGCCGCGGGCGGATGAATAAGCCAGCCGGAGGAGAGGGCCTAAGACGTGACGACCGTGTCTTCGGCGGAGCACACGCGCCGCGACTTTCTCTACATTGCCACGGGCGCCGTCGGCGCGGTGGGAGCTGCTGCGGTCCTGGTGCCGCTGATCGCGCAAATGAATCCGGATGCCTCGACCATTGCGGCCGGTGCACCGATCGATGTCGATCTTGCACCGATCGCCGATGGGCAGATCATCAAGGTGTTCTGGCGTTCGAAGCCGATCTTCATCTTCCATCGCACCAAGAAAGACATCACCGAAGCGCAGGCGGTCAATGTGGCCAGCCTCCCCGATCCGGAGCCGGACTCGGAGCGCGTCAAAAAGGGCCATGACCAGTGGCTGGTGCTGATTGGTATCTGCACGCATCTCGGCTGTATCCCGCTCGCCCATCAGGGCGAGTACGACGGCTGGTTCTGTCCTTGCCACGGCTCGCAATACGACACGTCGGGCCGCATCCGCAAAGGCCCGGCTCCGAAAAACCTGGCCCTACCGCCCTACAAGTTCGTTTCCGACACCAAGATCCAGATCGGCTGAGCGAAACGGCGCATTCAAGGTTCAATCATGAGCGGACCATCCACCTACCAACCGCAGAGCAAAGTTCTGCAATGGTTCGAGAAGCGACTGCCGATTGGCGGTCTTGTTCATTCTTCTTTCGTGGCCTATCCCACGCCACGGAACCTGAACTATCTGTGGACCTTCGGCGGCATCCTGTCATTCATGCTCGGCGTGCAGATCATCACCGGCATCGTGCTGGCGATGCACTACACTCCGCATGTTGATCTCGCTTTCAAATCGGTCGAGACCATCATGCGCGACGTCAACTTCGGTTGGCTGTTGCGTTATCTGCACGCCAACGGCGCGTCGATGTTCTTCCTCGCCGTCTACATCCACATGTTCCGCGGTATCTATTACGGGTCATACAAAGAGCCGCGCGAAGTGCTCTGGATCCTCGGCGTCATCATCTACCTGCTGATGATGGCAACCGGCTTCATGGGCTACGTGCTGGTTTGGGGCCAGATGAGCTTCTGGGCAGCAACCGTGATCACCAATCTGTTCTCCGCCATCCCCGGCGTTGGCGATACGATCGTGACGTGGCTGTGGGGCGGCTACGCCGTCGGCAATCCGACACTCAACCGTTTCTATTCGCTGCACTACCTGCTGCCGTTCGTGATCGCGGGCGTGGTGGTGTTGCACATCTGGGCGCTGCATGTTGCCGGCCAGAACAATCCCACCGGCATTGAGCCGAAGTCGGAAAAAGACACGGTCGCCTTCACGCCTTATGCGACAGTCAAGGACGGCTTCTTCATGGCCGTGTTCTGCATTCTTTATGCATGGTTTGTCTTCTACATCCCCGGGTTCCTCGGCCATGCGGACAACTACATTCCGGCCAATCCGGCGGTGACGCCGGCTGAAATCGTGCCTGAATGGTACTACCTGCCGTTCTACGCCATCCTGCGGTCGATCCCCGACAAGCTGATGGGCGTGATCGCGCTGTTCTCGTCGATCCTCGTGCTGGCCTTTATTCCCTGGCTCGATACGTCACGCGTGCGCTCGGCTCGTTACCGGCCGCTCTTCAAACAGTTTTTCTGGCTGTGGGTGATTGCCTGCATCGGCCTCGGCTGGCTTGGCTCGAAGCAGCCGGAGGGCATCTACGTCATCTTGTCGCGCATATTCACGGTCTATTACTTCGCGTTCTTCCTGATTGTCATGCCGCTGCTCGGCATCTTCGAGAAAACCAAACCGCTGCCGAATTCGATTTCGGAATCGGTCTTGGGTGCAAAAGCGTGAGCGGGGGCACACTGATGACGATAAAGCGTACCATTCTCGCTCTCACGCTCGCAGGCGGCCTTGCAACTCTTGCATTGCCGGCGATGGCGGAGGAGCAGGAAGCGCCGCCGAAACTGAAATGGTCGTTTGCCGGACCATTCGGGAAATATGACGAAGCGCAGCTCCAGCGCGGTTTCAAGGTCTACAAGGAAGTCTGCTCGGTCTGCCATTCGATGCAGATGGTAGCCTTCCGCAACCTTGCCGAGCCGGGCGGCCCGGGTTTCTCCGAGGCGCAGGCGGCGGCGGTGGCGGCTGAAGCCAGGATCAACGACCTCGACGACAAGGGTCAGCCGGCTGAACGTGCCGGCCGGCTGGCGGATTATTTCCCCTCCCCGTTCCCGAACGAACTTGCGGCGAAAGCCGTGCATGGTGTTGCGCCGCCGGACATGTCGACCTTGGCGAAGGCGAGAACCTACCAGCGCGGCTTCCCCTGGTTCGTGTTCGACATGTTTACGCAGTATCAGGAGCAGGGCCCGGATTACATCACCGCGTATCTCAAAGGTTTTGAGGAGCCGCCAAAGGGCTTCCAGCTGCCGCAGGGCGGTCACTTCAACAAGTATTTCCCTGGCCACAACACTGCGATGCCGCCACCGCTGCAAAACGGGCAGGTGGTCTACGATGACAGCGCGCCGCAAACCGTGGACCAGTATGCCAAGGACGTGTCGGCCTTCCTGATGTGGGCGGCCGAGCCGCACCTGGTGCAGCGCAAGCGGATCGGTTTCCAGGTCATGATTTTCCTGATCGTGCTCTCGGGTCTGCTCTATTTCACCAAGAAGAAGGTGTGGTCGCAAGGTGCACTGACGCCGATGCGATTTCGCGAGCAAGGGCCCCAGAGCGCGGTCAGCAAAAGTGGGCACCGGTTTTGCGTCCGACCGCGCTCTTACATTAAAAATTTGGCGCGCAATCCGGGCGGCTGACCGGTAGCCACTCAGCCTGATTGCGCGCGCCGGGCCCTTTGCTTTTCGGCTTGTCATGCCCCGCGAAGGCGGGGCATCCAGTAGTCACGGCGGGGCGATGAAATCGTAAGGCCGGTGTTTACTGGATCATCCGCTTTCGCGGATGATGACGTCGGGAGCGACCATGACCAAAGCGGTTCTCGGCATCATCGGCGGGTCCGGCATATACGATTTGCCCGGTCTGACCGGTGCGCGCGAACAACGCATCGCCAGTCCGTGGGGTGAGCCGTCGGGCCCGTTGCGCGTCGGCGAGATCGGAGGCCTTCCCGTCGTGTTTCTGTCGCGTCACGACGCCGGCCACCGCCTGTCGCCCTCCGACATCAACTATCGCGCCAATATCGACGTGCTCAAGCGCGCCGGCGTCACCGATCTGGTTTCGTTGTCGGCCTGCGGCTCGTTCAAGGAAGAATTGCCACCCGGCACTTTCGTGCTGGTCGACCAGTTTGTCGACCGGACCCACAAGCGGGAGAGCTCGTTCTTCGGCAAGGGCATGGTGGCGCACGTATCGATGGCTCATCCAGTGAGCCCGCGTCTGCGCGCGCGCATCGGCGAGGCCGCGCTCAAGGAAGGCATCGATCCTTACTACGGCGGGACTTATATCTGCATGGAGGGTCCGCAATTCTCGACCTACGCCGAGAGCATGACCTACAAGCAGCTCGGCTATTCTGTCATCGGCATGACGAATATGCCGGAGGCCAAGCTCGCACGCGAAGCCGAGATTTGTTATGCCACCATCGCGATGGTGACCGATTTCGATTGCTGGCATCCCGAGCACGATGCCGTCACGGTCAAGGACATCATCAAGGTCCTTCTGGCAAACGCGGAAAAGGCGAAACGCCTGGTGGCGCGGCTTGCTCAGGATTTTCCGCGCGAGCACGAGCCTTGCCCTATCGGGTCCGATCGCGCGCTCGACACGGCGTTGATCACCGCACCCGAGGCGCGCGATCCCGAGTTACTCAAGAAACTCGATGCGGTGGCGGGCAGGGTATTGGGCAAGAGCTGAGGGCCGTCTTGGCAGACGGGAGAGATTCTCAGCCGTCATGCCCGCACTTGTTGCGGGCATCCACGACTTGAGCCGAGCGGCAGCCAAAAAACGTGGATGGCCGGGACAAGCCCGGCCATGACAGCTAGGATAATTCCCGCAGCGACTTTTCGGGGAACCAATGCGCATCGTCGATCTGGAGCAGCATGAGCGTGAGGAATGGCGGCCCGGCGTTACGACGCGCATGAAGGCATCGGCACTAAACGGCGCGACGCAGCTTTGCATGTTCGAACAATGGTGCGAGCCGGGGTTAGGCGCGCCGACTCATCTGCATGCGGTCGAAGAAGTGCTGTGCGTCCGCGATGGCACAGCCGACGTGTGGATCGACGATAAGCACGTCACCTTGGCCAGCGGTCAGCTGGTCGTCGTACCGGCCGGGCGCAAGCACGGCTTTTCCAACAGCGGTACCGGCATTCTGCATATTGAATCGACACTGGCTGCGCCGGTTTTTGAAGCCGCCTATGACGATAAGCGCGAATCGCCGCGGCGTTGGCTGCCGGGCTGAGCAAGCCGAAGAAGCTCGACGCGGTGGCGGGCCGGATGCTGAAAGGCTAGCCTGCGGCGCTGCAGGGGAGATGCACGATGCGCGGAAAATTCCACATACTGGCCGGCTTGGCGGTCGCTGGCTTAACGCTTGCCGCATTGCCGAGCCACGCCGAGACGGCGTTGCGCATTGGCGTGGTGTCGCGAACCATCTTTTATCTGCCGGCATGGACTGCCGTACAGCAGGGCTTCTTCAAGGCGGAGGGCATCGACCCGAAGATCGAGGTCTATGACGGCGCCCACACGATTTTCACCGACTTGCAGGCGGGCAAACTGCAGATCGGCATTTCGTCGATCGAAACCGTAATCGAGGACGGCTACAAGGGCGGCACGCTCCGGCTGGTAGCCGGCAGCGCGCAGCGCCCGCCGCATTTCATCATCGCCCAGCCCGAAATCAAATCGCTCGCCGATCTCAAGGGCAAGACCATCGGCGTCGTTTCGATGCACGAAGGTACGACATTTTTCATCAAGGACATCGCCAAGGCCGGCGGCTTTGCGCTTGCCGACGTCAAGGTTGAGGCGGTCGGGGGCTCGCCGACGCGGGCGCGCCTGCTCAAGGAGCGCAAGATCGACGCCGGCCTGCAGCCATATCCGCTGAGCTATGAGGCGGAAGCCGCCGGTTTCAGCAATCTCGGACCGATCATCAAGCTGGTGCCCGACTATCAATTCACGTCCGTCATTGTCGATAACAAGTGGGCGACGCAGAATCGCGCACTGATGGCCGGTTTCCTGCGCGCCTTGCGCAAAGGCACTGACTATATGTTCGCGCATCCTGATGAGGCGGCCGAACTTGGCGCCAGGGAATTGCGGACAACGCCAGCGAATGCCCGCCGCGCGCTCGAGGACACCGCGCGCATGGATGTTATCGCGCGCGATATGTCGCTGACCGATCTCAGCTTGCAAAAGGTTTTCGAGACCATGCAGCAAGCGGATGTCATGGGCCGCGACAAGGTCTATGACCGCTCCAAATTTGTCGATGAAAGCTATCTCAACGAGAGCCGCCGCTAGTAACGCGGTCTGAAAACTCGAGAACCGATCGAATGATCTCTCCAACCCTCGAAAACGATCTCAAGGCCGCGATCCGCACGATTCCCGATTATCCCAAACCGGGCATCATGTTCCGCGACATCACCACGCTGCTCGGCGATGCACGCGCCTTCCGCCGTGCGGTCGACGAGATGGTGCAGCCGTGGGCCGGGATGAAAATCGACAAGGTTGCCGGCATTGAAGCGCGGGGGTTTATCCTTGGCGGCGCAGTGGCGCACCAGGTTTCGGCCGGGTTTATCCCGATCCGCAAGAAGGGCAAGCTACCGCATAAGAGGGTGAGCATTGCCTATTCGTTGGAGTACGGCCTCGACGAGATGGAAGTGCACGAAGACGCGGTGACGAAAGGCGAGCGTGTCATCCTGGTTGATGATCTCATTGCCACCGGCGGCACCGCGGAAGGTGCGGTCAAGCTGCTGCGCCAACTCGGCGCCAATGTGCTGGCGGCCTGTTTCGTGATTGACTTGCCTGAACTCGGCGGCGCCGACAAATTACGCAAGATGGATGTGCCGGTGCGGACGCTGATTTCGTTCGAGGGGCATTAGCCCCGGCGCGGGCCCCACGGACCACCCGCGCCGCCGCCAATATTGATCGGCGGTTCGCCCGGAAGGAATGGCTTGCCGCCACTTTCGTTTTGTTCGCCGCTGCTCCAGGGGCCGTCGGCCGGTGGTTCATTGCCAGCGTCCTCACGTGGTGCCGGCCCCGCAATCGCAAGCGGCCCGGGATCATGTCCACCGGCGAATTTCACCAGCGCCTCGACACGCGCTTCGACCGGCGGGTGGGTATCGAAAACATTGGAAAAGCCGACCCGCGGGTTATCGATGCACATTTCCATGACCGCGGAGTTGGCGCCGGGTATTTCCCCGCGCCCCTCGATCTTGCGCAGCGCCGAGATCATCGCGTCCGGATTTTTGGTGAGCTCCACCGAGCCGGCATCCGCCAGGTACTCGCGCTGGCGCGACAGCGCGAAGCGGATCACGATGGACAGGATCCAGACCACCGCGATGATGGCAATCGCGATGATGATGGCGATGCCCGCGCCACCCTTGCGGTCGTCGCTGCTCGAGCGGCGGCCACCGCCCCACATTACGTTCTGGAAAAAGATGCGGAATACGAGCTCGCCAAAGAACGAGATCACACCGGCAATCACCACCGCGATCACCAGCATACGCACATCGCCGTTGCGGATATGGGTAAGCTCGTGGCCGAGGACGGCCTCGATTTCCTTGTCGTTGAGCGCGCTGATCAGCCCGCGCGTCACCGTGATCGAATATTGTTTCTGAGTGAGACCGGTGGCGAAGGCGTTGAGGGCGTCATCATCCGCGATGCGCAGCGTCGGCATCGTAATGCCGCGCGAGATACACAAGTTTTCCAGGAGATTGTAGAGTCGCGGCTCTTCCTGCCGGGTGACCGGTTGTGCGCCGGTGACGGCGTCGATCATCTGCTGGTGGAATTTGTACGCGATCGCGATCCAGACGATCGTGCCGACAGTTGCAAACGGCAACGCCTTGATGAAATCGAACTCGGCGGCGCGGATGAGATAGTCGAGCGGCGGCGCATTGTACGAGTTGTACGTGCTCAGCGCCTCGGCCAGCAGCGCGCCGGCGAACACCATCACATAGACCAGAAAGAACAGGCCGATCAGCAGCGCAATCGATCGGCGCTTGTTCGATTGGATATGCGTATAGAGTCCGTAAGCGGCCATGGTCTTCTTCCGTCATTCCGGGACGGCCCGAAGGGCCGAACCCGAAATCGCAGAGGCGAGTTCGGCGTTTGCGTTTGGATTCCGGGTTCGCGGGCAAGAGCCCGCGCCCCGGAATGACAAAGAGCTAAAACTTCACGCTCGGCGCCTGGTCGAGCTGGGCGCGGCTTTCGCCGAGATCGAAAAACTCGCGCTGCGAGAATCCAAAAATTCCGGCGAATAGCGACGCCGGAAATTGCTGGATGCCGGTGTTGTATTCCTGCACGGCGCTGTTGAAGAAGCGGCGGGAGGCCGCGAGCTTGTTCTCTATGTCGGACAAGTCGCTTTGCAGTTGCTGGAAATTCGCGTTGGCCTTGAGGTTCGGATAATTCTCCGACAGCGCGAACAACTGACGCAAGGCGCCGCTGAGCACGTTTTCCGCCGCAACTTTTTGCTCGACGCCAGGCGCGGCGACGGCAGCATTGCGCGCCTGGATCACCGCCTCCAGCGTTCCGCGCTCATGCGCGGCATAGCCTTTCACCGTCTCGACGAGATTCGGGATCAAGTCGTGGCGTTGCTTGAGCTGCACGTCGATGTCGGCAAAGGCCTGATTTGTCCTCTGCCGCATGGCGACGAGGCTGTTGTAGATGCTGATCGCCCAGATCACGGCGACGACGGCGACACCAAGAACGATCCAGCCGGTGGTGGACATGAAGCGGCTCCAAGGTAGGAAACGGTTGTTCGAGCAAAACAAGTCTACCCTAGATGGGATCGTCGCGGCCAACGGCAACCGGGTAGGGGTGCCTGGAGGCATCCCGGTAGTCGCGCCGAAGGTGCTGGAGGTTCATGCAATAGGCGTCGCCGAATAAAAAAAGACCCCGAGCCTAAACTCGGGGTCTCTTCACCAGACGGCTATTCGGGGGGTAAGGGGGGAGCCGCCCAGCTGAAATACACGGGGCATTAACGTCGCTCTTCTACGATTGGTTCCGGCGATATTGCAGACGGCTGGTTTTTATCCACAGGGCCTCCCATCTGGGCGTTGCGGCGTCTTGAGACGGTCACGATCGGTAAGTTCCATCGCGATCGGGGTACGGGGGTAAATTCGGAGGGCATCACCCATGAGCATGGTGATGATTCGGTGTCCCGTGACAGGCCGCGCGGTTTCGACCGCGATCGATACCGAGCCGGTCACATTCCGCAATCTTCCGCCGGTTGCAGGGCGCATGCATTGTCCGGCCTGCGAGCGGGATCATACGTGGACGGCCAGTTCCGCCTGGCTTGCGGGTGAGCCGCGCCTGGTGACATCGGCGCAGCCGTCGAAAATCGAGGCCGCCTAGCGGGTTAGCTTGCTTCGCGGAACCGCACCGCCGCTTCGAGGTCGACCGAAACAAGCTGCGAAACGCCACGTTCGGCCATGGTGACCCCGTACAGGCGGTTCATGCGCGCCATTGTGATCGGGTTGTGCGTGATGATCACGAAGCGGGTGTCCGTTGACCTGGTCATCTCGTCGAGCAGATCGCAGAAACGCTCCACGTTGTGATCGTCAAGCGGTGCGTCCACTTCGTCGAGCACGCAGATCGGTGCGGGATTTGTCAGGAACACGGCAAAGATCAGCGCCAGTGCGGTCAACGCCTGCTCGCCGCCCGAGAGCAGCGACAGCGTCGCCGGCTTTTTGCCTGGCGGCTTGGCCAGGATTTCCAATCCGGCTTCCAGCGGATCTTCGCTTTCAATCAACTGCAATTCGGCGGTACCCCCGCCGAACAGTTGGCTAAACAAATGCTGGAAGTGTTTGTTCACTTGTTCGAACGACGCCAGCAGCCGCTCACGCGCTTCCCGGTTGAGGCTCTGAATGCCGAGCCGCAATTTCTTGATCGCTTCGACGAGATCGTCGCGTTCGGTGGTCAGCGAGGTGTGCTGGGCCTCGACTTCGCGTAGTTCTTCTTCGGCGCGCAAATTGACTGCACCCAGCCGTTCGCGTTCACGGCGCAGGCGCTCCAGGGTCGCCTCGATTTCTGTGAGGTCCGGTAGCGGATCGGTCGGCTTGATCTCGGCGAGCGCCGCCACGGCCGATGGCTCGATTTCCAGCATGTCGTGAATTTCGCGGCCAATATCGGTGAGCCGGCGCTTGGCGCCTTCAAAACGCTCCTCGGCGCGTGCGAGCTCTTCGCGCGCCGCGCTTGCCGCTTCCAGCGCGGCACGCGCATCGCGATCGGCTTCGGCCAGCGCGCCTTCGGCTTCCTGCAAGCGGTCGGCGCAGGCGCGACGCGCCGTTTCGGCGGTCTGGACTTCGGTGATCAGCGCGCCGCGCTTTTCGCCAAAAACCTGCGGAGCGTTTTCGAGTTCGGTGCGGTCGCGCTTGGCCTCGGCGGTGCGTTGCTCGAGCGTCGTGATCTGGTTGCGCGCGCCTTGCTGGCGTTCAAGCCAACCGGATTTGTCCGCGGCAAGGCTGGTCAGGCGGCGGTCGGCGAGTTCGGCTTCGCGCACGATCGCCTGTTGTTCGGCGCGCACCTCGGCAAGCTTGGCGCGCTTGCCCGATATATCGTCGCGCACCTGCGCAAGTTTTGTTTCGATGTCCGCCGCCGCCGCAAAGGCGACGAGTGCGCTTTCCGCCTCGGCCTTGGCGGCCACCGCTTCGTCGCGGCTCATCGTCAGGCGCGCGCGTGCTTCCGCCAACGCTGAAAGGCGTGCCGCCTGACGATTGAGATCGCGCTCGCGCGCACGTGATTCTGCTTCCGCACTGTTGGCTGCGTCGAAAGCGGCCTGTGCTTTTTCCAGGTCCCGGCGTCTGGCCTCAACCTCGTTGCGTGCGCTTTCAAGTTCGCTGTCGATCTCGGCAAATCGGCTGCGTTGCGCCAGCCGGCGGGCCGCGCCGGTGGGCGCATGCGCGGCTGCGACAAAGCCATCCCAACGCCAGAGATCGCCTTCGCGCGACACCAACCGCTGGCCGGTTTTCAGAGTGCCCTGCCAGCCGGATGCCGGTGTCTCGCTCGACCACGCCAATTTGCGCGAGACGCCGCGTAAGTTGGGCCGGTGCTTTGACATAGCGCGCCAGCGGTTCAACGCCATCAGGCAGGGCCGGGTCAGGGGCCTCGCCGGTGACCGCGGTCCAATGCATGGGGGAAGAGGGGTCGACCGGCGCATCGAGATCGTCACCGAGCGCGGCTCCCAACGCCTTTTCGAAGCCTTTCTCCACGGAGATGTGGTCGATCACCGGCGGCCACAGGCTTCGGGTCTCGAGCGACAACATCTTGGAAAGCGTTTTCGCCTCTGTCTCAAGGCGCTGCACGCGTTTTTCGGCTTCTGCCGAAGCAGTACGAGCAGTCTCGAGGTCCGCCCGCGCAACGTTATGTGCGGCCTCTGCGGCCACCGCAGCAGCTTCCGCTTCGGTCAGCGCCGCTTGCGCGCCTTCGACCGCGGCCGCAAGCGGGGCGCTGTCGGCGCTGTGCAGCGTCGTCAGTTCGCGCTCGATGGCCTCGATTTCGGATGAAAACTTCGCAATCCGATCGCTCTGCTCGCGCACGGCGTTTTCATAGCGATTGCGTTGCGCAGTCAGGTCGGCAAGCGCGGTGGTCAGATCGCTGAAAATCTTTTCGGCGGCGGAAAGTTCGCCATCGGCTGCCGCCACTTTCGCGTCGATGCCGCTGCGCCGGCCCGCGCTTTCGCGCGCTTCGGCCCGGATGGCTTCTTCCTCGGCAGCGAGGCGGACGACAGCTTGCTCGGCGTCAGCCGCCAGCCGCTGTTCGCGCTCGGTGTCGGCGGCAAACTGAACCAGCCGGAGATCGAGTTCGGCAATGCGGTCCTTGGCGCGCGCTTCCTCGCGATCAAGATCCTGCAACGCGACATTGAGACGATGCAGGGCCGCACCCGCGCGTGCCTCTGCCTCGCGCAATTCCGGCAGGGTGGCAGCGACCTCAGCCTGGCGTTTCGACGCCTCGACTTCCGCCTCGACGCGTCCCGCAACAGTGCGCACACAAAGGTCCTTTGCGTGCTCCGCCTCGGTGACCTCATTGTTCGCGGCCGTCCAGCGCAAGTGATAAAGCGTCGCCTCGTTCTTGCGCACTTGCGACGACACGGTGCGATAGCGGATCGCCTGACGGGCCTGTTTCTTCAGTCCGTCGATTTGCGCGGTAAGCTGGCCGATCACGTCTTCGGCGCGCAAAAGATTGGTCTCGGCTGCCTTCAGGCGCAGTTCGGCTTCATGGCGCCGGGCATGCAGACCGGCGACGCCGGCCGCTTCCTCAAGGACGCGGCGGCGTTGTTCGGGTTTGGCCTGGATGATCTCGCCGATGCGGCCCTGATGCACGAGGGCAGGCGAACGCGCGCCCGTCGAGGCGTCGGCGAACAGGATCTGGACATCCCGCGCGCGGACCTCGCGACCGTTGATCCGATAGTTGGAACCGGCATCGCGCTCGATCCGGCGGGCAATCTCGATTAGAATCCTGATCGTTGAAGGCGGCGGGCGCCGAACGCGTCGAATTGTCGATGGCAATCGCGACTTCGGCGTTGTTTCGTGCCGGCCGGCTGTTCGAGCCGGAGAAAATCACGTCATCCATGGAAGAGGCGCGCATCGATTTGTGCGAGGATTCGCCCATCACCCAGCGCAACGCTTCAACCAGGTTCGACTTGCCGCATCCGTTAGGGCCGACGACGCCCGTCAAACCCGGCTCGATCATGAAATCGGTCGGTTCGACGAATGACTTGAAACCGAGCAGACGCAGCCGGGTGAGTTTCATTCGCTAAGGCCTCAGCATTCTTCTTGTTGGCGCACAAACTTTTCCGACGATCGGTTCCCGATTTTCCGGATCATGCGCAATGCGGGATGAGAGCCCGCCAGTCCATCAGGTTTTTGCATTGAACAATTCAGCAAGCCGTCCCGAGGCTTGGCCCGGGTCTGGTGGCCCATCTGCCGCATCGGTTGGCAGAATAAATCGCCGCGCCCGCGAGGGCAACTGCCGTGCGGGCCAAGACGGTGGTTTTCCAGACATTTCCAGCGAGGCGCGGGCAGGACCCGAAGCTTGCGCGGCGGTACGGTCTGCCGCGCAGGGCAAAAAAGCGTTATCAGCCCTTGAGATAGGGGTCGATGACCTTGGCCATGTCCTCAATTGACAGGGCGCCCGGGTAGGCGGTTCCGTTGATGAAAAAAGTCGGGGTTGATTGGACCTTGAACTTGTCGACGGCCCTTTGGCGCACGCTTTCGATGCCGTCGAGCACCTTCTGATTCGCCAGGCACTCATTGAAGGTCTGCTCGGTGAAGCCCGCCTGCTTGGCGATGGCGAGCAGCGGCGGTATCGGCTTCTCCACCGCCCATTGCCGCTGCTGCCGGAACAGCGTGTCGACGAGAGCGAAATACTTGTCCTTGTCGCTCTGGCCCGAGCAGCGCGCCAGCATGAAGGCAGCCGCCGCAAGGTTGTCGAGCGGAAATTCGCGGAAAATGAACCGCACCTTGCCGGTGTCGATGTAGCGTTTCTTGAGTTCGGGAAATGTCTTTTCCTCGAAATTTGCGCAATGCGGGCAAGTCATCGACGCATATTCGATGACGGTCACCGGCGCCTTGTCGTTGCCCATGACCATGTCGGGCAGCGCATCCGGTTTCATCAGTTCCTCGGTCGGCACCGTTTCCGCGAAGGCTTCACCGGGAAACGGCGGCAACGAGGAGACGCCCAGCACGGCTGTGGCGAGGGCCAGCGCGGCGGTGCTTTGGCAGAATTCGCGGCGAGTGATCGTCAACTGAGGCTCCTAGGCTGGTCCTGGGCTGAAATGCCGGTCCGTAGGTTCATTGGCTAGCTGGATAGCATAATTGTGGCAATGCCGGGCCGGGCTGCCAAGGCACCATGCGTGCTCAATTTCGCTTGATTGCCGCACCCAGGCGGGCGAGCGCCTGGCGCAGGTCCTCGTCCTTTACCTCGGGCAGGGCCTCGGCGATGCGGGCGGCCATCGCGGGGTCGGGGGCCTGGCGGGGTGGCGGTTCGCGACGCCGAAGAGGGGCTTGGCGCAAGGCCACGCGGCCGATCGCTTGCCAACCAAAGAACCGGTTCACCCGCTCGAGAATGACAGCCGACAGGTGCTGGATCTCAAGTGCCGCGGGGCCTTCGACCCGCAGGACAAGGGTTGCGGGTTCCGGCGCTTCATCACCGACCGCGCGCGGCCAGCTGATCTTGAGAGGCTCGCTATGAGCGGCGATTTCACCGCCCACAATGTCGGGCCAGCGCGAGATGATTTCGGTCGAGGCGAAGCCCTGCGCTTTCATGACGTCGTTTAAGGTGGCGCTGAGCAGCTCCGAAAGCGGACGGGGAAAACTGCGCGAGGGCTTGGTCATGAAGAGGTACCTTATGCCATCGTTGGCTCCATGAACGTAGCAGTCCGCATGCCGCGGCGAAAGAAAAGGACCGCGCCCGCGGCCGCTGATCTGCTCGCCTGGTACGACCGGCACGCCCGCGTATTGCCGTGGCGCCTGGAGCCATGGCGCGCGCTGCGCGGCGAACGGCCCGATCCCTACGGCGTCTGGCTTTCCGAGATCATGCTGCAACAGACCACGGTCAAGGCCGTCGGCCCCTACTATGCGCGCTTTCTCGCGCGGTGGCCGACGGTCAACAGGCTCGCGGCCGCCAGTCTCGATGATGTGCTGCGCCTCTGGGCGGGTCTCGGCTATTACGCGCGCGCCCGGAACATGCACGCCTGCGCGACAGTAGTCGTCCAGCGGCATAATGGAAAATTTCCAAGAGAAATGGACGAACTTCGGGCGCTGCCCGGCGTCGGCGATTATACGGCGGCAGCAATTGCAGCGATCGCGTTCGATATTGCCGGCGGTGCCGGTCGATGGAAATGTTGAACGCGTGGTGTCGCGCCTGTTCGCGGTTGAAGAGGAATTGCCGGCAGCAAAACCGAAGATCAAACAGTTGGCCGCGTCGCTATTGCCGGGCGAACGCTCCGGCGATTTCGCACAGGCGTTCATGGATCTCGGCGCCACTATCTGCTCGCCCAAACGTCCGGCCTGTGCGCTGTGCCCGTGGGTCGAATCGTGCGTCGCACACCTGCGCGGCGACCAGGAAACGTTTCCCCGCAAGGCGCCCAAACGGGAAGGACAATTGCGCCGCGGCGCGGCCTACGTCGCTCTCCGTGCCGATGGACGCGTGCTGCTGCGCAAGCGCCCGGACAAGGGCCTGCTTGCGTCGATGACGGAAGTGCCTGGCAGCGCGTGGGCGCACGATTTCGACGAGAAATCTGCGCTGCGCTTCGCCCCACGATTGAAGGGCGCAAAATGGGCGCGCGTGCCGGGTGTCGTGCGTCATGTGTTCACGCATTTTCCACTTGAGCTTGCGGTCTTCCGCGCAACGGTGACGCGTCCGACTAAAGCGCCGGCGAACGCGCGTTGGGCACCCCTTGCGGACCTCGCCGGCGAAGCCTTGCCCAATGTCATGCGTAAAGTCATTGTCCATGCACTCGACAATGATGGCGGAGGGAAGCATGGCAGACGGCGAGGATAGAAGAGGCGACGGCTGGTCGCCGAGCCTGCGTTATCCTGATCCGCTCGTTCAATCGCTCGACCGGCGCTTCGAAAAATATCGGCTGCCTCTCGCAAGTGTCGAACGTCTCTGGACCGGTTCGCGCTGGGGCGAAGGACCGATCTGGTTCGGTGACGGACGATATCTGCTCTGGAGCGACGTGCCGGGCGATTGCATCCGGCGCTGGGACGAGGAGACCGGCGCGACCAGCATCTTCCGCAAGCCGTCCAACAACGCCAACGGCAATACTCGCGACCGGCAGGGCCGGCTGATCACCTGCGAGCATTTGAGCCGGCGTGTTACGCGCACCGAATATGATGGCCGCATCACCGTGATTTGCGACCGCTTCGAGGGCAAACGGCTGAATTCTCCGAACGACGTGGTCGTAAAGTCCGATGGCTCGATCTGGTTTACCGACCCGCGCTTCGGGATCCTGAGCAACTACGAAGGCGAGATTGCCGAGCCCGAATTGCCGATGAATGTCTATCGCGTCGACGGCAAGAGCGGAGCCGTTACTGTCGTGGCGAGCGAGATCAATGCCCCGAACGGCCTGGCGTTTTCTCCGGACGAAAAGAAACTCTACATTGTGGAATTGCGGAGCGAACCACGCACCATTTTGTCGTTTGACGTTGCGGCGAACGGCGACAAAATCTCCAACCGGAAACTTCTGATCGATTCCGGGCCGCAAGGCACGCCTGACGGTTTCCGCTGCGATACCGATGGCAACCTGTGGTGCGGCTGGGGCATGACGCCCGAGCTCGACGGCGTGCGTGTGTTTACCCCGCAAGGCGAACCAATCGGCCAAATTTCACTGCCGGAGCGCTGCGCCAATGTTTGTTTCGGCGGCGTAAGGCGCAACCGCCTGTTCATGGCGGCCGCGCATTCGCTCTATGCGGTCTACGTCAACGCGCAGGGTGCGCCCGGCGGCTAGAACCGTCAGATGGCCGGAATACCGGCCGCTGCCGTCAGCAAAGCATTTTCCGCGCGCTCGCTCCGGTCCGGCTTTGGCAGCTTCCGCGCTGCCGCTTTCCGGTTGATCTTGCTCTTGGCGATCGCGCCCAGTTTCTTGTCGGTCGCTTTCTCTTCCTTCAGGGTCATGTTGAGAATTTTGGCAACATCATTGCGCCCGATCACCTTGGCCCAGGCCACCAGCGTGCCGTAGCGGGTGATCTCGTAGTGCTCCACCGCCTGTGCCGCCGCGATCAGCGCGGCATTGAGCACGACTTTGTCTTCGATCTCTCCGGCGATCTCATTTGCTTCCTCGATGATGCCGTCGATGGCCGGGCACTTGGTGCCTTGCGGGATTGACTTGATCATTTTGAATACGCGGTCGAGTCGTTTGACCTGACCCTTGGTCTGTTTGAGATGCGTACTGAACCCCTTCTTGAGGCCGGGATCCGACGCTTTCTTGATCATGTCCGGCAAGGCTTTGAGAATTTGGTGCTCGGCGTAGTAGATGTCCTGCAGCGTGTGCACGAACAACTCGTCGAATGTGTCGATTTCGGATGAAAACCAGCCCATAGGCTGTCCTCCCTTTTAATAAGTTGCTGGTGCGATAAGTCGGGGGATCGGCGTCAGTTCCCAATGGCGGGAAAGACGGCTAAAAAATCGGCCACAATCCGGGAAAAGGAACCAGCCAATGAAAATCGAACGTCACGACGTTGCTGCGCGCATGAGCAAGGTGGTGGTGCACGGCGACACCGTCTATCTCGCCGGCATCGTCGCCGATAATCCAAAGGGCAAGAATACCACCGAGCAGACGAAGAGTATCTTGAGCCAGATCGACGGCTTCCTGGCCAAGGCCGGCACCGACAAGAGTAAACTGCTGTCTGCCAATATTTGGATCACCGATATGGCGAACTTCGCCGAGATGAACGCGGTGTGGGATGCGTGGGTGTCGCCTGGCAATACACCGGCGCGTGCGACGGTCGAGGCCAAGCTGGCGACTCCTGACTACAAGGTCGAGATCATGGTGGTGGCAGCGAAGTAGCTTCACTTTTTGTCATGGCCAGGCTTGTCCCGGCCATCCCGCTTAGGGATGCAGTGACTAAGCGGGATCACCGGGACAAGCCCGGTGATGACAGACGTTGACCGGAGGAACGATGTGATATGAGCGACCTTGGCATTCTGGCGATCTTCAACGACGTCGCAGCCGGCCGCGACGCTGAATTCGACGCTTGGTTCCAGGGCGAACATCTCCTGGAACGGCTCGCCGTGCCGGGTTTTCTGTTCGGCCGGCGGCATCAGGCGATTTCGGGCTCGGCCGCCTATTCCAATTTCTATCTGGTCGAAAGTCCCGCGGTATTGACCTCGAAGGCTTATCTTGAGCGGCTCGACAATCCGACACCGATGACCAAGAAAATCATGTCGGAGGTGTTTCTCAACATGAACCGCACGCTGTGTCATCGCACTTTGCGGTGCGGCGGGTTTCGTGGCGCCTACGCCGTCACGGTACGGTTTAACGACGTGCCGGACATCGAAGGATTGACGTTGCTGGCTAACGAACTGGCGAGCGACACCGCGATTGCGGCATGCGAAATCTGGACGGCCGTCGATCCGGCGGGGCAGCCGGTGTCGATGGAAGAAAAGCTGCGCGGCGGTGATAAGAAAATCAAAGCCTGCCTGATGGTGGATACGCTGCACCAGGCCGATGCCGAGAAACTCGGCGCGCGCCTGGAAAAAGAATTCGCAAACGCCGACGTCGGCGTGTTCCGCGTGCTTTGCCAGCTCGGCAACGGAGCGGCCTGAACCGTGCAGTCGCTACAGCCGCTCGCCGGGAAAATCGCCGCGCGTCTCATTGAGCGCCGCGAAACGATCGCCGTTGCCGAGTCATCGACCGGTGGACTAGTCGCGGCGGCGCTGCTCGCAGTGCCTGGCGCGTCCGCTTATGTCATCGGCGGCGCCGTGGTCTATACGAAGGCCGCGCGGGCGGCACTGCTCGGCATTAATGATGCCGATATGCAAGGCCTCCGGCCCGCCACCGAGGCATATTCCCTGCTGATTGCGCGGCGCGTGCGGGAGCGGCTGGGTGCGACCTGGGGGCTTGGCGAAACCGGCGCGACGGGGCCGAGCGGCAATCGCTACGGCGACCCCGCGGGACATAGCTGCATGGCGATCGCCGGGCCTGTTGAACGCGCTGTGACGTTGCAAACGGGAAGCGCCGACCGGCGCGCGAACATGGATGCTTTCGCGATGCGCGCGCTCGAGCTTCTTGCCGAAGTGATTTCCGCCAGGAGCTAGGTTTTACTCGGCCGCTTCCGACATTTCCGCGCGCACCTGGGCGCGGAATTCATCGATCAGGCGCAGGCCTTTTGGCGTTTCGACGTGCCAGAAGGTCCAGCCGTTGCAGGCATCCAGGCCCTGCGCCAACGCGCCAATCTTGTGGATCGAGCCGACCTGACCTTCGAACGATACGGCGCCATCGGCGCGCACCAGTGCCTTGTGCCGCTTCTTGGCATCGACCAGCTTGATGCCAGGCGTCACCAGCCCGCGTTCGATCAATGCCGAAAATGGCACGCGCGGCGCTTCGCGCGCGGTGACGAAAGGCGCCAGCGTCGGTGCCTCCAGCGGCTTGGTCGCCGAAATTCGTTTTTCCGCGGCGTTAGCGTATTTCGAATCCTGTTCGCAGCCGACAAAGCGGCGTCCAAGTCGCTTGGCGACCGCGCCGGTGGTGCCGGTCCCGCAGAACGGATCGAGCACCAGATCGTCAGGTCGTGAGCTCGACAGGATCACGCGCGCGAGCAGCGCCTCCGGCTTCTGGGTCGGGTGCAGTTTTTTGCCGTCGCGGCCCTTCAAGCGCTCGTCACCGGTACACAGCGGTAGCGTCCAGTCGGAGCGCACCTGGATGTCTTCATTCGCGGCCTTGAGCACTTCGTAGTTGAACGTGTAGCCGCGGCCCTCGGGGTCACGCGACGCCCAGATCAGGGTTTCATGCGCGTTGGTAAAACGGCGTCCGCGGAAATTCGGCATCGGGTTGGATTTCCGCCAGATCACATCGTTCAGGATCCAGAAGCCGAGATCCTGCATGATCGTGCCGACCCGGAAAATATTATGGTACGAGCCGATCACCCAGATCGTGCCGGCGGGCTTGAGTACGCGGCGACATGCCGTGAGCCATTCTTTGGTGAAGGTGTCATAGGCCGCGAAGCTGTCGAACTTGTCCCAGTCGTCGGTGACCGCGTCGACATGCGAGTCATCCGGGCGCTTCAAATCGTTCGCGAGCTGGAGATTGTAGGGCGGATCCGCAAAGACGAGATCGACGGATGCCGCCGGCAACTTCGCCATGCCGGCGATGCAATCGCCGACAAGAATGCGGTGCGGTTGCGGACTCTCTGAAACTCCACGGGGCGCCCGTGAGGGCGCCCCGCGACGCGACACTACCATGACTCAGGACTTCTGACTCAGGTGACGCGGTCGGCGACGCGGGACCTACAACCGACAGAACTGCATCTTGATCGTGCAAGGTAAAAAAGCGGTTTATTGTTGGGGCCTTCAACTCGGCAAATTCTGCCTATTTCACTGGGAGTTGGTACAACCATGCCAATGGCGCATTGGAGTTGGACGTGTGCGTCCACTTCGGCGATGATCGCGTAAAGGTCCCGGGAGGAGTTTGCGATGCGTTGGGATGATTTCCGCCGTAGCGACAATGTCGAAGATGATCGCGACGCCGGTGGTGGTTTTGGCGGCGGCGGGGGCGGAATTGGTATTCCGGTCGGGGGCGGCGGTCTCGGTATTGGGACCATTGTCGTTTTAGGCCTGATCGGCTGGGCGCTCGGCATTGACCCGAGCGTGCTGATCGGCGGCGCGGAACTCGTCAACAATAGTACGCACTCTCAGCAGCCCTCGCAGCCGAGCGCGCGGCGCACCGGCGCGCCCAAGGATCAGATGGGCGATTTCGTTGCCGCTGTGCTCGGCAATACGGAAGACACCTGGACGGAGATTTTCAAAAATAGCGGGCAAACATATCTCGTGCCACGCCTGCGGCTGTTCTCCGGTTCTGAGCAGGGCGGCTGTGGCTACGCGCAGGCTGCGATGGGGCCGTTCTATTGCCCGAACGACCGCCGCATTTATCTCGATACCTCTTTCTTCCGTGACATGCGCGAACGATTTCGCGGTTGCAGCGGCAAGGCGTGTGAATTCGCGGAAGCTTACGTGATTGCCCACGAGGTCGGACATCACGTCCAGAATTTGCTTGGTATTTTGCCAAAGGCGCAAAACGCGCAGCGTGCTGCCGGCAGCAAGGTAGAAGCAAATCGCATTCAGGTGCGGGTTGAGTTGCAAGCCGACTGTCTGGCCGGAGTTTGGGCCAACCATTCCAACCAGCGCTGGAATTCGCTCGAGGCGGGCGACGTGGAAGCGGCCTTGCAGACGGCCGCAGCGATCGGCGACGACCGGCTGCAACAGCAATCGCGCGGTTACGTCGTGCCTGACGCCTTCACCCACGGATCGTCAGCGCAGCGACAACGCTGGTTCACGACCGGCCTGAAAGAGGGCAAAGTGTCTTCCTGCAATACGTTCGGGGCGACGCAGCTATAGCTGTCATTCGGGACGCGCCGAAGGCGCGGACCCGAATCCAGCTGCAGGTTGGGCGGTTGTTTCTGGATTCCGGGTTCGCGGGCTTCGCCCACGCCCCGGAATGACGTAAACGGATCCATGCCCGGCATCGACGAAAGCCGACAATTCGTGCCGTTGAAGATCGCGGTGCTCACGGTATCTGACACGCGCGAGCTTGCGGATGATAAGTCCGGCGCGACGCTGATCGAACGCATTCGCGCCGCCGGTCACGTCCTGGCCGAGCGATCCATTGTCAAGGACGAGGTGAAAGCGATCCGCCAGCGGGTGAAAGCCTGGATTGCCGATAAATTCATCGATGTCGTGATTACGACGGGCGGCACCGGCTTCACCGGTCGCGATGTGACGCCTGAGGCCGTCGAGCCGCTGTTCGAGAAAAAAATGGACGGCTTTTCGACGATGTTCCTGCTGGTGAGCGAAAGGAAGATCGGCACATCCGCTATCCAGACACGCGCCACCGCCGGCGTTGCCAATGCGACCTATATCTTTTGCTTGCCGGGTTCGCCGGGCGCCTGCAAGGATGCCTGGGACGAGATCCTCGTGCACCAGCTCGACTACCGCTACCGCCCCTGCAATTTCGTGGAAATCCTGCCGCGGCTGGATGAGCATTTGCGCCGGCCGAAAGCGAAAGGTGCGACCGCGTAGGATAGGCGTCGATTGTTTGTCATGGCCGGGCTTGTCCCGGCCATCTCGTTTAGGGACGCAGGGCCGTGCCACGCTAAGCGAGATGCCCGGCACAAGGCCGGGCATGACCAGTTGTCGAACGCCGAGCGCGTCACAACTCCATATCCCAGAACTCGGCGATAACGTCCTTGCCCCAGGTGTGGCGCGGCTCGCTTGAGGTGAGGGTGAAGCCCGCCTTTTCATAAGTTCGACGTGCAGCGGCGAGTATGCTGTGCGTCCACAATGTCATCTTCTGGTAGCCGCTCTTGCGCGCAAAGCTGATGCATTCGTCAACCAGGCGCGTGCCAAGCTTGAGACCGCGCGCTTTCGGATCGACCAGGAGCAGCCGAAGCCGCGCGACGCCGGCCAGTTCGTCCTTCACCACCATGACGCAGCCGACATTTTCGCCATTCATTTCGGCGATCCAGCAGCGTTCCAGCTTGGGGTCGTAGTTGTTGACAAAGTCGGCCACGATTTGCGCACACAGACCTTCGAAAGGCACGCCCCAGCCGTACTCCTGGGCATAAAGCTGGGCGTGCCGGGAAACGATCCAGCCGAAGTCGCCATACCGTGGCGCACGCAGGATGAAGTCTGGGTGTGCCGGCGCCACTTCGCCCGGCTCGCCGAGGAGGTTTTCAATCGTCTGCATTGCGGAGATCAGTTGCGTCTGGTCATCGGGATTGAGCCTGGCCAAGGTGTCGGCGACGTCGCGCTGTGACCGCCTTTCCGCCGGGTCAAAGGCCTGCCGCCCGCGTGCCGTCAGCGAAAGATGGTTTTGCCGCGCGTCTTTCTCCGAAGCCTTGCGCGTGATCAGGCCGCGCTTTTCGAAATTGCGCAGGATGCGGCTCAAATAACCGGCATCGAGATCGAGCGCGCGGCCAATGTCCTTTGCGGTCGCCGCCTCATTGTGGGCGATCTCATACAGCACCCGCATTTCGCCGAGTGAGTAGGGGCTATCGAGATAAGTTTTGCGCAAGACGCCAATCTGGCGCGTGTAAAACCGGTTGAAGCGGCGTACCGCGGCGATGCGTTGCTGGGCATTTCCGGCGCTGGTCATGGCACCGGTCAACGTCGACCTGTTAGTTGACAAAGTCAAGTATTGGCGCGGATCGTTGCGGTCGGGGAGAGCATGGCAATGCGTCGGCGCCCGACCCGTCGGAGCAGGGCCATCTCCCCGTCGGCGCTTTCCGGATGGCCTCCGATCGTCTCGTAGAACCTTTTGGCGATCAGCAAGCCCTGTTCGGGCCGTGGGCCGCCGCCGAACGCGACCCGGAGAAGGCTGACGAGCTCGGCGAACCCTGGCCGCATCAAGTCAGTCGCGCCTGGTGGCCGAAAGACCGCAGCGCGAGCGGCACCCTCAAGAAGCTCGGCGTCCTGGATGAATCTGTCGGTGGCTTCGATCCAGCCCGGTTGCGGCACCGTGCCCGCACGCAGGAACAGGAGCCACGGCGTGCGCGTGCTGGCGGCGGCCGCAAGTAATCGGGTGCCAATGGGGGCGGAAGACGTCATGAACCGGCAGCCGGCTATGTCCGCAACTTCGGCGGTGGCATCGATGGAATCTGCATCAGCGACAATGACTTCTGCGATGAGGCCGGCCGCCGCGCCTGGAACCAGCGCGGCGAGCGTCGGTACCAGTGAGCGCTCGGATTCGTGGGTGGCAATGATGGCGCTCAGCATGGAACCGCAGCCGGTGAATACCGTTGCCACCATATCATGTGGAATTCGGCGTCTGGCCTACGACATCGCGCGGATACTGCCAAAATTCTGGCCGGTACCGCGATCGAAAAGCTCGATCGCCCGGGTCTGACTTCCAGCTCGCGTGGACGTCTGGATTTCCGGGCCCCGTTCGCATGCTCTGATGGTGGTGAGACCACTAAGAAGCCCAATAAAACGTGCACGCACCTGCAAACTAGATGCACCCGCAACTTCATGGAACTCGCGGGGAAAAAGCGTCCTAAAAGTGCAAAATCGTTCTTGTTATGTTCACGCACGATCACTAGGATAATTCCATGGCTCGATCAAATGCAGCCGCAAGGCGCCCGCCGGTGACGGAGCTGCCCTCCAAGCCGGCGGGCGGCTATGACGACGTCAGCGAACTTTTGGGCGTTGTTGTCGACCATGAACGCCGCCGCGGACGTGGTGCGCAAAGCAATGCATCCGGCCGCTACGAGTCGCTTGCCCGAGTGGCCTTCGACGACGGCTGGCGCACCTTGGATGAGTTGCCGCCCTTCAAGACCACCGTGACCGTCGACGCCACCCGCAAGATCATCACCCGGAACGACTCGCCCGACATCGGCTTTGACCGCTCGATCAATCCCTATCGCGGCTGCGAGCACGGCTGCATTTACTGCTTTGCGCGGCCGACCCACGCTTATCTCGGCCTCTCGCCGGGCCTCGACTTCGAATCCAAGCTCTTGGTGAAGCCCGAAGCAGCCGCCTTGCTGGAAAAGGAATTGTCGGCGTCTGGCTATGAGCCGAAGGTCATCGCCATCGGAACCAACACCGACCCCTACCAGCCGATCGAGCGCCGCTACAAAGTCATGCGCCGGATTCTGGAGGTGCTCGACCGTGCCGGCCATCCGGTCGGTATCGTCACCAAGTCGGCGCTGGTGCTGCGCGATCTCGACATCCTCGCGCGCATGGCCGAACGGAATCTCGCGAAAGTCGCGTTGTCGGTGACCACGCTCGATGCGGATCTTGCCCGCAAGATGGAACCGCGCGCGGCGACACCGATGCGACGGCTCGAAACTTTGCGCCGCCTGGCCCAGGCCGGCGTGCCGACGACGGTCATGGTTGCACCAGTGATACCCGCGCTCAACGACATGGAGATCGAGCGCATTCTCGAAGCCGCGCGTGCCGCCGGCGTGAAAGAAGCCGGCTATGTCCTGCTTCGCCTGCCGCTTGAGGTGCGCGACCTGTTCCGCGAATGGCTGACGGCGAACTATCCCGACCGTGCCCGCCATGTCTTCAAGCTGATCCGCGATATGCGCGGCGGCAAGGACTACAATTCCACCTGGGGCACGCGGATGAAGGGCACCGGGCCTTATGCCTGGATGGTCGGCCGCCGTTTCGAAATGGCCTGCGAAAAGCTCGGCCTCAATGAGACGCGGCGGCAGCTCACCACCGAGCATTTCCGCGCGCCCAAGGCAGGCTCGGCGCAACTCAACCTGTTCGCATGAGCGTGCCGTCCGCAAAGCTGACTGCGGTGACCCTTGGAGTGCGGGACCTGTCGGTGAGCGCGCGGTTCTACCAGGCGCTCGGATTTGAACGGAAGTTTCGCGCAACCGGCGACGAGATCGTGTTCCTTGACGGTGGCGGAGTGGTATTGGCGCTGTGGGATCTGGATAAACTTGCTGAGGATTCAGGACTTCCTTCGCAGCTACAGCCGCACGTGTTTCGCGGCGCGACCTTTGCGTGGAATTGCACAACCTCAGCGGAAGTCGATGCTGTCTTCGCCAAAGCTGTAGACGCCGGTGCGAAGTCGCTGCGCCAGCCTGAAACGACTGACTATGGCGGGTACCGAGGATATTTTTCCGATCCCGATGGACACGCCTGGGAAGTGGTAAAGGCACCGGGTTTTGGCTTTACCGAAGATGGGCGCTTGATTCTGCCCGCATAGGGGCCCTTGTCCCCGCAATTCGCTCGGCGAGGCCACCTTCCAATTGACTTGAGCCTTGCGGCGCGCGCTTTATCGCCGCCATGCTTCGCAAGGCCAAACGGAAATCAGCGCTGCGTCTGCCGCTCAAAGAGCCCATTCTGCGTCCCACGTTCAGGCGCGAGCGACGCGCGCTGAACAAAGGCGTCTTTCCGGTGGCGGGTTGCGATGAGGCAGGGCGGGGGCCGCTCGCCGGCCCGGTGGTGGCAGCCGCGGTGGTGCTGGATCCCGGCCGCATCCCGCGAGGCCTCAACGATTCCAAGAAACTCGATGCCGCCGCGCGCGAGACGCTCTACGAGAAGATTTGCGCGACCGCACAGGTGGCAGTGGCATTTGGCGCGGTGGAACGGATCGACCGCGACAATATCCTTCGGGCCTCACTCTGGGCGCTTGCCCGTGCGGTGAAGGCGCTGCCGGTGCGGCCCAAACTGGTGTTCGTTGACGGCAACCAGAAGATCGATTGCGGCTGCGATTGCGAGGCCGTGGTGTCCGGCGACGCGCTGGTTCTGTCGGTGGCGGCTGCCTCCATCGTGGCGAAGGTCACCCGCGACCGGCTCATGACCCGCCTCGGTCTGGCGCACCCGGGCTACGGTTTTGAGCGGCACATGGGCTACAGCGTCCCCGAGCATTTTGCCGCTTTGGCGAGGCTCGGACCCACCGTCCATCACCGAAAGTCGTTTGCACCGGTGGCCGCCAAACTCGCCGCCATGGATGGCACCTTGGGCACCGCCTCGGACGAGGCCGTCGCGCGGTTGTTGCCTCTTTAGCCCGGCTTCTCTATTGCTGCCCGGTTCCAACGGCTTTCACCCCGCCCCGGGCCAATGCATTACGTCTCCCTGCTCATTGAATTTCTGCGCGGGCGCCCGGCTGTGGTGTTCTGGACCGTGGCGCTCACGCAAGCCGCGCTGTGGACGTTCATTCCGGCAATTTTTTTCAGTGCCCCGCCGGGGGATGTGCCGATGCTGCTCGCCATCGGGCACGAATTCGTATTGGGCAGTTATCTCGGACCGCCGCTGGCATTTTGGCTCGGCGAGATCGCCTTCGGGCTGGGCGGTTCGTTGGGACTCTATGCGCTGGCGCAAGCCTGCATCGTCATCGCTTACTGGGCGGTCTTTGCGCTCGGCCGCGGCATTGTCGGTACCCGGCATGCCGTTCTCGCCGTCCTGTTGATGGTCGGCGTCGCCGCCTTCTCTGTCCCCAGTCCGAATTTTGGTCCGGCAATCCTGGCGGCGCCGCTATGGGCGCTCGCGCTGCTGTACTTCTGGCGCGCTGTCGGCGAGGGCAGGCGCGGCTACTGGTTCCTGCTGGCGCTCGTACTCGGGCTGCTCATCCTCGCAAGCTACGTCGGATTGATTCTGTTCGCGGTCGTAATTGTATTTACGCTCGCAACCGCGCGTGGTCGGGCCGCCGCGCTCCATCCGGAACCATGGATTGCCATGCTGCTCCTGTGCATCGTGGTGTTCCCGCACGCACTCTGGCTCAGCGGCGAGCGCTCGCTCGTCATGGAAGGAATTGAAGATGGCGTCGCTGCGACTGGCCGGCTGTCGCCGGGAACTTGGTTCTGCGTCGTGCTGGTGCTTACGCATCTCGGCCTCGCTTTGCTGGTGGCTTTGGCGAGCGGTTGGCCGCGGCATCCGCGCGAGCGCGCGCCGGAGATCGACCGCAATCCTGTCGAGCCCTTCGCGCGCAATTTTGTCTATGTCTTTGCGCTGGCGCCGGCACTGGCAGCGATTGCAGTTGTATTTGCCAGCGGCAGACTTGGACCGCTGGACCGCGTTGCACCGCTGGTCGTGCTGTCGGGACTGGCCGTAATCGTGGCCGCGGGCGACAAGGTGCTGCTCTACCGTGAGCGGCTGGTATCGTCGGCCTGGTTCGGACTACTTGTCGCTCCGCCGGTACTGGTCGCGCTTTCGATCGCGGTGTTTCCGTGGACACTCGGTATCGACTTAAAAATTGCGCAACCGGCCAATGTCGAGGGCAACTTCTATTCAGACATATATCAACGTCGCACCGGCAAGCCGCTTCCCTATGTGACGGGCGATCCGCGGATCGCTCCGCTGGTGGCGCTTGCTGCCCCGAGCAGGCCGCATGTTTATTTTGCCTGGGCGCCGCAGCGCAGTCCCTGGGCGAAGTCCCACCGATGTTCTCACGCAGGGCGGCATTCTGGTTTGGCCGGCCGCTGACAATACGGGAACGCCGCCCGCGACGCTCAAGGCGCAGTTCCCCGATATGGTGCAGGAAGTGCCACGTTCATTTCCGCGTGCGATCCAGGGGCGACTGCCGCTGATCAGATTAGGCTGGTCCATGTTACGGCCACTGGGTGCACCTTAGGCGAGCTGGCATGCGCTAGTGGTAGCTTTCGCCCTCGCGCACCTTGCCGCGGAACAGCCAGTAGATGAATCCCACATAGCCGAGCACGATCGGCAGCAGAAACAGCGTGCCGAGCAACATGAAAATCTGGCTTGCCGGTGCTGCCGCGGTATCCCACACCGTGAGTGACGGCGGAACGAGATAGGGAAAATTCGAAATCGCCAACCCGAGAAACCCGAGAAGGAATAACGCAATCGTCGCCAGAAACGGCGGCACGTCGCGGCCAGCCGCAATCCAACGCCAGGTGAGATACGCGGTAAGGGCGGTCACCATCGGCACCGGCCACAAGAAGTAAAAATTCGGCAGCGAAAACCAGCGCGCCGCGATGCGCGGCTCTGCGATGGGCGTCCATATACTCACTGCGACCATGAAGACGAGAACAGTCAGCAGCAGCACCTTGGCCTGGCCACGGGCGCGCTCGGCAATAGCTCCTTCGGTTTTCATGACAAGCCAGGTTGCGCCGAGCAAGCCGTAACCGGCAATCAGCGACAGGCCGCAAAGAACGGCGAACGGCGTCGCCCAGTCGAACGAACCGCCACTAAATGCGCCGTCGCGCACCGGGATGCCCTCAATAAGCCCGCCGAGAATGACTCCCTGCGAGAATGCAGCAAGCGTCGAACCGGTCGCGAAAGCCACGCTCAGCCACGTTTTGCTGTGCGAAACCGTGCGGAATTCGAATGCCACGCCACGAAACACCAGCGACAGCAGCATAACGATCACCGGCAGATAGAGCGCCGGCATAATGACCGCGTAGGCTCTGGGAAAAGCCACCAACAACCCGCCGCCGCCGAGCACAAGCCAGGTTTCGTTGCCGTCCCAGAACGGCGCGATCGACCGCATCATCTGGTCGCGCTCGATTTCATTGCGGGCAAACGGGAACAGAATCCCGATGCCGAGATCGAAGCCATCAAGGATCACGTACATGACGACCGCTGTGCCGATCAGCGCCGCCCAGATCACCGGGAGATACCATTCCATTGGCTCAACTCCTCGCGATCGATTTCTCGAATCTCTCAGGTCCGCCGCACCGCAGCGCGGCCCGCATCACGCGCTGCCGAAATCGGATTCGCCGAAAACTGCCCGGTCTCCTGGGCCAAAGCACCGGTCGGCCCCTGGGCGATGAGCCGGTTGATGTAGTAGATGCCGAATGAGAACACGACGCCGTAGGCGATGACGAAAAGCGCGAGTGTGCCGGCGATAGTTGCGGCTGGCACAGGCGAAGTTGCATCGGCCGTTCGCAAAATGCCGGCAACGATCCAGGGCTGGCGTCCGGTCTCCGTCACTATCCAACCGGCGATCACCGCCACAAATCCGATCCACCAGCAATGCGCCATCACGCGCAAATACCAGCGCGCTTCAAACAACGTTCCGCGCCACCATAAAAATGCGCCGAACAATGCTGCGGCAATCATGAAGAAGCCGATCGCGATCATGATGCGAAAACCGAAGAACACCATTTTCACCGGCGGCCGATCGGACGGTGGCACGCTGTTCAATCCGGGAAACAGGCCATTCATATGATGCGTAAGAATGAGCGACGAACCATGCGGAATTGAAAGCGCGTAGCGGTTGACGCCTGCCGTTTCATCGGGCCAGGCGAAGATGTGGAAGTCGCCCGGCTTGCTGCCATCCCAATGCGCTTCCATCGCCGCAACCTTGATTGGCTGATGTTGAAGCGTATTGAGGCCGTGCTGATCGCCGAGCAAAAGCTGCAAGGGCGCGAGAATCGCGGTCAGGCCGATCGCCATGCGCAGCATGGTTCGGCCTTCTTCAATGTGTTGCCCGGCGACCAGATAGCGCGCGCCAACAGCCAGCACCACAAAGCCCGTCGTCAGGTAAGCCGCGTTGAGCATATGGGCGAAACGATACGGGAAGCTGGGGTTGAAAATGATGGCGAGCCAATCGGCCGGATAGGCAATGCCCCCATGAAGCTCGTGTCCGGTTGGCGTCTGCATCCAGCTGTTCGCTGACAGGATCCAGAACGCCGATGTAGCCGTGCCGGCGGCCACGATGGCCGCCGACAGCACATAGAGCCAGGGCGGCACGCGATTGAAGCCGAACAGCAGAACGCCGAGAAAAGTTGCTTCGAGAAAAAATGCGCTGAGAACTTCGTAGCCGATCAGCGGACCGACCACATTGCCGACCATCACGGAGAAGCGGCTCCAATTGGTGCCGAACTGGTACGACAGCACAATGCCCGACACCACACCCATCGCGAAAGAGACCGCGAAAATCTTCGTCCAGAACCGCATGAGCTGCTGGTAGCGGTCGTTCCCGCTGCGCAACCAGACGACACCCAGCGTGGCAATGTAAGCCGAGAGTCCGATCGTGAAGCTCGGAAAAATAATGTGAAAAATAATTGTGAAGGCAAATTGCAAGCGCGCGAGCAAAACAGGATCTAAATCCATGACCAGCTCCGAGCGATGCCCCGGCCGCGATTATATTCGCGATCTATAAATGATGGCGAGGGCCTTGCGTTCCATCGCTGCGGTATATCGAAGCGGCAACGAGGCAGTGCGCTATCCACACCCTCCGGAATCGCGTCTGACGCACGTAGTGGAGCCGCGTTAGGCTGGATAATCGGGGAGTCGGTGGGGGGTGACATGGTCAAACGGGCCAAACGCGTGTCGGCAACGAGGCAGACCGAACCGCAGATAAACGCCGCTCTGGAGCGCTATTTCGGACTTTCCCAGCAAGGGACCGACATTCGCACCGAATTCGTGGCCGCTGTGACCACGTTTCTGACGATGGTCTACATCGTCTTCGTCAACCCGATCATTCTCGGCAAAGCCGGTATGGACCCGGGCGCGGTCTTCGTCGCCACCTGTGTGGCTGCGGCTGTGAGCACCCTGGTGATGGGGCTCTACGCCAACTACCCGATTGCGCTCGCACCCGGGATGGGCATCAACGCGTTTTTCGCCTTCACGGTCGTGCTCACCTACAAATACACCTGGCAACAAGCACTGGCCGCCGTGTTTTGCTCCGGCGTGCTGTTCTTTCTGATTTCAGTCTTCCGGATAAGACAGTTTGTCATCGAACTCGATCCCGCAAAACCTGAAGCTTGCTGTTTCGGCAGGCGTCGGTCTGTTCCTTGGGATCATCGCGCTGGAAGAAGCCAAGGTGGTGGTCGCTCATCCGGCGACGCTGGTTACGCTCGGCGATATGACCAATCCTTCGGCGATCCTGATGCTGCTCGGCTTTGTACTGATCGCCGGACTGAACTATCGGCGCATCATGGGCGCAACGTTGATCGGTATCCTCGTTGCGACGGCGATTGGTCTGCCGTTCGGTCTGGCGCAGTTCACCGGCATTATCTCAATCCCGCCGTCGATTGCGCCGACATTCCTGCAGCTTGATTTCTCGCGTGCCGGCGAACTGACATTCCTGATTGTGGTGTTCTCTATTTTGTTCGTCGATGTGTTCGACAACGCCGGCACCTTGATCGGCGTTACGCATCGCACCGGACTGATGAAGAACGGCAAACTCGCGCGCATGAAAGAAGCGCTGATTTCCGACAGCTTTGCCGCGATGTTCGGCGCGCTGATCGGTACGTCAACGACAACGAGTTACATCGAGAGTGCTGCGGGGGTCTCCGCCGGCGGCCGCACCGGCCTGACCGCGGTCTTCGTCGGCGTATTCTTTTTGCTGGCGCTATTCTTCGCGCCGCTCGCCGGCATGGTCCCCGCCTATGCGTCGTCCGCCGCGCTGCTCTATGTGGCTTGCGTGATGACGCGCGGTCTTGCCGAGATCGACTGGGAGGACATCACCGAATACGCACCGGCGGTCGTAACAGCAATCACGATGCCGCTGACCTATTCAATCGCAACCGGGATCGGCCTCGGCTTTATTACGTATGTGCTTGCCAAGCTGGTTGCCGGCAAACCGCAGGAAGCCAGGCCGGCCGTGATCGTGCTCGCGGTATTATTTGCGGTGAAATTCGTTCTAACCGGCTAGCCGAGCGCCTTTTTGATTGCCAGGAAATCGCGCCAGGCGAAACGCTTCTGGAGCGGACTGCGCAACAAAAAAGCCGGGTGAAAGGTCGGCATCGCGCGGATCTCGCGTTTGCCGGTATCGAAGCTAAACCAGCGCCCGCGAGTCTTGGTGATGCCTTCCTTGATGCCAAGCAGTGTCTGCGCCGATGGTCCGCCGAGACAGACGAGAATGTCGGGATCGGCAAGTTCGATCTGGCGCAATATGAACGGCAGGCAGATTTGCAATTCCTGCGGCGTCGGCGTGCGATTTCCAGGCGGGCGCCACGGAACGATGTTGGCAATGTAGACCGAGGTGCGGTCGAGACCGATGGCCGCAAGCATGCGGTCGAGCAATTTGCCGGAGCGGCCAACGAACGGCAGGCCCTCGATGTCTTCGTCACGACCCGGCGCTTCACCCACCAGCATCACCCTTGCTTTCGGATTGCCGTCGGCGAAAACAAGTTGGCTGGCGGTGGCCTTCAGCGCGCAGCCGTCGAATTTATCAAGAATGCCGCGGAGCTCTTCGAGTGTTGCTGCGTTTTTTGCCGCCGCGCGGGCTGCCAATGCAGCTTCATCGGGGGCAGGCGGGGCGGGACCGGCCGGCGCAGCCCTGGCCTCGAATGTCGGTGGCGCGACGGAGCGCGTCGCGCGAGCCGGAGCCGGTTCCGCGATCGCGAAGCGATCGACTGGCTCTTCGCCCACGAGTGCGTCTACGCCGGCCTCGGCATAGAAGGCGAGCAGTTCGCGTGCTGGTGAGCCTTGGCTGGATGTCATTTATGCACATTAGCATGGGGACGGCGCGATTGCCGCCTCGGGTTTAAAAGTGGACAATTGCCTGGGGAGAGATTCATGGCCGAGCTACCCGCCCGCGAGGCAATGGAATTCGACGTTGTGGTCGTTGGCGCCGGGCCATCCGGCCTGGCCAGCGCCATTCGTCTCAAGCAGATCAATCCGGATATTTCCGTGGTCGTGGTGGAGAAAGGCTCCGAGGTCGGCGCCCACATCATCTCGGGCGCGGTTATCGATCCGGTTGGTATTGATCGGCTGCTGCCCGGCTGGCGATCCGAAGATACGCCGATCAAGACGACGGTCGCAGATGATCGCTTTTATTATCTGTTCTCCAAGGGCGCCCTGCGGCTTCCCAATTTCATGATGCCGCCGCTGATGAGCAACCACGGCAACTTCATCGTCTCGCTTGGCAGCATGTGCCGTTGGCTGGCGACCAAAGCCGAAGCGCTCGGTGTTGAAATCTACCCGGGCTTTGCCGCGGCGGAAGTTCTGTACGATTCAAATGGCGCGGTTGCGGGTGTCGCGACCGGCGACATGGGTGTCGGCAAGAATGGCGAGCCGAAGGACGGCTTCACGCGCGGCATGGAGCTGCACGCCAAATATACGCTGTTCGCGGAAGGTGCCCGTGGCAATCTTGGCAAGCAGTTGATTGCCAAGTTCGGCTTATCAAATGAGCGCGAGCCGCAGAAATTCGGACTTGGTCTGAAGGAGCTCTGGCAGGTCGCGCCGGAGAAACATCGCAAAGGCCTTGTGCAGCACACGTTCGGCTGGCCGCTCGACAATTCCACGGGCGGCGGTTCTTTCGTCTACCATTTCGACGACAACCTGGTGTCGGTCGGCTTTGTGCTGCACCTCAATTATTCCAATCCCTATCTCTCGCCGTTTGAGGAATTCCAGCGCGCTAAAACTCATCCGCTGCTGCGCGAAATGTTCGCCGGCGGCAAGAGGCTCGCCTACGGTGCGCGGGCTTTGACCGAAGGCGGGTATCAGTCGGTGCCGAAGCTGAGTTTTCCAGGGGGCGTGCTGATCGGCTGCAATGCCGGGTTCATGAACTTGCCGCGCATCAAGGGCAGTCACAACGCCATCTTGTCGGGAATGTTGGCGGCGGAGGCCGCGGCTGCGGCGCTTTCGGCCGGCCGCCACCATGACGAACTTGGCGACTACGACGCGGTATGGCGCGGCTCGGCTATCGGCAAGGACTTGTGGAAAGTGCGCAACGCCAAGCCGTTGTGGTCGAAACTCGGGACCCTGGCCGGGATCGGCTTCAGCGGATTCGATATGTGGACCAACACGCTCGGATTTTCGCTGTTCGGTACACTCAGGCATGGCAAGCCGGACTACGCCACGCTCAAGCCGGCGTCCGAATGCACGCCGATTGCCTATCCGAAGCCGGACGGCAAGCTGACGTTTGACCGGCTTTCATCGGTGTTCTTGTCGAACACCAATCATGAAGAAGATCAACCTCCCCATCTGCGCGTCGCCGACCTTGGTTTGCAGAAAAGGTCCGAGCACGATGTCTTTGCAGGGCCTTCGGCGCGTTATTGCCCGGCCGGCGTTTACGAGTGGATTGAGGAAGCGGGCTCGCCGAAATTCGTGATCAACGCCCAGAACTGCGTCCACTGCAAAACTTGCGACATCAAGGACCCCAACCAGAACATCACCTGGGTGCCGCCGGAAGGCGCCGGCGGGCCGAACTACCCGAACATGTGATGGGTTCGACCCTACTGGGCGTAGGAGGCGATCCCGTTGCCGAACGACCAGTTTTCCTTTGGCACTTCGACCAGGTTGATCATGACGTCCTCGGGCCGGATGCCGGGATCTGCGTTGAGCAATTCTGTCATCCGCCGGTAAAGCGCGCGCTTCATCTCGACCGTTCTTCCGACATTCATCGATATCTGGACGAAGACCACGTCGTCGCTGCGCTTGATGTCGAGATAGGTCGGATCATAGACGATATCGCCGCGCGCATGTTCCGTGATGACCTGGAAGCGGTCGAGCGGCGGGCAATTGATGCTCTCCACCATGGCGCGGTGCACTGCGTTTCCGATCGCAGCGCGATAGGCTGCGGGCTTTCCTTGCATCAATGAAATTCTGACCAGTGGCATGACACGCTCCTTCAGGATGCCTTCGCCAATTGCCGACGCGCGTCTTGTGTTTCGCCGGCGTAGCCCCAGGCTTGCGCCGGAATTTCATGCACGACGACGTAAGTGGCTTCCGGCAGGATGCCGAGTGTGGATGTAAGCAACGCGTGCCCCTCGGCAATAAATCGTTGCATCTCGTGAGATGAATTGGTGCCTTGTGTCACTTTGACTTCGGCATAGGCGGCACGTCCGAAGGCAGGGGGCACACCGCCGGTCGTCCAGTGATCGGGCGCGATGTATTCGATCGCGACTGCGGTGAGGCCGTGCACCTTGTGCATCGGACCCGCCATTAAATCAGTGAACCCGGATTGCAACGTGCGCCTTTGCGCCGGCGTCAGTTGTGGCCCGGCGATCTTGAGCGAGACGAAGGGCATGGCAGTCTCCCGGTTTGACCGGGCAACGCGATCCCATGCGGGCGTTGCCGATCGGAGGCGATGCCACGACTTAGGATCATGCAATACATTTGTAAAATTAATTGTTGAAATCGGATACATATGTAATATAAATACATCATGCGGCATCTTGATTTAGCCCTCCTGCAGACCTTCGTGGCAATCGCCGACAACGGCAGCTTTACCCAGGCCGCCAAGCAGGTGCATCGGACGCAATCGGCCGTCAGCCTGCAGATGCAACGTCTGGAAGCTGCCGCCGGCGCTCCGTTGTTCAAAAAGAATGGGCGGCAGATGGAGACGACGGACGCGGGCGATCTGCTGCTCAATCACGCCCGCGCGCTGCTCGCGATGAACGATGAGGCGCTGCAGGCGCTCCGTGGCGTGACGATCGAAGGCGTCGTACGTCTCGGTGCGCCGACCGACGTTGCCGAAGACTATCTGCCTGAAATACTCAAGACCTTCTGCGCCGCCCATGCGCGCGTAAAGCTTGAAGTTGTGGTTGAACGCAGCCACGAGCTGGTCAGGGCGTATCGCGCCGGCAAACTCGATCTTGCGATTGCGCTCGGCGAAACGCCCGCAGGCGAAGTGCTGGGAAAGCAGAGGGTGATGTGGATCGCTGCACGTGAATTCAAACTCCACCCGCAACAGCCGGTCCCGCTCGTCCTACTCGATGCGCCTTGCATATTCCGGAGCCTTGCGATCGAAGCTCTCGACGCCCAGGGGATTCCGTGGCGTATCGCCTACAGCACGTCGAGCCTGTCCGGCCTGCGGGCGGCCGTCAAAGCCGGGCTGGGTATTACGCCACGAGCTGCAACGATCCGGGAAGGTGAATTGCTTTATATGCCGCATAGCCGGAAATTACCGGCGCTGGGCCGCCTCAGCCTGTCGCTTTACGGTGCCAAAGCGCCTGGTGCGCCTGCGATCGCCAAGCTCGCTGATCTCGTGAGGGAGCGCCTTAACAGCGCGCTCAGGGCATCGCACTGACTTTGCCGATCGGTCCGATGGCCGGGTTCCGGAGGTATTCGGGCTAATTGGCCAAACATGTGATGTGCACGGGGGTCGCCGCGTCACGATACCGCCACATCGGCGTTTTCAAGCTTATTTCTCTTCGCGCCGCCGCGGGACGTTCTTGCGGGAGCGGCGCAAAAAGGCCATTCTCGGCGCAATATTGGTGTCCGCGCGCGATCCGCGGCCAGCCTTTTCAATTGGAGCACCGCCCGTGACGTTTTCGAGCCTCGGCCGCTGCATTGCCGGCAGCGCGCTTGCCGCCTTTGTCGCGGCAGCACCGGTCAAACTTGCCGCGCAGCCACTGAGCACTCTGGAATTGGCCAATACGACGGCGTCGGGGAGTTACCTCGCGGCCCGGCACGCCGGACAGCAGCGCGATGCCGGGGCGGCGGCCACCTATTACCGGTCGGCCCTCAAGCGCGATCCCAACAACGGCGAGTTACTCGACCGCGCATTCCTGTCCTTCCTTGTGGATGGCGACGTTGATGAAGCGGTGAAATTTGCCGAACGCGTAATTCAGGCCGACAAGAACGACCGCGTCGCGCGGCTGGTTCTCGGCGTCAGCAATCTCAAGCGCAAGCAATATCCCGCCGCGCGCCGCGAACTGGCGCAATCGGTTCGCGGACCGATCACCGATCTCACTGCGACCTTGCTGACGGCGTGGAGCGCTTACGGCGCCAACGACACCAAAGCCGCTATTACGTCGATCGATCATCTCACCGGGCCAGATTGGTACGCAATTTTCAAGGAACTGCATGCCGGCATGATTTACGACATTGCCGGCAACGAGAAGGAAGCCGGCAAGCGACTTGAACATGCCTACAAGCTCAACTCCACGGCGCTGCGGGTCGTCGAAGCCTACGGCAGCTGGGTTTCGCGCAATCGTTCTCCGAAGGAAGCACTGGCGATCTTCGAGACTTTTGACAAGGCGCTGCCGCGTCACCCCCTCGTGGTCGAAGCAATGGGCAAGCTCAAGGCCGGCGAGAAGCTGCCGCCGCTGGTCCCGAATGCGCAGGCGGGTGGTGCCGAGGCGCTGTACGGGCTTGGCGCCTCACTCGGCCGCCGCGGCGGCGAGGATCTGGGGTTGGTCTATCTTCAGCTTTCGCTGTTTCTCGCGCCAGCGCACCCGCTCGCACTTCTCTCTCTTGCCGATCTCTATGAATCCCTGAAGAAGCCGGAGCTTGCGATCAAGATCTATGAGCGCGTGCCGGCGAACTCGCCGCTGCATCGCAACGCTTCCATCCAGTTGGCTGCCAATCTCGACAGCCTCGATCGGGCCGACGAAGCGCAGAAGCATCTTGAGGCATTGATCAAGCAGCATCCGGACGATCTCGAGGCCGTCATGGCGCTCGGGAATGTCCTGCGCGGTCACAAAAAGTTCGCCGAATGCGCCAGTGTGTATTCCAAGGCCGTTACCGCGATCGGAACGCCCGAGAAATCAAACTGGGTGACCTATTACTTCCGCGGCATCTGCTACGAACGCTCGAAGCAATGGCCGAAAGCGGAAGCCGATCTCAAGAAGGCGCTCGAGCTCTATCCCGATCAGCCGCACGTGCTGAACTATCTCGGTTATTCATGGATCGACCAGGGCATCAACCTGGACGAAGGCATGGACATGATCAAGAAAGCCGTACAGCAGCGTCCGGACGACGGCTACATTGTCGACTCCTTGGGCTGGGCCTACTTCCGGCTGGGCAACTACGACGAAGCCACCAAGCAGCTGGAACGGGCGATCGAATTGAAGCCGGAAGACCCAACCATCAATGACCATCTCGGCGATGCCTATTGGCGCGTCGGCCGCGTGCTCGAGGCCAGATTCCAGTGGGCGCATGCACGCGATCTCAAGCCAGATCCGGAAGAACTCCCCAAGATCGAGGAAAAGATCAAAGCGGGTCTGCCTGACGAGACGTCATCCCAGGCCAAGGCCGGCAAGAAGAGCGGCGACGGCGGCTAGCAGTGCGATGCGCAAGCGACGGGTTATAGCGTGAGCGCGACGCTGCTCGAAAAGGCTGCCGCCAAGATCAATCTCACATTGCGGGTCATCGGCCGGCGTGCCGATGGCTATCACGATCTCGAAAGTCTTGTGGCCTTCGCGGATATCGCCGATGTGCTGACCTTGCAGCCAGGCGCAGAAGACGCGCTTGACGTCGGCGGACCCTTCGCCGGCAAGAGTGGCGCGGTCGCCGACAATCTGGTTCTCAAGGCGCTTGGCGCGTTGCGACAGCAGATGACCGGGCTGAAGGGCGGGCGTTTCCTGCTCGAAAAAAAAGTCCCGGTGGCGGCCGGCTTGGGTGGCGGTTCTGCCGATGCTGCTGCCGCCCTTCGGCTTATTGCCCGCGCTAACAGCGTGGCTTTGGATGATCCACGCCTGCTGGAGGCAGCCCGCGCCGTGGGCGCCGATGTGCCGGTGTGTCTGGACCCGCGTCCACGCATTATGCGCGGCGTCGGCGAGTTGCTTTCGCCACCGCTTGAATTACCCAAACTACCGGCGGTGCTGGTCAATCCGGGCGTGGCGCTGGCGACGCGCGACGTATTTGGCAAGCTCACCGGCAGGTCAGGCGGGAGCGAACTCACGGAGGTGCCGCGTGAATTTGACGCGCTCATCGAATGTCTCAATCAGCATGGCAATGATCTCACAGCTGCCGCGATGGCTTGCACGCCGGTCGTTGCCGAAGTGCTGGCGGCCTTGAAAAAATTGCCAGGCGCAAAGCTCGTTCGCATGTCCGGCTCCGGCTCATCCTGCTTTGCGCTGTTTGCCACGCAACGCGAGGCCGCGGCGGCAAGCCAACGCCTCGGTGCCGAACAAAATGGCTGGTGGGTGCAGGCGACATCCCTGGGCGCAGCGCCAAGTGTACCAAGTGTACCAAGTGTACCTTGAATTTGCCCCCTTTGCCGGCGACCCTTCATACGCAACCTTTTGGTGCCAGCGGAGCAAACGATGAAATACACGTGGTCCGTTGCGGCGATGGCCGCTCTGGCGCTGGTCGCAGCCGATCCGGCTCTTGCGCGTTCCAAGCATAAGGCCAAGGCGGCGTGTGCGGACCAACCGGTTCCGTCCGTGATGAATAGCCTCGGGCGCTATCTGTTTGTGCCGACCGACCAAGCGCCGCAACCCAACGGCTGTGCGCCGCCGGTCTATGCCTACGGCAAATATGTCGGCCAGGATCCCGACCCTAACATTCGTTTCCAGCTGTTGCGCGATCCTGCGACGGGCTATTCGGCCCATCAGAACGATTGACGCTACGTCAGCATTAGTGCGCGCGCGCGATGCAGAACGCGACGGCTTCTTCCAGCGCTGATTTGATATCTGACGGTGGCACCAGTGCCAATGCATCGACGGCGATGGCGCCGTAGTGCCTTGCGCGGCCGACCGTGTCCTCGATCGCATGGTGTTTGGCCATCAATGCAATGGCAGCATCGAGGTCATCGTCGCCCACGGTGCCATCGCCCAGCGTCCGGTTCCAGAACGCGCGCTCGCTTTCGGTGCCGCGCCGGAATGACAGCACCACCGGCAGCGTGATCTTGCCCTCGCGGAAATCGTCACCGACATTCTTTCCAAGCTTGGCGGATTTTCCGCCGTAGTCGAGTGCATCGTCGATGAGCTGAAATGCGATACCAAGATTCATCCCGAACGAACGGCATGCCGCCAGTTCGGCCTTCTCCTTCGCCGCGAGCGCCGGGCCGACTTCGCAGGCGGCGGCGAACAATTCGGCAGTCTTGGCGCGGATGACGGCAAGATACTCGTCTTCATTGGTTGCCGTATTCTTGGCGGTGCCGAGCTGCATCACTTCGCCTTCGGCGATCACGGCCGCTGCGGATGACAAGATGTCGAGGGCGTGCAAATTGCCGACCTCAACCATCATCTTGAATGCCTGGCCAAGCAAAAAATCGCCGACCAGCACGCTCGCCTCGTTGCCCCACAACATGCGGGCCGCGACCTTGCCCCGGCGCATGTCGCTCTCATCGACCACATCATCATGCAACAGCGTTGCGGTGTGCATGAACTCCACTGCGGCGGCGAGCTTGATGTGGCCGTCGCCGGTGTAGCCGGCGAGCCTGGCCATTGCCAAAGTCAGCATCGGCCGCAGCCGCTTGCCGCCCGAAGAAATCAGGTGATTGGCGACTTCGGGAATCATGGCGACTTCGGAGCCGGTCCGGGCCAGGATCGTCGAGTTGACGCGCTCCATGTCCGGTGCCACCAGTTCGGCAAGACGATTGAGCGAGGCGTGGTTCGGATACTCAAAAGGAAGGACGACGGCCAAAATTCATCTCCGGACGCTGAGAAACCACGAGCATAGGAACGCTATGCTACCGGGGCAAGTGCGTAAGATCGTCGTATCACTGCATAGTGACTCAGCCGGCAGTGGGCAGGGGGTTGCACGTGATCAGACATATAACAGCGGTCGTCGCCCGAAATTCCAGCGGCTAGAGTCAGGTATAGGGTCCATGCGCGAACTTATCCGTACAAACGATGCGGTGTTGGTCTCGGCGGTGGTCGCGCTTCTGGAAAGCGCGGGCTTCCGCCCGCTCGTGCTCGATCAAAATATGAGCGTACTGGAAGGTTCGCTCGGCGTTCTTCCGCGCCGTGTGCTGGTCGCGGAAGGGCACGAATTGCGGGCGCGGCAGCTTCTCGTGGATGCCGGGCTCGGCCATGAACTGCGTCCCGATGGAAGCTGAAAGCGAAACAAGCGAAGACGCCATTCTGGGCGGCAGGCTTCGAATCCGGCAGCCGCTGCGCGGCCATCGTGTCGGCCATGACGCGATCCTGCTGGCGGCGGCGACCGCCGCGCGCTCCGGTGAACTGGCGGCCGATCTGGGCGCCGGTGTTGGCGCCGCCGGGCTTGCACTTGCCGCGCGCGTCCCCGGGCTGAAAATGACCCTGGTCGAGGTTGATCGAGAGCTCTGTGCGTTGGCGGCAGACAATGCGCGGCTCAATCGGCTGGACGACCGGACCGTCGTACTTGGGTGCGATGTTGAGGACGTGGCCGCGCTGCATGTGGCGGGACTTTCGGCGGGCAGCGTGGACCGGGTATTGATGAACCCGCCCTTCCACGATGCCCGACGCCAGAATGCATCGCCTGATCCGCGCCGCCGGCTGGCGCATGTCGGCGCTCCCGGACTGCTGGCACGCTGGCTTGGCACCGCCGCGCAGCTCTTGAAGCCGCAGGGCGTGCTGACGCTGATATGGCGGGCGGACGGATTGGACGACGTGCTCGGCGCTCTGGCGCCGGAGTTCGGAACTATCGCGGTACTACCGGTCTATCCGCGGCCGGGCGTGCCGCCGATCCGCGTCCTGGTGGGCGCGGTTAAGGGGGGCCACGGTGCGCAAACCACCTGCGAGGCTCTGGTGCTGAATGACGAGCGGGGTCAGCCGACGGTCGCCGCCGAAGCCGTTATGCGCGCGGGCAAGACACTGCACATTGCGGAAACGTAAACGCGGCGCTTGCTGCCTAAGCTCTGCGCCGTCCGGGCACAATTTCGCGCCACCGTCGGTCGGCCAACTGACGCCGTACGCGGCCCACAGTTTCTTCGCTCAAGTGCGAAAGAACAATCACGGTGCCGATTAACAGGAACAGGAGTCCGATCTTGGGGTCCATCAATCCGCCTCTTCCAATTGCCCCACTCAGCGGTGGTGCCCATTGCATTGCAAAAAGCATTCCAAAGTTAAAAATTAGGCAATAATGGGTACCTTTGATGCACATCGCTAATAATTGATGCAACGCGATGCCCTCCTGACAATTGCGTGGGTGGCGGTCGCCAGCGTCCTCCGCCCTTTGACTTAGGGGGGCGCCACTGCCTATCTGAGTGATATGTCCAGTTCCGCAAGCGCTGCCCCGGCCAATCCCGCCAGACGTGTCATCGATTTGTGCGCGCGGTTGGTCCCGCGCCGCTTTCGAACCGGAATTCCGGTGGTTCCGGTCGTTCGCATTGCGGGGGTCATCGGCGTTGTGACGCCGCTACGGCCTGGTGTTTTGCTGTCGACCATCGCGCGGTCGCTCGAGCGTGCGTTTGAGACGCCTCGCGCGCGTGCGGTGGCGCTGATTATCAACTCCCCAGGCGGCTCACCGTCACAGTCGCATTTGATATTTCGGCGCATCCGGCAGCTGGCGGAAGAGAAGAAACTTCCGGTGCTGGCATTCGTGGAAGATGTCGGCGCATCGGGCGGATACATGCTGGCTTGCGCAGCCGATGAGATCATTTGCAACGATTTTTCGATCGTCGGTTCGATCGGCGTGGTTGGCGCCTCTTTCGGGTTTCATGAGCTGATGGAGAAAGTCGGCATTGAGCGCCGGCTCTATACGTCCGGTGATCGCAAGGTGATGCTGGACCCGTTCCTGCCGCAGAAGCCCGACGACGTGAAACGGATCAAGGCGATTCAACAGGACATTCACGAGCACTTCATCGCGCTTGTGAAGGAACGCCGTGGCTCGCGGCTCAACGGCTCCGACAAGACATTGTTCTCCGGCGAATTCTGGACGGCGCAAAAGGCCATCGAGTTGGGGTTGGCAGACCGTCTTGGCGACATGCGCTCAACTCTGCGCGAGCGCTATGGTGACAAGGTGCACACGCCACTTATTTCGGCCGAGCGCTCGCTATTCGGCCGACGCCTGCCGGGCGTCAATCTTAGCGACGCACTCACGCGCCAGCCCGGCCTTGCCGATGACCTGATCTCGGCGCTGGAAATACGCGCAGTCTGGGGCCGCTACGGGCTGTAGCGGCCAGTTTCGCGCGGCTATTGTATCGGTTTGTTGCCGAACAATTTCGCAACCGCCGCCACTTGCTCGCGCTGCTGCGCAATCGAAGCGGCAAATTCGCTGCTGTTGCCCGGGCTGACGATTTGCCCGGTCGCGGTCAGCCTTTTCACGAGTTCGGGGTCGGACGCGGCCGTGCGGATGTCGTCGGCGATCTTATTGCGCACCTCTTCCGGGATTCCGGGCGGCCCGAACAGCCCGACCAACCCATCAAATTCGAGCGATGGATAGCCGGCTTCTATCGCCGTCGGTACATTGGGAATCGCCGGCGCACGCTCGTGATTGGTCACCGCCAGCACTTTTACGGTACCGGCCTCGACCTGCGGCCGCACGATCGCATAGGCAGGCATGTAGACCTGGATCACGCCGGCGGCGAGATCGGTGACCGCGCCGGCTGGATTTTTGTACGGCACTTTCGCCATCTTCAGGCCGACCGCATTCAGGTAACCTGCGAATACGAAATCGGTGAACCCTGTGGCCGTCGTCCAGTTCAATTGGCCGGGCTTGGCGCGCGCAAGTGCCTCAAGTTCTTTCAGCGAGTTGACGTTCAGCGCGGCCGGGACGCTGACCGCAACAACCGTCTTTGAGATGCGGGCGATCGGGATGAGGTCTTTTGGATCGTAAGGCAGCTTGTCGTGGAAATAAGGATGCGCGGTAAACGAGCTCACCGGCGACACCAGCAGGACGTGATCGTCATGCGCGCTCAGGAAGCTGGTGATCGCCAGCATGCCGTCACCGCCTGGGCGATTTTCCACGACGACCGGTTGTCCCCAACGGGCCGATAGTTTGTCGGCAAATAGCCGCGCGCCGATGTCGACGCCGCTGCCGGGGCCGAGCGTAATGATGAATCGCACAGGCCTGCTTGGCCATGCGTCCGCGGCGGCGGATGGTCCGGATATGATCGGCGATAGTGTAAAGAAAGCGGCGATCAAGCTTGATAGGGCCCATCCGGGCTTGACGGTGCTGCGCATGTTTCCTCCACGGGCCGGCCGGCCGCTCAAAGATTGACGGCCGTTACGGCTCCTTCGATGCAATACCCCCGTGCAGGCTAGCGTATTTACCGTGGCTTTCACCAGCGCGTGCCCGCGCCCAGGCGGCTGCCACGCTTGGCCGCACCCAGTGACCGCGGTCCGCCCCGAAAATGCCGCGTTCGCGACCGAGCCTTGGCGGGTCCATAGAGATCGGAGCCGCCCATGCCGTCCTTATTGCTGTCACCGCTGGTGAAGTGGTCGCTCGCCGCAATGGGCGGAGCCATGATCGTGCACTGGGCGGTCAAGGAAGCGCGCCGGATCAACGAAGAGCTTGATCAGGCGCGGCGCGTGAAGGCGAGGATTACGGATGCTGAAAATCGTCCGACGCTTCGCCGCGATCCGCGGACCGGCGAATATCGGCTGTCATAAACTGCGATCCGGCAAATCAGCCTGTCGATCTTAGTGGCGCGCGGTGCGCTTGTGGCCGCCGACCATCGCGCCGAAGAACAGCACGATCAGCACCCAGCCAATGAGTTGAAACTCAAGCACGACGATACCCTCCGGCGATAATTGCCTTTGATTGCGTGGGTATCAGTCGCTGGTTCAAGAACTTGTAAATTCGCCTCGACTTGACCCTCTAGGGGGCCGCCTCTAGGGTCGAATCTATTCCTGTGCTTAAGAATCAGTATCCATCCGATGGCTGAAGCCAACCTTCGTGCCAGCGAGCGCACGCATCAAGCCAACCTGGACCCGTCACGGTCGTTCCAGGGGCTCATTCTTGCGCTGCAGCAGTACTGGGCGAACTGGGGCTGCGTCATCCTGCAGCCGTATGACATGGAGGTCGGGGCGGGCACGTTCCACCCGGCTACCACGTTGCGTGCGCTTGGCCCGAAGCCGTGGAACGCGGCATATGTGCAGCCGTCGCGTCGTCCCAAAGATGGCCGCTACGGTGAAAACCCTAACCGTTTGCAGCACTACTACCAATTCCAGGTCATCCTGAAGCCGTCGCCTGCGGACATCCAGGATCTGTATCTCAACTCGCTGAAAGCGATCGGTGTCGATCCGAAGATTCACGACATCCGTTTTGTCGAAGACGACTGGGAAAGCCCGACGCTCGGCGCGTGGGGACTCGGCTGGGAATGCTGGTGCGACGGCATGGAAGTGTCGCAGTTCACTTATTTCCAGCAGGTCGCAGGCTTCGAGTGCTCACCGGTTGCCGGCGAGCTTACTTACGGACTCGAACGGCTCGCGATGTATGTGCAGGGCGTCGACAACGTCTTCGCGCTCAATTTCAATGGCCGCGACGATGAGAAAAAGGTCACTTATGGCGACGTCTTCCTGCAGGCAGAGCAGGAATATTCGCGTCACAATTTTGAGTTTGCCGACACCGCAATGTTGTTCGAGCAATTCAAGATGGCCGAAGCCGCCTGCCAGAAATATCTCGCTGCCGGCTGGGCCAACGGCAAGAAGGAACGTCACCTGTTAGCGCTTCCGGCCTATGACCAGTGCATCAAGGCATCACACGTGTTCAATCTGCTCGACGCGCGTGGCGTGATCTCGGTCACCGAGCGGCAAAGCTACATCTTGCGCGTCCGTGAGCTGGCGAAGGGCTGTGGCCAAGCCTGGCTGGCGACGGAGGGCGGGGGTGCGGCATGACCGGGTTCAAGCCGATCGTGCGGAGGCAGCCATAAAAAGCTATAATCGAATCATCCGGCGCGGGGGCGGAAGATCATGCTGCTCTGGGTCGTTTTATTCATCGCTTTAGCGATCGTCCTGTACGTCATCATTGTCTTCAACCGCCTGGTGCGCACGCGCCAGATGGCGAACGAAGCCTGGAGCGGGATCGACGTCCAGCTCAAGCGGCGCTCCGAACTTGTGCCAAATCTGGTGGAAACCGTGAAGGGCTATGCGGGGCACGAGCGCACGGTGCTGGAAGACGTCACGCGACTGCGAGGTGCCGCGAGTGTGCTGCCGGCGAATGACATCGCAGGCCGGGCGCAGGCGGAAGGGGCCTTGTCGGTGGCTTTGGGCAAGCTCATCGCGTTGGCTGAAAATTATCCCGACCTCAAGGCAAGCGCGAATTTTCTCGGCCTGCAACAGCAGTTGAGCGAATTGGAAACGGAGCTGCAGATGGCGCGCCGCTATTACAATGGTGCGGTACGCAATCAGAACGTCCTGGCGCAATCCTTCCCGAGCAATCTCATCGCCGGCCTCTTTGGCTTCGGGCAACGCGAGTACTTCGAGATATCGGATGCTGCTGACCGAAACGTTCCCCAGGTCGAGCTGCAGCCGGCCTCGCCCGCGCAATGATCCGCACGAAGGCAGCGCTCAGGCAAACGCCTTGGCCATCGGCGAGGGCGCTACTGGCGCGCTTTGTCCTGGGCCTGTGGCTTTGCGGCGGCGGCGGCGCGTTTGCGGCCGAGGTCATCCAGACTTTCGAGTCCGAAGTCCGCCTTGCCAGGGACGGCGGCATGACCGTCACCGAGACCATTCGCGTGCAGGCTGAAGGACGCGACATCCGGCACGGCATCTATCGAGACTTTCCGCTGACCTTCAAAGATGCCGGCGGCGCCGTGCGCGAAGTGGATTTCAAGCTGCTAGGCGTCGAGCGCGATGGAAAGGCCGAAACTTATTCCACGACACGCCAGCACGGCATTCTGCGCATTTATGCCGGCGACAAGGACACCAACGTTTCGCGCGGCGAGCACACTTATGTCTTCCGGTATCGCACCGGGCGCCAGATCCGCTGGTTCGACGGCAAGCCAGAACTCAACTGGAACGTCACCGGCAATTTCTGGAACTTCCCGATTTTGGCGGCAACCTATCGCCTTCAATTTGTCGCGGGTGGTGCGCCCGTGCGCTGGACAGCATTCACCGGCCGCGTCGGCGCGCGTGGCACTGACTACCGCGGCAGTCTGGGTGCGCTGGGAACGCTCACCGTCGATACCACGCGACGCCTTGCACCGGGGGAAGGTCTGACCGTCGTCGCGGAAATCCCCGTGAGCGCCGTCGACCCGCCGAGCGCGAACAAGCTGCTCTGGTACGAAATATTCGATAACCGGCAGTGGATTTTCGGCGGCATCGGCCTGGCGTTGGTGCTGATTTATTACCTCGCCGCCTGGATGGCGGTTGGCCGCGATCCCAGAGGCGGCACGATCATTCCGCTTTTCTCTCCGCCGAAAGGGATTTCCCCCGCTTTGGCCAATTATATCCGCGACTGGGGTTTTGGCCGCGAGAAATGGCGTGCGTTCACCGCCGCGGCGCTGTCTCTCGCGGTGCGCGGACTCCTGCACTTCGATGATCGCGGCGGCTCGCTGACGTTGAAAGCGACCGGCAAAGTGCCGCCTGAGGGCTTCGGCGGGTTGCCTGCCGGCGAAGGCGCGATCATGACCTGGGTGAGGGATGAAGGTGGCGCCGCGACCATCAGCAGTGCGCATGGTTATGCTGTCGAGAAGGTTGGCGAAGCCTTCACCAAAAGCATCGAAAAGGAAAACCGCAACCGTTTCTTCCGGCGCAATCTCGGCTACGTCCTCGCCGGGTTGGCGCTGACGGCGGCTGCGGTGTTCAGTGTCGTCACGTTCGGCGGCTTGCAGGACCAGGACATTGCCATCCTTGCCGCCTTTGGCTTCGGCGGTTTCTTTGTCGGCATGTTCGCGATCCAGCTCCTCCCGGTCTTGTTCAGCGGGTTCACGCTGGCGTCCGTGATGCGCGCTATGTTGTCAGTTGCATTTTTCGTCGTGTTCATTTCGATCTCGACATCCATTATACCGGTGGTGTTCCCGACTGGTTTCGGCGACGCGCTGCCTGCTCTGTGGGCGTTTATCGAGAACTATCCATTTCCGTTTGTGCTGGTGACCGCATTTACGACAGTCAACGGTCTGTTCTTTCACCTGATGCGCGCGCCAACGACGCTTGGCCGTCCGATCATGGATCAGCTGGCGGGCTTCCGGCTTTATCTCGACACCGCGGAGTCCGACCGTCTCAATATGAGCGCGCCCGAGATCACGACGGAACGCTTCGAGTCGCTGTTGCCCTATGCGGTCGCGCTCGACGTGGAAAAACCCTGGTCGGATGCCTTTGCGGCGGCGCTGCGCCGCGCCCATCCCAATGACTCCGACCCGATGAGCCACTACCAGCCCGGCTGGAGTTCCGGCGGCGGCTGGTCGGGGAGCAACTTCTCGAGTGCGGTGTCATCGTCCGTGTCGAGCATGAGCAGCGCGCTTGCCAGCGCCGTGCCGGTCTCGTCCGGTTCGTCGGGGTTTTCCGGTGGAGGCGGCGGGTCGGGCGGCGGTGGAGGCGGCGGCGGGGGCGGGGGCTGGTAGGCCCCGCGCGGTACGGGTGACATCGGCGGGCCGCCTTGCTAGGCAGGCGCCACAATCGAATTTCCACATTTTTGGCCGCAATGCCCGACCTTCTGATCGAATTCCTGTCCGAGGAAATCCCTGCGCGCATGCAGGCGCGCGCGGCCGAGGACCTGCGCAAGATGGTCACCGACCGCCTGGTCGCAGCCGGACTGGTCTATGAGGGGGCGCGGGCTTTTGCGACGCCACGCCGCCTGGCGCTGTCGGTGCATGGCATTCCCGCACGTCAGCCCGACATCAAAGACGAACGCAAGGGACCCAAGGTCGGCGCGCCGGAGCAGGCGATCGCTGGCTTTCTCAAGGCGGCTGGCTTGAAGTCAATTGGCGAAGCCAAGGTCCAACCCGACAAGAAGGGCGACTTCTATGTCGCGCTGATCGAAAAACCGGGCCGGGCGGCGATCGACGTCATCGCAGAAATGATCCCGGACGTCGTCCGGACGTTTCCATGGCCCAAATCGATGCGCTGGGGCTCCGGACGGCTGACCTGGGTCCGTCCACTGCATTCGATCCTTGCGATCTTTGGCCCCGAAACGGAGGAACCGGAAATCGTTCCCTTCACCGTCGACGGCATCACCGCAGGTGACGTGACGCGTGGTCACCGTTTCATGGCGCCGGCGCCGATCAAGGTGCGCCGTTTCGATGACTACGTCACCAAACTTGCACAGGCCAAGGTCGTGCTCGATCCGGCGCGCCGTGCCGACGCGATTCTTGCCGACGCCAAGAACCTTGCGTTTGCGCAGGGCTTCGAACTGGTGGAAGACAACGGTCTGCTCGCCGAAGTCGCGGGTCTGGTGGAATGGCCGGTCACGCTGATGGGCAGCTTCGATCAGGCCTTCCTGTCGATTCCCGATGAAGTGATCCGCGCCACCATCCGCAACAACCAGAAATGCTTCGTGCTGCGCGATCCGCAGAGCGCCAAGCTGGTCAACAAGTTCATTCTCGTCGCAAACGAGGAAGCCAGCGACGGCGGTAAGGCGATTGTCGCCGGAAACGAGCGGGTGATCCGCGCGCGGCTGTCCGACGCCAAGTTCTTCTACGACACCGACCTGAAGACGCGGCTGGAAGACCGGCTGCCGAAATTCGAGCAGATCGTTTTCCATGAAAAGTTGGGCACGCAGGCCGAGCGTATTGCACGCATCGTCGAACTCGCCGGGCAGCTCGCACCGATCGTTGGTGCTGACGCGGCGAAAGCGGAGCGTGCTGCGCAATTGTGTAAGGCGGATCTGCTGACCGAAGTCGTCGGCGAATTTCCCGAGCTGCAGGGGCTGATGGGTCGCTATTACGCCGAGGCGCAAGGCGAGGATGAGGCCGTCGCCCACGCGGCTGAAGATCACTACAAGCCGAAGGGCCCCGATGATCTCGTGCCGGCCGATCCAGTGTCGATCGCCGTAGCGCTCGCCGACAAGATCGATACGTTGGTCGGTTTTTGGGCGATCGACGAAAAGCCCACCGGCTCCAAGGATCCTTACGCGCTGCGAAGGGCCGCCCTTGGCGTGATCCGGATCGTCGTTGAAAACAAGTTACGGGTACCACTGCGCTCGCTGTTCTGGAGACACTTCGGCTCGGTCGCTCGCGATGAGGCGCTCGCGCTTGCCATCACATTATTGCATCCGCTTAACGAGCAAATCGCCACGATCAGCGCGAGTGATATCGAATTGGCCGTCAAGCTCGAAGTGCTCGTGTCGGAAAAGGCCAAGGAGGTGGCGAAGCCGCACCTCGTGCAGGCCCATACCTACCTGCATCAAACTCACGATCTCATCGCTTTCTTCGCTGACCGGCTGAAGGTCCAATTGCGCGAGCAGGGTGCGCGTCACGACCTCGTCGACGCCGTATTCTCGCTTTCAGGTCAGGACGATCTGCTGATGATCCTGCGCCGCGTTGAGGCGCTTGGAAAATTTCTCGAAAGCGACGACGGCAAAAATCTGCTGGCTGGGGTCAAGCGCGCGTCCAATATCCTCCGTATCGAGGAGAAGAAGGATAAACGCGAATTCAACGGCGCGCCGGACGCAAAGCTGTATCAGCTGGCCGAGGAGAAGGCGCTGGCCGAGGCGATCAACGCGGTGAAAAAGGAAGCGACCACCGCGATCGGCCAGGAAGATTTCGCCGCCGCCATGACTGCAATCGCCAAGCTCCGCCCGCGCGTCGACGCGTTCTTCGACAAGGTTACCGTCAATGTTGATGACAAGGCGTTGCGCGAAAATCGCCTCAGGCTGCTGAACGAGATTCGCGAAGCGACCCGCGCAGTCGCGGACTTTTCGAAAATCGAGGGATAACCCGCAAACTCTGCATCGGCACGCTTCGCCGCGGTCCACCGATGAATTAATGTGGAACCGTGCGGGGCTTTCGCCGTTTCATATCCATTATCCGCCATCAGGGGAATCTATCATGGTCATCGGTATTGCCCATTTGCAGCCCATCATTGCGATCATCGCCGGCATTCTTATTCTTATCATCCCGCGTTTGCTCAACATCATCGTCGCCGTCTATCTGATTGCCGCCGGCCTGTTGGGTCTAGGCATTATCCGTTAGTCCGAATTCCGGGCTTGCGCCGGGCCGTTCGGCGGTGCTTTTAAGGGCCGTCGCCTCACCGGTACTGCTTGACCCCAATTGCTGATCCAATTTCTGACCCAAGTGCTGATCTATGGCCAAACGAAAACAGTCGCGCGCAAGCGTGAAAACCAAGAAACGCGCTAAGAAACGCCTTAAGAAACGCGTGCTGTGGAAGGCTTCCCGGCCCAAGCCGAAGGCGTCCGCGTCATCAAAGGGCAGATGGGTCTACGGTTTTGGCGACGGCCGCGCCGAGGGCAAGGCCTCGATGCGCAACCTCCTGGGTGGCAAGGGCGCAGGGCTGGCTGAAATGGCCAATCTGGGTCTGCCAGTACCGCCAGGGTTCACCATCACCACCGACGTATGCACGTACTACTACGGGCACGACCGGCAGTACCCCAAGGACCTGAGCGTCCAGGTCGAGAAGGCGCTCGCCCAGGTTGGCCGCATCACCGGCAAGACGTTCGGCGACAAATCCAATCCTCTCCTCGTGTCCGTTCGGTCGGGCGCCCGTGCATCGATGCCGGGGATGATGGATACGGTGCTCAATCTGGGCCTCAACGATGAGACCGTGGAGGCGCTGGCGAAGAAGTCCGGCGACCGCCGTTTCGCCTTTGACAGCTACCGGCGCTTCATCACGATGTATTCGGACGTGGTGCTGGGTGTCGGCCACGAGCATTTCGAAGAACTGCTCGATCACCACAAGGAGCGTCAGGGCTACAGCCTCGACACTGATCTGTCCGCCGACGATTGGGCCGAACTGGTCGTGCGCTACAAGAAGCGCGTGAAGGATGAATTGGGCCAGGACTTCCCGCAAGATCCGCATCAGCAGCTTTGGGGCGCGATCGGCGCCGTGTTCGGTTCTTGGATGAACCAGCGTGCGATGACCTATCGCCGGCTGCACAATATTCCCGAGGGCTGGGGCACGGCCGTCAATGTGCAGGCGATGGTGTTCGGCAATATGGGTGACACCTCCGCCACCGGCGTTGCCTTCACGCGCAATCCCTCGACCGGCGAGAGGAAGCTCTACGGGGAGTTTCTGATCAATGCGCAGGGCGAAGATGTCGTCGCCGGCATCCGCACGCCGCAGGAGATCAGCGAGGCCGCGCGCAAGGAAGCCGGTTCCGACAAGCCCTCGATGGAATACACGCTGCCGAAGGCCTACGCCGAGCTCAAGCGCATCTACAACGTGCTCGAGCGCCACTACCGCGACATGCAGGACCTCGAATTCACGGTCGAGCAGGGCAAGTTGTGGATGTTGCAGACGCGCTCCGGCAAACGGACCGCAAAGGCTGCGCTGCGAATCGCGGTCGAACTGGCGAATGAAGGGCTGATATCAAGAAATGACGCCGTCTTGCGCGTCGACCCGCTCACGCTCGACCAATTGCTGCACCCGACCATCGATCCGCGCGCGCATCGGCGTGTCATTGCGACGGGACTGCCCGCGTCACCCGGCGCGGCCTCGGGAGAAATCGTCTTTTCATCCGACGAAGCGGCACAGCTCAAAGCCGATGGCAGGAAAGTCATTCTCGTGCGCGTGGAAACGTCGCCGGAAGATATTCACGGCATGCACGCGGCCGAGGGCATCCTCACGACACGCGGCGGCATGACCTCGCACGCCGCTGTGGTTGCGCGCGGCATGGGCAAGCCATGTGTCTCCGGCGCCGGCTCGCTGCGCGTCGACTATGCCAGCGGCACGATGACCGCTGGCGGTCAAACTTTCAAAAAGGGCGATTCCATCACCGTCGATGGCTCTACCGGCCAGGTGCTGGCCGGCAAGGTTGACATGATTGAGCCGCAGCTTTCCGGCGAGTTCTCGACCTTGATCGGCTGGGCCGACAAGGTGCGCCGCCTCGGCGTGCGCGCCAATGCCGATACGCCGGCCGACGCAAAGGCTGCAGTGCGGTTTGGCGCGGAAGGAATCGGCCTTTGCCGCACCGAGCACATGTTTTTCGAGGAAGGACGCATCCAGGCGGTGCGCGAAATGATCCTTGCCGACGACGAGAAATCGCGCCGCGCGGCAATCGCCAAACTTCTGCCGATGCAGCGCGCCGATTTCGTCGAGCTGTTCGAGATCATGGCGGGCCGCCCGGTGACGATCCGGCTGCTCGACCCGCCTCTGCACGAGTTCCTCCCCCATGGTGAGAAGGAAATCGCGGAGGTTGCCGGCCGCCATGGGCGCCGACCCGAAGAAGCTTGCCGGCCGCGCGAATGAATTGTCCGAGTTCAATCCGATGCTCGGGTTCCGCGGCTGCCGTATCGCGATTGCCTATCCGGAAGTCGCCGAAATGCAGGCGCGCGCCATTTTCGAAGCCGCCGTAGAAGCCGCCAAGCGGACCGGAAAGCCGGTGGTGCCGGAAGTGATGGTGCCGCTGATCGCGACCAAGGCCGAGCTCGACCTGGTCAAGTCGCGCATTGATGCGATGGCGCAGGCAGTCGCGAAGGAAAAAGGCGTTAAGGTGGACTACCAGGTCGGGACGATGATCGAGCTGCCGCGCGCCTGCCTGATGGCCGGCGAGATCGCGCAAAGCGCCGAGTTCTTCTCGTTCGGCACCAATGACCTCACGCAGACCACGTTTGGAATTTCACGCGATGACGCGGCGAGTTTCCTCGGCATCTATACCGCGCGCGGTATTTTGCCCGGGGACCCCTTTGTGTCGATCGATCAGGACGGCGTCGGCGAACTCGTTAAAATCGGCGTCGAGCGTGGCCGCAAGGTGCGGCCGAAGCTGAAGGTCGGGATTTGCGGCGAACACGGCGGCGATCCGGCGTCGGTCGCGTTCTGTCACGCAGCCAAGCTCGACTACGTATCCTGTTCGCCGTTCCGTGTGCCGATTGCGCGGTTGGCTGCTGCACAGGCCGCGTTGGGCAAGGCTGCGGCCAGCCAGGCGTAAGACGACCTATACCGCGACTTTGGCGAGGAAATCCTCGACCTCGAGCCGCAAATCCGCAACCGCGTGCTCGACCGCCTCGGAGGCATCGCGTACGACTTCCGCCGACCCACGCGTCTGTGTTGCCGCGCCCGCGACGTCACCCAGCATGCCGACGACTTGACCGGTGCCTTGAGCAGCGCTTGCAACGTTGCGCGAAATCTCGCTGGTCGCCGAATTCTGTTGCTCCACCGAAGCCGCCACCGCCGAGGTATTTGCATTGATCTCATGCATTCGCGCGGCAATCTGCCGGATCGCATCGACGGCAGCAGAGGTCGAATTCTGTACCGCGAGGATGTGATTGGCGATGTCCTCGGTAGCCTTTGCGGTCTGCACCGCGAGTGACTTTACTTCGGAAGCGACGACGGCGAAGCCCTTCCCCGCCTCACCCGCGCGTGCGGCCTCGATGGTTGCATTGAGCGCAAGAAGATTGGTCTGCCCGGCGATGTTGCGTATCAACTTCACAACGTCGCCGATCTTCTGTGCGCCGTCCGCCAAACCGGCAATCTCGCCGTCGGTGGCGCGGGCTTCACTTGTGGCGAGGCCGACGACCTCGCTGGTGTGCGTCAGTTGACGGCTGATCTCGCTGATCGAATGTGACAGTTCGTCGGCCGCCACCGCGGCCGTTTCCACGTTGGTCGATGCTTCATGAAAGGCCTGGACCGCACTTTCGGCGCGCTGCGACGTATGCTCGGACGAACCAAACAGAGCGCGCGCTGTCGAAAGCATTGCGCCGGCGCTGCCGCTCACGCTGCCCAGCAACTTCTCGACCGTCGGACGGAATGAAGCAATGGCGGCATCGATGGCTGCGCGGCGTTTCTCCTGATCGCGAATGGCAGTTCGCTCCTGCTCGGCGTAACGCTGCTCGGTGACGTCTTCATGAGTGGAGACCCAGCCGCCGCCCGGCAGCGGCTCATTCTTCGCTAGGACAATGCGGCCGTCGCTCGCCTGCACATAATGCGCGTGACTCTTGCCCTTCTCGTCGAGAATCTTCCGGCGATAAAACTCAACGTCTCCGGAGAACAGTCCTGTTTCCTTGCGATGCTGGATCAGCTGTTGCAACGAGCAGCCTACTTTCACGATCGCTGGCGAGAGCTTGTACATCTCCAGATATCGCCGGTTGAGCAATATGATGCGGCCCTGCGCATCGAACATGTTCAGCCCTTGCGACATGTTGTTGATGGCGCTGAGCAAGCGGGCGTTCGTAACGCGCAGCCGGCGGTGCAGGGCGCCGGCGAAAGCCAGCGCGGCGACGCATACGCCAGCAAACAGAACGGCTTGGCCTGCGACGGTCGATGGCAGGATGGAAGCGAACATACGGGCCCGTGAAAAATGGTTGGGCCAGTATTGGGTGGCAGCGCTTGCGATATAGTTAATTCTTATTTCCCATTTCTGGCGCGGGAATAACACCGATGAGTAGCGATTTAACGTCCTGCAACGCTAGGACGCGAATATGAGCCGATCAAAGCGCCTGATCACTGGCTGGTATGTGGTGATCGCCATCGCAGGCCTGGGCTTCGGCCTGCTCGGTGAGCGGCGTCCGTTCGGCGAGGACGTGCTGGCACACCCGCTGATCATCTATGGCCTGGCGGTGGGGGGTGGTCTGCTGATCCTGCGCTTTGCCAGCGGACGCCCCGTGCCTGAAATCATTCCCGAGCGTGCGTTGGGCAGGGGTGGTGCTCTCGGGCTGGCAATGTTTCTGGTCGGCAACTTCGTCGCTGCGCACCTCATCGGGCGTTGACCAAGCGTTTACGACGCGCGTGCTCATTCGGGCGCGGTTAACACCTTCGCAAGGTTAATCGGACCATAAAAAAACTGGTCGCATTGTCGCTGATCGGCGGCAAGGCGGTGGTGGAACTTTGTGGTGTCGCGTTTGAGCGAACGGGGAGTAGTTTCGCTAGTGCGTCGGCGGCAGATTGCCGCGTCCATCGGCATTGGCGCGCTGTTTCTCGCCGTCATTCCCGAGCGGATCGGATTTCAGGATCTTGGCGCGTTGCTTGCGCGTCAGCCGGGTGTGGCCAAGCGCTGGCAACAGCATTTGATCGCGTCTCCGTTTGGCACGATTCACGCCGCGATGTTCAGCCTGCCGAGGCCGATCGGGACCTCGATCCCGCATCCACCGATTTACGCGCTCGCCAATTTCGATCCTGCCGACATAACCGGCTCAATCGGCAAACAACCGCTCGGCGACGGAAACGCGCCACTTCAGTTTCCGAAAGCCAATCGCAAGGCCAAGGGCGACTCTCTCATCTCGAGGCCGCGCGAACCGCTACCGCCGCTTCCTCCGGCCCTTGCAATCGAGTCTGCGCCGGAGGCCGACGCCGAGACGGCGATTAAGAAGGACGAAACCGCGGGCCGGTTCGATCCGTACGCGCAATACGAATTTGTCACAGCGCCTGATGAACGCTCGCCGACGCCGGATGTCGATCTGGCCTACGCGGATATTCCCCCGTCCAATATCACTCCGGTCGCGCCGAATCCTGGATCAGTCAAGGACGCAACGCGCCTTTATTTCGGCGTTGACCCATTGGCGTCCGCGCCAGGGGGAGTTTCGCCCTGGGCGCCGGGCGAAGCGCCGGTCGTCCTCGCTTCGCGCGGTGATCCCGACATCAAGGAGTCTGCGTTTACTCCGTTGTTGCACGAGGGCCAGGGGACTGCCGGCGAAAGCGTCGCCAACAAAGGCGAGGTTACGGGCGAAGGGCAGCGGCCGCATTCGCCGGCTGAAAGGCTTGCGCTCACGGGTGTGGCTCGCGCGAAGGCCGAGAAATGTCTTGCGAATGCCGTGTATTTCGAAGCACGCGGTGAAGCAGTGCGCGGACAGATTGCGGTCGCGCAAGTGGTGATGAACCGCGTGTTCTCGCCGTTTTATCCGAAAGACGTCTGCGGCGTCGTCTATGAAAATGCCAATCGGCACAATGCCTGTCAGTTCACCTTTGCCTGCGATGGCATCCCCGACATTGTGAACGAGCCCGACGCCTGGGAGCGCGCCAAGCGGATCGCCCGCGACATGCTCGACGGCAAGCTCTGGATGCCGGAAGTCTCGAAGTCGACCCACTACCACGCCTACTGGGTGCACCCGGACTGGGTCAACGAGATGAAGAAAATCTACAAGCTCGGGGTGCATACCTTCTATCGCCCACGCGCATGGGGCGACGGCGAAGACGAGCCGACCTGGGGCGATCCGGTGGAAACGGCAAAAGAAGCCGCCAATGAAGAGGCAAAAGGGCCGGTCAGCCACAGCCGCGAATGGTTGCGGTCGGAAGAAGGGCAGGCGGCCGCCCGCCAAAACGCCCAAAAATAGCGCCGCAAGGGAGCTATGCGCCGTGGAAATGCGGCGGATCACGAATATTCGTTTTTGACCCGGCGCCGAAAGCTATATGTTCCCCGCGCATTCGCTGCCGGAGATTCTGATGTCGACACAACAAGCAACTGCTGCACCCGCAGCCATTGGCTGGCGTACACCCATCGTGGTGGTGATCTGCGGTTGCCTCATTGCGATGATCGCATTTGGTCCGCGGTCTTCGCTCGGCTTCTTCCTCACCCCGATGTCGCAGGAGCACCACTGGGGCCGCGACGTCTTCTCGCTGGCGCTCGCCATCCAGAACCTGCTGTGGGGAATCGGGCAGCCTTTTGCCGGCGGGATTGCCGACCGCTTTGGCGCCAGCCGCGTGATGATTGCGGGCGCCGTATTTTATGCTCTTGGCCTCGCGCTGATGGCGCACGCCACCACGCCCGGCATGCTCGATATTTCCGCCGGCGTGCTGATCGGGCTCGGCCTCTCGGGCTGTTCATTCAATCTCGTGATCGGCGCTTTCGGCAAACTGCTGCCGGAGTCGTGGCGCTCGCTTGCCTTTGGTGCCGGCACTGCCGCCGGTTCGTTCGGCCAGTTTCTTTATTCGCCGATCGGCGTGGCGCTGATGGACAGATACGGCTGGCAGACCGCCATTACGATCTTTGCCGGCGTTACGATGTTGATCTTGCCATTGGCATTGGCGTTGGCGACGCCAAAGGCTCCTGCCGGCCCAACAGCGGTGGCGAAGCCCACGCAATCGGCGCGCCAGGCATTTGCGGAAGCGTTCGGTCATCGGAGCTATGTCCTGCTCGTGCTCGGCTTCTTCACCTGCGGCTTCCAGCTCGCATTCGTGACCGTGCACTTGCCGTCCTATCTGATCGACCGCGGACTTTCCGCCCAGATCGGCGGGTGGACGCTGGCGACGATCGGCCTGTTCAACATCATCGGCTCGTTGACCTCCGGCTATCTCGGGAACCGCATGCCGAAGCGTTACATCCTGTCGATCATTTATTTTGCGCGTGCGCTTTCGATCGTCGCGTTCATTTCGCTGCCGGCCAGTCCGGCCGCTACAATTGTTTTCGGCGCAGTCACCGGACTGTTGTGGCTCTCGACAGTGCCGCCAACGTCGGCGCTCGTCGCCGTGATGTTCGGCACGCGCTGGCTCGCCATGCTGTTCGGCTTCGCCTTCTTCAGCCACCAGGTCGGCGGCTTCCTCGGCGTGCTGCTGGGCGGCTACGTGTTTGATACCTATGGCTCCTACAATCCGGTGTGGTGGCTTTCGGTGTTCTTTGGCGTGATGTCGGCGCTCATCAACCTGCCGATCATCGAAAAGCCGATCGCGCGTCCTGCCCTGGCGCCGGCTTGACGTCAGTCGCCTAATCGCAGAAATCGTCATGCCCGGGCTTGTCCCGGGCATCCACGTCTTTAGAACTATGCAGAAGGCGTGGGTGGCCGGCACATAGGCGTGCGAAGCACGCCGTCCTTTGGACGGTTATGGCCGGCCATGACGAGGAGCGGTACAGCGTGGCGGTATTCAAGGCGATCGTGATCGAGAAGACGGATAGCGGCACCAAGGCCGCGCTCACGGATTTCGACGAAGCCAATCTGATGGACGGTGACGTCACCGTCCGCGTCGAATATTCCACGCTCAACTACAAAGACGGTCTCGCCGTGACCGGCAAGGGACCGGTCGTGCGCCGGTTCCCGATGATTGCCGGCATCGATTTCGCCGGTACCGTGGAGACCTCCACGCACGCGAACTGGAAGCCCGGCGACAAGGTCATTCTCAATGGCTGGGGCTGCGGTGAGACCCATCTTGGCGCTTATGCCGAGAAAGCGCGCGTGAAAGGCGACTGGCTGGTGCCGCTGCCGCCATCGATGAGCGCGCGCGAGGCCATGGCAATCGGCACGGCGGGCTACACCGCGATGCTGGCGGTGATGGCCCTGGAGCGGCACGGGCTGACCCCGGCAAGCGGGCCGATTGCGGTCACCGGAGCGGCCGGCGGCGTCGGCTCGGTCGCGATCGCGATCCTCGCCAAGCGCGGTTTTGCCGTGCATGCGGTCACCGGCCGCCCGCAGGAGGCGGACTACCTCAAAGGGTTGGGCGCGTCCGAAATCGTCGAGCGCAAGGAACTGGCCGGCCCCGCCAAGCCGCTCGCCAAGGAACGCTGGGCGGGCGCCATCGATGCGGTCGGGTCGACCACGCTGGCGAACCTGCTGTCGATGACACGCTATGGCGGCGCGGTCGCCGCCTGCGGCCTTGCCGGCGGTATGGACCTGCCAGGCTCGGTTGCCCCGTTCATTTTGCGGGGTGTGTGCCTTTACGGCATCGATTCCGTGATGTGCCCGCTGGAACGGCGCCGGGAGGCCTGGAAACGTCTGGAAATCGACCTGGACCGCCAAAAACTGGCCACGATGACCCGCGAAATAGGACTTTCAGACCTGTTTCGCGTGGCTCCGGAGATCCTGTCCGGCCAGGTGCGGGGCCGGATCGTGGTCAAAATCGGGTAAACGCGTTCAGGATTTGTCGACGAAAGGCGTGCATAATTTGTTAGGCCTAAAAATCGGGCCAGCTGTGTTGTAATCTGTTGCGTCAGTTGGAGTACGGGGATGTTGCGTGGTTTTGCACTGACGGTTGGCCTGTTGGCCGCCCTGCCGGCTGTTGCCGGCGAGATGAACGCCGACGAGGCCCGGCGCTTCGTCATCGGCAAGATGTTCAGCTACACGTGCTTTGAAGGCACGCGCGGACAGGGCCGGGTCAATTCCGACGGCTCGGTCGCCGGCTCCATCCAATTCCAGGGCTCGGGCCCGGTGCGCTACGCCCACCTGCCGGCGAACACGCTGCAGGTGAAAGGCGAGTCCGTTTGCGCGTCGCTGCGCGGCATGCCGTTCCAGCCCTGCTTCAATCTCGAACGCGTCGAGCGACACCAGCTTCCGCGGCTCGGTCTCTGGTCTTGGCTTTGCCTATTGCGAATTTACCCGCAACGGCGGCCGGCCGGCTCACAGCGTGCAACGCGCAAGCAATACGCATCCGCTCGGCCTGCGGCCGTCGCTCACCGCCGACATTCAATAATCGCGTCTCACCCCTTCGCCGGGAAAATCATGCACGTCGTCGTGGCGTGCGCATAAAGCTTGCCCGCGCGATCCTTGAGATCGCCTTCCGACGTCGCCACCGTCCGTCCGCGATGCACGATGCGGCCTTCGGCGCGCACCGGCCCGGTGTCCTTGGTCAGCCCGCGCACGAAATTGAGCTTCAGCTCGAGCGTGGTCCAGGTGTCGCCCTTGTGCAGCGTCGAAAAGATCGCGCAGCCGAGCGCTGAATCGAGCAGCGTCGCGGCGAAGCCGCCATGGACGGTGCCGATCGGATTGTAGTGGTGAAATTCCGGCACGCCTTCGAACACCGCACGGCCTTGTTCGACTTCGACAAGATGAAAGCCCATCAATTCGCTGATCGGCGGATTTGGCACCGTGCCGTCGATGATCGCCTTCAGGAAGCCAAGGCCGTCGTAGGACGTCAGAATGTCCGGCGTGACCACACCGTAGGTCTTGCTGCTCACCACGCCCCCGCATTTGGCTTTTGCAGTCTAGCGCAGCCGCTCACACAAGATCGAGCCGGAATGGATGGCCCTCGGTCGCCGCATCACCAAGGCCGATGGCGTCGATCGCCCGTACCATGCGGCCATCGCGCTTGAGCAGGCGGTCGGCAATGGACACGATGCGCGAATTCGGTTGCGCCGTGCGCGACGCGCGCCGGATGTCCCAGGCAATTTGCATTTCGTCGCGCTGCGGATTGAGCGCGCAGGCCGCCACATAGGCGCCGGCGGTCGAGCGGCTGATGCCGGCAAAGCAATGCATCACCATCGGCGCCGCGCGATCCCAGGCGCCGACAAAATCGATCAGCCGCTGCGACGTGCTCGTGTGCCGGCGCCGTATAGCCGTCCATCGGCATGGTGATGTCGTCGACCGCAAGCACGAGGTGGTTTTCGGGCGCGATGTGGGTTGGCCGCTGGACGCGGTCGACCAGCCGCAACAGCGTGACGATATGGCGCGCCCCGGTCTCGTCGACCGTGGCGTGAAGGCGTGCAAGCGAGCAGACGTGAATCATGGGCGTCATAAAGCGCAATTCTTTCGTCATATCTATGACCTTGCCGCGGTTATGGAAAGGCCGCGGAAAGCGTTAAGCGCGCATCAGTTTTTCAAGACGTTCCTGGTAGCGCGCCTGCGCGGTTCCGGCCGGCCAGGGGCCGAGATAGTCGCGTTCGAGGGCGGCGGAGAATTTCGGCGGCGGGCCGAAGAATTTTCGCGCCTCGTCTTCGGCAAAGCCGGCCAGGCGCGTCGCCTCGAGATAGGCGGCGCTGCGGTCGGCGGTCTTGATCAGGGCCTGCAGGTCTTCCGGCAGCTTCGCCGGCAGGCCGAAGCGCAGATGGATGGCGGCGAGCAGCCGCTTCTCGACGGCCTTGTAGCTGTCGCCGATCACCGCCTTGAACGGCGAGATCATGTCGCCGACCACGTATTCCGGCGCGTCATGCAGCAGCACCGCCAGGCGGCCGATGCGATCGAGCCGCGGAACTTTCGCCCGCGCCAGCGCCTCGACCAGCAGCGAATGCTGCGCGACCGAGAAAATATGCGCGCCTTGCGTTTGCCCGTTCCAGCGCGCGACGCGCGCGAGGCCATGCGCGATGTCCTCGACCTCGACATCGAGCGGCGAGGGGTCGAGCAGGTCGAGCCGCCGTCCCGACAGCATGCGCTGCCATGCACGCAGGCCTTTCGAACGCGGTCCGTGCCTTGCTCATCGCTTGCGCGTAAGCTTCGCGACCGCCGCGTGGCGGTGGCAGGTCACGAGATGGTCATTGACCATGCCGACCGCCTGCATGAACGCGTAGACGATGGTCGGTCCGACGAACTTGAATCCGCGCGCGATGAGCTCCTTCGACATTTTCTTGCGAGATCTCGGTTTCCGCCGGCACCTGCTTCGTGGTCCGGAAGTTATTGAGCTTCGGCTTGCCGTCGAGATGATCCCACAGCAGGTTGGAAAATCCCGGTCCGCTTTCCATGATCGCAAGCCACGCGCGCGCCGATGACACCGCGCCCTCGATCTTGGAGCGATTGCGCACGATGCCGGCGTCCTTCATCAGCGATTCAATCTTGCGCTTGGGATAGCGCGCGATCTTTTCCGGGTCGAAACCGTCGAACGCGCGGCGGAAATTATCGCGCTTGCGCAGGATCGTGATCCACGAAAGCCCGGCCTGGAAGCCGTCGAGGATGAGCTTTTCGTAAAGCGCGCGATCGTCGTATTCCGGAACGCCCCATTCCTCGTCGTGATAGGCGACGTAAAGCGGATCCTGTTTCGGCCACGGACAGCGCGCGAGGCCGTCCGGATGCAGAATCGCCTTGGTCATGGCGCGGCTTTCGTCTCGCCCGGCCAGTCGAAGGTCGCCCAGGCGGGCTTCACCGCGCGAAGGGTAATGCCGCCGGCCACCAGCGGCGTGCCGGCGGCCAGCGCATCCTCAACCTTGTCGAGGCGCACGAGCGCAAGGCCGCGGCCTTTGGCGGTCGAGCCAAGCGTGCCGACCTGTTTGTCGCCCGCCGTGATCGGCAGGCCGCCACTGGGCGCGAATTCGTCATAGGCGATCGGCACCACGCGGCTGCGCGCGCTGGCGCGATGCTCGACGCGCGAAACGACTTCCTGTCCGACGTAGCAGCCCTTTTCGAAATCGACGCCGTTGAGCTGGTCCATGTCGGCTTCGTGCGGAAATGTGTCGGCATAGATGAAATCGAGGCCGCCGCGCGGAACGCCGAGCGCAATGCGGTGCGCCTCATAGGCGTCCGCGTCGACGAGTGTGGCGCCGAGATCGGCGGCGGCTTCGGCGGCAAGATGCGGCGGCAGCATGACGCGCGCGCCCAGCGCGGGCAGGCGCGGATCGGGGTAGCAAAGGCCGTATTCGCTTTCGCCTTTGCCGTCCCAGACCGCCATCACGCCGAGGACCTCGGACAGGTCCTCGCAGATGACCTTGGCGCGCAACTTGTAGAAATTGAGTTTCTCCACCAGCGTCCCGATCAGCGCCTGCGGGCAGTCGAGGAAAAAGCCGCCGCCGTCCTCGGCCGGCGCTTCGGCGATGATGAAGTCGACGATGATCTTGCCCTGTGGCGTCAGCAGCGCGGCAAAGCGCGGATGGCCGGGGGAGACCTTGGTCATGTCATTGGTCACGAGCCCATTGAGGAAGCGCCGGGCGTCGTCGCCGGCGACCTTGACCACGCCGCGGTCGGGGAGAAGTGCTGCCTGCATGCCAATTCCCTGGGGTCTCTCGTGATAGTCTCTTGCCAGAACTCGCGGCGGAACGTAAGCGCTGTCGCGAGAGCCTCAAGCCCCGTCTATACACGTTAAAGCATGGCTGACAGCTACGATCTGATCCTCAAAGGCGGCACCGTCGTCAATCACGACGGCGAGGGTCTTCGCGATATCGGGATCCGCGCCGGCCGTTTCGCCGCGATCGGCGACCTGTCGCGGGCTTCGGCCGGCGAGGTGATCGATTGCCGCGGGCTGCATGTCTTGCCGGGCGTGATCGATAGCCACGTCCATTTTCGCGAGCCGGGCCTGACGCACAAGGAAGACCTGGAATCCGGCTCGCGCGGCGCGGTGCTCGGCGGCGTCACCGCGGTGTTCGAAATGCCCAACACCGAGCCCACCACGACCACAGCCGACGCGATCGCCGACAAGGTCAAGCGTGCGCATCATCGCATGCACTGCGACTTTGCGTTCTATGTCGGCGCCACCCGCGGCAATACCGCCGATCTTGGCGAACTGGAAATGCTGCCGGGCGTCGCCGCGGTCAAGGTGTTCATGGGGTCATCCACCGGCTCGCTGTTGATCGAGGACGATGACGGCGTGCGCGCGGTGCTCAAGGCGATCCGCCGCCGTGCAGCCTTCCATTCCGAGGATGAATATCGTCTGCGCGAGCGCATGAACCTGCGCGTCGAAGGCGATCCGCGCTCGCACCCGGTCTGGCGCGATGCGATCACCGCTCTCATGTCGACGCAGCGGCTGATCCGTCTCGCGCGCGAGACCGGCAAACGCGTCCACGTGCTGCATGTGACGAGCAAGGAAGAAGCTGCATTCCTTGCCGAGCACAAGGACGTTGCCACGGCGGAGGCGACGCCCGCGCATCTCACGCTCGCTGCGCCGGAATGCTACGAGCGGCTCGGCACGCTGGCCCAGCTCAATCCGCCTATCCGCGACGCCGGCCATCGTGAAGGCCTCTGGCATGGCGTCGCGCAAGGCGTCATCGACAGTATCGGCTCCGACCACTCGCCGCACACGCGCGAGGAGAAGGCGCATCCTTATCCGAAGACGCATTCCGGCATGACCGGCGTGCAGACGCTGGTGCCGATCATGCTCGACCACGTCAATGCCGGCCGGCTTTCGCTGCTGCGATTTGTCGATCTCACCAGCGCGGGACCCGCCCGGCTGTTCGGGATTGCCGCCAAGGGCCGCATTGCCGTCGGCTACGACGCCGATCTGACGGTGGTCGATCTCAAGCGGCGCGAGACCATCACCGACAAATGGATCGCGTCGCGCGCGGGCTGGACGCCCTATAACGGCGTTGCCGTCACCGGCTGGCCGGTCGGCACGGTGGTCCGCGGCCGGAAAGTGATGTGGGATGGCAGCCTGGTCACGCCCGCTCAGGGCGAGCGCGTGCGCTTCCTCGAAACTCTGGCAAGCTAACGTCGTGCAGGCGGCTATTGCCGCGGCAGCTCGATCGAGAATTCGCCGTTGCGAATGCGGGCGCCCAGTCCTTCGGTGAACTTGGCCGCGGCCTCTTCGCCATACGTGGTCACGAACTCGGCCAAGGCAACGAACAGGGACGTTTGCGCCAGGCAATCGCCGTCGACGCCTTCGAGGCGTGCTTCGGCCCAGGCTTCCTGAAGGTAGCCCAGTGCCACGTGCTTTTGCTCGCGGTCGGAAATCGGCTCGCGCGCTTCGGCTGAATGTCCCGCTATCGTCATTTTTTTATACCTACGTCCCCGGGCGCCCGTCGGACACCAACCTTGAAAACCCGAGTGGACGTTAGCAGGTGGACCGGGGCTCGAAACCCCCACAATAAAGAAAAGGTTAATTGGCCCGGCTAATTCGCATATCGCGCCGTGATTTCACGGGCGATTTTCGCGCCTTCGTCGAGGTATCGCCGAATGGCAATGTCAGCGGCCGGCGTGCATGTGCGGTAGGTCTGCTGGAATCCGCGGTAACCACGATTGAAGCTCGCCACGATCTTGCGGCGCCGCTCGCCGCTCGGCGCTTCGGCGTCAATCAGGGACTGCATCTCGTTGCGCCACTTTGGTCCTTCATTGGCGCCGCAGATCGCGCGCAGATAATGCAGCGCGCCCATGACTTCGGCGAGCCGTTCGCAGGTCGCCGTCGAATGGCGCGGGCGTATCGCTCTGCGCGTGCGCGGGCAGCGCGAGACAAAGCAAAATCGAACCGATGGTGAGAAGCTTCTTCACGCGGGCTTTCCCGATATCCCTTTTGCGCATGATATGCGCCGGCTTGACGGCAATCGCAAGGCGGGCCCGATCAGGCGCCCAACAGCGCCGCCGCGGCAGCGACAATTTCGGCCAGCCCATCGGTGGTGCGATAGCCGGCAAGCTCCGACGGGTCGATCCAGCGCGCGTCGTCGAGTTCCTCATTGAGGACCGGCTCGCCGGCACGCCAACGGGCGGCAAAGGACATGATGACGAAATGCCGCTCGACCCGGCCTTCGGCATCGCGCACGATCACCTCGCGGTGGCCGGCCAGTCCGACGGGCTCGATCTCAAGCGCGGTCTCCTCGCGCACTTCGCGGACGACGGCATCGGCAAGAGTTTCACCTGCTTCGACGACACCGCCCGGCAATGTATAGAGATTGAGCGCTGGCTTTCGCGCACGCCGCACCACGAGCACCTTGCCGTCGCGGATGATGGCGGCGCTCACCGCCAGATAAGGACGCTGCGGGTAGGTTCTCTCGTCAGCCACGCGATCTATCGTTTCATCAGCTGGTCAACGACGGCCTGCGGTGACGGCGCGTCGGTCAGATCGGCTTCGCCGTTGATCACTGCGCCGGCGCGCGCGATCAGCGGCTTCAGCCATGTGGTGGCGTTCTCGGCGAGTGCCGCAATCGTGTCGAGACGCCGGTCGGCGTCCATCGCCGCCCGCGTTGCCTCTAGCACGATGGTCATCGTCACGGCCAGAGTGTCGAGCGTGTTGCGCACGTTGGGGTCGGCCGTGTCATAGGCAGCAATTGCGAGATCACGGGTCTTGAGATGCGAGGCGCGGAAATGCTCGCGATAGCTCATCGGCTCCCAGGCCAGGAAATCGGCGCGGAATTCCGGGCAGCTCGCCAGCATGTCGAGCAGCATCACCGCTTCGTTGAAGCGATTGAGATAGTCGGTCGCGAGACCGGTCTCCGGATTGATGTTGGCATCGGAGAGGCGCAGGCCGGCCGCGATATCAAATGTGTCATCCGGCGCTTGAACCGCGTCGGCTGAGTTCTGATATTTCATCGAGCCCCATCCCCCGACGCGGATCGGGCCGCAGTGTTATCGTGCGGGGTTAAATTGCGCTTAAATACCCGCCTGTTAGGGATCGGTTTATGTGCGGCCGCTACGCAGTCACGTCCGCGCCGGAGGCTATCCGGGCGCTGTTCGGCTACGCGGAGCAGCCCAATTTCCCGCCGCGTTACAACGTGGCGCCGACGCAGCCCATTGCAATTGTCCGCCTGATTGAAGGCAAGCGTCAGTTTGCGCTGGTCCGCTGGGGCCTGCTGCCGTCCTGGGTCAAGGACCCCAAGAATTTTACCCTGCTGATCAATGCGCGTGGCGAATTGTTAACGGAAAAGCCGGCCTTCCGCGCCGCGGTGAAGCGACGGCGCTGCCTCATCCCGGCTGACGGTTTTTACGAATGGAAAGCGGCGGGGCCACGCAAGCAGCCATACTACGTCCACGCGAAGTCGGGCGTACCACTCGCCTTCGCCGGCCTGTGGGAGACCTGGACCGGACCCAATGGCGAGGAAATGGAAACCGCGGCCATCGTCACCACGCGCGCCAATCGCACGCTCGCCCCGATCCACGAGCGCATGCCGGTGGTGGTGCCGCCGGAGGCATTCGACCTGTGGCTCGATTGCGCGAATGTCGATGCCGATACCGCCGCCGCCTTGATCGCGCCCGCGGCCGACGACCTGCTCGAGGCCTACGAGGTCTCGACCGCCGTCAATCGCACGGCGAATGACAATGCGAAACTGGTCGAGCGCTGGTCCGCCCCCGCGGAAGGCGAGCCGGCGCCGCAGCCGGTCGCGGCGCGCGCTCCTCGCAAACGCGCCAAAAATCCCGCGAAGACGGATGACGGGCAGGGGGCGCTATTTTGATGGCCGCGGCCCCGGAACCTTTTTGCTGCCGGTGCATCTAATGCATCGAAACGGAGATTATCGCCTATGCCGGTGACGCAGGCCCAAAAGGCCCACGCGGATACGCTGACGGATGAGAATCTGGTGGAGCTTGCGCGTGCGCGCGACGAGGCCGCCGTTCGCGCCATCACCACGCGCTACAACCGCCGCCTGTTTCGCATCGCGCGCAGCATCCTGCGTGATGACGCGGAAGCCGAAGACGTCGTGCAGGAGACCTATGTCCGCGCCTTCACCGGCCTCGACATGTTTCGCGGCGATGCTGCCTTTGGAACCTGGATTACCCGCATCGCAATGAATGAAGCGCTTGGGCGATTGCGGCGCCGTCGGCCGACGGTGGAGTGGGAAACTTATGGCGAAAACCGCAACCAGGCCGAGATCATTCATTTCCCCGTCTCGGCAGCAGCCAGCGATCCGGAGAAGACCATGGCGCAAAGCGAAGTGCGGGCTGTGCTGGAACAGGCGATCGATGCGCTTCCCGATGCCTTCCGTGCCGTGTTCGTTGCGCGCATCGTCGAAGGCATGAGCGTGGAAGAAACGGCCGATCTTTTCGGCCTGCAGCAGGAAACCGTGAAAACGCGGTTGCACCGCGCGCGCCTGCTGTTGCGCGCGGAACTCGACAAGCAATTGGGTCCCGCGCTCACCAGCAGCTTCCCGTTCGGCGGGCGGCGCTGCGAACGCATGACCGAGATCATGGTGCGCCGTCTCTGCACCGGTTGATTTTCCGGGGAACCTCTCGAGCGCTCGTGCATCCAACCCTTCATCGATGCACCGCACGGCCAAAGGGCCGTGCGAAACGGAGGTTCCCATGTTTGTCAGATTATCCGCAGGTATCGCTGCGCTTTGCCTGCTGTCCGCGCCCGTCTTTGCCCAGGGGGCAAAGCCGTCCGATCCGCAAATTGCGCACATCGCCTATACCGCAGGCCAGCTCGATATCGATGCGGCCAAGCAGGCTTTGGCGAAATCCAAGAACAAGGAAGTGCGCGAGTTTGCGCAGGAGATGGAACGCGATCATGCCGAGGTGAACAAGCAGGCACTCGCGCTCGTCAAGAAACTCAAGGTCACGCCGGAAGACAACGACACCAGCCGTGCGCTGACCAAGCAGGCCGCGGCCAAGCGTGACGAGCTGTCCAAGCTCGATGGCGCGGCTTTCGACAAGGCCTATGTCGCCAATGAGGTCGCCTATCACAAGACCGTCAATGGCGCGCTTGAGACTACGCTGATCCCATCCGCCAGCAACGGCGAACTCAAGAGCCTGCTGCAAACCGGCCTGAAGATCTTCCAGGGCCACCAGCAGCATGCCGAACATGTCGCAACGGACGTGAAGTAACCGAGGATTGCCGCATGACGCCGGGACGGATTGCCATTGCTCTGATGCTAGCGGGGCTATCGTTCGTCTCGGCGCAGGCGGAAACGATCCAAGTGACGATCGACAGACTGGAGTTCGCGCCTGCCGAAGTAAAAGCCAAAGTCGGCGACACCATCGAGTGGGTAAACAAGGACGCGCTGGTGCACACCGCGACCGCGACGAATAACGACTGGGCCGTCAACATTGCGCCCCGCCAGTCGGGGAGCGTCGTGTTGAAAAAACCGGGCGCGGTCGATTATTTCTGCAAATTTCATCCCAACATGAAGGGACGCGTGGTGGTCGCGCCTTGAGGCGCGACTAAAGCACCTTGCCCGGGTTGAGGATGCCATTGGGATCGAGCATCCGCTTGAGGCCGCGCATCAGCTCGAGCGCGACCGGGTCTTTGTATTTCGGCAAGATGCCGCGCTTCATGACGCCGACGCCGTGTTCAGCCGATATTGAGCCGCCAAATTTTTTCACCACTTCGAAAACAACCGCATTCACCTCGTCCCAGCGTGCCAGGAACTGGGCTTTGTCGGCACCTTCGGGCTGCATGACGTTGTAGTGGATATTGCCGTCGCCGACGTGCCCGAACGGCAGCGTCCTGCTGCCGGGAATGAACTTCATGACGGCCGCATCGGCTTCTGCGATGAAAGCCGGCACATTGGCGACCGGCACCGAGACGTCGTGCTTGATCGAAGCGCCGATGTGGCGTTGCACTTCGCCAAACATTTCCCGTATGCGCCAGAAGGCTTTGGCCTGCTGCACGTTCTCGGCGATCGTGGCGTCGAGCACCAGGCCTTTCTCGTGCCCCTCGCTGAGAATGGTCTCCATCATCGCGCGCAGGCCGGAGCGCGACTGCGAGGACAACTCGATCAGAACGTACCACGGATGAGGTGTTGCCAGCGGGTTGCGACTCGCCGCGTCATGTTTGACCACGGCTTCGACACCAGCGCGCAGCATCATCTCAAACGAGGTTACGCCGTCCGACGTGTGCTGCTCGGCAAGTTTCAGGAGATCGACCGCTGCCTGCGGCGAGGGCACTCCGGCAAACGCGGTCTCAATCGAGCGCGGCTTAGGCACCAGCCGCAACACCGCTGCCGTGATGATCCCGAGCGTGCCTTCCGAGCCGATGAACAGGTTCTTCAGGTCGTAGCCGGTATTGTCCTTCTTCAGCTTGTTGAGATTATGCAGCACCCGTCCGTCGGCCAGCACGACCTCGAGGCCGAGCGCATGGGAGCGCGCGATGCCGTGAGCAATCGCGGCAGTCCCGCCGGCATTGGTGGAGAGATTGCCTCCGATTGTGCAACTGCCTTCCGACGGCAACAATTGCGGATAAAGCCGATCGGCTTCGGCGGCCACCTCGCGCGCGCGCTGCAGCGTGACCCCGGCTTCCACTGTCATTGTGTTCGAGACGGGGTCGACCTCGCGGATCTTGTCGAGCCGCGTCAGCGACAGCAGCACTTCGCCGTTATGCGGAATTTGGCCGCCCACCAGTCCGGTATTGCCGCCCTGCGGCACGATCGCCGTGCGCGTTTCATTGGCGAGCTTGAGGATGGCCGAAACTTCCGCGACCGATCCCGGCCGCAACACGACTGGCGTGCGGCCGTGGTAAAGGTCGCGCATCTCGACAAGATACGGCTCCTGCGCGGATTTGTCGGTGACCGCATATTTGGGGCCGACAATCGCCGCAAAGCGGTTCAATAGTTCGGGGTCGAGGCGGGGCTGGTCAAGCATGTCATCCCTTTAGCGCAATTTCCGTCGTCATGTCAGCGCGGTGCCGCGGCGCGCTTGAGGCGGTCATTGATCGCCTCGCCGAGGCCGTCGTGCGGCACCTTCATTACCGCGATGCGGCGGACACCGGAAGTGTCCAGTGCGCGCAAATGCGAAAACAGGTTGGCGGCCGCCTCGATGAGGTCGCCGCGCGGCGACAGGTTGAGCGTGGCGCCGGAATAGGCCGGGGCCGCGCCGAAGGCCAGCAGCGCTTCACCAACTTCGGCGCCATCGGCATCGAGACGCAGCGCAGCCTTCGGCGCGTAGTGCGACGACAACATGCCGGGCGCCACCGGTGCATCGTCGGTAAGCGGGGCCGTTGCCAACGCGGTGCCCAGCGTGGCTTCGATCGCTCCGCGCGGCGCGCCGCCCGGCCGCAGCAGCGTGGGCTGTTCCACGCAGGACACGATGGTGGAACTCGACGCCGACCGTGCAGGGGCCGCCGTCAATAATGAGATCGATACGGCCGCGCAAATCCGCAAGCACGTGAGCGGCGCTGGTTGGTGAAACGTGGCCGGACCGGTTCGCCGACGGCGCGACCACCGGACCGCGGAAAGCTTCGATCAGGCCGCGCGCGACGGGATGCGCGGGGATGCGCACGGCCACGCTGTCGAGACCGGCGAGCGCGAGATCGGCAACAGCACAATCGCGTTGTTTTGCGAGAACGAGCGTGAGCGGACCTGGCCAGAATGCGGCGGCAAGTTTCTCGGCCGCGGCGTTGAACACGCCCACGCGCCGCGCCGCGTCAATGTCCGCGACATGGGCAATCAGCGGATTGAACGCCGGGCGTCCTTTGGCCGCATAGAGGCGGGCCACCGCCTCGCCATTGCCGGCATCGGCGCCGAGCCCGTAGACGGTTTCGGTCGGAAAGGCGACGAGGCCGCCGGCGGCAAGGCAGCGCGCCGCTGCCTCGGTCGCCTCACGATCAGCCTTCAAAATCCGCGTTCCAGGCTCGGCGGTCATCGCCTCTCTCAAGCTTGCGTTTAGGGGTGCCGGGGTTATAAGACCGGCCTTCAGTCGGAGTGTAGCGCAGTCTGGTAGCGCACCTCGTTCGGGACGAGGGGGTCGCAGGTTCAAATCCTGCCACTCCGACCACTAATTCAGATAGTTAATCGCCGTTTTGGCAGATTTTGGCGCCCGGGCCAATGTCTCGCGTGAGGCACGGGCTCGCCCCCGTCACTCACTCCCGCCGCGGAACGCATTGCCGATCGCATTTATTCTTTTGCTGCTGATGGCTTCGCGCGGGTCCTTTTGGGTCGGCGTCGCGGCCTCGTAGCAATTGACCGTTCCCTTGTCCCACATCCGTCCGGTCCGATTGTCCATCATGATCTGCTGACATCTTTCGCCGGCGGCCGGCATGATGATGAGCGAGCCGGTGTAGATCTCGGCATCGGTGCGTTGCGGTTTTGGCTTGGCGACCTGTTGCGGCTGCAGCGCCGACCAGCCGCTTGGACGCCAGTCATTGAGATAGACGATGACAGTGAAGCAGAAAGCGAGCCAGACCAGCATCATGTAGGTTCGCGGAACGTCGCGCAGGAACCAGCGGCGGTGGGACATGTGACGCGCGGCCATAACCTGCTCCGGAGCACGCAAACGCGGCGGGTCTGACTTGGAACGCAACCAAAGCGGGCGTTCTCGCGGCAGAGTAAGGCCGTTTTCGTTAAGAGACCGTTCAGCCCTGCAGGGCCCGGCGGCCCGCCCCTGAAAACCAAATATTTGAACGGGATTGCCGGGGGAGATTCGCCCTCCGCTTTGCGTGCTAACCCTTGCGGGAGACCATCCGCGCCGCGTAACTTGAGCGCCAACCAAGCCGGTAAAGCAAAAGAGCCGGCCGAGCCAACGACAAGAGATCAGAAATGGGGAGGATGAAGGTCATGCAGCGTTTATTTGCGTTCGCCTCGCGCGCGGTTCTGGCAGCGGCGTGCGTTGCGCTGGTCCCGCTGGGCAATGCGCAGGCGGCCGACTATCCGACGCGCCAGCCCCACATCTATGTTGGCTATCCGCCCGGTGGTTCGACTGACATCCTGGCCCGCCTGTTCGGCGATTGGCTCGGCAAGCGTCTCGGCCAGCAGTTCATCATCGAGAACCGCCCGGGCGCCGGCAACAATCTCGCCACCGAATTTGTCGCCAAGGCGGCGCCCGATGGTTATTCACTGATCCTGGTCAACCCGGCCAATGCCGTCAACGCTTCGCTCTACAAGCATCTCAATTTCGTTTTCCTGCGCGACATCGATCCGGTCGGCGGCTTCATCCGCGTTCCGAACGTGTTGGAAGTGAACCCGTCGGTGCCGGTAAAGACCGTCGCGGAGTTCATCGCCTATGTGAAAGCCAATCCCGACAAGGTGAACGTAGCTTCGTCCGGCAACGGAACCTCGATCCATCTCTCGGGTGAGTTGTTCAAGATGATGACCGGAACGAAAATGACGCACGTGCCTTACAAGGGCTCGGCGCCGATGCTCACCGATCTGCTCGGCGGCCAGGTGCAGGTTACGTTCGACAATCTGCCGTCATCGATCGAGCACATCAAAGCCGGCAAGCTGCGCGCCCTGGCGGTGACCACCGCGAAACGCAGCGAAGAACTACCCGATGTGCCGACTGTCGGCGAGACCGTGCCGGGCTACGAAGCGAGCGCATTCTTCGGCCTGGGCGTTCCGCACGGAACGCCAAAGGAGGTTGTCGATATCCTCAACCGGGAGATCAATCTGGCGCTGAAGGATCCGGCAATGATCGCCAAGCTCAAGGAGCTGGGCGGCACGCCGATCCCCGGATCGGCCGCTGATTTCGGCAAGATCATCGCAGCCGAAACCGCGAAGTGGGAAAAGGTGGTTCACGCTGCCGACCTGTCGATCAACTAGCGGGCGCCATCAATAACCGGAATGACAACGCGTAAACGTCCCGAACAACTGCGCAGCCACCGTTGGCTCGGCGTCGATGACCTGCGTGCCTTCGGCCACCGCGCGCGGTTGCGCCAGGGCGGCTTCGACGCGGTCGATTTCCGCGGCAAGCCGGTGATCGGCATCATCAACACCTGGAGCGACATTAATTTCTGCCACACCCATCTGCGCGAGCGCGCCGAGGATGTGAAGCGCGGCGTGCTGCAGGCCGGCGGTTTTCCCGTCGAATTGCCGGCGATGTCGCTGTCTGAACCCTTCGTCAAACCGTCGACGATGCTCTATCGCAACTTGCTGGCGATGGAGACGGAAGAGCTGCTGCGCAGCCATCCGATCGACGGCGCTGTGCTGATGGGCGGCTGCGACAAGACCACGCCGGCTTTGGTGATGGGCGCGATCAGCATGGGTATCCCCGCGATCTATGTGCCGGCCGGGCCGCAGTTGCGCGGCAACTGGCATGGCCAGGTGCTGGGTTCGGGCTCGGACGCGTGGAAGTACTGGGATGAGAGGCGCGCCGGCCGCATCACCGACGAGGAATGGGCGGAGATCGAAGGTGGCATCGCGCGCTCGTTCGGGACCTGCATGGTCATGGGCACGGCCGCAACCATGATGGCGATTACCGAAGCCATGGGCCTGGCGCTCCCGGGGTCATCGTCGATTCCGGCTCCCGATGCCGGTCATCCGCGCATGTGCGCGGCCGCCGGCCGCCGCATCGTTGACATGGTGTGGGATGACCTGACGCCGCAAAAGATTCTGACGTCCGCTGCCTTCGACAATGGCATTCGTGTTCACATGGCAATGGGCGGCTCGACCAATGCCATTATTCATGTCGTGGCCATGGCGCGCCGCGCCGGCCTCAAGCTCGACATGAGCCGGTTCGACGAAATTTCGCGCGAAATACCCGTGCTCGCCAATGTAAGACCGTCGGGCGAAGCACTGATGGAAGATTTCTTCTACGCGGGCGGCCTGCGGGCGCTGATGAACGAGTTAAAAGAGAAGCTCGACCTGACGTGCCTGACGGTGACGGGAAAAAGCATCGGCGAGAACATCGCAGGCGCTGAAGTCTACAAGCGCGATGTGATTCATCCGTTGTCCGATCCGGTGTCGCGCGACGGTGCCACCGCCGTCCTCACCGGCAATCTCGCACCGCGCGGTTGCGTGATGAAGCCGTCGGCGGCCGACAAGCGGCTTCATCGCCATCGCGGCAAGGTCATTGCGTTTGAAGACTATAACCACATGGCGCGCGAGGTGGAGCGCGACGATCTCGACGTCACGCCGGATCACATCCTCGTCCTCAAGAACGGCGGGCCGCAGGGCGGCCCCGGCATGCCGGAATGGGGCATGCTGCCGATCCCGAAGAAACTCGTGAAGCAGGGTGTGCGCGACATGCTGCGCATATCAGACGCCCGCATGAGCGGCACCAGCTATGGCGCCTGCATCCTGCACGTAGCGCCGGAGAGTTTTGTCGGCGGGCCGCTGGCTTTCGTGCAGACCGGCGATGAGATAGAGGTCGACGTGCCGGCGCGCCGCATTCACCTGCACGTCTCGGACGAGGAGATGGCCCGCCGCCGCAGCGCCTGGACGCAACCGGCCCCACGATATCCGCGTGGCTATGGCGCGCTTTATTCGCAACACATCGGCCAGGCGGACGAGGGCTGCGACTTCGATTTCCTGGCGCCGCTCGGGGCGATTCCGGAGCCGGAAATTCACTGAAACCGGTAGCCGGCCACCGCGTGCGCCCGGATACCTAAAATTGCATACAACCTAAAGACGAATTTTCATCTACTCGATGGCACGTTCTCGGGTGGGTCACCGGGATCAGGTGTCGATGCGTCCTTCGGTTCTGAAGCTGGCGTTCAATGCCGGGTTTGCGCTTTTGCTGGCCGCCACGGTGCTGGCCGGCGCCATCGTCGGCGCGGCGATCCTTCATGCAAGCTTGCGCGACACGCTCTACCAGACTGCATTTGCCACGCTGGTGTTCGCGCTGATCGGAACTGCGTTGGCGATCGCCGCGCGGTGGTTTCCGTTACGCGCGCTCGATCGCACGCTTGAAGCGCTCCGCAACACCCAGCGCGACCTTGCGGAGCAAAATACGCGTCTCGATGCCGCGCTGATGAATATGTCGCAGGGCCTCTGCATGTATGATGCGGACGGGAAGCTTGCGATCTTCAATTCACGCTTCGCCGAGATTTACGGTCTGCCGAGGGACAAAGTCGTGCCGGGCATGACCACCTATGACCTCGTCGCGCTGTTGCGCACGTCCGGCAACGCGACCGATGTCGATCCGCAAGGCACGCTTGCAATTCGCGACAGCATCTATCGCGAGGGCAAGGGTGGGGCATTTGTCCAGCGCCTGACCGACGGCCGCAGCATCTCGATATTATATCGGCCCAGGCCGGGCGGCGGATTCGTGGTGACATTCGAGGACATCACGGAACGACTCGCCGCCGAGGAGCGGATCAAGCATCTTGCGCACTACGATGTGCTTACGGATTTGCCCAATCGCGTCACGTTTTACGACCGCATGGAATCGATCCTTCGTCACTTGCGGCGCGGCGAATCCGTCTCGATTCTCAGTCTTGATCTTGACCATTTCAAGAGCGTGAACGACACGCTGGGGCATCCTGTCGGCGACCGGCTCCTGCAAGCGGCGGCTGACCGCATGCGCACCTGCGTTCGCGATGCGGATATCGTCGGACGATTGGGCGGCGACGAGTTCGCGATCGTTCAAATTCCTTCCGCGCAAGGCCTCGATACCAACGCGCTCGCAGCCCGCCTGATCGAGGTCGTTGGCGCTCCCTATGACATTGAGGGCCATCAGGTCGTGGTCGGCGCCAGCATCGGCATCGCCATCGCACCCGCAGATGGCGCTACACCGGACACGTTGATGAAGAATGCCGATCTGGCGCTGTATCGTGCCAAGGCAGACGGCGGCGGGACGTTCCGGTTTTTTGAAACCGAAATGGACGCGCGCATGCAGGCGCGCCGCACCCTCGAGCTGGAATTGCGCAAGGCCATCCTGAAAGGCGAGTTTGAGCTTCACTATCAGCCGATCGTCGAAGTGAGGACAGGCAGGATCACGAGTTGCGAAGCCCTTATCCGGTGGTTCCATCCCGAGCGCGGCATGATTCCGCCCATGGATTTCATCCCGATCGCGGAAGAAACAAGTCTCATCATTCCGCTGGGCGAATGGGTGCTACGTCATGCCTGCAGCGAGGCCGTGCGTTGGCCGAAGGGTGTCACGGTGTCGGTCAACCTGTCGCCGGCACAATTCAAGAATCCGAATCTGGTCAAGACCATCGTCAATGTGCTGACGGATTGCGGGCTGCCGGCACGCCGGCTGGAACTTGAAATCACGGAGCTGGTCCTCTTGCAGGATAATGACCACGCCCTCGCCATCCTGCACGAACTGCGAGGTCTCGGCATCAAGATCGCAATGGATGATTTCGGTACAGGCTATTCCTCGCTCGGCTATCTGCGAAGCTTCCCGTTCGACAAGATCAAGATCGATCAGTCCTTCATCCGCGATCTGACGTCGAAAGAGGACAGCGTCGCGATCATTCGTGCCGTGGTCGGACTGAGCAGCAGTCTGGGGATCACGACAACCGCCGAGGGCGTGGAAACGAAAGAGCAGCTCGCGCGGCTCACGAAAGAGGGTTGCAATGAAGTTCAGGGCTTCTTCTTCAGCCCGCCGCGTCCCGCCGCGGAAATCGAGCACATTCTCAGTGAAACCGTGCGCAGCGAGGCCGTGGCCTGAGGCCGGTGAAGCAGCCATTTCGTTGAGTGTTTGTACATAAAGATAACGAAAACGCGTACATTCAAATTAGAACATCTCCGAACTAGAATATTCTAATGTTTGCCGGACGCATTGACTCGCGCGCGAAAATTTCTTGAATTGATTTTGCACCACGTGCTGTGCGTGGCGTGAAACCTGATTGCCAGGCCTTGAACCCGGCGTATGAGGAAAATAAAAATGCTTAACGCTCGCTGCGCGCGTGCGATTATTTTTGCCGCGCCATTTATCGTCGCCGCCGGTTTTGGCGCTCGCGCCCAGGATAATCCGGCTTTCTATCGCGACGTAGAAACGAAATACATCTTCGGGTTCACCGAAGGTTCGGGCATCGGCCTCGAAGGCGAGAAAGAGGTCTCCCTGGAAACCGTTGCGCGGATGGGCAAGCGCGACGGCCGTTACTGGGCGAGCGAAACCAAACTTGAATACGAATTTACGCCGAACCAGTACGTCCAGTTCGAGCTTGGGCCACTTGTCTCTGCGCACGTCATCAAGGATGTCACCGATCTGGACAATCGCAATCAACTGGCGATGAGCGGAATCTTCGGCGAAGTACGTTACCTCCTGCTGGATCGCGGCCCGTCCTCGCCGCTGGCAATTACGCTTTCAGCCGAGCCAGAGTGGCACCGTATCGACGAGACCAGCGGCGCGCGCGTCAAGAACTTCGGGCTCGAGGTGAAGGTCAATGCCGATCTCGAGCTCATCAAGAATCGGCTCTATCTCGGCAGCAATCTTCTTTACGAGCCGGAAGCAACCCATGATCCCGACGGCATCGGTGCCGGCTGGGAGAAGGAATCGACCGGGGGCATTTCGGGTGCCTTGTCCTATCGGATCCTGCCATCCGTGTTTGTCGGCGGCGAACTCTGGTACCTGCGGCACTATGACGGGGCCTGGTTCAACACCTTCACCGGCGATGCCTTCTTTCTCGGGCCCACGACCTATGTTCAGCTCGGCCGCAAGGTGTTCATGACGGCTGCCTGGAACGTGCAAATCCATGGCCGCGATGTCGATGATCCCGGTTCCAGGCTCAATCTCGGGGAGTTCTCCCGGCAGCGCGGCAAGTTGAAACTCGCAGTTGAATTCTAGCCGGAGGATTTCGCGTGATCAGCAACAATGTGAAGACGGTCATTGCCCTGGTTCTGCTGGCCACGTCGTGTTTGCCGGCAAGTGCACAGCAAACGGCGACCGTGAGCATCAGCGTCAAGAACCATCGCTTCCAGCCCGCGCAGATCCAGGCGCCAGCCAGGGTGCCGATCGAGCTGCACGTGAAAAATCTTGATCCGACGCCCATGGAATTCGAGAGCGTAAGCCTGCGTGTCGAGAAGGTTGTGGCGGGAAACAGCGAAGGCATCATCCGGCTGCGGCCGCTGGAGCCCGGCAGCTATAATTTCTTCGATGATTTCAATCAGCAGACCAACGGCACATTGGTGGTCAAATAGCCTCGCAATTGCTGCGACGAGAAACTCATTGAAACTTCCGCTGCGCTGATCTACACGCGGCGCCATGGCCGACGACATTCCTTTCGACAAGGATCTCAAGCTGGCGCCGGACACGGTGGACGAGCCGATTCCCGGGATACGCCGGATCATGGCGAACAACCCCGGTCCGTTCACGTTCAAGGGAACGCTCAGCTACATCGTCGGCCGCGGCAAGGTGGCAATTGTCGACCCCGGCCCGGACGATGCCGCGCATATTGGCGCGTTGCTCGACGCCGTGCGCAATGAAACCGTGACGCACATATTCGTCACCCATACCCACCGCGACCACTCGCCTGCGGTGCCGGCGATCAAGGCCGCCACCGGCGCCATGGTCTATGCAGAGGGGCCCCACCGCGCCGCGCGACCGCTGCATATCGGCGAGCACAATCCGCTCGACGCCAGCGCCGATCGTGACTTCCGACCCGATGTGGCGCTCAAGGATGGCGAGATCGTCACCGGCGACGGATGGTCGATCGAGGCGGTGACGACTCCGGGCCACACCGCAAACCACATGTCTTTTGCGCTCAAGGATCAAAACGTTTTATTTGCCGGTGATCACATCATGGCGTGGGCGACGTCGATTGTTGCGCCGCCCGATGGCGCGATGAGCGATTACATGGCGTCACTGGCGAAGCTCGCGCAACGCAAAGAGGGCATATATTTCCCCGGCCACGGACCCGCGATCACCGATGCGTCGCGCTTCGTCAACTATTACATTCTGCACCGCAAGGCGCGCGAAGCGTCGATCCTGCATCGCCTGTCAAAAGGCGCCACCGACATTCCGACGATCGTGCGTGCAATTTATATCGGTATTGATCCTCGCTTGACCGGGGCGGCCGGGCTCTCCGTGCTTGCGCATCTTGAAGATCTGGTCGCGCGCGGTCTGGTCGAGACTGACGGCCAGCCTTCGGTCGACGGGGTCTATCGTTTGCCCGGCTGACGTTTTTCGGGCTGCTGCCCCTTTTTCGGCGCTGGAGGTTTTCGTTCGGGCAGCGAACGAGGCTCCGGCGCCGAGCCCACGACGTCATCGAGGTCTTCGAGAAGGCTCTTGATGCGCGAAGCATTGGCCCCGAAGTCGTGCGATCCGACGCGCGAGGCCGAGCGCACATCAATGCGGGTGCCCGGGCCCACCGGTGTCAAGCGGATGACGACGTCGTCGCGGAATCCCATGATCGGCGTGCGGGCTACGGCCTCGATTACCCCATCGCGGCGCGCCAAAGTCGGCGAACGCGCATCCCCGATCGTCCACTTGCGCTTGGTGACCAGCGCGAGTGCGGCGTCGTAGGCAACTTTGGGCGCAACATCGAGTTCCAGGGGAGCGATATCCGGATAGCCGGCGCGCTGAAGCGCGGCCACTGCCTGGCCGGGATAGTCGGTGCGATCACGCGGGCGCTGACGGGCCAGCACATCGAACCGCGGGGGATTGGCCGTGTCCGTCGTGACGTCGGAAATCGCCGGCAACTTCAAAGCCCGCGTGCCGAGGTAGGCGGGAAAAGCGAGCAGTGCCAGGCCGAGAAACAGGCCGAGCAACGCGCGGCCAAGGCCGGAATAGCCCTGCCGCCAGATTACGATGAAGCCGCCAAATGCCAGCAGAATGGCAAGCGCGGCAAAGACCAGCGCGGCCGCAAACGTCGCGAGCGCCGGCACGATCTCGAGCAGGTTTGAGCGCACGATAATGATCGAAAGGGCAGCCACGGCAAAGGCAAACAACCCCAGCCGGGACGACCAGACGGCAATCTTCGATGTGGGCTCGTCATGAAACGGGCGTCGCGCCATCGTTATGACCCCGCACAGATCGTCTTGAGCGCCGCCCACTCTCCGGCGTCGAGAAATGACGACGACGGCCGCGTCGCCGCCAATTTGTTGATGACGGCAACCCGCGCCTTGGTTTCCGGATGATTCAACAGGATCGTCATGCCGGGTTCGGTGGCGCCGCCGATCTTGTCGAGCATGGTCGCGAGTGCGTGGGCATCGCCGCCGGCTCTATTCATCAACTCGGCGCCATAGGCATCGGCCTCTGTCTCCGCCTCGCGCGAATACGATGATTGCAGCACCGTCTTGGCAGCAAAAACGACCGCGCCGCCGCCGACAAAATCGCCGAGCAACATTCCGAACAAAAATGACAGGCCGGCGCCCTGGAGGACGGCTTTGGTGCCATCGCGATGGGCAACATGGCCGATTTCGTGTGCAATCACGCCAGCAACCTCGTCAGCAGTTTCCGCCTTGGCAATCAGGCCGCGGAATACATAAACCTGTCCGCCCGGCAAAGCCACGGCATTGGCCTCGTCACGGCGCACAACGTCGGCGCGCAAGGGCAGGGCTAGACTTGCGGCTGCTTCCAGCCGCCGCAGCATTTTATCGAGTGCAGCGCGACCCGCGGTCTCGGCTGGGGTTGTCCCGCATTCAAAGCTGACGCCGGCCTTGTGGGTGTCGAGCATGCCGCGCACCTGCATATTGACGGCGTCACCGAGTTTACGCTCGGCCGCCGGCGGGAGCAGCGGGGTCAACCGCGCGGCGATCGCCGGCACACCGAACCAGGCCACCAGCACGAGCGATGCCGTTGCGGCAACGCTCCAGCCGATCACCCGCATGCGCTGCCGGCGCTGCAACAGCCCCCTCCGGTCGACAAGGGAGGCACGGGCGTCGATTTCTGCGGCGAGCGCCGGGTCGAGAACTTCGAGGCGTTCAAGCGTCGCACTCCCCCGGCGGCCGAGCCGGAGCACACTGTCAGGAGCGGACAACCCCTCAATTTGGTCATAAGGCCACTCTGTGAGGAGCGGTCCATTCTGGGCAGATATCCGCAGGCTGGACGGTGCGAGTGTCACCGACACATCGCGGCGCGTACTGGTCACACCGTCGAAATAAATGCCGGATCCGGAATTCATCGATGCGGTCCTTCGATTCCGGCCGGCATCAGTAGCTGCCAACATTAAGTGCATCGGCAAGCCCCTCGCCGATCGCGGAGCTCGGTCGCCCTGTGGCCTTGACCTTATCGAGCGCGGAAAGACCGGTCAGATGGAGCAATTCCATGCCCAATTGCCAGAGCGACAGCAGCACAGTGGCGCGATAGATCGTTGAAAATCCGAGCGCCGTGACGACGTAGCCCGCGAGGAGAAAGAGCGTCGCCAGGATTTCTCCGCCGGCGCCCAGTTTCGCGGCACTCGCAACCGCCCCGACTACAACCAGTGCGATCACGCCGACAATGCCGATAGCCATGCTGAACAGGATCGCATACCCGACAAAGCGGCCATAGGCGGCGTAGACGTGACGCATGCGCAGCCGCGACCGTACCTCGAGATCGCCGAAGCACAATCCCGAGGACCACCAGCGCAGCACGATTGCCTGGAATGCCGGATAGAGCAGGGCGGCCAGGGCCACGCTAACGCCGCCCATCAGCATGGCAAAGACAATGGCTGCGCCGAGTCCAGGATTGCCGCCTTCGATCCTGCCCATGACATTGTCGCCACCTTGCGCCAGCGCATCGACGAGCGCTTTCCAGTCCACCGCACCCATAAATCCGCTCACCGCAAGTGCCAATGGCGCAAAGATGAGCAGCCACATCGGCAAACCCCGCAAGAGAAGGCCAAAACCGGACGCCTCGAAGCGTCCGGCGAGATCGCCGTAGTAGGTATTGCGCATCTTGTAGCGCTCGAGGCTGGCAAGCTGGAATGGATAGGCGAGCCCGAAAGTCAAAGCGGTGACGATCCACCAACCGATCGCGCGAAAGGCATAGGCCCAGGCCGAGCCTTCCTGATGAAAGCGCAGACCTCGATAGATTGTGCGCGTCAGGCGATAGCGGCGGGCGCGATAGATCGCGTATTGGCCGAGAATACCAAGCGCTGCAAAAGCGATCACGCTTGAGAATTTTGCGAGTGTGCCGAGATCGAGCGCCGCCAGAAAAAAACCGGCATAAACCGGAATCAGAATGGCAATCGCAATCAGGAAGCCGAGCAGGAGTTCGAGTGGCGTGCCGGTGTATTCAAGCGTCTCGCCCGCGATTTCGGTGTTTGACCACAGGAACCGGCGCACATCGGTTGTCAGCCAGAAGCGATAGATGCCGAGCGTGACCATCAGCAGCACGCCGCCGCGAATGAGCAGGCGCCAATAGAAACGGCGCTGCCCGAGAAATCGCACGCCGCCGCCCGTTGCGATTTCGCCTGTATCAAGGCTCATGACCCGCAGGGATAATGGCAAGCGGGTGAGCAGGCAACGTGGAATGCGCCAAGCCCGCATCGGTGCGACGCGTTATTCAGCGCGATCAACATGTTCGATGCGATCGCGCGTTCGCATGCACGGGGCATGATCCACACGGCGCTGTTGCGAATTGTCCTTGCCCTGTCGCTCATCGCGGTACGTTGCGGCTGCGTTGTCGACACTTCGGGCATCGGGCCAGCCGGCAATGGAACCTGCTGCGATCCGGCCCCAGCGCTGCAATGGTACTGGGCGGCCTCCAGTTAACCGCCAAAAGTGACGCTCATTCACTGAAAGTGGTGGTTCTTTCCCCACGGCGGCAAGAAATCGCGATTTTTGTGATTCCCGTCACAGCCTTGATTAACCATCAGGGCAACAACAGATTTAGGAGGGTTAATTTTTGATTAATATCATCGCTCTGCGATGGCAGCCGTCCTGTTGTGGCCAGCGCCAGACCGTTCGGTGGAAAGTGGGGACAGTTTGCGTTCGGCCGTAACGAAACTCAACATTGCGTCGCAGGGTCAGCTCGCCCAGACGGCGGAAGCCAGGATTCCGGCTCAACTCGAGCTCTGGTCCCCGGCCAATCTCGCGTCGGCGCGTGAAGAGCGCGCCCTGCAACGCGCCCGCATTGACTTTACGGCGGGCGTGAGCAGAGCCGGATTTCGCGAACTCGATCTCACGCTGAATTCAGACGAAGAGAGCATCTGGTGTTTCATGCGGCCGGCGGGCCCGCCGAGCTTCACGCCGACGTTACTGCAAGAGTTGATTTCCATGCGGCGAATGCTGCAACGCATGTTCGCCAACTTGCCGCCGGGCGAGGCTGCGCCGATCAAATACTTCGTCGGTGGCTCGCGTATTCCCGGGGTCTACAATCTTGGCGGGGATCTCGGCTTTTTCATCAAGAGCATTCGCGCGCGCGACATCGATGCATTGCGCAACTATGCGCATGATTGCGTCGACGTCGCCTATCAAATGACGGTCGGCTTTCATCTGCCGCTGATTACGATTGCGCTGGTCCAGGGCGATGCCCTCGGCGGCGGGTTCGAGGGTGCGCTGTCGTTCAATGTGCTTGTGGCGGAAAAGAAAGCCAAATTCGGGCTGCCCGAAATCCTGTTCAACCTGTTTCCGGGGATGGGCGCCTTTAGTTTCCTGTCACGCAAGCTCGACATGACGCGGGCGCACAAGATGATCCTGAGCGGCCGTGTCTTCGGAGCGCCGGAACTTCACGAGATGGGCTTGATCGACGTCCTGGCCGAAGACGGACGCGGCGAGGAGGCGGTGCGCGATTACATCGCCCAAAATCGCCGTCACCACGCCGTGCATCGGCGCGTCCGCGAGGTGGGCCTGCGTGTCAATCCGCTCTCGCTCGAGGAGCTCCGCGACGTCACCGATATCTGGGCGGAGCATGCGATGCGGCTGCAAGAGTCTGATCTTCGCAACATGGAACGCCTGGCAAACGCGCAACTGCGCCGCGTAAAATACGCGCGCACCTAGCCGACGTGCATCAGGCGGCGACGTCGCGCTTGGAAAGCCGTCCCCGCAAGGCAATACAGACTCGTTCGAACTCCTCGCGCAGCCCGTTCAAGTATATTTCGCCCTGACTCGCGAGATCGTCCGGTGCGATTTGCCGCCATGCGAGGCACATTTCGTAGATTCCACGCGCGCCGATATTGGCCGCGGCGCTGCGCAGCGCATGCAATTGCTCGCGGAATGCAAGGGTGTCGCCGGCGGCCGTGATGTCGGAGAGCTGACGCAGGATGTCGGCTGCATCGTCGAGGAACTGTGCCGCCAGTTCATCGACGAACTCCTTGCCGCCCAGGCTTTCGAGTGCATCGATGGTGTCGAGATCGATGGCTGCTTCCTTGCTGTTACGTGCAAACATTGCAGAGTGCCCGCCGGCATCTGATTTGCTGGAAACGACGCGCGGGCCCTTGGCGGCGTCGTTCACGAGCGTTCCGATGATCTCGAGCAGACGATGCGGCTCGATCGGCTTGGTGGCGCAGGCATCCATTCCCGCTTCCCGGCAACGCTGCTTGACTTCCTCGCTTGCGTCGGCGGTGAGCGCCACGATCGGCACGTGTGGCCGGCCGAGTGCCGCGAAACGGTAGAGTTTGGTCGCTTCGATGCCGTTCATAACCGGCATGTTGACGTCCATCAGAACCAGATCGAAATCCTGCGCTTCAAGCACGTCGAGCGCGGCTTCGCCGTTATCGACGATTGTGACGCGATGGCCGGCGCGATCGAGGATCTTGGCGATGACCATTTGGTTGGTTCTTTTATCCTCGGCGACCAGGATCGAGAGTGGCCGGCGCGCCACAACGATCGTTTGATTTCTGGCGGTGTCGGACCGCTCGGCGGCACTGTTGCCGCGCGCAATTTGCAGGCCGGCAATGAACTTTATCGGCTCGAGCGGAGTGGCCAACGTCGTGATGAATCGGCTGCGCACGATACTCGCGGGCAGGCCTTCGTCGTGATTATCCGTCACCAGAATGAGCGCGGGCGCGCAGGCGGGATTGTCACCGGCAATCGCCTTGAAGCCGGCCTCATCCAGCTTACTGGCAATGTCGTGGTGAATGACCGCAATCGGACGGCGCACGCCGTCTTCCCGCAGCGATTCCAGAGCAGCCGCGGCCCCGTCGATGCTGTCCGAGAACGTCACATTTGGCACACACGACCTTGCGACGGCGCGATCATCGTCGTTGCCGCCAACAAAAACGACGGGCGTCTGTGCCGTATAGACCTGCAGCGGATTTTGCGTTTGCGCGTCCAGCTCGATTTCGAACCAGAATGTGCTCCCTTTGCCGGGGGCGCTTTGGACGCCAATGTTGCCGCCCTGCAGCTCGACAAGCTGTCTCGCGATGGCAAGACCGAGCCCGGTGCCGCCAAAACGGTCGATGATGGTTTCATCGGCCTGCGTGAAACGCTCAAAGACGCGCGTCTGCGCGTCGCTGCTGATGCCGATCCCGGTGTCCGTCACCTCGAAACGCAACCGCACGCGATCGCCGTCCTGGGCAATGGCGTCAACCGCGATGACGACAAAACCGTGTTCGGTAAATTTTACGGCGTTGCCCGCAAGATTGATGAGCACTTCCTCGAGATGAGGCTTGTCTCCGAGCAGAAGCCGCGGTGTGCGCGCCGTGCAGTGAATTGCGAGCCTTACACCCTTCCGTTGCGCCTCGAAGGCAAGCATGTTCCGGATCTCTCCAAGCAGGGAGACCAGGTCGAAATCAACGTTCTTGATCGTGATCCGGCCCGCTTCGACACGCGAGAAATCGAGCACGGAATTGATCAGCGTCAGCAGCTGGCGTCCGGACTTGCCGATCGTGTCGGACATTTCGTCCTGTTCCGGATTTAGCGAAGACTCGCGCAGCAGGTCGCTCAGCCCGATGATGGCGTTGAGTGGCGTGCGGAATTCGTGGCTCATGCTGGCGAGGAACGCGCTTTTCGCGCGGTTTGCTTCTTCGGCCTGGCGTTTGGCTTCCGACAGCTTGCGGATCAGCGTCGACACATAAAGCGGCAGCAGGACGAGACCCGCGGTCAGGCCGGAGGCGAGCCCACGATGCTCCTGCCAGAAAGCCGTTGTCGCGATGACGGTGCCGAAGGTCAGGACGCTGGTGGCGGACGCGGCGAACAGGTAGGGGACGCCAAAGCGAAAGCCGTTACCAAAAATGACCCACAGGTACACCGGATAAAGCAGTGCGAATGTCTCGCCGCCGACATGCATGCCGTATGAAAAGAGGCCGAGGTCGAACACCATTCCGACGAGACGCCGGCCGACCGAAATTCCAGGCCGATAGAGCAGGTGACAGAACAGGATGACCGACACGATCTGGTAGACGGCAAAATACGGACTCTGCTCGTGCAGCATCCGCTCGGCGCCCCTTTGGCCGAACTGCGCCGCAATGATGAGATAAGTGAATGCCGTCCCGCTGATCACCAGCCGGTTGACGGTCAGCTCGTGCTCGGAATCCGGCCGATTGCGCAGCCGGCCCGCAATCCAGGAAAAGGTCCGGGTCACGGGATTGACCGTCTGCCACAAGGGAAGAGCTTTTCGAAAATCGGTTGCCCCCATCCGAGCCTCACGCGCTGCGCGCCCGAGCGCGAATATCTCTGACGTAGGCGATCAGTTCATCGGCCTGCATCGCGCCCGCGTAGTAAAAGCCCTGCACCTCGTCGCAGCCTTCGGCGCGCAGAAGCGTAGCCTGCTGGACCGTTTCCACGCCTTCCGCAACGATCTCAAGATCAAGGCTGTGGCCGAGGCTTACGATCGCACGCACGATCGCGGCGTCGCTCGGGTTGGTCGCCATGTCGCGGACGAAGCACTGGTCGATCTTGAGGCGGTCGACCGGGAAATGCTTGACGTAGGAGAGGGTCGAGTAACGTGTTCCGAAATCATCGATCGAAATCCCGACGCCGAGTGCGCGCAGCTGCTGGAGATCCTTGGAGACAGCTTCGGCATTGTGCATGACGATGCTTTCGGTCAGCTCGAGATCAAGCAACCAGGGCTCGAGCCCGGTCTCGGCCAGGACCTTGGTCACCAGCAGCGGAACGTTCTGCTTGAAGAACTGGATTGACGACAGGTTGACGCCGACGCGAAGCGGCGGCTGGCCGCGTTGCTGCCACGACTTGGCCTGCCGGCAGGCTTCGCGAAGCGCCCACTCGTTGATCGGAACGATAAGGCCGTTCTCTTCCGCCCGCGCCAGGAAGTCGCTGGGGCCGATGAGACCGTGGCCAGGGCGCTGCCAGCGCAGCAACGCTTCCGCACCGGTAACTTGTCCGGTTCGCAGCGCGATCTGCGGCTGATAGTGCAGGACGAATTGTCCCTGGGCGATTGCTTCACGCAAGTCGGCGTCGAGGACCAGGCTCGCGCGCGCCCGCCGGTCCATATCAGAGGCGTAGAAGCGGAAGACCTTTCCGCCATCATGCTTGGCCCGATACATCGCAAGATCGCTGTTGCGAAGCAGGTCCTGCACGTCGGCGCCGTCGGTGGGATGAATGGTGATGCCAATACTGGCGCTCGAATTGACCTGCTCACCCGCGTGCGACCAGGGTTTGTTGATGGCTTCGAGGATCCGGGTGGCCATGTCGGCGGCGTCTTCGTTCCGCGTCACGCGCGTTTGCAGCACCGCGAACTCGTCGCCGCCGAGACGGGCAACAGTATCGGTATCGCGCACGACAGACCGCAACCGGTCGGCAACTTCGACGAGGAACTGGTCGCCGGCCTGGTGGCCAAGCCCGTCGTTAATGTCCTTGAACCCGTCGAGGTCGATGAGATGGAGTGCAAACGGGCGGTCGCCGCGCCGCGTGCGGGCGATTTCGCGGCGCAGCCGATCGGACAACAGCGCGCGGTTCGCGAGGTTGGTCAGTCCGTCGTGGTGCGCCATGTAGAAAAGATGATTTTCGGCGAGCTTGCGGTCGGTGATATCCAGCGAGGAAGTCAACACGCCGACGACGGCGTTCGATCCGTCGCGCAGCGGTGTTTTCGTGGTCAGGAACACGCGCTTGGTGCCGCTTGCATCGACGATCTCTTCCTCGAAGCTCGGCAATGCGGCCTGCGTATTGATAACCTTGCGGTCGAGCGCCTTGCTGCGCGTCGCGTAATCTTCGCCGAAGGCGGGTTGCATATCGAATCCGACCGCCTTGGCAGCGCCGACGCCGGCGAGCTCGGCGAGATACGCGTTAATGAACAGGATGCGCCCCTGGTTGTCAGTGGCGCTGATCATGGCCGGAACGGTATCGATCACCTGGGCCAACCGTTCGCTGGAGTCGCGTAGGGCGGCTTCACGCGAACGCTCTGAGTCCTTGAGTTCCTGCGCGAGGTTGTCGGCGCGGGCAGCAAGCTGGATCTGCTGCTTGCGCAGTTTCAGGAGATTGCGGGCACGTGTGACGAATTCCTGATGGTCGACCGGGCTGTGGAGAAAATCGGTCGCGCCGGCTTCGAGCGCACGCAGCCGGAATTCGCGTTCTTCGTAGACCGTTATGACGATAACAGGAATCTCGCCGCAATCGGGTTGTGCGCGGAGGCGGCAGATGAATTCTGCGCCGTCCATCGTCGGCATCTTGAAATCGGTGACGATCAGATCAGGTGTATTGTGTTTAAGCCAGGCGAGAAGCTCGACCGGATCGCCGAAGCTATGAACCATTACGCCAGGTTCAATCGAAGCAGCGAGCTTCGAAAAAATCTTTCGGTTGGTCTCTCGATCGTCGAGGATAACTACGTGTACCATGCGTCCCAGATCGTGCTGCAGCCCCGAGCAAATAACTGCTCCACCAGACAGCCGACCCTACGAACGCGTCATTAAGCGATTGGGACGCCATTACCTCAAATTTAAATCAATTACGCGGCGTTAACGCTGGGCATTGCAGCCGAATATCAGCAAATTTGCGACGCAAGTCCCTTGTTCGCAATTGCACATGGCTGGATTTCGTTAATTGATGCGCTAAGCGGCCGGCCTGCCGGACGCCAGTTCTCCCCGATCAAATGTCATTTGCGAAAACCGGTCGCGATATTCGCCGGGGGTCATGCCGGTGTGCCGTTTGAACAGGTTCCGGAAGAAGCCGATATCGTCGTATCCGATCTTCGAAGACACCGCCTGGATCGAAGATGCCCCATTTTCAAGCAATTCCTTGGCTGCCGAGACCCGCAATGTCTGAACATAGGCGCCCGGGACGCGGCCGGTTGCGGCCTTGAAACGGCGGATGAAATTGCGTGGGCCCATTCCGGCGCGCTCGGCGAGGCGGTCGATCGAGATATCGGAATCGAAGTGTTGCTGCAGGTATTCCTCGGTTTTTCGGATCTGGTCGTCGGAATGCGGCCGCGACAGCTGGACCACCGAATATCCTGATTGGCGGCCGCGCGGCATGCTGAGCAACAGGGATTTGGCGCATTGAAGGGCGATTTCGTGGCCGCAGAATTTCTCCACCAGATACAGGCTCAGATCGATGGAGGCGTAGACGCCACCGCTGCAGAAGAGCCGGCCGTCTTCCGTCACAAATTGTTCGGTTTGCCACCGGACCTTCGGATAGCGCTTGCGAAATATGTCGGCGACGCCCCAATGAGTCGTTGCAACATGACCGTCGAGGATTCCGCTTTCTGCAAGGAACGCGACGCCCGTGCACGCACCGGCAATGTATGCGCCTCGGTCGTGCCACTTTTTCACCCACGGCACGAGGGATGTATTTTTTGCGATCTGTTCGAGGACGTCCCAGCCGGGCGCAGCGATGATGACAATGTCGGTGTGCTTGATGTCGCTGATTGCGCAATCCGGTGTGAGGCCGAGAGATCCGGCCGCTTTCACTCTCCGTCCATCGACCGACGCAGTCCGCACCCGGAATCGCGGATGCAGTGTTTCGCCATGGAGCCAATTCCAGACCACGCCCGCGGAGTGAAAAATTTCGATCGGAGCAATCGCCGTTGACGCATAGCCATCTTTCAGAACAACGACCGTAACGTCGACGACACGATCCTTGCTGCTTGCAGGAGCCAATTCGTGCGTGCTGCGTTTTGTTCGCGGTTTTGATTTCCTAGCCATTGCCATTCGCTTTCATGTTCAATTCGATCGGCTCCCACAAACCAATGAGCGCGCCGACCGAGTCCAGGATAAGCGCTATGCGCGCGATGCCCGATACGACAAAGGGCTTGGCAATCACCGTGCCGCCGAGGGAGGTGGCTCGTCGCACGGTATCATTCACATCGTGCACCCGGACGTAGGGCGTCCAATGCGACGGGATTCCGTGCTCCAGGAGTGCGTCCCGCAATTGATAGATTGAACCGACGTCCTGATCGCTCAGGCGCAGGCGCGTAAAACTGCCGCCATTAGCCGGCTGCTCGTGAGAAGTCCACCCGAACAGATTCTCGTAAAATTCTTTCGCGCTGCCGGCGTCGGTCGCGGCGAGATCGACCCAACAGAAGCGTCCGGTATCTACTTTGCCGAGTTGCACCATGGCTCACATTTCCCGTCTTACGTCTGCACAGGGTCGGGACGCCGCCGGCTGCAGCACGGCGGCGTATCGCGATCACGCAGCGGCCGTCATCGGGTCGATGATGGTGCGCACTTCGGTGACTTTATTTGCCGGGAAGCCGCTCAGCTTGGCATGCTCCTGGACGGCGTTCTCGTTTTCGGCGAGGTAAATGCAGAAAGTCTTGTCATCTACGACGTATGAATGCTCCCACTGCACTTTGCCGGGCAGCTTGGCCAGCGCATCGTTGGATGTTGCGGCGGCGCCCTTGAGCTGCTCGCGGTTCAGCTTCCCGACGCCGGGAATGCTGCGTTCGATCACATAGCGTTTCATCGTTCTTACTCCGTGTTGGTCGTTACGGAGCACTAAATGGCTGAAATTGACGATACACGACAGATGTCAATTTTGACAATATGGATAGGTGATCGTGACAGGACGGGCCAAGTCATTGTCCTGACGGTGGATTTAACGCGCGACTTTCTTATTATTCTGCCGCTTGCACGTTGGGCAGCCGATAGTCCTTGAAGGTCTGGCGCAGGACAAGTTTCTGGATCTTGCCGGTGGCGGTGTGGGGAATTTCGTCGACGAACACCACGTCGTCCGGCATCCACCACTTTGCGATCTTGTCCTGCATGTAGCCGAGGAGTTCTTCCCGGGTGGCATTCTCGCCTTTCTTGAGCACGATCACCAGCAGCGGCCGTTCGCCCCATTTCGGATGCGTAACGCCGATGACAGCGGCTTCCGCGACTTTCGGATGCCCGACCGCAAGATTTTCCAGATCGATCGAGGAAATCCATTCGCCGCCGGACTTGATCACATCCTTGGCGCGGTCGGTGATCTGCATGTAGCCGTATTGATCCATCGTGGCGACGTCGCCGGTGTCGAACCAGCCGTCCTTCTCGAACACTGGATCGTTGTCGACCTTGTAGTAGCTCCTCGCTACGGCTGGTCCGCGAACCTTCAGGCGGCCGAAGGTCTTGCCGTCCCAGGGCAGGGGCTTCCCGCTGTCGTCGGTGATCTTCATCTCCACGCCGAACGGCGGATGGCCTTGTTTCATCTCGATGTCGAGCTTTGCTTCGCCAGTGAGCACAGCGTATTCCGGCTTCATGGTGCAGAGCGAGCCGAGCGGGCTCATTTCCGTCATGCCCCAGGCGTGGACAACTTCGACGCCATAGACGTCCTGGAATGTCTTGGTCATGGCGCGCGGGCAGGCGGAGCCGCCGATCACCACGCGCTTGAGATGCGGCAGCTTGCCGCCGGTTTTTTCCAGATCCTGCAGCAGCATCAGCCAGACTGTCGGCACCGCCGCGGTGAATGTCACTTTGTATGTGTTGAGCAGTTCGTAGATCGACGCCCCATCGAGCTTGGCGCCAGGCATGATCACAGTGGCGCCGACCATCGGCGTCGAGAAGGCGAGCGACCAGCCATTGGCGTGGAATAACGGCACCACAGGCAGCACGACATCGCGCGACGACAGGCCCTTGCAGTCCGGCATCGCCGCCATGAAGGCGTGCAGGACATTGGAGCGATGTGAGTAGACGACGCCCTTGGGATGCCCGGTCGTGCCGGATGTGTAGCACATGCCGGCGGCGGTATTTTCATCGAACGATTTCCACGCAAAGTCACCGTCCACTTCGCCGATCCAGTCTTCGTAAGCCACGGCGTTCTTCAAGGTGGTCTTCGGCATGTGCGCCGCATCAGTCAGGATGACGTAGCGTTCGATGGTTGGCAGCCTGTCGGCGATTTTTTCCAGAAGCGGCACGAAGGTGAGATCGGTCATCATCACCCGGTCGCCGGCGTGGTTGATGATCCAGGCGATCTGTTCAGGGAACAGGCGCGGGTTCACGGTGTGATAGACCGCACCGATCCCAAGGATGCCGTACCAGGCCTCGAGATGCCGCCAGGTATTCCACGCCAGGGTGGCTACCCGGTCGCCAAGCTTGATGCCGTCTTTGTCGAGTCGTTGCGCAACCTTCAGCGCGCGTGCACGGATTTCGGCATAGTTCGTGGTGTGCATCGGTCCTTCGACCGATCGCGTGATGACCTTGCGTTCGCCATGAAAAGTGGCGGCATGGTCAATGATGCGATGGCACAGCAACGGCCAATCCTGCATCAGGCCGAGCATGGCATTCCCCTCCCGATTATTGAGTCTTGGACCGGCCCCTCGCCAGTCGGACCCAAGGTTAGCCGCCGGAACGGGCGGTGCAACGGTTTCGTTATGAGTTACGGTGCCATGGCGCTTTTGGCTTCACGGGAGACCTGCATAAATGCCGCAATCCCTGCAAATACAGGTCTACATGCGGCATTTTGATTGCGCTCGTTTGGCTGGCCGGCGCCGGCGGCGGCATTGCCATTGCCGGGGATGTACCATTGCCGCGCCCGCGGCCGTCGCTATGGATCGAGCCGCAGACCTTCCGGGAGGCGGCCGGGCCTGATTTCAACTCCGCCGATGCCACCAGTGCGTCGACCGACTGTGACGAACGGCTGGCAAGGATCGCCATCATCGAACCATTGCCCCGCCTGATCGGTCCCGATGCCTGCGGTGGCAGCGACATGGTGCAGCTCAGCGCGGTGCTGCTGGCCGGCGGCGAGCGCATCGCGCTCAAGCCGGCCCCGGTGCTGCGCTGCAGCTTCGCCGAATCTCTCGCGGGCTGGCTGCGCGACGAAGCGGCGCCACGAGCGGAGAGGCTGGGCTCGCCTCTGCGCGCGGTCGAAACTTACGATGACTACGAGTGCCGCGGCCGCAATCGCGTGGCTGGCGCCAAGCTCAGCGAGCATGGCAAGGGCAACGCCGCCGATCTGCGTGCGCTTGTGCTGGCCGATGGCCGGGCCGTCGGATTGACCGACGTGACGGTCGCGAAGGCGTTTCGCGACGACCTGCGCGAAAGCGCATGCCATCGCTTTACGACAGTGCTCGGACCTGGCTCCGATGGTTACCACGAGGCCCATATTCATCTCGACCTCGCCGAGCGCCGTCAGGGTTACCGTATGTGCCAGTGGGATGTGCGCGAACCGCCGGCCACCGAAGTCGCCGCCCGGGTTCCATTGCCGCTGCCACGGCCTGCGATACCGGACGCGGCCATAAACCATGAACGGAAATTGTAATTGTAACTCCACGCTCCCGTTCATAGTTCAAGCGTAGCAAAGCCCCTTCATGACCATCAGTGATCCCACCGTCTCTGCCGGCCTCAAGCCACGCGCGCTCACGCGCCGCGGCGTGATCAAGGGCGGGCTCGGCCTTGTTGGCGTGGCTGGACTTGTACTTCCGGCGATGGGTGCCCGTGCCGCCATGGAAGCGGCCAACGGTCTGGTGATCACCGACTACCGATTGTCACCGCCGGCCTGGCGGAAAGGACATAGTCTTTCGATCACAGTCGTCGCCGACCTGCATGCGGGTGGACCCAACATGGGTCTCGATCGCGTGCGGCAGGTTGTCGATGCTGCCAATGAACTTCGCAGCGATCTCACCGTCGTGCTCGGCGACTTTTTCGCCACCCATCATTTCGTCACCGAGCGCGTGCCGCATCCGGTATGGGCAGCAGAACTGGCGCGCCTGCACGCGCCGCTCGGCGTCTATACGGTCCTTGGCAATCACGACTGGTGGTACGACATCGACGGCGTGCGGCGCGCGCTTGATACTGTGCGCCTGCCTGTCATGGAAAACGAAGCGGTCCTGTTGGGGCCTCCGGGCAAAAAGTTCTGGCTGGCGGGCCTTGGCGACCAGATCGCTTATTGGCTCGGCCCGAGCACGTTTGAAGGCGTCGACGACTTGCCGGGTACCCTGGCAGGCGTCCGCACGGATGATCCGGTCATCCTGCTCGCACACGAGCCTGATATTTTCACCGAGGTGCCGGCGCGCGTGGCACTGACCATCGCGGGACACACGCACGGCGGACAGATTCGCTTGCCGATGGTGCCACCGGTCTGGGCACCCTCAGCCTATGGTGCGCGCTTTGCTTACGGGCACATCGTCGAGAACGGGCGTCATATGGTCGTGTCCGGAGGGCTCGGCTGCAGCAAAGTGCCGCTGCGCCTCGGCGTGCCGCCGGAAATCGTGCGGATTACGCTGGTCTAGCTGTCATTCCGGGACGCGAGCGGGTCAGGATACTCCGCAGCGTTGGTGGTTATGGATTCCGGGTTCGCGGACTTCGTCCGCGCCCCGGAATGACGGGAGTAGGAAAACAAAAACGGCGCCCGAAGGCGCCGTTTTTCAATTCAATGTGCTGATGCTCAGCGGAACGGACCGACGGCCGAGGCCACGCGCGGATTGGCCGGCGAGTCGCCCTGATGCGGCGCCAGCACGACAACCACCGCGCCTTGCTTCACGCGCTTGTAGAGGTCGATGACGTCCTCATTGGTCATGCGGATGCAGCCCGAGGAGATCGCCTCGCCGATATATTCCGGCTGGTTGGTGCCGTGGATGCGGTAGAGGGTGTCCTTGTTGCCCTCATAGAGATACATCGCGCGCGCGCCCAATGGATTTTGCGGGCCGCCGCTGACGAAGTTCGGCACATCCATACGCTTCTTGATTTCGTCGGTCGGCGTCCACGATGGCCATTCCGCCATGCGGCCAATTTTGGCAACGCCCGACCAGGCCAGCGCTTCTTCGCCGACGGTGACGCCATAGCGGATCGCCTTGCCGTCGGGCAGCACGTAATAGAGATAGCGCGCGTCGGAATCGATCAGGATCGAGCCGGGCGCTTCCTTGCGGTGATATTCGACGATGTGGCGCTTGTAGGGTTCGGGGATCGTTGCCTTTTCATAAGGCGCCGCCGCCAGCAACTTCTTGTCGCGGGCCGTGAAGTTCGCTTCCGATGCCGGTTCGATGGTCGACTGCATGCAGCCGCCGAGCACGAGGCCGGCGCCGAACAGGACCACCAACAACCCCTTTCTTGCCGCCATTTTCGTCCTCTTTTCCGGTCGCCACTTCGGCGCCGCACAAAACGTTTCAGTCCGCAATTAACCGAAAAAACCCCGGCATTGCTACGTTTCTGCCATGCCCACGATCACCTTCCTGTGGACCTGTTGCAGGAATGCCGCACCCGGCCGAGTTCCCTCCAGTCGAAAAATGACTTTGGTCCCAAGACCTTAAGACCGGGTTTACCATGGCTCCGCCTATACTGAGGGACGGCTTTGACGCGCGGCGGCCGCCGAATGCCACAAGACCACACGATTTGCCGCGCAATTCCGCCCCAGTGAGTCACCAGATTGCGGGCGGAGGGGACGCTACAAGGAAGGATTGGAGTTTAGGACTATGGAAGTGAAAGCAACGGAGCAGAAGCAAGACTCCGCCCGCCAATACAGCAACCTCGACACCCGTTACGGCAAGATCGGGATCTCGGCTGTCGCGGCCGCAGTTCGCCATCAGGGCGAACAGCGCAATACGACCACGACTCATTTCGAGCCCTACGACCGCGACTAGAAGGTCGCGCGCGCCGGCTGCGGCGCCATAAGCGGACGGCTTCCGGAATTTGATCACCGCCACCAACCGTGTGCGCGGCCGCGGATACGGCCGCGCACACGGTAATTTTGTCTTGCGCAAATCCGCGCGATCGGGTCATGAGAGATGACGCGATCGCCGCATGATGACGAAAATCATGCGCAAGATGGTGACGGCATGCTTTCGGTCTACGTTCCGCGCGGCACAACGCTCGAGCGTATGGTGGTCGAACCCGGTTCGCCGCCGTCCGAGGAGGCTGTGTGGATCGACCTGGTCTCGCCGACCGTGCAGGAAGACAAGCTGGTCGAAAAGCTGCTCGGCATCGCGGTGCCGACGCGTGAAGAGATGCAGGAGATCGAGGTCTCCAGCCGGCTCTATGTGGAGAACGGCGCGCGCTATATGACCGCGACACTGATGTGTCAGTCGGACACCGACACGCCGAAGACCACGCCAGTCACCTTCATCCTTTCTGGCCACCGCCTCGCAACCGTCCGCTATGACGACCCGCGGCCATTTGCGATCGTTGAATACAAGCTGGCGCGATCCTGTCCGGCGAAAGTGACCGGCGAAACGGTGCTGATGGATCTGCTCGATGCGGTCGTCGATCGGTCGGCCGATATTCTGGAGCGCATCGGCGCCGAGGTTGACCAGGTTTCACATTCGATCTTCGAGCCCGAGGACGATGCCGAGCCGCCGTCCTACAAGGACGTACTCAAGGCGCTCGGCCGCAAGGGGGATTTGACCTCGAAAGTGCGCGAAAGCCTGGTGTCGATCGGCCGCTTGCTGCTGTTCCTCACGACCGAGGCGGAGGGCATGCGCTGGAACAAAGACGTACGTGCTCATCTGCAGTCCATGCGCCGCGACACCGCCTCGCTCTCCGATCACGCCAGTTATCTTTCCAGCAAGATCACGTTTCTGCTCGACGCGATGCTCGGCGTGGTCAACATCGAACAGAACGCCATCATCAAGATCTTCTCGATCGCCGCGGTCATCTTCATGCCGCCGACGCTGGTCGCATCCATCTACGGCATGAACTTTCACAAGGGTATGATCGAGCTCGAATGGGATTACGGCTATCCGTTCGCGCTGATCCTGATGGTGTTCGCGGCCGTCCTGCCGATCCTCTATTTCAAATGGCGGAAGTGGCTGTGAGATAGGGCCGGTTTGGCCCTCGCCCGGTGCGTGCGCATAGGCCCGTTGTTCGCCCGCCCGCCAACGCTCGCAAGAAATAGCTAACCACACGCTGTGATTGTGCTACTTCCGCACGCTTAAATCGTCCATACAACTAACCGTCGAGTGACCTATTTTGGGTGGGCCCGTCATTCAACGACGCGCGAAATCAGCATGAGCGACCTTTCGAGCAACTCCGCGCCCCATGGGCGTAGTGGACCTCTCGTATTGGCCCTTTTCACAGCGGCCATCTTCCTCAGCGCGCTCCTTCTGTTCGGCGTGCAGCCGATGTTCGCCCGCATGGTTCTTCCCAAGCTCGGCGGCTCGCCATCGGTCTGGTCTGTCGCGATGGTCTTCTTCCAGTCGATGCTGCTGGCCGGCTATGCCTATGCGCATGTGCTGGCAGGGATGCGGCGGCGCTGGCTGGCTGTCACCATCCACCTGGTGCTTTTGGCGACGGCTATTTTCGCGCTGCCGCTCTCGATTGCCAAAGGCTGGGGCACGCCGCCCGCTTCGGGAACGGCGTTGTGGTTGCTTGCACTATTCGCGGCCTCGATCGGTTTGCCCTTCTTTGCATTGGCCGCCAACAATCCCTTGCTGCAAGCCTGGTTTGTCCGCACCGGCCATCTCGAAGGCCGCGATCCCTATTTTCTCTACGCCGCCTCCAATATCGGAAGTTTCCTGGCGTTGCTGACCTATCCTCTGCTACTGGAGCCGGCCTTCACATTGCGCACGCAAGGCTGGCTCTGGAGCGACGGCTTTGCGGTGCTGGCCGTGCTGATCGCAGGCTGTGCGATCGTTTTGCTTCGCTCGGCGCCCGCCGATGAAGGCAATCAACCTACCGATATCGCCGCCCCTAAACCGAGCTGGTTGTTGATTGGCCGCTGGATATTCGTCGCGGCGGTACCGGCCGGGCTGCTCGTTGCCGTCACCGCGCATATCTCGACGGATCTGACCTCGGCGCCGTTGCTGTGGGTGATGCCGCTCTCGCTTTATCTACTGACGTGGGTTCTCGTCTTCCAACGGCGGCCCTTGTTTTCTCATGCATTGATGCTGCAGCTGCAGCCGTTCGCCGTCGCGGGCATCGTGGCGCTGCTCTATCTTGGAAGCCGCATACCGCTGCTGCCAAATCTCGCCGGGCATTTATTCGCCTTCTTCATCATCGCGATGGCATGTCATGGCGAACTTGCGATCAGCCGGCCTGCACCTGCTCATCTCACGTCGTTCTATGTCTCGCTCTCATTCGGAGGCATGGTCGGAGGGCTCTTTGCCGGCTTGCTTTCGCCATACATCTTTTCATGGGTTGCGGAGTATCCGATCCTTGCCGTTTTGGCGGTCCTCTGCCGCCCGCTGACGCCGCTTCGCCGGCACGAGATGTGGTTCTGGCTTGCGGCGGCCGCCGTCGCCCTCGCAGTGATCACACCCGCTTACGTGAGCAGCCAGGTCATGGCCGCAATCCTGAAGCATCTCGACATTCTGGTGCTGGGTCTGGCCGCGCTTTCGATCGTGCTGATGCGCGATGCGCCCAAGTCGGCGGCGGCAGTCATATTGGCGCTGATCGTGATGCGCGCCTATCCGACGATGGCAAGCCATCGGGAAACGGTGCGCAGTTTCTTCGGTGTCAGCCAGATCTACGAAACCGCGGACTTTCGTGTGCTCGAGCATGGTTCGACAATCCACGGCGCCCAAAAACTGGTGACGCGCGACGGCAAGCCGCGAAGAGGGCGGCCGGCTTTGTTCACCTACTACTATGATGGCTCCGCTATAACCTCGAGCATCGAGGCGGTGCGCTCGCGCCACACGGGGCCGCTACGCGTTGCAGTGATCGGCCTCGGCACAGGCTCGCTGGCCTGCCGTATTGCGCCGGGGGAGACTTGGCGATTTTTCGAAATCGATTCGGCTGTTGTTGAGATCGCCCGTGATCCAACGCGTTTCAATTTCATCAGCGCCTGCGCACCCGACCTCCCGATTGTGGTCGGCGACGCACGACTGACCATGGCAAGCGAGCCTGATGGTTTTTACGACTTGATCATTGTCGACGCCTATTCGGGGGATGCCATCCCGGTGCATCTGACCACGCGCGAAGCCATGGCCATCTACAAGACCAAGCTCGCGCCGCATGGCGTCGTTATGATGCATATTTCGAACCGCTACCTCGAACTCAAGAGCGTGGTCGCCGGCATCGCCGCTGCCAACGGGATGAAAACCTGGCTTTGGAACAATCCGCTGCACGGCGCGGACATTCCTCATTTCATCTATCCGTCAGAGGTCGCGGTGGCGGCCGAAAGGCCGGAAGACGTCGGAGCGCTGGCACAATCCGCGCATTGGACGCTGGCGCCGCCGAACTCGAATGTCCGCACCTGGACCGACAATTACTCCAATATTGTCGGCGCGTTCTGGCGCAAGGTGCAGCAACGCAGGCCGCCAGCCGAAGTTCAGTGAGCGCGCCTGAGGGCTGGGCCAGCGAAGTTGCGATTGGGCTTAAACGTGCTGGCCGCCGTTGATGTGAATCTCGGCGCCATTCACGTAAGAGCTCGTCTCGGTGCACAGCACGTAGATGATCTTGGAAACTTCGTCCGGCGTGCCGAGGCGCTGCAGCGGGATTTGCTCGACAATCTTTTCGGTGCCGGGAGAAAGAATGGCGGTGTCGATCTCACCGGGTGCAATGGCGTTGACGCGGATGCCGAGACGGCCAAAGTCGCTGGCCATTTCGCGGGTGAGGGCGGCGAGCGCGGCCTTCGATGTGGAATAGGCCGCGCCTGCGAACGGATGCACGCGCGAGCCGGCAATCGATGTCACGTTCACCACCGAGCCTTTGGCAGCCTTGAGTTCGTTCATCAGCCCGCGCGCCAGCATGATCGGTGCAAAGAAGTTCACCTGAAACACGTGGTGCCAGTCGTCATTGCTGGTATCGAGCGTGCTCAGCCGTTTGCCGCCTTCGGCCTTGGGTGAGATCGCCGCGTTGTTGACCAGCGCGTGCAGTTCATGGGCGTCGAGCCGCTGCTTGATCTCGGCAATAGCCTTGTCGGTATTGGCTTCGTCGGAAAGGTCGACCTGGATATGGTCTTCCGGACCGGCGTCCCACGGGCAGTTTTCCGGAAACGGGTGACGCGAGCAGGTGATCACGCGCCAGCCGGCCGCCGAGAAACGCTTGACGGTCGCATGGCCAATGCCGCGGCTTGCTCCAGTGAGGAGCAGCGTGCGGCGTGGTTGGTTTGTCTGCGAATTCGGCATGCCGTCCTTTGAATAAGTCCTGCTTGGGCTACGCCAAAGCCTAGCTCAGGGATAAAGCCGCGTCTTGCTCCAGGGTGCGCCAAGTCCATCGCGCTTGAATTCGATGCGGTCGTGCAGACGAAACGGCCGCTCCTGCCAGAACTCGATCGAGAGCGGTACGATGCGGTATCCGGACCAATTGGCCGGGCGGGGTACCTCGCTGAGCGCATATTTCGCGGCATAGACTGCCACGGCCTTTTCGAAGGCGAGCCGGCTTTCGAGCGGCGCGGATTGCTTGCTCGCCCAGGCCCCGATCTGGGCCTGCTTCGGACGTGAGGCGAAATAAGCATCGGCTTCGCCGTCGGTGACCCGTTCAACCTGGCCGCGCACGCGCACCTGCCGGTTGACCGACTTCCAGTAGAAGACCAGGGCTGCTTGCGGGTGCCCATCCAATTCCCGCCCCTTTTGGCTGTTTAGGTTCGTGTAGAACACGAAACCACGCTCATCGATGCCTTTAAGCAGTACCATCCGGGCATTTGGCATGCCGTCGGCATCGACGGTGGCCAGCGTCATGGCCGTGGGGTCGCGGGGCTCGGTGGTGGTGGCCTGCTCCAGCCATGCGGTGAACAGCCGCAATGGCTCGTCCGCCTCGGTGAAATCACCAGTCGTTAACCAACTTGGGTGTTGAATTGGTGCTGTGTCGGACATCTGCTGGGGCGCTTCGCGTGGCCGGGACCATGACCCGTCAATACTGCGGACTATATAGTGGATGCGGGCGTCCGCGCCTATGGCGCGGGCTCGCCGCTGCCGGCGTGGTGACAGTGTCTCTCGGTGTCGGTGGCTGCAGCATGTCCAGCCAGTTCGACTCGTTTTTCGGAAGCGACAAGGCCGACCAGACGGGCTCGCTTGCGCCGCCCCCTGGAGCCAAGGAAGTCACGCAGCTGCCGCCCGACGCCGACCTGGCCTATGCGCGGGCGGCCGCCAGCCAGGTTCTCGGCCGGGGCGAGAAAGACACCAGTCAGCCGTGGGAAAATCCCAGCACCGGTACGCGCGGCACGGTGACCCCGGTCGCATCGGCCTATACCCAGGACGGACAGACCTGCCGCAATTTTCTGGCGAGTTTCGTCACCGGCAGTTCGCAGGCGTGGGTTCAGGGCGAGGCCTGCAAGCAGCAGCAAGGCGTCTGGGAAGTTCGCACCCTCAAGCCCTGGAAGCAGTCTTAGGCCTTTGGCGTTTGGCCGGCGGGCGCCGGCGCGTTGCATCCGCCGCTTTGGAACCCCACATTAATCCTGTCGAGTCGCTAGTGACTGGGCGGCACAGGGGATTTCACGGGAGTTTGGACACGATGCGCGACCCCTACGAGGTGTTGGGGGTTTCCAAGGGTGCGAACGAGGCTGACGTCAAGAGCGCCTATCGGCGGCTCGCGAAGAAGCTGCACCCCGACGCCAACAAGCACGATCCGAAGGCAGCATCGCGCTTCGCCGAGTTGAATGCCGCCTACGAGATCGTCGGCGACAGCGACAAGCGCAAGGCGTTTGACCGCGGCGAGATCGATGCCGAAGGCAAGCCACGCTTCCAGGGATTCGAAGGGTTCGGTGCGCAGCCGGGCGGTGGCGCGCATGGTCCGGGCGGCGCGCATTTCGAAAGCTTCAGTTTTGGACCCGACGGTTTCCGGCGATCCGGTGGCGGCGGCACGGGCGCCGGTGGCGGTGCGGGCTTCGAAGACCTTCTGCGCGGGATGTTCGGCGGCCGCGCGGGCGCCGGGCGCGGCGCGCAGTTCGAGACGGAGGATTTCGGTGCGTCCGCCGGCGGGCAGGACCTGCACGCTTCGCTGACGATCACGCTCGGCGACGCGGCCAAAGGCACCAAGACTCGCGTCCATCTGCCGACGGGCAAGGACGTCGAGGTCAAGATTCCGGCGGGCATCGCCAGCGGTCAGCAGATTCGCCTGAAGGGGCAAGGATGGCCGAGCGCATCCGGCAGGGCAGGCGATGCGCTGATCACGATCAACGTTGCACCGCATCCGCTGTTCAAACCCGACGGCACCGATCTGCGGCTCGAGCTGCCGATCACGCTTTACGAGGCGGTGCTCGGCGGCAAGGTGCGCGTTCCCACGCTGGACGGCGCCGTGGAGCTGGCGATACCCGCCGGCACCAATTCAGGGCGTACGTTCCGCCTCAAGGGCAAGGGACTGAAGGCAAAAAGCGGCGCCGGTGACCTGCTGGCCACCGTGCGCGTCGTTCTGCCCGAAAGCGTCGACGATGAGTTCAAGGAACTCATGAAGAAGTGGCGCGACATGAAGCCTTACGATCCGCGCGACGGCCTCGACTGACGCGCCGCCGTTACGACTTCTTTGTCCCGCTCTTGTCGATCTGCTCGTAGATCGCCTTGGTCACGCTCTCGAGCCGCTCGCGATCGGCCGGCCCGCTCACGACGTAGGCAATCTTGTCGTCGCCCCAATAGAACGCGGCAAACTTGTCTTCGCTCGTGTAGCGCAGCGCCGTTTGCGACACGCCCGCCTTGGCGCAATAGATCGTGAAGCGTTCGCCGGACGCGCTTTCATACATATAGAAAGCCGCCGCGCCGGTCGGGCCGGGAAGCAGCCGGCCGCCGACAAGCTTCAGCCCGATCGCCTGCAGATCGGGAACGCGCAAGTCCTCACCAAGCCGCTTGGACAGCCATTGCGTCATGTGCGCGCGTTCGCTGCCCGGCACTTCGACCGGATGGCGCACCTCGACCACGTAGAGCCTGTAGGCGTCGAGCGCCTCGCCGGCGATGGTTTCAAACTCGGTCGGGGCAGCGGCGGAGGCTCCGCGCGCCATCCAGCCGGCTGCGCCGCCGACGACAAACGCCGCAATGGCCGCAGCCGCAGCCATCGCAGCCCAGGAACGCCCGTTGGCGCGTTCGCTGCGAATGACCTGGTCGAGCTTGAGCCGTTCCGGTACGGGTTCGTCGACGATCGTGCCGTAGCGTGCGCGGACGCTTTCGGCCTGTTCCCGCCAGGACGCAACCAGCGCGGCCTGTTCGGGATGAGTGGCAAGCCAGGTGGCAACGGACTCCTTGCGGTCGGCCGGCAATTCGCCGTCGATATAGGCGTGCAGTTCATCCTCGGTCACGGGTGAATCGCGATCGATCATGGGTTCACCTTCTCTCTCTCATTCTCTCGCTCATTTCACGCGGCGAAGCGCAGGGCGCTCGCCGTCGAGATAGCTTTTGATCTGTACGCGCGCACGCGCCAGACGCGACATAACGGTGCCAATGGGTACGCCTTGCACTTCAGCCACCTCGCGGTAGCTCAAGCCCTCCAGCACCACGAGCAGCAAGGCGTTGCGCTGGTCCTCCACCAGCGTGGCGAGCGCGCGCTCAATGTCGCGGCCGCCCGCTTCCGGCCCGGCAAGGTCGGGAGCGTCGTTATCCTCGATCGGCGACAATGGCGGACGCCGTGCCAGCGAGCGCAGCCGGTTGCGGTTGAGGTTGGTCAGGATCGTGTACAGCCAGCTCCGCACATCACCGCCATAAAACAGATGTTCAGAGCGCAATGCCCTGACCAGCGTGTCCTGCACCAGATCGTCCGCAATATCGGCGTCCCGTGTCAGCGCGCGCGCATAGCGGCGCAACGCAGGAATCGTCGCTTCGACGTTTTGTCGGAACGTGGGCAACCGGGCCCTCCCTCACCAACAGCGTGTTCGCCAGGGGACCCGCGGTCCGCCTGTCCGTCCATCACCGAACGCAGTCCGGCATATCAACTGTCAGAGAAACCCCACAACGCCCCGTCATATTCCCGAAAATGAATTGAAAAAACAACGGCAAACGCCTCAGCGGGGCCTTTGCTTGATGGGCCACAGGCCCTGTGCCATACGAGGCAACCGGTGGTGACCGGCGGAAACGGGAAGGCTATGCCGGAAATTTCGAGTCTGATGCGCGGTAAACGCGGGCTGATCATGGGCGTGGCCAATAACCGCTCGATCGCCTGGGGCATCGCCCGGGCCTGCCGTGACCACGGCGCCGATCTTGCCTTCACCTACCAGGGCGAAGCGCTCAAGAAGCGGGTGGAGCCCTTGGCCGAAGAGGTCGACGGCCTCGTCGTCGGCCACTGTGACGTGACCGAGCCCGCGAGCATCGACGCGGTGTTCGCGGCGGTTAAATCGGCCTGGGGTTCCCTCGATTTCGTACTGCACGCGATTGCGTTTTCGGACAAGGACCAGCTCGACGGCCGCTATGTCGACACCACCGAGGACAATTTCGTCAAGACGATGCTCGTGAGCTGTTATTCGTTCACAGCCGTCGCGCAGCGCGCTGAAAAGCTGATGACGAACGGCGGCTCGCTTCTCACGCTCACATATTACGGCGCCGAGAAATGGATGCCCCACTACAATGTCATGGGCCTGGCAAAGGCCGCGCTTGAATCCTCGGTGCGCTATCTGGCCGCCGATCTTGGCGTCAAGAATATCCGCGTCAACGCGATTTCGTCGGGACCGATCAAGACGCTCGCCGCCTCCGGCATCGGTGATTTCCGCTATATTCTCAAGTGGAACGAATACAACACGCCGATGCGCCGCAACGTGACGCTCGAGGATGTCGGGAAGACGGGTGTTTATTTCCTGTCCGATATGGCGAGCGGCGTGACGGGCGAAGTGCATCACGTCGATGCCGGCTACCACATTGTCGGTATCAAGCACCCGGACGCTCCCGACATGGCGGTCGGCAAGGAAGAATAATGGTCGCGCGGCGGCCAACCGTCTATTACATCCGTCACGGAGAAACCGACTGGAACGTCGCCGGGCGCCTGCAAGGCCGCCGCGACGTGCCGCTGAACGCGCGCGGGCGCGCGCAGGCAATTCACTGCGGCGAAATCTTGCGCGACCTGCTTGCGCGCGACGGCCGAAACCCCGCCGAACTTGATTATGAATCGAGTCCCCTTGGCCGTGCCCGTGAAACAATGGAGCTGCTGCGGCCGCCCCTTGGCTTGCCGGCTGAGGGTTATCGCGTCGAGCCGCAGCTTTCCGAGATAGCGTTCGGCGAATGGGAAGGATTCACCATCGCGCAGTTGCATACGCGCGACCCGCAGCGCATCGCCGCGCGCGAGCAGGATAAATGGCACTTCGTTCCGCCGGGTGGTGAAAGCTACAAACTGGTGTCGGGGCGCATGCGCGACTGGTATGAAAGCCTGTCGCGCGACACCGTGGCCGTTGCCCATGGCGGCACGGCGCGCGGACTTATGGCGTATCTGGGGATCGCCAAGCCGGCTGCGGCGCCGCTGGTCGATATTGAGCAGGGTGTTGTTTATGTGTTTCAGGCCGATCAGATCATGCGATATGCCTGAGAGCTGAGATCGAGGCCGAGACAATTTGACCGCGCCTAGGTTCGCAGGGTACCTAACCCCATGTCTTTCAACACGTTCGGGCATCTTTTCCGGTTCACGAGCTTCGGCGAAAGCCACGGGGCGGCGATCGGCTGCGTGGTCGATGGCTGTCCGCCGCGGATTCCGCTCAGCGCCGAAGACATTCAGCGCGAGCTCGACCGCCGGCGTCCCGGGCAATCACGGTTCACGACCCAGCGGCAGGAGCCGGACGCGGTCAAGATCATGTCCGGCGTATTCACCGACGAGAAGAGCGGCCAGCAGGTCACGACCGGCACCCCGATCATGCTGATGATCGAGAACGTCGATCAGCGTTCGAAGGACTATTCCGAGATCAAGGACAAATACCGTCCCGGCCACGCCGGTTACACCTACGACACCAAATACGGCATCCATGATTATCGCGGCGGCGGACGCGCCTCGGCGCGCGAGACGGCCGCGCGGGTCGCCGCCGGCGCCATTGCGCGCAAGATCGTGCCGCGCCTCAGCGTGCGTGGCGCGCTCGTGCAAATGGGACCGCACAAGATCGACCGCTCGCGCTGGGACTGGAACGAGATCGGCAAGAATCCGTTTTTTTGCCCAGACGCCAAGCAAGCCAAGTTCTTTGAGGAATATCTTGATGGCGTGCGCACGTCCGGATCGTCCTGCGGTGCGGTGATTGAGGTCGTGGCGGAGGGCGTTCCCGCCGGTCTCGGCGCGCCGGTCTACGCGAAGCTCGACGGCGATCTCGCCGGCGCGCTGATGGGCATCAATGCCGTCAAAGGCGTTGAAATCGGCGACGGCTTTGCCACCGCCGCCATGAGCGGGATCGAAAATGCCGATGAAATGCGGATGGGCAATGACGGCAAACCGCTGTTTCTGTCCAACCATGCGGGCGGCATTCTCGGCGGTATTTCGACCGGCCAGACCATCGTTGCCCGCTTCGCAGTCAAGCCGACGTCGTCAATCCTGACGCCGCGCAAGACAGTCGACCGCTATGGGCGCGATACCGATATCGTCACCAAAGGCCGCCATGACCCATGCGTCGGTATCAGGGCTGTCCCGATCGGGGAAGCGATGGTGGCGTGCGTGCTGGCCGATCACTATCTGATGCATCGCGGCCAGACGGGCGTCAATGCGGGCGAGGGGACGGCGTGGCCGTTCAAGGCGTAAAGCGCGAGATATCGGTGCCGGACACCCACAGCAGAGTTGAAGCGGCGATCAAGGCCTTCGCCAAAGGCGAGATCGTGGTCGTCACCGATGATGACGACCGCGAGAACGAAGGCGATCTGTTCGTCGCCGCGTCGCATTGCACGCCCGACAAGATGGCCTTCATCATTCGCAATACGTCGGGCATCGTCTGCGCCCCGCTCGGCGCCGAGCATGCGCGCCACCTGCATCTCGAGCCGATGGTGGCGGCCAACGAGGCCCCGCTCGGTACGGCCTTCACCGTCTCCGTCGATGTCCGCCACGGGCTCACAACGGGCATTTCGGCCGAAGAGCGTTGCAACACCGTGCGGGCGCTTGCCAACGACAACAGCGGCGCCGCGGATTTCGTGCGCCCTGGCCACGTGTTTCCGCTGGTCGCGCGCGAGGGTGGCGTGCTGATGCGCTCCGGCCATACCGAAGCCTGCGTCGATCTCTGCCGCTTGGCATCGTTGCCGCCGGTCGGTGTTCTGGCCGAGCTGATGAATGACAATGGCTCGGTAATGCGCGGCCCGGAAGTGGCGGCCTTCGCGCAAAAGCACAAGCTTGTGCAGCTCTCGATTGCGGACCTGATTGCCTATCGGCAAAGCCGGGACAAGCTGGTGGAGCGCGTCGGCGCATTTCCACTCGCGTCCGAGATCGGCACGCTGCAGGGTTATGCCTACGTGACGCCGTTCGATCGCGTGCATCATATGGCCTTTGTCTATGGCGATATCGGCGATGGCAAAGGTGTGCTGGCGCGGTTGCATCGCGCCGATGTCATTGGCGATGTTTTCGGCGGCGCTAAGTCGATCCGCGCTTCGCTCAAGCGCTTCAAGGCCGACGGGCGCGGAGTCATCGTCTATTTGCGCGACGGTACGGCCGGTGTCCCGGTGGCTGAGATTCCGCACGGAAGCGATACCGAAACGGATGCGGCCCGTTCGCGGCAGTGGCGCGAAATCGGGCTCGGCGCGCAGATCCTGAAGGACCTCGGAATTTCGTCGATCCGCCTGATGACCTCCAGCAAGCGTACTTACGTGGGCCTGGGTGGCTTCGGTATCGAGATCGTGTCCACGGAAACGTTGGAAAGCTGAATCGCCGGTCTTTTTTTTGCCCATGCCGCGTGCCAGCATCCCGGGCATGGGGCGACGGTTACACAACCTGACAATCGCCGCAGTCATCGCGGGCGCAGGTCTGACGCTTGCGACGGCGGCAACGCCGGTCCCGCGGCTTGCGGACATGCGGGCGAGCGCAATTCCCGTCGATGTCGAACTGGTGATTGCCGTCGACGTGTCTTACTCGATGGATCCCGATGAACAGGCCTTGCAGCGCGAAGGCTACGTAATGGCGCTGACGTCGAAGGAATTTCTCCAGGCCTTGCGCCAGGGCCCGCACGGGAAAATCGCCGTCACATATTTCGAATGGGCCGGCCAGTCCGACCAGAAAATCCTCATGCCTTGGCGCGTGATCGACGGACCGGAGGCGGCCGATGCGGTTGCGGCTGAACTGACACGCGCGCCCTACCGGCGGGCGTCGCGAACATCCATTTCCGGCGGGCTCCGGTTTGCCAAACCGTTATTCGATAACAGCGGGTACAAGGGATTGCGCCGCGTCATCGACGTCTCCGGCGACGGCGCCAACAATTCCGGCCCGCTGGTGGTGCCGACACGCGACGATGTGCTGGCCGCCGGCATCACCATCAACGGGCTGCCGATCATGCTCAAGCGGCCTTATGTCGGCACCATGGATATCGAGAACCTCGATGTTTATTACGAAGATTGCGTGATTGGCGGGCCGGGGGCCTTCGTCATTCCCATTCGCGAGCGCGAGAAATTTATCGAGGCGACCCGCACAAAACTGGTGCTGGAAATCGCCGGACGACAGCCGGAGGCCAAGGTCCGGCCGGTGTCTTCGGAAGCTCCGCGCATCTCCTGCACGATCGGTGAAAAGCTGTGGCAGGAGCGGTGGGGTGGCGGCGGCGTCGATTTTCAGTGAAATGATTACTTCAGAAACTTCGCCACGACTTCCACATGGTGTGAATAGCGGAACTGGTCGACCGGGGTCACCGCGGCGATCTGATAACCGCCGGCGACGAGAATTTTGGCGTCGCGGGCAAATGTGGTCGCATCACATGACACGGCGACCACAAGCGGCACCGAGCTTTTGGCAAGTTCGCGCGCCTGTGCCTCCGCGCCCTGGCGCGGTGGGTCGAAGACGATGCCGTCGAACGCTTTCAATTCGCTTGCAATGAAGGGACGGCGAAACAGGTCGCGTTGCAGCGCATCGACGGGCTTGAGGCCGGATGTGTGTGCGGCTGCGCGTTCAAGAGCCTTGATTGCATCGGCATCGGTGTCGGCAGCACTCACGCGGGCGCGTTCCGCAAGCCGCAAGGCGAATGTGCCGATGCCGGCAAACAGGTCGGCGACGCGCTTCGCCTTGCCGATGTGCTCGATCACAAGGCGCGCCAAAGCTGCTTCGCCTTCCGTTGTTGCCTGCAAAAAAGCGCCGGCGGCAGCGGCACCTGGGCGCGGCCAACCTGCAAGAGCGGTTGGGCGCGCTGGGCGACCAATTCGCCGTGGCGGGTCAGACGTGCAAGCTTATGGGTTTCGGCGACGCGTGCGAGTGCCGTCAGACGCTGCGCATTGAGCGCGCCTGAGCCGCGCACGTCGATATCGATTCCGGAATCAGTCGCGGTCGCCTGGATGTCGAGCGGCTTGCCGGTCGGCTTGAGCGTCTCGGCGATCGCCCAGGCGGCAGGCAGTGCGCCCGCAAGCTCAGGCGCCAGGATCGGGCATTCGTCGATGGCGATGATGTGGTGCGCGCGTGGCGCCGTGAATCCAACTTCCAGAATGTCATGAGTGCCGCGCCGCGCATGTAAAACGGCGCGCCGGCGGCCCGCGCCGTGCGCATCAATCAGTTCGGCAACGGGCGCTACGATATTGGCCTGCGCGAGCGCTTCGACAACCAGTGAGCGCTTCCAGAGATGATATTCGGCCAGCGACCAGTGCTGCAGGGCGCAACCCCCGCAGGCGCCGAAATGCTTGCATATGGGCGCTGCACGCTCGTGGCTCGGCTTGTCGACCTGCACCAGGTGGCGGCGGTCCGGATGCCCGGCCACCGGTTCGACCGTGACGATTTCACCCGGCAATGCGTAGGGGACATACGCAGGACCTGCGGGCGTATCGGCAATGCCGTCGCCGCGATGGCCAAGCCGGACAATCGTGAGTTGCTCAGTCACGCGCCGCCCCCAGCAGAAATTCCATATTGCCGTCGCCGCCTTCAATCGGGGAAGGGATCACCCCCAAAACGCGCCAGCCGAGCGAGGCAACAAATTCAGAAATGTCGTCGCACACGGCGGTGTGCACGGTCGGGTCGCGTACGATGCCTTTCTTTGCGGCGCTGCGGCCGGCCTCGAATTGCGGCTTGATCAGCACAACAAGTTGCGTGGTCTGCTTGGCGAGCATGAGCGCAGGGGGCAGCACCAGCTTGAGCGAGATGAAGCTCACGTCTACGGTAACAAGATCGGGCAATTCGCTGAACCTGGCCGCGGACAGCGTGCGGATGTCGGTGTCCTCCAGCGACACCACCTCAGGCCGTGCCCGCAAAAACTTCATGAAGCTGTCCATGTCCGACATCGACGGCATAGATACGGGTGGCGCCGCGCTCGAGCAGCACGTGTGTAAACCCGCCGGTCGATGCGCCGATATCAAGACAAACGCGGCCTTTTGGGTCGACATGAAAGTGATCAAGCGCGGCCGCAAGCTTTACGCCCCCGCGCGACACATAAGGATGCGCAGCACTTGCGCGCAAAGTCGCATCGGCTGCAATTTCTTCCGAAGCCTTGGCGGCTATCCGCCCGTCGACGGTCACAAGCCCGGCTTCAATGGCGGCCTGTGCCTTGGTGCGGCTTTCAAACAAGCCGCGCTCGACCAAAAGCCGATCGATGCGCTGACGCGATGCGGTCATGGCCGCGCCTCTTGGACCGAAGCGGCAAGCAGCAGGCGGAACAAAGTTTCACGCATGGCTGTTAGAAATGTTGGGCCGACGGCATTTGCAACGGCCGGCGTTGTTGACTGACCAAGGAAAAGCAGCATGGCACGAAAATATTCGAAGGGCGCTTCCAAATACGTCGAGCGCGCGATGAAGAAGCGCAACAAGGGCACGCTCAGAAGCGGACGCAGCGGCAAGAAGGTCAAGAGCCGCAAGCAGGCGATCGCCATCGGTCTCTCGGAAGCGCGCAAGAAAGGAAAGAAGGTCCCGCGAAAAAAGAGACTGTAGCGGTCGTCAGGCGAGCTTGATCGTCTCTTTGGCGGCGTCCTTGCCGAGCGCCTCGAAGACCTTGGCGACGATCGCCCGGGCATTCAGGCCGGCCGTCTCGTACATGGCGGCAGGCGTGTCCTGATCAATGAACGCGTCCGGCAGGACCATGCAGCGCACGCGCAGGCCGCGGTCAAGCGCGCCCTGTTCCGCCAAAGCCTGCAGCACGTAGGCGCCGAATCCGCCGACTGCGCCTTCCTCGATCGTCACCAGAACCTCGTGCTCGCGCACAAGCCGGCTGAGCAATTCGGTGTCGAGCGGCTTGGCGAAGCGTGCATCGGCGACGGTGGTGGAAAGGCCCAGGGCCTTGAGCTCCTTGGCCGCCGTCAGGCACTCGCCGAGGCGAGCACCGTACGACAGCAGCGCCACCTTGTGCCCCTCCTGGACGATCCGGCCTTTGCCGATCTCGAGCGGTTTGCCTTCCTCCGGCATCGGAACGCCGAGGCCTTCACCGCGCGGATAGCGCAGCGCACTCGGACGGTCATCGATCGCGACCGCGGTCGCAACCATGTGCACCAGCTCGGCCTCGTCGGCCGCGGCCATCAGCACGAAACCCGGAAGGCAGCCGAGATAAGTCACGTCAAAGGCGCCGGCATGCGTCGGGCCATCGGCGCCAACCAGGCCGGCGCGATCGATCGCGAAACGGACCGGCAACTGCTGAATGGCCACGTCGTGCACGACCTGATCATAGGCGCGCTGCAGGAACGTCGAGTAGATCGTGGCGAACGGCTTGAAACCCTCCGCCGCAAGCCCGGCTGCGAAAGTCACGCCATGCTGTTCGGCGATTCCGACATCGAAGCAGCGGTTCGGAAACTCCTTGGCAAACATATCGAGGCCGGTGCCGGACGGCATCGCGGCTGTGATGGCGATGATCTTGTCGTCCTTGCGGGCTTCCTTGATGAGGCTTTCACCGAAAACCTTGGTGTATTGCGGCGCGTGCGATTTTGATTTTGCCTGGGCGCCGGTCGCGACGTCGAATTTGACGACGCCGTGGTATTTGTCCGCCGACGTTTCCGCCGGCGCATAGCCCTTGCCTTTTTGGGTGATGACGTGAACCAGGATCGGGCCGGCTTCGGCATCGCGCACATTTCGCAAGATGGGCAGCAAGTGATCGAGGTTGTGTCCGTCGATCGGGCCGACGTAATAAAATCCGAGCTCTTCAAACAGCGTGCCGCCGGTCCAGAAACCGCGCGCATGCTCGACACCGCGCGTGATGAATTGGTCGAGCCGCTTGGGCAAGTGGGCGGTGAGCTGCTTGCCGACGTCGCGCAGCTTGAGATACGTGCGGCCTGACAACAGCCGCGACAAATAAGCCGACATGGCGCCGACGGGCGGCGCGATCGACATTTCATTATCGTTGAGAATGACGATCAGCCGTTCATTGCGCGCGCCGGCATTGTTCATCGCTTCATAGGCCATGCCCGCGGACATGGCGCCGTCGCCGATGACGGCGATGACGTTGTTCTTCCTGCCGTCGAGATCGCGTGCGACCGCCATGCCGAGGCCGGCGGAAATCGAGGTGGAGGAGTGCGCGGCGCCGAACGGGTCGTATTCGCTCTCCGCGCGCTTGGTAAATCCGGACAGGCCGCCGCCTTGCCGCAAGGTACGAATCCGGTCGCGTCGTCCGGTCAGGATCTTGTGTGGGTAGGCCTGGTGGCCGACATCCCAGATCAATTTGTCAGCCGGGGTATCGAAGACGTAGTGGAGCGCGACCGTCAGCTCGACAACGCCGAGGCCCGCGCCAAGGTGCCCGCCGGTCTTGGCGACGGCATCGATCGTTTCGGTCCGCAACTCGTCGGCGAGCTGCTTGAGCTGCTCAGCCGACAGGTTCTTGAGATCAAGCGGCAGGTGGACGCGGTCGAGCAGGGGTGTCTTGGACGGTTCTGACAAGCATAACTCCAGACGGACGTGGACAAAAAGACGGCTGGCGGTGTCGCTCCAGACCACCAGACAGGGTGACTTACACCAATTTTACCGCGGCGGGCAATTCAACCTGCAATCCCAGCAATAGGCCCCATTTTGCAGTTTTTGCGGCTTCCAGCGGGCTTTCTGACGTCAATCGACGTCGAGCGGCTCGCTTCCGGCCGGCTTGCCATTGGCATCGAGCGTGATCTTTTCGACCCGCGCTTCGGCCTGGCGCAGCAGCTCCTCGCAACGCTTTTTCAGCGCTTCGCCGCGCTCATAGATGGCGACCGATTCCTCGAGCGGCACTTTGCCTTCTTCGAGCCGCTTGACGATCGACTCGAGCTCTTCGATCGCGCGCTCGAAGGGCATTTTTTTTACGTCGGCGGTGTTATCGGCCATTGGTCACGGTCCGGCGATTCGGGTGGGCGCATCCTATGCCGTCCTACGGCGGCGAGGATAGCGCGGATTTTCTAGCCGCGCATCAGCGCGGTGACGTGGGCGGCAACCGAGCGCGACAGGCCCTGCAAATCATACCCGCCTTCCAGCAACGAAACGACGCGTCCGTTGGCGCTCGCATCGGCGACGTCCATGAGTTTCTTGGTCGCCCAGGAAAAATCCGCTTCCACGAGGTTGAGGTTTGCAAGCGGATCGCGCGTGTGCGCGTCGAAGCCGGCAGAGATGATCAGAATGTCCGGCTTGAAGTCGCGCAGTCGCGGCAAGATCACCGTTTCAAACGCCTCTCGAAATACGTCGCCACCGTCACCGGCTGAGAGCGGTGCATTCACGATAGTGTTGAAGTCGCCGCGCTCACCGATCGCCCCGGTGCCAGGATAAAGCGGCATCTCGTGGGTCGAGCAATACATGACCGTTTTGTCCGACCAGAAAATATCCTGCGTGCCGTTGCCATGGTGGACGTCGAAATCGACAATTGCCGCGCGCTCGACGTCATATGTTTTCTGCGCGTAGCGTGCTGCGATCGCGGCATTGTTGAACAGGCAGAAGCCCATCGGCCGCGCCGTCTCTGTGTGGTGACCTGGCGGGCGTGTGGCGACGAATGCGTTTGCGGCCTTGCCGGTCATGACTTCATCGACCGCGAGCTTGGCGCCGCCGACAGCGCGCAGCGCTGCTTCGAAGCTGCCGGGCGACATGGACGTGTCGGCGTCGAGCCGCACCAGGCCTTCGCTTGGCGAGGCTTCGCGGATCGCTTCGACGTAGTCCATGGGATGGACGAGCGCGACGACGTTGAGCGGTCCGAGCGGCGCTTCGACGCGCGCCAGCGTCTGAAATTTTTCATCTTCCAGCGCTTGCTCTATTGCGCGCAGCCGATCCGGCCGCTCGGGGTGACCGGAAGGCGTCAGATGGTTGAGGCAGGCAGGATGGCTGAGAAGGAGTGTGGACATTGGCCTACACTTAAACGCTCGCAGGCCCGGGTGGAAGGGTCTAGGACGATTTTGGTTTCAGGCTGACTCCGGCCGGCGGCGGGCTGCCGGCAGGTACGAAAAAATCTTCCTGCAGCGGCTGGCTGGGGTCGACACGGTATTGATCGAAATCGCTGACGCCCTCGCTGGCCAAAAATGTGTCGTCGATCAGAAAGTTCCCGGTGAAGCTTTTTGGCTTTTGAAAGATCCGGCAGGCAGCCTCAGCGAGGATGTCCGGCTTGCGCGACATGCGCATGATCGCGTCACCGCCAAGCAGGTTCTTGATCGCCGCGGTCGCGATCGTGGTCCGCGGCCATAGCGCGTTGACGCCGACCTTCCCGCGCAATTCGCCGGCCAGGCCCAGCACCACGAGGCTCATGCCGAATTTCGCCATCGAATAGGCGGTATGCGGGGCGAACCATTTTTCGGACATATCCAGCGGCGGCGACATCATCAGGATGTGAGGATTTTCCGCGCGCGTGAGATAGGGGATGGCGAATTTCGATACCATGAAGGTGCCGCGCGCATTGATCTGCTGCATCAGGTCGTAGCGCCGCATTTCAGTCGCCGCGACCGGAGTGAGCTGGATCGCGCTGGCATTGTTCACGACGATATCGATGCCGCCGAATTTCATGGCGGCTTCATCGAGTGCGGCTTGCACCGCGACCTCATCGCGCACATCGACCGCCAGTGGCAGCGCACGGCCGCCGGCTTTGGCAATGGCCGCCGCGGCGGTGTGAATCGTGCCTTCGAGTTTGGGATGTGGCTCGACCGTCTTGGCGGCCACGGCAATATTGGCGCCTTCGGCTGCCGCCTTGAGGGCGATCGCGAGGCCGATGCCGCGCGAGCCGCCGGTAATGAACAGGGTCTTCCCCTTCAATGACATCAGCTGACCCGTCCTGTGATCGCTATTCCGCAAGCGCGGCTTGCGCACCGGTAATGCTGTCGGCACCTTCCGTGACACTGCGCTCAAGGCCGTTGGCCTGGATCGCAATGTTTTCGGCAAAAAATCGTGCAAGCGCCGTGCGGCCGGCGCCATCGCCTGCGCGCAGCGATGCAAGCGCTTCTTCGGCCAGCATGCAGCCGCCGGCCGCCGTGCCGAACAATCGCAGATAGGGGGTCGCGCCGGCCAATGCGGATTCGGAAGACTTCTGCGCAAGAATCCAACGCGTCGCGCGCTCGAGGCTGTCGACGGCCTCGCCGAGGCGCGCCGCTGTTTCGCCGAATGACGGCGCATTGCTCGCTTGCACCGATTTCACCGTGCGCCGGAGCTCATCAATATAGAGGGCAACGGTCTTGCCGCCGTCGAGCGGAACCTTGCGCGCCAGCAGGTCAACCGCCTGGATGCCATTGGTGCCTTCATAGATCGCAGCGATGCGTGCATCGCGATAGTGCTGCGCGGCGCCGGTTTCCTCGATGTAACCCATGCCGCCGTGCACCTGGACGCCGAGCGAGGCGACCTCCGTGCCGATATCGGTGGAGAAGGCCTTGGCCACGGGCGTCAGCAGCGACGCGCGCTCGTGCGCGGTCTTGCGTGCCGCATCGGTTTTGGCGCGCAGCGAGCGGTCGAGTGCAACGCCGGTCGCGTAACATATCGCCCGCGCCGCGCCGGTCAGCGCCCGCATGGTCAGCAACATGCGTTTGACGTCGGGGTAGGCGATGATTGCGCCGGCGCTGCCTTGCTTGCGCTCGCGCGCGTAGGCCATGGCCTGCTGCAACGCGCGCTCGGCGATGCCGACACCCTGCAGGCCGACCGCGAGCCGCGCGCGGTTCATCATCGTGAACATGCAGGCCATGCCTTTGTGTTCCTCGCCGATGAGGTAGCCGACGGCTCCGCCGTTATCGCCATAGACCATGGTGCAGGTGGGCGAGGCGTGAATGCCGAGCTTGTGCTCGACCGAATGTGCGCGCGCATCGTTGCGTTTGCCGTCGGGCATCACCTTCGGCACCAGAAACAAGGAAATGCCTTTGGTGCCCGGTGGCGCATCGGGCAGCCGCGCGAGGACGAAGTGGATGATGTTGTCGGTGAGATCGTGCTCGCCGTAAGTGATGAAGATCTTCGAGCCGGTGATGCGGTAGCTGCCGTCGCTCGCGCGCTCGGCTTTGGTACGCAGCGCGCCGACATCGGATCCGGCTTGCGGCTCGGTCAGCTGCATGGTGCCCATCCATTCGCCACTGATGAGCTTGCCGAGATATTTTTGCTTGAGCGCGTCGCTTCCGTAGGCATGCAACGCGTCGATCGCCGCCATGGTGAGGACCGGGCCAATACCGAATGCCATGGAGGCCGAGTTCCACATCTCGACGCAGGCGGCATTCAATGCATGTGGCAGTTCCTGGCCGCCCCAGTCGGCGGGCGCGGCAAGCCCGTTCCAGCCGGCGGCCGCCCAGGCGGTGTAGGCGTCTTTCCAGCCGGGCGGGGTGGTGACATTGCCGTCCTTGAACGGCGTGCCGAATTTATCGCCGACGCTGTTGAGGGGCGCGATGATGTCGCTGGCGAACCGGCCGGCCTCGGCCAGCACCGAATCGATCGTTTCCTCGTCGAGGTCGCCGTAAAGGCCTTCCGCCAGTGCGGTTTTCAGGCCGGCGGCGTGTTTCAGCGTAAATGCAATGTCGGCAATCGGAGCGCGGTAGCTCATGGTCCGCTAATCTAGCGGTGGCTCGGGGCCGGTCAACGCACGCTTTGACTATATGTATATATGAGTGGCGCGGACATTGATCGCGCTGGCCCGCGCCGGTATGGTCCCGCCGCCGCACGCGAAATCGCTTCGGGGCGGCTTTCCGGTACCTTTTGGGGCGTAGCCAAGTGGTAAGGCAGCGGATTTTGATTCCGCCATTCCCAGGTTCGAATCCTGGCGCCCCAGCCACCCAGTCCGGGCTCTAGAGATTTTCCCTACAATGTTGCGATGAAGCCCGTTGTTCGCGGGCTTCAGCGTCAGGCGAAGAGTTTCTGTGTCCGAATTTGACGGATTCATCGGCACATCATTGCCGAAAATCTCTGCGCGTCTTCGCCATTATTCCCGTTTTCTGGAGAAGGGCGCCGGAGACTGGGTTCGATCGCACTGCAGTGACCGACTTGCCAGTCACAGCAACCGAAAAGTTTTGTTCGCAAGAAACCGATCACAACATGAATGTCCGCTTTCGGGGGCAAAGCAGGCGTCGCGGTTAGGCGGCGTCATGTCCGCTAATGACCCAAAGCGGACATTTCGCTCGCCGGACCTTTTCGGCCTGCACCCACAAGTGGTAGAATGAAAACCCCACCATTAGGGAGGTCGTGACCATGATTTCGGAGATCGTGTTGTTTCGCTTGCCGGACGGGATGAACCGCGCCGACGCCATGACCAAGTATCGCGCTCGCGTGCCTATGTGGCAGGCTAACCCGGACCTGATCCATAAGGCCTTTTTGTTTGATGAAACATCCCGCCGCGGCGGTGGCGTTTACCTCTGGAAGAACATCGAGGCTGCCAAGAAAGCCCATGGTCCTGCCTTTGAAGAAGCAATCCAGTCGATCTTCGGCTCTAAGCCCGAGTTCCAGTATTTCGAAGCCCCCATCGTGATCGACAATGCTGCCAAAGAAGTGGTCGATAACGCTGCATAGAAATCGTCGATTGCGGTTCCTCTAACTATAGGAGGTTGACGCAATGGCCGTCGCGTACACACTTGAGCAGTATGCGAACGACCTGCGGACTATTGCTGTTAAGGAAACTGATCCGGTCAAAATTACCGACTTAGTGGCACCGCTGGCCGAGAAATTCGCTCAATCGCCCGGGTGGTTTCGCCCCGAATATCGTGAGTGCGACGCTGAACAAGGGTTTGGCGTTCACATGCTTCACGAAGAGCCGAACCACGATTTGGCGGTTTTTCTCGTTTCGTGGCTACCGAACCGAGGCACAACCCCACACAACCATAAGACTTGGGCGGTTGTTGTCGGCATGGAGGGCGAGGAGAAGGAGATCAGTTACGACCGGCTCGATGACTGCGCTACCCCCGGGTACGCCGACCTTAAGCGCGGCGGCGAACAAGTGATAACCGCTGGTGAGATAACGCGCTGCTACCCTGAACATATTCACAGCGTCTGGAACGTTGGAAAAAACGTTTCAATGTCACTGCACACCTATGGTCGGCATATCAATTACACCGGCCGCTCAGAGTTCGATGTGGAACGCAAGCGCGAGAAGCCATACCTGCTAAAGGTCGCCGTCGACGAGCACGCGCGGACGTAGCCTTTCACGTAAGGGGGGCGTCGGTATGTCCGCTATTGGCGTTTAGCGGACATCGGCTTGTGCGTTGCACATGTCCGCTTTGGGGTAAGAGCGGACGCTGCCTCCTTCTGATTGTGATGCCAAGCGATTGATCGGCTTCGTGATCAATTAATTGAATTTACGATACCCACAAACCTACCCGCACCTTCCACGCAGCGCCGCGGCTCAGGTTGTCCTCCAGCCGACGAAGCGGTGTCCACCGGGTGCTTGGTGATTCCACTCGGTGAGGTGTGCTCGACACGGCTGAACGAAAAACTGGGGCCAGCCTCCATGGCAGGCCCCGCGACGCCAGTGCTTATCTGCTTTTTGCCAGCGATGCGTCGATTGCGAAACGTCCGCCGCCCATCAGGAATATGTATAAAGATCCACCCATAATCGCGAGATTCTTGACGAAGTTGTTGTATTGGCCGAATTGCTGTGCCGCAGGGTATTCCCAATAACGGTGCGCTAATGCCGTGGCGATGACGACGAACACAAGACTTGCGAGCGCTGCATATCGGGTCGCAAAGCCAACAATAAGCGCCACCCCGATAACCAGTTCGAGTATCCCGATTGGCCAAGGCCAGATATCAGGATAGGGAACTTTCAAAGCTGTGAAATACGTCACGTAGAATGCGTAGCCGGTGAGCTTGGTCCAGCCGATCAAAATAAACAGCTGACCCAGAAGAATGCGGCCAACGAGCTGGACGAAATCCGCCCAGTCGGCAGCGAGGCCGTCGGTACAAGATAAAAGCGGATGGGATGATCGTGTAGCCATGGCATTTCCTCCTCACGCCGCTCATCGACGCGGCTTTTGATATTGCCCTGAGGTGATGTTCTTGGCTTCGATGAAATCGCCCCCCCAAAGGCCAGCGTGAAAGCTAGCAACGTTCCGAGGGGACAAGGAACGCACATAGTCGTTATCTGTGCTCGAAGGGTGGGCACCGTCCCCCGCTTGAGCCACGGTTTATTCCCCCGAACCTCGCTTAACTTTTAATCCTGTGCAAAAATTGCCAATGGCGCTCCCGCGGTGCGGGAGAGGGTCGCTCTCAAATGCATTTCACGGTCAGATTTTGCGCCGCGCAATCGATATAAATCGGAGCGAACGACAAGGGAGGAAAAGTGATGCCAGTCGTGACACGAGCGGGATATGGACCCGCTGCAGCATTTTTAGCCAGCATTGCCGCGGTGATTATCACCCCTGGCTTTGCCGCAGCACAGACCTACGGCTTCGCGACCATGCAACCGGGCACGCTCAATCACACCTCGGCCTCAGCGGTCGCCAAGGTCCTGAAAGAAAAAGCGGGCCTGAATGTCGTGGTTCAGCCGACCGCTGGCGAATCCGTGTTGATCCCGCTGGTCGGCCGCGGCGAGGCCGAGTTCGGCATCGCCAATATTTTCGAAGTGGAAGCGGCTAAGGCTAGCAATGCCGATCTTCGGCTAATCGGGTCATTGCATCCGCTGCGCGGCGCCTTTTGGGTGCGGAAGAATACCGACATGAAAACCATGGCCGATCTCAAGGGAAAGAAAGTCGGCATGGGCTATTCCGCTATGCGCACCATTGATCCGGTCGTGCGGGCAATGCTCGCGACCGGCGGATTGACCGAAAAGGACGTGACGCCGGTGCTGATCCCAAACGTGATCCGCGGCGCTGACGATTTCACGTCTGGCGCAGCGGACATGTTCTTCTTCGCCTTTGGCGCGCCAAAAGTGCGTGAGGTGGACGCCACTGTTGGCGGCATCCGGGCTTTGGAAGTCCCTGAAAGCGGGATGGCGGCCGCCAGGAAAATTGTTCCCGAGGGCTATCTCACGCCTGCGGTTCCAAATCCCTTCTTCGTCGGCGTCGAAAAGCCGATGGGCGTCTACACCTGGGACAACATGATCTTCACCAATGCAAAAGTAAGTGACGACGCGGTCTACAAGCTCATAGACATGCTGGAAAAGAACAAGGCGGACCTGATCTCGATCCAACCGGCCTTGCGGGATTTCTCGGCCGCGGCGCTCTACAAGTCCTACGACATTCCGTATCACCCCGGCGCCTTGAAGTATTTCAAGGAACACAACATCCAGGCCAAGGCCATCCAGTGAGTGAAGAGCGGATCATTCCCGATGCGGCGGAATTTGCCTCCGCCGCATCCAGGTCCACTGTTTTCTGGACCAATGTCTTCCAATCGCTGCTGGTGGCGTCCGTCGTGCTCTGGGTGCTCGATATACCCAGACAAGTCTTCAACGTATCGTTCTATACCGAACAGCTGCTGACCATCTGTCTCGGCCTGACATTGGCACTCGCCTATATCGCCGATACGTCGCGGCCGCGGCACTGGTTCGACTGGGCCGCAGTTGTTCTTTCGATCGGGCTCTGCGCCTACATCACGGTCCGCTATGCCACGCTTACCGACGAAGCGGCGCAGATCCCGTTAAGCGGCCTGATCGTCAGCGGCCTGCTGATCCTGCTCATCATGGAAGCAAGTCGCCGCACCAATGGCTGGGGTTTCGTCAGCATGATCGCGGCCATGGCGATTTACGTCTATATCAGCCCGCATCTGCCCGGCGATTTCCAGACGCGTTACGTCTCGCCGCAAAGGATGACCGTATATCTCGGCCTCGATATTAACGGCGCGATCGGCTCTATACTGCAGGTCGCAGTCATGGTGGTGATCCCGTTCACGATCCTCGGCCAGGTGCTTGCGCGAACCGGCGGCGCCGATTTCTTTGCCGATATTTCGATGTCGGCGATGGGCAGCTTCCGTGGCGGCGCGGCCAAGATCGCGGTTGTCGGCTCCGCCCTGTTCGGCATGATTTCCGGCAGCGCGGTGAGCAACGTGCTCGCGGTCGGCATCGTCACGATTCCGACCATGGTCCGTTCAGGCTTTACGCCCTATCGCGCCGGCGCCATCGAGGCAGTCGGCTCGACTGGCGGGCAGTTGATGCCGCCGGTCATGGGCGCCGCCGCTTTCATCATGGCCGAATTCCTGCAGGTGCCCTACGGAGCGGTCTGCATTGCCGCCACTATTCCGGCGCTGCTCTATTACGCGTGCCTGTTCTTTCACGTTGATCTGGAAGCCGCCAAGCACAAGATCGGCGCCGCCAAGGTCGCCGACGCGCCCAGGGTGAAGGATGTGCTGAAATCCGGCTGGCATTTCCTGGTGCCGATTGTGTTCCTTGTATTCGCGCTGATGTACCCGGACGTGACGATGCTCACGCCGGAAAAGGCGGCCATCGTCGCTACCGCAATCCTGATGGTGCTGGCGATGATTTTCGGCTACCGGGGCAAGCGCCTCGGCATTCTCGATATGCTCAAGGCCATCATGGAAACGGGGCGGGTATCGCTCGATATCATCCTGATTGGCGCCGCCGCTGGTGTCATGGTCGGGATCATGAGTATTTCCGGCCTTGCCTTCAGCATGACGATCCAGCTCTTGGCGCTGGCGGGCGGCAACGTATTCCTGCTGCTGTTGCTGATCGCGGTACTAGCCTTCGTGCTCGGTATAGGCCTGCCGACGGTGAGTGTTTACATCCTGACCGCGACACTGCTGGCGCCAGCGCTGATAAAGTTAGGCGTGACGCCAATGGCAGCGCATATGTTCGTCATGTACAACGGCATCCTGTCGATGATTACGCCGCCGGTTGCCTTCGCCGCTTATGCCGCCGCTAATATCGCGCGCACCGACGGTTGGACGACCGGTTGGATTGCGTGCGTCGTCGGCTGGAGCACCTTCCTGCTGCCGTTTCTGTTCGTTCTCACGCCAAGCCTGCTGATGGATGGAAGCGTGATTGAGATCGTCCTCAATTTCAGCCGAGTGCTGTTCGGCATCTGGCTTGGCACCATGGCGGCAGTCGGCTTCTCGTTCGCGGGGCTCAAGGTAGTGGGGCGCGCGCTCTACGCGGTCATAGCACTGGCGGTCGTATTACCGCCAGAGACCTTTGCGGGCGCAATGTGGATTAATGCCGCGGGGGTCACAGCGGCCGTAGTTGTGCTCACCATCGATTGGATGCGCGAGCGGACGTCACGCAAATCCGGGGCGGCAGAGGCGCCGGCAACGCCCTATTGAACGAGGTCCGTTTCTTCAGCGCCTCTCTACCGATGCATCGAGCATTTAGCGGATATTCGAATGGCGCCGATAAATCTTCGCCTTCGGGGTAAAGCGGACACAGCCTCTTTCTGACTATGAAGGCAAGTCATTGATCGAATTCGGGATCGACTAATTGACTTTGCGATACCCACAAACCTACCCGCGAAGGGCCGTTCATGCTCTAATTCTTCACAGCCAATGCGGTACCTCGCTTATGACCGTGACCAAACTCCCAGCGCGAACGCTCGAGCCGAAGGTATTTGCGCCATACGGCGAAATTATTTATCCCCGCGCTGCAGGCGGGCAATTCGATAATAACCATTACAATCCTGAAACCAGCTGTGAAGAGCCGAAATTGATTCTTATGAATGGTACGCCGCGCTTGTGGATAATGGACCTCAAGAAAAATGGACTTGCATTCTCCAAGATGGCACGTCATCGGCGCGTTAGCCAGTGTCTGGGGTCAATGCAGGGTAAGGACTGGTTTATTGGCGTCGCTCCGCCCAGAGAGCTTGCTGATGGCGCGCGCCCCGAGATTGGCCGGATCGCGGCATTTCGAATTCCAGGCAACTGCCTAATCAAACTTCACGTTGCGACATGGCACGCGGGCCCGCACTTCGTTCATGACGAATGCCTTTTCGTAAACCTTGAAAATCTCGACACCAACAAACGTGATTTTGAAGACTGCGATTTACCAACCGAATTTCTCATCTCGCCGTGATGGCGTAGGTGGGACAAAACTTGCATGGGTAGGGCGCGGACGCAGCCTCCATAGATGTCCGCTTTCGGGGGTAAAGCGGACATTGCGGCTAGACGGCGTCATGTCCGCTAATGACCCATAGCGGACATGTAAATTACACAATCCAATGGCCGGCATCAGTGAGACTCGCGCCGCCTGAGCCTAGCAGCCCTTCCATCTTCGCAACCGTTTTTTCGATCGCACTGCGAGGGCGGCCGACTTGGATTTGACGTTTCAGCTCAACGAGGGTTCGATTGGCGCCGTCAAGTCGCCGTGCAAGGACTGCTGCAACATAAAGAAGCGCGACCGGGTTCTGCACGAGCAGGGCGTCTGCATTGGCGACGTGAAACTGCGTCATTTCCAATGCACGCACGTCCGCTGTGTGTGGTTGATCCAGCAATGCAGAGAGTTCGCCGAACACTGCGCCAGGCTCCGTCACCTTGGCCATCTCGATGCCATCCCTGAAGATTGCCACCGTTCCTTTTTTTAGGATCAGCAGGAGGCCAGTTTTCGAACCAGCATTGAGCACGGTCTCACCGGGCTGGTAGGTCGCAATCGGAAGCGCAGCGAGGCTTTTTTGGAAAACGGCAAGGTCGGGAACTAATGTCATGGCATTTTACCTTTCCACCCTATCTTCGCAGTTAAGCCCGAATGTCCAGAATAGCGTAAATACACCTGCATTAAGACGAAAAAGATCGCCGCCACCGCCTAAGTTATTCCAGGCGCAAGGAGTGATGTCCGCCCCAAGGAAAAATCGAGAGCACCTCAAGGAAAACTCAGGAATATCTCAAAGCGGGTCTCACGAAGATGGAATATCGCATCGTTAGCAGCGGCTGAGTAATGCGCTATAGTTCAAAATGGCATTCTGGGAGAAAAGGCTATGAGCGCAGTCGAAGCGGACGTGCAAAGCGCCCAATACGTCGACTTCTGGAATGAAGTCCTGGTCCCGAAATTCATCAAATACAAGCACATCTTGGTCGATGGTCTGACCCATCATAGTGAAGCGATTTTTCCGTCGTTGCCGGTCAAGGAAGGCGACAGCGTTCTCGATATTGGCTGTGGTTTTGGCGATACCGCTATAAAGTTGGCGCAGCGAGTGGGCCCAAATGGCAAGGTCGTCGGCCAGGATTGCTGCGAAGCGTTTCTGGAGTACGGCCGAAAGGACGCAGCAAATCTGGGCTTGCAGAATATTTCGTTCGTCTATGGTGACGCATTACTTGACCACTTCGAGCCTGAATTTGATTTCGTTTTTTCGCGCTTCGGTACGATGTTTTTTGCCAACCCGGTGGCAGGATTGAGAAACATGCGGACCGCACTGAAACCGGGCGGGATCATGACGCACATTGTTTGGCGTACGCGCAATGACAATCCATGGCTCAGCATGGCCAAGGAAGTGGTGTTGAAGTTTTTGCCAGCGCCCGGTGAGGATGCTCTCACCTGTGGGCCGGGGCCATTTTCGATGGCGGACGAGGCAACGGTTTCAAAGATGATGGAGATCGCCGGTTATCGGGACATCACCTTCAAGCGGGTCGACGCCCCGGTACTTGTCGGGAGAACGGTCGAGGACGCAATAAATTTTCAGCTTGCCGTCGGCCCTGCCGGAGAAGTGTTCAGAGAAGCAGGCAAAGATGCCGAGGCAAAGCGAGGGCAAATCGAAGCGGCGCTAGCAGAGGCCATCAACTCTCAGAAGAAAGAAGCTGACGGGATCATAATGGATTCGTCGTCCTGGGTTATATCAGGCAGGAATCCAGGTTAGCGCTGGACCCGCGGCTAACCGATCCCGTTACCGCGGTGAAATAGGAGTGCCGGTATTAAACCTGGGGAGGAAGCAACAATGGCGGCAACACACAAAGGCGAATGTTTTTGCGGAGCTGTTCATGTAGAAGTTTCTGGTGATCCGGAAGTTATGGGATATTGCCATTGCCGATCATGCCGATCGTGGTCCGGCGGTCCAGTGAATGCTTTTACTCTTTGGAAGCCCGACGCCGTGCGGGTTACTGCAGGTGCAGAACATGTTGCAATGTTCCAAAAGACAGAAGTCAGTCAACGGCAGTTCTGCAGAAAATGCGGTGGCCATCTTTTGACCAATCATCCTCCGCTTGGATTGGTGGATGTATTTGCAGCGACCTTACCGACGTTGAAGTTCACCGCGGGTGTCCACGTCAACTATGCCGAGACAGTTTTGCCTATGCGGGACGGACTTCCCAAGCTGAAGGATTTTCCCAAAGAATTTGGCGGCTCTGGCGAGGTGATGCCGGAGTAAGAGGTCGATGCCGTTGCCGGTCCATGTCGGCTTTTACGGGCAAAGCAGACAATCAGTGGATTTTGGCTCGAGGGGCCGGTTTATTTATTCTGTACTTTTTTGGCTTTTCCTTCGGCCGAACAAGGATTTTCGGTCGAGCAAGCATCACCGATCACGCCGACAGCTTGAATCTCGATCTCAATGCCGGGCCTCGCGAAGTTCGTCACCGTGATCAGTGCACTGCCCGGATAGTTTCCATTCTTAAAAAAGTCCTTGCGCATTTCGACGAACTTATCGCCATACCGCGATTCCTTGATGAAAACCGTCATCGTTACGACGTTGTCAAGACTGCCGCCGGCGCGTTTCAAGACGCCGTCAACCTGAGAAAACACTTGTTTGACCTGGGCTTCGAAATTATTGGCGATGTTGTTTCCTTGACTATCTTGCGTTGCGGTCTGGCCGGCGACCCAAACCGTATTTCCTCCTGATGTGATGACGCCGGGTGAAAACGCGCGGGACAATTGAAACGGCGTCTTCTCCATATATTCGCCCGCCTGTGCAATGGTGGAGACCATCATGGTGAGCAACACGGCGGTGATAGAACGCATTTAATCCTCCCAACAAAAGACAGGGACGCTACTCGTGCGGCCGACGAGTGTTCTTGATATCCGATATTGGGTCAACCTTCATTCCTGCGACTACAGGACTCCGGCGTAAAGCGCGCGCACTATCGGATATAGAGAGACCAACACAAGGCAGTCTTTCTGTCTTTGACCCGTCAATTCAGGAATGTCCGCAATTGGCACTTAGCGGACATTGAAGCGTCGCAGTCGAATGTCCGCTGGTGATGTCGCTACTCGCGCTAGCTGCTCAGCGAAAAGCCCCAAAACGCGAGCACCGCAGCAACGATAAGGCCGACCCACGAAACAGTCATGGAAACGGAATGGGGTCCAATCTGCACGGTCCACCCTTTAAAAATCCTCCAGCCGTGCAAGATCGCTACTAACGTGAAGATGAGTGCCGTAATTAATGCGTAAGGCATCCTTTCCCCCCTTATAACCGAGTTACCCTATGCGACCATAACTCAGCTGCACCTTGATCGCCCGCCGTTAGCGGGCTTGTTGCTCTACGATAAAGTCTCCGCGTCCCGAATTTGACAAACTATCTGTCCGCTATCCCTAAATCTCCGCGCATGTTCGGGCTATTGGAAGAAAAGCGGACATCAATTTGATTCTAAATTTCACAGTGCCAGCCACAAGAATGCACCACTGACTGCGATAAGCAGAAGTGCTCCCAGGACACTGCTCCCGAGAATTAAATCTATGTGTTTGAGCCCTCTTACCATATCAGCTGCCACTTAGTGGTCGTGTGTTGGGGCATTAGCCAGCATTGATGGCTTTGCCAACAATTTCTGCCGCCAGTAGCGGGCACGGAGCCGCGGAGCGACCAACCATGCGAACGGCGCCGCCAAAATCAGGCTTGCCGCGACGACCGCCGAAATCCAGAAGCCAGCGTTCGCGTTCAGCGCGGGCACCATCAGAACAAAAATGAGACCAGCACCGAACATAACGCTGTTCGTCATCGAATAGATCAAGACGGCTATTTGCGTGCGAACTCCGGTTTCCAATGTCATCGTCCCAACCTTCTAGGTTTCGTACTAACGGCCACGGTCAATGGTTCCGCAGACTGAGTTCAGATCGGATTGAAACGATAGCGGCCTCCCGGGAGGGAGGTCGCCAAATTTCCTAGTTCAGTCACGGTCTTTAATGACCGTTCGGTGATCGTCGTCGCGATCCTTCTTGATGATGACCGTTCTATTTCTGTCTGCGTCGTGGTCGCGGTCTTTCTTGATGATAACCGTCCTATCGCGATCACGGTCACGGTCATGGTCGCGATCCCGATCACCAGATCCGACCGTGATACCTACGCCCAACTCTTCTGCGCCGGCAGGTAGTGCACTGCAAATACCTCCGACGATAGCAATTACTATTGCAAAACGAGCAATCATCGCGGGCTCCTATCATTTTGAAAACGCTATGAAGGCAATACCGTGGACGGCCGATCGTTCCAGCCAGGTACGGCTTCGTGAGCGCCCATAGCCGTGTCAAAAATGCAGGATCTAAAATAGGGGCGCAAAAACAGCCCGGCGCTCTTGATAGTCACAATGTAGCGCCGAACCGTCTTGTTCAGACGTGAAGTCCGAAGTAGCCCGCAACGAAGAGTACGACGACCACGACACCGATTATGTAAAAAATGTTCATCACTCACTCCCGATTAAGACATCGGTGATTTCGATATGAAAAAAACCGCGCTCTAATAGGAAAAGCTTCTGCGTTAAAATAAGTTCCGACTTTTACTCAAGTCAATCGTATCCCGGACGCTATGGCTGTGCTGTTCTCGTTTCGCGTGCGCAATTCGAAAGCAAGGAGTACGTGGTGCCAGCTCAGGTCGGCTCCATTCCCTGCTCTTTGATGACGGGAATAGCTACCGGCCCCCTGAGAAAATCGAGCAACTCTCGAGCCGCAGCCGGAGCCTTGGAATTGGCGCTGACGCCGCCTACGAACTCGAAAAAGTATTGTACTTCCGCCGGGACCGGCCCGACGAAGTCTACGCCGGGTGTCGTTAGAATCTGAGTGGTGACGACGATACCGAGTTCGAGTTCGCCCTTGGCCACCATCTCTGAGACGATGTCGGTTTCCGGCGTTGTCACCTTGGATTTAATGTCCTCAGTCAGTCCGAGCCGCTCAATCAGTTCGTGAACCCTGTTTGGCTTGATATAGCCGACCGATTTGGCGCTAAGCAGAGCACGCTTGAACGCGTCGACAGAACTGATATCGGGTTTGGGTGCACCTGCGCGCACCTCGACGCCCATCCCCGATCTCATGAGGTTGGTGCGGGTATCGGTGGCAATTTTGCCATTCTTGATTGGTCCTTCGATGATGGTGTTGCCCGTAATCCAAACATCAAACGGTTCGCCCGCATTTATACTTTTCGCGAAATCGGGACCGTAGCCGGAGATAACGTTCAGTTTATGCCCGGTTGCGCGCTCAAATTCTGGTCCAATCTTGGTCAGAACTGTCCAGCCCGCGCGAGCGGTCAGAATTTTAAGTTCGGCAGCCGTTGCAGGAGGAATGATTGAAAGCGCAAAGAGCAATCCAATGATGGCGACCACCATCACGACACGGAAAAACTTCATATAAATGCCCCCCTCTTTTCGCTTTGGGATAGTTGCTTCCCGCGACGCGCAACGCAAGCAATCGCAACTTGCGGCCGTGAAAAAAATCTGCTGATCGCCGCAATTGGCACTTAGCGGAAATGGATTATTGCATTGCACATGTCTGCTTTTGACCCAAAGCGGACATTCCGCCGGCGTCAGTTATTGTCCGCGTTCGGGATAAGCGCCGACATTCACGGGTAGGACTCCAGCAGATTTTGGATTGCGTCCGCTGACAAGATTTATCGGAGGCAATCAATGTGATGTCCATTTTTGCTCAGGCTCACTTTGGCCTTTGGACATAACGGTAACCCCAGACCATCAATGGTATTGCAATCCGGTTTGCGCGGAGTCGTCACTGTTGAATCTGCGGATAACTGCAATTCTGACAAAATACAGCCAAAGAGATTTCAAATAATTATTCAGTAAGTCTGGGGACTGGGGGAAGCCAAGTGACGAGCGCGTATCATTTGCCACGGCGCTTGCCTGTGGGGACGAAGTACGTTGTAGAAAGCTGCGGGGAATTCGTTCGGCGTTTCGTAGAGTTACCGAACGGAGTCAGGATTCCGCTACGCAAGCGGAAGTCGCCGACGGCGCGCGTACGTCAAGCCGGAAATAGCAGTCACAAAAATCTGGTCGCGATTAGTTCGGCAAAGCCCGAATGATGCATTTACTCGCCAGGCTCGGTCGGCAGGCGATGGAATTTACATTGGCTCCGTCCGCATTCCCTACGCCATTTTGGGCGCATGCATCCTTCAAAGTGTCTCCCAGTCCATGGCAGTAGGTAAGCCCCATATCGTTCTCACGTTGGACACGAAGGAGCCAATTGAACTTGGCGCCTTTGTCGGTGTCTTTACGTCTCTGGGAAACGAATACGACCGGTTTATCCGACAAGCCGAGCCCGATCTTGCGGGCGAAGCGGATCTGTTTGTACGCAAAGTTCGATCGGGGAGCATCATCGTCGACCTGATTCCATGGTTGTCGATGGTTGCTCCTTTCATCGATGACATGGAAAAATCCCTGATCATTGAAAAATTTTTGCGTGTTTGGAAGGAAAGATTTGAATCGCTCCTCAGTGGGAAAGGCAACGCGCCAGAATCGCGTTCAGAACTTAACGATTGGGCCGATGCCGTAAAAGCCGTTGCTACAGACGCGAACGGCAGTGCCAAGATCGAAGCGGTTACTTTCGAAAACGGAAAGAAAAAGATACGTGCGGCATTTAAATTCAAGTCCTCGGACGCACGTGAGGTATTGAAAGCAGTCGAGCGTCAGAAAACACTTCTGGAAAAAACACAGCACGCGGATCACAGGCGGGTCCTGATGAGATTCACAAGATCGGATATCGGCGACGTGACGGTCGGCAAGCCATCGGGGGAAAAGGTCAAGATTGAAGAAATATCGGACCGGTCTTTGCCTCTGGTTTACGGTTCTGAGTTAGCCGAAGAACGAATTAAACATGAAATCCGTGAAGCTGACGAAAACGTTTATAAAAAAGGGTTTGTTGTCGATGTGAACTTCAAATCCATTGGCGGAAGACCCGTCGCATACGCGATTACAAACGTTCATCAAATAATTGATCTACCCGATTGACCCGTGTAGTTCGGTAGACGACATAACATCAAGACGCGACCGTTACGGTTCTTGGGGCGGTGCAGCACCCAACAGGTTGCCGCGCCAATGCCAACAGCGAAGCTTCAATTACCCGATGAACTAATTCGCGGCTTTGGTCGCTAACACATTATAAGCGGTTACGGGGCGGCGAATTCCTTTGAGCGAAAATTCACCTGCCTGCTCAACCAGAATTTCGTTTCCAACTGCGGAGAATACGCGTGGGGTGATCAGGATTTGTCCGGACTTGGCTTCGTCGCAAAGTCGAGAGGCAACATTGCACACAGTGCCAATAGCGGAATAGTCGAAGCGCCCCTCAAAGCCAATTGTTCCTAGCGTGGCAAACCCGTGCGCGATCCCGATACCATACCCAATGTCGTGCCCAAGATTACGCCACTTCTCGATTAAGCCTCCGATTGCCGCTCTCAGGTCAACCGCCATTAATACGGCCTGGAGAGCCGGATTATCAACCGGCATTGGATCGTTGAATACGACCATCACCCCGTCGCCAGCATAGCGTTCAAGTGTGCCGTTATATTTGTTTATGATGCCGCCTATGGACGCATGGTAATCACGCAACAAGGCCATCACGTCTTCAGGATCAGAACTTTCAGAGAAGCCGGTAAACCCGCGTAGGTCGCAGAACAACGCGGTGATCTCGCTGCGATGACTTTCAAGCTGCTTTTCCGATCCGGAAGCCACGATGAGGTCTGCTACTTGACGAGGCAGGAAACGTCGCAACTTACTCATGCGTTCAATTTCGGCTACTTGGTCCGCGACACGCTGTTCAAGCTGTTGATTGAGCTTGTTCAGATCATCAAGAAGTCGAGTGTTCTCTATCGCAATGACAGCCTGACTGGCGAATGTAGCGGCTAGCGCGATTTGTTGTGGGCTGAACTTACGCAAAGAGGTATGCGCAATCATCAGAACGCCGATGGGAGTGCTTTCGCGTATCAGAGGCACGCACAGCAATCCGCGATAGCCGCCGAACTCTACTGCTTGGCGATTAGTGTAATCCGGATCCGCCATTAGATCGGGCACATAAATCGTTTTGCCCGCTTGCAGGCAGCGGCCCACGACAGAGCGCCCATCAGCCTTAAGTGCGAGAGCTTGCAAACGACTTTTGAACTCGGACAACACGCCGTAGCTCGCAGCCAGATGATATCTACCATCACTGGCCGGTCGCCAAATTACGGATGAGCTGGCACGGCAGAGCTTTGTCGCTGACTTCACAAGTCGGTCAAAGACCGCCTGTAGTTCAAAGGTTGATTGGCTGATGACTTTGAGAACGTCGGAGGTCGCCGCCAGTTGCTCTAGCGCGTCCTCGCGTTCGTGGGTTCTCCGTTCTAGTCGTTTTTGCAGATAGGAAATGGACGCATGAGGGGTCGGCGCTTTGCGAGCCTTAGACCTCTCAGGACGATGATTTTTCGTCAGTCTTCTGCTTCGCCCGCGTCGCTGCACGTGCCCCCCGGCGGTCGCCCACAACCACCAATGGTATAAAAGACTAAGCAGGGACGCCATGCCGGATTACGGCCAATCCAAAGGCCGAATGTCCGCTTTGGGTCATAAGCAGACATGACAACTTGAATTTCCGATGTCCGCATCACTCCCCAATAGCTTCGGGAAGAGCGGACATAGGGGGGCTCGGACTTTTGGTCAGTGTGATCGCATTCATTCCGAATCGGGCACTGACCAATTGATGTGTAGTGACCGCGTCCGGGGTAAGAGCAAATACTGCGAAAGCCGCTAGTACCCGCGTCGCCGGACCTTTTTTGCGGCCTTGCGCGCCGCATAGCGAGCGTCACGCTCGGCTTTTTGCGTCGCGGCCAGTGTTGCGTCGCGTTCGGCCGCTTCGGCCTTAGCGAGCACCTCGGCTTTCTCGGCCTCGAGTTGTACCTGCGCGGCGAGTTCAGCCGCACGCGCCGCTTGCGCGGCCAGTTCAATATTACGCGCCTCCTTTGCGGCTTCGCGTTCGGCAGCGCGGGCGGTGCGCGCCTCGCTTACGGCGACCCTATTGAGGCGCCGCTGTTCGATCGCAGGGTCTTGGCGAGTGACGCGAAACTTTTCAAGCGTCGCTTTTTTGACGAGGGCGGCATTATTCCGACGCTCAAGAAGGTCGGGGCTTCTGAAGCTGCTCATTCATTCTCCTGGGAGGAAATTCGACGTCTGAGGTATATGGCGTTCTATTGTGGTATCCACAATGTCGCAAAGGCGGAATTCACTGAATTATACGGCGCAAAAGAACAGCCGGGCAGTAGAATAACTGCGCGAAGGTTGGCGCGCGCTCGCTCCCGGCCTTACGATTTTGCGAAATTCCCCTTAAAAATCCCTGTTTTCAGGAAAAACGAGCGGAGCAGGGGGCCATGTGCGTTGGCGCGCAAGCCAACCAAGTCCCGTTGCGCGCAGATGAGTTTCGGGACACGCGATTGCAGGCCGTCTCGCAATTCGCCGCGCGGGCGCTTTGCTCATTTATCGTCGGCGAACTGAATTCTCAGAGTGACCGGTGTGACGGACTTTCGTCCGCGCATGCTTGGCAAAGGCAAACCAGGCGGCGAACTCTATTGTTGCGCGCCCCACAAGCGTTATAGTCGCAGGCTCAGACAACACGATGGCAACAGCATTGCCACGACCCCTACCAGGAGAGAAACGAACGCTTTAACGCCGCAGGGAGGCGCAAATGAAAAAGGGCCGGAGCCGGACGCCGAAAAAATTTCTACATCGCAGAGACTTTCTCAAGAAGGCCGCGGGCGGCGCGCTCGCCACCGCCGCATTTGGCGCGATTCCGCTCAGAGGCTGGGCGGCTGACCCCATCAACATTGGTGGGCTGTATCCCGTCACCGGAAGCATGGCTCAGATCGGGCAAGGGTGCGCCGCGGCTGCCAAGCTCGCGGTCGAGATGGTCAATGAAGCCGGCGGCATCAAATCGCTGGGTGGCGCCAAGCTCAATCTCATTCTCTCCGACGTGCAGAGCGATACGACCGTCACCCGCACGGAAACGGACCGGTTGATTTCCGGCAACAAGCTCTCCGCGGTCCACGGTTGCTTTGCTTCGGCGCTCACTTTGATTGCCAGCGAAGTGGCGGAACGCGCCAAGGTGCCGATCATCACGGGCTCGAGCTCCGACATGCTGAACAAGGGCCGTTCATATACCTTCACGCCATTCGCGCGCGCTTCGCAATTCGCCAAGGCGCAGCTGCAAATGTCGAAGCTGGTTGGTGACAAGCCGAAAGTCGCGGTGATCTTCGAGAACACCGCGTTTGGCACATCGACATCGAACGGGTTGAAGGAACTGGCGCCTGGTGAAGGCGTCGAGATCGTGATGTTCGAGCCCTATTCGGCCGGATTTACCGACGCCAGTCCGCTCATCAACAAGGTCAAGGCATCCGGCGCCAACGCCCTGTTCTCCGTGTCGTACCTCAATGACCTCATCCTGATCGTCCGCACGGTCAAGCAGGTTGGTCTCAACGTCGCGATCAATGGCGGCTCCGGCGGCTTCGTCATTCCCGACTTCTACAAGAACGTCGGTAAACTCGCCGAAGGCCTGCAAGGCGTGGCGCACTGGAACCACGACATGAGCGATGAGGCGCAGAAGGTGAATGCCGAATACAAGAAACGCACCGGCGAATTCCTGTTTGAATATGCCGGCGGTCTTGTTGCGCAGACTTTCATGCTGGCCGATGCGCTTGAACGGGCGGCCTCGGCCGATCCGCAGAAAGTGCGCGATGCGCTATCCACGCTCGACGTCTCGAAGGGCTACGCTGCGATGGCGCCGGGCGGAAAGGTGCAGTTCGGTCCTGACGGCAAGAACGTCTACGGCCGCCCGGTCGGGGTGCAGTGGCAGAACGGCGATCTCGCCAGCGTCTTCCCGAAAGAAGACGCGCGCGCTCCGCTGTTGAAAACCTAAGCGCCCCCAGCCGCAATGCTGGAAATCGTGGCCCAGGCCGTCATCAACGGCCTGCTCATCGGGGGAATTTATGCGCTGGTGAGCATCGGCGTCACGCTGATATTCGGCGTGGTGAAGATCGTCAATTTCGCCCAGGGCGAATTCGTGATGATCGGGATGTACATCAGCTTTTTCCTGGCCACGCAGTTCGGCATCGACCCGATCGTCTCGCTGATCGTGTCGATGCCGGTGCTGTTCGTCATCGGCGTCCTGGTCCAGCAGTTCCTGATCCGCAGGGTGCTCGGGCTCAATGACCTGCCCCAGATCTTCCTGACCTTTGCGCTCTCACTACTGATCGTCAATCTGGCGCTGATGTTGCTGACAGCAAATTACCGCACGGTGCACACCTGGTACTCGGACGAGGCCTTCCACATCGGCGGCCTTTATATCCCGGTGGCAAAGCTCATCGCTTTCGTGGTGGCGATGGTTCTGAGCGGCGTCCTCTGGGTCTTTCTGCACACGACCGATCTCGGCAAGGCGATGCGGGCTGCGTCGCAAAACCGCGACGTCGCGCAGCTCATGGGCATCAACCCCAACCGGGTCTTTGCGGTTGCGCTCGGCATTGCGCTGGCGCTTGCCGGCGCCGCCGGCTCGCTGCTGATGCCGTTTTATCCGGCTTATCCGCTGGTCGGGCAGGTCTTTGTGCTGATGGCCTTCGTTGCCGTGGTGCTCGGCACGCTCGGCAACGTGATCGGCGCCTTGATTGCCAGCCTGTTGATGGGCATCGCCGAGTTGCTCGGCATCCAGTTCATCGGCGCCGACTCCGGCTTGATTATCGTCTTCTTGCTGCTGCTCACCACGCTCGCGGTGCGCCCGAGCGGCCTGGCCGGCGGGAGGCGACGCTGATGCCGCTCCGGGGGTGGGGCGGCCTCGTGCTCGCCGTTGTGATCGCGGTGATGCTGGCGTTGCCTTTGGTGGTCAAAAGCTCGTTTGCGCTCGAAATTCTCATCCGGGTCCTGCTGTTCGCTTTCATTGGCACGGCGTGGAATCTACTGGGTGGTTACGCCAAGCAGCTTTCGCTGGGCCATGCCGCGTTCTTCGGGCTCGGCGCCTATACATCAACTTTGCTGCAGATCGATTTCGGAATCTCGCCGTGGATCGGCATGGTCGCCGGGGGCTTTGTCGGGATGTTCGCCAGCCTGCCGATTGGATGGCTGTGTTTCCGCCTGCGCGGCCCGTATTTCACCATCGCCACCATCGCGACCGCCCAGGTTCTGATGCTGGTGTTTCTCAAGTTCCGCGATTTTGCCTGGGGCGCCGAAGGCACGACCATCCCCAATCTCGGCAACGCGCCGCTGATGATGCAATTCGAAGGCAAGGCGCCGTATTACTACATCGTGCTCGGTTTGCTCGCCATCGCGCTGGCGATCACGGCGTGGATTGAGCGCTCCCGCATCGGCTATTACCTTGTTGCCATCGGCGAGGACGAGGACGCGGCCGAAGCCATCGGCATCAATGTGCCGCGCGTCAAGCGCGAGATCTACATGATCTCGTCATTCCTGACGGCACTGGCAGGCACTTTTTATACGCAATACATCTACTTCATCGATCCGCAGACGGCGTTCAACTTCAACATCTCGATTGAGGCCGCGCTGGTCGCCATTGTCGGCGGTATTGGTACTTTATGGGGCCCGGTGATCGGCACCGTGCTGCTGGAGACGACATCGGCCTTGCTGCAAAGCTGGCTGGGCAATTCAATCAGCGGCGTTCAGCTCACCGTCTATAGCCTGATCCTGATGGCGGTGATCCTGTGGCGTCCCACCGGCATCATGGGCTACGTCTTCGAAGTCTACGCCCGCCGCCATCACAAATCGGCGAAGGGGTGAAACAATGGCCGACGCCCTCGTCATCAATAACCTCAACAAACGCTTCGGCGGCCTTCGCGCGGTGCAGGACGTCAGCTTCACCGTGCGTGAAAACGAAACACTGGCGCTGATCGGTCCGAATGGCGCCGGCAAGACGACCGCGTTCAATCTCATCATGGGCTTTTACCGGCCTGATGCAGGCTCGGTATCCGCGTTCGGCGAAGAGATGGTCGGGCTGCGGCCGCATGACGTCTGCGCGCATGGGCTTGCGCGCACCTTCCAGATTGCAAAGCCATTCGGGGGCATGACCGTCCTCGACAACGTGATGACAGGCGCCTTCCTGCGCGAGCGAAAACCCGACGGCGCGCGTGCCAAGGCGCGCGAGGCCATCGATTTCGTGGGTCTGTCGGCGCGCGAGGGGACTGCGGCCCGTGATCTCACGACCATCGACCAGCGCCGCCTTGAAATGGCGCGGGCTTTGGCCACGCAGCCGCGGCTGCTGCTGCTTGACGAAGTGATGGCGGGGCTCAATCCGGCTGAGGTTGACCAGGCGGTCGCCTTGATCGGCAAGCTGTCGAGCCGCGGGCTCACGATCGTCATCGTCGAGCATTTGATGCGCGCCATCATGGCGGTGGCGAAACATATCGTGGTGCTCGACCACGGGCAGAAGATCGCCGAAGGCAGCCCGAAGGAAATCGTCGAAAATCCGGAAGTCATCCGCGCTTATCTCGGCTCGGGATACACCCACGTTCCGGCAGGGGCCGCGCCATGATCGAACTCAATGGCGTGAGCGCATCATATGGACGAGTGCCTGCCATCGGCGGCGTCACGATCAAGGTCGGCGAAGGCGAGGCGGTGGGGTTGCTCGGCGCCAATGGCGCCGGGAAAAGCACGACATTGCGGGCCATTTCCGGCCTTGTGAAGTTGACCGCCGGCAGCATCACCTTTCTCGGTCAGGATCTCGCGTCCCTGCCGCCGCACAAGATCACCGAGCTGGGCATTGCCCATGTGCCGGAAGGCCGCCAGGTCTTTCCGGAAATGACGGTGAATGAAAACCTCGAGATTGGCTCTTATGCGCCGCGCGCCAAGGCCGAACGGGCCCGCTCGCTCGATCTGGTCTACGGCATTTTCCCGCGTCTCGCCGAACGCCGGAAGCAATTGGCCGGCACCATGAGCGGCGGCGAGCAGCAGATGCTCGCGGTCGGCCGCGGCATGATGCTCAAGCCGCGGTTGCTGATGCTCGATGAGCCATCGCTCGGCCTGGCGCCGGTGATGTGCGACGTCACCTTCGAGAAGATCCAGGAGATCCACAAGATGGGGACCGCGATCCTTCTGGTGGAGCAGAATGTCGGCCGCGCGTTAGGGCTGGTAGAGAGAGCCTATGTGCTGGAGAGCGGCAAGGTGATCATGCACGGTACCAGCGCGGAGCTGGCCAATAACCCGCAAGTTCAGGCGGCCTACCTCGGCATCTAGCGATATAATGAATGTGAACTCGTAGAATCCCCAAAATGAATGATTCGCGATGAATGCGCTTGGGCATGCGCGCTCGTGCGTTTGTCAAAAACGACAATGTGCAAATTTGCGCGCGCGAAAGCGTTCATCTCCGTGATGCAATTGCAGGTGCAGCCCATTCGGCGCTCATCGCGATCCCGCGAAGCGCTCCTGCAACAAACGGCAAGCAGGCGGATTCGCTTTGGCCATTCGAGGCTCGAATTCAGGCAATCCACCCCTTTCCGGCCCGCAACCGATTGAGCCGGGGAGTGCTTATTTCCCTGGTCATGCCTGTGTTAGGTTTCACTGGCTTGATGCCGGCCTGATGGCCGGGGGCGACGGGAACTGGGACGAACGAAGCCGACCTGGGGGATAAGTATGGAATTTATCAGGCACACCGAATGGCCAATGTGGTTCGGTTACGCGGCGGTTGCGTCCAGTATCATCACGTGCGCGATGAAGACGATGATCCCTCTGCGCGTCGTGAGCATGACCTGCAATGCGCTCTTCATCATCTACGGCTTTTTCAGCGGAATTTACCCGACGCTGATCCTGAACTTGATTCTTCTGCCCCTGAATACCGTGCGCCTGCAGCAGATGCGGAAACTGATTCACGACGTGGAGGCGGCGGCATCCTACGGCGAAACGTCGATCGACTGGTTGAAGCCGTTCATGTCGCGCCGTCGCTTTCACAAGGGCGATATTGTCTTTCGAAAAGGCGATCTGGCCGACGCCATGTATTACAGCGTGAGTGGCCGCTACCGCCTCGTTGAAATCGGAATTGAACTTCCGGTTGGCCAGGTCTTCGGTGACCTCGGCCTGCTCGCCCCGGGCAACCGGCGAACGCAGACGATCGAATGCCTGGAGGACGGCGAGGTGCTGACGGCGGGCTATCAGCAGGTCAAGGAGCTCTATTTCCAGAATCCGCAGTTCGGATTTTATTTCCTGCGGCTGACCAGCGAGCGGCTGTTCGAGAATATCAGCCGCCTGGAAGCAGAGATCGTGCGCAAGAACGAAGCCCTCGCGGCCCTGGGCCACAAGCCCGCTTGATGGGTAGACTTTCGGATAGCCCGGTCTTGTGAGTTTCGGCACAGGCGGATTGTTGACTTTGGGCAATGTGCCTAGTCACCTAGGGCCTGACTGATTCTGGGCTCCGGGCTGTGCAAGAAAAACGACAAGACATCTTTCGCAAGCGCATCCTCAAAAATGCGCAAATCATTCTGAGCGAGAAGGCGCCGAAGCTCGACTGCGCTGTCCGCAACCTGTCGGACACCGGGGCCTGCCTGCAGGTGTCGACGACCTATGGGATCCCGTCAAATTTCGAGGTCATCATCGAAGGGGTTCGCCGCGCCTGCCGATCGATCTGGAGAACGGATACGAAGATCGGCGTCACGTTTGACTAAGATTGTCCGTGAAATTAAATCACCCTAGGCGAAAACTCGATACATCATCTTATGCACTTCTAAGTAAGTAATTTGAACAATGCGGTTCTGTTCGCAGGAGCCGCCAATGCGTGAATGGCTGTTTTTGTTGGCACCACCGGCGCTGATCTTTTATTTCATCGCCTATCCATCTCAGTTCTACGCATTTGTTGCGTGGGCCAGAGTGATGATGGGATGAGAGTGCGCTAGCGGCCGGCGTTTGGCCTATTCGAAAGAAACGCCGAGCCTTTTGCCTTCCGTCCAGATGACCCGGCAGTGCCGGGCCTGCGGCTCGCCATCGATACTCAACTGAAATACCCGCGGCAATCCGAACGTCGTGCCGACATGAAGGCCGGCGCCGGTCGATGTCAGGTTTTCAACCGAACACGCCATTTGCTGTCCGGCCGCGCCGTATTTGATGAGGCCGCGCAGGTGCGTTGAAGGGCGGGAATCTTTTCTGCGATCAAGCATCGTCGGTAATAATCGTTAGGGGCAATGACCTATGCGCGCTGTGCAATCTCGCTTGCGCACGTTTCAATTTGAACTGTGCCAGGCAACATATAAGTCCGCGTGCGTTTGCACGTGTAGCAGACGAAAGTGTTCCGCTGCATGGTGCGAACGACCGGATGCGGCGTCACCGCGACGTGCACCATGACCGTCCGGCACTGGGGACAATGTGCAGTGGTGTCGATCGCGGCGCTAGAAGACATGGCTTGTGATGCCTTTAGTGACCGGACTTGGGCCGTTCATTCGGCGGTATCCGGATGGTAGGTAATGAAGTTTAAGAATTCATTCATGACCCCGGCGCCCAGGCGACGGAGGCCGAAAATGCCAATGATGGCCGGTCTCCGGCCGCCATAAGGTGGCCACAGGGCGGGGGCGAAATCTCCTGCCGAGCAATCCTTGACGGATCAGTCATTCGCGCGATCGGCCAAGTGCCGGTATTGCTCAATAACCCGGTTGGCCTGACGCAGGCGCGATTCGCACAGAGCATTCATGAATCGCCTGCCCAAAGCCGCAAGGCCACCCGCGATATGACCAAAAAAGGTGAGCAGCACCGAGCTCGCGAGGCCGAGGCGGTGTTCATTGATGTGGTTGAATGTTTGCAACGACACTTTTCTCTCCATCAGCATTTGTGATTCTGCACCCTGTTCACGCGCGCGCTTGTTTGCGCCGGGACCGCGTGTTTCGGAATTCGATGCACGGTCAGGGAAGAGGTTTTCCGAAACGTTTCTGAGCATTGCCGTTTTTCCCGTTTGATGCCGTGGGTCGTATCGCATGCGGCGCGCGACGTGCGTGAAGCGGCTCACACCGAATTCCGGTCATCGTGTCGGTAACGCAATCGGGAGATCACCTTTCCCAGTGATCTCCCGTCGAGGAGCAAGATCAGAAAAAGCCGATCAGAAGAGGTTCTCCGGAACCTGCCAGGGAAGCGCCTTGACGTCGGTTGCCGACTGCAACGCGTAGGGGTCGATCTGATTGCTCGTCTGGTCCGTCACCGCTGCTGTCGCGAACGGTGTTGGACGTAGTGCCAGGCCCACTGCGATGATCGCAATTGCCAGGATCGTAACGGCTACGACACGCATGTATGTCTCCCTTGTTTCAGAATTAACTTTCACTTCAGGTTGGGTCTTGAAATCTGCGGTCTTGCGCGCGACCTCGGAGAGGGCGCGGTCAACGCGCACGAACTCAGGTTTCAGGGTGAGTCCCCGTCTGGTCAGGCTGACGTTTGCTTTTCCGCGCTCGAACAGCGGGCCGCCACATTCGCTTTCCAGTTCCTGGATCGCGCGCGTCAGCGAGGGCTGCGCGACACCGCAGCGCCTCGCCGCGCGCGTGAAACTTTGCTCTTCGCAAAGCGCGAGGAAGTAGCCGATCTGGTGTGTCTTCACCGGCATGTCCGACTATCGGGCCGCCAGATCGATGACGCGCGTGATTGCCGGCGATGAAATCGCAACGCCGATCGCGAGCACGTAGAAAACAAGCCAGACCGTCGCGACGACGGTATCCGTGCGGTTATTTCTTTCGCCGCTTTGCCGGAGCAGCCTCTGTCGGTCAGCATGGGTACGGTGACGCATGGTGGACCTCCGTTACGGCGATCGGTACCACCGGCTCGTGCATTCAATGGTGAGCTAACTCACACTCGCGTCGAAACAATTTTGCGACCGCCGCGCGGCGCACCGGCAGGCCGGGCGAGGGACAGTTCCCTGCCTGCGCAACCAACGGTGCGCTGAGGCCAGGTGTTGCCGAAGTTAAAATAATCCGTGGAATTAGACAGGTTAGGGCGGCAATGACGCCCAAAGAGCCGTTCTGGGGACTCTGTTCGGACGGCCGGCTTCATTTTGCTCAACCGGTATTTAAAGTAGAATAACGATTACTGGGGCATCAAATCCCCGCCCGGCGCCGGCTTCAGTTTTGGTCGGGTTTTGTTCAGATGGCTCAAGGTCAGGCCGCGTTGCGGTCCCTTGATCGCGCATTTTGGGTTCGTGACAGCCTCCGGGAGTCCGGAACGGGATTAAGGCGTTACCATGGACATCGGCGGCTGGCTGCGAACTTTGGGACTCGGACAATATGAGCCGACGTTCGTCAAGAACGCTATCGATACGGATGTGCTGCCTGAGCTGACGGAAGGCGATCTCGAAAAACTCGGGGTCCCGCTCGGCGACAGGAAGCGTCTGATCAGGGCCATCAGGGTGATGGCAGGCGGCTCTTCGAGTGCACCCGCCGCGCGGGACGTCGGAAAGGATGCGCCAGGCGAATACGCCCCGACGGTTGGCGGCGAGCGGCGCCACCTGAGCGTGATGATCTGCGATCTCGTGGGCTCGACTGCACTGTCGGCGCGACTCGATCCGGAAGACATGGGTGCAGTGATCGATGCCTTTCAGGCCGCCTGCGCCCGTATCGCACTCGCCTCTGACGGTTTCCTCGCTGAATTCCGCGGGGACGGGATCCTGGCCTATTTCGGCTATCCGCGCGCCCACGAGGACGATGCCGAACGAACCATACGCGCCGGGCTCGATATCATTACCGCCGTTGCGCAGCTCAAGACGCCCGCGCAAGAGCCGCTCGCGGTCCGCATTGGCATTGCCAGCGGCGTGGTGGTGGTCGGCGGTGAAGGCGCCTTGCGCGAGAATATTGTGGTTGGCGATACGCCAAGCTTGGCGGCCCGCGTTCAGGCCCTGGCCGAACCTGGGACCATCGTGATCGCGGCCTCCACCCGCCGGCTGATCGGCGATCGGTTCCTTCTGCGCGACCTTGGTCCGCACACGTTCAAGGGTTTTTCCGAACCGATCGCGGCCTGGGCGATTGAAGGCGTGTCAGCCTCCGAGAGCCGCTTTGCGGCGGTCCATACGGCCGGCCTGTCAAACCTCATTGGCCGCGAGGAGGAAATCGATTTCCTCGCGAAGCGCCAGCACCTCGCCTGGAAAGGTGAGGGTCAGGTCGTGCTGATCTCGGGTGAACCGGGGATTGGCAAATCGCGCCTCGCGGCAGCGCTCGAAGAGCGCATTGCCGACGAACCGCACACGGTCTTGCGTTACCAGTGTTCGCCGTACCACACCAACAGCACGCTTTATCCGTTCATTGTCCAATTGGAGCGGGCGGCGGGCTTCAAGGCGGACGATACGCCCCCACAGCGCCTCGACAGACTGGAAGCGCTTCTCGGCAAAACCGGGGCGCAGGCCCGGAATGCAGTCCCGCTGTTAGCCGCGCTGCTGTCGATCCCATTGAGCGGCCGGTATCCGGCCTTGACGCTCAGTCCCGCGCAGCAGCTTCGCCGCACGCTGGCGGCACTCCTCGATCAATTCGAGAGGCTCGCGCGTCAGAAACCGATCCTGCTCTTGTTCGAGGACGCGCACTGGGCCGATGCCACCTCCCTCGAACTGCTCGATCTCATGATCGATCGAATGCGCCAGATACCGGCCCTTGCTCTTTTTACGCTTCGGCCTGAATTCGAGCCGCCCTGGGTGGGCCTGCCGAATGTCGGCGTCATAAAGCTCGGGCGCCTCGACCGCGGCAATGTTGAAACCATTGTTACGCAGGTCACCCACGGCCATGCACTGCCGGCCGAAGTGATGAACCAGATTATCGCCAAGACCGACGGCAACCCGCTGTTCGTCGAGGAGCTCACAAAGGCGGTCCTTGAAGGCGACATCCTGGTCAAGGACGGCGACGGCTATCGAACTCGGTGGAGCGCTGCTGCCGCTCGCCATTCCGGCGACACTCCAGGACTCCTTGATGGCACGCCTCGACCGGATGGCGCCGGTGAAAGAGATCGGCCAAATCGGAGCCGCTATCGGGCGCGAGTTCTCCTACTCCCTCATTCGTGAGGTGGCCGGGCGCAAAGAGCCGGCATTGAAACAGGCTCTCGCCCAGCTTGAGGAAGCTGAACTCGTGTTCCGCCATGGCGAGCCACCGGAAGCGGTCTATAGCTTCAAGCACACTTTGGTGCGGGACGTGGCCTATGAGAGCCTGCTCAAGAGCCGGCGGCAGCAGTTGCACGGCCAGATCGCGCGCAAGATGGAAGAAAAGTTTCCAGACATTGTCGCAAGCCAGCCGGAAATCGTGGCTCACCACTTCACGGAAGCCGGTCTCGTTGAACCAGCGATCAACTACTGGCTAAAGGCCGGCAACCTCGCGCTGAGCCGCTCGGCGAACGCTGCCGTTGGCCATCTGGAACGGGGATTGAAATTGATTCCTGGTATCGACGACCCGATGCTACGCAACAAGCTTGAGCTGCTGCTCCAAACCTCGCTCGGCAATTCCCTTCGGACAACAAAAGGCTGGAGTTCCGACAGTGTGAAGCGCGCGTATACGCGCGCACTCCAGTTGTGCAAAGAGAGTGGACTTGATGAACATACCTTCCCGGCGGTGTTTGGTATGTGGACCTGGAATTTCCTGCGTGCGGCCCTTCCTGAAGCGCAAGCCCTTGCCGAATATTTGCTGAAATCCGCCGAGAGCATCGACGATTCAGTTTGCCGGGTTCTTGCCCACGAAGCCCTCGGGTTTACCTCATTTGCACAAGGCAAATTTTCCGCTGCCCACACCGAGCTGGAGCGCGGTCTAGGCTTATGCGAGGACGCCAAGGCCACGGCGTATTTCGACCTGTCAGCGCAGGACCCGCGCGTTCACGTCCGGTCATACGACGCGCTGGCCCTCTGGTTTCTCGGTTATCCAGATCAGGCGTTGCGGCAATGTGCGGATGCCCGCCGTTATGCCGATGACGCTCGGCACCCGTTCAGCGATGCAATGGCGCGAACAATAAGCCTGCGCGTGCACCAGCTGCGCGGCGAATCCGCGCTCGTCGCAAGCCAGGCTGACGCGGCCATCGCGCTCTGCGAAGAGCATGAGTTTGTGCACTATCGCGCCATGGCGCTGATTTTGCGGGGATGGGCAAGCGCCCAGCAGGGCGAATTCGAGAAAGGCATTGCCGAAATTCAGGAAGGCCTGCAACAGGAGCGGGCGATCGGCGCGTTGCTGTTTGAACTCGTACTCCCTGGGATTGCTGGTCGATGTATGCATCAAGAACAAACGTTACGAGCAGGCGCTCGAATTCCTGGAGCAGGTGCAATTGAGACTCGAAGGCGAGGACGTCGAGCGCTTCTATGCGGCGGAAATATATCGATTGCTCGGCGAAACACACCTGCGATCGAACCAGAACCTGGATCAGGCGCAGCTTTATTTTTCCAAAGGCCTTACGATCGCGCACGAACAGAAGGCAAAATCGCTTGAGTTGAAAATTTGCCTGAGCATGTGCGATTTGCACGATCTGAAAAAAGACGCAGACAAGGGCCGCTTGCAGCTCGGCGAGATCTACCAGACGTTCAGCGAAGGCTTTGATACCGCGGATCTCGTCCGCGCCAAGGCAAGGCTGGAAAAGAGTTCCTACCGCGCGTGATTGCTCTTTCGAGCAATTGGAAGCAGAGCTTACTGCACAACGAAAGTTTCAAACTCCCGGTTTATTGTTTGCAGGATATATTCGCCGTCGTCCGCCATCAGAAAATGTGAGCCCTTGCGCACGTGGTTGGTGAACCCGCCGCGGGTGAACTCGCCCCAACCGGCCGAGTCTTCTTCCGAGACCCAGGGGTCCGCATCGCCGACGAAGCTGCTGATCGGGAAGGCGAAGGGCTCGACTGGCTGATACTCATATTTGTAGGCCATGCCGAACTCGGCGCGGATTGTCGGCAACAATACCTTCCGCAGCCTCGGTATCTCCAGCATCTTGTTGGCCGCAGGCGTATCGAACTGCCGGATGATATCCGCGAAGATCTCGTCGGTCTGGGCGTAAGGGGGAATTCTCAAGTCAAACTCCCCGCGCAGCATCATGTCGTAGACAAGGTTGTCCTCGAACTCCCGCCTGCGCTTCAACAGATGCGGGGGCCGAACGCCGCAGGCAAACGCATGCTTGACGAAGCGCGCGCGGGCATCGGGCAGGGCACACAGCGTTGCAAACATCGTCAGTCCGCCGAGGCAGTGGCCAAAAAACGCCGATGGCCTGTCCAGCCACTGAACCAATTCCGGCAAGAGGCCTTCGACGAAATTATCCAGGTCGTCGACGGGCGTTTCATTGATACGGGTTCCGCGTCCCGGCGGCTCGACCGCCACCACCTCCACGGCGCCATCGAGCAGCTGCGCCCAGGACCGAAAAGACGTGAGGCCGCCGCCGGCGTAGGGGAAACAGAACAAACGGACTTTGGCGTCGGGATTGGGCCGCGGTGCAATCAGCCACTTTCCGGCACTGCGCGAGGCGGCCCCATTGGCGGGTCGAAGTACCGCGGCGGCTCCGTTGCCCGCCACATTGGCCGGCGGTGCCGGCTCGATCGTTCCGACATCAAAATAATCCAGCGCGCCGTGTCCATTTTCAGAAGGCTCGACGACTGCTTCGTCCGGCGCGGAAACACTGGCGCTGATTGCCACCGACGAGGGCGCTGCCGAATTCGGCCGTCTCGCTGTTTGCGGGTTGTGCAAACAGGCCGGACAGATGTTGCGCCAGCTGATTGATCGTCGGTCCGGTGATGAGCTCCGAGATCGAAATCAGGATTCCGAATTCGTCTTCGAGGTTATTCGCGAGCGTTACCGACCGCAATGAATCCAGGCCAATTTCATTCAATGGCCGGTCTGGATCGATCGGCTCTGCGAAGCCGAGCTCTGCCATGATGCGCTGCTGCAATCGGCCCAAAAGCTGCTGGGGCACGTCGCCCTTCACCGCCACCGGAGGGGCGGCAGCGCCGCGTCTTCGTGGCGCAGATTGAGACGATCCCGCGTCGCCATGGATGAGCTCTGCGAGGAACGGGGGCTTGCCCACCTTGCTGGCGTAAGTGGACCAATCAGCAATTGCGACCGCGATCTGCGTCACATCGCGGTGCATCAGTCTGTCGAAACCCTGCATTGCGAGATCGGGTGAAATAAATTTTACGCCCAGCGACGACCACATTTCCTCGCCGCGCGCACCCGAAAGGGTGGCCAGGCCGCCCTCCGACCAGGCAGACCAGTTGATCGCCGTGGCGGGCAAGCCCGCAGCACGGCGGTGAGCCGCCAGGGAATCAAGAAAAGTATTACCGGCGCTGTAGTTTGCCTGGCCGGCAGAGCCCAACAAGCTCAGTAAAGAGGATTGCAAGATGAAGAAGTCGAGCTCCAGCGTTTTCGTGTGCTCGTGCAGAAGCCAGCTTCCATAAATCTTGGGAGCGAACACGCGCGCGAACCGATCCCAGTCAAGCTGAGCCAGGATTCCATCATCCAAAACGCCGGCCGAGTGCACGACCCCTCTTAACGGCGGGCCTTCCTTGTTGATGGTCCGGATAAGGCGACTGACGTCGTCAGCACGGCTGATGTCGGCGGCCACGAGCTTGATCGATACGCCTGTGGATTCCGCCGGACTGAACAGTTCTTGTGCCGCTTCCGGATTTGCATTTCGACCCGTCAGGACCAGATGCTTCGCACCGTTGCTGATGAGCCATCGAGCGACGCGGCGCCCTAGCATTCCCAGGCCACCGGTCACGAGATAAGTGGCGTCCCCGCGCACGCGCGGCTGCCGGGCCGGCAGCGCGTCTAGCGATTGCGGGACGAGCCGTTGGATATGGCGCTCGCCGCGGGCGGAGATGGCAATCTGGGTCTCGCCATCCGGGTAGAGCAACTCCGTCGCCAACACGTCGACATCGGGCGTCAGGTCACTATCCAGTTGCAGGTCAATCGTGCTAGGCCTGAGCGACTTCCTGCAGACCACTCTCCATCTCGGCGCCACCTGGAAGCTGGTCCTCGGCGTGATCTTTGTGTTGCTGGTCTGTTTTCTGCGTCGTGGTCTTATTGGCGGCCTTGTTGATCTTTTTTTGCTGGTGAGTGGCACCAAAAAGAAATCCAGGCTGCCCCAAGAGGAAGCTTTCATGACCGCCGCTGGCGACGGGGAAGAAGGTCGCTGTAGCAGAGGTGTTGCACCATCCGGCGCTTGCCTCGATGCCACCGCGTCGCCGTGATACCGATCGCGAGACAGGCAGAAATTCTGCAAACTATCGGTCTAAGCAAGCAGTACGGGGGGCTGGCTGCCAACAGCGACATAAACTTCAGCGTTGGTCACGGCGAGCGACGAGGCATCATTGGTCCGAACGGCGCCGGCAAAACCACTTTTTTCAAGATGCTTACGTGCGAGGTACAGCCGACCTCAGGCCAAATTCTGTTCGAAGGTCAGAACATTACCGGAAAGACAGTGACGGATGCTTGCCAGCTGGGGCTTACGAAAAGCTACCAGATCAACCAGCTGTTCAATCGCTTAACCGTCCGCGAGAACCTGACAATCGCAGCATTGGCCGAGCTGCGTGGAAAATTCCGTCTCGATCTGTTTAAGAATTTGCGTAACATTCAGGGCCTTGATGAGCAGGTGGAGCGTACGCTTGAACTCATCAACCTCGTCGCCCGGGTCGATACGCCGGTATCCGAACTCCCCTATGGCGAGAAGCGCCGGCTTGAGGTCGGGCTTGCGCTCGCGACAAGCCCAAGCTTGTTGCTGCTGGATGAACCGCTCGCGGGCATGAGCCCGCGCGAGCGCGTTGAGACAGTCGCATTGCTCAAGTCGATCAGCAAAGGTCGTAGCATGATCATCATCGACCACGATATGGATTCGCTGTTCGAATTGGTTGAGAGCGTCACCGTTTTGCAAGAGGGCCGCGTGCTGGTCGAAGGCACGCCGGACGAAATCAAGGGCAACGCAAAAGTGCAGGAGGCCTATCTGGGCGGCGTGCACGGCGTGTTGGCTGCCGAATGAGCTTGCTTGAGGTCAACGGGCTAAACACCTTCTACGGGGACAGCCATATCCTCTTTGACATCTCATTGCGCGTCGACCGCAATGAGGTGGTAGGGCTGCTTGGGCGCAACGGCGCCGGCAAATCAACCACGCTGAAAAGCCTGATGGGGGTGGTGACCCCGCGTACAGGCTCGGTGATGTTCGACGGACAGGAGATTGCCGGGAAAAAGAATCACGCGGTCGCACGTGCTGGCATGCAACTCGTGCACGAGGAGCGCCGCATTTTCGGCAGTCTCAACGTCGAGGAAAACCTGGAACTTGCCGGACTGACCGCGCAGAACAAATGGCCGCTCGATCGGATCTACGACATGTTTCCGCGGCTCAAGGAGCGTCGTCACAGCCGCGGCACCGATTTATCGGGCGGGGAGCAGCAAATGCTGGCTATCGCGCGGGCGCTCATTCGCGATCCAAAAATCATTTTGCTGGATGAACCCTTTGAAGGACTTGCCCCGGTGATCGTCCGGGATTTGATGAAGGCGTGCACCGATCTTGTCGATGCCGGCCAAACGATTGTTCTGGTGGAACAAAATCTCGCGGCGACACTCGCGCTCGCGCAACGCGTTTATATCATCAACAACGGCCATATCGCCCACGAGGGGCTAGCGCGGGAGATCCGGGCGAGGCCTGAGATTTTGCAGCGCTATCTTGGAGTCTAAATGGGCTGCTCCTTCCAGCGTTAAGCGAACATTGAAGCCCCCGTTGAAGCGGACTGCACTGTGGATGTTCGCTATTGGCACTTACCAGACATACGCGGGTGCATCGCACTTGTTTGCTTTTAACCCTTAGCGGACATAGCTAGTGCCCTGCAAATGTCTGCTTTCAGGGGTTAAGCGGACATGACTTTTTGCGGTGCGAACGTCCGCTAGTGACCCAAAGCGGACATTTTCGGCGGGGGCTTTTGACTTCGATTTATACCTACTCTTGCTTTACGTCAGCGTCTTTGGAGAGTGGGTCACAGGTCGGACAGATGTATGTGCACTCAACCATATGTCCTGCGACGGGCACGAGACGAACAAGCGACATTTTCGCGCCGCATACTCGACAGCGTGGTTTGGAGAGCAGCGCCGTTGAGGTCAGGCAAGTAACTTTATGGGTCATCTCAAGACCCCTTGATGTCAAAAACCAACTTCGCCCGAGGCTCAAGGGAGAACATGGCGTTCGATCAAATTGCCGCAAATTCATTCTCTCAGGCGAAGCGGGATAGTTGGTTTTCGTAGGGACAAGGTTCTCGACCGCGGTAGGCCTCACATTAAGCTAATCGTGATCACACACCAGTTTTCAGCCATATAGCTACAGTTCGGCGAGAGATAAGCCGACGGACGCGGTGTCGGCCGCTTTCAGGGTAAGCGGACATGGCGTTTACCGCAGCCAATGTCCGCTAATGACCCAAAGCGGACATGACGGTCGACATCTCACCGAAACGACGGTGCTTGGCGATCCAGGGAACGCTTCGAGCTTGAGGCCGTTGTTCCAGCGGAACCAGGAGAACGGCCCATGAAACCCCTACTGTTTGGTAGCGTGGCCTTGGTTCTGTTTGCTGTCTCAGCAACGGCGCAAAATGCAAATGCGCCAATTCAGCCGAACGAACTCACCACTACCGCTAAGGCCAAGCCGCCATTGCAGCTCAGCGATGAGCAGCGTCGCAAAATTCAGGACGCGCTAGTAACTGCGCACAGCGCCCAAAAGACCCCTGACAACTTTGAGGCCAAGATTGGAACCAAGGTCCCCACGAAGCTCAAGCTCGACGCGATGCCCGCGCCGCTCATCAACGAGGAGCCAATCCTCAAGCAGTACGACTTCGTCAAGCTTGAGAACGAACTGTTGGTGGTCGACCCAATGGACAGCAGTGTCGTCGCGGTGATCCCGCGCAAATTCCCGAAGGATCAGGCAACGCAGGGTAGTGCACCCAGTGGCCAGACGCACGATCCTGCGTCGCAGGGCGACGAAGCTGAGACCACCAAGAAAAAGTGAACTGGCAAGGATCTTGTGCCGTCCACCGCGTATTCCAAGCTGAAGCGTTTTGATTTGCTGCTTGGCAGTAGTGTCCTGGCGGTCCTTCTGCTGGTTGCGCTGATCGGTGCTTTTATGTGGCTGGAGTTGTGATGCTAAAAAAATCGTCTGAGAAACCAGTACGTAACCGTATCGATCTGTCTACGATAGAACTGGCACGTCATTGGTGTAAGCATTTTGGAGTTTCGCAGGAAGATCTTGAATCTGCGATGGCGAAGGTGGGGGACAACGTCGAAACTGTTAGGAAAGAACTAGGCAAGTCAGGGTGCTAGGCTCCGACGTCGACGCACTTAGCAGCCATTTGTTTATGCACTCCAAATGTCCGGTTGTGACCCAAAGCGGCACTGGAACTGCCAATACCTCCCAGCTCTTCGGCGCCGACTGATTTTCGGGAACCTCCGCCGCCCTGCTGCATCAAATCTCCCATGACACCGGTATGGCCAACGCGCCCCAAGGAACGTGCTCGTTCTGGTTGCGTTGAAATGGGTCGGGGGCCATCGATGGAGGCCACCATGAGCAATCCGAAAAGTACCGCAAGCATCGCGGGCCATCCTATCCACCCGATGCTCATTCCATTTCCTGTAGCGTTTTTCGTTGCGACCTTCGTTTGCGACCTCGCCTATTGGCAGACGACAAATAGCGCATGGGCAACAGGTGCAATTTGGCTGCTCGGTGCCGGCCTTGTTATGGCCGCCCTTGCCGCAGTTGCTGGTCTTACTGATGTTGTCGGCGAGCCACGCATCCGAGCGCTCAGGGATGTGTGGTGGCACGCAGGTGGAAACGTCCTCGTGGTCCTCATTCGAGCTGTATAGCTTTTACGCACGCTATACTGAGGGAACGTCTGCAATCGTGCCGAAAGGTTTGGTCCTGTCGCTCGTCGTCGTCGGCATATTGTTGTTCACCGGTTGGAAGGGTTGGGAGATGGTGTATCGCCACCGCGTCGGTGTTGCGGATACTGTCGAACTGGGTGAGGCTAGAACCGCACCACGGCGCGCGGCCTAATCGCGCTTGATCAGGCGCGACAAAGGAGAAATTCCTGTCGTTCTATTGATACTGGATTCAGCTAGTTAAATGAGAGTGCCGGGTGCGTTGTTTTGGTTTGCCCCTTTGCAACGCATTCACACGCGAAGCCCTAGCCGCAAGGCTGGGGCTTCTGCCGTTCTCGGCGATCATCGACAATGTCCGCTTTTGGCCCTTAGCGGACGTCCGAATAATACGCATTCAATGTCGCTGTCGGGGGTAGAGCGGACATGGGTCTTATCGGCGTCAATGTTCGCTTTTTACCCAAAGCGGACATTGGCTTGTTTTGACCCGAGCGGCCTAGTTTGAAAGTGGCCTGATTTGCGCGCCTACATTCGATTGACGCGCTGGCGGAGGTAGCCCTAGCCTTGGGACGCGGGCGACGTCACTTAGGCGCACATCATGACAAAAACACTTGCACATACACTGTTAGCTTCAACGCTTATCGTCGTTTTGGGAACGGCGATTGGGAAAGCTGAAGACGCTCCGAAAGACAATAAGGGCTACACCACACCCAAAACCGTGGTGATCGACCTTGGCTCGGAGATCGAGGCGATGAAGGGATGGCAATTGCGGTTGCGCGAACTCAAAATCGAGCCGGGTGGCCACATCGGCATCCACAGCCACAAAGACCGTCCGTCGGTCGTTCTGTTCACGCAGGGCACCGATACGGTCACCAACGATGACGGTAGCGCCAAGACGTTCAAGGCGGGCGATAGCACCGCCGAGGGCGTGAAGACCGTGCATTGGCACAAGAACGTCGGCAGCGATGACGTAACCATCTTCACTGCCGACCTAATCAAGGTCCCCGCGAAGTAATCGACCCGAGCAATAAAGACCGGGCGGCCGTCATGTCACCCGGTTTTGTTTCTGTGCGCCGTAAACACGTGCGGTAGCCGCTGGCGCGCTCTCAGATAATCGATCGGCCAAGAGGCCGTCTCATTGCACCGCACATCTCTGTTTTCGGGGGTGGAGCAGACATGGAATGTTGGAACGCAAATGTCTGCTTTTTGACCTGAAGCGGACATTCGGTCTGGCCCGGTGGCTTATCTACCAAGTTTAATAGGCGCACCCCTTGGATCTTAAGGCGGCGAAGTTGAATTCGCTTCGGTCGCTTCGGGTGGTGGATAGGTCAGCGTTCCGTCGGCCTGTGGCCTAGCAACTTTCGTTATGGTTGCCCGTACGATCTTTCCCGGCCCAAAGATGTGAAACACTTGTTCACCGCCTGCCAGCAGGTAATCGGTAATGATCCGGCGATGACACCGCCACCACACCGCCTCCGCGCACATCACGGCGCAATGACGCACGCTGCCGAGCTCACGCACGCGGGCCAAGCCCAACTGAAAGCCAGAACTCATCGCGTAATCGGCGTAGTTGTGAAAGCTCTGATTTTTCCAGAAACCATTGATGCTGGGTGCGATATCCCGGGAGCGCGGTCGGAGGCCACCGAGTTCAGCAATATGCTCATAGGCGATCTGGGAAGCCGACAATGAAGCGGGAAGCGCTTCGCGATTAAATTGCGGATTTGTCCGCGAGCGTGGGACCGTGCGCACATCCACCACGAGACCGATTTCCGAAGCAGCAAGCAGTTCAATGAACTCGCCGATCGAGCGCGTTGAATGACCGATGGTGAAGAATGTGAGAGCCATTCCTGCCGCCGCATGTAAGATTCGCCCCCAGCGATTAGTCGAGGCGTCTCAGTACCGCAGCTTTGTGCAAGGCGACATGATCGGTTTTATCACTCTTGATTTCATACTGCGGCTCATCCGGGCTGGCATGGTGAACGTAACCTTTGTAGGTAACGTTACGCCGATGCACTTTGACAATTTTCCCACGCACCCGGCCGGCTTCCGAATTCCAACTTACATGATCGCCAACCTTGAATGTCTTGACCATGGTTCAGTCCTGTTACGCACGTCAGTGCCTCATCTCGGGCATATAACGCCAGTTGCCCAACGGTTCGCCTGAGCGGCCCACTTAGATAGGCATCCGGTAACCGTAGAATTCATGATCTTCGTTATAGCCACCCTGACCAGCGCCAAGGTTAGCAAAATCATGGACGAACTCGATTGCGGCGATCCATTTCACCATCTTGAACCCAAGTTCATTTTCGCAGCGTAGCCGTAGCGGTGCCCCATGCAGCACGCTGACAGGCGCGTCGTTCATTTCGTACGCAAGGATGGTGAGATCGTGACGCATGTTGGATATCCGGTGCACATCATAGTAACGGCCGGTGTCGCTTCCGTCGGCCAGCGAGTAAAAGACAGCGTAGCGGGCGTCGGATGTTGGACGCACCAAGTCGAGGATGTGGCGCATCGGAACGCCGCCCCACTTTGCGACGCCGGACCAGCCCTGAATGCAAAAGTGCGTCGTGATCTGCTCCTGCTTGGGCATCGCCTTCAGCTCGGCGTAGGAGAACACCTTGGGCGAATTCCACCAAGCCGCCGACCCGCAGAGCGAAGCCCTTAAAGCCGTCAGCGACCAGTGCGTTAAACTCGGCCGAATTCGGCATAGTGCCGTTTGGCCAGAAATACGGCGAGATGTCTTTTTCTGTTAATTGGCTGTTGGGGTCCCACCATTCGGTCAGGGCGTTAAATGGCCACATCATGAATTCGCCGATCATTTGAACGACGCGCGCATGCCGGATGGTAAACGGCGAAGCCAGCCACCAGGTCACAGCCACCAACGTTATGGCCGGGACGAAAATCGCAAAGCCGCTCCAGGAGCCGTCGTGCACCCCGGCAAACATCATGTTCAGATTGACGCGCGCGCCGGTGATAAACACCAAGGTCACGTGGATCAGGATGAAAAACAGGAACCAACACATTGCGAGGAAATGGATTGAGCGTGCCCGTTGGCGATTCAATACTTTGCCGAACCACCCCAGATGATTTGAGATTGCGGGGCCCTGCATGAAGCCCGTGAGGATCGACGTGGGCGCGGCAACAAACACGGTGATGAAGTAGGTCAGTTGCTGGAGACTGTTGTAGCGGGTCCAGCTTTCATCGGCAGGGAACGTCAGCGACAGGTATTGCAGCGCGGTCGAGACTGCGTTCGGGAGCACCTCCCATGTGGTCGGGACCAGCCTCTGCCACTGGTCCGTCCAGAACAGCAGCGCGTAAACGACAATGCCGTTGATGATCCACAGCAGGCCGAACGAGAAATGCCACCAGCGGGCCAGCCCGAATGGAGTGCCGAATGCCGGGAATGCCCAGCCAGCCCGGGATGGTCACCGCGTCGTCCTTGGCGGTCCAAATCCGCCCCTTGGGAACGGGTTTTTGAAAGCGAAACCACTCGGTGCCAGGCGTGCAGTCGCGCTTCCAATACAAACGCGGATGGTCGGCGAGAACTTGAATACCGGAGCGGATGATGAACGCCATGAAGAGCAGGTTCAGAAAGTGCTGCACCCGCAGCCATGCCGGAAAACCGTCGGTGACGGCCCGTGCGGTCGGCGGGACACCAGGATAGCGCACGAGGAATTCTTGGACCGCCGGCAGTTCCCGCAACGCCTGAGCGATGGCCACGCCGATGACGGCAAGCACAAAACCGATCGGCAAGACCCACAGCACGTTGATCCAATGCTGGCCGATCCTGATCTTGGGTACTACGCCAGCTTGCGGCGGCATCCAGTCGTTCAGGAGAACCCGGTCGTCCGCGGGGCTAAGTTTACCCTCGATGGGATCATGCGAACGTGAAACGTCGCGAGCTATCATAAAAATGCCTTCCAAAGCCGAGCCGCGCTGACCCCTCGCGCGGGGGGCAAAGGACGAGCGATCGGCGGATGTCGCGTCCGGTTGACCAGCGCAGCGCGAGAAAAGACTAGCTGAAAACGCAACTAAACCAACCGCCACGCGTTGGTTCCAAGGGCGGCCTTAGTCAAATTCTTGATGCGGAAGGCCGTGATAAAGCATTTTATCATATCTGAGCAGCCCCGAAAACAGCGGGGGTCCCCCGACCCAGCGCGCAGTAGCGGACAGCTACCGTCGTAGCCGATCCTTGATTGGGGCCATGGCCGAAACACGCTCCCTATTCAGCGGAGAAGCCCGATGAAAAATCGAGGTCGTTCCGCGAGCGCGCCCGCTTCAAAAAACGTCGAATTAACGACACCGCTACCAAGTCAACCTATGGCGAGCAGGGTGGCATCTCCGCACCAGAGCGACGCTCGCGGACCAAAGTCTGCGTCGTGCGATGGGTCGATGGCCGCACTCTGCATCAACACAATCCGCACGTTGTCGATGGACGCCGTGCAGCAGGCTGAATCCGGCCACCCCGGTACGCCGATGGCTTTGGCGCCGGTCATCTACACGCTGTGGCAGCGCTTCCTACGTTTTGATCCAGAGGATCCGATCTGGCCAAACCGTGATCGCTTCGTGCTGTCGAACGGACACGCCTCCATGCTGCTTTATGCGATGCTGCATCTCACCGGTGTAAAAGCGGTCGATGCCGAGTACAGGCCTCTTGGCGAGCCTGCAGTCACGCTCGATGACATCAAGCGTTTTAGGGAGATCGACAGCAAATGTCCGGGACACCCTGAATATCATGTGACCACTGGCGTCGAAACGACGACCGGGCCCCTGGGTCAGGGTTGTGCGACGAGCGTCGGCATGGCCATTGCTGAGCGCTGGTTGGCAAAGCACTTCAACCGGCCCGATTTCCCAGTGTTCGACTACGCCATTTATGCGATGTGCGGCGACGGAGACATGATGGAGGGCGTCACCAGCGAGGCTGCCTCGCTCGCGGGCCATCTGATGCTCGGCAACCTATGCTGGATTTACGACAGTAACGAAGTGACGATCGAAGGCCGCACGGATCTCGCTTTCAGCGACGATGTTGCGGCTCGTTTCCTCGCCTATGGCTGGAATGTGACGCGGGTCGGCGATGCCAATGATGAGGAACGAGTTGCGGAAGCGATCGAGGAATTCCAACGCACGAAAGACGTACCCACTCTGATCATCGTCGAGAGCCATATCGGCTACGGCGCTCCACACAAGCACGATACCAGCGCCGCCCACGGCGAGCCGCTCGGAGTTGAAGAGATTCGTCTGGCCAAGCGCAGCTATGGTTGGCCGGAAGATGCCAAGTTTCTCGTGCCGGATGGCGTGCGCGAGCACTTCAGCGCAGGAATTGGCCAGCGCGGCAACGATCTTCGCGCGGACTGGTTGACGCTCATCGAGGCATACCGTGCTAAGCACCCGGACCTATTCAAACAACTTGAGCAGATCCAGCGGCGCGACCTTCCGGGCGGATGGGACGCCGACTTGCCGAGCTTTCCGGCCGATTCCAAAGGCCTCGCGAGCCGCGAGTCCTCCGGCAAAGGTGCTCAACGCCATTGCACCGCATTATCCGTGGCTGATGGGCGGTGCGGCGGATCTTTCGCCTTCTACCAAGACAAATCTTACGTTCGAAACAGCCGGTGATTTCGAGGCGAACAGCTATGGCGGTCGCAATCTGCATTTCGGCATTCGCGAACATGCGATGGGTGCGATCGTGAATGGGCTGGCTCTTTCCAAGGTCCGCGCTTACGGTTCAACTTTCCTTATTTTCTCCGACTACATGAAGCCGGCCATTCGCTTGAGCGCACTGATGCGGCTTCCGGTCGTTATTATCTTCACGCATGATTCGATCGGCCTCGGGCAGGACGGTCCGACGCACCAGCCAGTCGAGCAGCTGATCGCACTACGGGCGATTCCCGGTCTGATTACGCTACGGCCTGCCGACGCCAACGAGGTCACCGAGGCATGGCGCGTCATCATTGGGCTAAAGCATCAGCCCGCCTGTCTGATCCTGAGCCGCCAGCCGCTCCAGACCTTCGACCGCAAACGTTACGCCTCGGCCTCCGGCGTCGCTCGCGGCGCCTATGTCATGGCCGAGGCCGAGGGTGGCAAGCCGGCGGTGATCTTGATTGGCACCGGCAGCGAGGTTGCGCTCTGCGTTGAAGTCTATGAGAGGCTCAAGCAGGAAGGCATTGCGGCGCGCGTGGTCAGCATGCCGTCGTGGGAATTGTTCGAACAGCAGGATCAGGCCTATCGCGACAGCGTGCTGCCGCCCGGCATCACGGCGCGCGTGTCGGTCGAAGCCGGCTCGGTGATCGGTTGGGATCGTTATGTCGGAATGAACGGCGCCAAGATCGGCATGCACAGTTTCGGATCGTCCGCACCGATCAAGGATCTCATGAAGAAATTCGGTTTCACGCCGGAGAAGGTGCTCGCCGCGGCGAAAGACCAGATCGCGAAGCGCGGAGAGCAGGTAACATGAATCCGCTGAGGCAACTTGAGGCATGTGGCCAGTCGCTCTGGCTTGACTATCTCAAACGGAGCCTAATTGAAAAGGGCAGCTTGCGCGCGCTGATCGAGCGTGACGGGCTCAAGGGGATCACTTCGAATCCCTCAATCTTTGAAAAGGCCATTGGCGAGAGCGACGAATACAAAGGCGCGCTAAAAAAATTTGAAGCGCAAGCCGATCATAGCATTTCCGAAATCTACGAACATTTGGCGATTGCCGATATTCGCGCCGCCGCCGATATGCTGCGTCCGGTTTACGATCAGACGCAAGGCCGCGATGGTTATATCAGTTTGGAATGTTCGCCCTATTTGGCCAATGATACAGAAGCGACGATAGCAGAAGCTCTGCGGCTGTGGGTGGCGGTGCAGCGGCCCAACCTGATGGTGAAAGTGCCGGCCACGCCGGCCGGGATTCCTGCGATCCGCCAACTGACTGGTCGTGGGCTGAATATCAACATCACACTGCTATTTTCAGTAGCAGTCTACGAGCAAGTGGTCGACGCTTATATTTCCGGACTTGAGGATCTGAAGCGTGCAGGCGGCGACGTCACCAAGATTGCCAGCGTCGCCAGCATCTTCGTCAGCCGCATCGACGTTGCGGTCGACAAGCGGCTGGACAAACTCGGTGACAGACGGGTGGCGGATCGGTTGCGCGGCAAGGCTGCAATTGCCAACGCCAAACTCGCTTACGTTCGCTACAAGGCGCTCTTCTCCGGGTTGCGCTGGCAGAATCTGACTGCGGCAGGTGCGAAAACACAACGTTTGCTCTGGGCTTCCACCAGCACCAAAAACCTCGCCTACAAGGACACGATGTATGTCGAGGCGCTGATTGGTCGCGACACCGTGGACACTATCCCGCCAGCAACCATGGATGCATTCCGCG
>CAWDGS010000014.1:0-39754 GCA_963801955.1 uncultured Alphaproteobacteria bacterium
AATCGAGCCGTTGCTCGTCGCTGACTATCGTCCGGCTGCTCAACGTACCACTCGCTCCGCGTGCCTCGGCGCCGAGCACTACAACCGATTTATGAGAAATACAACCCTGAGTTTAGTCCGGTTCGGCGGATTTTGCGCCAATCTTGCCTTCGCTGCCATTGAGCAGGCGCGCGATGTTGGCCCGGTGCATCACCCAGAGCAAAACGGTCAGCAGTACGAACAAGGCTGCGACCTCGGGTTGGCCCAGCAGCCACAGGCTGAAGGGGGTGAGGGCGCTCGCGATCAGGGCGGCGAGCGACGAGTACCGGCTTGCCGCCGCCACCGCGAGCCAGATCGCACAGAAGATGACCGCTGCCGGCCAATGTAGGCCGATCAGCAGACCGATATAGGTGGCCACCCCTTTGCCACCCTTGAATCTCAGCCAGACCGGAAACAGGTGGCCGAAGAAGGCGCCGAGACCGGCCGCGAGCGCCGCATCCGGGCCGTAACGCATCGCCGCGAGCACGGCGACCGTCCCCTTGAGCATGTCACAGAGCAATGTCGCTGCCGCGAGTCCCTTGCGACCCGTCCGCAACACGTTTGTCGCGCCGATATTGCCGGAGCCGATCGTACGCAAATCGGGGCCGCCGGTCGCCCGCGTGAGCAGCACACCGAACGGAATCGAGCCCAGCAAATAGCCAAAGGCGAAAGCGAGGAGGAGGATCATACGTATTCGTAGACGGTGCGCCCGGAAACGATCGTGCGCACGACGCGACCGGTGAGCCGGGCTTCATCGAACGGGGTATTCTTGCATTTCGACTTTAATTCGTTCGGGTCGAGGACCCAGGGCAAGTCCATATCGAATACAATCACGTCGGCAGGGGCGCCGCTCTTGAGCGTGCCGCCCGGCAGTCCAAGCAACTCCGCAGGCCGCGTCGACATCGCGCGCAGCATGGTTGAGAGGTCCATCTCGCCGCTGTGGACAAGACGCAGACCGGCGGTCAGCATTGTTTCAAGGCCGATCGCGCCCGGCGCCGCCTCGGCGAACGGCAAGCGCTTGGTTTCAACGTCCTGCGGATTGTGATCCGACATGATCACGTCGACGAGGCCGGCACTCACCGCTTCGACGAGCGCCTTGCGGTCGTCCTCCGCGCGCAGGGGAGGCGTCACCTTCAAAAAGGTGCGGTAGGGCCCGATGTCAATTTCATTGAGCGTGACGTGATTGATCGATGCTGACGCTGTGACATCCAGTCCGGCATCTTTTGCGCGGCGCAAAACATCGAGCGACTCGGCGCACGTTACGGAAGCGGCATGATAGCGGCCACCTGATAAAGCGACGAGACGGATGTCCCGTTCGAGCATCACCGTTTCGGCCGCCTTTGGGATACCCAGCAGCCCGAGACGGGTGGCGAATTCACCTTCATTCATCACACCGTCGCCGATCAAATTCGGGTCCTCGGTGTGATGGACGATCATCGCATCGAAATCGCCGGCGTAAGTCAGCGCGCGCCGCATGACCTGCGCGTTGACAACGCTCTTGGCCCCGTCGGTGAAGGCAACGGCGCCGGCGGCCTTGAGCAAGCCGATCTCCGTCATCTCCTTGCCTTCCAGGCCTTTGGTGATCGCAGCCATCGGATGCACGTGCACGATCGCGTTGTCGCGTGCGCGGCGCAGGACGAAATCGACGGTTGCGGCATTGTCGATGGTGGGTGAGGTGTCGGGCTGGCAGATAATGGTGGTGACGCCGCCGGCGGCTGCCGCCTGGCTTGCGGAGCCGAGTGTCTCGCGGCTGGCTTCGCCTGGTTCGCCAATGAAGGCGCGCATGTCGATCAGGCCTGGCGCGATCACCTTGCCACGGCAATCGATGACGTCGGTGCCTTCCGGTACGCCGGCCGCGCCAATGCCTTTCTTGGCCTCGCGGATGACGCCTTCCGCGATCAGCAGATCACCGACAATATCGAGGTCGCGTGACGGATCGACGATCCGGGCGTTGGCGAGCAGGATCGGGCGGCGGTCGGACAACATCACATCACGCGTTTGGCAAATTTCGGGAGAGCGCTTCGAGCACGGCCATGCGCACCGCGACACCCATTTCGACCTGTTCGCGGATTAGGGATTGCGCGCCATCCGCAACGATGGAGTCAATCTCAACGCCGCGGTTCATCGGTCCGGGGTGCATCACCATTGCGCCGGGCTTGGCATAGGCGAGTTTTTTCTCGTCGAGGCCGTAGTAGTGGAAATATTCGGACATCGAGGGCACGTAGGAGCCGTTCATGCGCTCGCGTTGCAGCCGCAGCATCATGACGATGTCGGCATCGGCGAGCCCCTCGCGCATGTCGCGTGCAACCTCGACGCCGAACCGTTCGATGCCGGGCGGCAGGAGCGTGGAGGGGGCAACAACACGCACCCGCGCGCCCATGGCGTTGAGCAAGATGATGTTCGAGCGCGCGACGCGCGAATGCAGGATGTCGCCGCAGATCGCGACCAGCAGGCCGTCGATGTGGCCCTTGTTGCGGCGGATCGTGAGTGCATCGAGCAGCGCCTGGGTCGGATGCTCATGCGCGCCGTCGCCGGCATTGACCACCGAGCAATCGACCTTGCGCGCCAGCAACTCGACGGCGCCGGAGGCGTGGTGGCGCACGACAATGATGTCGGGATGCATCGCGTTCAGGGTGATCGCGGTATCGATCAGGGTCTCGCCTTTGCGCATCGAGGACGAGCTTGTCGACATGTTCATCACGTCGGCGCCAAGGCGCTTGCCGGCCAGCTCAAAGGAGGCCTGGGTTCGGGTCGAGACTTCAAAGAAGAGATTGATTTGCGTGCGGCCGCGCAGCGAAGTCCGCTTTTTCTCGACCTGGCGATTGAGTTCGACGAATTCTTCGGAGAGGTCGAGGAGCCCGGTGATGTCCTCGTGGGAAAGCCCTTCGATCCCCAACAGATGCCGCCTGCTGAGTACGAACGAGGGTTTCGGCGCAATGGTCATTAAAGCCAGTCGTATAGGCGCAACCGGCTTGTCCGGCAAGAGTTTTACCGGTTGATCCACAAGGCCATGATTTTGATCGTTAATGGCGGATGCAGGTAAGGGCGTCCCCGATTTGTGTTGGGTTCAAGTCAAATTTAGCGACAGCGCACCGGCAAGGGCCCGCGCTTCCTTAACTACATAACCGCAATCGTGGTTTCCCGGATTGCGGGTGGCGGCCGGAAAGTTCAGCTTTTGCCTGCCACGGTGCGCCCGCCATCGCGGCAAACAAAAATACGATGCGAGCGTTCGGGCTGGGCAATATGGAGAGTACAAATGCAGCGGAAGAAATCGTTCTTCGTGTACGCATCGGCGATCAGCATTGTCGGCGTCCTTGTGCCTCTCTCAGCCACGCCCGGCTTCGCGCGCCAAGCCAAAAATGCAACTCAAAACAGCAGCTATCAGCTGCAATCGGCATCATCCTCTTATGCCTATGAGCCCCAGACCGTCGCCATGACGACCCGGCGCGGCCAATGCTGGATCTCGACGGATGCAAGCCGCCCGTATGGCTACACGGGTTCATGCGCCAACCCGTTGGCGTATGATCCGGCGCTCAGCCCGACCTACAACGGCGAGCTACACGGGGAATGACGAATCATCGTCGTATTGCGCGACAAAGGGCGGACTTCGGTCCGCCCTTTTTCGTATGCGGCCATGGTTCCCGCCGCCACGTGTTCGTGATGGCTTCCAGAGTGCGCAACTGTATTTCAGCGGAACCGTCCCGCCTGTTCCCGTGTTGACCACCGATAACTTGAAAGCCGGCACGTAAAAGGAGACTAAAAATGAAGACGTTCATAAAATATGCCGCAACTGTGGCACTGACTGGCGCACTTGCGCTGGCCGCGGCTGCGCCGAGCGAGGCGCGCAACGGTCGTAACGCCGCTGCCGCCATCGGATTTGGCGTTGGTGCTGTAGCCGGGGCGGCGATCGCCAGCTCCGCCTATAACAACGGATATGGCTATAACGGATATGGCTATAACAACGGATATTACGCGGAACCGGGCTATGCGTATGCGCCGGGCTACGTCGACTCGGGTTATGCCTACGCGCCTGACTATGCGTATGAGCCCGGTCCGGTTGACGGGTCTTATGCCTATGCGCCGGCGCCAAGGTACCGCAACTACGGTAACCGTTGGTCGAGCCAGCACAACACGAACAATTTCTCAATCGACTCGCAGCGCTAAATTTGGATGACACGTAATGAGGAAGAAGCCGCTCTCACGAGCGGCTTCTTTTTTACAGGTTTGCCAGCCGGTCGAGCGCGCCTTGCAGGATAAAAATTGCGGCGTGCTGATCGATGATGGCGGCGCGTTTGGCGCGGCTGACATCGGCGGCGATCAGCTCGCGCTCGACCGCAACGGTCGAGAGCCGCTCGTCCCACAATGCAATCGGCAGTTCGGTCAATTTCGCAAGATTGCGAGCGAACGCGCGCGTGGATTGCGCGCGTGGTCCCTCGCTGCCGTCCATGTTCAGCGGCAGTCCAAGCACGAAACCAACAACCGATCGCTCGGCCGCGAGCGCCAGCACCCGTTGCGCATCGGCCGTGAATGCGGTGCGAGCGATCGTCTCGACTGCCGTCGCCAGTTTCCGGTCAGGGTCGCTGACAGCAACGCCAATCGTCTTGGTGCCGAGATCGAAGCCCATAAGCGCCCCGCGTGCGGGCCAGTGCGCGGCGGCTTCGACGAGTGGCAGGATAACGGGCATGCTCAGGCCCTACCATATTTCAAGGCACGGTCCCTGGTGGCAGCGCGCCGGCGCACGCTGCGATGTCCCCGGCGGTTGCAAGCCATACGCGCTCATCCGCGCGATGCACGATGTGCTTGAGCGCGCGTGCCAGGTGTTTAAAGCGGTGCGGCCAGCCGACAATGTAAGCATGAAGCGCGATGCCCATCACCAGCGGGCGTTTGGTGCACTCGTCATGCATCACTTCGAAAGCATCGACAATCATATCAGCGAATTCGGAGCCCTCGCGCTTGCGGGCGATGATCTGCGGAATGTCATTGAGTTCCTGCGGATACGGCAGTGACATGATGCGGCCCTTGCGGGTCTTCATCCAGACCGGTTGGTCGTCATGGCACCAGTCGAGCAAATAGGTGTAGCCGGTTTCCTGCAGGAGATCGGGCGTGAGGTGAGATTGCGAGATCCAGGGGCCGAGCCATCCGCGCGGGCGCTTGCCGGAATGCTTCTCGATCGCATCGGTCGTTTCCTCGATCAGCAATTGCTCCTTGTACTCGGTGAGTTCGCCCTGACGCTCGGAATTGCTGCGGCCGTGCCCGATAATTTCGGCGCCGGGAAATGCCGCGACGGCTTGCGGCGCATGGTCATACATCTGCGCGTTCACGAGCAGCGACACCGGCAGCTTTAATTCCGCAAACAAGTCGGCGAGGCGGAATACCCCGACACGGTTGCCATAGTCGCGCCAGGCGTAGTTGAGCACGTCCGGTTGCGGACCTCCGGGCGCCAGTTCGGCTCCCAGGCCTTCCCCAAACGAGAACCATTCGAGATTAAGCGCAACGTAAATTGCCAAACGCTTGCCGCCTGGCCAGTCGTAGATCGGACGGGCGGCGATGGGAGAGTAGGGGTAGCGGTTGTGACTGCGGGCCGGCATGGGCAAATGTTAGCCGGTTCCGTGCCCGCCTGCCTGCATTTTCGTCGCCGGGTGTGGCCTTCGCCGCGACGGCGACGCTCGGTAAAGCCATTGCGAATGTATCGGCGATGCGGGACGAGATAAGCTGACCCACTCGAAGCCGGGATTATGCCGATGTGGCCGGACCGCCGATTGCTCGACCTTTTCAAGATCGATCATCCGATCCTGCTGGCGCCTATGGCCGGCGCCATGGACGCCGAGCTTGCGATCGCAGTCGCCAAGGCCGGAGGTCTGGGCGCGCTCCCGTCCGGCATGCTCAACGCAGAGCAGGTGCGTGCCCAAGTCGCGCAATTTCGCGCCGCGACCGGCAACAAACCGATCAATCTTAATTTCTTCGCGCACAAAATGCCGGTGCCGAACAATGCGCGCGAGCATGCGTGGCGAGAAAGGCTCAGGCCTTACTATGTCGAGTTCGGAGTTGATCCGGCTGCGCCCGTAACGACAGCCAGCCGCACGCCCTTCGATGCGGCGATGTGTGCGGTTGTTGAAGATCTCAAGCCCGAGGTCGTGAGCTTTCACTACGGTCTGCCGGAGCCGGAATTGGTCGCCCGCATGAAGGCCGCGGGCTGCAAGGTCATTTGTTCGGCCACGACCGTTGCCGAGGCGCGTTTTCTGGAGGCGCATGGCTGCGACGCCGTGGTTGCGCAGGGGCTCGAAGCAGGCGGGCACCGTGGCATGTTTCTCAGCGACGATCTCGCCACGCAGGTGGGACTGTTCGCGCTATTGCCGCAAATTGCGGATGCGCTGCAGGTGCCAGTGATCGCCAGCGGCGGGATCGGGGATGCCCGCGCCATTGTGGCGGCGCTCGCGCTCGGAGGTGCCGGCGTGCAGATCGGTACTGCGTTCCTGTTCTGCCCGGAGGCGAAGACGCTGCCGCCCCATCGTGCGGCGCTGCGGGCCGCGCAAGACGACAGCACCGTTGTGACCAATGTGCTGAGCGGACGGCCGGCCCGCGGCTTGATCAACCGGGCAATCCGCGAACTTGGCCCGATCAGCGAGGTCGTCCCGGAATTTCCGCTCGCCAGTGGCGCGCTGGCGCCCTTGCACGTCAAGGCGCAGGCGCAAGGGTCGGGAGACTTTTCGCCCATGCTTGCGGGGCAGGCCGCGCCGCTGGGCCGCGAGCTGCCGGCCGGCGAACTGGTGGCAAAACTGGTCGCCGAAACCCAAAATGTGCTGCGCCGGATTGAGGCGTAAGGCGTTTCGGAGGAGCCGGTTGTCGCCGTGAAAGCGCCTCTGCTATAGGCTGACACCAAGAGACCCCGGTTTGGAAAATCAATGTCCGTTGACGCCGATACCGTCCGCCGCATCGCGCATCTTGCCCGCATCGCCGTGGCAGAGAACGAAGTCGAGCACCTCAAGGGTGAACTCAACACCATGCTCGCTTTCGTCGAGCAGCTTGCGGAGGTCAACGTCGACAACGTCGAGCCGATGACCTCGGTGACACCGATGGCCATGAAAAAACGCGTGGACGCGGTGACAGACGGCGGCCTCGCCGGGGACATCGTCAAGAATGCGCCCATGAGCGAAGACAATTATTTCCTCGTTCCGAAAGTGATTGAGTGATGTGCATCGCCTGTGAGCTCGGCTACTTGTCCATGATCGACGCGCTTGAGGCAGAGCGAAACGCGTTGCGCGACCAGGAAAAGGCGGCGCCCACGGCGGCGCGATTTGCGTGCGAACCAGGCGCCGAACCGGACGCGCGCGAACAGCCGCCGCAATCGGCGGATGAGCCCACGCCGTGACTGAACTGACTTCGCTTAGTTTGACCGAGGCGCGCGACGGGCTGAAGACAAAATCCTTCTCCGCGTCCGAATTGACCGCCGCGCACCTGAGCGCAATCGAGAAGGCGCGCGCACTCAATGCCTTCGTGTTGGAAACGCCGGATCGCGCCGCCGACATGGCCAAGGCGTCTGATGGACGCATTGCAGCCGGAAAGGCCGGACCGCTGGAGGGCATTCCGCTCGCCATCAAGGACATGTTCTGCACCGCGGGTGTGCGCTCGACCGCGTGTTCGCACATCCTCGACAACTTCGTGCCGACTTACGAGTCGACGGTGACATCGCAACTCTGGCGCGACGGCGCGGTGTTGCTCGGCAAGACCAATTGCGACGAATTTGCCATGGGCTCGTCGAACGAGACGTCGCACTTTGGGCCGGTTCATTCGCCGTGGCGGCGGAAAGGCTCCAATACGCCGCTGACGCCGGGTGGCTCATCGGGCGGCTCGGCTGCCGCGGTGGCTGCACGGCTCTGTCTTGGCGCGACCGGCACCGACACCGGCGGCTCGATCCGCCAGCCTGCTGCGTTTACCGGCACGGTCGGTATCAAGCCAACATACGGCCGTTGTTCGCGTTGGGGCATCGTCGCCTTTGCCTCGTCGCTCGACCAGGCAGGGCCATTTGCGCGCAGTGTGCGTGACGCAGCCATTCTCTTGCGCTCGATGGCGGGGCCGGATGCGAAAGACACGACCTGCGCCGATCGTCCCGTTCCGGACTACGAAGCGGCGGTCGGGAAATCGGTGAAAGGCCTGCGCATCGGCATTCCAAAAGAGTACCGGCTCGACGGAATGCCGGCCGAGATCGAAAAAATCTGGGAGCAGGGACGCGCCTGGCTGAAAGCCGCCGGCGCCGAACTGGTCGAGGTTTCGCTGCCGCACACGAAATATGCGCTGCCGGCTTATTACATCGTGGCGCCGGCAGAGGCCTCTTCCAATCTCGCGCGCTATGACGGTGTTCGCTACGGCCTGCGCGTGCCGGGCGACGACATCATCGACATGTACGAAAAGACGCGCAGCGACGGTTTTGGCGAAGAGGTGCGGCGGCGCGTGATGATCGGCACTTATGTTTTGTCGGCTGGCTACTATGACGCCTATTATCTGCGCGCTCAGAAAGTGCGCACGCTGATCAAGAAGGATTTCGAGGACTGCTTCAAGGCCGGCGTGCACGCGATGCTGACGCCCGCGACGCCGTCGGCAGCGTTTGGGTTGGGCGAAAAGGGTGGCGCCGATCCGGTCGAGATGTATTTGAACGACGTGTTCACGGTGACGGTGAACATGGCGGGTCTTCCCGGCATCGCCGTGCCCGCAGGCCTCGACGGGCAGGGCCTACCGCTGGGCCTGCAGCTGATCGGGCGGCCATTCGATGAGGAAACGCTCTGTTCGCTTGGGGCCGTCATCGAGCAGGCGGCCGGGACGTTTCGCCCGCAAGCCTGGTGGTGAGGCTGGCCTTACTCGGTCGACGAAGAGACCGGAGGCAGATCCTGATCACCCTGGATCGTCTTTTTGCCGCCGAGTTCGCCGCCGCTCAGGATGAAGATCGCAGCCATGACGGCGACGACGCCGCCAATGATGATGCCGAATGTGCCGTTGCTGTTTCTGTTCATGACAATATTCCAACGTCCGTTACGCGACCGCGTTCCGAATGCGCGCGGAAATGCGCCGCGAATTCGGCAAAAGTCGTCGCGGAATTGGGGCCATTTCGTGGAAATGCACATGTCTGCACGTGCAGTGCGGGCAAGGCAGCGTTGCGTGAGATGTCCGGGCTGCGATTTATCGCGGCAGCGTCAGCCGGGCCACCTCTCCGGGCGCGTTGGCATTGCCGGCTCCGGCGTTTGGATATCCGTACACAAAGAATGTGCCGATCAGCGCGGTGACGACGAGGGTTTCGAGCAGCAGCGCTAAGACTGGACGGTCTTGGTGGTCACCCATGGTGATGACTCCCGGCTGGAGCGATTGTTTGATATTGTTGGCCGCGAATGCTGCAGGCTCATGACGGCTTGCAGCGGACAGGTGCGAGCCGCTACGAAATACCAAACGGCGGCCGTTGGCAGCCTCAAACATGAAACAGGGTGATATGGCTGTTCACGCCAACGCTAAAAAGCTCCTAAAAGGCGCGACCGGCGACTGGGAGGTTGTCATCGGCATGGAAGTCCATGCGCAGGTGACATCGCAGTCGAAGCTGTTCTCCGGCGCGTCGACGGAGTTCGGCGGCGCGCCCAACAGCCACGTTTCGCTGGTCGATGCAGCCATGCCAGGCATGTTGCCGGTGATCAACGAGGAATGCGTGCGCCAGGCGATCCGCACCGGCCTCGGCCTGAAAGCTAAAATCAATCTCAAATCTGTGTTCGACCGGAAGAATTATTTCTATCCCGACCTGCCGCAGGGCTACCAGATCAGCCAGTACAAATCGCCGGTGGTCGGCGAGGGGGTGGTCACGGTTGATCTCGACGGCGGCGAGAGCGTCGACGTGGGCATCGAGCGGCTGCATCTCGAGCAGGATGCCGGCAAGAGCCTGCACGACCGTCATCCCGCGTATTCCTATGTCGATCTCAACCGCTCCGGCGTCGCGTTGATGGAAATCGTGTCGAAGCCGGATCTGCGCTCGGCCGAAGAGGCCAAGGCGTTTGTGTCCAAGTTGCGCTCGGTCCTGCGCTACCTCGGCACCTGCGACGGCGACATGGAGAAGGGGAGCCTGCGCGCCGACGTCAACGTGTCGGTGCGCCGGCCAGGAGAACCGCTCGGCACGCGTTGCGAAATCAAGAATATGAATTCGATCAGTTTTATTGGCGACGCCATTGAGCATGAAGCGCGCCGCCAGATCGAAATCCTCGAAGAAGGCGGCGTCATCGAACAGGAAACGCGCCTCTACGACCCAGGCAAGAAAGAGACACGGCCGATGCGCACCAAGGAAGAGGCGCACGACTACCGTTATTTCCCTGATCCCGGATCTGCTGCCGCTGGAATTTGATCAAGCCTATGTCGATGCGCTCGCGGCCAAACTTCCCGAACTGCCCGACGAGAAAAAAGCACGCTTCATGCGCGATTTCTCCCTGTCGGCATATGACGCCGACGTGCTGGTGGCGGAGCGCGAAACCGCGGATCTACTTCGATGCCGTTGCCAAAGGCCGTGATGGCAAAACGGCCGCAAACTGGGTGATCAATGAATTGTTCGGCCGGCTGAACAAGGAGGGCGGATCCATCGCGTCCTCTCCGGTCTCGGCCGATCAGCTTGGAGCGATGCTCGATATGATCGCCGACGGCACAATTTCCGGAAAGATCGCCAAGGATCTGTTCGAGGTCTTATGGAAAGAAGGCGGCGACCCGCGCGTCATCGTGGAACAGCGGGGGATGAAGCAGGTCACCGACCTTGGTGCCATCGAGAAAGTCGTCGACGACATCATCGCCAAGAATCCCGACAAGGTCGCCGATGCCAAGACCAATCCGAAGGCGATCGGCTGGTTTGTCGGTCAGGTGATGAAGTCATCCGGCGGCAAGGCAAGCCCGCAGGCGGTCAACGATCTTCTGAAAAAGAAACTTGGGCTTTGACGCGCGCGTCTCGCGCTGATGCCGCACATCGATCCGCTCAATCCGATTGACCGAGCGTCACCCGCGTACGATTTCGACACGCGGCGCGTCGGAGGGCGTTGTCATCCTGCGTGGTCCTACGTTCAGGTGACGAGCTTGGTGCGCTGGCATGACGAATCACTGCGAATCACTCGGCACTGATTCGCTCGATTTTGATCGATTCAGGCGGTCAGTGAGCCTGACATAACGTCATCTGTGCAAAAAATTTTCAGCGCAACGACGCGCTTGCAGCAAACAGAGTTAACGCGCAACACATTGCGCGCGGCGCGAAAAATTTGCTGCAAAAACACGCGCGCGAAAAATTACCGTCGTCGCAAAAAGCCTTATTTCATCGAATGTTTTTAAATTTTTCAGACACGCACACGAATGAATGTCATGCGTCGCGCTTGCGCGCAATCAACTTCGATTTTGGTCGCGTGATGATGCAAATTCGTGTCGCGTCGTGCGCGCATACACGTTTCGTTAAGCGGTAACGTTCTTTTTTCCATCGCGCTGTAGTAAACGGAATGCAGTGCGTGTCGATTCGCGACGCGTGCTGATGCGACACCCGCCATGACTTCATGGCTAGGAGGGCAGCAATGGCTAAACGTAGAAAGAAGGCAGCGGCGAAAGCAGCGAAGAAGACGAAGCGCCGGAAGCGGAAGCTCTAGTCTGACGCCGCTTCCCGATCTTCGGCCTTACGTGTCGGAGATTGCGTCATACGGGCCGGTGTGCGTCATGGGGTGATCAGCGCAACGCGGTTGTTCCGCGGCGCCCCGGTTCCGGATGACAATCGAGGGCGTCGGCGAGACCTCAAGTCTCGCCGACGCCCTCAATCTTTTTGCATTCCGGTTTTTTGCCGGAGCGATTTGAGTTTTTGATGCGTGCTATTTCGCGGCCGCCTTCAGGCGCTTGTTGCAGGCGCTCCAATATTTCGGCCAGGTCGCATCCTTTTCAACCTTGCCGGCGGCTTTTGCTTCCTTCCATTCGGCGCCGCATTTCTTCTGCCGTTCGCGTGCGGCGAGCTGTCCTGCGCTCGGTTCTTTTTTTGGTTTGGCATTCTTGTCTGGCGCGCTTGCCTGCTGTTGCGCGGCGGCGGCCGGAATGAGATGCGGCATTGGCGCCGTGATCAGTGCGACGGCGAGCGCGGCAGAAAACATAACTTTGTACATGACGTCATTTCCCTCGTGGCTTGCAAAGGCGCGGGTAACATCGGCCGGCAATCGGCCGCGTCCGCAACCTGTGGGCTACGATAACGCGCATAGGTTGTAGTCTCCATCCTGCGATCGCATGAGGCCGGGTCCCAGCTTTGTGGCGGTTGCGGATTGAATGTCGCTGAGGCCTAGGTCTGGCGGGTTGTCCGCAAAAACATTTGGGAATGGAGCAGGACATGGCGCGCGCGAAGAAACGATCGGCCGCAAAGGCCGCCAAAACGAAACCAAGGAAGAAAAAATCGGCCAAAGCCGCAAAGCCGATCGAGCTTTATTACTGGCCGACGCCGAACGGCTTCAAGATTTCGATCATGCTGGAAGAATGCGGCCTGCCGTACGTTCTGAAGCCGGTGAACATTTCCAAGGGCGAGCAGTTCAATCCGGACTTCCTGAAAATCTCCCCGAACAACCGCATGCCGGCGATCGTCGATCCGCAGGGACCGGGCGGCCGGCCGATCTCGATCTTCGAGTCCGGCGCGATCCTGCAATATCTCGGCCGCAAGACCGGCAAGTTCTATCCGGCGGACGAGCGCGCGCGCGTCGAGGTCGATCAGTGGCTGTTCTGGCAAATGGGCGGCGTCGGGCCGATGGCCGGCCAGGTCCACCACTTCAAGAACTACGCGGTGGAGACGCTGACCTACGCGATCAACCGCTACATCAACGAGGTGAACCGGCTCTATGGCGTGATGAACATCCGCCTCAAGGATCGGCCATTTATCGCCGGCAAATATTCGATCGCCGACATGGCGCTGGTCGGCTGGGTCAACGGCTGGGAGCGGCAGGGGCAGGACATCAACGAATTCCCGAACCTGAAGCGCTGGCTCGAGACCGTGAAGGCGCGGCCTGCGGTCAAACGCGGCATGGCGCTCGGACTCGAGCTGCGCCAGGGCATCGATATGAAGGATCCGAAGGTGCAGGCGGTGCTGTTCAACCAGCGCGCGCGCGCAAGCTGAAGCATAAGCCGAGCAGCTTGCTCCGCTCGTTCCCGCTTTCGCGGGGATGGGCGGAAAAGATTTAATTCGCTGCACGCGTCCAGGTGTGGGTCTTGCACAGCACGGCAAGAACGCAGCCTTTCACCTTCGCGACGCTTCGGTTTCGACCCGCAGGTTCGCTTTGTAGGTGTGGCCGTCGTCGGCGTTATAGATGAGGCCGGACCAGGTGTTGGGGCCGCTCGGCGCCAGCGCGTGCACGACCTCGAGACCGATGAGCGGACGGTCGCGCTTGGCCGGATCCGGATTGAGCTTGTCGGTCTTCGGCTTGCCGGTCGCGGGATCAATCGGGTGATTAAGCCAAACCAACTTGGCGCACAGCTTGTTGCCGGCACAGCTGGAGATATGGACTTTCGTACCGCCGTCCTCGGACACCCAGTTGCCTTCGGGCGAGGCCGCCAAGTGCAACATTCGGCAAAAGAAAAAGTCCGCTCGCGGCTAAAATCGCAAACTTCATGTCGACATCCATCCATTTAACGCACGCGCAGAACCACGAAACGCAGGCGAAGCGTGGCTAGATCATGGCGAGATCGTTTGGTGGTTAGTTACCGCTGAACGAGCGCGGTTACCGATCTCTCAATCGGGGACCGAAACAGCCCATTTGCGGCGGTAATGCGACGTTCCAGCGAGAAAAGCCGCGTCGGCCGCCGCGCATTCATGTTCGATTCATCGCATCATTTAAACTGCCATTCAAATTTTCTCCCGATGATCGCGCTGCTCGGACGAAGAGTCCGCGCAAGGGACGTAACGACCGGTCGCTTGGGGCGCACCGGTCGGAAAAATAACGGGGAGCAAAATGACGAGCATGGAGATTGCTGCAGGGGGCGCAGAGCCAGCGAACGCCGAAGACTGCTTCGGCCTTGGCATGGTCTATTCCGCCGGCGCGGGCGTGGCGGTCGACCTGGTGCAGGCGCACAAGTGGTTCAACATCGCGGCCATGCGCGGGCACACGGATGCCGCGCAGTTGCGCCGTGAGATCGCCGAACAGATGAGCGATGCCGAGATCGGCTGCGCCCAGCGCGCGGCGCGCGATTGGCTCAAGGCTCATCCGCAGGCGCCGGCTCCGGTCGCGCGCTATCCGCGTCGCGGCCTGATCGGCAGGATTATTCTGGTTTGGCGATGCGCAGCAGCGCGTCGCGCGTCGCCGCAATGCACGCTTGGCCAATCGCCGGGCGCGGGCTGACGAAACAGCCGCGCCTGCGGATACCAGGGGCTGTGCGTCGCCGGTGAGCGTCCATCGCCAGTCGGGCGAGAACGGCAGCAGCACCCACACGTCGCGGCCCATGGCGCCGGCGAGGTGCACCACCGACGTATCGACCGCGATGGTCAGATCGGCGAGCGCGGCGATCGCGGCGGTGTCGGCCATGTCCGCAAGTCCGTCGCCGAGGTGAGTGACGTTGTGCATGCCGCGCAAGCAGCGCGCATCGTCGTCGCGCAGGTCGCGCTGGATGCTGATGAAGGACACGCCGTCGATCGCGAACAGCGGCTCGAGCAATTTCAGATCGATCGAACGGTTGCGGTCGTTGGGATGCCGCGCGTGGCCGGCCCAGGCGAGCGCGACGCGTTTTCCGGGCAGCGCCTCGACAGCCGGCCGCCATTTTGCGATGTGCGCATCGTCCGCGCGCAGATAGGGAATGTCGGCCGGGATCGTTGCCGGCTCGGTCTTGAGCGCGAGCGGCAGGCTGCCGAGCGGACAATAGACGTCATAAGCGGGCAGCGTTTCGCCGCGCGCGTGGCACGAGGCAATGCCTTCGACGGCCGCCGAGCAAGGTCTTCAGCTCGGGCTGCACTTCGAGCACGACCGTTGCGCCGCCGCGCGCCAGCAGCGGCGCGTAGCGGACGAACTGGATCGTGTCGCCCAGGCCCTGTTCGGCCGGCAGCAGGATCGTGCGTTGGCCGAGCGGAAATTCGCCGAGCCATAGCCGGCCGCGGTAGCCGCGCCGCGTGTCGGTCATGCCGCCGCGTTTCCAGCGCCATTCGTATTCCGCAAAACCGCGCCGCAGCTCGCCGAGCGTGAGCAGCGAAAGCGCCAGATTGGAATGGGCGTCGGCATAATCTTTGTCGAACGCGATCGCCTTCTCGAAACTTGCGACCGCCTCGTCGTGCCGGTTGAGCGCTTGCAGCGCGCGGCCGCGATTGTTCCAGGCGCGCATATGTTTTGGCGCTTGCGACAGCGCGCGATCGAAGGCGGTCAGGGCTTCCGCCTGTCGGCCGAGTTCGAGCAGCGCCGTTGCCGCGATTGTAGAGAGCTTCGAGATGGTTCGGCGCCTGCGCGAGCACGGCGTCGAAATCGCGAGCGCTTGCGCGTGGCGTCCCATGGTCGCGAGCACGGTGCCGCGATTGAGACGAGCCTCGGCGCGGCGAGGGTCACGCGCCAGCACCGCGTCGAAGCACGCAAGCGCTTCCTGCGGGCGATTGAGCGCGCTCAACGCATTGCCGCGATAGAGCAGGGCCTCCAGATCGCCCGGCCGCAGCGGCAAGCGCCTTGTCGAGACACTCGAGCGCCTCGGCGTCGCGCTTGAGCGCGTGCAGGACGTTGGCGATATTGATCAGCGCGTCCGGCGCGCTCGGATTGATCTTCAGCGCCGCCGACATCAGCCGATAGGCTTCGCCCATCTGACCGCTTTGCGCCTTGATGAGGCCGAGCAGATGCAGCGCGTCGAAATTATCCGGCGCGGCCTTGAGCGCGCGCGTGTAGAGCTTCTCGGCATCGCGCAGGCGTCCCTGCTGATGCAGGCTCACCGCTTCCTGCAAGGTCTGCGCAATATTGAAAGGCTTTGACTGCACGGCGGCGCAATTGCGCACGACCGCAAAAGGCAGTCAATGCGGGCAGTCTATCCCTGCGACTTGTGCTTGCGGGCGCGCGCGCGCCGGCCGCGGATTGTAGAATTGATTGGGCTCGCAGAAGCCGCCGATCCCGCTGACCGTCGCCCGGCATTGCTCGATCGTGAGAAATCCGCAATTCGATGCGCCGCCGGCATCGCCGCTATAGACGGCGCACCACGGATAAGGATCGTAAGGCATGTCGTAGGCGCGGGCGGGCGAAGTCGACAGGAGCGGCCGGCACCGCCAGGGCCGCAAAAGCCAAGGTTGTCAGTCTCATCGCGACTATCTCCTTGATCCTCGGACCTGGAATAACCCCACCGCGGCATCGCTTTAGTTCATCGCTTGCCCGTGTTCGCGGTGAACGAGTGGCCGGCTGTCAGGTGCTTCTGCACCCAGAACTGGTACATGCCCGAGAAGGTGTCGGGGTTTTTGGTTTCGAATTCGTGCCAGCGGTCGAGGTCGGTCATCGACCAGCCGGACGTCCGCGAAACGATTTTGCAATTGATGCAAGACCGGCACAGTCGAACTCAAAACCGAGGAATTTCAGCCGATGTTCGCGAATAAACGTGTTGATAGCGGGAATTGTCATGCGCGCTTCCTGCACATGAAACAGCAGGTCGCGGCATTCGCTCGTGCTGAAAAAATCAGTGAAGCGGGTCACGCTGGCCAGAGGCGTCTTCAGGAGTTCCTGCCGGCAACGGCGGATCTCGACCGGCGTCGAGCCAAAGCCGCGCTCGGCGATGAATGCACGCGCCGCGGCCACATCTTTGCGGCCGGCGTCGCTGTAAAATCCCAAATGCATGAGGCCGCCGGGCCGTAGCAGCGTCAGCAGGATGCGCCAGCCTTCGAGCGGATCCGCCATGTGATGCAGCACGCCGCTGCAATCGATGACGTCGAAGCTGCGTCCGATCGCTGCAAGCTTGAGGATATCGGCTTGCGCGTACTCGATGTGGTCGGCCAGTGGCGTCGGCGTACTGCGTTTGGCGTAGCAGAGGCTGCTCAGGCTTAGATCGACAGCAAGCACGCGCGCGCCGAGATATTTTTGCGCAGCAGCAACGGCAATCTGGCCGGTGCCGCAGCCGGCGACAAGGATGTCGAGCGCATCGGTTTTCCCGAGCGGGGCATAGGCGCCGGCGGGACATTGCTCACGGACGTACTGGTCGATCGGGACGGGCGTCACTTGGCCGGCGGCGTGGATCCAGCGCGGGTAGGGGTTCTCCTCGTATTGCTGCTGCACCTTTTTTGAAACGTCATCCTCGACCGTGGTGAGGCGCAGGATTGAATCGCGCAGTTCGAACTCACGCGCGGGCTCGCGCACCTGTTGCGTCAGCACGTTGTCGAGAGCGGGAATCCACTTTCGTTCGAGCAAGGCGGCTGCAAACGGCTGCACATGCAATGGCTCGTACATGGCGAGTGCCGCGATCGGCAATCGCGTCGATCGCGCCGTCCGACGCTAGCGCGTCACCAAGTGCGCGCCTGAGCTCTTCAATCCGGGAGTCCTCTTCCGGCGTGGTCGCAAAAACATATTCATTGATGAAGCATTGTTGAGCGAGGGCGCACGCGAAACCGGGCACTGTGTCGGAGACAGCGTTCCGGGCGTGCGCGGCGTTCAGGAGCAGCCGACGCAACGACGTGAGGAGACGTTCGAACGCGATGTCCTGCACCGGGATCGATTGCAGCACCTGCAGCAGCAGCGGATTGTCCGCGATCGTGGCTACGCCGCCGCCGCCAAACAGCTCGCTTTCGGTCAATCGCTTTGGCCAGGCGTCCGCCTGTTTGCGCAGTGCGTCTCCCAACGGCGGCAACAAGGCGACCAGCGTCGCGCAGATGCCGGCATATTGCTTCAGGAGCTGCGGCATCAGCACGAGCGATCGCGCGAAATATGCGGAGGCATCCTTTGGCTTGCCTTGCGTGAGCAACACGCGGCCGAGATTGTTGCAAACTTCGGCGTGATCCGGCTGCAACTGCAACACGCGCTTGTATGTACGCACGGCGTCGTCGAACTTGCGCAGGCGCTCGTACGCGGTCGCGTCGACGAGAAGCTGCTGAATTTGTTCGCCGGCTGAAGCAGCGGGGAGGGAACCGGCCGGCCGCGCACGCTTGTGCGTGGCACGCCGTTGTTTTCAATTCATCGGCCGCGAGGTCCTCGGAAGTCGTTCTCGGAAAATTGGCTGCGCCGCAAGTTTTCAAATCCGCTGTTTGACCACAGTTTGTGGATTCTATACGCCTTCCAGCTTGCGGAGCTGTGGCCGAGTGGCTGAAGGCGGCGGTTTGCTAAACCGTTATACGCTCCAAAGGCGTATCGAGGGTTCGAATCCCTCCGGCTCCGCCAGCTTTCCATCCGCAAAGTGTCCCAAATCGGTATTCGGCGGCTGCCTGAAAATTAAGCCAATCGCGCTCACGTTAAGGACTTGCGCGCCGTAGGCACCCTCGAAAGGGTTGGTAAGTACACACCGAAAAGAAGAAATTTCGTCGAATTATCGCCGCCCGGTTGTGGCGCCATCTTCGGTATAACTAATTGTAATTACAAGATTATAGCCTGATGACATGGGTGGAGAGCGGGACACTTAGAGGGTGCGTGTTTTTTGCGCAACACCTTGTCGAAAAGCGCTCTCGAGGGCTGTGAAAAGGCCCCTTCTTCATTGCTTGGAGGGGCTCATCCGTTAAGGTGATCAAGCGACGGAGGGGGGCATCCCCCTGTTGTGCTGCTCGGGTTTCGGCCCGGCCAGCGGGGAGCAAGGGGAAGTTCCAACAGGTGCTGTCGCACTGGGCGGATACGGAACCCTCTCAAGAAACAATGTTTTGGAGGTTCAAGATGAAGATGGTGAAAAGTCTTCTCCTTGGTTCGGCGGCGGGTCTCGTTGCTGTAGCTGGGGCGCAGGCAGCCGATCTTCCCGTCAAGGCCAAACCGGTCCAGTACGTGAAGATCTGTAGCCTGTACGGCGTCGGGTTCTATTACATCCCCGGCACCGACATGTGCTTGAAGATTGGCGGATGGGTCCGCGCCGAATACGCCTATGGCGATAACGGCAACATGACCTGGGGTCCGTTCAACGCGAACAATAATGACCGTGGCACCAACAACAGCACCTGGCGCGCGCGCGGCTACATCACGGCCGATGCCCGTAACCAGACTGAATACGGCACGGTCCGCGGCTACATTGCTGTTGGTCTGTCCACCAGCAACGTCGGCACCGACAGCGCATCGAACACGTTCAGTGCAAACCGCGCCTTCATTCAGTGGGCGGGCTTCACGTTCGGTCTGGCGCAGTCGTTCTTTGACTTCTACAGCGTGCCAGCGACGTCATACTGGGGTTCGTTCCCGGCCTCCGACACCGGCGATCCGGGCTGGATGGTTCTCGGTTACACCGCTCAGTTCGGCAACGGTTTCTCGGCAACTCTCGCCGCGGAAATGCGCCGTATGACCAGCATCAACAACAGCACTTCAACTGGTGGCACCACCGGTACCGCTTACGGTGGCTTCCAGGCACCCGACGTCGTCGCCAACTTGCGCGTCGATCAGGCTTGGGGTTCTGCCCAGATCATGGGCGCGTTGCACGAGGTCAATCCGCTTACTACTACATCACTGGCTTCCCGGCAATCATCGCGCATGCCGATGATGAGTTGGGCTTCGCGGTCGGCGCAGGCATCAAGCTGAATGCTCCGATGATCGGCCAGGGCGACTACTTGCAAGCCCAGGTCACCTACACGGAAGGCGCCTTGAAGTACGTCTTCCAGACGCCGACCTCGAACTGGTTCAAGCAAGATGGAGCTGAGCTCGGGTTCGGAGCATCTGGCGGATGGCGTCTACGGCGGTACGATCCTCGGCACGAACACGACCAATGTCGAGCTGACCACCGCTTGGGGTGTCAACGCGGCCTACGAGCACTTCTGGAACCCGCGCTGGCGCACGTCACTCTACGGCGGCTATGCTGCTGTGAGCTATGGCGATCGTGCCAATGCGATCCTCTGTTCGGCTCAAGGAACAGCCAACGGCACCGGCATCGGTTCGCTGGCCGTTGCTCTCCCGGGCTGCGACAACGATTGGCGACCTGGTGGATCGGTTCGCGCACCCAGTGGAACGTGACCAAGGACTTCTACATGGGCGTCGACGTGCTGTACTCGAACCTCCAGTCGGCAAGCCTCAATCCGGTCTAGCCGGCCGGCTTCACGTCGCGCCTCTCGGCCGGCATGACGGCAGCCGACCAGGACAACTGGATGTTCCGGTTCCGTGTCCATCGCGACTTCTATCCCTGATCGGTTGATCGTGGATATTTGATCAAGAGCCCCCGGCAGGAAACTGCCGGGGGCTTCTTCTTTTGAGAAGCAATGCTTCTTCTCTCAACCGCACCGCCAGAGTGACGCGGCCGCCGCTTTTCAGCGTATTTCCTGGGGGACGGCCGATCTGGTATGAGGCCCGGTGCGAGCGAGACGCCAGTCAACATGAATCAAACGACCTTGGCAGGGTCTACCCCCCGTCCACTACCGCCGGCGACGATGGAAATGTTGCGTCAGGCGATGGCAGCACATCAGGCCGGAAAATTTGACGAGGCCGAAGCGCTCTACCGAGCGTCCTTAAGGCCGATGAGGCGCAGTATCCGGTCCTGCAAATGCTCGGCGTTCTTCATGCGCAACGCGGTAATTACCCGGAAGCCGAGCGCAGGCTAAAGGCTGCCTTGGCGCTGAATCCGAACGACGCGGGTGGCCAATTCAACTACGGCAATCTGTTGCTTGGCCTGCAACGCTTTGACGAGGCCTTTGCGGCATTTGGCCAGGCTCTCGCGCTCAACCCCGGGCTGGCGGAGGCCGAGCTCAACCGCGGCGGCATCCTGATGTCGCGCAAACGCTTTGGCGAAGCGATCGCCTGTTTTGACGCCGCCATCCGCATCAACCGAAATTACGCGGAGGCCCACTGCAATCGCGGCCACGCTCTCCAGGAGATCAAGCGCTACGACGAAGCGCTCGCCAGCTGCGACGCGGCGCTGGCGATCAATCCGCAAAACGCCGAATTTCACGCAAGCCGCGCCAGCGTCTTGCATCGCATGAAACGCTTCGACGAGGCGCTCGGCGAACTTTCCGTTGCACTATCGCTGCAGCCGGCCAACGCAGGTTTTCAATACAATCGCGGAAATATTCTGTTCGAGCTCAAGCGTTTTCCCGAGGCCGCTGCAGCCTACGACGCTGCTTTCCGCCGCGACCCCGAACTCGAATACGTGGAGGGTGATCGCTTTTTCGCAAAGTTGATGATCTGCGATTGGACAAATCATGCTGCCGAAAACGAGCACCTTGTCGCTGGCGTCGCAGCGGGGCGGCCAGTCGCACGCCCGTTCGTTTTCCAGGCCGTCGATTCGGCCCAGGCCATGCAAACTCGCTGCGCGAACGTGTTTGCCGATCACGAATTTCCCGCGGCGCCGTACCTGTCGACCGGGCGGCGCTATCGGCACGACCGTATTCGCGTGGCCTACCTTTCGGCCGATTTTCGCGCCCATCCAGTGTCCCACATGGTCGCAGGCATGTTCGAATGCCACGACAAATCCCGTTTCGATATTACGGGTGTGTCCTTCAGCCCGTCCGACTCCTCGGCGGTGCGGCAGCGGATCGAAAAGGCATGCGATCGCTTCATTGACGTGGGCGACATGAGCGACGCCGAAATCGCACAGATGCTGCTGGAAGCCGAAGTTGATATCGCAGTGGATCTCATGGGGCCGACGCAAGGCGCGCGTCCCGCTATCTTTTCCTGCCGGCCGGCGCCGATTCAGGTGATCTACCTCGGCTATTCCGGGAGCAGTGGCGCTCCTTACATCGACTACGTCCTCGCCGATCGCATCGTTGTTCCGGAGTCCGAGCAGAAGTTGTATCGGGAAAACGTCGTCTATCTGCCTGATAGCTTCATGGGCCCTGACTCGAAGCGGGCCATCAGTCCCGATACGCCGTCACGGACAGAGGAGGGGCTTCCCGAATCCGGATTCGTGTGGAGTGCCTTCAGCAATAGCTACAAGGTTTCACCGCAAGTCTTCGACGTTTGGATGAACCTCCTGCGCGAGATCGACGGCAGCGTGCTTTGGCTTTCCCAATACGACGCCCAGGCCATGGACAATCTGCGTCGCGAGGCGCACGTGCGCGGTGTCGGACCGGAGCGGCTCGTTTTCGCCCGTCGTGTCACGCACAACCACGATCATTTGGCACGGCTTCGATTGGCCGATTTGTTTCTCGATACCGCGCCCCTTGGGGCTCATTCAACGGTCTGCGACTCCTTATGGGCCGGCACGCCGGTGCTGACATGTACTGGAGCAACATTCGGAGGGCGCGTCGCGACAAGTCTTCTTTCAGCGATTGGCCTTACCGACCTGATTGCCGATGGGTTGCCGGAATACGAGGAACGCGCGCTCAGACTTGCCCGAAACCCGCAATTGCTCGCTACGCTCCGGGCCAAGCTTGCGGACCATCGCGACAGCTTTCCTCTTTTCGATACGAAGCGATTCACCCGGCACGTTGAGGCGGCTTACACAGCGATGTGGGAGCGTTTTATGCAAGGACAGGCGCCGGCGCCGATCTCGGTTCCCGCCATGCCGCGCTCGTGAGACAGCACGTAACGGGCCGCCGCGCCGAAAACGGTCCTATGTTCGCTCGAAATCGCATGCGATAGATTGCGAGATCAAGTTGGCAGGCGTGCAACAGCAAACCAGGATCAATCTCGCGTGACGCACGAAGACGCCCAGACGCTCACGTTCCGCTGCGCACCCGAACTGGTTTCGGTCCTGCCGCCGCCGTTTCCGGCGGTCGAGGGGTTACCGGACTGGTTCAAGGCGCTGCCGCAGAAGTCCTTCAACGCCATGGCCCAGGAGGACAGCCAGACGGTCAAGCGTTGCCCGCCTTTTATCGACGCAATGACGTACGGCTTTCTGATGCCGCTGCCCTGCGACCTTAAAGTCGAGAATGGCGAATTTTCATGGGACAGCGATTTCCCGGTCAATATTGCCAATACGGTGATGCGCTCGCCGATCTCTTTCCATGATCCCAGCCAGGTGCTGGGCACGCCTTATCATCAGGACGATCGTTTCATCATCAAGTTCAATAATTTCTGGACGATTGAATCGCCCCCGGGCTATTCGCTCCTGTTCACACATCCGGTGAACCGGCCGGAGCTGCCGTTCACCACGTTGACCGGCCTGGTCGATACCGACGCTTACCGCGACGTGCAAATTCATTTCCCCGCGCACTGGCACGATGACAGTTTCACTGGTGTTCTGAAGAAAGGAACGCCGGTGGCGCAATGCATCCCGGTCAAGCGCGAAAGCTGGGTTGCGCGCATCGACACGCTCTCGATCGAGCAAGCCGCGCGAATGCGGGAGCTTATGAATTCAATTGAAAAACAGACCGGAATTTACCGGCGCGACTATCGGGCCAACAAGCGATAGGCGCGGCACCTAGTCGCTCGTGCCCGTCAGCATGCGCTTTGCTGTGCTCGGCCTGAGCCAGAAACGGCCTTTCCCCGCCGAGGAAATCGCAGAGACGGCCTGGCCAAACATTTTTGCATTCGACTTGCTCGCCGCGGAGAGGTTTTCGAAACCAAGTTCGCCCTGGCCGCTTTCGACCAGGCATATTCCAAGAGCGAGCCGGGCCATGCTGTCCGTCGGATCGATCGCGAGCACCCGCCGGAACAGCTCCGCGGCCTGCTGGAAGCAGCAGCTGTTCTTCATCAGGCACGCGTAGTCAAATATCATTGCGGGGTCATTCGGCAGACCCGCGATTGCGCGTGCAAAGAATTCGGTTGCCTTCGCGCGTTCGCCGCGCCCGGCATAGGCGCTGCCGAGGTGCACAAGAATTTCCGAAAAATTCGGCACGAGCGCTAGTCCGCGCTCCAGCACAGCAATGGCTTCGTCGTGGCGGTTGAGTTGCAGAAGCAGGCTGCCATATTCAAGAAATGCCGGCGGAAATGGCGGTTGCGAAGCGGTGGCGTCATTGAGCCATTTCAGAGCGTCGTCCCGACGCCCCGCATGCCGCAGGATCATGCCGAGCTGGGTCTCGAGGATTGGGCTTCGATGTGTGTGCAGCGCGCGTTCGAGTTGCTCAACTGCCGCCGGGCCGCGCCCCTGCAAAAAGAGCGCGTGGCAGTAAAGATAGGTTGCGCGCGGATCATCGGGGTTTTGGCGTAGTACTTCGGCAGCGATGCGCTCGGTTTCCTCGGCGCGGCCATTCTGCAGAGCATGCGCGGCTTTCTGCAGCGCGGCTTCGCTCCCGTTCGGATTTTCCTGAGGCGCAGATTGATGAGGCATATCGGCGATTGTCGATGTTGCAGCGGTTTTTCGCAGGCGAGCCAGGACGCTATCATTAGTTCCCGTTGCTGACCAACAACGCAACGACGGCACAATAGACCCGGCCTTGCAAAGATATTTGCCAGTTCGTGACGAAGGTCCTATACGGGTTTGCGTCATTGCAACGCGAGTCTTCTCGATGTCCGCACGGATCTACAAGCCGTCAAAGTCAGCGATGCAGTCGGGCTTTGCCAATACCAAAGCCTGGGTGCTCGACTTTGAACCCGAGGTACCGCGTCAGGTCGAGCCGCTCATGGGCTGGACATCGTCGGGCGACATGCGCCAGCAGTTGCGTTTGCGCTTTGACAGCAAGGACGAGGCGATCGCTTACTGCGAGCGCCACGGGATTGCCTATCACGTGTTCGAGACGGCGCCGCAGAAACGGCGCACAATGTCCTACTCCGATAATTTTTCCTTCAAACGCCGCGACGCCTGGACCCACTAACGCCCTTGCGCGCGAATGCGCTGCCGGTCAGCTGGGCTGCTTCTCGGTTTGGGCGGCAGGCGCGTCGAGGTTGCGCCCTTGCGTCGCCGCGCGCTGGCGCAGCAACGAGATAAAGCGCTCTTCGGGCATGGGCTGGCCAAGCAGGTAGCCCTGGCCGTAGTCGCAGCCCATGCTCACAAGGGCGAGGGCGTCGGCGGCCTTTTCAATGCCGACCGCGACCACGCTGCGGCCGAAATTGTGGGCGAGGTCGATCACCGTCTTGCAGAGCGGCGCGTTCACCTTGTCGGTCCCGCAGTCGGCGACGAATGTGCGGTCGAGCTTGAGCTCCTCGAACGGCAATTCCTCGACCTTGGCCATCGCCGAATAGGCGCGGCCGAAATTGTCGATCGCGATGCGCACATTGAGCGGTTCCAGTTTCTTGCACTGCTCGGTGGCAAGCGCGAGGTCGGTGACGATCTGCTCTTCCGGGACGTCGATGATCAGCCCGGGCCACTTGTCGTCGGCGGGGTGGTGGGCCTTGATAATGTCTTCCATCGGAAGCTTGACGAGCGCCGGCATGGGAATGTTCACCGCCAGCCGCAGATTGACGCCGAGCTTTGAAAAATGGGCGCCGGTCTTGAGCGCGCTCTCAAGCGCCAGTTCCGATAACTTTGAGTGTCGCGGTGTCGGAGGCGTCGGCGGTGAATGCGCCCGCCAGGACGAGGCCGTGTTGCGGATGACGCACTCGGGCATAGGCTTCGGCGCCCGCCAGCTGCTTCTTACGCAGCGCGATTTTCGGCTGATACCAGAATTCGATCCACTTGTTCTTGATGCAGTCGTCGAGCACGAGGCGCGCCGCAACCGCGGGCGGCATGCCGAGTTTGAGCTCCTGGATGATCTTGATGATCGTGTCGGTCTCGAACGGCTTCTTGAGCACCGGCATCATGTTGAGCTTGTGCTGCGCTCCGATACTTTTGACGTGCTCGAGGACCGCCGCGCCGCGCGCGCTCATCAACTGCACAGCGCCGCGATACTTCAGCCTGCCGAGCGCGACCACCGATTCGATTGCGTCGGTGGATTCGAGCGAGATGTTGTGAAACACCAATGCGGGAGGCCGCGCCTCGACCGCCTTGCGCAGGGTGCCGCCGTCGGGGAATTCGACGGTGTCGACACCCGCGCCGTGCAGGATCAACGACAGGAAATGCCGGATGCTGGGCTCTTCGTCCACGACATAGCAGATCGGAGCGCCGTCCGGAGCAAGCGGCGGCGCCTCAACGGCGGGCGTGTCGCCGGCTGTGGTCGACGATTTGGCAGGTGGCTCGGTCATGCGGTACGGGCGCGCTCAAACCGAGGGAATTGAAGCAGTCCCCCAACGCCTATTCGTGTGCCAAACTTGTTAATTATGCGTTTTCCATCGTCGATTGTGTTTCAGAATGGTGCAATTAAAAAAATTCAGCGCCGAATTGCCGCTCGCTTCAAGAAATGAAATTGTTCGCATTAAATCAATGGTTTAAGTCGTGTTGCACCCTTGCTACACACGCCGGGAATAGATGACGTTTTACACAGAGTGCATGTCATCTAAAGCCGACCGCTGCTACGTTAACTACTCAGTTTCGACTGGAGCGCCAATAAATGGCGGTCCCAAATCAATGTCTTGGGGGCACAAGATGAAATCGGTGAAAAGTTTGCTTTTAGGCGCGGCGGCGGGGCTTTTTGCGGTTGCTGGCGCGCAGGCCGCCGATCTCCCGGTCAAGGCCAAGCCGGTCCAGTACGTCAAGATCTGCAGCCTCTACGGCGTAGGATTTTATTACATCCCCGGCACCGACATGTGCATCAAGGTCGGTGGCTACGCGCGGATGCAGGCCGAGTGGGGCTCCGTCAACGGCGTGTCCCCCGGCACCAACGGTCCGTCGGGCTTCGCCACTTCCACCGTCGTCGGGCGCGATCGGGACGATTGCAAACGGCGCTTTCGACCGTGGATCAAATAACTTCAACATGACCGGCCGCGGCGTGCTGACTGTCGATGCGCGCAATCAGTCCGAATACGGAACGGTGCGCGGCTATATCCGTTTAGGTGGCCAGAGCATTTCGAACGGTGTGACGACACCGACATTTTTCTTTGAGCGCGCGTTTATCCAGTTTGCCGGCTTCACGTTCGGCCGCACGCAATCGTTCTTCGACGTTTTCACTACGACCGAGCGTTTCAACTATAACGAGTTCGAAGACCTCGGGCGACACGTACAACTATGGCGTCGACCTGGTTGGCTACACGGCCCAATTTGGGAACGGCATTTCTGCTTCGGTTTCCGCCGAATCTCCTCACTATCTGGCCACGTCCGCAGTTCTCGACGGAACGGCTGCCGCCTTCAATCTCGGAAATACGACGACCGATGTCGCCGGGCACAACATGCCCGACATCGTTGGCCAGCTGCGTATCGACCAGAACTGGGGTTACCTCGGCATCAGCGGCGCTATCCATCAAGTCTCCGGCAAGTATTTCACGACACCGGGCGTCCCTGCGAGCGGCCATCCCGATGACAAAACCGGTTGGGCTGCGCAGGTTGGCGGACTTCTCAATCTTCCGTGGAACGACACGGTGGGAGCGAGTTTCGCCTGGACGAAGGGCGCGGTTGCTTATGCAACCAAAGCCGGCAGCTGGGAGATCCTCAACGGCAGTTCGGCTGGCGTCGGCTGGCTGACTGATGGGATCTTTGATAGTCCGGGGACAATCGCCAATGGCGAAATCCATCTGACCAACGCCTGGAGCGTCAACGCCGCCTATGAGCACTACTGGAACCAGCGGTGGCGGACCAGCCTCTACGGTGGCTATACGAAAGTTTGGTATGATGGCACGATTACCAACGACATCAACGGTCACCTACCGGGCGCTGCGGGAACCCTTCAGTGCGGTGTCCCGGTCGCGGGCGCAGTGTGGCCGCCGATAAACGCGAGCAGCGCCGTAGGCAATAGCTGTAGCCCAGACTTCTCGTTCTATCAGATCGGCTCGCGCACCCAGTGGAACATCACGAAGGACTTCTACATGGGTGTCGATGTGACCTACACCCACCTGAACACCGCGTATCAGGGGCCTGTGGCCAGCACGGCCGTCGGTGGTGGCCGGAACGTCACCTCGATCGATGACCAAAACACCTGGTCGGGCGTCTTCCGCACCCAGTACAACTTCAACGCAAGCAATGAAGGTTCAAGCGTCGTCTTCGGACGCTAAGCCCAAGGCTGCTTGATCGAGACGCCTCAGTACAAATTTCGGAGAGACCGCCGCAAGGCGGTCTCTCTGCTCGCTGCTACGTCCAAAGCGATACCTGCACGTGGCGAATAGTCTGCAAATACCTCGGAGGCTTTCCATGCGCCCATTGTCAGTCGTGATCGCTGCTCTCACCAGCACCGCTTTTGCGCAATTTGCGTTCGCGGCGGATCTGCCCGTCAAAGCTCCGGCACGCGTCATTGCTCCAGTAGCTTACAACTGGACCGGATTTTATGCCGGTCTCAACATTGGCGGCAGCTGGGGCAGGCAGGACAATTCGCTCGTCAGCACCACCGGGTTGGTCGAATTTACGAACAGCGACCGCATCGATGGTGTGATCGGCGGCGGCCAGATTGGTTACAATTGGCAAGCCAACCAATGGGTCTTCGGTATCGAGGCTGACTTTCAGGGGTCCGGCCAAAAAGGCGACGGAAGTTTCTTCATCCCGGCTGTTGGCGGCAATCTTGCGCTCGTGATTCCGTCCTCGTCGATTCCCTATGAAGACAAGCTCAACTGGTTTGGCACCGTTCGCGGCCGTGTCGGCTACGCATTCGATCGCTGGCTGCCTTACGTGACCGGCGGCTGGGCGTTCGGCCACGGCGAGATCAGCGGGACGCGGACCACCGCCGGCGTGACCACCGCGTTCAGCGGGTCGGAAAATTACAGCGGCTGGACGGTTGGCGGCGGTGTGGAATGGGCGTTCGCGAACAATTGGAGCGCGAAGGTTGAATACCTCTACATCGATTTTGGCGATGGACCGACCGTGCCGGTCGCGACCGGCGTGAACCTGGTCAGCGGCAAGATGACGGACAACATTGTGCGCCTCGGCGTGAACTATAAATTTTACTAGCGCCCGACGCGCACGACTTCTTGAAAGCAGAAAATCCCGGGCCAGTTTCCCGGGGTTTTTGTCGGCTGCCGCCGTCGCGGCGCGGCAGAACGGCCATTCCCAACCGGGGGCTGTACACGGCAGGGGCAAGAGGCTGAAAACCCTTGTTTTTAAGCCCGGGCGGGGCGGAATAGGCCAGGGAACTTCTTGTTGTTTTAGGGTCACAGTCCCGAAAAAAAGCAAGAAAGGCCTGTGGGTCAACAATAACCTGCATTGTGCCCAGATGCGTCTCTGACATACTCCGATTGGCTGACACCCATTCGGGTGAGGCTGTGCGTTGGGGTTTTCGTCAAAACGCTCAAATCATCGATAGGGGCAACAAATGATCCGGTTGAAAAGTTTTCTCGCGGGCTGTGCAGGCGCTTTCATCGCGCTAGGCGCAGCGCAGGCAGCCGATCTCCCCGTCAAGGCCAAGCCGGTCCAATACGTCAAGATCTGTAGCCTGTACGGCGTCGGGTTCTATTACATCCCGGGCACCGACATGTGTATCAAGGTTGGCGGCTACGTGCGCGAGCAGAGCGAATGGGGATCCAACAGCGGCCAGACCCCTGGCAGCACGAACTCCGCTTGGGGTCCCAACACGATCGCAAACGGAGCCTTCGACCGGGGATCAAGCAATTTCAACTTCAGCACCCGCGCGATGATCAGCGTGGATGCGCGTAACCAGACTGAATATGGAACGGTGCGCGGATATATCCGTCTGGGCATGCGCCTCACCGATCAGACGGGCGGTACCTTTTACTTTGATCGGGCCGTGATCCAGTGGGCGGGCTTCACCGTGGGCCGCACGCTTTCTTTCTTCGACATTTTCACGAACACCGAGCAGTACAGCTATTTCGACACCAAGACCTCGGGCGACACCGTCAACAACGCCGTCGACGTGCTTGCCTACACGGCTCAGTTCGGAAACGGCATGTCGGCTTCGATTTCCGCCGAGTTCGCCCCATTATGAGGCCGGAGTACTTAACGGCGAGGCGGGCGGCTTTGCTGTAAACGGTGGGACGGGCACGTTGGCGGCTGGTACCGCCGGACGGAATATGCCGGACATCGTCGGCCAGCTGCGTATCGACCAGAACTGGGGCTACCTCGGCGTCAGCGGCGCGCTTCACCAGGTGGGCGGCAAATATTTCGCGGCGGCGAGCGTGCCGGCCAGCGGTCATCCCGACGACAAATTAGGTTGGGCTGCGCAGATCGGCGGCATGCTCAACTTGCCTTGGAACGATACGTTCGGTGCGAGCTTCGCAGCAACGCAGGGCGCGATCGGTTACATCACCAAGGCCGGCAGCTGGCAGATCGCAAATGGTAGTTCGGTCGGTGTCGGCTGGGTCGCCGACGGGATTTATGACAGTATTTTCCCCTCGGGCACCACAGCCAATACCCCCATCCAGCTGACCAACGCCTGGAACGTCAACGCCGGCTATGAACATTTCTGGAATCAGCGGTGGCGGACCAGCCTGTACGGCGGCTACACGAGAATTTGGTACAACGAAACGGCAAAAGACATCGCCGCCGGACATCTCCCGACACCGAGTGCTGGCGGACCCGCGTGCGGTTTCCCGGTCTTCGGCGCAGTATGGCCGCCGGTCGCGGTTGGGAGTGGCGCCAACAACAGCTGTAGCCCGAACTTTTCCTTCTATCAGATCGGCACCCGTACCCAGTGGAACGTCAGCAAGGACTTCTACCTGGGCGTGGACGTCGCCTATACGCACCTGAATACGGCGTACAAAGGCACGACGACCAATACGAACAGCCCGACCGTGTATGCCATAAGCGGCCGCAACTTTACGTCCGTCGATGATCAAAACACATGGTCGGGAATTTTCCGGGCCCAATACAACTTCACGGCCGGTAACGAAGGAGCGAGTTATGCCTTCGCACGCTGAGCGCGGAGCTGTTTGATCGGCGCATCCGGGTTCGGAATTCGGAGAGACCGCCGCGAGACGGTCTTTCCTTTTTAAGGCAAAGATTAAAGCCGACCCAACTGAAGTCCGATCCTGTTCGCGTGCATAAACGCGATGGTCTTTGACGTCATAGCGCCCCCTTTTCCCGTGATAGTTTGAATTGGTACTATGGTCCGCATCTGGCGTTGGGGGCGGATATGATGCGATACGATTTCATCAAGCTCATTGTGGGTTCTTTAATTGGCGCCGTTTTTTTAGGATTTATCGCAGCCCCGACCGCGCACGCCGATAACGACGCGACCTGGGCCTTGCTGAAAAAGCCGGGTCACGTCGTGTTGTTACGGCATTCGAACGCGCCGGAGTCTCCGCCTGACGGCGACGTGAAATTCAACGACTGTTCAACGCAGCGGAACCTGGACGAGGCCGGGCGCGCGCAGGCGCGGCGGCTTGGCGATGAGTTTCGCAAGCACGGCATCAAGGCTGCGAGTCTGGTCTCCAGCCAATATTGCCGCGCGATGGAAACCGGGAAGCTCATGAAGCTCGGCGCGGTGCGCGGCTTGCCGGCGCTCAATCAGGTCTTTTTGGCGGATGTGAGCGGGATGCGCGACGCAGGCGAAAAGGGCCGGCAATTCATAAAGACCATTTCGGCCCACCAGCTCACCGTCCTGGTGACGCACGTCACGAATATACAGTCGATCGCGGGCGCCAATTTGTCATCGGGCGAACTCGCGGTTGTCCATCTGGATCCGTCTGGCTCGGTTGTTGTCGATGGGCGGATCATGGTTCCCTAAAGGTCGGGTTTAAAGAGAAGGCACGGCGCAGGTGGAAGCCTGCGAGCCAGAGCAAATCCTGACAGGGGTATGGCGATATTGTCCGTGGTGCTGGGATTTCGTCAGTATCGAATGGGGTCATCGCAATTCCTCAATCAGAAATAACAATGTGGTCTGGCGCCAATCCGGCCTGCTGGCGTTCGTGCATCTTTATATAAGCCGCTTCAATGTGTTTGGAGAATAGCTTGGTATTGAACAAAGGCGCTGCAAGACGATTTTCGGCTAACTTGTGATTGATCACTGCCAAGTTGCTCGGGATGCGTTGCAAGATTGATCGCCATCTGTTCGTACGATTCCGGCGTTGTCGTTATAAGTTCGGGCAGATGCATTGCATTCAGCAAACTTGCGGCCATCCGTCCTGTGAAAGTGTCACCGATCCGCGTCAATACCGGCAAACCCGCCCAGAGCATATCACTGGCGGTAGCGCCAGCGTTGTAGGGCAAGGTATCAAGGAATAAATCAGCCAGGCGCACCCGTGCTTGATGTTCAGGCAACGGCATCCGCGGCGCAAAAATCAAACGTTCCGCATTGACGCCTCTTGCCGCGGCCTCTCTCCTCAAATTGCGCTCAAATGTAGCGCCTCCCTCAGCGATCCACAGCACGCTGCCATCCACCCTTTTGAGGATGCGCATCCAAATGTCAAAAACGTCCGGCGTAAGTTTGTAACTCGCATTAAAGGTGCAAAAGACGAATCCGTCATTCGGAAGCCCTGCGCCAGCACGGGTAAACGGCATGACCGAAATCCGGCGCTGTTGGTCGGTGGGTTGGAAACTGTTCGGCAGATGGACGATTTTCTCTGTGTAAAAGTTTCGTTGAGTTTCGGGGATCACAATTTTGTCGGCAATGATGTAGTCGATATATTCGGCGCCGGCTGTTCCGAGATAGCCGAGATAGTTGACTTGGACAGGCGCAGGTCTACGCGCGAATATTTGCGGTCGTGAATGCGCAGTAACGCCCATCAAATCGATGAGGATATCTACTTCTAACGACTTGATGGTATTCGCAACTTGAGTCGTCGCTAAAGGCATTGGCATCGATAAAATGGTCAAACGACGCCTCTATTCGGTGTCGAATTTCTGAATCTTCGCCAGGGCCAATTGAAATGCCCGCAATGTCAAAACGGGATTTGTCGTGGCATTCAAGCATTCCGGCAAGCAGAAAGGATACCGGATGCTCGCGAAAATCAGCGGAAACATAGGCGACACGAATTCTGTCGTGATCGTATTGCTCGCCGTGCCAAAGAGGCTTTTGGCGCGGAGCGGATGCAGTCCACAACCTGGCGCATTGTAGTTGGTCGTCGGACGATGAAGGGACTGCAAGAAATTGAAACGGTTCGGTAACGAGTTTCCCCGCCCGGACAGAAGAAATCAGGTGCGCACACTCGACATCAAAATGTTTCCAATCACAAGAATACATTTTTGCATGCAGGCGATAACCCTCCAGGCCGGTCAGGTCAGGTTTTAGTGCAATGGCCTTGTCATAGGCCGCGAAGGCTTCGTCATAGCGCTTGAGGGCGGTGAATACATTGCCTCGACCGAGCCACGCCTCGGCCAGATCGGGCCTGAGCGAAAGCGCCCTGTCATGTGCCGTGAAGGCTTCGTCATAGCGTTTGAGGTCATTGTATGCATTTCCCCGGCCGAGCCATGCCTCGGCCAATTCAGGCTTCAGTGACAGAGCCTTGTCATAGGCTGCAAAAGCTTCGTCATAACGCTTGAGAGCGGTGAAGACATTGCCTCGGCCTAGCCACGCCTCGGCCAGATCGGGCCTGAGCGAAAGCGCCCTGCCATGTGCCGTGAAGGCTTCGTCATAGCGTTTGAGGTCGCTGTATGCGTTTCCTTGGCCGAGCCATGCCTCGGCCAATTCAGGCTTCAATGATAGAGCTTTGTCATAAGCCGCAAAAGCTTCGTCATAACGCTTGAGAGCGGTAAAGACATTGCCTCGACCGAGCCACGCTTCGGCCATGCCAGGCCTGAGTGCGAGGGCTCTGTCATAAGCTGCCAAGGCGTCGCCATGACGCCTGAGTTGCGCCAGAGATTTTCCTTTGTTGCAAAACGCATCAGAATAATTGGGTTGAATTTCAATGGCCTTGTTGAAATCAGCAACCGCGTTATCATAGCGCCCGAGATCGTTTTGGATTGTGCCGCGATTATTCCAGGTTTCCGCAACGCTGGCGTTGATCGACAATGCCTGGTTGAAGCATTCGAGTGCTTCGCTTGGTCGATTTCAATGCTTTCAGGATTAGTCCGTAGTTGTATAAAGTCGCGTCCGAGCGTGGGTTCAGTTTAATTGCCGACTTGATATAGGTCTCAGCTTCGGCCCATCGTGCAAGCTGCGTCAGTAGGACGCTCAGTAAATTCAAAGCTGCGACATGCGTTGGCTGATGGCGTAGCACCTCTTTGAAGTGGCGCTCAGCATCATTCAGTTTTCCTGTCTGAAACGCCGCCATTGCTTGTGTGAAACTATTGTCGCTTGAGGCGGTCATATCATGCGTCTGTGGTGCGGGTCGGGTACGCTCTGGTCAGGGTATTCACGGCGCCGCTGTTTGTATTGTTCTTAAAGAACGACCGGAACGGTGCGTAAACATTGATCCGTTGATCCGATTGCGATTTGCCGTCCCATTATCTCTTCACGGATGCCGCAGCACAATGCCCGGAATTGATCGGAAATGTCCGGCCGATAGTGCTGACATGAAGCGTACCCCTAGAGCGGGCGGAAAAATTCTAATATCATTAATGCCGCAGTTTGGAGCGGGGGATCGAAAATGGAATTGACCAACAAGCAGGCGGTTATGCTTTTTCCGACGCCGATTTTCGCGGGAAAAGTATCCGACATCACCGCGTGCGACCGCATCGAGAAGAAACTGCGGGAGATGCAAAGGGCAGGGCAGGGCGTCCCGCACAAGTGGGGAAAGTCAGCGTTTTTCACCAAAGACGACATTCACACGCTTCCTGAGATGAAGGAACTGGTCGATCTTGTTATGGCGGAGTTGAAGGGAATTCTTGATGAGTACAAGGTCAAGAGGAGATTCCCATTACATCACCTGCATGTGGGCGAATATCACGCCGCCCAACAACTGGCATCACATGCATATCCATGCGAATTCCCTGTTCAGCGGGATATTGAATATTAAAACGCCGGCAAATTGCGGCGCGACGGTTTTCCAGGACCCGAGGCTTCACATGAGAATGATTGAGCCGACATATACCGAAAGCAATGTCCTCAATTCCACGGAATTTCACATTCCACCGCAGAAAGGCCTCATGATCATGTGGCCGAGCTACCTTTCGCACGCGGTTCAATACGGCACCGCCAATGAAGACGAAGACCGGATTGTCGTGTCATTCAATATTATGATCCGTGGCTTGATAGACCGTCGCACCGCGGTTTGGGACCTGAGATAGCGCGCGCCGGAAAGGCGGTCCGAGGCTCCCATGACGGACTGAAGCAGGTGGCGACCCCGGCTGGATTTGAACCAGCGGCCCTCAGCTTAGAAGTTTGGTTTTGGCTCAGGAATGTAAAAATGCCGCTAAAAAATAATCTTACGCAACCTTATATTAATCTGCTCAAACGATCACTCGTTGGCCAACTCTATATCGAAAATGAATATCACATCACGCGTGCCATAGCATCTTTGGTATATGGCAAGGTCACTTATCAGGACTTCTATGCAATAGATCGTACCGACTTCATGTTTCAAGGTCTCAAAGAGCAGAAAGAAAACGGGAACACATTTGTCTTTCGCAAGCCCGGATCGGGGACGCCTATCTTTGAATTGCGCAACTTAACTGAACTAGCACACACAATGATTGGGATGAAGCGGATGGATAACATCCAGTACTGCGTCGAGACAGTTTTAAAAGAAAACGTCGCGGGAGATCTGATTGAAACTGGGGTTTGGCGTGGTGGTGCTGCAATTTTCATGCGAGGACTTCTAGCGGCATATGGAATAAACGATCGCGTTGTTTGGGTTGCAGATTCATTCCAGGGTGTTCCGCCGCCAACTCATCCGCAAGATGCCAATCTTGACCTCAGCTCCAAAGTGTATCCCTTCTTAACTGTAAGTCGGAAAGAAGTTGAGGGGCTTTTCGAAAGATATGGATTGCTTGATGATAAAGTAGAATTCTTGGAGGGCTGGTTCAAAGATACGCTCGCGAGTGCGCCGATTGAAACTCTCTCAATTCTACGTCTTGATGGCGATCTGTATAAGTCGACAATGGATGCTCTAAATCCCTTGTACGCCAAAGTAACTACAGGCGGGTTCATAATCGTCGACGACTACTACTCGTGCCCGCCCTGCAAATGCGCTGTCGACGACTTTAGGGCGACCAAAGGTATTTCTGATGAGATGTTCAAAATTGATGATCAAAGTGTGTTCTGGAGAAAATGCGAGACGTAAGCGATTATCGGGAACGAGCTGAGACGCGGTACAGAAGGCTACTGTGGTCTCTTCCGTATGGGCGACCTCGAGGACGCCGAGCAGGATCTTGTGGCTGACAACGCTTGGACAGGCTCGTGGCGGATCAAAATAGCAACAGCCGGTGACTAACCCGTTTGGAAAAGGCGACTAACCTTTGCAAAAACGCCTAAGAATATTGATCGGACGAAAGGTAGTGGCGACCCCGGCTGGATTCGAACCAGCGACCCTCAGCTTAGAAGGCTGATGCTCTATCCGGCTGAGCTACGGGGTCCGCGCGCCCTTGGTTTAGCGGTCCCGCACTATGGGCGCAAAGTCGTAAGACAGGCTTACACAGGCTTGGCGCCCCCCGCGGCCACCGCGAGCAGGGGATGTAGCAGGGCTTTTCCCAGTTAAATTAAAGTCTTGAAGCTGTTTCTTAGCCCGTCTCACGTGAATTCTGAGGATATTGCGTGAGGTTTTTGATCGGTAGCCCTATTCCGGCCTAGTCTTGAGGCGCCAAAACGATCTCGCCGGCCTGTTGAACCTGCAAGGTCATGGCCTCGACACCATCAAGGACTGAACTGACTATCGTCCAAGCCTGCTGCCTCCGGAGGTCTCGCCCCATGCGTTGCGTCGTTCGCGCCGGCCTTATTGCCGCGCTCGTTGCTCTCGTTTTTTTTCCGGCCCTGAACGTCGCATTGGCAGCCGACAAGGCATTCAAGCAAGGCGAACTCGACGACTCTGCGATCAAGCTCGAGGCCCAGATCAAAAGTGACGCTGGCGCCGTCACCAAACCTGCGGCGACCCTGCGGCGCGACGCCGATGCGGCCTTCCAGAAAAACGATTTCCGCACCGGCATGCTGGTTCTCGGCCAGCTGGTCACGGTTGCCCCCACGGATGCTGCGAGCTGGCTGCGCCTTGCGCGCACGGTCCAGCAGATCAAGCCGCGCGACGACCGCGAAAAGGCCTTGCTGCTCGATCGCGCCTCGACTGCCGCCTATATCGCTTTCCAACGCGCGGGCGACCGCTCTCTCGAGGCGGACAGCCTGTCCGTGCTCGGCAAATCGCTGGCCGACCGCCAGCAATGGCGCGCGGCACTTGATTCGTTGCGGCTGTCGCTTGAATTGCGCGAAACCGCCGATCTCCGCGGCCAATATGAAAAGCTGAGGGCCGAACACGGTTTCCGCTTGCTCGACTATACGATCGATTCCGATTCAATTTCCCCCCGCGTCTGTTTCCAGTTTTCCGAGGAACTGCCCGGGCGGCGCACCGACTTTTCGCCATTTGTTTCGGTTGCCGGCATGGACCGGCCGGCCACCTCCGCCAACGAAAAGCAGCTTTGCGTCGAAGGGCTCAAGCACGGCGAACGTTATTCAGTCACGCTGCGGGCCGGCCTGCCGTCGGTGGTCAAGGAAACGCTGGCGAAGTCGGCGGACTTCACCATTTTCGTGCGCGATCGCAAGCCGTTCGTGCGCTTTTCCGGCAAGGCCTATGTGCTGCCGCGCACGGGCCAGCGCGGCATTCCGGTCCTGAGCGTCAACACCAAAGCCGTGGCGCTGTCGATTTACCGGGTCGGCGACCGCAATCTCGTCGACACGCTTCTTGGCTACGACTTTCAACGCAACCTGAGCCGCTATCAGGCTGAGCAGCTCGCGAATGAGCGCGGCGCCAAGATCTGGAGCGGCGAGCTTGCCGTCGAGTCAAAACTCAATGCCGAAGTGACAACCGCGTTTCCGCTCGATCAGGCCGTCAAGGATCTCGGCCCTGGCGTCTACGCGATGACGGCGGACGCCAAGGATGCCGTCTCCAATGAATATGGGCAGCAGGCGACGCAATGGTTCATCGTTTCCGACCTGGGTTTGACCGCCTACACTGCGCATGACGGGATCGACGTCTTCGTCAATTCGTTGGCAAGCGCCGAGCCGCGCGGCAGCGTCGATGTCCGCCTGATGGCGCGTAATAACGAAGTGCTTGCGGTCCGCCAGACGGATCGCAACGGCTTCATTCATTTCGAGGCCGGGCTTGCGCGCGGCGAGGGGGGTATGGCGCCCGCTGCCATCGTGGCGAGCGAGAAGGCCGACTATGCGTTCCTCAGCCTGAAATCCCCGGCGTTCGATTTGTCGGACCGCGGGGTTGCGGGGCGTGCCGTTCCGGCCGGCCTTGATGCGTTTGTCTATACCGAGCGCGGCGTCTACCGCAGCGGGGAAACGGTTGCCGTAACCGCTCTGCTGCGCGATGCGCGCGGAGTGGCAGCGCCCAATGCGCCGCTCACGGTGGTGGTCGAGCGACCCGATGGGGTCGAATATCGCCGGACGGTGGTTGCCGACCAGGGTCTCGGCGGCCACGCGTTAAGTGTCCCGCTCGTTGCCTCGGCGGCAACCGGCACGTGGCGCGTGGTGGCCTATACCGATCCCAAGCGCCCGCCGGTCGGCGAGACGACATTCATGGTCGAGGACTATGTGCCCGACCGCATCGAGTTTGATCTCACCGCGGCGGCCAGGGAAATTTCGCGCAGCGCGCCCGCGCAATTCAGCGTCGATGGTCATTTTCTCTATGGCGCGCCGGCCTCCAATCTTGAGCTTTCCGGCACGGCGACAATTGCCGCCGCCAAGGAACGTGCCGGATTTTCCGGCTACGCGTTCGGCCTGTTCGACGACGAGGTGACAGCGGTCCGGCAAACACTTGATGACCTTCCGAACACGGATGCGTCCGGGAAGGCGACGTTCCCACTGAAGCTCGACAACGTGCCCGCAAGCAGCGGATTGCTGGAAGCGCAGGTGACCGTGAGCATGGCGGAATCAGGCGGCCGCGCCGTCGAGCGCAAGATCACTTTGCCGCTGACGCCCGATGCTGCGATGATTGGGGTCAAGCCGATGTTCTCCGGCCGCTCGCTGAGCGATGGCGCCAACGCCGAATTTGACGTGGTTCTGGCCGCGCCCGACGGCAAGACGCTGGCCAGGCCCGGCCTGCGCTACGACCTGCTCAAGATCGAGAGCAGTTACCAGTGGTACCGGCAGAACGGGCAGTGGCAGTACGAACCAATCAAGCGAACGGAGCGTGTTGCCAATGGTGCGCTTGATGTGACCGCCGACAAGCCGGCGCGCCTGTCGTTGCCGGTCAAATGGGGCCGCTACCGCCTCGAAGTCTCAACCGGAGAGCCGAACGGTCCCGTCACGTCGCTGGGCTTTGATGCCGGCTTCTACGCGGAATTCGAGCGCCGACACACCGGACTTGCTGGAAGTCGCGCTCGACAAGTCGGATTACAAATCCGGCGAGACCATGAATGTTGCGGTGACAGCGCGCGCCGCCGGCCGGCTCACGGTGAATGTCTTCACCGATCGCCTCGTTGCCAGTCAGGCGCAAGATGTCAAAGCGGGCGCGGCGCGCGTCAGCATTACCGTCGGCAGGGACTGGGGCACCGGTGCGTATATGGTTGCCACCCTGCGACGCCCGCTCGATGCGCCGGCGCAACGGATGCCGGGACGAGCCATCGGCGTGCAATGGTTCTCGATCGACAAGTCGGCGCACACGCTTGCGCTGGATATGAAATTGCCGGCGGCGATACGGCCGAGTTCGCGACTGACAGTGCCGATCAAGCTGGCAGGGCTTGCTTCAGGAGACGAAGCGCGCGTCGTTGTGGCCGCCGTCGATGTCGGCATTCTCAATCTCACAAACTACAAACCGCCGGCGCCGGATGACTACTATCTCGGTCAGCGCCGCCTGACCGC
>CAWDGS010000015.1:0-145306 GCA_963801955.1 uncultured Alphaproteobacteria bacterium
CGCTGGGGGCGCTCACCGTGGGAGTGGTGACCAAGCCCTTCCACTTCGAGGGCAACAAGCGCCGCAAGGAGGCCGAAGCGGGGCTGATCGAGCTCCGCTCCTCGGTGGACACCCTGATCACCATCCCCAACCAGCGGCTGCTGTCCCTGGGCGGGCAGTCGATGCCTTTGCTCGAAACCTTCAAGCGGGCCGACGAGGTGCTGCTCCACGCGGTGCAGGGGATCAGCGACCTCATCCAGTACCACGGCTACATCAACGTCGACTTCGCCGACGTGAAGACCATCATGAGCGACCGCGGCCAGGCGCTGATGGGCACCGGCCGGGCCTCGGGCGACAAGCGGGCGGTGACCGCCATGCAGCAGGCGATCAGCTCGCCACTGCTGGAGGACGTGCAGATCGATGGAGCCACCGGCCTGCTGATCAACATCACCGGCGGCCGCGACCTCACGCTCCAGGAGGTCAACGAGGCGCTGACCCTCATCCACGACGCCGCTGACGAGGAGGCGGAGATCATCTTCGGCAGCCTGATCGACGACACGGTGACCGACGAGGTGAAGATCACCATCATCGCCACCGGCTTCCAGAATCGGGACGCGCGCCGCATCACCCCGGCCCCGGCCCACCTCGTCACCCGCCCCACCGCCCCGGCAGCCCCGGCGGACCCCGCGCTGCCGGTCCGACGCTCGGTGACTCCCGAGCAGCGGCCGCTGGCGCCGAGCCGGCCCCTCAAAGAACCGTCCCTGCCGGTGGATGAGGATCAGTTTGACATCCCCACCTTCCTCCGCCGGCAGGGGCAGGGCGAGGTCTAGGCCGAGCCCGACGATCTCCAGCGGTACATCCGCTGTCGATGGCTGGTGCCGTCCAGCGTGGCGAAGAGGTGGCCGCGGAAGACCATCGCCAGGTGTAGCAACGCGCCCTCCACCAGGATCCCTGCCGCGTAGCCGAGGAGCCCGAAGGCAGAGAACTCGCGCAGCGGGAAGTAGAGGGCGATGGCGATCGGCAGTGCGGTCGGCAGCGCCCACTCGATCCAGTTCGCCTGGAGAAACTGGATCGACCGCTGCACCGTCTCCAGCCCGCCCCGCGTCCCGCGCTGGTAGATCACCTCCGGCGCCGCGTTGAGGAGGATGATCACCGCCAGGTCGAAGAGGGTCTTGAAGACGTCGGCCTGGGGCGACTTGCCCACCACCAGATCGAGCACCAGGCCGGCCACCCAGACCACGAAGCTCAGGTTGACCACGCTCCAGAAGTAGGCGCCGATGCTCTTCTGGAACTCGTTGAGCCGCACCTGCGACTTGGCGACCACCTCTCCCAGGAAATAGAGGTAGCAGCTCAGCAGGGCGGCGATGGCCAGGGTGAGCACGATGCCCGCCGAGGATGTTGCCGCCCAGACCGAGCAGCTCCTACCAGCGTCCCGGCATAGCTCCAGGCGAGCGAGGAGCAACGGGGGCAGGAAGAGCGTCCAGAGGTTCTTCCGGATGCCGAGCAGAGCCTGGCGCAGGCTGTCGGCGTAGATCCGGCCATAGACGGAGAGCACGCGCATGGGGGGGAGGGAAACCATCTCATCCGGAGGGGCGTCGCGCCACAGTCGATGCTTGCCCGGCCGCCGACTCGCATGGCAGCGTGCCCGACCCCGAACGGCCCCGTGTTTCGCTCCCTGCTCATCGCCAACCGAGGAGAGATCGCCCGCCGCATCGGGGTGGTGGCCCGTGCGATGGGCATCCGGACCATCGCCGTCCATTCTGACCCCGATGCCCAGGCGCCCTTCGTCCGGGAGGCCGACCAGGCCGTTCGCCTCGGCCCGGGCCCGGCCAAGGACAGCTACCTGAACGTGGAGGCGCTCCTGCGCGCCGCCCGGGAGACCGGCGCCGAGGCGGTTCATCCCGGCTACGGCTTCGTCTCCGAGAACGCCGACTTCGCCCGGGCCTGCGCCGAGGCGGGGATCGTCTTCGTCGGTCCTCCTCCGGCGTCGATGGCCCGGATGAAGGACAAGAGCGAGGCCCGGCGACTCGCCCAGGCGGCGGGGGTGCCGGTGGTCCCGGGCAGCGAGGGGCTGGTGGCCGACGCCGTCGCAGGCAGCCACCGCCGCGCGATCGGATCGGATATCCGGTCCTGCTCAAGGCCGCGGGCGGGGGCGGGGGCATCGGGATGGCCGTGGCCGGCAGTCGCCGCCGAACTGGAGAAGGCCTTCCGCGCCTGTGCCGACCGGGCCAAGGCTGCCTTCGGCCGCGACGCGGTCTACGTCGAGCGGTACTTCCCCGCGCCCCGCCACATCGAGGTGCAGATCCTCGGGGACGGCCAGCGCACCCTCCAGATCCTCGAGCGGGAGTGCAGCATCCAGCGCCGCCACCAGAAGGTCGTGGAGGAGGCGGGCAGTCCGCTCTTCCTCGAAGGGAAGCACGCCCCGCTGCTGCGCTCGATGAGCGAGGCGGCCCTCGCCGCAGCCCGGGCCTTCGGCTACGCCAACGCCGGCACGGTGGAGTTCCTGGTCGCCGACGGCGCCTTCTACTTCATCGAGATGAACGCCCGGCTCCAGGTGGAGCATCCGGTGACCGAGCTCACCACCGGCCTGGACCTCATCGGCTGGCAGCTCCGCATCGCCTCCGGCGAGCCCCTCTCCGTCCGGCAAGAAGACGTCCGCCGGACCGGGCACGCGCTGGAGTTTCGCGTCTACGCCGAGGACCCGGTGCGCTTCCTCCCCAGCCCGGGCCCGCTTCAGAAGTTCCGGCTCCCGGAGGGGGAGGGGGTGCGGGTCGACGCCGGCTACGCCGAGGGGGACGTGGTGACGCCCTTCTACGACCCGCTGCTGGCCAAGCTCATCGTCCGGGGCAAGGACCGGGCGGAGGCCATCGCCCGGGCGGACGCCGCCATCCAGGGTTTCACCGTGGAGGGGATCAAGACCAACCTTCCCCTGCACCTGCGCATCGTGCGAGACCGGGCCTTCCAGGACGGCGCCCTGGACACCCACTTCCTGGAACATCACGCCAGGCCCTGAGGAGGAGCGGCATGCCCATGGACGTCCCGGCCCACATCACTGGCACCGTGTGGAAGGTGGAGGTGGCGGTCGGACAGAAAGTCGCCGCCGGCGACGTGCTGGTCATCCTCGAGTCGATGAAGATGGAGATGCCGGTCGAGGCGCCGGAGGCGGGCACGGTGAAGGAGATCCGCTGCCAGCCTGCCCAGTCGGTGAACGAGGGGGACGTGCTGGTCGTCCTCGACCGGTGAGCGGCGACGGACAGCTCCGCGTCTCGGCCCTGCCCGGGGGCGTCCGCGTCCTCACCCTCGACCGGCCTCAGCGGCGCAATGCCCTGACGCCGGGGCTGCTCGATGCGCTGGCTGCGGCGCTCGCTCCGGACGACGGCGTCCGGGCGCTGGTGCTGGAGGCGGTGGGCCCGTCCTTCTGCGCGGGTTACGACCTGGGGCAGCTCGGTGCCGATGCCGAGGCCGACCGCTCGCCCGACGCCCGCATCCAGGAAGTGCTTCGGGCTCCTCGAGGCGCATCCTGCTCCCAGCGTGGCGGTGGTCCAGGGCCCCGCGTTCGGCGCTGGCTGCGAGCTGGCCTGTGCCTGCGACTTCCGGCTGGGCACGCCCGCGGCCACCCTCTGCATGCCACCCGTCCGCCTGGGCGTGGTGTACGCGCCCGGACGGGGTGTGGCGCGTCGCCCGCCTGGTGGGGCTCCAGCGGGCGCGGGAGCTGTTCCTCACCGCGCGTGAGCTGGGCGCGGCCGAGGCACAGGCCTGGGGGCTGCTCGACCGGGTGCAGGCCGACGCCGAAGGACAGGCCCGGGCGCTGGCCGCCGAGCTGGCTGCCGGCGCGCCACTGGCGGTCACCGGATTGCGACGCACCTTCCAGCTCCTGGGGCGGGCACCCCTCGACGCCTCGGGCCGCGCCGAGCTGGAGGCCCTCCGCCGGGAAGCCTTTGCGTCCGCCGATGCCCGCGAGGCCCGGGCCGCCCTGCGCGAGAAGCGGCCCCCGCGCTGGCAGGGGCAGTGAGGGGGACGGAGGCTCACCGCCGGCGGGCGGAGATGCAGACCCACGGCACGTCCAGGGACAGGTTTCCGTGCCGCTCGGCCTCCGCCTCCAGTGCCCGGACCAGACGGGGGAAGACGTCGGGGCGGACCGCCTCGGGCACCACCGCTCGCCGGGACCGAGGAAGCCCAGACGGATGAAGTGGTGAGCGAAGAGGGCGCGGGCGGAGGCGAAGCTCCAGCGAAAGCTTCGGCCCGGAGCCTCCAGCACCTCGAAACCGGCCCGCTCGGTGGCGGTCCGGAGCGCATCGGCCGGCTGTCGACGGGCGGCGATGTGTTGCCGCAGGGCCTCGCGGAGCTCGGGATGCCCCGCCTCGGTGACGGCCTGGCCAAAGGCGTCGTAGAGGCGCTGCATCGTCGCCGGGAGGTTGGCGGTGAACACCAGCTGCGCGCCGGGGCGGGCGAGGCGGGCGCAGATTGCCAGGGCCCGGTCGAGGTCCGGCACGTTGTTCAGCCCGTTGTTGGAGACGATCAGGTCCACCGAGGCGTCGGGCAGCGCCACCCCCTCGAGGGGCTGGGGGTGGAGGACCACGTTCTCCACCTTCCACGCCTCGAGCTTGGCGCGGAGCCGGTCCATCGCCGCGACCCAGGGGTCCACTCCGTGCAGCCGAGCGCCGGGGCCCAGCCGCTCGGCGAGCTCGAGCAGGGGAAAGCCGGTGCCGCACCCCACGTCGAGCACCACCAGCCCCGGCCGTATCTCCACCGCTTCCAGGAGCGCCAGCCCGAAGGGAGCGGACCAGAGGGGGATCTCGTCGTAGAGCGCCACCACCGCCGGGTCGGCCGGATCGGGGGTGGCTCCTTCCCGGGTTCCACGACCGAAACCGCTACGCGCCGCCGAACAGCTCGGCCATCCGCAGCCGCAGCGCCGAGGCGATCTTGTACAGCGAGCTGATCGAGGCGCTCGACTCCGCCCGCTCGATCTGGCTGAGCAGCGACACCGATAGCCCGGTGCGACGGGCCAGCTGCTTCAGGGTCAGCTCCTGCGACTTGCGTGACTCGCGGATGGTGCGGCCGATCGCCCGGTGCAGCTCGGCCTCGGGGTCCTTGGAGAGACCCTTCTTGGCGAGCGCCGACTCCACCGCCGCCAGCAGCTCCTCGGGCTCCACCGGCTTCTTCACGTAGTCGGAGGCCTGGGCCTTGAGCGAAGCCACCGCGGTCTCCACCGCCGGATGGGCGGTGGCGACGATGACCGCGATGTCCGAGTCGTAACCGCGGATCTTCTCCAGCAGCTCGGTGCCGGACATCTGGGGCATCATCATGTCCAGGATGACCAGGTGGAAGTCCTCGGCGCGCAACCGGTCCATCACCTCGGTGGGATCGGTCAGCGCCACCACCTCGTAACCGGCCTTGGTGAGCAAGAGCTGGAGGTAGTCGCCGGTTTCCTTCTCGTCGTCGACAACGAGGATGCGGATCTGCATCGCCCCTCCTAGCGCTGCGGGTTCGCGCTGGCGTCCCTAGCCTTCTTCTGGGCGTCGGAATCCTCAAGGAATTTCTTCACCCTGGGCACTGCTGGGTCGTCGGGAGCCGCCAGTTCGAGGAAGCGCCGGTAGTGGACCTCGGCCCGCGCGGTGTCGCCGGTGCGCACCGAGGCGCTGGCCAGCATCAGGTGGCAACGGGGTTGACGGGCGTCGATCGCCAGGCAGTGCTCGAACCGCTCGGTGGCCTCCCAGGGCGTCGCCGGCGTCGTAGAGGGCCTTGCCCTCCCGGTAGAGCTGCTCGGTGGACTCGCCCCCTGCCGGCCTGGCCCGACCCTTCTTGGGCGCCTTGAGGGCCGCGGCGATGTCGGTGCGGAGCACGGCAATCTCCGGGCCCCAGGCACGGCTGGCCCGCACACCGAGTTCCAGCTTCTTCTGCGCGACGGCGGGCCGCCCCCGTTCCAGCTCGACGCGCGCGGCCTGCACCGCCCGGCCGGCCGCCGCCTCGCTCCGCCAGGTCCTTCGCAGCGTCTGGACCTCGCCCTGGTAGGCCGGATCGCGCACCGAGGCAAGCAGCTTGAGCGCCCGGTCGAATTCGCGAACGGCGGCAGCCGCCGGGCGGTGGCCAGCCATTCGGTGGGCGTGCTGGGGCGTTGGGACACCGTCGGGAGGGGAGAGCTCAATCGGCGGGGGCTCAGCGGCCGTGGGCGGCGGCGGTGGGACTTCCTGGCTGGCGAGGGCCGGCGGCTCCGGCGGGGGGGTGATCTGACGGCCTCGTCCACTCTCCTCGACCGTCCAGGCGCGAAGGAAGAGCGCCACTGCGAGCCCGATCACCAGCCCGACGGCCACCGCCCCTGCGGTGAGCCTCCGCGGAGCTCGGGCGGGAGCCGGCTCCTCCAGGCCTGCGACCTCCGGCACCGGCACTGGCACGAGTGGGTGCGGCGCGGTGTCGGCCAGGAGGTTGACGCTGGCGCGGATGGCCGGCGCGGTGACCTCCATCGGGTCGTTGGCCAACTGTCCATCGAGTGGCGCATCGTCCGGTCGCACCGCGACCCCGTCGTCGCCGATGCCCACCACGTCCCCGTCGTGGAGCGGGATCGCTGCCTGGATCCGCACCCCGTTGACCCGCGTGCCGTTGGCGCTCCGGAGGTCCTCGAGCACGATCTCCCCCTCCCGGCGGAGCAGCCGGGCGTGCAGGCGCGAGACGTTCCGCTCGGGAAGGTGGACGACGTTGTCCGCCCTCCGGCCAATGGTGATCTCGTCCCGGTCGAGGGGGACCTCGCGGCGGTGCCCCTCTTCGTCTTCGATGACCAGCTTCATCCGAAAAACGGTTCGCTCTCGAAGCGGCCCGTCATAGCAGGGCCCTCCCCGTACTGGAGGCATGGTACAAGCCCCGCCCACATGAACGTGAGGGAAGGTGACGTGCTCGGCCCGGGGATCGCCGAGGAGCTGCTCGGTGAACGAACCTGGCGCCACCCCCTGCTCCAGCGCTTCCGTTCGCTGAGCCCCGACCTCCGGCAGCTCCTCTTGTCGTTGCTGGTCGGAGCTTTGGTGTTCGTTCCCTACGTCGGCGCGGTCGGACTGTGGGATCCCTGGGAGAGCCACTACGGGGAGGTCGCCCGGGAGATGATGTCCCGGAACGACTACGTGCATCCGTACTGGGAGAGCAGCTGGTTCTTCTCCAAGCCCCCCCTGGCGATGTGGATGGACGTGCTGGGCATGGCAGTGGCCGGAACCAACCGCGCCCCGCCGGGCAAGCTCCCGCTCTACACCGAGTGGGCGATGCGGATGCCCTTCGTGCTCGCCGTCCTCGCCGCGCTGGCGCTGCTCGCCCTGGCACTGGGCCGCGTCATCAATCGCCGGGTGGGCCTGGCCAGCACCTTCGTCCTGGCGACGATGCCCCTCTTCTTCCTCATCAGCCGCCAGGCAGTGACCGACACGCCGTTCGTGGCCGCCCTCATCGCCGCGATGGCCTGCGCGTTGATCGGGCTGTTCGACACCCAGACCCGCCACCGCACCGCGTGGTGGATGGGCTTCTACGTCTGCTGCGGCCTCGCCACGCTCGCCAAGGGACTGCTGGGGGTGGGCTTGCCGGCGGTCATCCTCCTCTCCTACGCGTTGCTCGCGGTGTTCCCCTGGAGCCGGGAGGGCCTCGCCCGGCACTGGAGCTACCTGGCCCATCGCTCGGTGCGGCAGGACGTCGCCGCCGGCCGGACGCAGATGCCGGAGCTCTTCGCCGAGGAATCTCCCGGATGCGCTTGCTCACCGGCATCGGGGTGTTCTTCGCGGTCGCCGGGCCCTGGGGGCCGCCAGTTGCCCAGCTACGACCTGTTTCTGATCGTCGATCGGTCCGTTGGTCCTGCTGGCGCTGCATTTTGCGCTGGCGCGAACGCGGTTCGGGCGGCTGGTGCGGGCGGCGACGCAGGACCGGGAAATGGTGGGCGCTCTCGGCGTCAATCAGGCGGTGCTGTTCACGAGCGTGTTCGCGCTCGGCGCGGCGCTCGCCGGCCTCGGCGGCGCGCTGCAGGTGGCGCGCGAACCCGCCAACCTCGCCACCGATCTGATCGCGATCGGCGACGCCTTCGTGGTCGTGGTGGTCGGCGGCATGGGCTCGATCACCGGCGCTTATCTTGCCGCCGTCATCATCGCGGAGGTGAAAGCGATCTGCATCGGCATCGGCGTGGTCGATTTCGGTTTCGTCACTGTGAATTTCTCGAAGCTCACGCTGGTCGCCGAATTCCTCGTCATGGCGGTGGTGCTGATTGCGCGGCCTTATGGGCTGCTTGGCCGTCCGCAGGCGCCAGGTGTGCTCGATCGCGGAGCCGGAGTATCCGATCCGGCCTGCAACGCCGGCGCTCAAGATGCTCGGGGCCGCCGTGGTTGTGCTGCTGGTGTGCCTGCCGCTGCTGGCACAAGCCTCGCCCTATCTGCTCATCCTTGGCATCGACGTGCTGATTGCGGTGATTTTCGCGACGTCGCTGCATTTCATCATGGGTCCGGGCGGCATGCACTCCTTTGGCCATGCCGCCTATTTTGGCCTCGGCGCCTATGGCGCGGCACTGCTGGTGAAATGGCTCGCCGTTCCGATGGGGCTCGCTTTGATTGCCGCGCCGGTTGCTGCTTTTGCCGGCGCTCTGTTGTTCGGCTGGTTTGCCGTGCGGTTATCCGGCGTCTATCTCGCCATGCTGACGCTGGCCTTTGCGCAAATCGTCTGGGCGCTTGTGTTTCAGTGGGAAGGGCTGACCGGCGGCTCCAATGGTGTGATCGGTGTGTGGCCGCCGCCGCCGTTCGACAAAGCCTGGGTCTATTTCCTGCTCACGCTGGCGCTTGCCGTCATCGCGGTGCTGTTGCTGCGACGGTTTCTGTTTGCACCCTTCGGATACGCCATGCGGGCGGGCCGCGATTCGCCGTTGCGCGCTGAGGCAATCGGAATCGACGTCAAGCGCATCCACTGGCTCGGTTTTGCGGTCGCAGGCTGCGTTTGCGGCATTGCCGGCGGCCTGTTCGCCTTTGCCAAGGGCTCTATTTCACCTGAAACGATCCACGTCAGTCGCTCCATCGACGGCCTGGTGATGGTGTTGCTCGGCGGCATCCAGACGCTGACCGGGCCTATCGTCGGTGCCTCCGTGTACGCCACGTTGCAAGACACCGTCATGCGGCAGACCGAATATTGGCGCGCGTTGCTCGGCATCATTATCCTGCTGCTGGTGCTGGCGTTTCCGCAGGGCATCGTCGGCGCTTTCTCCATGCTATGGCGGCGGATGGAGAAGAAGTCGTGAGCGTGCTCTCCCTCCGTTCGCTGTCCAAGTCCTTCGGCGGTGTGCGCGCCGTCAACGAGGTGAGCTTTGACGTGGAGCGCGGCGAATTCCTGGCCATGATCGGTCCGAACGGTGCCGGCAAATCCACCTGCTTCAACATGATCAACGGACAGCTGTTGCCGGATTCCGGCGCAATTCTCTTTGAAGGGCGCGACAATGTCGGGCGCGCGCCACGCGAGGTCTGGCGGTTGGGCGTCGGCCGCACGTTCCAGGTCGCCGCGACATTCGGCTCGATGACGGTCGCCGAAAACGTGCAGATGGCGCTGATATCGTACGCGCGCGAGACCTACGATCTTTGGCGTCCGGCAGGGGATCTGCACCGCGATCGGGCTCTCGAACTTCTTGCGCAGGTCGGCATGCGGGACGCCGCGGATCGTCCCAGCCGCGAACTCGCCTATGGCGACGTCAAGCGCATCGAACTGGCGATTGCGCTTGCGAACGAGCCGCGGTTGCTGCTGATGGATGAGCCGACCGCCGGGATGGCGCCTCGCGAGCGCAACGAGCTGATTGCACTGGTCAAGCGGCTGGTGGTGGATCGTGGAATCTCGGTCCTGTTCACCGAACACTCGATGGATGTGGTGTTTGCCTATGCCGACCGGATCATCGTGCTGGCGCGTGGACGCCTGATCGCAGACGGCAATGCGGCGGCCATTCGTGATCATGCCCAGGTGCGTGAAGTCTATTTCGGCTCTGGCAAGACGTTTGCGGGAGCCACGCCATGAGCACGGCGTTGTGCCGAGCACTCTTTTTTACCCTCCCCCTTATGGGGAGGGGCGACGCGCTAAGCGCGTCGGGGTGTGGGTCCTTCATTCAATTCAACTACCCCCACCCCCGACCCCTCCCCACAAAGGGGAGGGGAGGCCCGTGGGGCGTCGCATGAGCAACCCCTCATGCTCACCGTCGAGAAGCTCAGCGCGTGGTACGGCGCGGCGCGCATTCTCTATGATCTCAATCTCGAGGTTGGCCGCGGCGAGGTGGTGGCGCTCATGGGGCGCAATGGCGCCGGCAAGTCCACCACCATGAAGGCGATCATGGGTCTTGTTGACGAGCGTCAAGGCGCCGTGCGCTTTAACGGCGAGGACATTTCCGGACGCAAGCCGTTTGAGATTGCGCGGCGCGGCCTGGGATTTACGCCGGAGGACCGGCGGATCTTTGTCGATCTCACCGTGATGGAAAATCTCGATATCGGACGGCAGCCACCACGCCGCTTCATGGACGGGACCACTGCTCCGTCCTGGACGCCCGACCAATTGTTCACGCTGTTTCCGAACCTTGCCGAGATGCAGGACCGGCTCGGTGGACGCATGAGCGGCGGCGAACAGCAGATGCTCACGGTCGCCCGCACGCTGATGGGCAATCCGCTGCTGGTGCTGCTCGACGAGCCGTCGGAAGGCGTGGCGCCGCTCATTGTCGAGCAAATGGCGCACACCATCCTGGCCTTGAAGAAACAGGGCCTTTCCATCCTGCTCTCGGAACAGAACATCTATTTTGCGCGGATGGTCGCGGACCGCGTCTACGTGCTCGAAAAGGGACAGATTCACTGGGAAGGGTCCGTTGCCGAGCTCGATGCCAACCTTGAGGTGCAAAGGACTTATCTTACGGTGTAAGATGGGCGACGGAATGGACCCATGAAGACGATGCGACCGGAAAAGCTGAAAGTCATTGCGGCACCCGCCGATGCTGTTGAGCAGGGCCGTTACGTCCTCGACAACCAGGCCGGCTTCCTGATGCGCGTGGCGATGCAACGTCACACATCGATCTTCACGTCACGAATGGTCGAAGGACTGACGCAGACCCAATTTGCCGCACTCGCCAAACTTTATGAAGTTGGCCCATGCTCGCAAAATCACCTTGGCCGGCTGATCTATCTTGATGCCGCAACCATCAAGGGCGTGGTCGATCGGCTGCATGTTCGTGGCTTCCTCACCGCGCTCAACGATCCGAAGGACCGTCGCCGCCGCGCGGTCACGTTGACGGACCGCGGGCGGCAGGTCACGGAAGCCGCCATGAAGGTCGCAGCCGAGATTACCGCAGCGACACTGATGCCGCTGACCACAGAAGAGCAGCGGCAGGTAGTGAAGTTCCTGCGCAAGCTCGCCTGAGCGGACCGCTGTCGCGGTTCACCAAAGCCCCTTCAGCCGTCCGCCATCGAGATTGAGCGACACGCCCGTGATGTAACTTGCTCGTTCGGAGCAGAGGAACACGGTGGCGTTCGCGAGTTCTTCCGGCTTGCCCATGCGGCCGAGCGAGTTTTTCTTCGCGGCGACCTTGCGCGCCTCCGCTTCGCTTGCAACGCCGAATTCCTTTTTCATGCCCTCGGTGTTGCGCACCCACAGATCGGTCGCGACCCAGCCGGGGCAGATCGCGTTGACCAGGACGTTATCCTCGCCGAATTCGGTCGACAGCGATTTCGTGAGGTTGAGCAGCGCGCTGTTGGTCATGCCGCTGCCGAACATGTATGGATCGGGTTCCTTGCCCGCGCCGCCGATCGTGTTGACGATGCGACCCCATTTCTGCGCCTTCATCATCGGGTAGACGGCGCGGATCGCACGCATGAAGCCGAACAGCTTGGTCTCGAGCTGCGTCTTCATGTCGTTGTCGTCGAACGCGGCAAAGCGGCCGGAATACATCTGGCCCGCATTGTTGATGAGGATATCGACGCCGCCGAGTTTTTGCTTTGCGGTCTCGACCATTTTCGCGATGTCGGATTCTTTCGTCATGTCGGCAACGATGGCGTGCACTTCGCCACCGGTGCGCTTGGCCAGATCCTCGCGTGCTTTGTCGAGCTTTCTGCTGATTGCGCCCGGTAATCAGCACGCGCGCGCCTTCTTCGAGGAATTGCCGCGCAGTCTCGAAGCCAATGCCGCTCGAGCCACCGGTGACAATCGCGCGACGGCCCTTGATTCCCAAATCCATCTCACTCTCCCGTTGACGCTTTCAGGCGCAGCATAGAGTATCGCTCGCGGCAGCAATGCAACAAGAAAACGAGGAACGCAATGCAGCTCGGCCTCCACGGCAAGGTTGCTGTGATCACCGGCGCCTCGCGCGGCATCGGCAAGGCCGTGGCACAGGCGCTCTTGGAGGAGGGATGCGCGGTTGCAATTTGCAGTCGCAACCCGACGCAACTTGACGCCGCGGTAGCCGAATTGTCGAGAAAGGGCCGCGTGCTCGGCGTGCCCACCGATGTGACCGACGAAAATGCGGTGAAACATTTCATCGATGCGGTGCTCAAGGAATTCGGCCGCATCGATATTCTCGTCAATAATGCGGGCACGCATCTGCGCGGCACGGTCGAGAGTACGACGCTCGACATTCTTGAGCGCCAGCTGCGCGACAAGGTGTTCGGCTTTTTTTCGATGATTAAGGCCGTTCTGCCCACGATGAAATCGCAGCGCGACGGCCGTATCGTCAATATCGTGGGTCAGGCTGCGCGCCATCCGCATCCGGACCGTTTTCCGTCCGGTGTCACCAATGCCGCGTTGATGGCCATGAGCAAGTCGGTGGCCGATTCAGTCGCGCGCGACAATATCCGCGTCAACGCGGTGTGCCCGCAATATATCGAGTCGGAGCTGCTGGCTTCGCTGATCCAGAAGGAGATGCGAGAGCGCGGGGTCGATCGCGCAACGGCGGCGGCGGGGTTCACGCGCGCCAACCCGCTCGGCCGCACCGGTCGCCCTGACGAGGTCGCCGATCTCGTCGCGTTTCTCGTCTCGGATTGCGCCGGTTTCGTTGCCGGCAGCGCGGTGAGTGTCGACGGCGGTTATCACCGTTACGTTTTCGGGTGACAGTGACATGCAGCTCGGATTGACGGGAAAAGTTGCACTCATCACCGGCGGCACCAGCGGGATCGGGCTGGCGATCGCGCAGACGCTCGCGGCGGAAGGCTGCCGCATTGCGATTTGCGGACGCGACAAGGCCAAGCTCGACAAGGCCGTGGACAGCGATCAAGTCACCGGACGCCAAAGGCTTCGTCGCCGATATCTGCAAGCCTGGCGATGTCGCCGCGCTCGTCGACAACGTCAACAAGGCCTTCGGCGGCATCGATATCGTGGTCAGTAATGCCGGCACGCATTTGCCTGGCCGTCTCGATGAGGTCGCCGGTGATGCGCTGCAGCGTCATTTCCAGACCAAGGTGCTCGGCGCATGGGAACTGGCGCGCCGCGTCGTGCCGGTGATGAAGGCGCGCGGCGGCGGCCGCTTCATCGTGATCATCGGCCAGGCCGGCAAAGTGCCGCAGGCGAATGGTATTGCCTCGACCGTCATCAACGCAGCGCAGCATGCCTTCGTGAAATCATTGTCCGATGATCTCGCGCCGCACGGCATCCTCGTGAATGCGGTCTGCCCGAGCCGCATCAAAAGCCCGCTCACGCACGCGCTGGGAACGTTGCACAACGAAGTCTATTACGGCCGCAGCCTCGAGCAGCAGGAGAGCAATTGGGGCGCCGAGGTGCCACTCGGCCATTGGGGTACGCCGGAGGATATCGCCAACGCGGTGGCCTTTCTCGCCTCGGAGCGCGCGGGCTTCATCTGTCGGCGCCAATATCGATGTCGACGGCGGCCATCAACGGTCGATCTTCTAGCGGAGCGCGGCCATGATCGACCTGCGGCACGTCTCCAAGACCTTCCGGAAACGGGACGAAACGGTCGAGGCTGTGCGCGATATCAACTTGACGATCGCGCAAAAGGAAATCGTTGCGATCATCGGGCCGAGCGGTTGCGGCAAGTCGACCCTGCTCAACATGATCGCCGGCCTTTACGCGCCGTCGAGCGGCTCGATCGTCTACAAGGGCGCGCGTGTGTCGGATGTGAACACCGACGCCGGCTACATGACGCAAAAGGACAACCTGCTGCCCTGGCGCACGGTGCGCGACAACGTGGCGTTCCCGCTCGAGCTCGCCGGCGTCGAGAAGTCCGCGCGCGCCGACCGCGCCGATCAGGTGATCAATCATGTCGGGCTCGACGGCTTTGCGCATCGCTATCCGCATGAGCTGTCCGGCGGCATGCGCAAGCGCGCCTGCCTTGCGCGCATGCTGATTTACGGCGCGGAAACCGCGTTGCTCGATGAGCCTTTCGCAGCGCTCGACGCGCAACTCAAGCTCGCGATGCACGACCTGCTGCTCAAGCTCGCCGCCGAAACCGGACAGACCGTGGTGCTGGTCACCCACGATCTCATGGAGGCGGTCACGCTGGCCGATCGCGTGCTGGTCTGCACGCGCCGGCCGGCCACGCTGGCGCTCGAGCAGCGCATCGAGCTCAAGCGCCCGCGTGATGTGCTCAATGTGCGCTTCACCAGTGAATTCAAGGAGTATTACGACGCGCTGTGGGAGCGCCTGCGTGTTGAGTATCAGGAGGAGCGGGTATGACCGCGCCTGACACAGAGCTCCCCGCCATGCGCGAGCCGGCCGGCCCGCGCGCGCTCGGCAGCGGGTTCATGGTGACCTGCCAGGTCGTGCTGGGGCTCGTCCTGCTGTTGCTCTGGCAGGGCGCGTCGGGCCGCCTGGTCGACAACTTCTTCATTTCCAATCCGCTCGATGTCGGAAGGCGGCTGATCGGTTGGATCGCCGATGGCTCGTTGTTCCTGCACATTTGGGCGACGGTCTATGCCACGGTCATGGGCTTCGTCGCCGGCGCTGTTATCGGAGTTGTGCTTGGAATCTGGCTCGGTGTCTCACCGTTCACGAGCCGGTTGCTCAATCCTTATCTCAACGCGCTCAATGCGCTGCCCAAGGTCGCGCTGGCGCCGCTGTTTGTTCTGTGGTTCGGCCTCGGCATTGAATCCAAGATCGCGCTGGCCGCCGTGCTGGTGCTTTTCCTGGTCTTTCTCAACACCTATGCCGGGGTGCGGGAAGTCGATCAGGACCTGATCGACGGGGCACGGTTGATGAAGGCGACGCGCGTTCAGGTCATCACCAAGGTCATCGTCCCATCGGCGATGTCGTGGGTTTTCGCAGGGCTGAAAATCTCGGTACCCTATGCGTTGATCGGCGCCGTGCTGGGTGAAATGATCGCGGCCAACCGGGGGCTCGGCTATCTCGTGCAGTTTTCGGGCTCGCAGTTCGACACCGCCGGTGTCTTCGCCGTGCTGATCGTGATCGCACTACTTGCCGTTGCACTTAATTTCCTGGTCGAAATCGTGCAGCATCGCATGCAGCAATGGCGGGTTATGGGCCACTGAAACAAAAAGCAGTCGGGGAGGACGCGCAATGAAAATACTGAGAATGGCAGCGATCACTGCGGCGATGCTGGTGGCCGGCGCCGCCTCGGCCGAAACGGTAAAAATCACCAATATCGGCCACGGCTATTTCTCCGGCGCGCTTTACGTCGCCGTGCAGGAAAAGCTGTTCCAGAAATACGGCCTGGAGCCCGAAGTGTCCTACGTGCAGGGCGGGCCGCTCGCTTTGCAAGCCGTGCTGACCAAGCAGGCCGACGTCGGTATCCTGTCCTATGAACACGTCCTCTCGGTCGCGGTGCAGGGCAAGCGCGTCGTCTCGTTCTTCAACATCGCCAATCGCCCGGTCAACAACGTGATCGCGAGCGACAAGCTGATGGCTGGATCGGAAAAACTCAGCGTCGCCGACAAGATCAAGAAGCTGAAGGGCCAGCGCGTGGCTATGCCTTCGGCCAATGGCTCCGGCGAAAAAATGCTCGGCGTACTGGCGAAGAAATACGGACTCACTTTGCCGGGCGACATTTCGACGGCCTATCTCGGCGCCGAGGCGCCGTCTTACGTCGCCGCTTTCCAGAAGGACCTCATCGACGCCGCACTTCCGTTCGAGCCGGCGGGTGTGCTGGTGCAGCAGTCGGGCAAGGGCAAGATCTACCTCAACATGATGAACGGCGAGATCCCTGAATTTCGCGACATCCTGTTCATGACGCTGGCAACCCATCCTGACATCATGAAAGAAAAGCCGGAGATGCTTCGCAAGGTCGCGCAGGTGTTCACGGAGGCGCAGAAAATTCTCAAGGACGATCCCAAGCGCGGCATGGCGATCATGGGCAAGGAATATCCGAGCATGACGCCGGAAACCAATGCGGAGGCCTACAAGACGGTCAGCCAGATCTGGACCAGAGACGGCCACATCAACGAAGCGCAGGCGCGCGGGACATTCGCCTATCTTCAGCCCAAAGGGCCGGCGGAAGTCGACTTTCCCTCGACCTTCACCAACGATTTTCTGCCGAAAAAATAAGGCCTATCAGGCCATCAGGAGGTGCCGGTGTTCAGTGTCGGTGATGCAACGATCACGCGGGTCGAGGAAACCAATCTTCCCAGCTATCCGCTGCGGGACATCTTTCCGGATTTCACCGATGCGCACATGGCCGAGCACAAGTCGTGGCTGGCGCCGCACCACTACGAGGCCGAGACCGGAAAGATCAGGCTCGCCGTTCACAGCTGGCTGCTGCAGGTTGGTGGCAAGAAAATCCTGATCAACTCGTGTTGCGGCAACAACAAGGCCAAGCCAGGCCGACCGTTCTGGCACATGCTCAATCTGCCGTATCTCGAGCGGCTCGCGGCCGCCGGTGCGCGGCCGGAGGAAATCGACATGGTGATGTGCACGCATTTGCATCACGACCATGTCGGCTGGAACACGCAACGGAAGGACGGTAAATGGGTCCCCACATTCCCCAATGCCCGTTACGTGTTTTCGAAACCCGACGTCGACTATTTTTCGAAGGTTGACGCTGACCCGAAAGAGGGGCCGGCCGAGCTCGGCACATTCCGCGAATGCGTGGTGCCGATCCTTGAATATGGCAAGGCGGACCTTGTGAGCGGCGGGCCGTATCGGCTCAACGACTTCATCGAGATCGACTCGGCGCCGGGTCATTCGCCCGGTCACGTGTTCTTCAAGCTCGAAAGCAAGGGCAAGCGCGCCGCCTTCATCGGCGATGTCTGGCATCACCTGCTGCAGGTGCACTATCCCGACTGGAATTTCCCGAAGAATTCCGATGCGGCGCAGGCGCGGGTCAGCCGCCGCAAGGTGCTCGACTACTGCGCCTCAAGCGGCGCGCTGGTTTTTCCGGGGCATGTCGGCTTGCCCTTTGCGGGCCGGGTCGAGGCGACAGCAAAGGGATTTCGCCCGCACTTCGCGCCTTGATGGGTGCCTAGGGGCAGATATAGCCGCTGCCATTCGGGTTCGGGAAGCATCCGACCGACTGCGGCAACAGCGTTTTCGGCAGCCACAAGACCACGTCGGGAAAAAAGATGCAGAACGCAATCGCGGCGAAGAACACGATGTAGATTGGCAGCGATGCAATCATGGCTTTTGAAAATTTTATGCCGACGAACTTCGACGCCATCAGCAGCGCAAGCCCGTAAGGCGGCGTGATCAACCCGAATGCCAAAGTGACGATGATCACGACGCCCATGTGAACCGGGTTGATGTCGGCGTTCTTGGTGAGGTCGAGGATGATCGGCATGAAGATGATGATGGCCGGGATAGCATCGATAAAATCGCCGACGATTACGAACAGTACGACCAGCAGCAGCATGATCATGAATGGATCGCCACCCGCTGCGCTCGATATCCACCCTGACACCATCGTCGGGCCGCGCAGGTAGGCCAGCATCCAGCCGAACACCGAAGCCGCGCCAATGGTGATCAGCGGAATCGAGTAAAGCAGCCCGGTCAGCGCCATATCGCGCGGCAGCTTCGTCACATGGCGCCAGTTGAGCAGCGGGATTGCCACGAACACGATGTAAGCCACCGCGATGACCCCGGCTTCGGTCGGAGTGAATTGTCCGGTCAGGATGCCGCCCATGATGATGATGGGAATCATCAATGGCACAGCGGCTTGCTTCGTCGCGGTGGTGAATTGACCAAATGTCGCGCGCTTGTGCCTGAATCCGACCGGCCCGAAGAAATGGCTGTAGACCATCAGTCCGATCCCGACGAGCACGCCCGGAACGACGCCGCCCAGGAACAGCCCGCCAATCGAGACATTGCCGGTCGCGCCGTAGACGACCGCCATGATGCTCGGCGGAATCAAGTTGGCCATCGTTGAAGCCGAGGCAATCAGCGCCGCGGTGAAGGCCTTGTCATAGCCCTCGCGGTTCATTTCCGGCGCAAGCGTGCGCGTCAGCACAGCGACGTCGGCGGCGGACGAGCCGGAAATACCCGCGAAAAACATGCTGAAAATGGTCACGACCTGCGCCAGCCCGCCGCGGAAATGGCCGACCATGGTTTGCGACAGCTTGATCATGCGCACGGTGACGTTGGCCGACGTCATCAGGTCGCCGACCAACAGGAAGAACGGCACCGCCATCAGCGCTTCGATGTCAACGCCGTTGAATAGTTGCGCGATCATCGAAGCGAGGCTGACCGGCGTGAAGGCCGTGATCAAAAGCACGGAGGAGATCAGTGCGAACGCGACCGGCACGCCCATGTAGCCGAAGAACAGAAACAGGATCGCCATGACAATGATGAGCGTGCCGTTGGACATCACAGCGATGTCCTCCGCTCATCGATCGGGATGTCTGGGAAGCCGTTGCGCCAGCCATTCACCAATTGCTCGATTGTGAACAATGCGACCAGCGCGCCGCAGATCGGGATTGCGATATAGAGATACGCCATCGGCGTCATCGACGGCATGCGCAGGCTCTTGAAGCCGTCGAGGACGTTGAGGTAGCCGAAATAGATCATGCAACAAGCCACGCACAGCACGACAAAACGATTGAACATCTCGAAAAACAGCCGCTTGTTGCCGCTCATCGATTCGGCGAGCACTGCGAGATAGAGATGATCGTTACGCCGCGTCGCGGCCGCGACGCCGATGAATGTCCCGTAGATGAAGAAGTCCATCGTGGTTTCTTGCAGCCATAGCCACGGGTGGCCGATCGCCCGCGTGACGATGTCGCAAAGAACCAGCACACTGAACGTGGTGATTACGATTCCGCACAGGATCATCAGGAGATTTTCGAGCGGATCGAGCGCGCGCCATTTCAAGTGGCGCTGTTCCTGCAAGACCAGCCCATCAAAACGGCGCATCGCACAGTTCCGGAGTGTTCGAAGGTGGACAAAAAAGTGCGGGGAGCATTGCGCTCCCCGCTTTCGTGACCCTGCCGGCTATTTCACATTGCGGACAAGCTGGAGCACCTTCTCGGCGTTCGGGCCAAGATCCTTGGCGAGCTTGTCCTGGATAGGCTTGCTGATCGACGAGAAGCCGCTCTTGTCGACATTCTTGACGACTTTCACGCCGAGTTTTTCGAGCTTTGCCTGGGCCTCGTGCTCGAGCTTGAAGGCTGCGGTCGGTTCATTCTTGCTGACCTCGTCGGCCGCCCCCTGGACCCATTTCTTCTGATCATCATTCAGGCTCTTCCAGACCTTGTCGCTCACGAACAGGGCGGCATTGTTCGCTTCGTGCTCGGTGAGCGAAAGGACCGGCGCAACTTCGTAGTGCTTGTTGATGAGGTAATTATTGATGCCATTTTCGGCCATGTCGGCGACGCCGGTCTGTAGCGCCGTATAAACCTCGCCGAACGCCATGTGCACCACCTGCGCGCCATAGGCCGGGAAGGTTGCGTCTTCGGTCACCGTGGCCTGCACGCGCATCTTGACGCCCTTCAGATCGGCGACTTTCTCGATCGGCTTCTTGCCGTACATATGGCGCAGGCCCTGGGAGCCCAAGCCGACCATGTGCGCGCCCGTCATCTTGGCGGCGTACAGATCCCTCATCGCGGCAATCACGGTCGGATCGCCGAGCACTTTGATGGCATGTGCTTCATCGCGGAAGATGAAATGGATCGAGAACACGCCCGATTCCGGCTGCGCGGTCGACGCATTCGCGGTCGACAGGAACACGAAATCGATGTCGCCGGTCTGCACTTTTTGCAGGGTCTGCGCTTCGGTGCCGAGCTGGGCGCCGGGATATTTATTGATGGAAAGCGTGCCCTTGCTGAGCTCCATCAGCTTGCTGTTGAACATGTCTGCGCCCACGTCGTAGCCGCTGCCTTTCGGCTGGTCGTAGGCGAACGAAAATTGGCGGTTTTGGGCAAATGCGGCGCTGGATGCCATTGCGAACGCCGCGCCAAACACGAGGCCGCGCAGCAACGAGTTACGCGTAACGGACATAGAAACCTCCCGGAATGATTTTGCGTCTTATGCGGCAGGATCGCCGTGTGACGCTATTTGCGCTTTCTTGCGCCTTTGAGGTCCAAGTGTGTCGGCGTGCCCGGCATTGTCAATGCCGATATTCCGCAGGATGGTCTTGAGCCGTTGCGGGGTGATCGGGAGCCTCGTCACCGCGCCGGGGCGCTGAAGTGCGTCATCGATCGCCGAGGCAATCACGGCGCCGACCGGGTTTGCGCCGCCTTCGCCGGCGCCCTTGAGACCGAGCGGATTAAGCGGACTGGGCGCGTCTTCCGACACGAGAATGGTGATCTCCGGCACTTCGCGCGCTGTCGGCATCAGGTAATCGGCGAAGGTGACCGAAAGCGGCTCGCCGTTTTCGTCGTAGCGGAACTCTTCCAGCAGCGCGCCGCCGATTCCCTGCGCCAGGCCGCCGGCAATCTGGCCTTCCACCAGCTTCGGATTCACCGCCTTGCCGATGTCATAGGCGATGACATAGCGCTCGATTGCGACGTTGCCGGTGTCGGAATCGACGCGCACGGCCGCGACATGCACGCCGTAGGGATAGACCATGTGCGTGGATTCGAACGTGTCTTCGGCGCTCAATCCGCCGGGGAGCGCGCGCGCGAGCTCGGCAAGCGGCATCGACGGGCCGGGGCCGCTGGCGCGAACAATCTCTCCGTTGACGATGTCGAGCGCATCCGCGCCGGTTTGCATCAGCTCAGCGGCTGCCCGCAAGGCCTGCGCCCGTAGTTTCGTGGCCGCGAGCCGCGTGGCCTCGCCGCACATGACCGTGACGCGCGAGGCGAATGCGCCCATGCCGCGCGCAATGCGGTCGGTCTGGCCATGAATCACGCGGATTGTGCCGTAGTCGACGCCAAGCGCATCGGCGCAGATCTGCGCGATCACCGTTTCGACGCCCTGGCCGATCGAGGCAACGCCGGTGATGACCTCGACGCCGCCGTCCGGCTTGACCTCGACGCGAACCGTGTCGAAGGGACCGAGCCCGCTCTTCTCGACGAACATCGCAACGCCGGCGCCGACCATTTCGCCGTTCTTGCGGCGCGCGCTGAGTTGCTTCTGGAGATCGGACCAGCCCGCCGCCTTCAAGGCCTTGTCGAGCAGCAGCGCATAGTCGCCGAAATCGTAGACGATCTGCGTGCCGAGCGTATCGAGCCCAAGCTTGTAGGGCATCGCGCTCTTTGCCGATCAGGTTGCGCCTGCGGATTTCGACCGTGTCGACGCCGACTTTGGCCGCGATTGCGTCGAGCAGCCGCTCGCGCACGAATGTGGATTCGTAGCGGCCCGGCGCGCGATAGGTGCCGCAGGGCGTCTTGTTGGTGAGACGAAGGTGGCCGATGGCGCGGTAGGCCGGCACGCGATAGGGCCCCGGCAACATCGCGGCGGCAAGGTCGGGCACGGTCGCCGCATGCGTGCGCATATAGGCGCCATTGTCGTGGAAGAATTCGTCTTCGATGCCGAGGATGTGGCCTTGCGCATCGATGGCGGCGCGCACGCGATGATGCTGGTCACGCGAATGATTGGCGGCGATCAGGTGCTCGCGGCGATCCTCGATCCATTTGATCGGGCGCTTGAATTTCAGCGCCGCGGCGCAGACGAGAATATCTTCGGGATAGATTTCGCCGCGAATGCCGAAGCCGCCGCCGACATGGCCTTCGTATAGCTGGACGGAATCTTTCTGGCGTCCGAGCATCTGCGCGATCGCATCGCGGTTCCAGTGCGGCACCTTGGCGGCGCCGTGCAGTTCCAGAATGTCGCGCTCTGTGTCGTAGCGGGCGATGGCGCCGCGCGTTTCCATCGGCACGCCGGAATGGCGGCCGATCGAAAGCTCAAGCGCAACAATGGCGTGGGCGTTGCGGAAGGCGGCGTCGACATCGCCATAGGCTTTTTGCAGGAGCTCCGGGCTCCGTCGACAGATCGCCGCGCATAGACGGCCGGTTGCCCGGTCGCGAGCATCGTTGCCGGCAGGGGCTCGATCGAAAGCTCGACCAGCTCGGCGGCGTCTTCCGCGACATAGGCATCGTCCGCAAAGACCGACCGCGACGGGCTCGCCGACATAGCGCACGACATCGTTTGCGAGCACCGGCTGCCGGTAGGGTTCGAGGGTCTTGAGGCCGGTCAGTCGAAACGGGATCGGCGGGATGTGCGCGACGTCGGCATGCGTCCATGCTGCGTGCACGCCGGGCAGCGCAAGGGCTGCGCGGGCATCGATCGATTTTATCTTGCCGTGCGCGACCGGCGAACGCACCACGCGCATGTGCCATTGATTGGGAAATGAAATATCGGCCGCGAAGCGTCCCTGGCCGGTGAGGAGAGGGCGATCCTCCAGCCGCGGGACCGAACGGCCGACGAATTTCTGTTTAACGGACACGAGCGAAACCGCTCATCCTTTTCGCATTTCTTTGGCCGCCGCGCGGACGGCCTTGATGATGTTCTGATAGCCGGTGCAGCGGCAGAGGTTCGATGAGAGCACGTCGACCAGGTCTTCGTCGCTGATGTCGGGCTCGCGTTCCAGCACGCCGACGGCCAGCATCAGGAAGCCTGGCGTGCAGAAACCGCATTGCAGGCCGTGGTGATCCATGAAGGCCTGCTGCATCGGATGCAGCCTGTCGCCATCGGCCAGCCCTTCGACGGTCCGGATTTTTTTGCGATCGGCCTGCACGGCAAACATCAGGCAGGAGCGCACCGGCTCGCCGTCGACGATCACCGTGCAGGCGCCACAGATACCGTGCTCGCAGCCGATGTGCGTGCCGGTCTGACCGCAATCCTCGCGGATGGCGTCAGCCAGTGTACGCCGCGGCTCGACGCCGATCGCGTGATCGCGGCCGTTGATGGTGAGCGTGATGGCGGTCTTTTCGCTCATGCGGCCTTCTCCGCCTTGCGCAAAGCGGCGCGAATGCGCTGCGGCGTCGCCGGTATCTCGTCGATTTCCACGCCGAAAGGCGAGAGCGCATCATTGATCGCGTTCACCACCGCGGCCGGCGCGCCGATGCAGCCGCCTTCGCCCAGGCCCTTGGCCTTGGTGATCGAGTTTACGCTCGGCGTCTCGATGTGATGCAGTTCGATTTCGGGGATTTCGTGCGCCGTGGGCGGCAGGTAATCCGCCAGCGTTGCGGTGAGGATGCCGCCATTCTCGTCGTAGATGATTTCCTCGAGCAGCGCGTTGCCGATCCCCTGGGCGATGCCGCCATGAACCTGGCCGTCGGCAATCATCGGATTGATGATGCGGCCGGCATCTTCTGCCACCACGAATTTCTCGACCTTGACGTGGCCGGTTTCCACGTCCACCTCGACGATGGCGATGTGGCAGGCATTGGAGAATGTGCCGGGCGGATCGTAGTGGCCGGTTTCGGTCAGGCCGGGCTCGATTTCGCCCTTGAAGCGATGCGTTTGCGTATAGGCCTCGCGCGCAAGTTTTGCGATCGCGATCGTGCGGTCGGTGCCGGCGACTTTCGCCGATCCGTCGGCGAGGACGATGTCGTCGGGCGCTGCCTCCAGTAAATGGCTGGCGATTTTGATCAGCTTGGCGCGCACTTTTCGCGCGGCGATCAGCGTCGCGCCGCCTGAAATGACCAGTGAACGGCTGGCGAAAGTGCCCCAGCCGTAGGGCGCGCGGTCGGTATCGCCGTGCACCACTCTGATCATCTCGGGCGTAACGCCGATCTCGTCGGCAATGATCTGGGCGAGCGTGGTGCGCAGGCCCTGGCCGTGCGGCGAGGAACCGATGCGCGCCTCGACGAAACCGGACGGATCGACGGTGACGATCACGGTTTCCCAACCGGGCGTGATCTCCATGCCGCGCGCGGCGAAAGCCGGACTGCCGTAACCGGTGCGTTCGGAAAAAGTGGCAATGCCGATTCCGAGATGGCGGCCTTTGGCGCGGGCTTCTTTCTGGCGCTTGCGGAACGCCGGCATGTCGACCGCCTTGACCGCCATTTCCAGCGTCTCTTTGTAGGTCGCCTCGTCATATTCGAGGCCCATGGCGGATTTGTAGGGAAATTTGTCGATCAGGTTGCGGCGCCGGATGTCGACCGGATCGATCGCGAAAGCGCGCGCGGCCTTGTCCATCAGCCGCTCCAGCGTGAAGGTGATCACCGGCCGCGACACGCCGCGATAGGGCGCCATCGTGCAGGTATTGGTGAGGACGCCGCGCGCCAGGCACTGATACTGCTGCACGTCGTAGGGGCCCGGCATTTCGGCCATCGCCATCAGCGGTTCGACACCGCAGGTGGTGGGGAAGCACGAATAAGCGCCGACATTGGAGATGATGTCGGCCTTGAGCCCGATCAGCCTGGCATTGGCATCAAAGGCCCCTTCAAGCGTGATGTATTGATCGCGTGAATGGAACCCGGCGATCAGATTTTCGCGCCGGTCTTCGGTCCACGCCACCGAGCTTTTGAGTTTGCGCGCCAGCCAAACCAGCACGACATATTCGCCGGGAAGGGACATCTTCTGCCCGAAGTCCTCCGCCGACGTCGGGCGCGATCACGCGCAAATCGGATTCCGGAAAGCCGAGCACATCACATATCGCTGTCCGCGTGAGATGCGGCATCTGCGTCGTGCAGGTGAGGGTCACGCGTCCGGTCGATGCATCATATGTGGCGTGGCCACCGCGCGCCTCCATGGGCGTTGCATTCTGCCGATGCGAGCGCGCATCGACCTTGACCACTTTGTTTGCGCTTTTCCAGACCGCGTCGAACTCCGGCGTCTTCATCTTGCCTTCGAGAATGACATTGCCTGGTGCTTCGGCGTGGATTTGCGGCGCGTCTGCGCTGAGCGCCATGCGCGCATCGGCCACCGCATCGGTTTCGTCGATCGACAGTTCGATCTGCTCGGCGATGTCTTCGGCTGCTTCCTTGCTTGCTGCCACGACGGCGGCGACAGGTTCGCCGGTGAATCGAACGACGCCGTCGGCCAATGCCGATTGGCCAACCGGCTTGTAGTTGAACTTGTGCAGCATCGGCGTGATTTTCTTCACGCCGGTGAGGTCGCTGGCCGTGATGATCATTGCGCCTTTGGGCGCGTTGATGCTTGCGATCGTTCCGGCGGCGACCGGGCTGCGCACGAACCGCATCCAATGCGCGGCAGGCAGATCAGCGGTGAAACGTCCCTGGCCTGAAATCAGCGCCGGGTCTTCCAGCCGCCGGATGGCGCGGCCGACCCAGGTCATGCCGGACCCTTTGGTGCGCGTGCGCGCTCATCGGGCACCATTCCGTTTGCGCATGATCTTTTCCGAAAACCGCTTCACACTTTTCGGGATCATGCGCTTTGCTCCAGCGCACGCCGCACGACCGCGCGAACCAGATCGCGCCGGTATTCGGCATTGGTTTGATGGTCCTCGAGCGGCTCGATCGCCTTGGCTGCGGCTTCCGCTGCGGCGCGAAAGGTTTTGTCGCCGGGCGCCTGGCCGTTCAGCGCGGCCTCAGCCGCCGCGATGCGGCGCGGCGATGCTTCCGCGCCGCCAAGGCCAACGCGTGCATCCGCGATCTTGCCGCCCTGCAAGCGGTAGGTGACCAGTGCCGCACTCATTGCGAAGTCGCCGGCGCGGCGGCTGAATTCGTTGAACCCGAACTTGGTGTCGTCGGAGAGCAACGGCAGTCGCACTTCGACGAGCAACTCGTCTTCGGCGAGAGCCGTCGACATGATCCCTGCGAAAAAGTCATTCGCGGCAATCTGACGCTCGCCGCGCGTGCTCTTGGCAATCAATGTGGCATCGAGTGTCGCCGCGACCAGACACCATTCCGAAGCAGGGTCGGCATGAGCAAGGCTGCCGCAAAACGTGCCGCGCATGCGGATCGGATAGTGCGCGATATGGCGCACGACCGCGCTGAGCAACTGGCCGAGTGGATTGGCGACCACGGATTTATGAAATGCCGCATGGCGAACGCGGGCTCCAATGGAGAGCGCCTTACCGTCGCTGGTGATCTTGTCGAGCCCGGCCACCTCGTTGATGTCGACGAGGTGCGCCGGCTTGGCGAGGCGGAACGCCATGATCGGCACGAGGCTTTGTCCGCCCGCCAGGACGCGGCCATCTTGCGGCGCGACGTCGGCCAGTATCCTTAACGCCTCGTCGAGCGTCTTCGGCACGTGGCGGATGAAGGGCGCGGGCTTCATGCGGCAGATCTTCCGGCGGCCAAGGCTTAATTAATGGCCTAATTATTTGTACGCAAACGATAAAGAGCGCCTAGGGATTGTCAAACACGGTCGCGCCAGGCGTGGCGGTCATACTGGCCTACCACCGGGCTTTCATTGAACGCGCCGCATTCGTATCCTATTTGGCACCTATCAGGGGCCGAGAAGGGGTCGGGGATGCCGATATCACGCTTGATTGTGACTGCCTGTCTTGCCGGCGCGTGCTGGCAAGCGCGCCGGCGTTGGCCGAAGACGGCAAGCGCCCGGACAAGGTTTCATTCTATTTCGCGGCGCATGAGGACGACTGGCAGTTGTTCATGAACCCGTCCGCCTTTCAGGACGTCATGGGCGGTGCGGCCAAGACCGTCTTCGTGCATCTCACCGCCGGTGATGCCGGTTTGGGCATTGGGCGGGGCGGTCGCAAGTATCCCTTCTATCTGGCGCGCGAGAATGGCGCGGAAGCGGCGATCCGCTTCATGGCCGACGTTGATGCTGAGCCAGGCGAACGTTCGGCAGCGCCGATGTCGTTCAACGGCCATGACGTCTATCGCGTCAGCTATCGAAACACCGTCAGCTATTTTTTGCGCGTGCCGGACGGTCATTGGTCAGGCGACGGCTACTACGAGACCGGGTTTGAATCGCTCCGGCGCCTGTCGAGCGGCGAGAATAGCGTTTTGCGGGCGGTCGACGGCTCGGCGACTTATCACGGCTGGAGTGATTTGGTTGCCACGCTGAAAGCGATCATTGCCTATGAGCGCGGCCAAGCCGCGCTTATCCAGCTCAATGTCGCGGAAACCGATACGCGCATCAATTCGAAAGACCACTCCGATCATCTGATGACGGCCAGGGCCGCACTCGATGCCGCGAAGGATCTTTCTTGCGTGCGCAGGGTCTACTACGTGGACTATGCCAGTTCACGCCTCCCGCAGAACCTCGACGCACAGCAACGCGATATGGAAAGCTCGGTATTCGCGGTGACGCTGGCCGGTATCCAGGCTCTTGACCACAGCACCGCATGGCATCACTACGACCAATCGTTCGTCGGACGGAACTATTTTCGCGTCCAGGAGCCGGCCGGGCGGTGCGACTCCGCAGTCACGGCCATGGCGGCGACACGGCACTAGCGTTTTACTTCGCTGCTGTGTCGGGTTTCCGTGCTATTGACGCGGATCATGATTCCGTCACGTCGACCGGTCAGCTCTGCGCAACCAATTCCACGCTGGCCCGTTTTCGTCCGGTCAGTACATCCGCAACAGTAACCGGCGCCCGATGCGATATGCAGAAGTGCCGCTCGCCGTTCAAACCGGCCGCGTCGTATCGGTCGATGCGCTGCGCGGCTTCAATATTTTCTGGATCCTTGGCGCCGACGGCGCGATCTGGGTTCTCGACCGGATGCTGCACGACAAGGGGCCAGAGCTGAGCTCGATTGGCGGCTTCCTCAAAACCCAATTTAGCCATGCGCCATGGGAAGGCTTCCGTTTCTACGATTTCATTTTCCCGTTGTTCATTTTCGTCACTGGCGTTTCGATTGTTCTTGCCTTGCCGCGCTTGGTCGAGCGCAACGGTAAGGCCAGGACGCATCTACACGTGCTGCGGCGGGCCGTGCTGCTTTATCTCCTTGGCGTGATCTTTTACGGCGGCGTTGCCCAGCACTGGAGCGACATCCGTTATGTCGGCGTGCTGCAGCGTATCGCCATCTGTTATCTGTTCGCGTCGCTCCTGTTTCTGAATCTCGGTAAGCGCGGGCTGATCGCTGGCGTTGGTTGCGCTACTCGGCGGCTACTGGGCCTTGCTGACTTTTGTTCCGGTCCCGGACATCGGCGCCGGTTCCTTCGCGCCCGACGCCAATCTCGCGAACTGGATCGATGCAAATTATCTGCCGGGGCGGTTGTGGGACAAGACACGCGATCCGGAAGGATTGCTGAGCACATTGCCGGCGATCGCCACCTGTCTTTTCGGCGTCCTGGCGGGCCTCTTGCTGAAGGACGACCGGCTGACGCCGACGCAGCGATCGTTATGGTTGATCGGCGGCGGGATCGTGATGGTTGCGGCAGGCTATCTGTGGGCTTTGCAATTTCCGGTCATCAAGGCGATCTGGACTTCGTCATTCGCGCTGGTCGTCAGCGGCTACAGCGCGGTCTTGCTGGGCCTTATGCACCAGGTGATCGACGTGTGGGGGTGGAAGGCCTGGGCGACCATCTTTGTATGGATCGGTGCCAACGCCATCGCCCTCTATTTCATCAATAATATCGTCGGATTTGAGCCATTTGCGTTGCGTTTCGTGGGCGGGGACGTGTCGCCCTTGCTGGATCGCGCGATGACGCCCGGAACAGGCCTTTTCGTCGCACACCTGTTGGGGCTGGCCCTTGCAGTTGCGCTTGCCGGCTATCTGTATCGCCGCAAGATATTCCTGCGCATTTGAGCGGTGACAGGCCGCATTGAACCTTTTGCGGGGACCCAACGACCAAAAGCTATCGGGGATACGAATTTCGACTTCAGGAGAACGTCATGTCCCGTAAGCTCATTCTCAGCCTCGCCGCGATCGCCACGCTCGCAACAGCAGCAATCTCATCCGCTCCGGCTTTTGCCCATAACGGCGGCGGCCATGATGGTCATAACGGCGGCCACAATGGTGGTCACAATGGTGGCAACGGCCATCACGGCTTCAACCACTGGCACCACAATTTCCATTTCCGTTATGCGCATGATCGGTTGTACGTGCGCCCCGTCGGCTACGCGGTGCGCTCCGTCGAGCCGGGCCCCTGCACCTGCCTGACCAAGAACTACACGCCGGAAGGCACGGTGGTGTTCCAGGATCTGTGCACCAAGGAAATGGCGAGTGCGCCGGTCGACGGCAGTTCAGCCCAGGCTCAGGCGGAACCGGAGTCAAACAACTTCGCAGGCCGCTCGTACCAGGATTATCTGAAGGCAAATCCGCAGAGCGCCGAGCCGAAGAAAAACTGAGGCTACGCGCCACAACGCAAAGAACGGCCACCGCGCGCACGTCCGCCGGTGGCCTTTCGCGTCAGGTACCGACCTTGAGTTCGGATACGAGCGCTCGCAAAGCGGCGACCGTTGAAGGCGCAACGCTTTTGCCGGTGCGCGGATTGTCCGACGGAATATTCTCGATCGTCATGGTGAAACGCGCGGTGTCGGCATCGACCGTGATGGTGTGAGTGTTTCTGGTCACGGTGGGATCCGCCCAGATCTCGAGTTGGGTGCGGTCAGGCCCGATACCGGCGAGACTTAATGCCGCCGCGACATTGACGTTGGTGGGAAAACCGCGCGCACCCTCGCGCGCGCTGCCGTCAAAGACTTTCAACGGCGCCTTGAGGCCGCTCACCGAAATTCCCTGGTCGCGCAAATAGGGCGCGCCCTCGAGGCCGGCCGGCGGTTTGCGCGTCACCATCTTGACCGAATGGATTGTGCCCTCCGCGGCTGCACGCACGGCATCGAGACCGATCAGCGCGCCGGTCGGCACCAGTATGCGACCGCCATTCAGCTTGGCGCGCTCGATCAGGTCGCCGTTCTCCAGCAATTGCGCCACCGAGAGCGGCATGAAGATACGGCCTTTGTCGAGCGCGCTGATGGCAACCTCGCGGAATAACGCCGGCGGCAAGCATTCGACGACGATGTCGCAGTGATCGGCGAGCTCGGTGGCCTTGCGCACCGGGATGCTGTCGCCGACCTGTGGCAAAGCGCGCCGCGCTTTGTCGACATCGCGCACGGCAACGGCGGCGAGTTTCAGGCCCGGCACGCCGGCGATCAGGCGCTTGGCCACCTCGAGGCCGACGGCGCCAAGTCCGGCAATTCCAACGTTCAATGGTTGTTTTGTCGTCATGTCTTGCGGCCGGTAAAATTCGGTTTGCGCTTTTCCATGAAGGCACGCACGCCCTCGGCATAGTCGGGCGTCAGGTTGGCGGCGCGCTGCAGATCGCGTTCGAGGTCGAGCTGCGCGTCGAGCGTGTTGTCGGCGGACGCATTGAGGGCGCGCTTGATCAGCGCCAGGCCTTGCGTGGGAGCCTGCGCGAAATGCTCGCAGATGCGCGTCGCCTCGTGCATCAGGATTCTCGTCGTCGACCGCGCGCCAGATCAGGCCCCAGCTCGCGGCCTTTTCGGCGGACAAATCCTGCGCCAGCAGCGCGAGGCCACGCGCACGCGCGTCGCCGACCAGCCGCGGCAGGAACCATGTGCCGCCGGAATCAGGAACGAGACCGATGCGGGCGAACGACTGAACGAAAGCTCGCCTTGAGGCTGGCGATCACGATGTCGCAGGCGAGCGCGATATTGGCGCCGGCGCCGGCGGCAACGCCGTTGACCGCCGCGATCACCGGGAAGGGCAGGTCGCGGATCTTTCGAATGAGGGGGTTGTAATGCTGCTCCAGCGAATTGCGCGGCACCGGCGTTTCGCCGGGCTTCAACAGGCGGTCGCTCAGGTCCTGGCCGGCGCAGAACGCGCGGCCGGCGCCGGTGAGCATCAGCGCGCGGCAATTTTCGTCGGCTTCCGCGTCCTCGATCGCCTTGCGCAGTGCCTCGTGCATCGCATCGTTGAAGGCGTTGAGCTTGTCCGGCCGGTTGAGCGTAATGACGCGATAGCCGGCGTGCTTTTCGGTGAGAATGGTTTGGTCACTCATGGGACTTCCACTTGTCATCACCGGGCTTGTCCCGGTGATCCCGCTTAAAGAGGCACAGTGCCTTCCTAAGCGAGATGGCCGGGACATAGGCGTGCAAAAGCGCGCCGTCCTTCGGACGGCTATGCCCGGCCATGACAGACTGGAGGAGCTTCTTGGTTGTGGCAATCACGACTTCAGAAACTTGTCGAGCGCGCCGACTTCAATCTTCTCGCTCTCGACGTCCTCGGCGATGCGCTCGTAGAATCGGGCGGCCGCCGATAGCATTTCGTGCTCGGCATGGTCGTCGCCGACGAAGTTCGCGATCTCGTCGAGTTCGGCCACCCAGCGATAGGCCTTCGAATACATGCTCGGAACCTGGTTCGAGAGATAGCGCAGCAAATCCGGCCGGCTTTCGGCGAGCTCGGCCTTGCAGCGCCTCGGCCGAGCCGCCGCGCGTTGCCGCCAGCATCATGCCGGCGCCGAGCGCGGTGAAGCCCTTGGTGATGCCCGCATAGGACATTTTCAACGCGGAAGCCGCCGTGAGCGGGCCTTCGAGCACGCGCACGATCAGCCCGTAGTCGTTGAGTTTGGCAAGATTCGCCGGCGCGCCGGGCCGGACGCGTAAATCCGCGTGTTCGTGCTGCCCGGCTTCGGTGGCGGGCCGATGATGCCGGCACCAACGAAAGGCACAGCCGGTCGTCGCGATCATCGTCCGCGATTTTCAGCATCGTCGGCGGGCTGACCGCGTTGCATTCGACGTAGATCGGCTTCTTGTTGGCGGCCGTCAGCACGGGCGCAAGCCGCTGCGCCAGCGCCAGGCGCGTCGCCGGGCGGCACGATCGACATCAGGAAATCGGCTTCCGCCAGCGCGCGCTCCTCGACCGGCTGCATGCCGGCCTCGCGCGCGCGTTTGGCGCTTTCCTCGCTGCGGCCCGCGAGCGATGTCAGCACCGTGACTTTGTTTTCGGTCAGGCGGCCGGCGACGCCGGCGCCCATATTGCCCGGCGCGATGATGGCGACTGTCGGCGTCATGAGCCTGTCACTCCGCCGTCGAGATTGATGCTCTGCCCGGTGACAAAGGCGGACGCTTCGGAGGCCAGAAACAGCACGGCGCCGACCAGATCTTCCGGCACTTCCGCGCGCGGCACGCATTGCATGGCGATGATGCGTTCCTTTTGCGCCGGCGTCACGGTCTTGCGCTCGATTTCGGTAAAGGTTGCGCCCGGCAATATGGCATTCACGGTGATGTTGTCGGCCCCGAGTTCGCGCGCCATCGACAGGCTCATGCCGGCGAGCGCCGCCTTGGTGGCGATGTAGTGCAGATAATTCGGCCGGCCAAGCCGCACCGCGCCGGACGCGACATTGATGATGCGGCCCCATTTCGCGCGGCGCATCGCCGGCAGCACCGCGCGGGCGCAGAGAAACGGCCCGGTGAGATTGACGCGCAGCACGCGTTCCCATTCTTCCAGCGGAATCTGGTCGAACGGGCGCATCTCCAGCGTGGAGAAAATCCCTGCATTGTTGATCAGAACGTCGATGCGGCCGTATTCGTCCTCGACCAGTTCGATCATTTCCTTGATCGAGGCTTCGTCGGCGACATCGGTGGTTACCGCCAGCGCCTGGCCGCCGGCCTTCATGATTTCCTCGGAGACCGCCGCGGCCTTTTTCTCATTGAGTTCGGCGATCACGGCGCGCGCGCCGGCCGCGGCAAAGGCCTTGGCGAACACGCGGCCGATGCCTTGCCCGGCGCCGGTGACAATGACGACGCGATCCTTGAGGCCGGGAAAGACGACATTCTGCAAGTCGGCGGTCATGCCGCGCCTCGTTCCAGTTGCGGCAATTGTTCAAGCGCCGCGCGCGCGTCCCACGGCGTCCACCACGGCTTCAGGCCGAGATCGTCTGCGATGACGCTGGCGCTGATATAGCCCGCGCCGCCGGAAATCGCGCCGCCGGGATGGCCGGCGGAGCCGGCGCTGTAGAGGTTCGGGATCGGCGAGCGGTAGCCGAAGTGGTTGTACATCACCTGCTCGGCGTTGAAGGCGCCCATGAAGATGTCGCCGCCGCGCATGTTGATCATTTCCTGCACGTATTCGCGCCCGGTGTAGACGTAGCGCCCGAGAATGTTCTTGCTCGTCATGTTCGGGCAGTAGCGCGCAAAGCACTCGATGATCTTGTCGGAGAATTCTTCCTTGAAGCTGTCGTAGCTCTTGCCGCCGAGATCGGGCTCGAGCGGCATCACGTGCCAGCAATAGGTCGTGTGCTTGCCGGGCGGCGCCTGTGTCGGATCGAGCAGGCTCAGGGGCCCTGAGCCGAACTGCACGAGCTTCGGCACGCGGCCGGCCTGCACGTCCTGATGCGCGGAGAACAGGTCCTCCATGGTCTCGGCGCCGATGCTCCATTTCATCGCGCGGTTGATGTTGGGATCGAATTTTTCCGCGGCAAAGCGCGGGCTTTCGTTGAGCGCGAGATGCAGGCCGAACAGGCTCCAGGCGGTGTACTGGAAAGCGTCGAGCTTCTTGAGGAACGCCGCCGGCAGCTGCTCGCGTCCGACCAATGTCTCGAAGGTCTGGTGCACGTCGAGCGTGGAGGCGACGAACTGCCTGGCGCGCACCGTGCGGCCATCGGCGAGTTCGATGCCGGTGGCGCGGCCGTTCTCGATGACGATGTGATCGATGTTGACTTGCGGCTGGAATGTGCCGCCGGCGGCAATGAAAGCCTCCATCAGTCCGCGCGCCAGATTGAACGAGCCGCCCTGGCAAAGCTGGTAGCCGCTTTCGAGATCGAAGGCGCGGATCACCGAACCCATCGGCGAGGTCTTCGACATCGTGTCGACCAGCCAGGTGCCGAACAGCGACACCTTGAACAGGAACAGCAGGCGCACGTGCTCGTTCTCGAACAATTCGCGCACGACATCGAGCGGCTGCCGGTTCGACACCTCGAGGAATTCGCGGCCCAGCGCCGTGCGCGACAGCAGCGCTTCGCGCTCGGCCTGCGGCCAACGGCTCGGCGTAGCGTTCGGGCAGGAAAATCTCGCGCGTGATCTTCTCGGCCTTGCGGTTCCAGTCGCGGAAGGTCTGCGCATCTTTCTTGGAAAAGCGCGCAATATTGGCGACCGACTCTTCGAGATCGCGTCCGAGCACCAGCGCGGAGCCGTCGCGATGCGCCTGGCCGAATTCGTAGCGCGGCGTGATGTAGGTGACGCGCTCGTCCAGGTTCAGATCCTTGAACCAGGGCGTCTCGCTGATGTGGAAGTGATTGATCGAATGCAGGTTGTGATAGAAGCCGGGCAGCGTCACTTCGCGCGTGCACAGGCCGCCGCCATACGTGAGCCGCCGGTCCACCAGCAGGATGTCGAGGCCGGCGCGGGCGAGATAGGTGCCAAGGATCAGCCCGTGATGGCCGGCGCCGATGATGATCCCGTCATAGGTCTTTTCGAGCGATTTCGACAAAGGTTGAATGTCCCATTGGTGGGCCGGCGGTTGGGGCCGGCAACGCTAGACTGCCGGGGCGCCGGAGCACCGGTCAATGGCCGCAGCCGCATGGCCGGTTAGCCGGAAATACCGGCGATTTCACGAATCGACTGCATAGCCGAAATATAGTTCGGGCGCGCGCCGGTGGACCTTTTGGCGCCTCTGCCGCTACATTAGACTATCATAAGGAATAGGGCCGAATGGCCCTCGGGGAGGATGTCCATATGCGTAAAACACTCTTGGCCGCGAGCGCCGCTCTGCTGCTCGCTGCGGGCCCGGCCATGGCCCAGCAAAAATCCATCAAGATCGGTTTCGTCAGCACATTCAGCGGTCCGGTCGCCGTCATCGGCGAGGACATGCGCAACTCGTTCGAGCTCGCGCTCGATCACATGGGCCGCAAGATGGGCGGGCTGCCGGTCGAGGTCATCTACGAAGACGACGGCTTCAAGCCGGAAGTCGGCAAGCAGAAGACCGAAAAGCTGATCGAGTCCGACAAGGTCGATTTCATCGCCGGCTACATCTGGTCGAACGTGCTGCTGGCGTCGCTCAAGCCGGTCGTCGACTCGAAGACCTTCCTCGTCATCGCCAATGCCGGCCCGTCGCAGATTGCGGGCGAACTCTGCTCGCCGACCGTGTTCTCGACCTCGTGGCAGAACGACCAGACGCCGCAGGCGATGGGTCTCTACATGAACCAGAAGGGCGTGAAGACGGTGTTCCTGATCGGCCCGAATTATGCGGCCGGCAAGGACATGCTCGCGGGCGTTGCCTCCACCTTCAAAGGCAAGGTGATCGGTCAGGAACTCACGACCTGGCCGGCGCAGCTCGACTTCTCGGCTGAACTTGCCAAGGCGAAGGCGGCCAACCCGGACGCGATCTTCGTGTTCTATCCCGGCAAGGCCGGCGTGCAGTTCCTGGCGCAATATGCGCAGGCCGGCCTCAAGGGCAAGATCCCGCTCTACACCGCCTTCACCATCGACGAGCTGTCGCTGCCGCTGCAGAAGGATCTGGCGCTCGGCGTGCCCGGCGCGCAGGAATGGGTGAACGACCTGCCGAACGAGGCGAACAAGAAATTCGTCGCCGACTACATCAAGAAGTATCCCGGCAAGAAGCCCTCGTTCTACGGCGCGCAGTCTTACGATGCCGCCAATCTGATTGCCTCGGCGGTGAGCGCCACCAAGGGCAATCTGTCCGACAAGACGGCAGTCCAGAAGGCGCTGGAAAAAGCCAACTTCAAATCGGTGCGCGGCAACTTCAAGTTCGGCAACAACCACATCCCGATCCAGAACTTCTATCTGCAGGACGTGGTGAAGGACGCCAAAGGCGAATTCGTGCTGAAGACCGCCGCCACCATCGTCAAGGACAACCAGGATCGCTTTCCACGACAAGTGTCCGATGAAGTGATCGGCCTGAAGTCCGCGGCGGCGGCGGCGCTCACGCGCTGCCGCCGTTTGCTTGTGGGGGCATCGCAGTATTTCACGATCGGCGCGCCATGACGCTGTTTATCGAGCAATGCCTGAACGGATTGCAGTTCGGCCTGCTGCTGTTCCTGCTGGCGGCGGGGCTGACGCTCGTCTTCGGCATCATGGACCTGGTCAATCTCGCGCACGGCTCGCTCTACATGATCGGCGCCTATTTCGCCGCGACGTTCGTGGCCTGGACCGGCAACTTTATCTTCGGCGTGGTGCTGGCGCTTGGCGCCACCTTGCTGGTCGGCATGGTGGTCGAAGTGGTCGCGATGCGCAGGCTTTACGGCCGTGACCATCTCGACCACGTGCTCGGCACGTTCGGCTTGATCCTGTTTTTCGATGAATTGGTGCGGCTGATCTGGGGGCCGGAAGGCCTCACGCTGCCGCTGCCGTCATGGCTCAATACGTCGGTCCAGATTCTTCCCGGCGTCGATTATTCCGCCTACAAGCTGTCGATCATCGTGGTGACGCTTGCCGTCGCCATATTTCTTTACGTGCTGGTGATGCGCACGCGCATCGGCATGCTGATCCGCGCCGGCGCCAGCAACCGCGAAATGGTCGGCGCGCTCGGCGTCAACATCAAGCTGCTCTACACGCTGGTGTTCGGCCTGGGTGCCGCGCTTGCCGGCCTTGCCGGCCTGATGCAGGCGCCGATCCTCACCGTGCAGATCGGCATGGGCGAGAACATCCTCATTCTCGCCTTCGTTATCACCGTGATCGGCGGCATCGGCTCGATCCGCGGCGCGCTGGTGGCGGCGATTTTCGTGGGCTTCATCGATACGCTCGGCCGCGCCTTCTTCCCCGATCTGCTGCGCATGGTGTTGAGCAAGGAAGCGGCGGCGACCGCTGCGCCCGCGCTGTCGTCAATGCTGATCTATCTGCTGATGGCGATCGTGCTGGTGGTGAAGCCGGAAGGCCTGTTTTCGGCGAGCGGCAAATGAACGGCTGGCTCTCCGTCCGCAACTGTTGCGATCGTGGCGCTGCTGCTCGCCCTGGTGCTGCTGCCGGTCTATGTCGAGATGGGCGGCAGCCGCTTCCTGCTCACATTGTTCACCCGCATCCTGATCCTGGCGATGGCGGCGGTGAGCCTCAACCTGATCCTCGGCTATGGCGGCATGATGAGCTTCGGCCATGCCGCCTATCTCGGCATCGGCGGCTACGCGGTCGGCATGCTGGCGCATGAAGGCGTATTCAGTGGCTTCGTGCAGTGGCCGGTGGCGCTGCTGGCGAGTGCGCTGTTTGCGCTGGTGATCGGCGCGCTTCGCTGCGCACGCGCGGCGTCTATTTCATCATGATCACGTTGGCCTTTGCGCAGATGGCCTACTACGTCGTCGCCGGTCTGGCGCGCTATGGCGGCGACGACGGCCTCACCATCTACAAACGCAGCCAGTTCGTTGCGCCGATCGATCTCTCCAACAAGATCCAGTTCTATTACATCTGCCTCGCGCTGCTTTTTGCGTCGATCTACCTGGTCTGGCGCATCGTCAATTCGCGGTTCGGCATGGCGATCCAGGGCGCGCGCTCGAACGATACGCGCATGCGCGCCATCGGCTTCCCGACCTATCGTTACAAGCTCGTTTGTTTCGTCATTGCGGGGACAATGTGCGGGCTCGCCGGCGCGCTGCTCGCCAACCATACCGACTTCGTCAGCCCGGCGATGATGTATTGGACGCGCTCGGGCGATCTCATCATCATGGTCGTGCTCGGCGGCATGGGCTCGGCCTTCGGGCCCGCTGTTCGGCGCCGTGGCGTTGCTGGTGCTGGAAGAAGTGCTCTCAGGCATCACCGAATATTGGCAGATCATCCTCGGACCGTTGCTGCTGCTGGTCGTGCTGTTTGCGCGCGGCGGCATCGACGGCTTGCTCGGCAAGGTGCGCCATAGGGTGAGTCATGGCTGATTTGCTGCGGGTCGACAGTCTCGCCAAGCGCTTCGGTGGCATCGTTGCCACCGACGATCTCGACTTCGGCGTTGCCGAAGGCGAGTTGCATGCGGTGATCGGTCCGAACGGCGCCGGCAAAACCACGTTGATCGCTCAGTTGAGCGGCCAGCTGTCGCCCGATTCCGGCCGTATCCACTTTGCAGGCAACGATATTACCGCAGTGCCGATGTACGCGCGCAGCGCGCTCGGGCTGGCGCGCTCGTTTCAGATCACGTCGTTGTTTCTCGATTTGAGCGTGCTCGACAATGTCGCGCTGGCCGTTCAGGCGCACGCCGGCCATTCGTTCCGTTTCTGGCGCGATGCGCGCCGCGAAGCGGAATTGCGCGATCCCGCCCGCGCGGCACTGGCGCGCGTTGGCTTGAGCGCCCGCGCCGATTTGCCGGCCTCCGCGCTCAGCCACGGCGAGCACCGGCAGCTTGAGCTTGCCATGGCGCTCGCCTCCAGTCCGCGCATGCTGCTGCTCGATGAACCGATGGCGGGCCTCGGGCCCGAGGAATCGGCGCGCATGGTGACGATGCTGCGCGAGCTGAAAAAGGAGCTGACGATCCTGCTGGTCGAGCACGACATGGAAGCGGTGTTCGCGCTCGCCGATCGCATTACCGTTCTGGTCTATGGCCGCGTGATTGCCACCGGAAAGCCCGAGGACATTCGCAGCAACGCGCAGGTGCGCGACGCCTATCTCGGCGAGCAGGAGGCCGCAAATGGCTGAGCCGGTGCTCGCGCTCGAAGGCGTGGAGACCTGCTACGGCCTCAGCCAGGTGCTGTTCGGTGTTTCGCTGTCCATCGCGCCCGGCGAAATGGTGACGCTGATGGGCCGCAACGGCATGGGCAAGACCACCACCGTGCGCTCGATCATGGGCCTGACGGCGGCGCGGGCCGGCACGATCCGGTTCATGCAAGAGGAAATTCGCGGCCTGCCGTCGTACAAGGTGGCGCAGCGCGGCATCGGACTGGTGCCGGAAGGCCGGCAGATTTTCCCGAATCTGACCGTGCGCGAAAATTTGCAGGCGACGGCGGTCAAGCGCGACGGCGAGGATTGGACGCTGGCGAAAGTCTACGCGCTGTTTCCGCGGCTGGCCGAGCGCGCCGGCAGCATGGGCAATCAGCTGTCCGGCGGCGAACAGCAGATGCTGGCGATCGGCCGCGCGCTGATGACCAACCCGCGCCTGCTTATTCTCGACGAGGCGACCGAGGGTCTGGCGCCTTTGATCCGCGCCGAAATCTGGCGCTGCCTGGCCAGTCTGAAGGAATCGGGCCTGTCGATTTTGGTCATCGACAAGAATGTCGGCGCGCTGATGAAAGTCGCCGACCGGCATTTCCTGATCGAGCGCGGGCGCGTGGTGTGGAAGGGCTCGTCGCCGGAACTCGCCGCCGCGCCTGACGTGCAGCACCGGTATCTTGGTACCCGCTGCCCTCGTCGGCATGGCGGCTGACGCGGCCATCTCCTTAGGAAGGCACAACCCTAAGCGGATCACCGGGTCCGCCGCTTGCGGCGGCTTGACAGAAAAGGATTACTCCGCCGGCTGGAGCGGCGGCGGGCGGCGACGGATGAATGTGAAGGTCGCGCCACCGAGCTTGCGGTGCAGCCGGTCGAGCAGCAGGTAGATCACCGGTGTCGTGTAGAGCGTGAGCACCTGCGACACCAGCAGCCCGCCGATAATGGTGATGCCGAGCGGGCGCCGCAGTTCCGAGCCCGGGCCGATGGCGATCACCAGCGGCAAAGCGCCCAGCATCGCGGCAAGCGTCGTCATCAATATCGGCCGGAATCGCGCCAGGCAGGCCTCGTGAATGGCCTGTTGCGGCGACAGGCCCAGCCGCCGCTCGCCGTCGAGCGCGAAGTCCACCATCATGATGCCGTTCTTCTTCACGATGCCGATCAGCAGGATGATGCCGATGAAGGCGATCACCGACAGTTCGGTGCCGGAGATCTCGAGCGCGAGCAGGGCGCCGAGACCAGCTGATGGCAATGTCGAGATGATGGTCAGCGGATGCGCGAGACTCTCGTACAGCACGCCGAGCACGATATAGACCGCGATCAATGCAGCCAGCAGCAGCAATGGCTGCGCGCCGACCGCGCGCTTGAAGGCCTGCACATCGCCGGAGAAATCGGCATGGATGATGTCGGGGAGGTGCATCTCGGCAACGGCCTGTTCAAGCGTCGCGGTGGCCTCGTCGATCGTGGTATTGGGCGCCAGATTGTAGGTGATCGTCACCGACGGAAACTGGCCCTGGTGGTTGACGACCAGCGGCGCGATCCCGCGTTCATACTGTCGTCACGGCCGACAGCGGCACCTGCGCATCGCCCTTACCCGGGACGTAGACGCGGCTGAGGTCGGTCGGATCACGCTGATAGGAGCGGTCGACTTCCAGAATCACGCGGTATTGGTTGCGCGGCCCATAGATGGTCGAGATCTGCCGCTGCGAGAACGCGTTGTTGAGCGCGTTGTCGATGTCCTGCACGCGCACGCCGAAGCGCGCCGCGGCCGGGCGGTCGATGGTGATGTTGGCCTGCAGGCCGCCTTGCTCGCGGTCGGTGGTGACGTCGACGATGCCGGAAATCTGCTTCACGCGATCGACCACGCGCGGCACCCATTTTTGCAATTCGTCGATGTCCGCGCTCCACAGCGTGAACTGATACTGTGAATCGCTTTGCCGTCCGCCGACGCGCAGGTCCTGCGCCGGCACCATGAAGACGCGGATGCCGGGGATCTGGTTGAGCTTGTTGCGCAGGCGGTTCACCACCTGCTGTGTGCTGACATTGCCGCGCTGGTTCAGCGGCTTGAGGCTGATGAACAAGCGCCCGCGATTGACCGAGGCATTGAACGCCCGATGCGCCGACCGAGGAGCCCAGGCCCGCGACCGCCGGATCGGCGAGCACGATATCCATCGCCTTGCAGCTGCAATTGCTCCATCGCCTCGAAGGAAATATCGGTCGAGGCCTCGGTGCCGCCGAAGATCAGTCCGGTGTCGTCCTGCGGGAAGTAGCCTTTGGGCACCTTGATATAGAGCCCGATGGTGAGCGCGATGGTTGCGACAAACACGATCAGCATCAGCGCGCGATGCGCGAGCGCGAAGGTGAGCGTGCGGTCGTAGAAGCGGATCAGGCGGGACAGCAGGCCCTCGACCCGGCGGTCGAGCCAGGTGGCGTCGCGGCTCGGCGGCTCATGCACGAAATAGGCGCAGATCATCGGCGTGACCGACAGCGACACCACGGTCGAGATGGCGATGGCAAAGGCGAGCGTCACCGAGAATTCGCGGAACAGGCGCCCGACAATGCCGCCCATGAACAGCAGCGGAATGAAGGCGGCGATCAGCGACACCGAAATCGACACCACGGTGAAGCCGATTTGCCGTGCACCCTGCAGGGTTGCCCGCAACGGCGAAACGCCACGCTCGAGATGGCGGAATGCGTTTTCGATCATGACGATGGCGTCGTCGACGACGAAGCCGACGCTCACCGCCAGCGCCATCAGTGAAAGATTGTCGATCGAAAATCCGGCCGCCCACATCGCCGCGCAGGTGCCGGACAGCGCGAGCGGGCACTGTTACGCCGGCCGCCGCGGTCGGCGCCACGCGCCGCAGAAAGAGAAAGACGACCATCATCACCAGAACAACGGTCGCGCCGAGCGTGAGCTGCATGTCGTGCACGCTGGCGCGAATGGTCTGCGTGCGGTCGGTCAGCACGGAAATGTCGAGACCGGCCGGTACCCACTGCCTGAGTTCCGGCAGAAGCGCGTAGATGCGATCGACGGTGTCGATGACGTTGGCGTTGCCTTGCTTGGTGATGATGAGCAGGACCGACGGGTCGTTGTTGAACCAACCGGCCGCGCGGCTGTTGCGCACGCTGGCGCGAATGGAGGCGATGTTCGACAGCCGGATCACCGTGCCATTCGCGGTCTTTACCACCAGCGGATCATATTCGTTGGCGTCGCGCAGTTGATCGTTGATGCCGATGGTGACGGCACGCTTGCTGCCGTCGAAAGTCCCGATCGGGCCGGCGGCATTGGCATTGGAAATCGCCGTGCGCACATCTTCCATGGACAGGCCCATGGCGGAGAGCCGCGCCGGATCGACGCGCACGCGAATGGCGGGCTGCTCGGAGCCGGCGACCGTGACATCGGCGACGCCGTCGACCTGCGACAGTCGCTGGGCGATCACGCTGTCGGCCGCGTCGTAGATGGCGCTGGGCTGCATCGTCTTGGATGTCAGCGCCAGGATCAGGATCGGCGCCGCCGAAGGGTTGGCTTTGCGGAACGTCGGCAGCGTCGGCAGGTCTCCGGGCAGATCGCTCAGCGCGGCGTTGAGCGCGGCCTGCACGTCGCGGGCTGCACCGTCGACGCTGCGGCTCAGGTCAAACTGCACGGTGATGCGGGACTGGCCGAGCGAGGTGACCGAGGTGAGCTCGGTGACGCCGGAAATTTCGCCGAGCCTGCGCTCGATCGGGGCGGCCACCGTCGCCGCCATGATGTTGGGATCGGCGCCGGGCCGGCTTGCGGTCACGAAAATGGTGGGAAATTCGACGTTCGGCAGGCTGGCGACCGGCAGGAACGCGTAGGCAACCGCGCCGATCAGGAACAGTCCGATGGCCAGCAGCGTGGTGCCGATCGGCCGTCGAATGAATGGGGCGGAGAAATTCACGTTGGCCCCCGGGCCGGGCGAGCTGTCCGGCGTGGCGCCGGTGGAACCGTCGGCGCCAGTCGCGCGCGCAGGCGCTCCATGTAGAGATAGATGACGGGCGTGGTGTAGAGCGTGAGCAATTGCGACAACAGCAGGCCGCCGACAATGGTGACGCCGAGCGGGTTGCGCAGTTCCGAGCCGGTGCCGCCTTCGAGCGCCAGCGGCAGCGCGCCGAACAGAGCCGCAAGCGTCGTCATCATGATCGGGCGGAAGCGCAACAAGCGCGGCCTTCACGATCGATTGTTCGGGCGACAGTCCTTCATGCCGCTCGGCTTCGAGCGCGAAGTCGATCATCAAGATCGCGTTCTTCTTCACGATGCCCATCAGCAGCACGATGCCGATGAGCGCGATCACCGACAGGTCATAACCGAACAGCATCAGCGCCAGCAGCGCGCCGACGCCGGCCGAGGGCAGGGTGGACAGAATGGTGAGCGGGTGGATGAAGCTCTCGTACAGCACGCCCAGCACGATATAGATCGCGATCGCCGCTGCGAGGATCAGCCAGGGTTCGCCGGCCAGCGATTTGGCGAATTCCGCGGCGTCGCCCGAGTAGCTGCCGGTCACCGATGACGGCATGCCGATCTCGCGTTCGACCCTGCGGATGGCCGTCACGGCATCGGACAGCGCGTAACCGTCGTTCAGGTCGAAGCTGATGGTGACGGAGGGAAACTGCTCCTGGTGCGCAATGGCGAGCGGCGCCGACGTCGGCACGAAGCTTGCGAAGGCCGCGAGCGGCACCTGATTGCTGCTGGTGACCGCATTCGGCGTGGCCGTCGTGTTGGTGTTGGTGGTTCCGGTCGCGGTGGTGGACACGGTCGCCGCGGTGCCGTTCGACGTGCTGGCGCCGGTGACATAGAGCTTCGACAGCGAGTTGGGATCCTGCTGATAGCGCGGCTGCGCCTCCAGAATCACCCGGTATTGATTGGCCTGGCCGTAGATGGTGGAAATCTGCCGCTGGCCGAAGGCGTCATTGAGCGTGTCGGTGACGCTCTGCATCGAGACGCCGAGACGTCCGGCCTGCTCGCGGTCGACCTCGACCTGGACACGCGGGCCGCCTTCCTGCGCTTCGGAGGCAACCTCCTGAAATGCCGGCTCGCGGCGCAGCCGGTGCACGAGCTTGTCGGCCCATTCGATCACCTCGGCGCGGTCGGTGGCCACCAGCGTGTATTGATAGAGCGCCCGGCTGACCCGCGTGGAGATCTGGATGTCCTGCGTCGCCTGGAAATAGACGGTCATGCCGGCGACACCGGCGACACTGCTGCTTGAGCCGCGCGACGATCTCCTCGACGCGGGCGCGGCGCTGGTTCAGCGGCTTCAGCGTGATGGCGAGCCGGCCGGCATTGGGCGTCGCGTTGATCGGGCTGACGCCGATGACGCTGACGACGCTGCTGACATCGGGATCGCCGCGGATCGTGTCCTCGACCTGCCGCTGGCGCCGCTGCATTTCGGTGAACGAGACGTCGGTGCCGGCTTCCGTCACCGCGGTAATCAGGCCGGTATCCTGCAGCGGCAGGAAGCCTTTCGGCATGGCGATATAGAGCAAGATGGTGGCGGCGAGTGTCGCCAGCGTGACGATGAGGGTCTGGCGCTGACGGCGCAGGACCCATTCGAGGCTGCGGCCGTAATAGGCAATGGTGCGTTCCGTCAGCTCGTGGAAGCGGGCCGTAAAGGCATTCTCCGAGCCGGCAGGAGTGTGGCGCAACAGCCGCGCGCACATCATCGGCGTCAATGTCAGCGACACGATGGCGGAGGCCACCACCGCGATCGTGAGCGTCAATGCAAATTCGCGGAACATGCGGCCGACAAGTCCCGTCATGAACAGCAACGGGATGAACACCGCGATCAGCGACAACGTCAGCGATATCACGGTGAAGCCGATTTCACGTGCGCCGCGCAGCGCGGCGTCCAGCGCGCTTTCGCCATCTTCCATGTGGCGCACGATGTTCTCGATCATGACGATCGCGTCGTCGACCACGAAGCCGGTGCCGATGGTCAGTGCCATCAGCGACAGATTGTCGAGCGAAAAGCCGCAGAACCACATCACTCCGAAGGTCGCGATCAGCGACAGCGGCAGCGCCACGCCGGCGATGATGGTGGCGCGAATGGTGCGCAGGAATATCAGCACGACCAGCACCACCAGCGCGATGCTGAGCACCAGCGTGAACTGCACGTCGTGGATCGACGCACGAATGGTCGTGGTGCGATCGTTGACGATGGTGAGCTGCGCGCTGGCCGGCATGGCGCGGCGCAGACGCGGCAATTCGGCGCGAACGCGCTCGACCGTCTCGATCACGTTGGCGCCGGGCTGGCGCTGCACGTCGATCACGATCGAAGGCTGACCGCGGTACCAGGCGCCGACTTTCGTGTTCTCAAGTCCGTCAATGACATCGGCGACGTCGCCGATCTTGACCGGCGCGCCGTTGCGGAACGCCACCACGATGTCCTTGTAGGTGTCGGCGGCGACGATCTGGTCGTTGGCGGCGATGGTGTAGGACTGATGCGCGCCGTCGAGCGCGCCTTTTGGCCCGGCCACATTGGCGCCGACAATGGCGGTGCGCAGATCGTCGAGCGCGATGCCGTAGGAGGCGAGCCGTGACAGGTCGGCCTGGATGCGGATCGCGGGCCGGATGCCGCCTTGCACCGAAACGTGGCCGACCCCGCTCACTTCGGAAAGCCGCGGCGCCATGATGGTGTCGGCCATATCGCTGAGCGCGCGCAGGTCGATCGCCTGTGAAGTGAGCGCGAGCGTGATGATCGGCGCGTCGGCCGGGTTCACTTTCGAATAAAGCGGAGGGTAGGGCAGGTTACGCGGCAGCGTCGAGGCGGCGGCATTGATCGCCGACTGCACGTCCTGCGCGGCGGCGTCGATATCGCGATTGAGATCGAACTGCAGCGTGACCTGGCTGATGCCGAACGAACTCGACGAGGTCATCGTCTGCAGCGACGGGATCTGGCCGAATTGCCGCTCCAGCGGCGCAGTCACCAGCGCGGCGATGGTGTCCGGGATTGGCGCCGGGCAACTGGGTGGTGACCTGGATGGTCGGGAAATCGACCTGCGGCAAGGCCGATATCGGCAGCCACCAGTAACCCAGGAAGCCGCCCAGCATCACCGCGACGCCGAGCAGCGATGTGGCGATCGGCCGGTGAATGAATGGCGACGATACGCTCATTGCTGCGTGTTCGGTCTCGTCGTGTTGCCGCCCCGCTGCCGTTGCTGTCCGTCGCGCGGCCGCGCGCGCTTGCGGCGGCCGGCTGGCGCATTGGCGTCGCCGACCGAGATCTTGCTGCCGTCGGTCAGGCGGACGAAGCCGGTGGTGACGACGCGCTCGGGCGGTTCGAGCCCGCTCTTCACGACCGTCTGGGTTTCATCCTGCTTCTGCACGACGATCGGCCGCATCGCGACCGTGTTGTCATCCTTGACCACGTAGACGAACGTGCCGTTCGGTCCGCGCTGCACGGCGCCGGTCGGGATCACGACCACGTCTTTGAGCGTGTCGATCAGCAGCCGAATATTGACGAACTGCCCCGGCCAAAGTTGCAGGTTTTCGTTGGGAAACTCGGCCTTCAGCTTCACGGTGCCGGTGGTCTGGTCGACCTGGTTGTCGACCACCTTGAGCAACGCCGTTATCGATCACAACATCATTATCCGAGCGCAGCGCGTCGACATTGAGCGGGCCCTTGGCAAAGGCGGTGTTCACCTGCGTCAGGTCCTGCTGCGGCAGGTTGAACACCACCGAGATCGGGTGCAGCTGGGTGATCACCACGATGGCCGAATTGGTATCGGAGGCATGCACGATGTTGCCTTCGTCCACCATGCGAATGCCGGTGCGGCCATCGAGCGGCGCGGTGATGGTGGTGTAGCCGAGCATGGCCTGCGCGTTGTCGATCGCGGCCTGGTCGGCCTGCACCAGCGCGGTGTTCTGCGCGACCAGCGCGCGCTGGGTGTCGGCCTGCTGTTTGTTGATGGCGGCCGTGGCCGCGAGCCTTTCGTATCGTTCCAGATCGATCTTGGTGTTGGCGAGTTGCGCCTCGTCCTGCGCCTTCTTGGCCACCGCCTGGCCGAGCTGCGCCTGATAGATGACGGGGTCGATTTTCGCGAGCACGTCGCCTTTCTTGACGTCGTCGCCTTCCTTGAAATTGACGCTGAGCAGCTTGCCGTCCACCTGCGGGCGAACGGTCACGGTGTTGAGCGCCTTGATCGTGCCGACGGCGTCGAGATAGACCGGCACGTCCGCGCGCGTCACGGCGGAGACAAGGACCGGCACAGGCCCGTCGGCGCCGAAGCGGTTGGCGCGGCGCTGCTGGCCGGCCGGGCCGCCGAAGACGTAATAGAGCGCGGCGACGACCGCGATCAGGATGATGACGGTCGCGAGCACGCGGCGTTTGCTGCCACCTGCCTTTGCGAGAAGCTGTTTGGAAAATTCACCGTGCATCGGCGGCTTCTACGGGTTTCGGCAGCCAGCCGCCGCCGAGCGCCTGATAAAGGCTGACGATCGCCTGCACGTGCGCGAGCCGCGCCTGCACCAGCGCATCCTGGGCCTGATAGAGCGTCTGTTGCGTTTGCAGCACGGTGACCAGATCGATGGTGCCCTCGCGCAGCCGCTGTTCGGATATGTCGAAGGCGCGCTGTGAGCTGGTCACCACGTCGCGCTGAAGCTTTTCACGCTCGGCGGTCTTGCGAATGTCGTCGAGCGCATTCTCGACATCGGCAAACCCGGAAATCACCGCCTTGCGGTAGTTCTGCAGGAGTTCGTCCTGCTTGCCCTTTTGCAGGTCGAGATTGCCGAGCAGCCTGCCGCCCTCGAAGATCGGCTGGGTCAGGCCGGACGGTGAGCGTGAAAAACATCGATTCCGGCCGCAGCAAGGTTCTCAGGATCGCGCTCTGATAGCCGCCTTCGCCGGTGAGCGTGATGCTCGGCAGCAATTGCGCGCGCGCATTCTCGACATTGGCGTTGGCGGCGGCGAGATTGGCTTCCGCCTCGCGGATGTCGGGGCGCTGCGTCAGCAGTTCGGACGGCAGCCCCGGCGTGACGCGCGGATAGGCGATGCTGCGCAGGCTGCCGCCGCGGATCTTCACGCTTTCCGGCGAGCGCGCCATCAGAACCGCGAGCGTGATGCGATTCAGCCGCAGCGTCTGTTCGAGCGGCGGAATGGCCGCGCGCTGGTTGTTGACGACGCTTTCCTGCTGCGCGGTATCGAGCGCGGAGGCGGTGCCGGCCTGCAGCCGTTGCTTGATCAGATTGAGCACGCGGGTGGCGCTCTCAAGATTCTCGCGCGCCACGCGCAGCCGGTCCTGCGCGGCGAGCACCTGGAAATAGGCATTGGCGGTGGCAACCACGGTGGTGAGGCCCACCACCTCGCGGTCGTAGCGGCTGGCGACCGCGATCTGTTCCTGCGCGCGCAGGGCGGAGCGGTTCTTGCCCCAGAAGTCGATCTCGTAGCTGGCGGTGAGCGAGGTCGAAAGCAGGTCGCGTTCCGAGCCGCCGAGCGAGCCGGTGGTGCTGCCCGCCGATGTCGCCTGCGATGTCCTGATCCGCGACGCGCTGCCGTTGAGATCAACGACCGGCAGCAGCGCGGCGCCGGTGATGCGCGCGTGCGCGTCGGCCTGCACGATGCGGGCGATCGCCGCGGCGATGTCGAGATTGGCTTCGCGCGCCGCTTCGATGATCTCGGTCAGTTCGCGCGAGCGGAAGGCGCGCCACCAGTCGAGCGGCGGCACCGCGGCTTCCGCGACCTCCGGATTGCGCGGGCCGTAGTTGTAGCCTTGTGGAATATCGAGCCCGGGCTCCGGCGGCTCGCCGGTCAGCAGGCAGCCCCCAACGGGCAGTGTGAGACATAGGCCCTGCAGCATGGTCCAAAACGGGCGCCCCCACGTATTCGTTCCCGCCTCCTTCGTCATCCCGCCCCGATGCATTCCAATCGCTTTCAAAATCCGGCCAAAAACAACTCAGACGCGAAATAATACTACTGTTTGGCCGTCACGGGCTTGCGTCCCGGGGGCCAATTGGCCAGCGCCTGGCGCCCGGCCGGCGAGATTTTCGCGGCAATATTCGCGAAAACGCCCTGGACGGTCTGGTCGTAGGCCAGCCGTGCTGCCCGCGTCTGGGCGGTTGCGGCGCGCATGGCCTCGACGTCGAACGGCTCCTGCCGCAGCACGTCATGAATGTGCTGGCGCGCGGAATGATATTTCGCCTGCGTATCGTCGATGGCGGCGTGATTTTCATTGATTTGGCCGCGCAGGATGTCGGCGTCGGCCGGCGGGAGTGTTGCCGCCAGCCGCTCGACGCGCACGAATACATTGGGATCCCAATAGGATGGCGCGGGCGCGCGGATCGCCATGGCGACCGCGATGCCAACAAAGAACAGGTTGAGCGCGAGCGAGCCGAGCAACAGCCAGCGCGGCGAGCCGGGCGTCACTGACGGGACGGCATGGGCGACACTCATGGCCTTGCTCCCGTGAACGCATCGGGTTCGAACGTGATCGCGCCGATACCGCCACCGCCGACATAGGCGGGCGGCGTAGCCGGGATTATCGAATTGCCGGTCAAGCCCGGCGATGCCGATGAAGAATCCGAGCACGGCGCAACAGGCGAGCGCCGCCATGCGCGGCCAGGCCGGCGCGAATTGCCAGTCGAGCAGAACGCCGGGCAGGCGCCAGAACGGCTGTTTCTGACGCGGCAGCGGCCCGCTCAAGCCGTTTGAGCACGCGGTCGACCGCGGCCTCGTCGGCCGGCGGCGCCTCGACGCTTCAGCGCGGTCTTGAGAAAAGTTTCGAACTGTTCATCGGTCATTTCACTCATCCTTGTCGATCAGGTCGCCAAGTGTACGGCGCAGATTTTGTTTGCCGCGCACCAGCAAGGTTTCGACCGCCGACACCGACGTTTCGAGAATTTCGGCCACCTGCGCATTGCTCATGCCTTCGCTGTAAGTGAGCATGATTGCGTCGCGCTGGCGGGCCGGAAGTTTGCCGATCGCCGCCGTGACCATGCTCTGCCGCTCGTCGGCTTCCGCCCTTTCCGTGGCTCCGGGCGTTGGGTCGACGATGTCTCCGGCCGCTTCGAGCTCGACCCAGGGCGCACGCCGTTTGCGGTCGAGACAGAGGTTGACCACGATGCGCGTGAGCCAGGTCCGGAATTGCGCCAGAGGCTGCCAGCGCGGCGCATGCGTCCAGACGCGCAAGAATGCTTCCTGCGCAACGTCCTCGGCTTCGGCGGCGTTCCCGAGGATGCGCCGGGCAAGCCCGAGCATGGCCGGCAGATGACGGCGCGAAAGCATGCTGGAACGCCCGTTCGTCGCCACGGGCGACCCGGGCCATGAGCGCTTCGTCGCTGTCATCCATCGCAATGAGGTAGCTCACCATAGGAATCGCCGGTCCATTCCAGTTCTCGACCTGTCCAAATAACGGGCGAGGCGGGCGAATCCTGTGCTGCAGGTGTGCCGGTAAACGGGTAGCCAGCCGCCGAAGCGAGGCTTAACTCATTGAATTATCGCTGGTTTAATGCCGGACGCTGGCCACAGCGCGAGCCTTTGACCAGCCGGTCACGGCCGTGCGGCTGGCACCGGATTTAAGGCGCTCGCCGGTTCGCGCTCACCGCCCGGCCACGTCGGCGAGCGCGAAGCCGGCGATGCGCTTGTAGTTCTCCGACAGCGCGCGCAATTCGTCCTGCGTGATGTATTTGTCGAGATTGTCGAACGGCTTGTCGCCGACCAGTTCCTCGACCTTGATATTGATGAAATCGGGCGGGTGCTCGCGGTTGGTGCGCACGACCTTGGCGGCGGCGCCGGCGCGCGCGGCCTCGTATTCCTTGAGCGCAGCGCGCGGATCCGGATTTTTCGCCAGCAGATCGGCCAACGTGCGCGCGTCGATGGCCGCCTGCGCCGCGCCATTGGAGCCGCGCGGATACATCGGGTGGGCGGCATCGCCGGCGAGCGTGACGCGGCCATACGTCCATGTGTCGATCGGGATCCTTGTCGACCATCGGATATTCCAGGATCTGGTCGGCGTCGCGGATCAGCTGCGCCACATCGAGCCAGTCGAACCGCCAGCTTTCATAGAGCGGAAAGAAATCATCGAGACTGCCCGGCTTGTTCCAGTCGTTCTGTGCGAACGTGTCGCGCTTGATCTCCGCCATCCAGTTGATGAGCTGGCGGCCTTCGCCGTCGATGTCATCGATGATCGGATAGATCACGATCTTGCCGGTGAGGATGGAGCCCACGCGCATATAGGTGCGGCCATCGAGGATCGGCTTGCGACGCGTGATCCCGCGCCAGGTATTGATGCCGGCGAAGGCCACTTTGTCGTCGGGATAGAACTGCTTGCGGATCGCCGAATTGATGCCCTCGCAATCGACCACGACGTCGGCACGCATGCTTTCGCGCGGCCTTGAAATGCACGGTCGCGCCGCGCTCGTCCTGTTCCACGCCGGTGCATTCGTGGTCGGTGCGGATGGCGTCGGCCCCCAGCCGGTCGCGCGCCGCCTTGTACAGGATCATGTGCAGGCGGCCGCGGTGGATGCAGACCTCCGGATACTGATAGCCGGCCAGCTTGCCGCGCGACTCCTTGTAGATGAGCTGGCCGAAGCGGTTGTAGAAGCGGCTTTCGCGATTCTCGATGCCGGCCGTGAGCAATTCGTCGCCGAGGCCGAGCGCGCTGAATTCGCGCATGGCATGCGGCAGCAACGTGATGCCGACGCCGAGCTCCTTGATCTCCGGCGCGCGCTCATAGACGCGGCAGGCAATGCCGCGTTCCTTGAGGTTGAGGGCGAGCGACAGTCCGCAGATGCCGCCGCCGATGATCGCTACGTCCATTCCGCCCCGCCCACTGCGCTGCCGCCTTACAGCGGCTTGACCTCGACCTTGCGGAACTTGATCGCTCCGGCGCCGTGCTGCAACACGATCGGCCCTTCGTCGAACATGCCGTTGCGCAGCTTCGCGGTCGTCTGGCCGTTGAGGACGACGGTGATGTCGCGGCCATTGACGGTGACCTCGTAGGTATTCCACTTGCCGCCGGCCTTCGGCATCGGATTGACCTCGACGTAGCGGGTGATCGCGCCGGTGCCGTAGCTCGGATCGGGGCGCTGGTCGAAGATATTGGCTTCGTAACAGGTCCGGTCGGTGATCTTCTTGGGATCGAGGCAGCGGAAGTAAATTCCGCTATTGGCGTCGTCGCTCGGCCAGAATTCCGACGCGAACGATGAAATTCTTGTACGACTTGTTGCTCACCAGATAGCCGGCTTCCTTGCCTTCCATCTTGTCGGCGATCAACACGCCGTCGGCGACATGCCAATTGGATTGGCCAACCTGGCTCCATCCATCCAGGCTCTTGCCATCGAACAGCGCAGTCCAGCCGGCCTCCTGGGCCGCGGCTTTCGGCGTGACGGAATATGACGAGTGAAACTCAGAACGATGAGTGCGAGCGCGAGGTGAACAGCGTGGCGGCCTGGTGACATTCGCATAGCGTTTCCTCCGATTATTCGTTTGCTCCACATGGAGGCCCGGCAAGGCCGGTAAGAATGGACGAAATCGCCCAATCTCTGTCAACATACGCCGACCAACGCGGAATATTCCGTCATCAGGGAGGAAACCATGGACAAGGCACTCTACGACAAGGGCATGGCGATGCGCCGCAAGGTGCTGGGCGACGAATATGTCGACCGCGCCGTTGCCAATACCGACGATTTCAACCGCAAATTCCAGGATCTGCTCAATGAGTTCTGCTGGGGCGCGGTGTGGACCGACGAGGACCTCAAGCCCCGCGACCGCAGCCTGCTCAATCTCGGCATGATCGCCTGTCTCGGCCGCATGCATGAGTTCGAGGCGCATTTCCGCGGCGCATTGCGCAATGGGCTCACCCACAAGGAACTGTCGGCGATCCTGCGGCAGGTCGCCATCTATTGCGGGTTCCCGGCGGCGGTCGATTGCCACCGCGTGGCCAAGCAGGTTCTGGCCGCGGAGGCCAAGAAAAGCTGAGCGGACGCGGGAAAAATCACGTTAATGAGATAGCCGTATTCTTGTCTTGAATGTGCCTTCATCCCGGGGCAATCAGGGCGCGGTTTGGCGGCGATTCCGCCAGGCCGCTCAGGGTGGACGATGATCCGATTTTCAGCTGCTTTTCTGCTGACGCTGCCGCTTGCGGCGGTAATGACCGCTGCGCCGGTTATGGCGCAGTACCGTCTGCCGCCGCCGGGCGTTTATGAAGAGCGGTTGCCGCCCGTTATGGGCGCCAATGATGAGGACGATACGCTGCCGCCGCCGGGCCGCGGGCGAGCTCAGCGCCGCGGTGCCGAGCCGCGTCCTTCCTTATCCGGATGACGAGCCGACGCTACCGCCGCCGACCGGGCTGTTCGGCACACCGGAGCGGAGTCCTGGCGCTGGCTACGGCCACCAACTCGAAGCGCAGCAGCCGCCACCGGTTGTCGCGCCGCCGCGCGTCACCAATGATCCGGACGCGATGCGTCCGCCCGGCGCCGTCGGCGCAGCGCCCAATGCCGCGCCCCAACCGGGTCAGGCCGCCGGCACGAGCGTCATGTCGCTGCCACCCGAGGATCAGCCGGAAACCGGCAAACCAAAGGAATTGCCGGCGAACCTCAAGAAGCAGTTGGTCGACTATCCCACGCAGGGAACCGGCCGGAACGCTCGTCATCGATACGCCCAACACGTATCTCTATCTGGTGCTCGGCGGCGGCAAGGCAATGCGTTACGGCATCGGCGTCGGCCGCGACGGCTTCACCTGGACGGGCACCGAGCGCATTTCCAGGATGAAGGAATGGCCGGACTGGTTCCCGCCATCGGAAATGATCGATCGTCAGCCGTATCTGCCGCGCATGATGGCGGGCGGCCCGGGCAATCCGCTCGGCGCGCGCGCGCTTTATCTCGGCCACACGCTGTATCGCATCCACGGCACCAACCAGCCCTCGACCATCGGCTCGTTCGTGTCGTCCGGCTGCATCCGCCTTCTGAACGAAGACATCGAAGATCTCTACAGCCGCGTGCAGGTCGGCACGCGCGTCGTGGTGTTGCCGGGCGGCAAGCCGCCCGAGCACGTTGCCAATACCGCGGCGCAGCCGCCTGCGAATGGCCTGCCGCCCGCCGGCGTTCCGCACGAACATTGCGCCTGCCAATCAGGGCGACGGCAGCTCCACCGCGATCTCGTCCGCGCCACTGCCGCCGGTGCGTTAAATCCGCGTCAGGCCCGACCGACACCCCTTGGCCCATCGCTCACCGCTGAACTAACATCGCTGACGGCCCGGTCCGGGATGCCTCAGATCGGGGCCTCGGCAGGCAGCGGAGGCGGAAATGGCGCGTGTGCTATCTCAATCCCGATTAAATCGGCGCAAGTTTCTCGCTGGCGTGGCGGTCGCCGGTGCAGCGGCCAGCCCGCTGCCGGCCGATGCTGCAACCGTCGTGACCGCACCGACACCCGCAGAACCGCGGCCATCTGCGGTGCGACCGACCGCACAGATCGCCGCCGCCGAAACCGGCACCCCGCAAGCGACCGTGCAGGCGGACGGCACGCCGAATTCCGACTTCATGGTCGATGTCATCAAGTCGCTCGATATCGACTATGTCCCTTGCAATCCGGCACAGAGCTTTCGCGGGCTGCATGAATCGCTGATCGACTACGGCGGCAACAAGAAGCCGGAATTTCTCACCTGCACGCACGAGGAATCATCCGTCGCGCATGGCGCACGGCTATTTCAAGATTGCCGGCAAGCCGCTGCTGGTGCTGTGCCACGGCACGGTCGGTCTCCAGCACGCCGCGATGGCGATCTACAACGCCTGGTGCGATCGCGTGCCGGTCATCGTGATGGGCGGCACCGATCTCGATGCCTCCAAGCGTCCGCCCGGCGTGCCGACATTTCACTCGGCCCAGGACATCAACGCGCTCGTTCGCGATTTCACCAAATGGGACGACCAGCCGGTGTCGCTGCAGCACTTCGCGCAGTCGTTCGTGCGCGCCTACAAACTGGCGATGACGCCGCCGCACGAGCCGGTGATGATCGCGCTCGACACCGGACTGCAGGAAGAGACGGTGCGCGATCGCGTCGAAGCTGACGATCCCGCGCTACGTCGCCGACGGCGCCGCCGCAAGGCGACATGAACGCGGTGCGCGAAGCCGCGCGTCTGCTCGCGGCCGCCGAACGTCCGGTGATCATCGCCGACAAATACGCGCGCACGGCGGATGGCGTGAGCATCGCTCGTCCAACTCGCCGAGATCCTGCAGGCGCCGGTCATCGATCAAAAAGGCCGGATGAATTTCCCCAATACGCATCACCTGTTCCAGAACAGCCGCGGCCAGGCGCTGCTCAAGGACGCCGACGTGATCCTCGGGCTCGAACTGTCCGACTATTGGGGCACGGTGAACGGGTACGTCGACAACGGTGAAAATGACGGCGCGGGCTTGCAGGAATCGCACATCAAGCCGAATGCCAAGCTGATCAGCATCAGCTCGATCGTGCTCAACACCAAGTCGAACTACCAGGATTTCCAGCGATTCCAGGTCGTCGACGTCGAGATGGCGGGCGATGCGCAGGCGACCCTGCCGGCGCTGATCGAGGCGGTGAAGCAGGCGTTGCCGGCAAATCGCGCGGCGGACATCGAGGCGCGCGGCGCGGCGATGAAGAAGGCCTGGGCCGAGGCGCGCGAGCGAACGCGGCAGGCGGCGTCCTACGCCTGGGATGCGAGCCCGATCAGCACGGCGCGCATGTCGATGGAAGTCTATGCGCAGATCAAGGATCTCGACTGGTCCTCGGTCGGCGGCGACCGGCAATTTTCCTCCTGGCCGACCCGGCTGTGGCCGATGGACAAGCACTATCATCACATCGGCGGGCCGGGCGGTTATGGCATTGGCTACAACGCGCCGGCCGCGGTCGGCGCCGCGCTGGCCAATCGCGCCCATGGGCGCTTCTCGGTCAACTTCCAGCCTGACGGTGACATGATGTTCGGCCCAGGCGTGCTGTGGACCGCGGCGCGCCACCAGATCCCGCTGCTGTCGGTGATGCACAACAATCGCGGCTATCATCAGGAAGTCATGCACGTGCAGCGCATGTCGAACCGGCGTAACCGCGTTGCCAGTCTCGGCAAGGATATTGGTCCCGTCGGAACGCGTCTTGAAAACCCGAACATCGACTACGCCAAGCTCGCAAGCTCCATGGGCATGTGGTCGGCCGGTCCGATCACCGATGCCAGCGAACTGGCTCCGGCGCTCAAAAAAGCGGTCGAGGTGGTCAAGGCCGGCGAGCCGGCGCTGGTCGATGTCGTGACGCAGCCGCGATGAAGGGCAATCTCATGCGTTTATGTTTCGCATTCGCTGCGGCGCTGACTGCTGACAAGTGCTCGCGAATGGTCCCGTGCTCGCGGCTTCCGCCGAGCATGGCAAGACCGTCTTTATCCAGAAGGGCTGCTGGCAATGTCACGGCACGATGGGTCAGGGTTCGATCGCGACCAGCGGCGGCAAGCGCCTTGCGCCCGATCCGCTGCCCTGGGAGGCGTTTTCCGGCTTCGTGCGTTCGACCAATCGCGCGATGCCGCCGTTCAGCGACAAGATTCTTCGGACGGCGATCTCGCGGACATCTACGCGTATCTGCAGTCGATCCCGAAGCCGCCTGCGGTGAACAGCATTCCGCTGCTCAACCCTTAAGCGCGGTCGTGTCCCTGCGCATTGACGCGGGCGAGCCGCGTGACGGCCTCGATGATGGCGCCGGGATCGGCCTGGCCTTTGCCGGCGATGTCGTGCGCGCTGCCGTGCGCGACTGAAGAAAACAAAATCGGCGAGCCGATCGAAAGGCCGGCGGTGCGATTGAAGGCCTGCAGCTTGGCGGCGATGTGGCCCTGGTCGTGCAGCATCACGATGAAGGCGTCGCAGCCTTTCTTGCGGAACATGGTGTCGGCGCCGAACGGGCCGAGACGCTTCGATTCCGTCTTTGCACAGCGCGCGCGATGGCCGGCGCGATGATCTCGATCTCTTCCGAGCCGAAGAGGCCGTCCTCACCGGCGTGCGGATTGAGCCCGCTGACGAATATTTTCGGCTGCGCAATGCCGAGTTTCCTGAGCGATGCGTCGGTGACGCGGATCACGCGCTCGACCCGCTCCGGCGTGATCAGCGCCACGGCCTCGCGCACGCTCACGTGCAAGGTGGCGTGCACGATGCGCGACTGGTCGAAGCAGATCATCAGATAGACATCGTTGACCGGCGTGCCGGTCTCGCGCGCCACGAACGACGGATAGCCATCGAAGGCGATGCCCGCCGCCGCGATCGAGCGTTCGGTCTGCGGCGCCGCCACCACCGCGTCGACCTCGCCGTTGAGCGCGGCCTTGATCGCGCGGCTGGCGCTCGCCAGCGAAGCCCGGCCGTAAGCGGCGTCGACCGTACCGATCCGGACCGGAACGTTGCTACCGTCGCGGGCGTCGAGCAGGTTGACCGCGCCATTCGACCAGTCGGCGTCGGCGGCCTTTTGCACGACGTGAAGATCGGGTGACAGGCCGGCGGCGCGGGCATGCAGTTCCACTGCGGCCGGGTCGCCGACCAGCAACGGGCGGCACAGCGCCACGCACGCGCGCATCGAGCGCGGCCTTGAGCGCGATCTCCGGGCCGATCCCGGCGGGGTCGCCTGTTGCAATGGCGATGCGCGGCAGAGGCATGGCGCTTGGCTTCCGTAACCGGCGTGGCTGCCTATAATGGCCGCCGACGACTGCAAAAAGCATAGCAAAGGCTTGAGGAAACGTCGCCATGATGTCGCGTGAACAGAACGATCAGCTAAGCCGCGTCGGCCCCGGAACATTGATGGGCAAGTTGCTGCGGCGCTATTGGGCGCCCTTCCTGCTGGTTTCCGAAATCCCGGAGCCCGATTGCCCGCCGGTGCGCGTGAAGCTGATGGGCGAAAATCTGGTCTGCTTTCGCGACAGCAAGGGACAGATCGGCCTGATCGACGAGTTCTGCGCGCATCGCGGCGTGTCGCTGTGGTTCGGGCAAAACGAGGAATGCGGCCTGCGCTGCCCCTATCACGGCTGGAAATACGACGTGACCGGTCAATGCGTCGATCTGCCGTCGGAGCCGGAGGAATCGGGCTTCCGCAAGAACATCAAGCTGAAATCCTATCCGTGCATCGAGAAGGCCGGGATCGTCTGGGCCTATCTGGGTCCGCCGGCGCTGCAGCCGCCGCCGCCGGCGCTGGAATGGACCGATGTCGAACCGCCGCAGCGCTTCGTCTCCAAGCGGCTGCAGGAATGCAACTTACCTGCAGGCGATGGAAGGCGGCATCGATTCCAGCCACGTGTCGTGGCTGCACGGCAGCGAGCTCAACAAGGATCCGCTGTTCAAGGGCTCGAAGGGCAACGTCTACAACGAGCAGGACCGCATGCCGCTGTTCGAGGTCGAGGAATTTGCGGGCGGGCTGTTGATCGGCGCGCGCCGCAATGCCGAGGCCGGCAAATATTACTGGCGCATCACGCCCGTGGATCATGCCCTGGTACTCGATCATCCCGCCGCGTGCCGGCCATCCGCTCGGTGCGCACGCCTGGGTGCCGATCGACGACGAGACCTGCTGGGCGTGGAGCATCAATTATCATCCCAAGCGCGCGCTGACGAAATCGGAAATCTCGGCGATGCAGGATGGCGAGGGCATTCACGTCAAATACGTGCCGGGCACGTTCATTCCGCTCGCCAACAAGTCGAACAATTATCTGATGGACCGCGAGTCGCAGCGCCACGGCCATTCGTCGACCGGCGTCGACGGCATCGCCATGCAGGACGCGTCCATCCAGGAAAGCATGGGGCCGATCCAGGATCGCACCAAGGAGCACCTGTGCGCGACCGACAGCGGCATCGTCATGACCCGCAAGATCTTGCTGCGCGCGGCAAAAGCGGCGGCCGAGGGCGGTGCGGTGCCGGCGACCGAGCCGGAGGCGCAGCGCGTGCGTTCGGCCTCGATCGAGCTCGACAAGGACACTCCGTTCACGCAAGGCGCCGAGCGCGGGCTTTATGCTCCGCTCGGGACGGATCCGATGTCGGTGTAGCCGTTCTTCGTCATGGCCGGGCTCGTCCCGGCCATCCGACGTCGCTTAGCGCTTTGCGACACTAGACGTGGATGCCCGGCACAAGGCCGGGCATGACGGTTGAGAGGCAGCGCTATCACTCCGCCGCGGCGCTCGCCGGCTTTCCGATGGCCGCGTTCACGCGCGGCATCACCTCTTCGGCCATCAACTGCATCGAGCGCTTGGCAAGCGCCGGATCGACCCAGTCCATGCCGGCATAGACGAGTTCGCCGAAATCGCCGGTCTCCTCGCGCATCGCCAGGATCTGGTCGACCACCTTGTTGACGGTGCCGAGGAACACGCAGTTCTGCATCACGTAGTCGAGCGTGATCTCCTCGTCCGGCTGTTCCTTGTGGCTCTTGAACACGTAGAGCCGGTTGCCGCGCTATCATCTTGGCGCGCATGTTGCTCGAAGTAACGGCGATAGGGACTGTTGGCATCATCGCAGCCGTAGCGCGCCGCCATCTTGTCGTCGTCGGCGACGAAGATCGTGCGCGCCACGCGCCAGTCGGCGATGTTGGCCTTCTGGCCCGCTTCCGCCTTGCCCTTGGCGTAGTTGGTCCAGTGCGACTTGAGATGCTTGGCCAGCAGAAAGTTTGCCGACAGCGGATGGAAGTCGCGCTTGCCCATCAGCACCACGCCGGGAGAAAACGGCGCCACCACGGTGCCGACGATTTCCGGCCGCGGCTTCTGGAATGGCTTGGCCAGCACGCCGACGCCGAGCTCGAGCGCGGCGGTGCGCGCGAAGCCGACCTTGAAGCGGTTGTCGGGGAAATCGATGTCGTAAGGCGGGTCGCGCTCCCAGACCGCCAGGATGACGTCGATCGCCTCGGCGAAAATCTTGTTGCGGTCGAGATCGAGAATGCCGATCGCTTCGGAGTCGGACGTGAGCGCGCCGGCGCTGATGCCCATCACGAAGCGTCCTTGCGCCAGATGATCGAACATCGCGGCGTTCACCGCGATCACCACCGGATGCATCTGCGCCAGGTTGGTGGTGCCGGTCGCGAGCTTGATGGTCTTGGTGTCGTGGATCAGCGTCGCCAGAAACAGCATGCTGTTGGTGACGTTCTCGCAGGCATCGGTCAGGTGCTCGCCCATGAAGGCGTCGTGGAAGCCGAGCTTGTCGGCGAGAATGATCGCCTCGCGGTCCTCGCGCAGCGTCTGCGACCAATCCCGGCCCATCGGATGCACCGGCATGGTGAAGTAGCCCAACCGCATTGAATGTCTCCGCCTCGATACTTCTTGGCTCGCAAACTAACCGACCCGGCGCGCCGATGCAGCAAATCTTCCATCGCGCGCGCAAATGAATGACCTGCGAAGTCGTTGTTTTCACGATATTAAACTTGGTCGGCGGGCTTGCCGCTGACGCTCGGGCCTCCGGTGCCGCCGATGTTTCCACAGGCGCGGTTTTTGCGGATTTCGCAACCGCGCGCCGAGCGACTAGGTTGCCCGGCAACGGCCGATTCAACGGCCGACGGGGATCTGCCATGCTGCGCTGGTTTCACGCCTTGATGCCGAAGGAGGAGCGCTTCTTCGAACTGTTTGCCCGCCATTCGCGAGGCCGTGCTCGCCGGCGCCATGGCCTTGCGCGCCATGCTGGAGGGCGGCGAGGCGGTGCAGCGCAACTACCAGATCGTCATGGACCGCGAGCAGGACGCCGACGACGTCACCCGCGAAGTGCTGATCGCGGTGCGCCGCACTTTCATCACGCCGTTCGACCGCGGCAATATCCGCGACCTGATCACGTCGATGGATAACGCCATCGACCAGATGCAGAAGACCGCCAAGGGCATCGTCCTGTTCGACGTGACCGAGTTCACGCCGCAAATGAAGGAAATGGCCGATGCGATCGTGAAATGTGCGCAACTCGTGAAGGAAGCGGTGCCGCTGCTGAAGTCGATCAGTGCGGAAGCGACGCAGCATCAGCGACTTGACGGCGCAGATTTCCCAGCTTGAAGGCCGTGCCGACGAATTGCACGACATCGGACTGAGAGCGCTCTATCGTGCGCATGTGAATTCAAATGCCAATGGCCTTCTTCGTTGGCAACGAGGTTTACGATCACCTTGAAAAGGTCGTCGACCGCTTCGATGACGTCGCCAACGTCATGCACGGCATCGTCATCGAGCACGTCTAGAAATTTCAAGGCCGAACGACAATGGATGCCGGCGCCTTAGCTTTTCCATTTCTGGTCGGGTTGATCATCGTCGCGCTGGCGTTCGATTTTCTCAACGGCATGAACGACGCCGCCAATTCGATCGCGACGATCGTGTCGACGCGCGTGCTGCCTCCGCAGTACGCGGTTGCCTGGGCGGCGTTCTTTAATTTCGTTGCCTTTCTGTTTTTCGGCCTGCATGTGGCCGAAACGGTCGGCCGAGGTATCGTTGATGTCGACATTGTCAATGCACACGTGATCTTTGGCGCCTTGTCGGGCGCGATCGTCTGGCAACTCCTCACGCAACGGCTCGGGATTCCATCATCGAGTTCGCATGCGCTGATCGGCGGGCTGGTCGGTGCCGGTATAGCCAAGGCCGGTTTTAGCGCCGTCGTATGGGGCGGTGTCGGCAAGACCGCGGTGGCGATCATCATGTCGCCCGGTGTTGGCTGCCTGCTCGCTTTGATGTTGATGCTGCTGGTGTCCTGGGTATTCGTCCGCCTCACACCCTATGGCGTCGACCATATTTTCCGCCGCGCGCAATTTGTCTCGGCGTCGCTCTACGCGCTCGGCCATGGCGGCAATGATGCGCAAAAGACCATGGGTATCATCGCGGTGCTGCTGTACTCGCAAGGCAGCCTGGGCACGCAATTCTATGTGCCGTTCTGGGTGGTGATCGCCTGCCAGATCGCGATGGCGGCCGGGACGCTGGCCGGTGGCTGGCGCATTGTGAAGACCATGGGCTCGAAGATCACCCGGCTGACGCCGATGCAGGGTTTCTGCGCCGAAACAGGCGGTTCGATCACATTGTTTGCGGCGACCTGGCTCGGCGTTCCGGTATCCACCACGCACACCATCACCGGGGCTATCATCGGTGTCGGAGCGGCCAAGAAGGTGAGGGCGGTCCGCTGGGTGGTGGCGCGGGAGATTGTCACCGCCTGGATTATTACGATCCCGGCGTCCGGCCTGCTGGCGGCGCTGTTTTACTGGCTGAGCTCGTTGTTAGGCTGATCACGCCGCGACGCGCGCGAGAAAGCCTTCGACTTCCTTGCGAAGTTCGATGGCGGCCGCTTCGACCGCCTGCGAGGCCGTGAGGACGCTTTCGGCCGATTCGCGCGTCTGCGCCGCTGCGCCCGATACATCGCCGAGCACCGATACCACCAACTTCGCGCCGTCGGAGGCGCTGGCGACGTTCTGCGAAATTTCGCCGGTGGCGGCACTTTGTTCTTCGACTGCGGCGGAGACGGCGGTCGCGCAACTGTCGATTTCCTGCATGCGGCCGGAAATACGGCCGATGGCCGATACCGCGCTGGTCGTCGCGCCCTGGACCGCCATGATCAGCTTGGAAATATCTTCAGTCGCCTTGGCGGTCTGCACGGCCAATGATTTTACTTCCGATGCAACGACCGCAAAACCCTTGCCCGCCTCGCCGGCGCGCGCGGCTTCAATGGTGGCATTGAGCGCCAGCAGGTTGGTCTGTCCGGCGATTGCCCTGATCAGCTTGATGACATCGCCAATCTTCTGCGCGGCCTGCGCCAGCGCGGTGATCTGATGGTTGGTTCCCTGCGCCTCGCCGACCGCCGCCCGCACGATCTCGGTTGTCTTGGCGAGCTGCCGGCCGATTTCATTGATCGAGCCGGACAGTTCGTCGGCGGCGACCGCGGCGGTCTCCACGTTGGTCGAGGCCTCATTCGAGGCCGATACGGCGCCATCGGCGCTCTTGGAGGTCTGCGCGGAATTGCCGAACAGCGTGGTGGCGGTCGAGTGCATCGTCTTGGCGCCTTCAGCCACGATCTTGAGATGATCTTCGACGCGCTTGCGGAATGACGCGATGGCCTGCTCGATGACCGTGCGCCGCTGCTGTTGTTCCTGCATCGAGATGCGTTCGCGTTCGGCATCGCGCCGTTCGGTGACGTCCTCGTGCGTTGCGACCCAGCCGCCGTCCGGCATCGGCCGGTTGATGACGGCGATCGTTCGCCCGTCTTTCGATTTGACTTCATTGCTCGTGGTGGTGCCTGCGGCCATGGCGCCGACCAGCGCGCGCCGGTATTCGACGGGGTCGCGCGAAAAGCTGCCGTTGCGGATGCGGTATTCGAGCAGGCTTTGCAGGCTGCAGCCGGGTTTTACGATATCGGCGGCGAGATGGTACATCTCCATGTAGCGCTGGTTGCAGACGACCAGCCGCTCATTGCCGTCGAACATGCACAAGCCCTGCGACATATTGTTGATCGCGACGCGCATGCGCTGATTGTCCAACCGCAGCTTGCGGGCAAGCAGGATCGTCGTGATCGCCATTGCCGCCAATGCGACCAGGGCCGCGAAGAAAAAGGAAACGACCGGCTCCGGAGCGGAGCGCCACCCACGCCCCGACCGGAAAGAGATAATGGAGAACTGCGAAGCTCACGGCAAAGCTCGTGCTGCCGGTCAGGACGACCGTACGCCAGTCCCGCGCGGCTGCGTGTGCGGAGGTAAGTTCGCCCATTTTCGCGTCCAGGTAGGCGGTCACGGTATTCCCCAACCCGTTGTTTTGCAGTTAATTGCTGGGCATGAAGCGTTAAGCGAAGCTTAATGGGCGCTGGAGGGCGTGGAATGGCCAAGTTGCGTGCGGTGGAATGCCGTGAATTCATCAAGGCGGTCGTTGAAAAAGCCGACGCGATGGGCGTGCCGGTATCGATCGCGGTGGTCGGCCCCGAGGGCCACCTCATCGCCGTCGAGCGCATGGACAATGCCGGTTTCATCACGCCCGAGACGGCCATCGCCAAGGCCTTCACGGTTGCGGCGTTCCGGTCGATGAGCCCGCGCTTTCCCGACGGTCTCGTCATCCAGCAATGGTTCAAGGAGCGCAATCCGCAATTGCTGGTCAGCCTGGCGGCCATGACGAATGGCCGAATTGCGGCCAGTGGCGGCGCCGCACCGGTGTTCAAGGGCGACGAGATGATCGGCGCCTATGGCATTTCCGGCGGGACCTCGCAGCAGGACGAGGAAATGGCGATCCACGCACGCGCCAAAACCGGGTGGGCACATGTGCCCGAGCACGATACGACCGATCCGGAGGTGAAGGCGCATATCAATGCGCTTTACGCCAAGGCCGGTATCACCGACCATAAGCTTTGAGATTTTTTCACCGGAGCACCGCATGACGCAATCGACCGCTGCCCGCGATAACGCCTGGTCAGGACGCATCGAAGACGATGCGCTCTTGCGCGGGCAGGGCCACTTCGGTGACGACGTTAAACTGGAGGGCGCACTTGCGGCCATATTCGTACGCTCGCCGCACGCCTTCGCGAAGATCGTGCGGGTCGATACGTCCGACGCGAAGAAGGCGAAGGGCGTGGTCGCGGTGCTCACCGCCGCAGATCTTGCGTCGGCGCACTACCATTCGATCTCGCATCCCGTTCCGATTCCCGGTCGCGAAGGCAAGAAGGCTGTCGGGCCGCATCGGCCGGCGCTCGCCGAGGGCCGCGTGATGCATATCGGCGAGCCGGTTGCGATGGTGGTCGCCATCAATGCGGCAGCGGCACAGGACGCGGCCGAAAAAGTCGTCGTCGACTATGAGCCGATGACGCCGGTGACCGACATGCGCGCTGCAATGGCGCCGGGCGCGCCGCAGCTTTGGCCGGAGGCACCGGGCAACATAGGGTTCGACTGGACCGCGCCGGCCGATCCGGACGGGAAGAAACAAGCTGCGCTCGACCGCGCCTTCAAGGACGCTGCGCACGTGGCGCGCGTCGAACTGGTCAACCAGCGCCTGGTGGTGGCCGCGATCGAGCCGCGCACCGCGAGCGCGAGCTACGACGCTAATAGCAACCGTTATACGCTGCGCTGCGGGACCCAGGGGGTCGGCGGCGTGCGCATGCACCTCGCCGAGTTCATGGGCATCAAGCCGGAAGAGCTGCGCGTGCTCACTGAGGATGTCGGCGGCGGATTTCGGCATGAAGGCCGCGACTTATCCGGAATATGTCGCGCTGCTGCACGGCGCCAAGGCGCTCGGCAAGCCGATCCACTGGGTATCAACGCGCTCGGAAGCCTTCGTGACCGACAACCAGGGCCGGGATTTATTGTGGACGGTCGAGCTCGCGCTCAACAAGCGCGGCCGCTTCCTGGCCTTGCGGGTGAATGGTCTGGGAAATACCGGCGCTTATTTCACCGGCATCGCACACTTCATCGTCACCACGCATGTCTCAGGCTGCCTGCCGACGGTCTACGACATCCCGATCGCGCAGGTGAATTCGCGCTGCGTGTTCACCAACACGGTGCCGACCGGGCCTTATCGCGGCGCCGGGCGCCCGGAGGCGAGCTACATGCTCGAGCGCGTGATCGATGCCGCAGCCGACCTGTCCGGCATCGACGCCGCGGAGCTGCGCCGGCGCAATCTGATACATCCGGAAAAAATGCCGTTCACCACCGCCTTCGGCAACACTTATGACAGCGGCGACTTCCCGGCGGCCTTCGAGCGCACGCTCAAGCTCGCCGACTACGACGGCTTTGCCGCGCGCCGGAAAGCTTCGAAGAAGGCCGGCAAACTGCGCGGCATCGGCATCGGTTGTTACCTGGAAATTGCCGGCGCGTTCCCCGAAGAGGGCGCGCGCATCAGCTTTCCCGGCGGCGGCAAGGTGAATGTCAGCATTGGCTCGGGCGCCAGCGGACAGGCGCATCAGACCGTGTTCGGCAAGCTGGCGGCTCGACGCCTCGGCGTCGACGCGTCGGCCATCACTTTGCTCACTGGTGATTCCGACCGCGACGTGCCGGGCTTTGGCGCTGTCGCCTCGCGCTCGGCCATGATGTGCGGCAGCGCTATCGCGCAAACCGCCGACAAGGTTCTTGAGAAGGGCAAGCGGGTGGCCGCCATGCTGTTGCAGGCGCCCGAAAGCGACGTTGTGTATCGCGACGGCAAATTCAGCGTGAAGAACCGCGAGGCAACGCTGTTCGAGGTCGCCGAGCGCGCCGCCGAACTCAAGCGCCAGGGCGTTATCCCGGAAAGCCTCGATACCCAGGACAAGGTCAAGCTGCCCTCGTCATTTCCGAACGGCTGCCATGTTGCGGAAGTCGAGATCGATCCGGCGACCGGCGCGACCGAGATCGTCAACTATGTCGCGGTCGGTGACTGCGGCAACGTGCTCGACGACACCATCGTCGAGGCGCAGATCCACGGTGGGGTGGCGCAGGGCATCGGCCAGGCGCTGACCGAGGACACCATCTACGATGCCGGCGGCCAGCTCGTCTCCGGCACCTTCATGGACTACGCCGTGCCGCGCGCCGATACGGTGCCGCGGATGACAGTCGAGCACCACCCCGTCGCCTGCCGCACCAACCCGGTCGGCGCCAAGGGTACCGGTGAGGCCGGCACGACGGCGGCGCCGCCCGCAGTGATCAACGCGATCCTCGACGCATTGCCGGAGGGCGTCCAGCTCGACATGCCGGCGACGCCGCAACGCGTGTGGCAGGCATTGCGCATCGGAAAATGATGGCGGTACCGCGGGCCTATTTGGTGACCATGCGTTTCGGCAGTGGTTCGGTCGGTGCGGCCGGCGAGATCGCAAACGTCAACCACACATTCCAGCCGTCCGGCCGGTTTTCTGCGGCGAACTCTTTGTAACCTTTCAGGTTGAAGTAACCCTGGTAGTGCTCGCTGAGCGGAATGACATAGCCGATCTGCGGTCCAATTCCGCCCACGCGTGACTTGAAGCAGCCGAGGCGGTCGCCCGAGCCACTGTCGCAGGACAATTGATCGTACCAATAGCCGACAAGACCGACCTGCCACTGCTTGGTCAAAAATTGCGATGCGCCCCAATCCAGATGCATATCAACGCCGTTCTGGTAGTTGGTGTGCACGTTTTCAAAGTTGTAGGTGAAACCGAGCGTGGCGGAAAATTCGCGCCCGGTCTTCGGGTCGAAATAGGTATAGGCGCCACCGCCATCGAGCGCATTGTGGCCGATGCCAACATTCGCAATCCGCGTCGGATCATATCGGCCCGTCGTCAGATTTCCGTCGATGAACGTCATGAAATTATGGACGCCATAATTCCAGCGCAGCGACGCCATTGGCGCCAGATCACCGAAGCCCGTGATCGATTGCGTCAGCTCGCGGCCGATTGAGAATCCCGGACCGCCCAGGCCCAGGTTGCCATTGATTGTTGCATCGACACTGCTTTCAATCCGGCCATACGGGATCGCGACGCTGATGTTGAACTGCCCGCCCAAGACCGGTGTTGCAAACGTGTAGCCTGGCGCCGCGAGATACAATGGCTGAGCGCTGGCGTGGACGTTCGCGTTCAGATTTCCGTTGAAGTTCACATTGATATTGCCAAGGGGCACCTGCTTGGCAAACGCGACATTCCCGCCGGCGGAAACCTGCGAGTAGTAAAGAACATTGGCGAACGCAAAGCCCGGCACTTGCGGCGCCGCGGCGAGGCTTCCGAAAAAGCCGGGGACCCAGAAGCTGACGCCGCCTTCATCGGCAGCCGCCGGACTTGAGAAAAACGCCGCGATTGAGAGCGCCAATGCTCCGCATCGTGTGCAGCGCACGCTCCAGTTGCCGATTTTTGAATGCTTCGCTGCTTCCACCGTCGCCCCGCAATAAGCCTGAGAGTAAGCCGGTTGCTCAAAAAGGAAATCGGGCGGCGGCAGACTTCACAAGATTTCGTGCACGCGTGTCTGTCGGGCCACAGACGAACAGATCGCGCGGTATCCGGATGCTGCTAAACTTTATAAATTACATAAACTTAGATCGAATGTCAGAGATCAATTGAGGGCCAGGCGGGTGCGGACGCGGACGTTGGAACTCATTGGCCTACGGTCCAATTAGCTGACGAAATCGCCGCTCGTTAGCATCGGCTGGTGTGCAGAAGTTTACCGTCAATTTCAGACGGCCATCACGTCGGGAGTAGAGCGATGACCGCGATAAGAACAATCTGTATTTCTCTGCTGATGCTGCTAGCGGCTGCAATGGCCGCGACTGTACCAGCGTCCGCACAGCAAAAACCGAACATCCTCGTCATTTTCGGTGACGACATTGGTCAGACTAATATCAGCGCCTACACGCACGGACTGATGGGCTACCGGACGCCGAACATAGACCGCCTCGCGCACGAAGGCATCATGTTCACTGACTACTATGCCGAACAGAGCTGCACAGCAGGGCGGTCGAGCTTTGTCACCGGACAGGCGACGTTGCGGACCGGCATGTCCAAAGTAGGGCTTCCGGGCGCCCCTCTCGGCTTGCAACCTCAAGACATCACAATTGCCGAGGCGCTGAAGCCGCTGGGCTACGCGACAGGTCAGTTCGGTAAGAACCATCTGGGCGATAGAAATGAATTTCTACCGACGGTGCATGGTTTTGATGAGTTCTTCGGCAACCTCTATCACCTCAACGCCGAAGAAGAACCAGAACATCCCGACTATCCAAAAGACCCGCAATTCAGAGCGCGGTTCGGACCTCGTGGCGTCTTAAAAACCAAAACTACCGATCGGGATGACCCGACTATCGATCCGCGCTTCGGAAAGGTCGGCAAGCAGACCATCGATGATACCGGCCCGTTGACCCGAAAGCGCATGGAGACGATCGACGATGAAACCACCGATGCGGCGATCGACTTCATCAAACGACAGACACAGGCGAAAAGGCCTTTCTTCGTTTGGATGAATACGACGCGTATGCATGCGATCACGCATGTGCGCGCTTCGATGCGTGGCCAGAGCGGCATGCCCGATAATGAATACGGTGATGGAATGGTCGAACACGATGGCGATGTTGGCAAGCTGCTCAAAGCACTCGACGAGCTCAATATCGCCAACGATACGATTGTGGTCTACACGACTGACAACGGGCCGCACATGAATACCTGGCCTGACGGCGCCATGACGCCGTTCCGCAACGAAAAAACATCCAACTGGGAGGGAGCTTATCGTGTGCCGGCGATGGTGCGCTGGCCGGGGCGCATCCGAGCGGGAAGCGTGTCGAACGATATTTTTTCTGGGTTGGACTGGTTCCCGACCCTGCTCGCAGCGGCGGGTGATATCAGTGTGAAGGACAGGTTGCTCACGGGTTGGCAAATAGGGGGTGCGACATACAAAGTTCATCTCGATGGCTACAACCAGCTGCCATACCTAACCGGCCAGCAGGACAAATCAGCGCGCAAAGAGTTCTTCTATTTCAACGATGACGGCCAGCTCATGGGCGTCCGCGTGGAGAATTGGAAGATCGTGTTCTGCGAACAGCGGGCCGAAGGCACGATGGCAGTCTGGCGTGAGCCGTTCGTCTGTATGCGGGCTCCAACGCTCACCAATATACGCATGGACCCTTATGAGCGAGCCGAAATAACTTCAAATACTTACAACGATTACATGTTCAAACGGTCATTCCTTGTGGTGCCGGTGCAGGCCATCGTGGGCCAGTTTATCGGCACGTTCAAAGAGTTCCCGCCGAGACAGAAGCCGGCAAGCTTCAGCGTCGACCAGATCATGGAGCAGTTGCAGAAGCCGCCGGGCGGCTGAAAAAGATCGGCAACACGTACCGTGGATCCTCCAAGGGCCGGAATGCCTTCCACTGAGCAGGCACCAAAGAGATCTACGGGCGTTGGAAAGCGAACATATGGCCCGAAGAAGGAATTGTTTGAAAAGAAATGGGCGCTACCCGATGTTGAAAACGTCGCGGCGCGGTGAAATAGAAGTCTCCGACCGGCACATTCCGGACGTGAAACGATATTTAGGGGGGCGTTGACGACAGAAAAAAACCCGCCAACCGAAGTTGGCGGGTAAGGGAGGAACGCGAAGGAGTCTTGGAGCCTCCGCGCAATCAATCTGCATGAAATTGAGAAGGCCCGAGGTGAACCGGTTCACACTCGCCGGCAAAAGGCCCTGCTAGTTTCCAGTCGGAAGAACCGAAGGGGACGCGAGCGCACGACAGGTGAGGGGTTGCCTGAGTAAAGCAGGAGTGCCTCCAATGTTTGCTCTCATACTGGAAAGCGCCAAGCTCATCATGATGTTCGGGCTTATCGGCACGATCATTGTGCTTTCGCATTTCGGCGAACAGCCGGCAAAAGCGCACGTCAGAGGCCGAAAGTGGCGCGCTACTGCGCCACGTCGATCTTCACGGAGCTGGTGATCGTCTGCCAGTGCTTCATTTCGCCATCGAGCCAGACCTTGGCATCGGCGAGCGATTTGTTCGGCACGACGTTGAAGTTCTGCTTCTGAAGCTTCTCGATCGCCTCCGGCGACTTCAGCGCCTTGCTCACAGCCGCGAATAGCGCTTCCAGAACCGGCTTGGGCGTCGCCGCCGGCGCGAACAGCCCGTTCCAAGCCACCGTGCCGACGTCGGCGTATCCGATTTCCTTCATGGTCGGGATGTCGGGATATTCCTTGAGACGCGTGCGGTTGACGACCGCCAGTGCGCGGAATTTACCGGCCTGCACTTGCCCGGCGGTCGACGCGACGTTCAGGAAGGCCGCCTGCACGTCGCCGCGCAACATGTCCTGGATCACGCCGGAGGCGCCGTTCTTGTTCGGCAACGCGACCAGGTCGAGGTCGCCCGCGCGTTTCGCGAAATATGCCATGTCGTAGTGCGGGTAGGAGCCGATGCCGACCGTGCCGTAACGCACCTTGCCGGGATTTTTCTTCGCGTATGCGATGAGTTCAGGGACGGATTTGACCGGGAAATTATCCGCCGTCGTCACTAGCAGGAAGGCCGGCACATCGACCAGGTTGCTGACCGCCACGACGCTCTTGGCGTAGTCGAGGTTCATCTTCTTGGCGTAGATGATCGGCGTGATCGAATTGGTCGAAACGTTGCCGATCATCAGCGTGTAGCCATCGGGCGCTGCCTTCACCATTTCGTCGATCGCCAGCATGCCAAAGGCGCCGGGCTTGTTGAGCACGACAAAGGGCTGTCCGGTGACTTTCTGGAATTCGTCGCCGACGATGCGCGCGACAATGTCGGTGGCGCCGCCCGGTGCATAGGGGACGATCACCTTGACGGCCCGGCTTGGATATTTGTCCTGCGCAGCTACAGCGCCCGCGCTCAGCAAGAGCGCAGCAAATACGGTCGCCACGAAACGTTTCATGCGGTCCTCCCCAGAATATTTGTGCGCCGGAAATTCTTGGATGTTTCCGTTGCGCGATCGTTCAGCTCGCCTTCATGCCGTGCAGGCTGTGCGAGGCATCCTTGACCGTAAAGAACACGACATCGCCTTCGGCCGTTGCCTTGCCGGCATGGATAGTATTGGCCGGAATGTAGATCACTGAACCCGGCGTCACATCGATTTCCTTCCCGTCAATGTTGGCGTGGAAGGTTCCTTCCAGAACATAAATCCATTGCTCGTTCGGATGCGAATGCGCCTCGGCGCCGGTGCCGGCTTTCATGCGCATCAGGCCCACGATCATGCGATCGCCCTCGACGCACGGCCCGTGCGCCGTCGAATAGGCGGGCCCGCCCATGATTTTCTGGACGGTCCCGAGATCGAAAACATATTCACCCGGTGCAGCGCGCTTGGCGCCCGGCGTGCGTGCGGCTGGCTCGTTCGGCATGATGTTCTCCCGCAGCGGCTGATATCGCGAGATGTTAGTTGACGCTGCACAGCGACGCCAGTAGATGCGGGACATTCATTGGGTCATCTTGAGGTTGTCTCGGGGTTGTTTTGCGAGGCCCGCCGCTATCACCTTTCGGCCACGGTCATTGCATTAAGCTCTCGCGGGTTCGTGATTCGGGGAACAATTGCCGATGACGCTGTTTCGCCTTGCCGCAATACTGCTGACTTTGGCTGGGGTCGGTGGTTGCGCCGATAGCTATGTGCCGAAGGCCGAACCGAGTTTTTATCGCAATCTCGCCCAGCCGGGCGCCGAACTCGATGCGGCCGCCGCGGCGTCCATGATCTCGGGCTATCGGGCGAACAACGGGCTCCCGGCGGTTACCCTCGACCCGGAATTGATGCGGCTTGCACAGGCCCAGGCCGAAGTCATGGCCAAGCGTGACAAGCTCGACCACGGCGCCGGCAAACCTTTCGTGCAGAGGCTGAAGGCGTCGGGTTACGACGCAAGGACAGCGGCCGAAAATATCAGCGCCGGCTATCACACGCTGGCTGAGGCGTTTTCCGGCTGGCGCGATTCAAGTCCGCATCGCGCCAACATGCTCCTGGCCGGTGCCACGCGCATGGGTATTGCGGCGGTCTATACGCCGGCCTCGAAATACAAAGTTTATTGGTCGCTGATCGTCGCCGAGCCGGACGAAAAGAAAGGCTAAGGCGACTGCGGGCTGCAGCCGCGCCCCTTGGCACCACTTGGCGCCATCCTCGCATTCGCGATAATTTGCGCTGGTCGAGCGTGGTGGGGACCATTCGAGACCATGGCAAACGAGGCTTCGCGCATCAGTCCTGGCCTGCGCCATGATTGCGGTGTCGCAATTCACCTTGTCGGCTGTGGCCGAGACGCTGATGCATCGCGCCGAAAATCAGGTGCCGGTGGCGATCGTGCGGATCGAGCGGACGGCCGATCACACCGAAATTCACCTGCAGATGCAGGCGGCGCTTGAAAAAGTGTGCTTCGCCCCGACGGGCCCCAACAGCCCGTATCTCCTCGCCAACGGGCAGAGCTATCGCTATCTCGGGGGCGATACCGTGACGGCCTGTCCGCAACGGCGCGATTACGCGGCCGGCGATGTCGTGGTGTTGCGCTTCGCGCCACTGGAGGCGGGCACCAGCACGTTTTCGCTCGCAGCCGGCGGCGACAAGCGGTCGGGTGAGGCCATTTCCCCGGCCGCGCCTTCCTGGAATTTTATTCGCGTCATATTGAACTGAATGGGCGGGGCGATCGCCGCCTGCTTGCGCCTTTGCCCCGAATCAAAGCAACGCATACCGTCCAGTGCGTATGGACTGATTCGTTTCATTCGGTTGCGTCTTCGTCCCCCGTCCCCTTGTCCCGCTACGACAACGCGAGCAGAGGAAAAGATGCTGTCGCCTTATCTCGTTGAAAACAGGCACATAGCGGTCAAGCGATGCAAGCATGGCCTGTTCATGTACAACCGCAATGACGCCTTTGTCGGGCGCGGCCTCGACCTCTACGGCGAGTGGTGCGATTTCGAAATTCAGTTGATGCGGCAATTCATAGAGCTCGGCGATGTCGTCATCGATGCCGGCGCCAATATCGGCACGCACACGGTCGCATTCGCCAATCTGGTCGGGCCGGGCGGCATTGTTCATGCCTTCGAGCCGCAGCGCCGGAATTTCCTGATGCTGGCGGGCAACGTTGCGCTCAATGGGCACGACAATGTTTTCTGCCACCAAAAAGCGGTCGGCGAAACCAATGGCGAAATCAGCCTGCCGCCATTGCCGCCGCCGGACGTCACTTTCAACTACAGCGCCGTATCGCTGGTGAAAGGCTTGCCCACCGGCGAAAGCGTGCCGCTGGTGACGCTCGATTCGCTCAACTTGCCGAAATGCCGCCTGCTCAAGATCGATACCGAAGGGATGGAGGAGCAGGTCCTGGCCGGCGCGAAATCGTTGATCGAGCGCTGCCGTCCGTTGATGTATGTCGAGAATAACGAGGCTGGAGCGTCAATAAAACTGAGCCAGATTCTCAATACGCTGGGCTACGTCGCGTGGTGGTCGATCTTCCCATACTACGATGCACGCAATTTCTACTCGAACACGGACAACGTCTGGCCGAACTTCGTGCCGTCATCCAACATGCTGTGCGCGCCCAAGGAGCTGAATCTCAATCTGCCCGGTTACATGCCGTTCCTCGGCGAGGCCGATGACTGGAAAGCCTGCGTTCAACGCATGACCGCCCCGGGACAGCAGAAAATCGCGACCGGACTGGACCCGGCCTGATCCGCTGACTAGTTTGCGCCCATGCCGGTACTGCCTCGCGTCAAGGACTACGACACCCTTTATCGGGAATTCCGCTGGCCGGTGCCGGCCCGCTACAATATCGGCGTCGACGTCTGCGACCGCTGGGCGCAACAAGAGCCGGATCGCCTCGCCATTCTGCACGTTCCGCCCGACGGACGGGACGAGCCAATCACCTATGGCTGGCTGCGCGACACCTCCAACCGGCTGGCCAATGTGCTGCGGGCGCACGGGATCGCGCGGGGCGATCGCGTTGCGATCTTGCTGCCGCAGTCGCCCGAGGTGGCGGCGAGCCACATCGGCATCTACAAGCTCGGCGGCGTGGCGCTGCCGCTGGCGGTGCTGTTCGGCACCGACGCGCTGAGCTTACCGGCTGCAGAATTCCGGCGCCGCCGCGCTGATCACCAACGCCCGCGGCGTCGAGCGCATCGCCGAAATCAGGAAAGATCTGCCCAATCTCAAGCTGGTGCTTTCGCTCGACGGCGCCGGCGATGGCGCGCTTGGTTTCGCCGACAGTCTGGCGCGCGCGTCGTCCGATTTCACGCCGGTCGATACATCGGCCGACGATCCCGCGATGATGGTCTACACGTCCGGCACGACCGGCCAGCCCAAGGGCGCGTTGCACGGCCATCGCGTGCTGATCGGGCATTTGCCCGGCGTCGAGACGCATCACGATTTCCTGCCGCAGCCCGGCGACCGCATCTGGACGCCGGCCGACTGGGCCTGGGCGGGCGGCCTGCTCAATGTGCTGTTGCCGGGCCTGCATTATGGCGTGCCGGTCGTTGCGCGCCGGTTCGAGAAATTCGATCCGGAAGAAGCCTTTGCGCTGATGGCGCGCGCGCAGATCCGCAATGCCTTCATCCCGCCGACCGCGCTGCGCATGTTGCGCGCGGCACCCAATCCGAAAGGCCGCCACGCGATCAACATGCGTTCGATCGGCTCCGGGCGGCGAGTCGCTGGGGGCGGAAACCTACGAGTGGGGAAAGTCCGCGTTCGGCCTTGTCATCAACGAATTCTACGGCCAGACCGAATGCAACATCGTGCTCTCGGCCTGCGGTGCGCTGGGGGTGTCCAGGCCCGGCGCCATCGGCAAGCCGGTCGCCGGCCACACGGTGGCGGTGATCGACCCCGACGGGCGTCCGCTGAAAGCCGGGGAGACCGGGCAAATCGCGGTCAAACGGCCCGATCCGGTGATGTTTCTCGAATACTGGGGCAAGCCGGAAGCCACGCGCGAAAAGTTCATCGGCGACTGGATGACGACCGGCGACCAGGGCGTGATGGACGAGGACGGCTATTTCAGTTTCGTCGGCCGCGACGACGACGTCATTACGTCAGCGGGCTTTCGCATCGGGCCCGGCGAAATCGAGGATTGCCTCATCGCACATCCGGCGGTGGCGCTTGCCGCCGCCGTCGGCAAGCCGGACGCGCTGCGCACGGAGATCGTGAAGGCCTTCATTGTGCTGAAGAAGGGCTACGCCGCGTCCGATGCGCTTGCATCCGAGATCCAGGGCTTCGTCAAGACGCGGCTGTCGGCGCATGAATATCCGCGCGAAGTCGCCTTCATCGACGACATGCCGATGACGACAACAGGCAAGGTCATCCGTCGCCTGTTGCGCGAACGCGCGTGATTTAGCCCGGGCGGCTGCCGCCGAGAATGAACAGGTGGAAGCCCAGCCGCTGCTTGTGCCACGCGATAGAACATCAAGGATTCGGCGACCAGCGCGGTCGATGTCGCGATCGCGGCGCCTTCGATGCCGATCCGCGGAATAAGAATGACGCAGAGCGCCAGATTGATCGCAAAGGCGATCGCATAGACAGCCGCGCATTGCTTGCGTTCGCCCAGCATGTTGAGCAACCGCTCGGCCGGCCCGACTGCCGCGCGCGCCAGCATGCCGATCGCCAGGATGAACATGACATCGTAGCCCGCTTCAAAGCCGGCACCGAACAGCGATAGCAGCGGGCGTCCGAACGCCAGGATCAGCGGCGCAGGCAACGAGCGAGGGCCAGAATGTCCAGCGGATGGTTTCACTGAAGAAGGTGGCGAGACGCTGCCGGTCACCGGACGACGTGATACTCGGTGAATTTGTGCGTGGTGGCGCCGGCGATCGCGAAGTAGACGAAGGCGACAATCGCCAGCAGTCGCGCGCCGGCATAGTAGACCGCGACATCGTGCGGCGAGCGGAAATGCTCGAGCGCGATGATGTCGACATAGGTCAGCAGCAGGTAGAAGCCTTCAACGACAAAAATCGGCAACGACGTGGCAAACCAGGTTTTCGCCTCGTAGATCTTCGGGCCGGCCGGCACTTTTTCCTTGAGGCGGCGATTGAGCAGCACCAGCTGGCCCATGGTCACGACCCATGTAGTGACGACAGCGACGATCATCGCCGTCACGGCGCTGGTCGGCGCGCCAAAGAGCCAGATCGCCCCCATCAGCACGGTGATGGCGAGTTGCCGCCAGATGTAGAACGGCATCAGCGCGAGATTGGGCCAGTCGTAGGATTGCGCGATGCCGGCCTGCACCTGCACCAGGCCGTAGATCGGAATGGTGACGCAGGCGAGGTAGAGCGGGATGACGACGAAATGGTCGAGCCAGGGCGCGAGCAAAGTCACGCCGAGCGCGCCGGCGGCGCCGATGGCCGTGGCGATGGCGAAAGCGAGCCAGCGCGACCCTGCCAGAAAGCCACGCAGCCGGTCGAAGCTCTTGAGCTCGATATATTCCGGAATGAAACGCCGCGCGGCCGACGACAGGCCGACATCGGAAAGCGCACCGATCATCAGCACCCAGGTCCACACATAGATGTAGATGCCGAACTCGAAGCTGCCCATCCAGCGCGCCAGCAGCACCTGCGAACCAAGCGCGAGCAGCGCGCTGCCGACGCGCACGAGGAAAACCTTTCCGGCGACGACCTGGGCAATGCGGTTGTCGCTGCGCTCGGCGAGAATGGCCTTGAGGCGCGCGATCAAGCGCGCGGCCGCTGAAGGCGGCGCGGGTGTCACATGTTCGGAATCGGCCAACGTCACGGGTTCACTCCGCGGCGCCTGCGGCCGGGGTGCGAACGACGGCAAGGCCATCGCGTTCCACTAGCAAGGAACCGTTAACATTCGGTTGGGCGATGCGATTTGCGCCCGTAAATCAGGCTGTTTCCAGCCTGGCGACGTCGGCCAGGATACCCTCGACCACTTCGCGATCGGCGGGCGCGAGCGCGCCCTGCGGCGGCACCGGATCGCCGACGGCGTAGCCCTGGATCTGCAATCCGGCCTTGATGCAGGCGGCAAGATTGAAGCGCGCGAAGGCTTCGTTGATGCGCCAGAGCTCGCGCTGCAGCTTCATCGCCTCCGGCCATTGGCCGGCGCGGCAGAGATCATAGAGCCGCACGCTCTGGCGCGGCACGATGCAGGCAGGGCCGGCCATCCAGCCGACGCCGCCGATCAGCATGACCGCGGCGGGAATGTGCGCGGAGGCCGAGAACACTTTCATGCGCGGCGCACGGTTCATGATCGACAGCAGGCGGCCGGTATTGGTCGAGGCGTCCTTGATGTACTGGATGCGCGGGTGCTCGGCGAGACGCGCGATCACGTCGAGCGAAAGATCGCTGCGCTGGAAATTGCGGATTGGTGTAGAGCACGACGGGAATGTCGACCGCGTCGGCAATGGCGCGAAAATAGTATTCGACCTGCGCGTCTTTGAGCGGGAAGTAGGCTTCAAGAATTGCAAGAATCCCGTCGGCGCCGAGTTTCTGATAGGCCTTGGCCTGTTCGATTGCGTCGGCTGTGGTGGTCGAAGCCACGCCCGCTATCACCGGCACGCGTTTGCCCGCGGCCTCGATCGTCGCCTGCACGACGGCTTCGCGTTGCGTGCGATTGAGATAGGCGAATTCACCGGTCGAGCCGAGCGGCGTCAGCCCGTGCACGCCGGCCTTGATCAGATCGGACGCGAGCTTGCCCAGCACGTCGGTCAGGATGCGTCCCCGCGCATCGATCGGCGAGACCAGATAAGGAAAGACGCCGCGGAAGTCGTTTGAATTTGTCATGGCCTACTCAGTCGTCATGGCCGGGCATAGCCGTTCGAAGAACGGCGTTTCTTTCAGAACGCCTACGTCCCGGCCATCCACGCCTTATCAGCTGCACAGCATTAAAGACGTGGATGCCCGGCACAAGGCCGGGCATGACGGTTTTTGGAACTAAAACACCCACAGCGCTTCGGGCGGGAATTCGACGTAATGCTCGCCCGGTTCGAGCGGCGCCGAGGCGTAGGCCCGCACCGTGAGCGATTCGCGCGCAAACACCAGTTCCCAGCGCTCGCCGAGATACATCGGCGCCTTGAGTTCCATCTTGAGCCGGTTGGGGCCCGGCGCTCGACGCGCAGCGCACGCGCTCGATGCGGATGATGCCGGTGACTTTGGTGCCGATTCGCGGCCTTGGTGCGCGATTGGCCGGTGAGGCGCTCGCCGAACATTTCCATGGTCGCGCGCCCGCCGGCGTTATCGACCAGCTTGCCGTCGAGCCGGTTGTTGCTGCCCATGAATTCCGCGGCAAACAGCGTCGCGGGATCGTTGTAGAGCGCGGTCGGCGAGCCTTCCTGCGCGATCACGCCGGCGTCGAGCAGGACGACGCGGTCGGCGATCGCCATCGCCTCGACCTGGTCGTGCGTGACGTGAATGGCGGATAGCCCGAGCGTGACGATCAGCGTGCGCAGCCAGGCGCGCGCCTCCTCGCGCAGCTTGGCGTCGAGATTCGACAGCGGCTCGTCGAGCAGGATGACCGGCGGCTCGTAGACCAGCGCGCGCGCGATGGCGACGCGCTGCTGCTGGCCGCCGGACAGCTGATGCGGATAGCGCGCGGCGAGATGGCCAAGCCCGATCTGCGACAGCGTCTTCTCGACCCGCGCCTTGATCTCGGCGGCCGGCGACGTTGCGCAGCTTGAGGCCATAGGCGACGTTGTCGAACACGGTGCGGTGCGGCCACAGCGCGTAGGACTGGAACACCAGGCCGAGGCCGCGCTGTCTCGGCCGGCAGTTCGATTTTGCGCGCGGCGTCGAAAAACACGTTGTCGCCGATCGCAATCGAGCCGCCGTGCGGCGTTTCCAGCCCGGCGACGGCGCGCAGCAGCGTGGTCTTGCCGCTGCCGGAGGGCCCGAGCAGCGCCACGACTTCGCCGGGCGGTACCGCGAGCGAGACGCCCTTGAGGATCTCGTTGTCGCCGAGCCGCAGCGCGAGATCCTTGACGATGAGGTCAGCCATGCAGGCGCACTCCCAGCCGGACCGCGACGGCAAGGCCGACGCCGATCATGACCACATTGACGACCGATAGAGCCGACACCAGATCGATGGCGCCGGTGCCCCAGAGCGACACCAGCAGCGAGCCGATCACCTCGGTGCCGGGGCCCGAGCAGATAGATGCCGGTGGAATATTCGCGCACGAAGATCAGGAAGATCAGCAGCCAGCTCGCCAGCATGCCGTATTTGATCAGCGGCACGGTGACGTCGCGCTTCACGCGCAGGTCGCTGGCGCCGGCGGTGCGCGCGGCTTCCTCCAGTTCCGGCGCCGACCTGCAGCAGCGTGCCGGACACGAGCCGCATGCCGTAGGCGAGCCAGACGATCGTGTAGGCGAGCCAGATCGACACCATCGTGGATTTGAGCGGCGACAGGAACGGCACGAACAGGAACACCCACAGCAGCGCGAGGCCGGCGACCAGGCCCGGCATGGCGCGCGGCACCATCACCATGTAGTCGACCAGCCGCGTCCAGCCCGAATTCCAGCGATGCACCGCCAGCGCGATCGCGGTGTAGCAGGCAACCGCGACGGCGCCGCCGATCACGCCGATGCCGAAGCGTGTTGAGGATGCCGCGAATGACGTTCGGGTAGTCGAGCAGCTCGCGATAGTGATCGAGCGTGAGCACGTCGGAGCAGCTTCACGCCTTCGCCCCAGGTCACCACGAACGAGCGCAGCGTGATGCCGAACAGCGGCACCACCACGGTGATGAACAAGCCAGAAGACGATCGCCGCGAAGGCAAACCAGCGCCAGCCGTGCAGCCGCAGCGGCTGCGTCTTCAGGCCCTTGCCGCGCACCGAGACGTAGCGTTGCGCCTGGCGCAGCAGCAGGCGCTGCATGAACACCAGCGGCGCGGTGACCGCGATGATCACCACCACGACCACGGCCATCAGCTGATAGGACGGCACGCCGAGCTTGTTGGTGAGCTTGTAGAGATAGGTCGAGAGCACCAGCACGTCCTGCGGATCGCCGAGCACCAGCGGCAGGCCGAACAGCTCGAAGCCGAGAAAGAACACCAGCACGCCGGCAAACAGGATCGCCGGCAGAATCATCGGCAGGCTGACGTTGATCGCGACCGGAACGGATTGGCGCCGGAGACGCGCGCGGCTTCCTCGAGGTCGGTGCTCAGGCCGCGCAAGCGCGGCGGCGCTGTAGAGATAGACGTGCGGCACATGGGTGAGGCCGGCGATCGCGATCAGCGAGTCGAGCGAATAGAGGTTCCACGGCACGAAGCCGAGCACGTCCTTGCGCAAGCGTCGAGAAGATGCCGACCGGGCCGACCGCCACCACGTAGCCGAAGGCGATCACCACCGCCGAGACGAAGATCGGAATCAGGATCAGCGGCTCGAGATATTCCGCGTCCCGGCACGTCGGTGCGCACCATCAGGAAGGCGAGCAGCGCGCCGAGCGGGACCGCGATCGCCGCCATGCCGCCGGCAATCGCGATCGTGGTCCAGAACGCCTGCCAGAAATCGGGATCGGCGAAGACGAACGAATAGGCGACGAAGCTCGAGCTGCGCCGTAGGATCGAAAAACGGCGCGGTGAGGAAGCTCTGGTAGACGACGAGCGACAGCGGCGCCACCACGGCCAGCGCGGTGACGCCGAGAACGAGCAATCGGTACAGCGGTGATGGGCATATGTCTCGTCATTCCGGGTCGCGAGCACAGCGAGCGAACCCGGAATCCAGCTGAAAGCACCAATTTCGCATCGATTCGGGTCCCGGCCTTCGAGCCGGCCCCGGATGACGCGGATGAGACTTACTGCCCCTTCTTCGCCTGCTTGCCACTTCGACAGGAAGGCGAGCCGCTTGGCCTGATCGAGATTTTCCAGCAGCGTCTGGTCGATCGGCACCGGGCGCGCCTTGTCGCCGACCAGCTGCGTGACGCGCTTGATCGTTGCCTCGCCTTCGACGTCGGAACGCAGCGAATAAAGGTCGGCCTTGTTGGCGATGATCTCCTGCGCCGCGCTTCGACAAGATGTAGTCGAGGAACAGCTTGCCGGCGTTCGGGTTCTTCGCGTGCTTGGAGATGAAGGCGACGCGCGAGGTGACCATGGTGTAGTCCTTCGGCAGGACGATGCCGAGGTTCGGGTCCTTCTTGGAGCGGCCGAGCGCGTAGGAGCCGAAGATGCCGTAGGCGATCAGGTGCTCGCCGGACGTGACGCGCTCCATCATGGCGCCGGCGCTGGTGTAGAGCTTGGCCTGGCCTTGCCCATGGCCTTGAACAGATCCCAGGCCTGCGGGAAATTCTTGACGTCCTCGTTGACAGAACAGATAGCCGACGCCGGAACGTTCCGGATCGTAGGCCGTGATCTTGCCCTTGTAGAAATCGGTCTTGGCGTTGAGCAGCTTCAACAGGTCGGTGTGGTCCTTCGGCACGTCGGCTTCCGGCACCAGCCGCTTGTTGTAGACGAAGGCGATCGGCTCGTAGGTCGTGCCGTAGGCGGCATCTTTCCACACCGCCCATTTCGGCAGCGACTGTGATTTCCGGCGAGGCATAGGTCGCGGCCTGGCCGTCGGCGACGAGCTTCACCTGCAGGTCCATCGCGGACGACCACAGCACGTCGGCGGTGCCGTTGTTGGCGGCGGCTTCGGCGATGAAGCGGTTGTAGAGCTCGGTGGAGTTGAGGTCGGAATATTCGACCTTGATGCCGGGATAGAGCGCCTCGAAATCCTTGACCAGCGGGTTGGCTGCGACCGCGTCGGTGGTCGAGTAGATCACGACCTTGCCTTCCTTCTTGGCGGCTTCGACGATCTTGGCGTAGTCGGCCGGATAGCCCTGCGGTACTTGCGCGTGCGCGCAGGCGCCGAAAAGCAAGGCGGTTGAAATAAAAGCGGCGGATACGACGTGTCGCATGACAACTCCCTCGTGACAATTTCCCGGCGCCTGTGCCCCGCAGCGGCCGTTCGGCGGCGATGCTACTCCAGGCCTTCAGGGGCCGCCTAGTGCGTAGCGTGGTCTCAGCCGGCAAAACCGCCGCCGTCGAGGAAGGCCTGTTCTTCCGCCGTCGTGATCGCGACCGAGCACGGCGTTGCGATGCGGGAAGCGGCCGAAGCGGCGGATGATGTCGGCGTGGATTTCAGCCCATTTCAGGCCGTCCGCATCGCCGGCCGCCGTGTAGAAGGCGATGCCGCGCTCCTGGTCGGCGAGATCTTCCGAATGTTCGAACGGCAGATAGAAGAAGCTGCGCAGATCCGCCGGTACCTGGCTGATCGAAGCCACGCACGATCGCGCCCGCGGCGACCGCGCGTGCCAATGGGTCGGTGGCAAAGGTGCGCGCGTCGCCGCGAAACATGTTGCGCGGGAACTGGTCGAGCAGGATGAGCAGCGCCAGCGCGTCCTGTGCGCTGTGCTCCCAGCCGGAAAGCTTGCCGGCGGCCGCGGCTTCATAGGTGTCGAAGAAACGCTCGCGGATCTCGTCGTCGAAGGCGGCGTCCTTGGTAAACCAGCGGTCCGGCCCGGCCTCGCGCCAGAACGATACGACTTCTGCGGCACTTGCGAGCATCGGCATTCCGTCTCAATGGGCTGGTGTGGACGCATCTTCGTCGCGCAGGACACGGCGCAGGATCTTGCCGACGTTTGTCTTCGGCAATTCGTCGCGGAATTCAATCTGCTTTGGCACCTTGTAGCTCGCAAGGCGGGTGACGAGAAACGCACGCAGTTCATCGGCCGTGAGGCCCGGGTTCTTCTTCACTGCGAACAGTTTTCCGGCTTCGCCGGAATGTTTGTCCGGCATGCCGATCACTGCACATTCGAGCAGGCCACCCTGGCTCATGGCCACTTCCTCGACCTCGTTGGGAAATACCTTGAAGCCCGAAACGGTGATCATGTCCTTCTTGCGGTCCACAATGCGGACGCGGCCCTGAATGTCCATGACGCCGATATCGCCGGTGCGGAAGTAGCCGTCAGCGGTCATCACCTTCGCGGTCTCATCGGGCCGCCGCCAGTAGCCCAGCATCACCTGCGGGCCGCGCGCACAGATTTCACCTTGTTCGCCGTTCTGCAATTCGTGGCCGTCGTCGTCGCGAATGGAAATATCGGTCGAGGGCAGCGGCAGGCCGATCGTGCCGGTCCATTCGGTGATATCGCCGCGGTTGCAGGTGAGCACCGGCGATGTTTCCGACAATCCGTAGCCTTCGATGATCGGTTTGCCGGTGGCCTTCACCCAGGCGTCGGCGACCGGCTTCTGAACGGCCATGCCGCCGCCGATCGCGCACTTGAACATGCTCCAGTCGATCTTGCCGAAGTCCGGATTGTTGAGCAGCGCATTATAGAGCGTGTTCACCGCCGGAAACATGTTCACCTTGTAGTGGCTGAGTTCCTTGATGAGGCCGCGGATGTCGCGCGGATTTGGAATGAGGATGCACATTCCGCCGGTGCGCACGCCGAGCAGGAAACACGCGGTCAGTGCGAAGATGTGATAGAGCGGCAGCGCGGTCACGATGATCAATCGATCGATCTTGGGTGGCTGATCGACGAGCGGCTGGTTCCACGCTTCCACCTGCAACATGTTGGCGACCAGATTGCGGTGGGTCAGCATCGCGCCTTTGGCGAGGCCGGTGGTGCCGCCGGTATATTGCAGGAATGCAATGTCGTCGGGCCCGACCGCGGCGGGCGCAAGGTCGGACCGGCGTCCGGCCGCAAGCGCGTCGTTGAACCTGGTGGCTGCGGGAATTGCATAAGGCGGCACCATTTTCTTGACATGGCGAACCACGCCATTGACCAGCGCGCCTTTGACGGCACCCAGCATGTCGCCCATGCTTGCGACCACGACGTGCTTGATCGGCGTATGCGGCAGCGCCTGCTGCAGCACCGAAGCGAAATTTTCCAGGACGAAAATGGCTTCAGCGCCGGCGTCGGAGAGCTGGAATTCCAGCTCACGCGGTTTGTAGAGCGGATTGACGTTCACCACCGTGCAGCCGGCGCGCAGGATGGCGGCGATGGCCACCGGATATTGCAGGACGTTCGGCATCATGATGGCGACGCGCGCGCCGTGCTTCAGGCCCCGGCTTTGCAGCCAGCCGGCAAGCGCATACGAGGCTTCGTCGAGTTCGCGATAGCTCAGGGTCTTGCCCATGCAGACGCAGGCCTCGCGTGCCGCGTAGGTCTTGAAGCCTTCCTCGAGCATCGCCACCAGCGACGGGTAGCGCGACGGGTCGATTTCCGCGGGAACGCCCGGCGGATAATGCCGAAGCCAAAGCCGTTCCATGACGCTTCCCCCGCACCGGCCATTTCGTCAGACCGCCGGCTGTCGATTCGACATCAGCATGATTTTAACCCGCCTTGCATGCAAGGCCGGTAAAGACGCCGCGAAACGCTAGCGTCCGCCAAACGGAATAAGCGGATTGTCGGTCAGGGCAGCGCGATCAGGGCGATCGGGGGCCGGCGACCCCCAAAAAGGCCTCGAATAGCTCGCGCACCGCGCGTTCGGGCAGGTCTCGGGTGATGAAAACAAGCCGGGTGCGATGGTCGTCGTCCGGCCAGTGCTCGAGCCGAACCGTCGGATGAAAGACGTGCTGCACGCCGTGCACGACTACGGGTGTGTCCGGCATCTCGGCGAGTTTCACGATACCTTTGACGCGCAGAAGCTTGGCGCCGTGCGTCGCGCGCAGCAGCTCGAGAAACATCTCCAGCGTGCCGGCGGGCACGGCGTCGTCCGTCGTGAGCACGAATGAGCCGATATGCTCGTCGTGCCGGTTGACGTCGTGGTGATGATGATGGTGATCGCGCGGCATAGGCTTCGGCGGCGAGCCATTTCTTGACGTCGGGAATCTTCTTGTCGGGATCGTAGAGGCCGCTGCCGAGCAGCTGGTCGGCGGTTGCTTCGCCCTTGGCTGCATCGAGGATCGGCGCCGCCGGGTTGAGCGTGCGCAGCCGCGCGACGATTGCGTCGCGCTGCGCGCTATCGGCGAGATCGGTCTTGGTCAGGACGATGCGGTCGGCCACCGCGGCCTGCTTGACCGCTTCGGCATGTGCGTCGAGCGTCGCCGCGCCGTTGACCGCATCCACCACCGTGACCACGCCATCGAGCCGGTAGCGCAGCAGCAGATAGGGATGCGACATGGCCGTGTGCAGCACCGGGGCCGGATCGGCCAGGCCGGTGGTTTCCAGCAGCACGCGCCGGAACGTGCAGCGCCGGTTGTCGAGATCGCGCAGCAGAGTCTCGAGAGCGTCGACCAGGTCGCCGCGCATGGTGCAGCACAGGCATCCCGACTGCAGCAGCACCATGTTGTCGCCGATATATTCGACGAGGAGATGGTCGAGCGACACCTCGCCGAACTCGTTGATGATGACGGCGGTATCCGCCAGCGCGGGATCTTTCAGCAGCCGGTTGAGCAAGGTGGTCTTGCCGGCGCCGAGAAAGCCGGTGAGCACGGTCAGCGGAATGGGCGTCGGCGGGGTCTTTCGATCACCGCGTGGCGCGGGCTCGCTCATTGCGTCGCCGAGCTGACTTTCGGTTTGGGGTGCTTGGCCGCCACCGGCTTGGCAGTCTTGGCTGGTTGGCCGCCTTTGCGGCGTCATCTGTCTTGGCCGTAGTCTTTGCCGGGGTCTTGGCCGGTTTTTCAGCGCCTTCCGTCTTGGCGGCAGCCTTCTTCTTCTTTTTCGGCGCGGCGCTGGCGCTCTGCACCACCGTGTCCGGATGGTCGGCCGGGCCGGTGAAGACCACGATCGGAGGCGTCGTCTCGACCGGCGGCCCGAGCACGAATTTGCCGTTCGCCGGCTTCAGGCTGGACAGCAGGAGTGACGGCGAACCGCCGGACTCGCCGCTGGCCGCCGTGGCCGCGTCTTCCGGCTCTTCCTCGTTCTCCTCGGACGGCGGCTTGCGCCGGTGACCGCCGCACATTTCCTCGCGCAGATTGGGTGGCTGCGCATCGATCGGCGCCAGCGCGTCGACGGTGCCGAGCGAGGGCGTGAGCCAGGACAGGCCGCCGCTGTTGAAGCCGCGCTCGAGCAATTGGGCGGCCTTCTGCGCGCGGACCGCGCCGGACCAGGAACCGAGCACGACTGCGATCAGCCGGCGGCCGTTGCGCGTCGCGGAGGCGACGACGTTGTAGCCGGACGCGCATATGAATCCCGTCTTGATGCCGTCGGCGCCGGGATAGCGATCGACCAACGAATTGTAATTGCGCATCACGCGATTGCCGTAGCGGATCGACGAGATGTGCCAGTAGCTGTCGTATTCCGGAAATTCGAGGATCAGCGCGCGCGCGAGAATCGCCAGGTCGCGCGCCGAGGTGACGTGGTTCTCGGCCGGGAGCCCGTTCGGGTTGACGAAATTGCTCTGCGACATGCCGAGCCGGCGCGCATTGGCGTTCATCAGGTCGGCGAAGCCGGAAATCGAACCGCCGACGCCTTCGGCGATCGCGACCGCCATGTCGTTGGCGGATTTGACCATCAGCATCTTCAGCGCATTGTCGACGGTCAGCGTGGTGCCGGCGTTAAATCCCATCTTGGTCGGCTGCTGCGCGGCCGCGTTGCGCGAGACGGTCAGCAATGTATTGAGCGAGATGCGGCCTTCCTTGATCGCGCGCAGGGTCGTGTAGGCCGTCATTATTTTCGTGACCGAAGCCGGGTACCACGGGTAGGTCGCGTTCTCGGCGTGCAGCACTTTGCCGGTGGCCGCTTCGATCAGCAGTTGTGCTTCCGCCTGCGCCTGGCTCGCACCGGCAAGCGACAGGGCGCTGACAACAAGGCCAAAGGCCATTGCGCTAAGGGTGCGGCTCGAAGCGATTGTCATTGTCTGCGGTTCAAGGTCCTAAGGCTTCAAGACCGGGGAAGTTCCATAGCCGGCGCTGATAGGCTATCTAAGCTTTCAATGCTAGGCAAAGCAGCCGAGCCGCAGTTGAATACTTATGGTGACTCGCAAGCTCAATCGCCGAGGAAAGCGACTAAAATTCGGCAAAGGAGGCATTAATGACGGCCTGCATTGTCGGGTGGGCCCATACCCCCTTCGGAAAACTCAACGGTGAAACCGTCGAAAGCCTGATCGTGCGGGTGGCCGGCGACGCGCTGGCCGACGCCGGCATCGGGCCACAGGACGTCGACGAGATCGTCCTCGGTCATTTCAACGCAGGCTTTTCGGCCCAGGATTTTACGGCGTCGCTGGTGCTGCAGGCCGCGCCCGAGCTGCGCTTCAAGCGCGCGACGCGCGTGGAAAACGCCTGCGCAACAGGCTCGGCCGCCGTGCATCAGGGAATCAAGGCGATCGACGCGCGTGCGGCACGCATCGTGCTCGTCGTCGGCGCCGAACAGATGACGACGACGCCCGCGCCGGAGATCGGGCGCAATTTGCTGAAAGCGTCCTATGTGCGCGAGGAGGCCGAGATCGACGGCGGCTTTGCCGGTATTTTCGGAAAAATCGCCGGACTTTATTTCCAGAAATGGGGCGACCAGTCCGACGCGCTGGCGATGATCGCCGCCAAGAACCACAAGAACGGGGTCGGCAATCCTTACGCGCAGATGCGCAAGGATCTCGGCTACGAATTCTGCCGCACCGAGAGCGAAAAGAATCCATTCGTCGCCGGCCCGCTCAAGCGCACCGATTGCTCCTTGGTGTCGGACGGCGCCGCCGCGGTCGTGCTCGCCGATGTCGAGACCGCGCTCAAGCTGAAGAAGGCGGTGACGTTCCGCGCGGTCGAACATGTGCAGGACTTCCTGCCGATGTCGAAGCGCGACATTTTGAAATTCGAAGGTTGCGCCGAGGCCTGGCGGCGCGCGCTGGCGAAGGCGGGTCTGAAACTCGACGACCTGTCATTCGTGGAAACGCACGACTGCTTCACCATCGCCGAGCTGATCGAATACGAAGCCATGGGCCTGACCGCGGAGGGGCAGGGCGCGCGCGCCGTGCTGGAAGGATGGACGCAGAAAGACGGCAAGCTGCCGGTCAATCCGTCCGGCGGCCTGAAGGCAAAAGGGCATCCGATCGGCGCGACCGGCGTGTCGATGCACGCGCTCTGCGCGATGCAGCTCACCGGCACTGCGGGCGACCTGCAAGTGAAGAACGCCCGTCTGGGCGGTATCTTCAATATGGGTGGAACGGCGGTCGCGAACTACGTGAGTATTCTCGAGCGCATCAAGTAACGGTTTTTCGGACTCAATTGAATTTGCGGGCCGCCGCCGCCGGCAGGAACGATGAATCGAAAACGTCCTCCAGCCTGGGCTTCGCCTTGAATTTATAGGCAAGCGCGATCTGTTCGAGCGCCAGGGCAAAACGATCCCCGTCGATGCCGCCATAGCCGTTCGCCTTGACCTCCGGCGTGACGATGTTCTCGCGGATGGCCATGTTCAATCGTTCAAGTTCGACGTTTTTCACGGCTTGTCCGTTGCGCTTGATGACCAACTCGATTGCAGCCGCGGGCTGCTTCACCGTGTCCCTCAGGCCTTTCAGGAAGGCACGCAGGAAACCCTGCACGGCATCGGGATGCTCGGTGGCGAATTTTGTATTGACCAGGATGGCGTTGCCGTAGAGCACGACCCCGTAATCCGCCATCAGCAGGACGACGATATCGTCGACCGGAACGCCTTTGTCCTTGAGATTGACATAGGACGTGAATGAATAGCCGGTAATCGCGTCCACCTGGCCCGCCGCCAACATTGGTTCGCGCACAGGGAAACTGACGTTTTCGATTGTGACCTTGGCGACGTCGATGCTGTTGACCTGCGCGAATATCGGCCATTGTGCAAAGGCGCCGCCAGCCAAAGGCGCGCCCAGTGTTTTTCCTTCCAGGTCTTTCGGTCTTGCGATGCCGCGGCTCTTGCGGCCGATCACCGCGTAGGGCGGACGATTGTAGACCATGAACACGGCTTTCACCGGCGAAGCAGGCTTGGCGTCGCGGAACTTGATCAGCGTATTGATGTCGCCGAAGCCCATGTCGTATTCGCCCGACGCGACGCGCTCGATGGGCTGGAGCGAGCCGAGTGCCGGATCGATCGTGACGTTGAGGCCTTCCGCGCTGTAGTAGCCCTTGTCGAGGGGCACCAGGAATGGCGCCGATGGTCCTTCGATTTTGAAATCGAGCGTGAAGCGGATGTTCGTTTCGGCGGCGGCCTGCGTTGCGAACGTCGCGGCGAACAGCAGCGCAAGCCACGCCGAGCTGCCCGGGCGGCGAACACTCATCGCAGTGCGCGATTGCTGGCGCGTTCTTCGACGGCCCGCGCAGCCTGTGGTGCGGAACTCGGCCATGACCAAGCAAAGAACATGAAGCTGCAAAGGGCAAGCACCGGTCGATCCTCGTGCGATCATTTACCAAGGTAAGGCTAACGGTCACCGACGAGCCGGCCATCGTCATTCTCAAGCGGCGAGAATCGGACATCTCTTGCGCTCGTTTAGGATAGACTTGCACATCGGTACGGAGGTTCAACGCAATGCCGCCGGCCAAGACCGAAGGTCCAGCGCGCGACATTCCGTCGCTGCGTGCGCCATACGCGCCGCCGGATGAGGCGATTGCCGGCACGCCTTCTGGCGTCCGCCGGCCGCCCGCGCGATGCCGAAGCGCGCATCGACACACGCGCAACACGACTGGTTGAGGCGATTCGCGCGCGTACGGGCATGCTCGGCGGGGTCGAGGATTTTCTGCACGCCTATGCGCTCTCGACCAAAGAGGGGCTCGCGCTGATGGTACTGGCGGAAGCGCTGTTGCGCGTGCCCGATGCCGAAACAGCCGACCGCCTGATCGAGGACAAGCTGAGGGCTGGCGACTGGGCGCATCATGATGCCCGCTCGGCCGGCCTCCTGGTCTCCGCCTCCGCATGGACGCTCGGGCTGACCGCCCGCGTCATTCATCCCGGGGAAACTCCGGAAGGCATCGTCGAGTCTCTGATCAAACGGCTGGGCTTGCCGGCCGTCCGCGTCGCCACACGGCAGGCCATGCGCTTGCTCGGCTCGCATTTCGTGCTGGGACAGACGATCGAAGAGGCCCTGGCGCGTGCCGGCTCGCATCGCGAATTTCTCTATTCCTTCGACATGCTGGGCGAAGCCGCCCGCACCGGTGACGATGCCGGACGCTATTTCGACGCCTATGCCAATGCCATCGAAGCGATCGGCAAAAGCGCGGGCAACGAGGCCTTGCCGAAACGGCCCGGCATTTCGGTGAAGCTGTCGGCGCTGCATCCGCGCTACGAGGCGCTGTCGCGCGGCCGCGTTCTTAAGGAACTGACGCCGAAATTGCTGGAGCTGGCGCGGTTGGCGAAAGCGCACGATTTGAATTTCACTGTCGACGCCGAGGAAGCGGATCGCCTGGAGTTGTCGCTCGATGTGATCGCCGCTGTATTGCGCGACTCTTCTCTCCGCAATTGGAACGGCTTCGGCCTCGCCGTGCAGGCTTACCAGAAGCGCGCCGGCGCGGTGATCGACTGGATTACGGAAACCGCCGAGGCGCTCGATCGCCGCCTGATGGTCCGCCTGGTGAAAGGCGCCTATTGGGATACCGAGATCAAGCGCGCGCAGGAGCGGGGGCTTGCCGACTATCCGGTGTTTACGCGCAAGGCGATGACCGATCTTTGTTACCTCGACTGCGTGCGCAAATTGCTGGCGGCGCGGCCGCGCCTCTATCCGCAGTTTGCCACCCACAATGCGCTTACCGTTGCTTGCGTGATCGAGGATGCCGCCGGCACCGGCGGCTTCGAGTTTCAGCGGCTGCATGGCATGGGCGAGGCTCTGTACGAGTCGCTGCTGGCGGAGCTGCCGGACTTGACCTGCCGCGTCTACGCGCCGGTTGGCGGCTATGCCGATTTGCTGGCCTATCTCGTGCGGCGTCTGCTCGAGAATGGCGCCAATTCGTCGTTCGTATCCGTTGCAGCCGATCCGGCGGTGCCGATCGAATCTATTTTGCGTCGCCCGCAAAGCTGGATCGCCGACGCGTCGCACGCACGTCATTCGCATATTCCGCTTCCGCGCGACTTGTTTGGTCCGGCGCGGCGCAACTCGGCCGGAGTTGAATTCGGCGACCGCGTCGCGCTCGAAGCATTGCTCGCCGATGTCCATGCCGCGTCGCACAGCGTGCGCGCAACGCCGCTCATCGATGGAGTATCCGTTGCGGGGCGGGAACGCGCGCTGATGTCGCCGATTGATGGCCGGTCGATCGGCACGGTGCAGGAGGGTGACGAAGCGATTGTTGCTGCTGCGCTCGCGGCCGCCGCAGCCGCATTCCCGGCGTGGAATGAACGTGCGATCGCGGAACGCGCGGCGGCGCTCGAGCGCGCTGGCGATCTCATCGAGCAGAACCGCGGCGGGCTGATTGCGTTGCTGCAGGTCGAAGGCGGAAAGACGCTCGACGATTGTATCTCGGAAGTTCGTGAGGCGGCGGACTATTGCCGATATTATGCCGGCGAGGCGCGCCGAACGCTGGCTCCGCAGTTGCTGCCCGGCCCAACCGGTGAAAGCAATGAGCTGCGATACCGCGGGCGCGGCGTTTTCGTTTGCATCAGCCCATGGAATTTCCCGCTGGCGATTTTCACCGGCCAGATCGCGAGCGCGCTCGCGGCCGGCAATTGCGTCGTGGCAAAGCCCGCCGAGCAGACGCCGCTCATTGCGTATGAGGCGGTGAAGCTGATGCATAAGGCGGGCGTGCCGGCGGCTGCCCTGCATCTCGTGCCAGGGGACGGAAAAATCGGCGCCATGCTGGTGGCCGACCGCCGTGTGGCCGGCGTTGTTTTCACCGGCTCGACGGACGTTGGCCGCGCGATCAATCGCGCACTGGCGGCGAAGGATGGGCCTATTGCGCCGCTGATTGCCGAGACCGGCGGCATCAATGCCATGATCGTCGATGCTACGGCCTTGCCCGAGCAGGTCACCGATGACGTCGTCACCTCGGCATTCCGCTCGGCCGGGCAGCGCTGTTCCGCGCTGCGACTCCTGTGCGTTCAGGAGGATGTGGCTGATCGCATATTGGACATGGTTGCAGGCGCGGCTCGCGAGCTCAAGTTGGGTGATCCGCGCGATCCCGCGACGCATGTCGGACCAGTGATCGACTCCGATGCCAAAGACAAACTCGACCGCTGGATTGCTTCAATGGAAACCCGCGGCGCCGTGTTGTTCCGGCTGCAGGGAGCCCCGCTGGCCGGCGGAACCTATGTCGCGCCGGCGATCGTCGAACTCGACAGCGCGCGCGAGCTCAAGGAAGAAGTGTTCGGCCCGGTCCTGCACGTGGTGCGGTGGCGCGCCGGTGAGATCGACGGGTTGCTTGACGACATTGCTGCCAATGGCACTGCGCTCACGCTCGGCATCCACTCGCGCATCGGCGCGGTCGTTGCGCGTATTGCGGGGCGCCTGCCGCACGGCAATGTCTACGTGAACCGCAACATGATCGGCGCCGTCGTCGGCTCGCAGCCGTTCGGCGGCAGCGCATTGTCCGGGACCGGGCCAAAGGCCGGCGGTCCGCATTATATGAATCGTTTCGCGCGCGAGCAGGTGGTGACCGTGAACACCGCGGCCTCAGGCGGCAACGCCACGCTGCTGTCCGAGGACGAGTAACGGCTGTCACAAAGCATCGGGGCGGACCATTAAGTACGTCCAGATGCTCAGCTTTTCCGGCCAGAGGCCGGCCCGGGCAGCGGACCTAATGTCGCCATTAAGCGGCTGATAACGGTGGCACGGACTTACCGTGATACATGCGCGCGCCGCCACAGACGTTAACCGGTTGGGCGCGCGGATCGGATATTGTGGATTGCATGACTGATTCGGTCGCTCGTCTTTATGAGGCTGTGATTGCGGCTCGGGGTTCCGACCCGGCCAAGTCACGGACCGCGCGGCTTTTGCGCGCAGGACGCGCCAAGATGGCCAAAAAACTCGCCGAAGAGGCAGTCGAGGTCGTCATCGACGCCATGCACGGCCAGCCCGAGGCGGTCGTGCGGGAAAGCGCCGATCTGCTTTATAACCTCGTGGTTCTTTGGGTGCATGCCGGCGTCAATCCGGACCAGGTCTGGGCGGAAATGCGCCGCCGTGAGCTGATGTTCGGGATCGCCGAAAAAGTGCCGAAAGATCTGGTGCGCGCCGCCGCACGGCGTAAAGTGGTGACATTGGAGCCCCGGCGCGCGCGCAAGCGCCGTTGATCCGTCACAATTCTCCTCACGAGTACCGCGATGACTGCTGAGGCTGCCGAGCCGCGTTCCTTGCTGCGCCGTCTTTATGACTGGTGCCTTGCTGCTGCGTACAAGCCACACGCGCTGTGGACGATGGGCGCAGTATCGTTCGCCGAAAGCTCGTTTTTCCCCGTGCCGCCCGACGTGATGTTGATCCCGATGGCGCTGGCGCGGCCGGAGCGGGCTTACGTCATGGCGACGTGGTGCACGGTGACCTCGGTGGCCGGTGGTCTGCTTGGCTACACCATCGGCGCGGTGCTCTACGACTCGGTCGGCGCCTGGCTGATTCAGCTCTACGGCTATGGCGACAAAGTCGAGGCTTTCCGCGAGGCGTATGCGCAGTGGGGCGCCTGGATCATTCTATTGAAGGGTCTGACGCCGATCCCGTTCAAGGTCGTGACCATCACGTCCGGGTTTGCGGGCTACAATCTCGGGCTGTTCCTGCTCTTTTCGGTGATTACACGCGGGGCGCGTTTTTTCCTGCTGGCATTTCTGTTGCACCGCTATGGCGAACAGGCGCGTCATATTATTGAAAAGCGGCTCGGGCTATGGGTTCTGCTCGGTGCAGCTGTTATCGTCATTGGCATCGTAGCGGCGCTATACTTGATCTGAGGAAATGGCGTCCTCATTTTCGCCACCAGTGAGCCGTAAACGGCGCATCGTGGTGTGGGGAAATAGTCTGCCGCAAATGGCGGACGGGACGCCAAGCTTTGGCGAGCCATGGATATCAAGCGGTCTTTGACATTTTCGAGCAAAAAGCCCGCAGCGCCGCGGGCGCTGGCGTGCGCCATGGCGGCTGCCGTGGTTCTGATGTCGGCCCTGGCGGCGGCGCAAGATGCGCCGGCCCCCGAGCAAAAATCCAATGACGGCGGCGGCTTTCTGGCGGCTGTCAGCCGCTGGTTCAAGGATCAAGGCGCCAGCGTGAATTCGTCATTCGAGAGCGCACGCAAGAAAGTCGAAGGCATGAGCCGTGACGCCGGTGACGCGGCCAAGTCGACGGTTGAAGGCGCCAAGGACGCCGCCGGTGCCGTGGCGCGTATTCCGGCGGCGCGCGCCATAAGCGGCCATGAGAAATGTCCGCCGGCGCCAAACGGCGCGCCGGATTGTGTCGCGGCTGCCAGCACGATGTGCAAGGCAAAAGGCTTCGACTCCGGCAAGAGTCTCGACATGACGACCGCCGAGGTCTGCCCGCCCAAGGTCTATATGTCGGGGCGCTCCACCGGGCCCGAGTGCAGCACCGAAACCTTCGTTTCGCGCGCCTTCTGCCAATAGCCGGACAGCACGGCCGCACTTGTGCCGCCCGTGCGGCTGTGTTTCCGTTTCGCGCATGAACCTCTACGCAAAGTTGCTCGAACGCGAGGCGGCCGGCCGGCCAGTCACGGTCGGCCTGATCGGCGCCGGCAAGTTCGGCACGATGTTTCTTGCGCAGGCGCGGCTGACACGCGGCCTGCATGTCGTTGGCGTTGCCGATCTTGATGTCGCTCGCGCCCGCAGCCAGCTCAAGACCGCCGGCTGGCCGGATGAAGCCTATGCGGCGGGTTCGCTTGCCGACGCGCACCAGAAGCGAACGACGTTTGTCACCGATAGCGCCGAAGCATTGATCGCCGACCCGCGGATTGAAGTCATCGTGGAGGCGACGGGTGTGCCGGGCGCTGGTATTCATCACGCGCTCATGGCGGCCGCCAATGGCAAGCACATCGTCATGGTGAACGTTGAAGCCGATGCGGTCGCGGGTCCGCTGCTGGCGCGTCGCGCCAAGGCCGCGGGTGTCGTCTATTCGCTTGCCTGGGGCGACCAGCCGGCGCTGATTTGCGAACATGTCGATTGGGCGCGCGCGGCCGGGTTCAAGGTGATCTGCGCCGGCAAGGGCACGCGTTACGAGCCGCACTACCACAAATCCAACCCGGACAATGTCTGGGACATTCTCGATAAATATCTGAACATTTCCGACCGCAAGTCGATCAATCCGAAGATGTTCAACTCCTTCGTCGACGGCACAAAATCCGGCATCGAGATGACGGCGGTTTGCAATGCTACGGGCCTGGTGCCGCAGACGGACGGGCTCGGATTTCCGCCCGCCACGCGCTTCGAACTCGCCGATATCTGCAAGCCGAAGAGCGACGGCGGCACGCTGGAGAAGGCCGGCGTGACCGAAGTGACGTCTTCCGTCTATCGCGACGGCCGCGATGTGCCGCATCACCTGGCGCTCGGCACTTATGTGGTGTTCGAGGGCGACACCGACTATGCGCGCCGCTGTTTCAAGGAATACGCCATGTTGCCGGACAAAACCGGCAAATTCGCTGCGCTCTATCGGCCGATCCACATGATCGGGCTGGAGCTCGGCATTTCGGTTGCCAGTTGCGCGCTCCGCAATGAGCCGACCGGCGCGCCCACCGGCTTTCGATCCGACGTGGTGGCAACCGCGAAGCGGGATCTCAAGGCCGGCGAAATGCTCGACGGCGAGGGCGGCTTCTGCGTGTGGGGCAAACAAACACCGGCCGAATTTTCGCTGCAACACGAGATGCTGCCACTCGGTCTTGCACACAACGTCAAGCTTAAAAACAATATTCGCGAGGGCGGCGCGCTGAAATGGTCCGATGTGGCTTACGACCCCAGCGATTCAGCGGTGAAGGTGCGGCGCGAGATGGAAGCGGCCTTCGGCCGGCGGAATGTCGGCGCCGAGCCGGTGCTGTAGACTGCAACATCAATAAGAACGCGTATGGGAGGATGCCATGATGAAACATCTGTTCGCCGCGGCGGCAGCGTTCCTTCTCGTCGCATCGACCCACACCGTGCGCGCCGACGACACCAAGCTGACCATCATGGCGTTCGTGGGTATTCAGAATCTGCCGCTGTTCGCCGCGCAGTCGCAGGGCTTCTTCGCCAAACACGGGCTTTCGGTCGACATGAAGATTGCGCCGAGCTCGGAAGTATTGCGGCAGGGTCTCGCCGACGGAAAATGGCAGATTGCGCATACCGCCTTTGACAACGCAGTTGCCATGGCCGACGTCGCTAAAGTCGATGTCGTCGGTCTGATTGGCGGCGACCGGACCTTCAATCGTTTGATTGTGCAGCCGGAGATCAAATCGATCGGCGATTTGCGCGGCAAGACCATCGTGGTGGATGCGGTGGATACCGCCTATGCCTTCCAGTTCTATGAGATTCTTGCGCAGAATGGATTGAACAAAGGCGACTACACGGTGAAATCGGTGGGCGCCACCTTCAAGCGGCTGGCAGAAATGCAGCAGGACAAAACCGCTGCTGCCGCAATCATCAATGCGCCGTTTTCACTTCTCGGCGTGAAGTCGGGCCTGAAGGATATGGGGCCGGTGCTGAATGTGATTGGGCCATACCAGGCGACCGCCGGATTTTCATTGCGTGCATGGGCCAAAGCCAATCCCGATACAGTGGTGAAATATCTGCAGGCCTACATCGAGGGACTGCGCTGGGGACTCGACCCGAAGAACAAAGACGCCGCCACGGCGCTTTTGGCCGAGCGGCTTAAATTGACGCCCGAGCTTGCCGCCGAATGTTATGCGCTGATTACCGACCCGGCGACCGGGCTGGCCAAGGACGGCAAGTTCGACATGGACGGCTTCAAGAACGTCCTCAGGCTGCGCGCCAAGTTTGAAGGCGGCGAAACGAAGCCACCGGGAGAATATCTCGACTTGTCGTATTACGAGAAAGCGCTGGCCGGGCTTTGATCGCCGCTATTCCAATTCGATCACGCCATCGACTTTGTGATTGAGTCCGACCTTGCCGATCGTGAGCACCATCTGCGCATCGACGGTCTTTGCCCCCTTCAGCCGGCCGTCCGCCACCGCCGCGCGGATTGCTTTTTCGATCTCCTGCTGCGAGGTCACGCCCACGACCTTGAGGAATTTGCGCAGTGACATGTTGAGGGCTTCTTCGTTCATTTTTGGGACTCCATGAAATGAGGCGTTTGGATCGATTTTACCGCGCAGTTTACGCTTGTGCCATGCGGCTTATTTTGGTGGGCAGCCATCCCGCCTTTTTGTTTGGCGGTACAGAAACTTGCCGCTATAGCTAGGCCCCCAAAAGCCGGTGTGGCGGAATTGGCAGACGCGCACGACTCAAAATCGTGTTCCCAAAAGGAGTGTCGGTTCGACCCCGACCACCGGCACCACCCAACTCCGCTTATGCGGAAATCGCCCAGACAATGAATGACATTGTAGCCCTGCTTCGCCGTGACCCACCGCTCTCCGCAGCAGCGATCGTGGCCATCATCGGCGCGCTGACGATCTGCTCGGTATATTTCTTTCAGTACGTGCTCGGCTATCCGCCTTGCCCGCTGTGCTTCGAACAGCGCAACGCATTTTACGTCAGTGTGCCGCTCGCAGCGTTGCTTTGGCTGGGCGCCGGTCACGGCGCCTCGAGCAAGGTCATGCTTGCGGGCTTTGCGGTCATCACTGCCGCCATGCTCTGGAACACGGGGCTGTCCGCCTATCACGCCGGTGTCGAATGGAAGTTCTGGCCGGGCCCGATCGATTGTTCGGGGCCGATCAACAGCATCGGCTCGACCGGCAATCTCCTGAAATCACTCCAGGACATCAGAATCGTGCGCTGCGACGAGGCCGCCTGGCGTTTCCTCGGGATTTCGCTCGCCGGCTATGATGTGCTGGTGTCGCTATTCCTTGCGGCGGTTGCGGCCTGGGGCTTCAAGACCTCCCTCGCGCGCCGCCCGGCATCCGACTAAAATCCAATCCGCGGCCCGCCCTGGCAGGCCGCCTGTGAAATGCGGGAACATGGCAGCATGGAAGTTCTGATTATCGGCGCCGGCATCGGCGGATTAACTCTCGGTCTGATGCTGCATCGCGCCGGCATCGCCTGTCGAATTTTCGAAGCGGCGCCCGAGCTCAAGGCGGTCGGCGTCGGCATCAATATGCTGCCGCATGCCTCGCGCGAATTATGTGCGCTCGGGCTGGAGGATGCGCTTGCGAAAGTGGCGGTCACCACGCGCGAATATTGCTTCTACAATCGCTTCGGCCAGTTCATCTACAGCGAGCCGGCCGGGCGCTTTGCCGGCTATGATGTGCCGCAGTTCTCCATTCATCGCGGCGATCTGCAGATGGTTCTGCTCGAGGCTTTCCTTGCGCGCGCCGGCAAGGACAAAGTCATCCTCGGCCACAAGTGTACGCGCGTTGACCATGACGGGCCCGAGGCGATCGCGCATTTCGAGGACGTCAACGGCAAGCCGTTGCCAACCGCAACGCGGCAGCGTCGTGGTCAGCGCCGAAGGCATCCATTCGGTGCTGCGCAAGCAGCTTTATCCGAACGAAGGCCCGCCGAAATATTCCGGCATCAACATGTGGCGCGGCGTCACGCGCTGGAAACCGTTCCTGTCCGGCGCCAGCATGATCCGCGTCGGCTGGCATCATCCGGCAAAACTTCTGATCTATCCGATCCGCAACAATGTCGACGCCGACGGCCGTCAGCTGGTGAACTGGGTGTGCGACATCGAGACGCCGCAATACAAGGAGCGCGACTGGAACCGGCGCGGAAAACTTGAGGACTTCCTGCCGCGCGCATGGCCGACTGGCATTTCGACTGGCTCGACGTGCCGGACTTCATCCGCGCAGCCGACCAGATTCTGGAATATCCGATGGTCGATCAGGATCCGCTGCCGCGCTGGAGCTTCGGCCGCCTGACGCTGCTGGGCGATGCCGCGCATCCGATGTATCCGCGCGGCGCCAATGGCGGAGCGCAGGCCATTCTCGATGCGCGCGCGTTGTCGGATGCCCTCAAGGCCAATCCGGACCCGGTCGAGGCGCTCAAGGCCTACGAAGCCAAGCGTCTGCCGGCGACCAGCGCAGGTGGTGCTGGCCAATCGCAGTGCGCCGCCCGATGCGATCCTGCACGAGGTCTACCGGCGCACCGGCGACAAGCCGTTCAAGAATATCGATGACGTCATCAGCCGCGAAGAACTCATGGCGCTGTCGGAGAGCTACAAGCGCGTCGCGGGTTATGACAAGGAAAGGCTGAAAACGCCGGCCTAAGGCGGGTCAAAACAATTCGACCACGAAATGCGAAGGCGCGCGTACATCCGGCGTCACCCACTCAATTCGTGGCCTCGACGATAGAACCTTGCGGCTCAACATCATCACTGGAACGCATATAGGGATTGTTCATTCCAATTCAAGGGCATGAGGAATTGATGGCTCGAGCGAACGGTTATACGGCCACTGCGAAATCGCTGCATTGGCTGATCGTGGCGCTGCTGGTCGCCCAGTTCATCTTCGCATGGACGATGCCGCATATCGGGCGCAACACGCCGGTGACGACGCTGATCAGCCTGCATTTCACGTTCGGCATCATCATCCTTGCGGTGGCGGTCGTGCGCCTGTTTTGGCGGGCGACCCATGCCGAACCCGCGCCGCTCGATGGCGTGCCGCCCTGGCAGGTGCAGAGCGCGCGCGTCCTGCATTGGCTTCTCTATCTCTTGCTGTTTGTGGTTCCGATCCTCGGCTGGATCAACGCCTCCTGGCGCGGCATGCCGATCGTCATGTTCGGCGCCGAATTGCCACAGCTGGTCGGCACGCGTGCAGCCGGCTGGCGCTGGACCGGCGATGTACACGACCTGATGGCCAATTACCTGATGCTGCCGCTGGTCGGCCTGCATGTCGCTGGCCGGCCTCTATCACTATTTCATCCGCCGTGACGGCGTCCTGCAGCGCATGCTTCCGGGCGGCTGAGCATCAAGGCTTGGCCATCACCTTCTTCTTCCAGCCGTCCCATGTGCGCGCCAGTCCGTGCCCTTCACGCTCCTCGATCTTGCGCGCTTCTTCCGGGTCCATGTAGGTGATCGGCCCGCCCATGCTCATGGCCTGGGCCTGAAGGGTTGCGTTGAGCGCCAGAAAAATGGTGCGACCCACCACGCGCGGCAGCGATGGTCCGGTGATGACTGCGCCGTGACCGCGCATCAGCGCGGCCGGATGACTGCCGAGCGCGTCGGCAAGGTTATGACCGAGCGTCGGATTGCGAATCAACATGTCCGTCATGCCGGCGCGCTCGCGGATTTCAAAAATCGGGATGCCGAAACTGATGAAGGCCGAGCGGTGATACATCGGCTTGAGCGGCACATTGGTGACGCCGAATGGTATCAGCGAGGGCGCGTGCGTGTGCACGACGGCGATCACATCGGGACGCTGCTTGTAGATTTCGCCATGGATGTAGCGTTCGGTGAACAAAGCCGACATCGGCAGGCCGTGCGTATCGACCGGCCGGCTGTCGAGATCGAATTCGATAATGTCCTTTTCAGTCACGAGTTCGGCCGACAATCCGCGCGACATCAGGTACCGGTTGGGGTCGCGATTGTGCCGGACGGAGACGTGTCCCCAGCCATCGAGCAGTCCGTGGTCGGCGAGGATGCGGTTGGCCGCGACCAGGTCTTCGATGAGCTGCGGGTCGGGCGCTCCCGCCGAAGCGGGCGCCGTTTGCGCGGTGGCGGCGCTGACGAAGCACAAGGCGCCCAGTGCGCACAAAATTATCCGCGCGCTGCGACGAACGTGCAGCCTGCTGGTCATGGCGAACTCCAATGCGGAATTGACGTGATGCCTTATGGCTCGAGTTCGGTATCCCAATAGAGATAGTCGAGCCAGCTCTCGTGCAGGTAGTTGGGCGGGAAGAGCCGTCCGTTGCGGTGCAGGTGATGCACCGTCGGCTGGAACGGCATTTGCGATGGCCACATCCTGGCTTCGTTCGGCGTGAGGTTGCCCTTGCGCAGATTGCAGGGCGAGCAGGCGGCGACCACGTTGTCCCAGGTGGTGTGCCCGCCACGCGAACGCGGCAGTATATGATCGAAGGTGAGGTCGTCGCGGTCGCCGCAATACTGGCAGGAGAAGCGGTCGCGCAGGAAGACGTTGAATCGCGTGAAGGCCGGATGGGTCGATGGCTTCACGAAGGTCTTGAGCGAGACCACGCTCGGCAGCTTCATCTCGAAGGATGGGCTGTGCACCGCGCGGTCGTAATTGGCGACGATGTTCACGCGTTCGAGGAAGACCGCCTTGATCGCGTCCTGCCAGGACCACAGCGACAGCGGGTAATAGCTCAACGGCCGAAAGTCCGCGTTGAGCACCAGGGCCGGAAATCCAGCGGGCGAAACGTGCACGTTCAAGCGACGCTCCTCGACCTCCTTGGAACGCTGCCGCCACGCAGCTAACACGCCTAGTAATAGGGCAGCGTGACGGGATTGTGAAGCCGGGACGGGGAGTTACCCGCAAGGCAGCTATGGGCAGCTATCTGCGGGCTGCAAAGCATTTGGCCAGGAATTCTCCGCCCTGGCGCAGGCCCTCCTGGTCAATGCCGTGACCGACGCCGGGCGAGATATGCCATTCGACCGGGACCTCCATCGCCGCCAGACCTCCGGCGGAATGGTTCACCGCCTGGACCGGAATCAATTGATCTTCATCGCCATGGATGAGCAGCACCGGCGGCCTCGATTTGATCTCGGCCGCAAAGGCTTCCGACATGGCATCGCCCGGCATGATCAACATGCCGGAATAGCCGACGATTGCCGCCGGCGGCACCGCGCGGCGCAGGCCGACATGCAGCGCCATCATGGTGCCTTGGGAAAACCCGACCAGCGCGAGCGCAGTGGGCGGCAGATTGCGGCGCTTGAGTTCGGCGTCGAGAAAGGCGTTGAGCCCGGGCGCGGCGGCATTGACCCCGTTCCAGCGCTCGTCCGGGTTGCGAAACGTCAGCGGAAACCATTCGCGTCCGGCCGGCGCCTGGCCGCAGGGGCGCGGTGCGTGCGGCGATACGAACGCGGCGTGCGGCAGCAATTCCTGCCAGGCGCGGCCGATATCGATCAGGTCGTTACCGTCGGCGCCGTAGCCGTGCAGGAAGACAACGAGCTGGTGCGCAGCGCCCGAGCGCGGCTCAAGCCGCGGGCCGTCGAGTTCAGCCATTCTTCTTTTTCCTTCTTCGTCGGCCTTTTTGCCAGCCGCTTTTTTCGGCCGGCTGTTCGGCTGAACCGGCACCACGTCGCGTTTCTTCACGGCATGATAGTAGGCCCAGAGCAGATGCGCCGCCACGCCGCGCCAGGGCCGCCAGGCCTCCGCCATTTTCGTGAGCGCCTTGGCGTCGGGCCGCTTGCGCAGGCCAAAGGCAATGCGCGCGGATTCCTGAACCGCAAGATCGCCGGATGGAAACGCGTCGGCGTGTCCCAGACAGAACAGCAAGTAGATGTCGGCGGTCCAGGGTCCGACGCCATGCAGTGCGGTCAGCGTTGCGTGCGCGAGATCGGCGTCCATGTTGCCGACCGCGGTGAGGTCGATGCGGCCCTTGGCCACGGCCTTGCCGATTTCCTTGATCGATTTGATCTTTGCGGCGGACAGGCCGAGCCGCTTGAGCTTGTCGGTGCGCGCGGTCCGTACGGCGTCGTGGTGAAACGGATCGAAGGCGGCAAATAAACGGTCGCGGATTGTTGCGGCGGCCGCGGTTGAAAGCTGCTGGCCGCATACGATGGCGCACAGGCCGGCGTAGCCCGCCTCGCGCCGGCGCAAGCTGAAGGCCCCGGCCTTTTCGGCGACCGGCAGGAGCCGCGGGTCGGCAAGGACCAGCTGCGCAAGTCCAGCCTGCAGATCGGCCTCGGTGTGAAGGAAGTGGGTCATGGTGCGCGATGTCGCTGCGTCTTCTTTACCCTCTCCCCTTGTGGGAGAGGGTGGCGCGCACTGAGCGTTAGCGAAGTGCGTGCCGGGTGAGGGGGGTTCTTTACATCGCAGCGCATTGAAAGCTACCCCCTCACCCGGTCCCTCGTTTCACTCGGGACCACCCTCTCCCACAAGGGGAGAGGGTCACCGAGACCGCCGCCATGCCGCCACCCGTTTTCCGCTTCGCGCCATCGCCGAACGGCTATTTGCATCTCGGCCATGCACTGTCCGCGCTGCTCAATGCCGACATGGCGCGGGCCATGGGAGGACGGCTGCTGTTGCGCATCGAGGATATCGACACGGCCCGCTGCCGGCCGGAATTCGAGACGGCGATCCATGAAGACCTGGCGTGGCTCGGGCTGACCTGGGAAAGCCCGGTGCGGCGGCAATCGGAGCATTACGACGACTACCGTGCCGCGCTTGCCCGTCTCGAAGCGATGGGACTGGTCTATCCGAGTTTCGAAAGCCGCGCCGACATCGCGCGCCTGGTCGCGGCAAAAGAGGCGACTGCGCCAAGTACTCGCCCTTGTACTCGCCCTTGTACTCGCCCTTGGCCGCGCGATCCCGATGGCGCGCCGCTTTACCCGGGCGATGCGAGGACGATGTCCGCGCCCGACCGTAAGCGGCGCATCGATGCCGGCGAGCCTTACGCGCTGCGGCTCGACATGCAGGCGGCGCTGACGCGCGCTGGCAAATTGACGTGGGCTGAAACGGGCGCCGGACCAAACGGCGAAACCGGCGCCATCGCGGCCGATCCCGCGATATGGGGCGACGTGATCCTGGCGCGGAAGGAGACGCCGACCAGCTACCATCTTGCGGTGGTCGTCGACGACGCGGCGCAGGAGATCACCGATGTGGTGCGCGGTCGCGACCTGTTTCATGCGACCGCGGTACACCGCTTGCTCCAGGCGCTGCTCGGCCTGCCGCAACCGCGGTATCATCACCACCGCCTCGTTCTCGGCGCCGATGGCCACAAGCTCTCGAAATCAACGCAATCCACCGGCTTGCGCGAGCTGCGCGCGCGCGGCGCATCGCCGGACGAGATCCGCCGTCTGGCCGGGCTCGATTGAGCGCGGCTTCCGTGGCATTGTCGGCTCCGGGGTAAGGATATGGCGAAGCGCAGACGCAAGAGCAAAGTCGTCAAGCGGCGGCGAGCGTCGTCGCGCGCAAGCGCCGCCGATCCGCGTGCCATCGAAGCCGCCCTCGCCGGAATCGCGCATGATATTCGCACGCCACTGACCGGGATCGTTGCCCTGGCGGAGTTGCTTGCGACGTCCGATCTCGGTGCGCGCGAGCGCGAATGGGCAAATGCGGTCAAAAGCGGCGCCGACCACCTGGCGGCACTTGCCACGTTGATTGTCGATGCCGCCAAGGCTGATGCCAAAGGCCTCGTGCTGCGCAGCGAGCCGTTTTCGCCGCGCGCGCTCGGTGAATCGGTGGGCATCGCGCTGGCCGCGCGTGCGAACAACAAGGCGATTGAGTCCGAAACCAGGATCGCGCGCGATCTCCCCGCCATGGTGTCGGCCGATGTCTTGCGGTTGCGTGCTGCGCTGGAAAATCTCGCCGATAACGCGGTGAAATTCACCCACGAAGGAACGGTCACGTTCAGCGTTTCCTCCGAGCCGGCGCCGCGCAAGCGGATACGGCTGATATTTACCTTTGCCGACAGCGGCATCGGCATGAGCGCAAGCGATCTCAAGCATCTTTTCCGGCCATTTGCGCAAGCCAGCGTCGAGATTGCCAAGCGCTACGGCGGCGCCGGTCTTGGCCTGTCCTTCGTCAAACGGATTGCAAAGGTGATGGGCGGCGATCTGACGGTGACCAGTAGCCGCGGCCGCGGCTCGCGTTTCCAGTTGACGATAATGACCGAGCCCGTGGACGCACCGGGAGCCAATCGGGTGGATCCGCGACCTGTGTCGACGCGGTCGCTCTCAATTCTCTGCGCCGAGGACAATCCGTATGGTCGTGTGGTGATGAACACGATTCTCCGGGAGCTGGGCCACCGCGTCGATTTTGCTGAGACGGGGGAGGCGGCGGTGGCGGCGGTCGCGCGCGGCGGCTATGACGCGGTCCTGATGGACGTCATGCTCAGCGGTCTCGATGGCGTCGAGGCAACGCAACGCATTCGCGCGCTTCCGGGAAAGGCAGGCCAAACACCGGTCATCGGCATTTCGGGCCGCGGTGAACGCAGCGACGAACAAGCGGCCCGCGCGGCCGGCATGAACGTTTATCTCGCAAAGCCGGTGAGTCCGGGAAAGCTCGCGCAAATTTTATCCACTCTGTCATCACCGGGCTTGTCACCGTAAGTCGGATTTATCCGACTTACGGCACTCAATTATGCGGAAGTCGGGCAGGCCCGACTTCCGTTGTGATCCCGCTTAGGATGGCAATACCGTGCAAATGAATCGGGATGGCGGGGACATAGGCGAGCAAAGCGACGCCGTTCTTCGAACGGCTATGCCCGGCCATGACGGCTTCCCAGCTAAACGTTGCTTGCGCCCTTGGCGCGCTCAACGATCCGCACGACGTCGGACATGATGCGGTTCAGCTCAAAATCCTTGGGCGTATAGACCGCCGCGACCCCGGCTTTTTCCAGCTCGGCGGCATCTTCCGGTGGAATGATGCCGCCGACGACGACCGGGACATCGAGCCCGGCCCGCTTCATGCGGCCGACGACGTCCTCGACCAGCGGCAGATGGCTGCCCGACAGCACCGATAGCCCGATCACGTGCGCCTTCTGTGTACGCGCGGCCTCGACGATCTCTTCCGGCGTGAGCCGGATGCCCTCGTAGACGACCTGCATGCCGGCATCGCGCGCACGCACGGCAATCTGTTCGGCGCCGTTGGAGTGGCCATCAAGGCCGGGTTTGCCCACCAGGAATGTGAGACGGCGTCCCAGCTTGCGCGAAACGCGATCGACATCGGCGCGGATTTCATCGAGACCGGTGACATCATTGCGCATGGCGCGTCCGACGCCGGTGGGCGCGCGGTATTCCCCGAAGGCCTCGCGCAACGTCCAGCCCCATTCGCCGGTGGTCACGCCGGCCTTTGCGCACTGAATCGAGGCCGGCATGATATTGGCGCCTCCGCCGGCGGCGCGCTTGAGTTCGGCCAGCGCCTCCTGCACGGCCTTGTTGTCGCGCTGCGCACGCCAGGCTTTCAGCTTTTCGATCTGCCCGCGTTCGGCATCTTCCGACACGGTGAGGATGGCGTCGGCGGCGTCGGCCAACGGCGAAGGTTCGGTCTCGAGATATTTGTTGACGCCGACGACGATCTGATCGCCGCGCTCAATTGCCTCCAGTCGCGCCGTGTTCGATTCGACAAGCTGCTGCTTCAGGTAGCCGGTGTCGACCGCGGCGACCGCGCCGCCCATCTCGTCGATGCGCTTGAGCTCTTCCTTGGCTTGCTGCTTGAGCTCCTCGACCTTACGCGTGATTTCGCCGGAGCCGTCGAAAATGTCGCCATAGTCGAGCAGGTCGGTCTCGTAGGCGAGAATTTGCTGCATGCGCAGCGACCATTGCTGGTCCCATGGCCGGGGCAGACCAAGCGCTTCGTTCCAGGCCGGCAACTGCACGGCACGTGCACGCGCGTTCCTGGATAAAGTTACCGCCAGCATCTCGATCAGAATGCGTGTCACGTTGTTTTCAGGCTGGGGCTCGGTGAGGCCGAGCGAGTTCACCTGTACGCCGTAGCGGAACAGCCGCTGCTTCGCGTCGGTGATCCCGTAGCGTTCGCGCGTGATCTCGTCCCAAAGCTCGGTGAAGGCGCGCATCTTGCAGAGCTCGGTGACGAAACGCATTCCGGCATTCACGAAAAATGAAATGCGTCCGACCACGTCGCCGAATTTATCCGGCGGCACCTGGCCGGACGCCTTCACGGTGTCGAGCACGGCGATCGCCGTCGCGAGTGCGAAGGCGAGTTCCTGAACCGGCGTCGCGCCTGCTTCCTGCAAATGATAGGAGCAGACGTTGATCGGATTCCATTTTGGAATTTCCTTGGTCGTGAACAGGATCACGTCCTTGATCAACCGCATCGACGGTGCCGGCGGGAACACATAAGTGCCGCGCGACAGGTATTCCTTGATGATGTCGTTCTGGATAGTGCCTTGCAGCGATGCGCGCGGCGCGCCTTGCTCGTCGGCGACCGCGATATAGAGCGCCATCAGCCACGCCGCGGTGGCGTTGATGGTCATCGAGGTGTTCATCGTATCGAGCGGGATGCTGTCGAACAGCGCGCGCATATCGCCGAGATGGCAGATCGGCACGCCGACCTTGCCGACCTCACCTTTGGCCAGCACGTGATCGGAATCGTAGCCGGTTTGCGTCGGCAGATCGAAGGCGACCGAGAGCCCGGTCTGCCCCTTGGCTAAATTCTTGCGGTAGAGCGCATTGGAATCCGCGGCCGTCGAATGGCCGGCATAGGTGCGGAAGATCCACGGCTTGTCGCGTTGAGTTTTGTCGCGCATCGGCTGCCTGACGCGGCAGTGTGGCCCAGCGTTTGTTGCAATGCAACATCCACACCCCTGCCGGAGCCGTCCGCCCCGGCAGTTTGCCCGTCGCTGGGTGTTTAAACCCGCAAAGAGAGGCTTTAGGCCCGCTTCACCAGGCCAATAATGAAGAGCAGGACGACGGCGCCAACGGTGGCATTGATAATGGCTGCGATAATGCCGCCGCCAATGTGGACGTTGAGAACCCCGAGCAGCCAGGTGCCGATAAAGGCGCCGACGATGCCGACGATGATGTTGCCGATCAGGCCAAAACCCATGCCTTTAACGATCATCCCGGCGAGCCAGCCCGCAACCGCGCCGATGATGAGCAGAATGATGAGGCCTTGAAGATCCATGACGCCCTCCCTGACCGCGGCCCGCCCCGACGGTGGGCCGTCAATAGAGAGATTGAATACCAAAGCGGTGGCTGCGTCGACTGCCGTGCGCGGTGATTAGTTTTTGCGTGCCGGTGGTTTGCTGCGCCGCACGTGCACCACCGCAATGTCATCGGCGTAGGTGCGCTGCCAATCCGGCAGCCGGTCGAGCATGGCGACCGCCGGCGTAGACGGCGCGAGCAGCGTCGCGCCGATATGATATTCGTCGAGCAGCCGCAGGAAGTCCGGAAGATTCTGCAGGCTCAGCGCCCGATCGTGGCGGAGCATAAAGGCCTCGCCGTAGAGCTCGGCGCGGCCGTCGATGAACGGCGGGATTCCGACAAAGTCGAGATAACCACCGAAATTATAATCGTTGAGGATCGTGCCGACCTTGGCGACGTCGATCGAATGGACAGCGCTCGCCGGCGTATTCTTGACCGATGGAAATACATCCGTGCGCATCGCTGCGAGGCCCGTCACGGCGATCAGCAGCAATAGCGCTGCCGCCTGGGGCCATAGGCCAAGGCGCATCTCGCTCGTCCGGTCGGCCGCAAGGGCTGTGATTTGTCCAGCCAGCGGACGCGCCAGGAAGACCGGCGCGAGCAATCCGAGAAGATCGGCGTGACGCACTTGCGACAGACTCAGATGCAAGACGCCGAACACCATCACGATGCGCAGCAGCGGTAACGTAACGCCGCGATAGAGCGCGTAACCAAATGCCGCGAGCATGAGAATTTCGAAGGTGCCGATGTGGCTGAAATCCTGCGGACGCCATTCGGTGACGGTCGTCAAGGCCGCGCCCAGCGCCACGGTGCGGAACGTGACGAGAATCATCTCGGGGCCGTAAGGATTGATGCAGGCCGCGGCCAAGGCGAGCACGCCAAACAACGCCCAGTGACGCGCGAGCTTCATGCGCTTCGCCGGCGTCGCACGCCAGATCGCGTCGCATGCGATGGGCGCGATCATCGCAAGACCGAACGTGAAGCTGCCGTGCAAATTGGCCCACAGCGTCATCAGCGGAATAAGAAGCAGTGGTGGAGCGCTGCGTGTATCGACGGCGCGGATCAGCGTCGTGATCCAGGCCACCATGATCGGCAGCGCGAGAATATGTGGCCGCGCCAGGATATGCGGCGCCGTCAAAAGAAACGCGATGAGCACCGCCGTCAGCGTTGCGGTCGGCTGCCATTCGCGCAGCAAAAATCGAGTCAGCAGGCCGATCGCGAGAGATACGGAGGCTGCGGAGAGCGCGACGACAGCGGTCCAGCCGCCAATCGCGTAAGCGGCCGCGAAGGTGACCTGCGACAGCCATTCGAATGCGACCCAATGCGCTCCGCGCAGCGTCGCGGAAAACGGATCGGTGGTCGGCACGCCGTGGTGTTCGAGAATCCAGCGCCCGAGCGCGATATGCGAATAGGTGTCCGGGTCGTTGAGCAGCCGCGGGCCGAGCGCGAGCAGCAGCACATACACGCCGGCGGCTACGAGCCACGGCATGGTGGCTTGTATGTCCACGATCCGTCCGGTCCGGCGAATGATCTGTTCGGACATTCTGTGCTCGGGGTGAGTCCCGGGCACGCTAGGCGGCGCGCATTGCAAAAACCTTAAGGCGCGGACCGCGTGTTTTGCCGATGCAGGGGGAGGCAGGCGCTAACCCGCTGCCATATCGACAGATTTCAGTGCGTCGAAGGTAATATTGCGATGCAACATTATATGCGCCAGACTGTTATCAGGGCAGGGAGAATGTCGATGGCGGCTGTCGCGAAGATGAGGAGTGTTGCTCCGCTCAAGGATCTTTACGCGATCGGAGAAATTCCGCCGCTCGGCCATGTGCCCGAGAAGATGCACGCCTGGGTGATCCGCAAGGAACGCCATGGCCCGCCCGACCAGTCATTCCAGCTCGAAGTGGTGCCGACCTGGACGATCGGCGACGACGAAGTGCTCGTCTACGTGATGGCGGGTGGCGTCAACTACAACGGCGTCTGGGCCGGGCTCGGCATTCCGATCTCGCCGCTCGACGGCCACAAGCATCCGTTCCACATCGCAGGCTCCGATGCATCGGGGGTGGTCTGGGCGGTCGGCGCAAAAGTGAAACGCTGGAAGGTCGGCGACGAAGTCATTGTTCACTGCAATCAGGATGACGGCGACGACGAAGACTGCAATGGCGGCGACCCGCTGCTGTCGCCGTCGCAGCGCATCTGGGGTTACGAGACACCCGACGGTTCGTTCGCGCAATTTTGCCGCGTGCAGTCGCGCCAGCTGATGCACAAGCCGAATCATCTCTCGTGGGAAGAATCGGCCTGCTACACGCTCACGCTGGCGACGGCCTATCGCATGTTGTTCGGCCATTCGCCGCACACGCTCAAGCCCGGCGACAATGTGCTGGTGTGGGGCGCGTCGGGTGGGCTCGGCGTTTTCGGCGTACAGCTTGTGGCGGCGTCAGGCGCCAATGCGATCGCCGTCGTGTCGGACGAATCCAAGGCCGAGTACGTTCTCAACCTCGGCGCCAAGGGCGTAATCAATCGCAAGGACTTCAAGTGCTGGGGCCAGATGCCGGCGGTCAACACGCCCGAGTACAATGAGTGGACCAAGGAAGCGCGCCGTTTCGGCAAGGCGATCTGGGACATCACCGGCAAGCGCGACGTCGACATCGTGTTCGAGCATCCCGGCGAGCAGACATTCCCGGTCTCCTGCCTGGTCGTGAAGCGCGGCGGCATGGTCGTGTTCTGCGCCGGCACCACGGGCTACAACCTCACCTTCGACGCGCGTTATGTCTGGATGCGGCAGAAGCGCATCCAGGGCTCGCACTTCGCTCATCTCAAGCAGGCCTCGCAGGCAAACCGCTTTGTGCTCGAACAGCGTATCGATCCCTGCATGAGCGAAGTGTTCACGTGGGACAACATCCCGCTCGCGCATATGAAGATGTGGAAGAACCAGCATCCGCCCGGCAACATGGCGGTCATCGTCAATGCGCCGCGCCTGGGATTGAAGACGTTCGAGGATGCACAGGAAGCGTCGGCCGGCTAGTCTTTCTTGTTCTTTTTGGCGCGGCTTTGCGCGATCAATGAGTTCAATTCACCGCCGTAGATGAAAATCGACGCGCACACGTAGAGAAACACCAGCGCGACCATGGCCGATGCCAGGCCCGCGTACATCGAGACATAGGCAAAGGCATATTCGGCGAGATAACGGCCGAAGAAGGCGCCGCTGAGCAGCCACAACACCAAAGTGGCGATGATTCCCGGCGCGATCTGGGCGAACGAACGCCGGCCGGCCGGCAGCCAGAGATGCACGATCATCAATGCGACCACCAGCACTACGGCCGCGACCGCGTAGCGCGCAAAGGTTATGAGATCGCCGAACTCTTCAAGCGCCGGCACATATTGCACGAGCTTGGCGAGGATCAGCGGCGCGAGCACCACGAGGAATGAAAACGCCAGGATCGCCACCGCGCCAACCAGGACGTAGACGATCGATTCCATTCGCAGCAGCCACCAGGAGCGTCGCTCCTTGATGTCATAGGCGCGGTTGAGCCCGATCCGCAGGCTCTCCACTCCGCTGGACGCGAAATAAAGCGCGAACAGGACGCCGAGCGTGAGGACGTCGCCGCGCGTCGATGTCAGCACGCCTGAAATATCGAGTGCGATCGGAGCGGCCACCGCCTTCGGCCAGGCCTCGAGCAGGATATGGGCGGCTTCATCGGCGAGTTCTTTCGAGCCGAAAAAGAATCCGGCAAGCGCCGTGACCACGATCAGGAACGGAAACAGGGCCATCAGCGTGGAGAGCGCGATATGGCTCGCGATCGCCCATCCATCGTCGGCGATGAAGTGGCGAAAAGCGGCGTCGGCAATTCGCAGTGAATGCTTGAGAAAGCCCAATGGACGCTCCCGTTGGCGGGAACCCCTCAAATCATCTATTGCGCGAAGCTTTGCAAGACCGTTCTCGCCCTCTTTCCGCAGGCCGGAAGAGGGGAACTAGGCCGCCTGGACGTTGCTGAGGAACTGACGGACCTGGGCTTCGAGACCCTCGGCCTCATGTGCGACCGAGTCGGCGAGATCCTTGACGCCGGACGCCGTCGCGCGGGCCTCGGCCGTCACGCCGGCCACGCGGCTCATGGCATCCGCGCCGACGCGCGCTTCGCCCGAGGCACGGCTGACACCTTCCGCGATCGAGGCAACGGCCGAGTTCTGCTGGTCGACGGTTGCCGCAACCGTCGTGGCAATCGACGCCATGTCGCGGATGATGGTGTCGACTTGCTCGATGGCCTGCGAGGCATCCGCGGCCGCCGACTGAATCGCGCCGATCTGCTCGGCAATTTCCTCGGTTGCCTTGGCGGTCTGGCCTGCGAGCGATTTCACCTCCGCCGCGACAACGGCGAACCCCTTGCCGGATTCCCCGGCGCGCGCCGCCTCGATTGTCGCATTCAGGGCGAGGAGATTGGTCTGCCCGGCGATGGCCTGGATGAGCCCCACGACTTCGCCGATGCGGGTCGCGGCGCTGCCAAGCTCCTTCATTGTCGTGACGGTGCGCTGCGCTTCCGAAACAGCGCGGCCGGCAACATCGGTTGATTTTGCGGCTTGCGAGGCGATCTCGCCAATCGATGCCGCCAGCTCCTCGACCGAGCTTGCCGCCGCGGTGACGTTTTCGGACGCGGCCGACACACGGCTCTTGGCGGTGTCGGTCTCCGAGGAGACCGTGTCAGCCGCCTTGTTGAGGTCGGCGGAGCTTGTTTCCAGCTTCATCGACGCCGCGCGCAAGGTGCTCAGCGCGTTTTCGACGGAATGCTCGAATTGCATAATCGTATCGGCGATCACGTCGCTGCGTTGCTCGCGCGCGCGGCTCGCCTCGGTCTGCGTCTGCGCCAGGCGTTCGCGCTCGATCATATTGTCCCGGAATACAATGACGGTGCGCGCCATCTCGCCGATTTCGTCGCGCGCGTGCGTTGCCGGGATGCGCGTCGTGGTGTCGCCATCGGCGAGCCGTTTCATGACCGTAGCAAGGCCGTTCAGCGGGCGGGTGATGCTGCGGCCGATCAGCCAGCTGAAGCCGAGCCCGAGCGCGACCATGGCTATGCCGACCATGATGATGCCGGTGCGTGTCCTGGCCTGCGATTTGTCCAGCCGGCGCGCCGCATCGTCGGCGGTATCGCGCGCATACTGGATGATCTCATCCGCACGCGGCAGCATATGCTGGCTGTCGATATCGATAATCGCGCGGATGGGGCGGACGCGGCCATAGCCTTCAACCCAGTCCTGGAACGTATCGGCGTAGGTTTTTACCTGCCGTTCGAGAGCCGACTTCATCTGGGGCGTGCCGTCGACAAGGGCAAAGGCGTCGGTAAATTTCTTGTAGCCCCGCTCGAATTGCTGGCGTGCCACCTCGTCCTGGTCGACCCGATAGTCGGCCTCGTAGTGACGCATGAAGAGCAGCGTCATCATCAAATTCGTGGCGTCATCTTTCGCCAGCCAGGACATGTTCTCGTTGATGATGCGCTCGACGGCGTTACCCGCGGTGTGCAGGTTGCCGCGCAGCCCCGACGCATCGTCGTAGCCGAGGATCTTCTGTTCGCGCACCAGGTCGTCGAAGTTCTTGCGCAGCGCCGTCACGTCGTTGCGCATGCTGACGATATTTTCAGCGCGCGTCTGATCGATGGCGCCGGAAATGCTGTCGAGCGCCTTCAGGGCAAGCCCGTGCGACTCGTCGAAAATAATGACCAGATTGTTGTTGGGGCTGACGCTGAAGTCCTTCACGACAAGGCGCATCGCCGCGACCGCGCTCTTGAAGTCGCGGCTGGCATCCGCCAATGCGGTGGATTGCGTGACGGTTGCGAAGGCGCGCCCGACGTCGCCTTCCCCGGATGTATATGTGAGACCGTTGGCGAGAAAGCCTGCGACCGGGATCAGCGCCAGAACGACAATGCGCGTGCGCACCGAAAATGTGGTGAGCATCCGGGCCAGCCAATTAAACGGCATGGATAAGTCGATGGAGCGCATGCAGCGGGTTCGGAGGTCTCGGCAGGGGTCTGCTCAGAGGTACCTTCGTAATGAAAGCCGGAAATAGTTAATTATTGTAGCAATTTGCGCCGATTTGCCCGGCGGCCTCGCGGCAAAAGCCCGCCCGGCTTTGCTTTTGTGCAGTGCACGCGTACTGTCGGTGACGTCGGCACCGCCGACCGAGGAGTCCATGCCAACCGCCGCTTCCCGAACCGCCATCGCCGATCCCGAACTGGTCGAACTCGCACGCGAGGCGAGCGTCGCGCTCGATGCCTTGCTGGGGGACGCAACGGCCAAGGTGCGTGAGCGGGTCGTTGTGGAAGGGCACCTGGTGAGCCGCCTGTTCGACCGCGAGCAGCGTGCGACCCACGGGCTCGCCTGGTTTGCCACCTATGTCGAGGCGGTGCGGCAGCTTGCGGCCTATGCCGCGCGCATGGCCGGCGAGGGCACGCTTGGCGAGGTCGAGGACCTCCTCATTCGTATCGGGCTCGGCGAATATCTCGCCCAGATCATCGGTGGCATTCCGATGAGCCAGGGCGAGGTGGTGCGGCCGTTCGATCTCGGCCTGTCGCCCGCCCAGGTGGCCGCCCGCATCAATCCGGTGATCGAAGGCCTCATCTCCGGTGGCAACACGGCCGAGCGGCGCGCGCGGCTCATCGAATTGATCCGCGCAAGCCACGGCGCCACTGTCGGCGCCTGCGGTCTCGACGAGACGCTGGAATCAATTCGCGAGGAAATGCGCAAGTTCGCCGACAGCGAAGTGATTGGCTATGCGCAAGGCTGGCATCGCACCAACAGCTACATCCCGCTCGAGATCATCGCACAGATGTCCGAGCTCGGCGTGTTTGGCCTGACCATTCCCGAAGAGTTCGGCGGATTGGGCCTCGGCAAGGAATCGATGTGCGTGGTGTCGGAGGAGCTTTCGCGCGGCTACATCGGCGTCGGCTCGCTCGGCACGCGTTCGGAAATCGCCGCCGAATTGATTCTCGGCAGCGGGACGTCCGAACAGAAACACAAATGGCTGCCGAAGATCGCGTCCGGCGAAGTGCTGCCGACGGCCGTCTTTACCGAGCCGAATACCGGCTCCGATCTTGCCTCGATCAAGACCCGCGCCGTGCGCGAAGGCAATGTCTACAAAGTCTACGGCAACAAGACCTGGATCACGCATCCGGTGCGCGCCGACCTGATGACGCTCCTCGTGCGCACGAATCCGAAAGAGGCGGGCCACCGCGGCCTGTCGATGCTGCTCGCTGAAAAGCCGCGCGGCGACGACAAGAACCCTTTCCCCGCCGAAGGGATGAGCGGCACCGAAATCGAGGTGCTCGGCTATCGGGGCATGAAGGAGTACGAAATCGCCTTTGACGGATTCGAAGTCAAAGCCGAGAACCTGCTGGGCGGCGTCGAGGGCCTGGGCTTCAAGCAGCTGATGCAGACTTTTGAATCCGCGCGCATCCAGACCGCCGCGCGCGCGGTCGGTGTCGCGCAATCGGCAATGGAGCAGGCGCTCGACTATGCGCAGAACCGCGTCCAGTTCGGCGGCCCGATCGTCGGCTTTCCGCGCGTGGCCGACAAGATCGCCATGATGGCGGTTGAAATCATGATCGCGCGTCAGCTCACGTATTTTGCCGCGCGCGAAAAAGATTCAGGCCGCCGCTGCGATCTGGAAGCCGGCATGGCCAAGCTGCTGGCGGCGCGGGTCGCCTGGGCCGCCGCCGATAACGCCGTGCAGGTGCATGGCGGCAACGGCTTTGCGCTGGAATTTCCGGTTTCGCGCATTCTGTGCGATGCGCGCATCCTCAATATTTTCGAAGGCGCGGCCGAAATCCAGGCGCAGGTCATTGCTCGCCGCTTGCTCGACGGCACCAACTGACAAAATCACTCGGTCCGGCAACGAAATCAGGGCCTGGCGCGTTTGATCCAGAACAAAACCACGCGGGCGTACCCGTTCTAGGCTGCTGAAAATTTGAGGAGACAATCAATGTCCGGACTTTCGATTAAACATGGCGAATGGGTTGTGGTCTGCGATGGCGCCAAGGCGCTGATTTTGGAAAATACCGGTGACGGCAAGTTTCCCAACCTCAAGACAGTGCAGGTTCTCGAGCAGAAGGATTTGGCCACTCATCAGCTTGGCGCCGACAAGCCCGGCCGCACCCACAGTTCGGTAGGCAATGGACGCAGTGCCGTTGAACAGACCGATTGGCACGATCAGTCCGAACAGGTCTTCCTCACCCATCTCGCCCAACGGCTCGACGGCGACGTCGCAGCCGGCAAGGTGAAGTCAATGATCCTGGTGGCGCCCCCGCGTGCGCTCGGCATGATCCGCCATGCCTATTCGCAGGCCTTGCGCGGCGCCATTCGCAGCGAGATCGACAAGGATCTGGTCAAGCACCCGGTGCACGATATCGAGAAGCACCTGACTGCATAGCTCATCTGTTGATGTTCGATTGTGGCTGGCCCGCCGCTGCAGCGATGGTATGTTCGCCGCGAATCCCGTTGATGAAGGCTGGCGAATGAACTGGACGAGCGGTCAAGATATGCGCGGCGGCGCCATCGTCATCATCATTGCCGCCATGCTGGCCGCCACGATCGCGACGGCCCAGGCGCAGACGCCTCCGCAAGGTGCGGCTCCCGCGCCGCCAACCGTCACGCCGCCGCCTGATACGTTGGCTGTGCCCGGCTTCTGGGATCCACGGCGGCGGCCGGAACGGCCGGACCTCTCGCGCATCAACATCGTCCGTTTCCTCACCGAGACAGACTATCCGCCGTTCAATTATGCCGGACCGGATGGCGCGCCGACCGGCTTCAATGTCGATTTGGCGCGGATGATCTGCGAGGAGCTCAAGGTTGCCTGCACGGTGCAAATGCGCCGCTTCGACACGCTGATCAGCGCGCTCAACACCAACAATGGCGACGCCATCATTGCCTCGATCGCGGCGACGCCAGAGATGCGCACGCGGCTTGATTTCAGCGATCCTTACTATCGCACGCCGGCGCGGTTCGTCGCGCGCCGCGACAGCAACATCGACGATGTGCGGCCGGAAGCGCTTGAAAAGAAGAAAATCGGCGTGGTCGCCGGCACCGCGCACGAGGCCTATCTCAAGATTCTGTTCACCGAGGCCGAGTTGCGTCCTTATCCGGATGCCGATGCCGCGCGCTTCGCATTGAAGCGTGGTGACGTCGATCTCCTGTTCGGCGACGGCGTGTCGCTCGCGTTCTGGCTCAACGGCACGGACTCGGCGAATTGCTGCGCATTCCGCGGCGGGCCTTATCTGGAAAGCCGGTTCTTCGGAGAAGGCGTCGGCATCGCGGTCCGGCGCGGAAATGATGTGTTGCGGCAGGCCTTCAACTGGGCGCTGTTCCGGCTTTGGGAGAAGGGCCGCTTCACCGACCTGTGGCTGCGCTATTTCCCGGTGAGCCCGTTTTGACCGCGGTCATTCCTGGGCGTCCGCCGCAGGCGGATGAACCCGGAATCCAGAGCAAAATGACGGCGTACAGCATGGTTCTGGATTCCGGGTCCGCTCGCTTCACTCGCGTCCCGGAATGACGGGATTCGTTTGACGTGAATGCGATGGATTTCTAGTGTCCGCGGCCCGGAGACCATGATGTCCGCCAACGATACCGCTGCGTCCTTGCGAGAAGTCGCCGAGCAATCGAACGCCTGGCCGTTCGAGGAAGCGCGCAAGATTGTCACGCGGCTCAAGAAGCATCCCAAGGACGAAGTGATCTTCGAGACCGGCTACGGTCCGTCCGGATTGCCGCATATCGGCACGTTCGGTGAGGTCGCGCGCACCACCATGGTGCGCCACGCCTTCCGCGTTCTCACCGACGACAAGGTCAAGACGCGATTGATCGCCTTTTCGGACGATATGGATGGGCTGCGGAAAGTCCCCGACAACGTCCCCAACAAGGACATGCTGGAGCAGCACCTCGGCAAGCCGCTGACCAAGGTGCCGGATCCGTTCGGAACGCATGCGAGCTTCGGCGAGCACAACAATGCGCGCCTGCGTGCCTTCCTCGATCACTTCGGATTCGAATACGAATTCATGTCATCGACCGAATGCTACAAGTCGGGGCGCTTCGATGCAGCGCTGCTCAAGGTGCTGGCGCAGTTCGACGAGGTGATGGGCATCATGCTGCCGTCGCTGCGCGAGGAGCGGGCGGCGACATATTCGCCGTTTCTGCCGATCGACCTGCGGACCGGCGTGGTGTTGCAGGTTCCGATTCTGGCGCACGACGCCAAGCGCGGCACGATCACGTATGAAGAGCCCGGAACCAGCGAACGATTCACTGTTCCCGTCACCGGCGGCCGCTGCAAGCTGCAATGGAAGCCGGACTGGGCGATGCGCTGGGTCGCGCTCGGCGTCGATTATGAAATGGCCGGCAAGGACCTGATCGAACTCGGTCAAGCTGTCGGGCGAGATATGCCGCGCGCTTGGCGGCAGGCCGCCGGAAGGTTTCAACTACGAGCTGTTCCTCGACGAAAAGGGCCAGAAGATCTCCAAGTCGAAGGGTAACGGCCTGACGATCGAGGAATGGCTGCGCTACGCCAGCCCGGAAAGTCTTTCACTCTTCATGTATCGCGAGCCGAAAGCGGCCAAGCGGCTTTATTTCGATGTCATCCCGCGCACCGTCGACGAGTACTTCCAGTTTCTCGGCGGGTATGAGCGTCAGGATCAGCGGCAGCAGCTGTCTAACCCGGTCTGGCACATTCACTCGGGAAACCCGCCCAAGATCGAGATGCCGATCTCATTCAATCTGCTGCTGACGCTGGTGTCGTCGTCGAATGCCGAGAATGCCGAAACCTTGTGGGGCTTCATCGGCCGCTATCGGCCGGGCGTGACACCGCAGACGCACCCCAAGCTCAATGACCTCGTGCAATACGCTATCCATTATTTCCGCGACTTCGTCCTGACGGAAAAGAAATTCCGCGAGCCGACCGCCGGCGAGCGTGCGGCCTTGAGCGACTTGCGCGATGCGCTGTCGCAATTGCAGCCCGATGCCACGGCCGAGGATATCCAGAACGTGGTGTACGAAGTCGGCCGCCGCGAGCCGTTCCTGGATCAAAAGAAAAAAGCCAAGGACGGCAAGCCGGGCGTCTCGCTCGACTGGTTCAACATGCTCTACCAGGTGCTGCTGGGCCAGGAGAAAGGGCCGCGCTTCGGCTCGTTCGCGGCGGTCTATGGTCTGCAGAACACCGTCGACATGATCGACGGTGCGCTGGCGCGCAGCGCCTGACGGCGGCCTAGACGAACATCTCGACTTTGCCGCCGAGTGTCATCAGTCCAGTCTCGACCGCGAGCTTGGGATGACGCTCGCCGACCCGCTTGCGAAATTCCATGAGCGCGGCCTTGTGTGTCTCGGTTTCGATGCGCGGGTTGGCGACTTTCTCTTTGCCATAGGCAATCTCGGCGGCTCCGCAATCGCGGTGGTTCATCGCGATCACCCGGTTGATTTTGTGCAATTCAATCGTAGCGGCGAGATTGTCCCAGAACGTTTTTTCCCAATCCTTGAAGGCTGGTGCCACCACGCCGATGGCGGCGCCGGCAAATGTGAACTGGCTGTATTGGCCGACCAGATGGCGCCGCTCCATGTAGTGGATCGTCGGTTCCGGAAAGCGCGGGTCGATGCAGTTCAGCAGCATCGCCTCGTATTTTCCTTTTGCCGCAAAGGCCAGCGACGGGACGGCCGCGACCAGCCCGGCGCCGGCCGTCAGATGAAGGAAACGTCGTCGATCAAAGCGTTTGCCGAGCAAATCTGCGCAACATGTGCAGGAATGAGTCAATGAGGCCATGGTTATCCTCCTGGCTATGACTGTTACTTGTTGAACGAACGGGCGGCCAATGGCCGCGTTACGTCTACTGGCTCGCCCAGACGATGCGCGCGACCCACACGACCTCGGACATCGGCAGCGTGCGGTCGCGGTGCTCGGCATTGAGCGACTTGAGCTCAACCGACTTTGCGCTCTTGCGCTTGAGCTCCTTCACCATCACTTCGCCGTCCTTGGTCTTCACCACGACGCGGTCGCCTTTACGCACGGTCGCGCCCGGCGAAACGATGATGACATCACCGGCGCGGTAGGCCGGCCGCATTGAGTCTCCGGAAATCTCCAGCGCATAGGCATGCTCGTCGGAAACGGCCGGGAAGGCGATCTCTTCCCATCCTTTGCCGACCGGGAAGCCACCGTCGTCGAAAAATCCTCCGGCGCCGGCCTGGGCGAACCCGATCACCGGCACGTTATTCATGGCCGATTTGCCGCCATCGGTGATCAAGGTGACGAAGATATCGAATTTGGTGTTGGTGGCCTGCAGCGCCTTGGCGACCGATTCCGTCGACGGCCAGCGCGGCCGGCCTTCCGGCGTGACGCGCTTGGATTTGTTGAAGGTGGTCGGATCGAGGCCCGCCTTCTTGGCGAGGCCGGATGGCGTGAGCTTGGCGCGGGCGGCCAGGCGGTCGAGGGCCGTCCAGATCTGGTTATGGGTCAGCATTGCCATGAAAACAGGCCCGTCTGCGACTACGGTTCGCGGATAGGAATTATAGCCTTGAGTCGCCCCCCCTCCGCAACAGTTTCCTGTGATCGCGCCTTGAATAAACCTCAGCGGGACCGATAGGGTCGATTCTCCTTTAAGTGCGGAGGCCGCCTGGTGATCGGTCTTTTCGACCGCCTGTCTCGCCCGCTGCTGCGGGCGCTTGATCCGGAAGATGCGCACGCGCTGGCCATCAAGGCGCTGCGGTTCATGCCGGTGGTCAAGGGCGCGGCCGATGCCGACGCGCTATCGGTGCGCGCCTTCGGGCTCAAGTTTCCGAATCCCGTCGGCCTCGCGGCCGGTTTCGACAAGAACGCGCAGGTGCCGGATGCCTTGCTGCGTCTCGGCTTCGGCTTCGTCGAGGTCGGCACCATCACGCCGCGCGCGCAAAGCGGTAACCCGCAGCCGCGCCTGTTTCGTCTTGAAACCGACGAGGCCGTCATCAACCGGCTCGGCTTCAACAATGACGGCGCGGCCGTGGTGCACATGCGGCTCGCCCGCCGCCGCAACGCCGCCGGTATCGTCGGCGTCAACATCGGCGCCAATCGTGACTCCACCGATCGCACGGAAGACTACGCGCGGCTGATCGAAACCTTTGCCGGCGTTGCCAGCTATTTCACGGTCAACGTGTCGTCGCCCAACACGCCGGGCCTGCGCGACCTGCAGCAGGCAAGCGCGCTCGACGACCTGCTTGGCCGCGTGCTCGAGGCGCGCGAGCGGATCCGCGCGCGTGCGGGACTCGTCCCTGTGCTGCTCAAGGTCGCGCCCGACCTGACGCTGCCCGATCTCGATGACGTTGTCGGGGTTGCGCGCAAGCGCCGCGTCGACGGCATGATCGTCGGCAACACCACCATCTCGCGGCCCGGTTCGTTGCGCGACCGCGAGAAAGCACGCGAGCAGGGCGGCTTATCCGGCCGGCCGATGTTCAAGCTCGCGACCCGCATGCTGGCGGAGACGTTCGTGCGCGCCGAAGGCGCGTTCCCGTTGATCGGCGTCGGCGGCATCGACTCAGGCGCCACGGCCATTGCCAAGATCAAGGCCGGCGCCACGCTGGTGCAGCTCTACACGGGGCTGGTCTATCGCGGCATCGGTGTCGTGAATGAAATCAAGGCGGACCTGACGGCGGCGCTCAAGCGCGGCAATCGCAATTCGCTGGTTTCGATGGTCGGCACCGATGCGGCCGCGATCACGGCTGAAAGCTGGCCCGGGTGATAGCAGGTGCCGTCATCGCCGGGCTTGTCCCGGCGATCTCGATAAATTCGGCACCACGTTGCCTTCCTAAGCGAGATGGCCGGCACAAGGCCGGCCATGACAAAACAAATTCTGTTCCGTTACTTTCCTCTTGGCGCGCTGAACAACCGCATCAGGATCCAGACCGGGATCACGATCACCGCGCCGAGCAGGAAATACCGCCACAGCCAGCGGAACGCGTCGAAGCCCAGATTCCAGAGGCTGCGGATCAGCCGCTCGATGCTGTGCACGATGTCGAAGGGGTCGAGCCCCAGCGCAGAGAGGATCACGCCGATCAGGATCGACAACAGAATAAGGCGGCCCAGAACCGCCAGCGGCGAGCCGCCGAAAACCTTGGTCACCGTTTCATTGCTCATAGTGCGATGCGTCCTCCTGCGGCGGCGATGCTAGCACGCGCGCGCCGGTGACAGATATGCCCTAAAATCGTGGCGCCAAGCTACTCTGAAGATCAGACCAAAGAACCGGGACTTTGACGCCTTGCAGCTGCAGCCGATCCATCTGTCGTCCGGCAACCTGATCGCCGACCGCCGTTTTGAGTGGGCGCGCGACTGCGAGGCCAAGGGTGACCTTGCCGGCGCCGCCGATCTGCTGGTGCAGGCGCTCGAGCTTGCTCCGGGTTATGCTCCGGCCTGGTTCGTGCTCGGCGAACTGCGCGAAAAGCTGGGCGACCGTGCCGGCGCCATTGCGGCTTTTGCGCGGGCGAGGGCGGCTGATCCGCAGGATCGGCACGGCGCCGCGTTGCATCTCGTGCGGCTCGGGGCTGAAGCGGCAGCCACCATGCCGGAAAGTTATGTGCGCACGCTGTTCGATGGCTACGCGGCGGGTTTCGACCGGGCTTTGACCGAAGGCTTGAGCTATCGCGCGCCCGAGCTTCTGTATGGCGCGGTGGCGGCCGCGCAGGCCGGGCGGCGCATGAAATTCGGCTCGGTGCTCGATCTCGGCTGCGGCACCGGGCTTGCCGCTCTGCCGTTCCGTCCGGTCAGCGATTGGATGGTCGGCGTCGACCTGTCTCCGGCGATGCTGGCGCAGGCGCGCGCCAAAGGCCTTTATGATCGGCTGGTGGAAGGTGAGGTGTTGCGGTTTCTCGCCGACGAAGCGGCGCTCAAGGCGCGCTACCATCTCATTCTCGCCGGCGATGTGTTCGTGTATCTCGACGACCTTGCGCCCGTCCTGCGCGCGGCGGCGCAGGTGCTGGCGCCGTCCGCTCCATTGGCGTTCAGCGTCGAGACCCATGACGGTGACGGTGTCGTGCTGCGCGAGACCTTGCGTTACGCCCACGGCAAAGCGCATGTGCAAGCCGCGCTGGTCGCTGCTGGTTTCAAGGCGCTCAGCCTCGATTTTGCCTCGACGCGCACCGAAAAAGGCGCTCCAGTCCCCGGGCTGATCGTCGTGCCGCAAGCTGACAATCCATGGAACCTGCCCGCGATCTTTTCGACACCGCGCCGGAACTGCCGGATATTTTCGCGCGCTGGTTCGCACGGCGCGGCTGGCAGCCGCGCGCGCATCAGCTCGACTTGCTGGAAAAGGCAAAAGCCGGACGCTCGGCGCTGCTGATCGCGCCGACCGGCGGCGGCAAGACGCTGGCCGGATTTCTCCCGACCTTGATTGAATTGAGTGAACGCGGCCTGCGGTCGCGCAATCTAAAGTCGACCGGTCGAACGCTGACGCGCTCGCAAGGTCTCCACACACTTTACATCTCGCCATTGAAGGCGCTCGCCGTCGATATTGCGCGCAACCTCGAAATCCCCGTGCAGGAAATGGGCTTAGCCGTGCGGCTCGAAACGCGCACCGGAGACACGCCGGCGTCGAAACGGCAGCGCCAGCGCCGCGACCCGCCCGATATTCTGCTCACGACGCCCGAGCAGCTAGCGTTGCTGCTGGCGAGCGCCGATGCGCCCTACCTGTTCGGCACGCTCAGGCGCGTGGTGCTCGATGAATTGCACTCGCTGGTGACGTCCAAACGCGGCGACCTGCTCTCGCTTGGAATGGCGCGGCTGTTTGCACTGGCGCCCCAGCTCACGACCGTCGGCCTGTCCGCCACCGTGGCCGAACCGGACGAGCTTAGCCGTTTCCTGATGCCGCAGCCGCTGCATGGCCAGGCGCATGCCGATGTCGTGATTGCGCAGGCGGGCGCGCAGCCGCGCGTGACGATGCTCGATACCGAAGAGAATCTGCCCTGGGCCGGGCACTCGGCGCGCCACGCACTCGGCGAAATCTATGCGCTGATCAAGTCGCATAAGACGACGCTGATCTTCGTCAATACGCGCAGCCAGGCGGAATTCCTGTTCCAGGAACTCTGGCGCACCAATGACGACAATCTCGCCATCGCCCTGCACCACGGCTCGCTCGATGTGGCGCAGCGGCGGCGCGTGGAAGACGCGATGGCTGCGGGAAAATTGCGCGCGGTGGTGTGCACGTCGTCACTCGATCTGGGCGTCGATTGGGGCGACGTCGACCTGGTGATCAATGTCGGCGCGCCCAAGGGCTCATCACGCTTGATGCAAAGGATCGGCCGCTCCAACCACCGGCTCGATGAGCCGTCGGAAGCAGTGCTGGTGCCGGCCAATCGTTTCGAGGTGCTGGAGTGCCGCGCGGCCATCGACGCGGTCTCGGAAAATGCGCAGGACACGCCGCCCTTGCGCACCGGTGCACTCGACGTGCTGGCGCAGCATATTCTCGGCCGCGCGGTTGGCGCGCCATTTCTGTCCGATGAACTGTTTGCCGAGGTGCGGAGCGCGGCGCCTTATGCCTGCCTCGCGCGCGCCGACTTCGATGCCGCGGTCGATTTTGTGGCGACCGGCGGCTACGCGCTCAAGGCCTATGAGCGCTTCGCCAAGATCAGGCAAGATACGAGACTTGGGAAGGACGGCCGTTGGCGCGTCACGCACCCGCGCGTGGCGCAGCGTTACCGCATGAATGTCGGCACCATCGTCGAGGCCGACATGATCAAGGTGCGGCTGGTGCGCTCGCGCCGCAGCGGCGCTGTTGTTCCGCGCGGCGGGCGGATCCTCGGTCAGGTCGAGGAATATTTCATCGAGACACTGGCGGTGGGCGATACCTTCGTGTTTGCCGGCGAAATTCTCAAATACGAGGCGCTGGTCGAAAACGAAGCCTATGTGTCGCGGTCGAATGCCACCGATCCAAAGGTGCCGGCCTATGAGGGTGGCAAATTTCCGCTCTCGACGTATCTCGCCGCGCGCGTACGCGCGATCCTTGCAAAACCCGAGGCATGGCGCGCATTGCCGGATCAAGTGCGCGAGTGGCTGGAGATCCAGCAATGGCGCTCACTGCTGCCACGCGCCGGCGATTTGCTGGTCGAGACCTTCCCGCGCGCCGCGAAATATTATCTGGTCTGTTATCCCTTCGAAGGCCGGCTTGCGCATCAGACGCTGGGGATGCTGCTCACGCGCCGCCTGGAGCGGGCCCGCATGCGGCCACTCGGTTTTGTCGCCAATGAATATGCGCTGGCAGTGTGGGGGCTCGGCGATGTCGGTCTGCACATTGCACGCGGCGATCTGTCGCTCGCCACACTGTTCGACGAAGACATGCTGGGGGACGACTTGGAAGCCTGGCTGGCGGAATCGGCGTTGATGAAGCGCACCTTCCGCAGTTGTGCGATCATCGCCGGCCTGATCGAAAAGCGGTTCCCGGGCGAGGAGAAATCGCGCCGCCAGCTCACGATTTCCACCGATCTCGTCTACGACGTGCTGCGCAAGCATCAGGCCGACCACATTCTCCTGCGCGCGGCGCGCGCCGATGCCGCCACCGGGTTGCTCGACATCAAGCGGCTTGGCGAAATGCTCTCGCGCATCAAGGGCCGAATCGTCCATAAAGCGCTCGACCATGTCTCGCCGCTCTCGGTTCCGGTGCTGCTGGAGATCGGGCGTGAGACGGTTTATGGCGAGGCTTCGGACAGTCTGCTGGCCGAAGCGGCTGACGATTTGATCAAGGAAGCGATGCGGTGAATCCTTCCCGTGCCAATAATTCGGTGTCATCACCGGGCCGCGCCGAAGGCGCGAGTCCCGGTGATCCCGATTCCTGGGCACGGTCTTACTCTCCTAAGCGAGATGGCCGGGACATAGGCGTGCAAAAGCACGCCGTCCTTCAGACGGCTATGCCCGGCCATGACGTTTCAATTTCTGGCAATTCTCTCCTCGCCGATCCCGACGGCGCGCTCTACTGGCCGGAGCAGGGGGTGCTGGCGGTCGCCGACCTGCATCTTGAAAAAGGCTCGAGCTTTGCGGCGCGCGGTGTGCTGCTGCCGCCTTACGACACCGCGGCGACACTGGCGCGGCTCGCGCGCCTGATCACGCATTATGCACCACGCTGCGTCATCGCCCTCGGCGACAGTTTCCATGACGGCGGCGGCCCGGCGCGGCTTGCCGACGACGATCGCGCGGGCCTGCGCATCATGCAGCGCGGGCGCGACTGGATCTGGATCACCGGCAATCATGATCCCGAGCCGGCCGCCGGCATCGGCGGCACCTTTGTCGGTTCACTGACATTGGGGGCGTTGACGTTCCGGCATTTGCCGAGCGGCACGGCCGGCGAGATCAGCGGACATCTGCATCCGGTCGCGCGCATTTCTCATCGCGGGCGCGCGGTGAGCCGCCGTTGCTTTGCGGCGGACAAGACACGCATGGTGATGCCGGCCTTTGGCGCATTTACCGGCGGCCTCAACGTGCGCAATGCCGCGTTTTGCGATCTGTTCGGCACGCTGAAATTCAGCGCGCACCTTCTGGGCGAAGGCCGTCTTTATTCATTCAGCGCCAAACGTTGTCTGCCGGACTAGCTCCCTACGGCTTTCATTGCCGTCGTGCGCGTCTTGATGCCGGTGCAGAAATCCGCCAGCAGATCGGCCAGGCGCCGGACCGCGGGGCTGGCATTGTCGGCCGCAATGAGCGCCAGCTCGGTTTTTAAGATCGGCCGGAAACCATGGGTGGCGATGATGCGGTGCTCCGGCAGGATTCCCATGTCGGACAGAATGCTCACACCGAGCCCGGCCGAAACCGCTGCCTGGATGCCGTGCAGATTGGGACTCGTGTAGGCGACATGCCAGGTGCGGCCCGCCGCATCGAGCGCATGGATGAGTTGATTGCGATAGAGGCATCCTTGCTCGGCGACCGCGAGCGGCACCGGATCCTGATCGAGATCAATCGGATGCGCGCGGCTGGTCACCCATTGTAGCCGCTCCGGCCACGCAGCGACGGCGCCCGGCAGTCCGGCCTCGCGCTTCAGCAAAGCGAGATCGAGTTCGCCGGCATCGAGCGCGCGTTGCAACGTTGCACTCAACCCGCAGCGTACGTCGAGACGCAACGTCGGCCGCGTGCGCTTGAAGCCGTACAGCAGTTCGGGCAGCCGGTAGGCGGCAAAATCCTCGGTGAGGCCGAGCCGCACCACGCCGTCGACGACCGGACGCGCAACCACGTCGCGCGCTTCCTGCTCGAGCGCAAGAATACGCCGGGCGTAGGAGATCAGCCGTTCGCCTTCCTCGGTGAGCGTCGCCTGTTTGCCGTTCCGCTCGAGCAAAGGACGGCCAAGCATGTCTTCCAGCCGCTTGATCTGCTGGCTGACGGTCGACTGTGTCCGGTGCACACGCTCGCCCGCCCGGGTGAAGCCGCCGGCGTCGACCACGGAGACGAAACTGCGCAGAAGTTCAATATCCATCATGGTTTTCTATCCATTCATAAAACCACTGCCACACATTCTATCATTTAATTTCCAAATAGTAAGGGGGCGGCCTATTTATTGCGGTGCGAAAGGAAATTCCCATGCACCCCGCAGCTGTCGCCCTACCGGCTCGCCGTCCGGTATTCGCCGCGTTCTCGCTCCCGCTCATGGTCGCGGTCTTCCTGATGCTCTGGAGCTCGGCATTTTCGGTTGCCAAACTGGCGATCGCCGATTGCCCGCCGTTGCTCCTGCTCGCCGCGCGCTTCCTGATCGCGGGTGTGTTGATGTTCGGCATTGCCGCGGTCAGCCGCGTGCGGTGGACGCTCGGGCGCTGGGACATTCTGCTGTTCGCGTTGCTGGGCATTGCCAACCAGGCGATCTATCTCGGCGTCGGTTACGTCGCGTTGCGTGATATTTCAGCCGGCCTGTCGGTTCTCATCTTCAGCGCAAATCCGATCGTCACCGCCGTCTTCGCGGCCCTGGTGCTCGGCGAGCGCATGACCTGGGCCAAGGCCATCGGCCTCGTGCTGGGCATCGCCGGCGTCGCCTTCATCGTGCAGAGCCGCCTGTCGATCGGCTCCGACCATCTGCGCGGAATCCTGCTCACGGTGGTGTCGCTGCTGTCGTTCGTCGGCGGCACCATCCTGTTCAAGCGCTACGCGCCCAAGGACGGCCTGTGGATCGGCAATGGCGTGCAGAGTCTTGCCGCCGGCATCGCGTTGCTGCCCTTTTCGCTCGCTACCGAGAGCATCGGCGACATCGTGCCGACGTGGCGGTTGCTTGCGTGCTTCGCCTTTCTCGTCCTGCTGGTGTCCGTCTTCGCCTACTTGCTGTGGTTCAAGATCCTGACCGTGTCGGGCGCCACGGCGGCGAGCAGTTATTATTTCCTGTTGCCGCCGCTCGGCATGCTGTTCGGGTGGCTCCTGCTCGGCGAGCACGTCGCGCTGTCGGACCTGATCGGAATCATTCCGGTCGTCCTCGGAATTTATCTCGTCACGCGGCCGGGCCCGGCGCGCACCTGATCTATGGAGAAGCAATCATGAACACGCCCCGTTTTACCTTGATCGGCGGTCCCACGGTTCTTATTGAATATTCCGGCTTTCGTCTTCTCACCGATCCCACCTTCGACGAACCCGGCGATTACAAGTTGCCGCACGTCACGCTGACCAAGACGACGCGTCCGGCTCTTTCTCTTGCGGACATAGGTCCGGTCGATGCGGTCCTGCTCAGTCACGATCAGCATGCCGACAACCTCGACAACGCCGGCCGCGAATTCCTCGGCAAGGCACCGCGCGTGTTTACAACCGCTGTCGGCGCGAAAAGACTCGGCGGCTCTGCCGAGGGCTTGCGGCCGTGGCAGTCCGCAACCTTGACGAAGCCGGACGGACGATCGATCGAGATTACCGCAGCGCCCGCGCGGCACGGCCCTGCCGGCATCGAGCCGCTGGCCGGCGATGTCATCGGCTTCATGCTGTCGGTCAAGAATCGCGAGACAGGGCCGGTCTACGTCACCGGCGACACGGTCTGGTATGACGGCGTTGCCGAAGTCGCGCGCCGCTTCAGGGCGGGCATTGTGGTGCTGTTTGCCGGTTCAGCGCAAACGCGCGGGCCGTTTCATCTCACCATGGACACCAACGACGCCATCGAAACAGCGCAGGCGTTTCCCGACGCTGTGATCGTGCCCGTTCACACCGACGGCTGGGCGCATTTCAAGCAGAGCGGGGATGACCTGCAGAAAGCCTTCAACGCGCTCGGCTTCGGGGCGCGCTTGCGCCTCCTGCAACCCGGCGTCGCCACGCCGGTCGCGCCGCTGCACTAGTCGCGTGCGAATACCATGCTGGCAAACCAGCCGATCAGCAGCGCCATCATGGCGGTGGCCGCCCCATAAAGCAGGCCATAGTCGCGCGCGGCATCGGCGACATATTGCTCAAAGCCGGTCTTGATCACTTCCAGTGCCGAATTGGTGCGCGCGACCAGGATGCCGCCGGCGAACAACTGGACGTCGATCGCGTAATTGCCGGTCGGCACGGCCGCGGGCATGGGAATAGCGGCGCGAAACACCGTGGGTGTAAGGAATGTCACGGCGGTGCCGGACTCGCGGTAGAGCCCTTGCTGGATTTGCAGCCGTACGAAGGCGCTGCGGAACGGATCATCACGGACGGTGTCCGCGAGGTCGGAACCAATGCGCTGCGGCAGCAGAAAACTATCGAGGCCGATCTGCAGCCGCCGCAGTGTGTCCTCGTTGGCGATTTCGGTGACCGGGCGATTGCTCAGCACGGCAAGGTACGCCGGCACGCCGACGAACTCGCGTAAATCAACATTGACCCAGATGCCGGCCATGCGTTGCTTGCGGCGCGTGCGCAGCGTCTCGCGTGGTCCGGACACGGTGACGACGAGATTGTAAGGCGGACGCAGCGGCGCCGTGGCAGGGTCGGGTTCGACGGTGCCGAACAGCACCAGTTCCTCGCCGACGAAGCTCGATGTGACGGCGACGCGATGGTTCGACAGCGACACCACCAGCCGCTCGGCGCTGGCGGGCCCGATGGTGCCGGCCGCCACAACAACCGTGAGGATGAGCGCGAAACGCCGCATTAATCGGGCCTCACCAAACGGAGCGAATAAAGATCATCGGGCCGCACGACCAGTTCGTACGCAAAACGGCAACCGACCGCGAAGACCAGAAGGCCGAGCAGCAGGCGCAGCCGCTCGCCGCGCATCTTCTGTCCCATGCGCGCGCCGAACTGTGCCCCGATCACGCCGCCGACCATCAGGATCAGCGCCAGCACGGCATCGACCAGGTGGTTGGTGGCCGCGTGCATCACCGTCGCAGAGGCCATCGTGACCAGCGTCAGCACCATCGAGGTGCCGATGACGGTGGCGGTCGGCACCCGCAGGAAGTAGATCAGCATCGGCACCAGCAAGAAGCCGCCGCCGATGCCCATGATCGCGCCCACAAAGCCGATGATGAATCCGATCGCCCAGACCGGGATGGCAGAGACGTAGATTTTCGAGCGCTTGAACCTGAGCTTGAACGGCAGGCCATGCAGCCACGTGTGGCTCCCCGGCCGCCGCAACGTGACCAGCTGTCCCTGCCGGGCGCGCAACTCCGCGCGCAGGCTCTCGTAGATCATCATGCCGCCGACGGCGGTGAGGAGTGTCACGTAGGAAAGCCCGATCATCAGGTCGAGCTGGTCGAGTGCGCGCAGTTCGGTGAATAGCCAGACGCCGCTGGCGGTGCCGACGATGCCGGCGCTCAGCAGCATCATTGCGAGCGCGATATCGATCGCGCGCCGCCGCCAGTAAGCGAGTGCGCCGGTGAACGAGGACGCCGCGATGTGGCTGGCGACGGTCGCCACCGCCACGGCGGGCGGGATGCCGATGAAGATGAGCAGCGGCGTCATCAGGAAGCCGCCGCCGATCCCGAACATACCGGAGATGTAGCCGACCGCGAGCCCCATCGCGAGCACGAGAAAGACATTCACAGGCAAGTCGGCGATGGGGAGGTAAATCTGCAAGCGCTGCGTCCGAGGTTATGACCGGTGCGCGGGCCGTATATGCCGTGCACCGGCGCCACTTCAAAGAAGTAAACACCATGACGCGCCGAAACGTCAGCGGTGTCGATCCTGATGACAGTCTTGAGACGAACTGACTCGAGGCTCAAGTCAACTTTAGCGGATGTACGTGCCGGTGATCACGTCCAGATGCACCTGGGCCGCCGCAGTTCACAGTTTCCCCGAGTTGAAGGCGCCGATCGGAAGCGGACCGCCGGCCCGCGGCTTTTCGGGGGCGGTCGGCGTGCGATCCCACCCGCCTTGCGGCTCGGGGATCGTGATGGCCTCGGCCGGTTGGGCCTGGGCCGTATAGCTTTTGACGGCCTGCTGGGTCGCGGCCAGCGTCTGGGCGTCCAGCTGCGTGGCGAGTTCGTCACGCTTGCGGCCGGCGTCCTTGTCGCCCTGCGCCGCCGCCAGCGAGAACCATTTGTAGGATTCGGCAATGTTGCGGTCCATGCCGATGCCACGCGCGGCCAACACGCCAAGATTGTACTGGCTGTCGGCAACGCCATAGTCCGCGGCCTTGCGGAACCATTGCGCGGCGCTGGCATAGTCCGGCTTGCCGTCAATGCCTTCGGCGTAAAGCACCGCGAGATTGTGCATCGCCTTGGCGTGACCCTTGCCGGCCGCGGCCACGTAAAGCTTGCGCGCGGACTCAAGGTCCTTTTTCACGCCCTGGCCCTTTTCAAGCATGCTGGCGTAGCGGAATTGCGCGGGCGTCAGGCCCTTGCTTGCCGCCAGCTCATACCAGTGCGCGGCCTCGTCAAGATTGGCGGGCACGCCGCGGCCTTCAGAGAAACGCATCGCTACCTCGTAGGCGGCGCCGGCATCGCCGCTGAGTGCCGCGGTCCGCAGGCGCGGGCCCGCAATGGCGGCCGGCAGGCGGTCGCCAGCCGGCTGTGCCGCGGGCTGCGCTGGAGATTTACCGGCCGGCGTGCGCGTGACCGAACCGGTCACGTCCGCCTTCGATCCGGCAGGCGGCGCGCTCAGGAGAGGCGCGCTCAAGGGCGACATTGCGGTTACCGCCGGCCCATTTTGTGCGGCCTGGTTGAGATTCAGGGGCGACGGGATCGCGGGCACCGCCGGGGCGGTGGCGGGTTTGGCCGGAGCCGGGGCTGGCAGCGTCGGCGGCGCCAGCAAGGATGCCGTGATATTGGCGCCGGATGTCGCCGCCCGGTCTGACCCCTGATTGTCGGCGAGGGCCGGTGACGTTCCGGTATCCGCGTCGGCGGTGGTGCCGGGTTCGTCGCTGGTCGGCGTATCCGGGTCGAATTCCTGGGTGAGCTTGGCGTTGTTCGTATCGAAAAATCCGAAATCGAAAATGTTTCCGAGGAACTGAATCGACCCGATCACGATGGCGACAATGCTCGCGGCCAGGAACAGCGATTTGACCCGCGTCGCCATCTTGGAGCGCAGCGGCTTGCCGTTGCCTTTGGACGCATCGGCGCGCGAGGACCGCGCTTTCGGATCCTGCCCGGCCGCCTGGGCTGCACGCCGGGCAGCGGCAATGAAGGTTGATTTGTTGCCGGTGGCCGCCACAGCCGGCCGCACGCCGCCAAGGGCTGCTTCCGAGGCGACGATGCGCGCGCCTGCGTTCATGGTCGCGCGCGGCGGGCCCGAGCCCGGTTCGAGCGGCTGGTCTGGCAGCGTGTTCGTGTTGACGGGGGCAAAGCTCGCCGCCGGCTGACGGGTGACGACCGGGGCCGGAGCGGATGGTGCCTCCGCGGCGACCGGTTCGGGCTCGGCGGGCGCCTGCTCAGTCAGGATCATTGCGGGCGCTTGCACGAAATCGTCAGACGCCGGTTGCGGCATGATCTCCGGAGCGTCGGCGGCATAACCCACTCCGAGGTTTCCGGCGGGCTGCGTCAGCTCGAGGATGTCATTGTCGGCAGCGGCGGGTGCCCGGCGATCGCTGTGAATGTCCTTCTCGATCACGGTCAGGCGTTCGACCACCTGGCCGAGCGTGCCGTGCATCGCCTCGACCGTACTTTGTGTTCGCGCGACGTCCTGCTTGAGCGTGTCGATGCTGGAGGTGTCTTCGGCCCGCAAGGCGGAGGACGGCCTGTTGGCGCGCAGGTCCTCGATATGCACGAGCAGGTCCGTCAAACCGCGCTCGACGGCTTCCAGGTGTCCGAGCCGCGCGTCGGACGCGTCCAGCCGGGTCACCAGCTGGACGATACGATCCTCGAGATGCCCGAACGCGACGGGCTCGCCGCGCGCCTGCTGCATCTGCTCGATCTTGTCGGACATCGCCTGCATCAGCGCCTCGAGGCGCCCGGGCACGCCGTGATCCGCCTGCGGACGCTGGGCGAGCGCGCGGCTGATCTCGTCGATGCGGTGCTCAAGATTGCTGAACGCCGCACTTGCGCCGCTGCTGGCGAGTTGGTCGACCTTCGCGCCCAGCGACTGCACGTGGGCGGCGAGGCTGTTCACGGTCTCGTTCGATGCGACATGTGCCGCCAGCTCGCGCAAGGTCGCGATCGAGTTCTCGAGTTGCATCATCGTCGCGGGATCTTGCTGGGCAACGATGAGATCGATCTTGTGTGCAAGCGCGTTGATGGCGTCGGTGTAACCGACGAGATTTTCCGCCGGCGTCAGGTCGCGCAAGGCGTTGCGTACGCCGGCAAGGCCGCGTTCGATCCCCTCGAGCGCGCCGCTGTTGACCCCGGCCTGCCGGCCTTCCGCGATGCGTTGATTCAGATCCTGGATTTGTCTTTCGATGGCTTCGAGGGCGCGGCGCGGCATTGCCTCGTTGAGCGTACGTCCGATGGCGCCCAGCTCGGCACGCAGCGCATTGATCGCTTCCTCAACGTCCGGACGCCGCAATGTCTCGATCTGGTTGGTGATCCGGCGCAATTCGGTTTCGAGGCCGGACAGGTCCTGCGTCGGCACTGGCGCCGGCGCGGCGACCGGAGTCGTCTCGCCGTTGAGCGCGCGGCGGCGCGCGCTGATTTCGGCAACCGCGCGGTCGATGCCGGGCGGCACGTGTGTATTCGACGCGGCCGCCGTCACAGCCGGGCCGGTCGCGGCGAATTGGTCAAACCGCTGCTCGAGCCGCGTGATCAGCTCGGCGACCTGGTCGGCTTCCTCGCGGTTGCGCTTTGGCGCGTAGGCCGCTGGTCCGCGGCGCGTGACCTGGTCCATGCGGCGCGCAAGATTGTCGAGCCGCAGATGTACTTGGGAATAATTTTGCGAATAATTTTGTGAATTCGTGGTCGGCGGAGCCGCCGTCATTGCCGCGCGCAAACGAATTGGCGGTTTGTCCGTTGGCCTGTTGCAGGATGACGGCGTTGAGCCATTCATTCACCGGCAGGCCGGCGCGCCGCGCCGCCTCGCGCGCGGTGTCGCGGGCTTCCGGCCGGATATCTTTGACGCTCCACGGGAAACCTAATTTCATGCCCACACCCACATCCGAGGTGGAGACGCTCAGAGTCTGGATCGACTCTCGGAGAACCAGCGCGTTAACAGCGGGTGGATACGGGGCTCGGTCCTTCGTCCACACACCGACTTTTTGCTGGTTGCGGTAAACAAGCCGTTAACGTTTTGCGGATGCGCCGTTGTTTCCGGCGAATTCCCGCAATCGCGGTACCGGGGTCACGGAATATTCCCGTCGGTGGGCTGTAATATTTTTGCGGCCGACATACCTGAATGCCGCTACCCCTGCTGGTTGCATGTTTAAAATTTGCGCGATTCGAGATAGCGAAATTTGAGTTGGCGGCCATGGCGAGCAACGATCGCACGCATACCCAGGACGGTACGCTTCTACCTGCTGGCGGCGGGGATTCCCCAGCAACGCCAGAGGTGTGTGAGGGCCTCACGATCAGGGAGCTAGCCCGCGCGACCGGCGTGACGCTTCGGGCGCTGCGATTTTATGAAAGCAAAGGCTTGCTCGATCGCCACGGCGGCGACGGCGCACGGGGCTTTAGCCACGTCGACCGCGACCGCGTCGCCCTCATCCTTCAGGGCAAGCGGCTCGGCTTTACATTGAACGAGATCCGCGAACTGCTCGCGGTGCCGGCAGGCTCAGGCGCGAAGGTCCTGCCGATCGGCCGCCGCAAATGTGTCGACCAGATCAATCTGCTGGAGCGGCAGCGCCGCGACATCGAGCAGGCGATCGCTGAATTGCGGCGGATCTATACCGAGATGCTCACGGAATCCGGCACCGCGAGCCCCACCCGCATGCCCGGAACGCGCTGATAGCGGCGTTTCCACGGCCCTTAACGCAGGTGTAAACCGGCTTCGTCATAATACGAACCGAAGTAGCCGCTAGGTCGGCGCACGATCGGGGAAGCGGAAACCGTTCGCTTCATATTCTGTTAACACCTCGCGGCGCGTTGCCGGGGAGAGAGCCATGCCGACATACAAGGCGCCTGTGGACGATGCGTTGTTCCTGCTCAACGACGTCTTCCATCTCGACCACTACGGCAATCTGCCCGGCTTTTCGGATGCGTCCCCCGATGTGGTGGAGGCAGTGCTGCGCGAGGCGGCCAAGTTCAGCGAAGAGGTGCTGACCCCGCTCAATCGCGTCGGCGACAAGGAAGGCTGCAAGCGCGCCGCCGACGGCAGCGTGACGACGCCGACCGGCTTCAAGGATGCCTACAAGCAAATCGTCGAGGGCGGCTGGATCGGCATTTCGGTGCCGCCGGAATTCGGCGGGCAGGGCCTGCCGGCGACCATGACCATCGTCGTCAACGAATTTCTCTGCTCCGCCAACATGGCATTCGCGATGTATCCCGGCCTCACACAGGGCGCGATCGCGGCGCTGCTCGTGCACGCATCCGACGAGATCAAGAAAAAATATCTGCCGAAGATGGTCGAAGGCGTGTGGACCGGCACCATGAATCTCACCGAGCCGCATTGCGGCACCGATCTCGGGCTGCTGCGCTCGAAGGCGGTGAAGCAGGCGGACGGCAGCTACAAGATTTCCGGCACCAAGATTTTCATTTCCGCCGGCGAGCACGATCTGTCGCAGAACATCATCCATCTCGTGCTGGCGCGCATCGAAGGCGCGCCCGCCGGTACCAAAGGCATTTCGCTGTTCGTGGTACCGAAGATCATGGTGAAGGATGACGGGTCGCTGGGCGCGCGCAATGCCGTCACCTGTGGCTCGATCGAAGAGAAGATGGGCATCCACGGCAACTCGACCTGCGTCATGAACTATGATGGCGCTACCGGCTGGTTGATTGGCGAAGAAAATCGCGGCCTCAACGCCATGTTCACGATGATGAATGAAGCGCGCCTCGGCGTCGGCGTGCAGGGACTGGCGCAGTCGGAAGTCGCCTATCAGAACGCGGCGATCTATACGAAAGAGCGTCTGCAAGGCCGCGCGATTTCGGGCACCAAATATCCGGACAAGCCGGCCGATCCGATCATCGTGCACCCCGACGTGCGACGCACGCTGTTGACCATCCGCGCCTTCAACGAAGCCGCCCGCGCGCTGGTGCTGTGGACCGCGCTCAAAAGCGACATTGCGCATCGTTCCGAAGATGAAAAGGAACGCCAGAGCGCCGACGATCACATGGGCCTGCTCACGCCGGTGATCAAAGGCGTACTTACCGATAGCGGTTTCGCCAATGCGGTGATGGCGCAGCAGATGTTCGGTGGCCACGGCTACATTGCCGAGCACGGCATGGAGCAGTTCGTGCGCGATGCGCGTATCGCCCAGATTTACGAAGGCGCCAACGGCATCCAGGCGCTCGATCTGGTCGGCCGCAAGCTCGGCAAGGACGGCGGCCGCGCGCTTATGGCCTTCTTCAACGAGGTGCAGACCTATCTCAAGGAACGCGTCAACAATGACGCGATGAATGTCTATCTCAAGCCGCTGGGCGCATCACTCGCACACCTCGAGCAGGCGTCGATGTGGTTCATGCAGAACGCCATGACCAAGCCCGACAATGCCGGCGCCGGCTCCTATGACTACATGCATCTCTTCGGTCTCGTGGCGCTCGGCTACATGTGGTGCCGGATTGCCGAAGCCGCGATCGCCAAGAACGCCAACGGCTCGGCGCAGCGCATGAACGCAAAGCTCGTCACCGCGCGCTTCTTCATGGAGCGCATGTTGCCGGAAACCGCGACGCGGCTGGCCCGCATCCAGGCCGGTGCGGCCTCCACCATGGAATTGCCCGACGACGCGTTTTAGGTATGTGGTCATGGCCGGGCAACCGGGACCGGCCGTTGGCCGGCCCGGCTGTAAACTTGTCCCGGCCATCCACGTCTTTTTACTTGAAAGTCCGTAAGACGTGGATGCCCGGCACAAGGCTTGTGCTCGGGCCGGCCGAAGGCCGGACCCGAGTGCCGGGCATGACGAAGTCACTACACCGCCGCCAGCTTCCCGCTGCTGTGCGATCGGCGCAGCAGCCAGGTCATGATCGACACGTTCACCAGATTAAAGCCGAGGCCGTTCAGGAACGCCGCCCGGTAGGAGCCGGTGAGGTCGAAGATAAAGCCCGACATCCAGCCGCCCAGCGCCATGCCGAGCAGCGTCGCCATCAGCACAACGCCGAGGCGCGTGCCGGCTTCGCGCGGCGAAAAATATTCGCGCACGATGATGGCGTAGCTCGGCACGATGCCGCCCTGGAACAGGCCGAACAGCGCCGAGATCACGTAGAGCGAAACGAGTTCGTCGAACCAGAGATAAAGAAACAAGGCGACGCCTTGCAGCACTGAGCCGAGCAGGAGCGTGCCCACGCCGCCGATGCGGTCGGCGATGAAGCCCGAGGCAATTCGGCTGATAATGCCGAAGCCGAGCATCATCGAGAGCATCTCGGCGCCGCGCGCGACGCCGTAACCGAGATCGCCGCAATAGGCGACGATATGGACTTGCGGCATCGCCATCGCCACGCAGCAGGCCACGCCCGCGATGCACAGCAACACCTGCAACGTCATTGGCGAGAACGGCGCCTCGGCCTGGCGCCGCGCGGCCGCCGCGCCGGCAGCGTCGCTGTGATGATCTTCGATACGCCGCCGCAGCAAAAGCACCAGCGGCAGCATCGCAACAAGGCAGAACAGGCCGATGCCGGTGTGGGTTGCGCGCCAGCCGTCGGCGGCAATGAAATGCTGCACCACCGGCGGCCAGAGCGTGCCGGCAAAATAGTTTCCGGAGGCTGCGAGCGCGACCGCGATACCGCGACGGCGCAGAAACCAGTGCGATATATCGGCCATGATTGGTCCGAACGTCGCCGAGCAGCCCAGGCCAATCAGCCCGTGCGCGAGGGCGACCTGCCACAGGCTCGATGACATTCCGGTCGCAAGATAGCCGGCCGAGGACGCCAGCGTTCCGATGGCCAGCGGCACCGCAATGCCGAAGCGGTCGGCGAGGCGGCCCATGACGATGCCGCCACCGGCAAACCCGAACATCACCATGGTGAAGGGCAGGGAGGCATCGGCGCGGCTGACGCCGAAATCGCTCTGGATAACGGGCAAGGCCACCATGATCGACCACATGCCGACCCCGCCGACGGTGGACAGCATCACGGCTACGGCGAGGCGCAGCCACGCGGCTGCGGAATCGGTCGGCGATCCGTCCTGGTCGACGGCCCGTTGCAACGAAGTCATGGTGATGACAAACCCGGCTGTTAAGCGGCCCCGCTCCTAGCATCCCGTGCGGGCCGCGGCCACCCACGTTTGAGTGAGGGGCCTCGCCGCCGGGTCCGCCCGGCTCTATGGTGCTGCTCAGAAGCGAATCGCCCGATGGACGCACTCAATCTCCCGCGCCCGGCCTGGATGAGCGAAGACCTTGTCCTGCTCGAAGAGCAGGCGCGGCGCTTCATCACCGACGAGTTCGTTCCGCATCTCGACCGCTGGCACGAAGCCGGCATGTACGACCGCGATGTCTGGACCAAAGCCGGCGCGGCCGGCCTGCTCTGCGCGGCGATGCCGGAGGAATATGGCGGCGCCGGCGGCAGCTTCGCGCATGAGGCGGTGATCAACCGCGAATTTTCGCTGGCCGGCTTCGACACCTTCGGCGCGCCGCTGCATTCCGGTATTGTTGCGCCCTACATCCTTCACTACGGCACCGAGGACCAGAAGAAGCGCTGGCTGCCCAAGCTCGCGACCGGCGAAATGGTCGGCGCCATTGCCATGACCGAGCCGGGCACCGGCTCCGATCTGCAAGGCGTGCGCGCATCCGCAAAGAAATCCGGCAACGGCTACGTCCTCAACGGCTCCAAGACCTTCATCACCAATGGCCAGCACGCCAATCTGATCGTCGTCGTCGCCAAAACCGATCCGAAGGCGGGCGCCAAGGGCGTCTCGCTGTTCGTGGTCGAGACCGACGATGCGCAAGGTTTTCGCCGCGGGCGCAAGCTCAAGAAGCTCGGCATGGATTCCGCCGACACCTCGGAGCTGTTCTTCGAGGATGTGCAGCTGCCGGCATCGAGCCTGCTCGGCACGGAAGAAGGGCAGGGCTTCTACCAGCTGATGAAGGAATTGCCGCAGGAGCGGCTGATCGTGGCCGTGCATGCGGTGGCGATGATGGAGCGGGCGCTTGCGCTCACGGTCGATTACGTCAAGCAGCGCAAGGCCTTCGGCAAGGCCATTATCGAGTTCCAGAACACCCAGTTCGAGCTCGCCGAATGCAAGACCGACACGACCATCGCCAAGGTCTTCCTCGATCACTGCATTGCGCAGCACGTCAAGGGCGAACTCGACACCGTCACCGCCTCGATGGCGAAATACCGGCTCACCGACACGCAAGGCAAAGTGATCGATCGCTGCCTGCAATTGTTCGGCGGCTATGGCTATATGGACGAATATCCGATCTCGCGGATGTATCGCGATGCGCGCGTTTTGCGCATCTATGCAGGCACCAACGAGATCATGAAGCTGCTCATTGCGAGGAGTTTGTGATGGCTAAGCCTCGCGTCAAATTCAGCGTCATGGCCGGGCAACCGGGACCGGCCGCTGGCCGGCCCGGCTGTAAACTCGTCCCGGCCATCCCGATCAGGCGGGCGCTGCCTATCTAAGCGGGATGCCCGGGACAAGCCCGGGCATGACAATTGAGAGTCTGGAGACAAAAGATGCCCGACGCATTTATCTACGACGCCGTCCGCACGCCGCGCGGGCGCGGCAAGGCGGATGGATCACTGCATGAGGTCACCGCGCTCAATCTCGCGGCCCAGACACTCGCTGCGGTGCGCGACCGCAACAAGCTCGACACCAAATTGATCGATGACGTGGTGCTCGGCTGCGTCGATCCGGTCGGCGAGGCCGGCGGCGACATCGCGCGCGCGGCCGCGCTCGTGGCCGGCTTCGGCGATGAAGTGCCGGGCGTGCAGATCAACCGTTTTTGCGCGTCGGGCCTGGATGCTGTGAATTTTGCGGCGGCGCAGGTGATGTCCGGCCAGCACGAGATGACGATCGGCGGTGGTGCAGAATCCATGAGCCGCGTCGGCATCGGCGCTTCCGGCGGCGCCTGGCCGGTCGATCCGTCGATTGCGGTGACCACCTATTTTCTGCCGCAGGGCATTTCCGCCGACCTGATCGCGACGAAGTACGGTTTTTCACGTGCCGATGTCGACGCCTATGCCGTCGAAAGCCAGAAGCGCGCGGCCAAGGCCTGGGACGAGGGGCGATTCAAGAATTCCGTCGTGCCGGTGAAGGACGTCAATGGGCTCACCATTCTCGCCAAGGACGAGCATATGCGCCCGGCGACGACCATGCAGACGCTTGCCGCCTTGCAGCCCTCTTTTGTGCAGATGGGCGACATGGCGGGCTTCGACGCGGTCGCGGTGCAGCGCTATCCGGAAGTCGAGGCGGTCAACCACGTTCACACGCCCGGCAATTCGTCCGGCATCGTCGACGGCGCCGCTGCCGTGCTGATCGGCAGCAAGGCGGCCGGCAAGGCCGCGGGCCTCAAGCCCCGCGCGCGCATCCGCCAGTTCGCCAATATCGGCTCCGAGCCCTCGATCATGCTGACCGGCCCCATCCCGGTCAGCGAAAAAGTCCTGAAAAAAGCCGGCATGACCAAACGGGATATCGACCTGTGGGAGCTCAACGAGGCTTTCGCCTCGGTGGTGCTGCGCTACATGCAGGCGCTCAATATTTCGCATGACAAGATGAACGTGAACGGCGGCGCCATCGCCATGGGCCATCCGCTCGGCGCGACCGGCGCCATGATCCTCGGCACCGTGCTCGACGAGCTCGAACGCCGCGACAAGGAAACCGCGCTGATCACGCTGTGTATCGGTGTCGGCATGGGCACCGCGACGATCATCGAACGCGTATAGTTTCTTAACCCTCCCCCTTGTGGGGAGGGTCGACGCGCGAAAGCGCGTCGGGGTGGGGGTGGTTGCGATAACTATGACCCTCACCCCCGACCCCTCCCCACAGGGGGGAGGGGAGAAAAACAAGGGCTGGTTGGGAATGCCGAAAATCGACATCGGAAATATTCCAATTGATACCGCGACCGGCTATCCGCCGCCGTTCAACAAGGCGGTGGAGGGACGTTCGCGCAAACGGCTGGCGCGCGCGGCCGGCCTCTCGCAATTCGGCGTCAATATTTGCACGCTCAAGCCGGGCGCGGCCTCCTCGCAGCGCCACTGGCACGACAATGAAGATGAGCTCGTCTACGTATTGTCGGGCGAGGTCGTGTTGCGCGAAGACGAGGGCGAGACCGTGCTGAAGGCCGGCGATGCCGCGGCCTGGAAGGCCGGTGTTGCGAACGGTCATTGCATCATCAACCGGTCCGATCGCGACGCCGTCATCATCGAAGTCGGTTCGCGCGCGCCGACCGAGCGCGCGCAATATTCGGAAATCGACATGGTGGCCGTGCGCAACGGCACGACCTTCACCTATACGCGGAAAAACGGCGAGCCTTACCCGAAATAGGAGCCATCCCGATGGCGAACTTCAAACTCGAAACCGACGCCGACGGCATCGCGCTGGTCACCTGGGACATGGCCGACCGTTCGATGAACGTCATCACGATGGACGTGATCGCGGAGCTTGGCGCGGTTGTCGAGAAAGTTGCGGGCGATGCTTCGATCAAGGGCGCGGTCATCACTTCGGGCAAGGATGCCTTCTGCGGCGGCGCCGATCTCGCCATGCTCGAACGCATGGCCACGATATTTGCGGACCTGATTCGCACGAAAGGCGAGGAAGCGGCCGCTGCTTTCGTGTTCGAGGAAAGCCGCAAGCTGTCGCTGCTGTACCGGCGTATCGAAACCTGCGGCAAGCCGTGGGTCTGCGCGCTCAACGGCACCGCCATGGGCGGCGGCTTCGAGCTTGCGCTCGCGTGCCATCATCGTATCGCCGCCGACGAACCCAGGACGCGGCTTGGTCTGCCCGAGATCAAGATCGGATTGTTCCCCGGCGCCGGCGGCACCCAGCGTGTCGCGCGCATGATCCTGCCGGCCGACGCGCTGCAATTTTTGCTCAAGGGCGATCAGCTCAAGGTCGACCGTGCCAAGGCGATGAAGCTGATCGACAATGTCGTGCCGGCGGCCGAGCTCATCAAGGCGGCGAAGGACTGGATCAAGGCCGGCGGCAAGGGCGTCGCACCGTGGGATGTGCAGGGTTTCCGCCTGCCGGGTGGGCCGGTCTACTCGAAGGCGGGCATGATGACGTTCCCCGCCGCCAACGCGATCTACCGGCGCGAAACGTATGACAACTATCCGGCGGCGCGCGCCATTCTCCAGGTGGTCTACGAGGGCTTGCAGCTGCCGTTCGACACCGCGCTGCGGGTGGAGTCGCGCTGGTTCGCCAAGATTTTACGCTCGCCGGAAGCAGCGGCCATGATCCGCTCGCTGTTCGTGTCGATGCAGGATCTCAACAAAGGCGCGCGGCGTCCGCCGGACGAGCCGCCGACATCGTTGAAAAAAATCGGCGTTGTCGGCGCCGGCTTCATGGGCGCCGGCATCGCGCAGGTCAGCGCCGCCGCCGGACTGCAGGTGGTGCTGGTCGACCGCGATCAGGAAACCGCCGACAAGGGCAAGGCCGGCCTGCACAAGGCGCTGAGCGACCGTGTGATCAAGGGGCGGATGAAAGGCGCCGAGCGCGACGAATTGCTCGGCCGCATCACGCCGACGCCCGACTATGCCGCGCTCAGGGATTGCGACCTCATCATCGAGGCTGTGTATGAGGACCGCAAGATCAAGTCCGACGTCATTGCAAGAATCCAGGCGGTGATCGGCGACAGCGCGATTTTTGCCTCGAACACGTCGACTTTGCCGATCAGCTCGCTCGCCTCCGAATTCAGGGATCCGGCGCGCTTTATCGGCATTCACTTTTTCTCGCCGGTCGACCGCATGATGCTGGTCGAGATCATTCTCGGCAAGCAGACCGGCAACAAGGCCCTCGCCGCATCGCTCGATTATGTGCGCGCCATCCGCAAGACGCCGATCGTGGTCAACGACTCGCGCGGCTTCTACACCTCGCGTGTGGTCGGCACCTATATCCGCGAAGGCCACCTGATGCTCACGGAAGGCATCCCGGCGGCGATGATCGAGAATGTCGGCCGCATGGCGGGCATGCCCGTTGGGCCGCTCTCATTGAACGACGAGGTGGCGGTCGATCTCGCCTGGAAGATTTTGAAAGCGACCGAAGCCGACCTCGGCGCCAAGGCGATCGATCCGCGGCAAAAGAAACTGCTGCAGGAAATGGTCGAGAAGCGCGGGCGCTTCGGACGCAAGAACGGCAAGGGTTTCTACGACTATCCGCAGAGTGGCCCGAAGAAATTGTGGCCGGGCCTTGTCGATTTGCAGCCGAAGAAAATGCTCATTCCGGAAAAGATCGACATTGAAGAGATGAAGCTGCGCCTGCTCGGCATCCAGGCGCTGGAGACCTCGCGCTGCTTTGAGGAAAAAGTGCTCACCGATGTGCGCGAGGCCGATGTCGGCTCCATCCTCGGCTTCGGCTTTGCACCGTTCTCCGGCGGCACCCTGTCGTGGATCGATATGATGGGCACGAAGAAGTTCGTCGCGCTCTGCCGCAAGCTTGAGAAGAAATACGGGCCGCGCTTTGCGCCCAACAAGCTGCTGCTCGACCTCGCCGCGCACGACGAGACATTTTATCAGCGCTTCGCTCCGACGAAGAAGAAAGAAGCGGCCGAAGCCGCCTATGTTTGACTATTATCGAATATCGATGACGGGATTTTTCGTCATCGCACTTTTGTTGTGCGCGTTGCGTCGATTTGTTTGGTCTGGGAACCGAGTACCGGCTCTGGCCAATTTCGCTTTGGTCCCGGCGTTGCCGCTCTTCTTTGGCCTGCCATCCTTATCATGGCCGTGCAGGGGCATCGCTGGCGCGGCCTTTGGCTCCTGTCCACCGGGATTGTCATTGTTCCGGGAACTTATCTGCATGCCGTGATCGATGTCGGCTGCGCGCTGAGTGGAAATTGCCTCTAGCGATTTACTGGATTTCCGCTTACACGGGAATGAGCGGATACTAGGTTTACGGACCATGCCCCCCAAACCCAGCTCCCTGTTCCGTTGGCGTGAAATTCCCGGCAGCGTCTGGGCGCTCGGGCTCGTCTCGCTGTTCATGGATCTCTCTTCCGAGATGATCCATGCATTGCTGCCGCTCTATCTGGTGACCGTGCTCGGCGCTTCGACGCTGACCGTCGGGTTCATTGAAGGCATTGCGGAAGCCACCGCCTCGATCACCAAGATCTTTTCCGGCGCGCTCAGCGATTATCTCGGCAAGCGAAAACTGTTGGCGGCGCTGGGCTATGGCCTCGCCGCTTTCACCAAGCCGGTGTTTCCGCTGGCCTCCAGCATTGCCTGGCTGACCGCCGCGCGTTTCGTCGACCGGATCGGCAAGGGCATTCGCGGCGCGCCGCGCGACGCGCTCGTCGCTGATCTTACCCCAGCCGATTTGCGCGGCACCGCCTTCGGCCTGCGCCAGTCGCTCGACACCATCGGTGCGGTGCTCGGTCCGCTGGCGGCAATCGTCTTCATGGCGGCGTTCGCCAATAATTTCACCACTGTATTCTGGATCGCGGTCATTCCGGCTTTCATTTCGGTGGCTGTCATCGTTTTCGGCGTGCGCGAACCCGATCGGCCGCCAGGTGCGCGCGCCGTGCGCTCGCCGTTCTCGCGCGCCGAACTTGCGCGGCTCGATGTCCGCTACTGGATGGTGGTTGGTGTGTCGGCCATCTTCACGCTGGCGCGCTTCAGCGAGGCCTTTCTGCTGCTGCGCGCGCAGTCCGTCGGCATGAATGTTGCGATCGTGCCGGTGGTGATGGTGGTGATGAACATCGTTTACACAGCCTCAGCCTGGCCGGCCGGCGCGCTGTCAGACAGGCTCGGCCGTTTCGGCATTCTCGTCGTCGGCTTCGCATTGCTGGTTATTGCCGATCTCGTGCTGGCGTTCGGCAATAGCGTGTCCACGGTGATGATCGGCGTGGCGTTGTGGGGCCTGCATATGGGCCTGACGCAAGGGTTGCTGGCGGCGCTGGTCGCGGATACGGCGCCCGCGGAATTGCGCGGTACCGCCTTCGGCATGTTCAATCTGGTGAGCGGCGTCGCGTTACTGGCGGCCAGCATTGTGGCCGGCGCGCTCTGGGACATGGTGGGGCCGAGCGGGACATTCTTTGCCGGCGCGCTGATTACGGCGGTTGCGCTGGTGGCGCTGCCGTTTGCGCACAAGAGGGCGGGTCGGGGTTAGGCTGATTTGTCATGGCCGGGCTTGTCCCGGCCATCCCGATTCAGGTGGCACGGCACTGCCTTCCTAAGCGAGATCGCCGGGACATAGGCGTGCGACAGCACGCCGTCCTTCGGACGGCTATGCCCGGCGATGACGGCCGCTACACCACCACCGTGAGCCGCTTTGCCGCGCG
>CAWDGS010000016.1:0-36940 GCA_963801955.1 uncultured Alphaproteobacteria bacterium
TTTGAGCCCAAGGCCGGCCGTCACCTGATCGTTCCCGGCCCGGACGGAAAGCTCGCGTGCATTCTGTTCGGTCTCGAAAACGCCGACGACCCCGTGAAGGACCTGTTCCGCCCCGGCCAGCTTGCCGGTGTGCTGCCGCCCGGCACTTATCGTTTTGCCAATGCGCCGCATGATGCGCGGCTGGCCGCGCTGGCCATTGCGCTGGGCACATATCAATTCGCCCGCTATCGCAAGGCGGAGGCGCGCGCCATCAAGCTTGTCGTGCCGGACGGCGTCGACGGCGAGGACCTCAGCCGCATCATCGAGGCGGTCACGCTGTGCCGCGACCTCACCAACACGCCGTCGAACGACATGGGGCCGGCAGAGTTGGAGGCCGCCGCCCGCACGCTTGCCAAACGACACGGCGCGAAGATTCAGGTGACCAACGGCAAGGCGCTCGCGAAGAATTTTCCGCTCGTGCATGCGGTTGGCGCCGGCTCGGCGCGCGCGCCGCGCCTGATCGACATGACCTGGGGCAAGCCGAACAGTCCGAAAATCACACTCGTGGGCAAGGGCGTGTGCTTCGATACCGGCGGGCTCGATATCAAGCCTGATACCGGCATGCTCAATATGAAGAAGGATATGGGCGGCGCAGCGACCGCATTGGCGCTTGCGCATATGATTATGGCGCGCGGTCTGAAAATCCGGCTGCGCGTCATTATTCCGGCCGTGGAGAACTCGATCTCCGGCACCAGCTTCCGTCCGCGCGACATCTATACCTCGCGCAAAGGTGTCTCCGTCGAAATTGGCAACACGGACGCCGAGGGCCGCCTGATCCTCGCCGATGCCCTTACGCTTGCCGACGAAGACAAGCCGACGCTGATTGCGGATTTCGCCACGCTCACCGGTGCCGCCCGCGTGGCGCTCGGCCCCGATATGCCGCCCTTTTTCACCGATGACGACGCTCTCGCCAATGAGCTTGCGCACGCCAGCGCCGCCGAAAACGATCCGCTCTGGCGCATGCCGCTGTGGCGGCCCTACGAGACCATGCTTGATTCAAAAGTCGCCGACCTTAACAACGTCGCGACAGGCGGCTATGCCGGCTCCATCACAGCGGCGCTGTTCCTGCGCCGTTTCGTGACCACCAAGTCGTGGGCGCATTTCGACATTTTCGCGTGGACACCCGCCGCCAAGCCAGGGCGGCCAGAAGGCGCCGAGTGCCAGACGGCGCGCGCGATCTACGCCATGCTCTGTGCGCGCTATTCGTAGCCATGGTCGCGCTCGACCCCCGCATCAATCCGTTTCGGCCCGAAATCGCGGCGAAATACCTGCAAGGCCAGGTCGAGGCCGCGCGTTTCGTCGAGGGCACCCGCTACCAGGTGATCGAGCCGAATACCGCGTTGCGCCGCACGCCCTCGCATCAGGCGAGGCTCCACACCGAAGCGCTGCTGGGCGAGCGCGTGATGATTTACGAAACCACCGATGAAGGCTGGGCCTGGGGCCAGATCGAAACGGACGGCTATGTCGGCTGGCTGTCGGCCAACGCGCTCGGCCCGGTCGGCGCGGCGCCCACGCACAAGGTCGCGGTGCCGCGCGCACTGGTATTCCCTGCAGCCGATATCAAGACGCCGCCCTTGGCCGCCTTGCCGATGGGCGCGCAGATCGCAGTCGCGCGACAGGATGAGCGTTTCGCTGTGACCGCATCCGGATGGCACATCCCGGAAGCCTATCTGGCGCCGGTCAAGGCGCGACAGCCGGATTTTGTTGATGTCGCCGAGCAATTTCTCGGCACGCCGTATCTGTGGGGCGGCAAGACCTCGCTCGGACTGGACTGCTCGGGCCTGGTGCAGGTGTCGCTGCAGGCGGCCGGCATCCCCTGCCCGCGCGACAGCGATATGCAGGAAATGGCGCTCGGAAAACAGTCGTCGCTGCCGAGCCTGCGCCGCGGCGACCTGATTTTCTGGAAGGGCCACGTCGCCATCGCGCGCGATCCCGAAAGCCTGATTCACGCCAATGCGCACCACATGATGGTCGCGATCGAACAGGCCACGGACGCCATCGCCCGCATCAAGGCTGCGGGAAATGAAATCACGGCCGTAAAGCGGGCATCCTAACCGAGCAATTCAGCGATGCGGCTGCGGTTGAGCGCCAGCCACTGCAACCCGATAATCATCGGGCTGCCGCGCATCGCGTAACGGTCAAGGGCCGCAACGGCCTCATCGATCGGCACAAGATGGACATAAAGCTGCTCTCCGTCGGGCGAGGTCAGCGGGCCTTCGCGCACGTGTGCAGCATCGACGGCAGCGAGAAAGATCGTGACTTCCTCGTCGGTCACGCCCGGCGTAGTCAAGAACGTGAACAGTTCGATCATCTTCGCCGGAGGCACGCCTATTTCCTCTTTGCATTCGCGCCGCGCTGCCTCCTCCAGTGCCTCACCGGCCTCGACGCGTCCCGCCACGAACTCGACCAGATCACCACGGCCGTTTGCGAGATGCGCCGGCAGACGAAATTGGCGGATTAGCACGATTTTCTTCTGTGCCACGTCGACCGGAATGACGACGACCACCTTGCCGGCCATCAGCACGTCGCGCTCTTGCGTAACGGTGCGATGACCATCGCTTGCTAATGTCACGCCGTAGCGATGATAGTCGCGATAGGCTTTTGCGAGGACTTTTGGTCGCGAGACGGAGACGTCCCCCGGCAGATCGACAAGGTCGCGGCGGCTCGTCATGACAAACTACTGCGAAACCACGCCCTCGGGCGCGGTTTCCAGTTTGAAGGCGGCGGCAAACAGCGCACGCGTGTAGTCGGTCTTCGGCGCCTTGAACAATTCAGCGGCGGCGCCCTCTTCCACCATCTTGCCGTTGCGCAGCACCAGCAGCCGGCTCGCCAGCGCCGCGACGACGCGCAGGTCGTGTGAAATGAACATGTAGGTGAGATCGCGCCGCTTCTGCAGGTCGCGCAGCAGGTCAACCATCTGCGACTGGATCAGCATATCGAGCGCGCTGGTCGGCTCGTCGAGCACGATGAACGTCGGCTCCAGCACCAGCGCGCGCGCGAGCGCAATGCGCTGGCGCTGACCGCCGGAAAATTCGTGCGGATAGCGGTCACGCGTCTGCGTGTCGAGCCCGACATCGGTCAGCGCGGCGACAACACGCGCCTCGCGCTCGGCCGCCGACAGATGCGGATGATGCACCCACAGGCCTTCCTCGATGATGTCGGACACCGACATGCGCGGTGACAGCGAGCCGTAGGGATCCTGGAAGACGATTTGCATGTCGCGACGATACGGCCGCATCTCCTTGAACTTGAGACCCTGAATCGAATTCCCCATGAAGACCACCGGGCCGTTGGACGAGATCAAGCGCAGGATGGCCAGGCCGAGCGTCGTCTTGCCGGAACCGGACTCGCCGACGACGCCGAGCGTCTCGCCCTTGCGCAGTTCAATGCTGATGCCATCCACTGCCTTGATGTGCCCGACCACCTTGCGCAGCACGCCGCGCTTGATCGGGAACCAGACTTTCAAATCCTTGGTTTCGACTACGACGGGCGCGTCCGGCCGCGGCGGCGCCGGATCGGGCTTCGGCTCGGCCGCGAGCAGCGCGCGCGTATAAGGATGTTCGGGCGCGGTGAACACGCGCTCGACGGCGCCTTGCTCGACGATCTTGCCGCGCTGCATCACGCAGACCCGGTCGGCGAGCTTGCGCACGATGCCGAGATCGTGGGTGATGAACAGCATCGACATGCCGAGCCGGGTCTGCGTGTCCTTCAGCAATTTCAGGATCTGCGCCTGCACCGTGACGTCGAGCGCGGTGGTCGGCTCGTCGGCGATCAAAAGATCCGGTTCGTTGGCAAGCGCCATGGCGATCATCACGCGCTGGCGCTGGCCGCCGGAGAGCTGGTGCGGATAGCTGCCGAGCCGCCCCGCCGGATCGGGAATGCCGACCTGGTCGAGCAATTCGAGAATGCGGGCGCGCGCCGCCTCGCCCGTAATCCCTTGATGTAACAGCAGTATTTCGCCTATCTGCTTTTCGATCGTGTGCAGTGGATTGAGCGACGTCATCGGCTCCTGGAAAATGATGGTGATGTCGTTGCCGCGCACCTGACGGATTTCGCGCTCCTCCATGGTCAGCAGCTCGCGGCCCTTGAATACGATCGAGCCGGACGGATGATGCGCCGCCGGATACGGCAGCAGCTTCATCACCGACAGCGCGGTGACCGATTTGCCGGAGCCGAACTCGCCGACCAGCGCCACCGTCTCGCCCTTGGCGATGTCGAACGACACGCGGTCGACCGCCAGCACTTCGCGCGCGCCGCTGCCGAAGGCGACGGAGAGGTCGCGGATGGACAGAAGTTTTTCCGGCGCGCTCATCGGAATGTCTTTCTGCGGATCGAAGGCGTCGCGCACCGCTTCGCCGATGAAGATCAGCAGCGATAGCATCATCGCGATGGAGAAGAAGCCGGTGAGGCCGAGCCACGGCGCCTGCACGTTGGCCTTACCTTGCGAGAGCAATTCGCCGAGCGATGGCGAGCCGGGCGGCAGACCGAAGCCGAGGAAGTCGAGCGCCGTCAGCGTCATCACCGACGACGACAGGATGAACGGCAGGAAGGTCATGGTCGCGACCATGGCGTTCGGCAGCAGGTGGCGGAAGATGATGACGGCGTTCGACACGCCGAGCGCGCGCGCGGCCTGGATATATTCGAAATTGCGTCCGCGCAGGAATTCCGCGCGCACCAGGCCGACCAGCGACACCCAGGAGAACAACAGCAAGGATGCCGAGCAACACGAAAAAGCCCGGCACCAGCACCGAGGAAATGATCAGCAGCAAATAGAGCGACGGAATCGAGGTCCAGATCTCGATGAAGCGCTGGAACAGCAGATCGGTCCAGCCGCCGAAATAGCCCTGCACCGCGCCGGCGGCGACGCCGATGACCGACGAGACGATGGTCAGCGCCAGGCCGAACAGCACCGAGATGCGGAAGCCGTAGATCAGCCGCGCCACCACGTCGCGGCCGCCGTCATCGGTGCCGAGCCAGTTTGTTTCGAGCTCGCCGCATTTGGCGAAGCCGTGCGTGGCGGCGAACTCGCAATCTTTCTGGCTCAGCAGCCAGGTCGGCTTGGACGGGAACGGCGACGGCGGCTTGCTGACCTGCGTGTTGTAGGAGAAGCGCACCGGCGGCCAGAGCACGGTGCCGCCTTCCTTCTGGATCAGACCCATCAGATAGTCGTCGCGATAATCGGCGGCGGTGCCGAACAGATTGGGATCCTGCGTTTTCGCGAATGCCGTGTCGGGATAGGTCATGACCGCCGGAAAAAACGATTGCCCGTTGACGTGAATGAAGATCGGCTTGTCGTTGGCGATGAATTCCGCAAACAGCGAAATCACGAACATGAACAGAAACAGCCACAACGACCAGTAGCCGCGCCGGTTGGCCTTGAAGTTCTCCCAGCGCCGCTTGTTGAGCGGCGACATCCCGATGGCTCGCCCGGTCGGCGGCACCGCAAGGCCCACGGTGAAACGGCCGCGGTCTCCGGTGACTTGATGCCGGCGCGCGCGTCCACGTCAGACCTCCCGCGTCTCGAAGTCGATGCGCGGATCGATCCACGTGTAGGTCAGATCGGAGATCAGGTTCACGACCACGCCGATGAGCGAGAAAATATAAAGCGTGGCGAACACGACCGGATAATCGCGGTTGAGCACGCTTTCGAAGCCGAGCAGGCCGAGGCCGTCGAGCGAGAAGATGGTTTCGATCAGCAGCGAACCGGTGAAGAAGGCATGAACGAAGGCGGAGGGAAAGCCCGCGATCACGATCAGCATGGCGTTGCGGAACACGTGGCCGTAAAGCACCTGGTTGCTCGTGCAGCCTTTGGCGCGGGCGGTCAGCACATATTGCTTGCGGATTTCCTCAAGAAACGAGTTCTTGGTCAGCAGCGTCATGGTGGCGAAGGCCGACAGCGCCATCGACATGATCGGCAGCGTCAGATGCCAGAAATAATCGGGAATTTTCTGCCACCAGGGCAGCTGCGACCAGTTCTCCGACACAAGCCCGCGCAGCGGAAACCAGTCGAAGAACGAGCCGCCGGCAAACAGAATGATCAGCAGGATCGCAAACAGGAAGCCGGGGATGGCGTAGCCGACGATGATCACGCTCGACGTCCAACGTCGAAGCGCGAGCCGTCGTCCATCGCCTTGCGGATGCCGAGCGGAATCGAGATCAGATAGGTCAGCAGCGTCATCCAGATGCCGAGCGACATCGACACCGGCAGCTTTTCCTTGATCAGCTGCAGCACGCTGACGTCGCGGAAATAGCTCTTGCCGAAATCGAAGCGCGCGTAGTTCCACAGCATCAATGCAGAAGCGCTCCGGCGCCGGCTTGTCGAAGCCGAACTGCATCTCCAGCTTCTTGATGAATTCCGGGTCGAGCCCCTGCGCGCCGCGATATTTGGAGGTGACGGCATCGACCTGCGAGCCGCCCTGCACCAGGCCGCGGCTGCCGAAGTCGCCGCCGGGCGAACCGGAAATGCGCGAGGTGGCGCCGGTATCCGAGCCGGTCAGCTTGGCGATGACCTGCTCGACCGGGCCGCCGGGCGCGAACTGCACCACGACGAAAGCCACCAGCATGATGCCGAACATGGTCGGCATGATGAACAGCAGGCGGCGGATGATATAGGCGGTCATGAGGCCTCTCAGTATGTCATTCCAGGGCGTCGCGATAGCGCGCAGCGAATTCATAACCCCCGGAGTGCGATCTTACACGCGGTTCTAGCCGCTCTTTTTCTCCAGCTGTCGCCGCCTTGTCGCGGTCGTACCACCAGGTATCCGGAATGCCGCGGAAATAGCGCGGTTGGGCAGCGGGGCGGTCGAACACGTCCCAATAGGCGATCCAGTGCGACGCTTTGTACCAGTGCGGAATCCAGTAGCGCCCGGCGCGGAATGACGCGATCGAGCGCCCGGCAGGCGGTGGTGAGTTCGTCGCGCGTCTTGGCGGCGATGATGACGTCGATCAGCGTGTCGATCGCCGGATCGGCGATGCCGGCGAGATTTTGCGAGCCCTTGGTCGCGGCCGCCTGCGAGGAAAAATAGGTGCGGAGCGAATCGCCCGGCGTCGACGAAAAACTGAAACGCTCGACCGTGATGTCGAAATCAAAATCGTCGACGCGCGTGCGGTATTGCACCGGATCGACGATGCGCAGGGTGGCGTCGATGCCGAGCGTGGCCAGATTCTTGATGTAGGGCAGATGGTGCGGCTGAAACGTCGGCTCATCGATCAGGAATTCAATGGTGATCGGCGAGCCGTTCGGCATCACGCGCTTGCCGTTCTTGAGTGCGAAGCCGGCTTCGTTGAGCAGTTGCGCGCCGTGGCGCAGCCAGCGGCGGTCCTGGCCCGAACCGTCAGTCACCGGCGGCACGTAAGGCTCGCCGAAGACTTCGTCCGGCAGCTCGCCGCGGAACGGCTCAAGCAGCGCGAGCTCGGCGGCACTCGGCTTGCCGTTCGCCTTCATCGGCGAATTCTCAAAAATCGACTGCGTACGATCGTAGGAGCCGTACATGATGTTCTTGTTGGTCCATTCGAAATCGAAGGCATCGATCAACGCTTCGCGCAGGCGGCGGTCCTTGAATTTTTCGCGCCGCGTATTGATGAACCAGCCTTGCGCGCCGGACGGCGTGTCGTCCGGCAGCACCGTTCGCTTGACGCGGCCATCCTTGAAGGCGGGAAAGTCGTAGCGCGTCGCCCAGGTGCGCGACGTGAATTCTTCGCGGAACAGATAATTCTTGGCGGTGAAGCCTTCGAAGCCGACGTCGCGGTCGCGATAATATTCGTAGCGGATGGTGTCGAAATTATTCAGCCCGCGCGCCACCGGCAGATCGGCGCCCCACCAGTCCTTGACCCGCTCGAATTCGATGAAGTGGCCGACTTCGAAGCGGCCGACTTTGTAGGGGCCGCTGCCGAGCGGGTACGTCGAGCGTCGATTCATCGAATGGCTTCTTCGAATAATAGGCGCGCGAGAAGATCGGCAAGCCGGCGACAAAGAGCGGCACGTCGCGCGCGCGCTTCTCGGCAAAGCGCACCACGACGGTTCGCTCGTCGAGCGCTTCCGCGCCCTGACAGTCGCGCAGCAATTGCGTGATGATCGGATGGCCCTTGTCCTTCAACGTCGTCACCGACCAGGCGACGTCATGCGCGGTCAGCGGCGTGCCGTCGTGGAATTTCGCTTCCGGCCGCAACGTGAAACGATAGGTCAGCCCATTGTCGGAGATCCGAACGCTGCGCGCGGCCAACCCGTACATGGCGTCGGGCTCGTCGCCGGCGCGCACCATCAGCGGCGCGAACGTATAGTCCATTCCGAACGCGCCCTCGCCCTTGAGGATGTAGGCATTGAGCGAATTGAAGGTGAGGAACGAGCCGTTGTAGCCGCGGCTGCTCACGATTTCGGAGTAGGCACCGCCTTTGGGCGCGCTGACTTCGACGTATTTGAAATTGGCAAAATCGGCGGGATAACCGAGATCGCCGAAGGCCGACATGCCGTGGCGTTCGGCCTCTTGCGCCGAAACCGGCACAATCAGGCGACGGCTGGCGCCCACCGCTGCCGCCCCGGCAATCAGATTCAATGCGCGGCGGCGGCTGAGCTTCATCGATTTACGACCGTTGCGGCACTTTGGCCGCTTTTTCCTTGTCCCACCACCATACGGTCGGGAACGCCGCCGCCCCGTATTTCGGCATGTTCTCCGGATGGCCGAAGCGGTCCCAGCGCGCCGTGCGCTGCTTGCCGTAGGTCCATTGCGGCACGACGTAAAAATTCCACAACAGGACGCGATCGAGCGCCTTGGTGGCGGCGACCAGTTCGTCACGATCCTTGCTGAAGATGACGCGCTCGATCATCGCATCGACCGCCGGATTCTTGATGCCGATGAGATTGCGCGAACCGGGCCGGTCGGCGGCTTGCGAGCTCCAGAAGTCGCGCTGCTCGTTGCCGGGCGACAGCGATTGGCCCCAGGACGCGACGATGATGTCGAAGTCCCATTGCCGCAGCCGGTTCTCGTACTGCGCGGAATCGACGACGCGCACACTCACCGTCATCCCGAGGCGCTCGAGCGAGGGCTTGTAGAACAGCACGAAACGCTCGGTCGCCGGATCGTCGACCAGGAATTCGACGCTGAAGGGTTCGCCGGTCTTTGCGTTGACCAGTTTGGTATTTTGAATCTCGTAGCCGGCTTCACGCAACAGTGCGAGCGCATCGCGTAGATTGTTGCGATTGGCCTGTTGATTGCCGCCGACCGGATTGGTGTAGGGCTTGGTGAATAGATCGACCGGCACCTTGTCGCGCACCGTTTCCAGGATTGCCAGCTCCTTGGCTTCCGGAAGCCCGGTCGATGCAAGCTCGGTCCCTTCGAAATAGCTGGAGATGCGTTTGTACTGACCGAAAAAAACCTGCTTGTTCATTTCCTCAAAATCAAAGGCAAAGTTGAAAGCGCGACGAACACGTGCGTCCTTGAACTTGTCGCGTCGGACATTGAAGGCAAAAGCCTGCATGCTGCCGACATTACGGACCGGGAATTCCTCAAGCACCACGCGCTTGTCGCGCACAGCCGGGAAATCGTAGGAGGTCGCCCAGTTCTTGGCGCTGTTCTCGGTACGCCAATCCACCTGGTCGCCTTTGAATGCCTCCAAGGTCACCGTGGAATCGCGGAAATATTCATAACGGATCGTCTGGAAATTCCGGGTGCCCACGACGACGTTGAGATCCTTGCCCCAGTAGTCATCGACTTTTTCGTAGACCAATGTACGGCCAGGCGCGAATTCCTTCAGTCGATACGGCCCGCTGCCAAGCGGCAGCTCCAGCGTCGTCTGGGTAACGTCGCGCTTCTTGCCGTTCTGGTCGGTGCCTTCCCACCAATGCTTCGGCAGCACCGGCAGCTGGCCGACGATCTGTGGCAGCTCGCGGTTGCCGGGCCCGTCGAATGCGAAGGTGATCTCGCGCGCTCCGGTCGCCTCCACCTTGGTGACATGACGATAGTAGGCGCCGTAAAACGGGCTGTTCTTTTTATACGCGTCGAACGAGTAAATGACGTCGTCCACGGTCACCGGCTTGCCGTCGTGCCAACGCGCTTTCGCGTTCAAGCGATACGTGACCGATGAGTGATCGTCGGGATGGCTGACGGCTTCCGCCAGCAGCCCGTATTCGGTCGAGACTTCGTCCAGCGCCGGCGTCATCAGCGTTTCTCTGAACAGCTCTGTGCCGATGGCGATGTTGCCCTTTACGCCCCCAACCACGGTGTTGAAATTGTCGAAGGTGCCAAAGGCAACCTGACGAACCATGCCGCCCTGCGGTGCGGCTGGATTGACGTAGTCGAAATTCTTGAACCCCTCGGGATATTTCAACTGGCCGAACAGCGACAGCCCGTGTTTCCAGACGGGTGTCTGAGCTGACGCCTGGTCGGCAAGCGTTGCCGCGCTTATTGCCCCCAGCGCAGGCGCCGCGAACGTAGCGGCTGTGGCGCGAAGAATTGACCGGCGGCTGAATTTCATTCTGTTGCTCCGGCGCACAAAATACCTTCCAACGATGCAATCGCCGGTGATTATGTCGGTTTTTCGATACCTCGCCAGCCGGTTCGCTCGCGAACACGCCTGCCGACCGTCAAATTTCCGTGGCCAAACGCCGCAATAGGCTCTCAAACAAACGGCCGGGCGATGAGCCCGGCCGTCTCACGCAGCATTAATACTGTTCCATCTATTTCTTGGCAGGCTCCCCGCCGGCCGGCGCAGCAGCAGCCGCTTTCGGCAGTTGCACAGGATTGTCCGCCAGCGTGTGCAGGAAGTCGATCACATCGGCGCGCTGCTCGGCACGCGATAGCCCGGCGAAGGTCATGTTCGTCCCGGGGATATAGCTGCGCGGATTGGCGAGGAACTTGTTGAGTTCGTCGAAACTCCAGTTGCCGCCTTTGCCCTTCATCGCCGCGGAATAGTTGAAGCCCGCCTCGGACGCCCGCGCGCGGTTCACGATATTCCAAAGATTGGGCCCGACACGATTGGGGCCGCCTTTCTCAAATGTATGGCAGGCCTGGCACTGCTTGGCGGTGGCTTGTCCCTTTTCGACCGAGGCCTTGGCCAGCAGCGTTTCGATCGGCTGCTCCGGCTCCTTGGCCGCGCCCGCTTTCTCGCCTTCGCCCTGCTCCTTGACCGCAATGTTGAAGCCCGGCTTGCTCGGCTTCTCCGGAGCGAATATGGCGCCGGCTCCGATATTGAGCGCCAGCATAATCAGGCAGGTGCCCAGAATGGCGCCAAGGATCTTGTTGAGTTCAAAGGAATTCATCGAAATTCAACTCCCGAAGCGGGACTTGATCGTGCGGGGCGGGTCGCCGTCAGGGCCCTGGCGGCGGCGATCAGATACCGGTTTGCCTCGCCTCTGGCAACCCGTATAAGCGCCTGCGGCATTATCGACAGCCATCCTGTGCGTCCGGTATTCCGGCAATCTCAATGCCCAACGCAATTATCCTCATCCCGGCCCGCCTCGCGTCGACCCGCTTGCCCGGCAAGCCACTGGCCGATCTGCATGGCGTCCCGATGATCGTCCAGGTGCTGCGGCGCGCCGAAGCTGCGCGAATCGGCGAAGCGGTGGTCGCCACCAATTCGGAAGCCGTCGCTGCGGCGGTGGAAAAGGCCGGCGGCCGCGCCGTCATGACGCGCAGCGATCACGTTTCCGGCTCCGACCGCATCTATGAGGCCCTGGAGGCGCTCGACCCCGAACACCGCATCGACATCGTGGTCAACGTGCAGGGCGATCTGCCGACCATCGAGCCCGCCGATATCGGCGCCGCGCTCAAGCCGCTCGACGACCCGGCCGTCGATATCGCCACGCTCGCGGCCGTTATCACCGACCCGACCGAACTCGGCAATCCGAATGTCGTCAAGGTTTCAGGGCCGCAAATCTCGCGCGGCCGCCTGCACGCGCTCACGTTCACCCGCAAGGCCGCGACCGGCCCCGGCCCGCATTACCACCATATCGGGCTCTATGCTTATCGTCGCGCAGCGCTGGAGCGCTTCGTGAAATTGCCGCCCTCGGCCAACGAACAACGCGAGAAACTCGAGCAACTGCGCGCGCTCGACGCCGGAATGCGCATCGATGCGATGGTGGTGAACAGTGTGCCGCTTGGCGTCGATACGCCGGAGGATCTGGAAAAGGCCCGCAGGACTGCTCGCCGGTTGACTCGCACCTAAAGGTCTGCGTACGGATCGCGTCTAAGGAAATGGGTATGGCCAAGAAGAAGATCATCTTTCAGGGAGAAGCGGGCGCAAATTCGCATATTGCGTGCCGCGACGCCTATCCTGACCACGAACCGGTGCCCTGCCCGACCTTCGAAGACTGCTTCACGGCGCTCGTCGCCGGCGATGTCGATCTGGGCATGATCCCGATTGAAAATTCGGTCGCCGGCCGCGTTGCCGACATCCACCATCTGATGCCGACGGCCGGGCTGCACATCATCGCCGAATGGTTTCTGCCGATTCGAAATCAGCTCATGGCGCCGAAAGGCGCGAGCCTGAAAACGATCAAGACGGTGCAGAGCCATGTGATGGCGCTCGGACAGTGCCGCAACGTCATCCGTGAGTTGAAGCTCAAGCCGGTCGTGGCGGCCGACACCGCCGGCTCGGCGCGTGAAGTTGCCGAAGCAAAGGATATGACACGCGCAGCCATCGCTTCCCGGCTGGCGTCCGAAATCTATGGTCTCGATATTCTGAAGGAGAATGTCGAAGACGAAGTCCCATTCGACCACCCGCTTCGTCGTGCTCTCGCGCGAGAAAAAATGGGCGCAGCCCGGCAAGGGCAAGATCGTCACGACATTCGTCTTCAGGGTGCGCAACGTGCCGGCCGCGCTCTACAAGGCGCTCGGTGGCTTTGCGACCAACGGCGTGAACATGACCAAGCTCGAAAGCTACATGGTCGGCGGCAATTTTTTCGCCACGCAGTTCTACGCCGACGTCGAAGGCCATCCCGACGACCGCGCGCTGGTATTTGCGCTGGAAGAACTTGCCTTCTTCTCGAAAGAACTCACGGTGCTGGGCGTCTACCCCGCCCATCCGTTCCGTGACACGTTCAAGGAAGAGAAAGACTAGGCGGGTCAGACCGCGACGCGGCCGAGGAAGCCTTCAATGCGGCGCTGAAGGCCGGTGGCAGCCGCCTCGACGGTCTCGGATGCTTCGAGCACCTTGCTGGCGGCGTTACGCGTATCGCCAACGCCACGCGTGACCTCATCGAGCACGGTGACCATTCCCTTGGCGCCTTGCGCCGCGCTCGCCACATTGTGCGAGATCTCATCGGTCGCGCTGTCCTGCTGTTGCAGCGACAAGGCGACCGCCGACGTGTAGCCGTCGATTTCGCGCATGCGCTCGGTGTTGCGCCGGATTGCGTCGACTGCAACGCGCGTCGAACTTTGTACGGCCTCGATCTGGCTGGCGATTTGCTCGGTCGCCTTGGCGGTCTGTACCGCGAGCGATTTGACTTCCGACGCGACGACCGCAAAGCCGCGGCCGGCTTCCCCCGCCCGCGCCGCCTCGATCGTTGCGTTCAGCGCGAGCAGGTTGGTTTGCCCGGCAATATTGCGGATCAGATTGACGACCTCGCCGATCTCCTGAACGGTGTCGGTCAGGCGTGTCATTTGCTCGTTGGTCGTGTGCGCCTCAACGACCGAATGTGAAGCGACTTCGGCGGCCTGGCTGATCTGGCGACCGATTTCGCCGATCGAAGCGATCAGCTCTTCGGCGGCGCCGGCCGCCGCCGTCATATTGGCGGATGCTTCGTTCGAGGTCTGTACCGCGCCGGCGGTACGTTCGGATGTGCAGCTGGACGAGTTCGATAGCGTCACTGCGATCGATTTCAGCGCCGCAGTGCTTTCATTCACCGTTTGCAATACGGCCGCAACGCTTTCACGAAAAGCGCGGATTTCGGTTTCGATTTCCACGCGGCGGCGTTCCTGTTCTGACAGTGCCGCGCCTTTTCTTTCAGCATTGATGCGCTCGGTAATGTCGTCATGTGTGCCAATCCAGTAGTCACCGCCTTTGACCGGCCGGTTGACCACCGATATCGCGCGCCCATCCGGCGTTTCGACGATTGCGCCTGACGATCGTCCGTCCTTGATGGATCCGAGTATCTCCTGGCGATATTTCTCGACATCCGTGTCGAGACTGCCGGACGAGAAGCGGTTCCTGATGACGTCGACGAGGGTAGCACCCGGCTTGATGATATCCGGTGAAAGCCCGTACATCTCGATATAGCGGTCATTGCATACGACAAGGCGTTCGGCTGAATCGAACATTACGAACCCTTGCGTCATATTATTGAGCGCCAGGGCGAGATACGCGCTTTTGTCGTGCAACCTGTCGGCCAGCGAAGGCACTCGTAGAGCGCAATACCGAGGACCGCCATCGCTCCGCTCGCGATCCCCGCGGCCAATACCGCCGGCGAGATGGCGAGCCCACCAATCGAGCGCGTTGGATCAAGCACGATCTCGACTGCGCCCATGGCGGTGAAATGGTGCGACACGATCGCCAGCGTCAGCAATACGGCTGCAATCGCCGCGTCGCGCCTCTTGAATGAGCGGACCGCCACCTCCATGGCGAACGCGCCGAAGATCATTCCCAAGATGATCGAGGCCGCGACCAAATCCGATCCGCCACACAATGCGGCCGGGAATTTCGACCGCAAACATTCCGGTGTAGTGCATCGCCGCAATGCCGCCGCCGATCAGTGCACCGGACAATGGCGGCGCCCAACGCGTCTGCACGTAGACCGCAATGCTCAGCGCAAAGCTCATGGTGGCGGCCGCCGCGGCGAGCGAGAAAACGGTCAGGGTCACGCCGTAGGCAACCGTGATCCCGGGCTCATAGGCCAACATCGCCACGAAATGCGTGGCCCAGATGCCAAAGCCGCCGGCTACGCCAGCGGCAATAATCCAAATGACGCGCGTTCGACCACTGGTCGCGCGCGCGCGGTTGAAGATGTTGACCGCGCTGAGGCTCGCGAACAGACAAATGACAGCGGCAACTCCGACGAGTCGCCAGTCATGTTGGAGCGGTGAGGCAGTTATAGACCTCAAACATGGACGTAATCGCAGTGGGTGAACTGCGACGACCCTACGCAGGAGGTATTTATGTCCCGTTAACCGTCATGCGCCTTGCGGAACACTAGTTTTTCGCATGAGCGCACTCGTAACGCGCAACAAAGCCGGGCGACAACTTGCGCAGGCGATCAAGATCGATCCGGCCGGAGCGCGTAACGTAGCTCATCGCGAAGTCAGTCGGGTCGAGCTGCATATGCTCGCTGAAATGCTCGTACCAATGGGCGCTGCCGTTGGCGCCCGCAACCAGCTTCTCCAGGATCGGCCGGCGCCCGGCTTCGTAGGCGGCGAGCGCCGCATCGATATCGTCGCTGTGCGCGGCCAGCGCTTTGTCGAGCGCGATTGCATCTTCCATCGCCAGCCGCGTACCCGAACCAATCGAGAAATGCGCGGTGTGCAGCGCGTCGCCAATGAGCACGGTCCTGCGCACCGACCATCGTTCGTTGTGCACAATCGGAAACTGCCGCCAGATCGAGTTATTCGAGATCAGCGGGTGGCCATCGAGAGCCTGCGCAAACACACGTTCGCACAATGCGCGCGTTTCCTCTCGTCCATCTGCGCGAAGCCCGCGCGTGCGAAAGTGGCTGCGTTCACTTCGACAATAAAGGTGCTTACGCCGGGCGCATAGCGATAGTGATGCGCATTAAAAGAGCCGAGATCGGTTTCGATAAAGGTCTGCGTCAGCGTCTCGAAGCGTTTGGTGGTGCCGAACCAGGCAAACCGGTTGGTCAGCAGGCGAACGCTGGCGCCGAACTCTTTTTCGAGGCTGCGTCGCACCAGTGAATTGACCCCGTCGGCGCCGACGATAAGGTCGGCACCGGCCAGTTCATCAACGCTTTTCACGGCACGCCGGTAAATCGGCTCAACGCCGACCGACCGCGCCCGCGCCTGCAACAGATTCAACAGCTTGAGACGGCCGATCGCGGCAAAGCCGACGCCGTCGATGACGACGCGCTCGCCACGATGGACGATGGCGATATCGCTCCACGATTCCATATGCGGGGCGATCGCGCCGAAAGTCTCCGGGTCGTCTTCGCGCAGGAATTCCAGCGCCCGGTCGGAAAATACCACGCCGAAACCAAAGGTGGCGTCGGCGCGATTCTGCTCGATGACGGTGACGTCCGCGTCGCGCTGGCGGCGCTTGATCAAATAGGCGAGATAGAGGCCCGCGGGTCCGGCGCCGAGGATGGCAATGCGCATATTGGGTGAACCTCCACCCTGACGCGCCTCAAGAAAAGCGGTCAGATCGTCTGATTGTAGGCGCCCACTTCCGGATGCGTGCGCAGCACACCATCGACGGCTTTAAACATGTCCCGCATGCGCTGCTCGGAGACCGGACTTTCGACCACGACCACAAGCTCCGGCTTGTTGGACGAAGCGCGCACGAGGCCCCAGGTGCCGTCCTCGACGGTGACGCGCACGCCGTTCACGGTAACCAGTTCGCGGATCGACTGGCCGGCGACTTTCGTGCCATTCGCTTTTGCCGACTCAAATTGCTTCACGACCGCGTCCACGACGCCATATTTTTTCTCGTCGTCGCAATGCGGCGACATCGTCGGCGAACCCCAGGTCTTCGGCAGCGCCTTGCGCAGGTCGGCCATGCTTTTCCCCGGGTTGCGGTCGAGCATGTCGCAGACCGCAAGCGCGAAGATCATGCCGTCGTCATAACCGCGGCCGAACGGCTTGTTGAAGAAGAAATGTCCGGACTTTTCGAAGCCGGCGATTGCGCCAAGCTCGTTGACGCGCCGCTTGATGTAGGAGTGACCGGTCTTCCAATAATCGACTTTGACGCCATTGGCTTTCAGCACCGGATCGGTCAGGAACAAGCCCGGTCGATTTCACGTCGACCACAAAGGTCGCGTTGCGGTGCAGCGCCGACATGTCGCGCGCCAGCATCACGCCCACTTTGTCGGCGAAAATTTCCTCACCTTCGTTGTCCACGACACCGCAACGATCGCCGTCGCCGTCGAAGCCGAGCGCGACGTCGGCGCGATTGACGAGCACGGCGTCACGCATGGCGTGCAGCATTTTCATGTCTTCGGTATTGGGATTGTAGCGCGGGAACGTGTGATCGAGATTGCAGTCGAGCGGCACCACCTCGCAACCGATCGCCTGCAATATTCTCGGCGCAAAGGCGCCGGCGGTGCCGTTGCCACAGGCGGCGACCACCTTGAGCTTGCGCTTGAGCTTCGGCCGCTTGGTCAGATCGGCAATGTAGCGCTCGGGAAAATTCTCCACGAACACGTAGCTGCCGCCGTCTTTGAAATCGAACTTCGCGCCCAACACGATTTCCTTGAGCCGTTTCATTTCCACCGGCCCGAACGTGAGCGGGCGATTGGCGCCCATCTTCACGCCGGTCCAGCCATTGTCGTTATGCGAGGCGGTCACCATCGCGACGCAGGGCACATTGAGTTCAAACTGGGCGAAATAGGCCATCGGCGTGATCACGAGACCGATGTCGTGCACCTTGCAGCCCGACGCCATCAGACCGGAGATCAGCGCCATCTTCACCGATGCCGAGTAACTGCGGAAATCGTGGCCGGTGACAATCTCCGGTTTCACGTTCAATTCGCGAATAAGCGTGCCAAGGCCAAGACCAAGGGCCTGCACGCCCATCAGGTTGATTTCTTTTTCCAGCAGCCAGCGCGCGTCGTATTCGCGGAAGCCGGTCGGCTTTACCAGCGGCGAGGATTCATAAGCGTAGGTATTTGGCGACAGTGCGGGTTTCGGCGTCGGAAACATCAGGTCCTCAAACATAGAGCGGCACGAATCCAATACCCTAACGCCGGAGAGCCGCAAAGCGCTCCGTCAAACTTTGGAATACCGGAAAACGGTGCCTACTGTTCGAGCACCAGGCGGCCGTTGGCGTATTCGTAGCGCTTGAGCCGTGACAGGAACGACACGCCGAGCAGATTTTTCGCCAACGCCTCGTCGGGCAGCACGATGGCAGGCACGTCGTAGACGGTGATGCCGCCGACCTCGATACGCTCGATCTTGGCCGGCGCAGCTTTGATTTTGCCGTTGGCGGTGACGGCGGTGGCGGTGTAGTCGCGCGGCTGCGGGCGAATCCCGGCCTGCGCGGCCGACGATTCCCGCAGCACGACGAGCGAGGCACCGGTATCGACGACGAAGTCGATAAACCGCCCCTCGACCCGCGCCTCGACCTGGAAATGACCCTGACGGTCGCTTTCCAGCATCAGGCTGCGGCCCGAGCTGGTTGGCTCGCGCGGTTCGTAGGACGGCTGCACGACCGCTGCCTGGGCGTCGGAATGCTCTTCGACAGCGTGGTCGGCATAGCGCGCGACATAAGCACCGACCGCAAGCAAGGCAGCAGCAAGGAAAAAGAATCTGACGCATGGCAAAGCCCGATGATTGCGGCGATCCTGACACGCGAGGATCAAGGGGGGCTTAACGCGCCGGACACTCTCGCGCTTTTAGACATGGTGAGCCGCCGGTAACGGCAACTGCGACAATTGAATCTATTGGCCGCGCGGCTTGGCCCGGCGGGTCGCCGGCGCCGTCAGCGGATCGTCCGGCCAGGGATGCCTCGGATAACGGCCGCGCAAGTCGGTCCTGACGTCTTTGTAGCTGCCGCGCCAGAAACCCGGCAGATCGCGCGTCACCTGCACCGGCCGGTGCGCCGGCGACAGCAGTTCGATCAGAAGCGGCACACGGCCGCCGGCGATCGTCGGGATGGACCGCCAGGCCGAACATTTCCTGCACGCGGATCGCCAGCTTCGGCCCTTCTTCCGCTTCGTAGTCGATCGGCACATGCGAGCCGGATGGCGCCGTAAAATGTGTCGGCGCCTCGGCGTCGAGCCGCTTGCGCAGATTCCATGGCAGCAACGCATCGAGTGCCGCCGCCAGATCGTCCGCGCCGATCTGCGAGAGCGCGGTTTTGCCGGCGAGAAATGGCGCCAGCCATTCGGACGACGTGCCGCCAACGACGTCGTCGACAGATCGGGCCACTCATCGCCTTCGGCCCGGCGCAAGAAATATCACGCGATTGCGCAACTGAAGCTGCGCCTTGCTCCACGGCAACTTGCCGATGCCCAGTCCGGCGATGCCTTCGGCCAACAGCCTGGCGCTGTCGGCATCGGGTGCGACCTGCTTCGTCTGTTCGGACAAGTACAACGGCGCCCAGCCGCCGGCTGCGCCGCGCACGCAGATGCCCGGAAGCGGCGTCGAAGGTGACTCGCTCGCGATCCTCGATTTGGTCGGCGAAGCGCGCCTCGATTTCTGCAATCGTCAATCGGCGCCGCCAGCACGATGCGGCTCGCCGCCGCCGCGCCGGTGAGTTCGGCCACCACCAGAAACGGCTCGCGCGCGAGCGCCGACGCAGGATCGACCACGCCGCCGCGGCCATTGGCCAGCAGAAACGCGCCGCCGCCGCCGCCCGATTCCTGGCGATGCGGTCCGGATAGGCCAGCGCGAGAAGCGACCCCAGACAATGCTCGCCGTTCTCTTGTGCCGGCACGTGCGGTCTCCGCCCACCGCTTCACCATCGCGCGCGCATCCTCGGCGCGGGCGAGCGATCGCGACGGAATTGGTCGAGGCGATGCCGCAAATCGACGTCGTCGCCGCCAAGCCCACGTTCGGTGAGCATGGCGGCGATGGTTGCAGCCAGCGCACCCGCGCCTTCGGCCGCGGCATCGACCACCATGCGCGCCAGCCGCGGCGGCAGCGGCAAGGCGCGCAGCTTGCGGCCCTCGTCGGTGATGCGGCCGCCCGCGTCGATAGCACCGAGCTCGGTGAGCAGCGCCCGCGCTTCGCGCGAGCGCGGCCTGTGGTGGCGAATCGAGAAATGCGAGCTTTGCCGGATCGGTGGCGCCCCATTGCGCCAGATCGAGCACGAAAGATGACAGATCGGCGGACAGAATTTCCGGCCGCGTATAGGGCTCCAGCGAGCCCGTCTGCGGCTCATCCCACAACCGATAGCAGACGCCCGGCTCGGTGCGCCCGGCACGGCCACGGCGCTGGTCGGCGGCGCGCGCGTGAAACGCGCACTGTTTCCAGGCGGGTTAGGCCAACATCCGGTTCGTAGCGCGGCACCCGCGACAGACCGCTGTCGATGACAACGCGTACGCCTTCGATGGTGAGCGAGGTCTCGGCGATCGAGGTTGCCAGCACGACCTTGCGCCGGCCGGGCGGCGACGGCGAAATGGCGCGGTCCTGTTCGCGCGCATCGAGCGCGCCATAAAGCGCAACGATGTCGACGTTATCTTCTCGCACGCGTTCCTTCAGCAGCGTCTCAGTGCGGCGGATTTCGCCGGCTCCCGGCAGAAACACCAGCAGCGACCCGGCTCGGCGCGCAGCGCACGCACGACCGCCTCCGCCACCTGGCGTTCGATCGGCGCGCGGGTGTCGCGGCCGAGATAACGCGTTTCCACCGGATAAGCGCGGCCTTCGCTTTCGACCACCGGCGCATTGCCGAGCAACGCCGCAACGCGCGCGCCGTCGAGCGTCGCCGACATCACCAGCAGCTTGAGATCCTGGCGCAAGCCTTGCTGCACGTCGCGCGCCAGCGCCAATCCGAGATCGGCATCCAGTGACCGCTCGTGGAATTCGTCGAACAGCACGGCGGCGATGCCGTCGAGAGACGGATCGTCGAGCACCAGCCGCGTGAATACGCCTTCGGTCACGACCTCGATGCGCGTGCGTTTCGAAATCTTCGAGCCGAAGCGCACGCGCAAGCCAACGGTATCGCCGACCTGCTCGCCGAGCGTCGACGCCATCCGCGCCGCGGCGGCGCGCGCCGCGAGCCGGCGCGGCTCCAGCACCAAAATTTTTTTGTCTTTCGCCCATGCTTCGTCGAGCAGCACCAGCGGCACGCGCGTCGTCTTGCCGGCGCCGGGCGGAGCAACCAGCACAGCGGCATGTTGGCGGGCGAGCGCCGCCGTTAGATCCGGCAGCGCGGCGTCGATGGGAAGAGGTGTATCGAATTTTCGCATGACCCTCAGCATCATCATCCGCGCAAACGGATGATCCAGTAACCGCGGGAATCAATCACATAACGAGTCGGGCTACCGGGTCCCCCGCTTACGCGGGGGACGACAACTTCTATTGACTGCGGGCTGATATCATGCCCGGGTCCGTCCGATGCTCTCATAGACAAAGCCGTGACGGGCGATTTCGTCCGGCCGATAAACGTTGCGCAGATCGACCAGCACCGGCTGCGCCATGACTGTCTTCAGCCGCTCGAAATCGAGCGCGCGGAACTGCTCCCACTCGGTGACGATCACCAGCGCCGAGGCACCTTCGCGCACACGAATACGCATCGTTGCAGAAGGTGACGTTGCTGATCACGCTCTTGGCCTGCTCCATGCCGACCGGATCATAGGCGCGCACCTTGGCGCCCATGTCCTGCAATGCGGTGATGAGCGGGATCGACGGCGCCTCGCGCATATCGTCGGTGTTCGGCTTGAACGTGAGGCCCAGCACCGCGACGGTTTTTCCGCGCAGCTCGCCGCCAAGCACCGCGGACACCTTGCGCGCCATCGCGCGCTTGCGTGCATCATTGACCGCCGCCACCGCCTCGACGATGCGCAGCGGCGCGGCATGATCCTGCGCGGTCTTGATCAGCGCCACGGTATCCTTGGGAAAACACGAGCCGCCGTAGCCGGGGCCTGCGTGCAGAAATTTTGAGCCGATACGGTTGTCGAGCCCGATGCCGCGCGCGATCTCCTGCACGTCGGCGCCGACCTTTTCGGCGAGATCGGCAATCTCGTTGATGAATGTGATCTTGGTGGCGAGGAACGCGTTGGCCGCATACTTGATCAGCTCGGCCGTGCGCCGGTCGGTGAACAGAATCGGCGAGCGGTTGAGATAAAGCGGCCGATACAATTCGGTCATGACCTCGCGCGCGCGCGTATCCGCGCTCCCGATCACGATGCGGTCGGGATGTTTGAAATCCTGAATGGCGGCGCCTTCGCGCAGGAACTCCGGATTGGACACCACCGCGCAGTCGGCATCGGGCCGCGTCTCGCGAATGATGCGCTCGACCTCGTCGCCGGTGCCGACCGGTACGGTCGACTTGGTGATCACGACGGTGAAGCCGTCAAGCGCGCGCGCAATCTCGCGGGCGGCTTCATGGACGAAGCTGAGGTCGGCGAAGCCGTCGCCGCGGCGCGAGGGCGTACCGACTGCAATGAATACCGCATCGGCGGCGGCAACCGCGCCGGCAAGCTCTGTCGCGAATTTCAGGCGGCCGGCGCGGGTATTGGCGGCGACCATGTCGTTAAGCCCGGGCTCGTAGATCGGCATTTCGCCGCGCGTCCGAGCGCGCGATCTTCGCCTTGTCTTTGTCGACGCAGATCACCTCGTGGCCGAAGTCGGCGAAGCAGGCGCCGGAAACGAGGCCGACATAGCCGGTGCCGATCATGGCAACGCGCATGGAAAATCCATCATGAAGGTGACAAACCGTTTCCGGTCAGGGCCGAATGCGTCTGCATAGCAGACACCGTCCAGCAGTGGCGAGAGGTGCAGGACAATATGCATTTTCTGTGGCCGCATTTTCTGGCCGATTGATTAACGCGGCGTCCGGGCCCACATTCGGAACCATGCCAGCCCCCGCCAAATCCAAAGCTAAAGCCGCCACACCAACGTCCATTCCAGCGAACGCCCCTCGCCCGCTCAAGAAGGGCGATCATGTGTTCCTGGTGGACGGCTCCGGCTACATCTTCCGCGCCTACCATGCGATCCGTTTCGAACCGCGCACGCCGGACGGCACGCATGTGAATGCCGTCTACGGCTTCTGCAGCATGCTCTGGAAGCTCCTCAAGGAAATGAAGCCGGATGAGCGGCCGACACATCTCGCGGTGGTCTTCGACAAGTCGGAAAAGACCTTCCGCACCGAGATGTACAAGGAATACAAGGCGCATCGGCCGCCGCCGCCCGACGACCTCATTCCGCAGTTTCCGCTTATCCGCGATGCCGTGCGCGCCTTCGAGATCCCGTGCCTCGAGCAAGCCGGCTACGAGGCCGACGACCTGATCGCGACTTACGCCCGCATCGCCTGCGAGGCCGGCGCGACCGCCACCATCGTGTCGTCCGACAAGGACCTCATGCAGCTCGTGAACAACTGCGTGGTCATGTACGACACGATGAAGGATGTTCGCATCGGCGTTCCGGAAGTGGTCGAGAAATTCGGCGTCCCGCCGGAGAAGGTCATCGAGGTGCAGGCGCTGATCGGCGATTCGTCCGACAACGTGCCGGGCGTGCCCGGTATTGGCGTGAAGACCGCGGCGCAGCTCATCGGCGAATACGGCGATCTCGAAACGCTGCTCAAGCGCGCCGGCGAGATCAAGCAGGACAAGCGCCGCCAGACGCTCGTCGACAATGCTGAAGTCCGCGCGGATTTCGAAGAAGCTCGTCACGCTTGACGACCGGGTGCCGCTCGACGTGCCGGTTGAAAACCTTGGGGTCAACGAGCCGGACTACAAGACCCTGATCGCTTTCCTCAAATCGATGGGATTCAAGACGCTGACGCAACGCGTCGCCGATAAAAGCGGCATCGATGCCAGCCAGGTCGAGGCAAAATTGCGGCACGTTCGCCCGGAACGTCGGCCTCGCCACCGCCGACCGCGGCAAGCGCGACCGCCACTTTGCCATTGTCCGGCGGAGGCGCGCCAGACCAGCGAACACCGGCGCCAAAGGAATGAAATGGCGGCCTCACCCCGATTGCACTTGCGACTGCACGCAGCGAAGCCGCGCGCACAGCCAAGATCGATCGCAGCAAATATGAGACGGTCCGCACGCTTGCGCGCCTGAAGGAATGGGTCGCACGCGCGCACGAACTGGGCGTTGTCGCGGTCGACACCGAGACCACAAGCCTCGATGCCATGCACGCACACCTCTGCGGCTTCTCGCTCGCGCTGGCACCCAATGAAGCCTGCTACGTGCCGATCGGCCATCGCGATGGCGGCGGTGAGGGCAAAGGCGATTTGTTCTCGCCCGAGGCCAAATTGTGCGAGGGACAAATTCCGGAGCGCGACGCACTTGCCGTGCTCAAGCCGCTGCTCGAGGACAAGGCTATCCTCAAGGTCGCTCAAAACATGAAGTACGACTGGCTGGTGTTCGCGCAGCGCGGCATCCAGGTCGCCGGCTACGACGACACCATGCTGATCTCTTATGTGCTCGACGCCGGCAAAGGCGGCCACGGCATGGACGATCTCGCCAAGCGCTGGCTCAACCACGACACGATCCATTTCCATCACGTCGCCGGCTCGGGCAAGGCGCAGGTCACGTTCGATTGCGTATCGATCGAGAAGGCATCCGAATACGCCGCCGAAGACGCCGATGTTACGCTGCGGCTCTGGTACGCGCTGAAGCCGCGGCTCGCCGCCGAACGCGTCACATCGGTTTATGAAACGCTGGAGCGCGCGATGCCGACCGTACTGGCGCGCATGGAGCGGCGCGGCATTTCCATCGACCGCCAGGTGCTTTCGCGGCTTGTCGGGCGAATTCGCGCAGGAACAGGCGCGGCTCGAGGACGAGATCAAGACGCTGGCCGGCGAGCCGCTCAATCCGGGATCGCCCAAGCAGCTCGGCGACATTTTGTTCGGCAAGATGAAATTGCCGGGCGGCACAAAGACCAAGACCGGACAATGGTCGACCGGCGCGCGCGAACTGGAAGATCTCGCCGAGCAAGGCCACGCGCTGCCGCGGAAAATTCTCGATTGGCGGCAGGTGTCCAAGCTTCGTTCGACCTATACCGAGGCGCTGCCCAATTACGTCAATCCGGACACCAAACGCGTGCACACCAGCTACGCGCTGGCGTCGACCAGCACCGGCCGGCTGTCGTCGTCCGATCCGAATTTGCAGAACATCCCGATCCGCACGGAAGACGGCCGCAAGATCCGCCGCGCTTTCGTCGCCTCACCCGGCATGAAGCTTGTCTCTGCCGACTATTCTCAAATTGAGTTGCGGCTGCTGTCGGAAGTGGCCGAGGTGCCGACGCTGCGCAAGGCATTCCAGGACGGCGTCGACATTCACGCCATGACGGCGTCGGAAATGTTCGGCGTGCCGGTGAAGGACATGCCGGCCGACGTGCGCCGCCGCGCCAAGGCGATCAATTTCGGCATCATCTACGGCATTTCGGCGTTCGGGCTCGCGGCGCAGCTGAACATCGATAAGAACGAGGCCGGCGCCTACATCAAAAAATATTTCGAGCGTTTCCCCGGCATCCGCGACTACATGGATGAGACGCGCGAGTTCTGCCGCGATCATGGCTATGTGCTCACGCTGTTCGGCCGCAAGTGCCACTACCCGGACATCAAGAACAGCAATCCGTCGATCCGCTCGTTCAACGAACGCGCGGCCATCAACGCACGGCTGCAAGGCACCGCCGCCGATATTATCCGCCGCGCCATGATCCGCATCGAGCCGGAACTCGAACAGGCGAAGCTCAAAGCCCAGATGCTGCTTCAGGTGCACGACGAGCTGATTTTCGAGGTGCCGGAGGCGGAGGTGAAAGACACCATCACGATCGTCAAAAGCGTGATGCAGGATGCGCCGCATCCGGCGGTCTCGCTGCACGTGCCGCTCCAGGTCGATGCGCGCGCTGCCGGCAACTGGGACGAGGCGCATTAGGTCTTGTCGAAACGCTGCCTGTCAATTCAATGCCTAAAGATCCGATGAATCCATCGCAACGCATCGATCAGCTGATCGCAAAACTCAAAGATTGGCGCGGCAATACGTTCGCCGGCATCCGCAAGGCCATTCTTGCGGCCGACCGGGAGATCATCGAGGAATGGAAGTGGATGGGAAGCCCGGTGTGGTCTCGCGACGGAATGATCGCGGTCGCCAACGCCCACAAAAAGAAGGTGAAGATTACCTTTTCCCACGGGGCAAAGCTCGCCGGATCCTGACAAGCTCTTCAACGCGGGCCTCGGAGGAAACTTGTGGCGCGCGATCGATTTTTTCGAGGGTGACAAGGTCAATACGGGGGCGCTGAAAAATCTTGTCCGTGCCGCGATTGACTACAATCAGAGCAAATTGAAAAAGAAGAAAGCACCGGGGTGTGCGCGAGCGAAGCCCCGCAAACGTAAAAAGACTTGAGGCCATCCCGTCAGGGCACGATCGAGAAGAACAAAAACGCCGCAAAAATTGCCAGATGGACGATGCCCTGCAGTACGGTCGTTCGCCCGGTCCCCAATGTGATCACGCCTACGACAAGCGTCAGTGCCAGCAAGATTTGTTCTTTTCCGTTGAGGCCGAGTTCGAGATGCTGGTCGAGTACAAGCGAAACAGCTGCAACCGCCGGAATCGTCAGGCCAATGCTCGCGAGCGCCGATCCCAACGCCAGGTTCAGGCTCGTTTGTAGCCGGTTGGCCTGAGCCGCCCGCAGCGCCGCCAGGCCTTCAGGCAGCAGCACCAGCCCCGCAATAACGATCCCGACCGAGGCCTCCGGCACGCCAAGCCACGCCACACCGGTTTCGAGCGTCGGGGTGAGCGCTTTTGCGAGGCCGACCACGGCAACGAGCGCGGCGAGCAATAGTCCGGCACTGACAAGCGCCGTCCGGTTGGACGGCGGCCGCGCGTGCGCATCTTCATTCTTGCGGGCTTTCGCAAGAAAATAATCGCGATGCCGCACGGTCTGAACGAACACAAACGAGCCGTAGAGCACCAGCGAAACAACTGCCGCAAAAACAAGCTGCGATGGACTGAAGAATGGACCGGGCGCGGTGCGTCGCAACGTTTGGCAGCACCAGCGTGAGGACCGTGAGGGCCGCCAGCACCGCGAGTGCCGCGCTCGCACCCTGGAGCTGAAACCCCTGCTCGTGATGGCGCGCGCCGCCCGCCAGCAGGCACAGGCCAACGATCCCGTTGCACACGATCATGACGGCAGCAAAAACCGTATCGCGCGCCAGTTCTGGCTTTCCGTCAGGAGCGGAAATCATGATCGAAACGATCAGCGCCACCTCGATCACCGTCACAGCGACGGCGAGAACCAGCGTGCCAAATGGTTCGCCGGTGCGGTGGGCAACCACCTCGGCGTGATAAACGGCCGCAAACACGGTCGCCATCAATGCGATTTCCGCGACCACGGCCATGAGACCGCTCACACCGAACGCAAGCGCGATCAACAGAACGAGCCAGGCCGCTACCGGGCATGCCCAGGTCCACCAGGGCGTCTCGGCTTTTTTTGCCATTCCAAAAAGTCCTTTGCCGCCGACCTATCTTCGTTTCCGCCGCGCGGCCTTGACCTTGCTGCCGCGTCGCGCCGCAGGCTTTGCAGCCTTCGCAACTTTTGCCGGCAGGACCGCGATCGCCTCGATTTCGAACAATGCGCCCGGCCGCGCCAGCTGCGAAATCGCCACGGTGGTGCTCGCCGGCGGCGCCGACATATTGAAATGGTGATCGCGCACCTCGCGGAAAATCGCGATGTGCGACATGTCGACCAGATAGTTGTTGATCTTCACCACGTCCTTGATCGTGGCGCCCGCGTCTGCAAGCGCGAGCTTGAGATTTTCGACGGCCTGGTTTGCCTGCGCGCGAAAATCGCCCGGCGCGCCCACCAGTTTGTTTTCCATATCGAGCCCAAGCTGCCCGGCAATGAAAATCAATCGGTTGGGCCCGGTGGCCTCGACCACGTAACTGTACCCGGGTGGTTTCGCGAGCGTCTTCGGATTGGAAAAGCGGATATTGGCGGCCATCGAAATACTCCCTACGTTTGAATCAACTCTACACAGATCGCTTCGCCCGGCCTGTTCGACTTACTTTTTCTCCTCCAGGAGGCCCAGGCCTTTGCCCAGCCATTTTGTCGTCGGCGCTTGAATCAGAATTGTCATCAGAATTGCGATGAACGTGACCGACGCGATCAGTTGAGCGCCGGGCGCCTTCATGCCGAGCAACAAGCCGGCTAGCGCTCCCGGAATGACCCCAGTCTCGCGGGTCCAGCACATGAACAGCATCTCTCTGACACTCCAGCGCGCGCGCCGGTCCGGTAGCGCGCACGCGAAAACCGTCACCGGGCGGGCCACCAACATCAAGACGATGACGACGACGACGCCGCCTGTCAGATATTGCCCCATGAGACCAAAATCGACCTGCGTCCCGACGAGGATGAAAATGAACAAACGCATGATGAACGCGGTGGTCGAGACATATTCGTCAAGCTTTCTCGCCTCGCCCGCCTCCATATTAAAGCCATATGAATCCTTGTTTCCGATCATGATGCCGAAAACAAACACCGCCATAAAACCACTGGCTTGCAGGCCATCGGCCGCAAAATAGGCGCCGACAACAGCGACCAGTGTCACGACGGGAGCATAGTTCGCGAGAAATCCCAATCGTTCGTGCGCGATGAGCATCGCAGCCAGGTATCCGAGTCCGACTCCGGCGACAATCCCGATGATCGACTGCTTGATCAGATCGAGTATCGATGACGTTAACGAAAATTCGCCGGTTCCCATTGCCACGCCTAAAACACCGAATGTGACGATCGCGCCCATGGCGTCATTGAATGCCGACTCGCTCATCACCGTCTGCGCAACGCGATCGCGAATGTGAACCTGTCGAAAAATAGGAACCAGCGTGGCGGGGTCCGTGGACGCCAGCGTCGCGCCAAGCAATAGCGCCACTATCCACGGAACGCCGAGAACGTAGTAAGCGGCTACACCTGTTATCGCTGCGGTAATCAGAACGCCAATCGTGGCGATCACTACAATCGTGATCCAAACCTGCTTCAAAACATCGAAACGGAGCGACGCGCCGCCGTCGAACAAAATGTAGCTGGCGCCGAAGAGAAGAATGATCTGATTGAGTGCCGAATCCGCCTTGATGTCGATCAGCCCCAGGGCTCCCGGCCCGATCGCCATGCCGACGACCAGGAAGACCGCAACGTCGGGAATCTTTAACTTCTGCGCTAACAGCCCTGTAATTGTGCCGATCGCCAAAATAAGGCCACCGGATAGCAAAATATGTTTCGCAAGTTCAATGGCGGCCGTCGTTTGCACTTAATTCCCCCCGATTCCGGGAAACGAATACCGGAGCAACCAAGTTTTTTATTTTGAGCCCGCGCGATGCTGCCCGACACGTTTCGAAATGACAAGGCGCACAGCGTCAAGTGCTGCTGCACGCGACTCGAAAATTAGCCTCTTTTCTGTCATAACCTACGCCTTCGATCGTGGCAGTTTAGGGCTTTTGATCCCCGCAACAGATGGACCGGACGATGCGCAAGACGGCATTGGCAGCGGCAGTATTGATGGTCAGCGCGTCACTGACAGTGCCGACCTTGGCCGCCAGCTGCCAGAACAACAACAGTTACGAGCGCTGGCTCGAAGATTTCAAGAAGGAAGCAGCCACGCAAGGCATTTCGCCCCGCGTCATCACCGCTGCCTCGCCCAGCATGACATTCGATCAGGCGATCATCCGCCGTGACCACGGCCAGGCCGTGTTCAACCAGACTTTCCTCCAATTCTCTGACCGGATGGTCGGCGGCCCACGCATTCCGAATGGTCTTGCCAAGATCAAACAGCATGCGGCGTTGTTCGCGCAGGTTGAAAAGAAATACGGCGTTCCTGCGCCGGTGCTCACCGCCTTCTGGGGCCTTGAAAGCGACTTCGGCGCCAATTTCGGTAACTACAATATTCTCAGCGCGCTCGCGACCCTCGCCTATGACTGCCGGCGGCCCGATTTCTTCCGCCAACAATTGCTGGATGCGCTCCGCATCATTGAGCGCGGCGACCAGCGCGTGGAGGACATGATTGGTGACTGGGCCGGCGAATTCGGCGGCATGCAATTCACCGCGTCAGATTATCTCAAGAACGCGATCGACTTCGACGGGGACGGCCGGCGCGACCTCATCCACAGCGTTCCGGACACGCTCGCCTCTGCCGCCAACTTCCTAGTCAGTCTCGGCTGGCAGCGCGATCAACCTTGGTTACAGGAAGTGCGGGTGCCGGCGAACCTGCCGTGGCAGGAGGCCGACGTTAATATCCAGCACCCGCAATCGAAGTGGGTCGGATGGGGCGTGAAGGCAGCGCACGGATCGCTGCCTTCGGGCGATTTGCCGGCGGCGCTGATCCTGCCGATGGGCCGGCAGGGGCCCGCTTTCCTCGCCTACCCGAACTTCAAGGCATTCCTCGGTTGGAATTCGGCAATGGTCTATTCAACCACCGTCGCCTATTTCGCGACCCGGCTGGCGGGCGCACCAAATGTCGACCACGCCGGGGCCGCAAATGTCGCGCCGCTGTCCGCACAACAAATTATGGAGCTGCAGCGCTTGCTCATCAAGCAAGGCTATGAGGGCGTTGGCGAGATCGATGGAAAGGTCGGCAACGGTACGCGAAATGCTACCAAGAAGGCGCAACTGAAAACCGGGCTGCCGGCCGATTCCCTATCCGACCGCCGAATTGATCGAGAAGCTGCGTGGGGGCTCCACCAGCAGCTCAAATCGGTAATTCGCTGTCGAGGTGCTTCATAGCCAATGGGCTGTAACGCTCGCCGGCGACGGCGCCGATCGGCGCGGCGGTTTCAATCGCCGCAAGCTCGTCTTGTGTCAGCGTGATCGCCAAACCTGCAAGCGCCTCAGCGAGCTGATCGCGGCGGCGCGCCCCGATTAGCGGCACGACGTCCTCACCGCGCGAACGCAGCCAGGCAAAGGCGAGCTGCGCAACGGACACACCGCGCGCCTTCGCGGACTTCGCCAACGCCGCGATCAGTTCGCGGTTGCGCGGCATGTTTCTCATCGAGAAGCGCGGCATGCGGCTGCGAATTTCGCCGCCATTGCTGCCGCCGTTCACGAGCGTCGCATCGCTGATCAGTCCGCGTGAGAGCACGCCATACGCGACCAGCGGAATTTTGAGGTCGCGCACGGCGGGCAGAATTTCGCCGCTCGATGCCGCGGGACAACAACGAATATTCAATCTGCAACGACGAAACAGGATAGACGGCCGCCGCACGTCGGAGCGTGTGCGCCGAAACCTCCGACAGGCCGATGTGACGCACGTAGCCCGCCGTCTGGAGATCGAAAATCGCGCCAAGCGTCTCCTCCAGGGCCACCGAGCGGTCGTAGCGCGAGGGCAGGTAGAGATCGATGTAGTCCGTTTTGAGCCGGCGCAGGCTGTAGGCAAGAAAGTTCTTCACCGCCGCCGGGCGAAGGTCGTAGCCGTAGTGGCCTCCATCGGGCCCGCGCAGGTTGCCGAATTTGACGGACAAGAAGGCGCGCCGTCGTTTGCCGCCTTTCAGCGCCTCGCCCAGCAACATCTCGTTGTGGCCCATCCCGTAAAAATCGCCGGTGTCAAAAAATGTAATTCCGGCATCGAGTGCGGCGTGAATGGTGGCGATGCTTTCGGCATCGTCGGTGGCGCCATAGCCGCCCGACATGCCCATGCAGCCGAGGCCGGCGGCCGAAATTTCGTCATTTGAGTGCCCGATTCGGACCCTGCGCATTGCGGCATCTCAATGCGCGTATGTGAAGATTAAAAGACAGTCATCTTCGATCACTTCCGCACGATTGACCGCCGGGAATATGAACCACCGGCCGTTTAATCAGTTGAAGCATGGAACTTTACCCCGGGCCTGGTGGGAGGACCGATATGACGACCCAAACACGACTTTTAGGTGCATTACTTGCGGCAGGGCTGGCAGTTTCACTGCCAATGGCGGCCGTGGCACAGCAACCGCCGGGTAAGCCAGCGCCTGCGGCGAAAGCGGCACCAGCGCGAGCCGCAGCCCCTGCAGCCCGCCCGGCGCCCGCGCCCCATGTGGCGCCTGCACCTCGCGCGGCTGCACCGCATGTTGCGCCGGCAGCCCGTATGGCGACACCCCACGCCGCGCCTTCCGCGCGGGTCGCAACGCCACGCTTCACCCCACAACAGCATGCGGCACCGCAGGTTCGATCAGCGCCCGCAGTCAATCGCAGCGTCCAGCGGCAGCAATTCCGCCAGGAGCGCGCTGTGCACCGGCAGAACGTCCAGCCAACCGTTCAGGCACGTTCCAAGCTGCAGGCACAGCCAAACGCGCAGTCGCAGCGGCAAGTCCAGCTCAACACGCGCCAGCAGCTACGCGCCGAACGCACATTGCGCAGGACGGAAGACCGGCAATTGCGCCGTGTGCCTGCATCGCAACGTGCGCAGCAGCGGGAGCAAATTCAGCAAGCGCGCCAGCAGCGCGCACTGTCACGGCAACAGCTGGCGCAGCCCAATGCCTTGCAGACGCAATCAAATGCGCGGACGTTGCGCGCGGACCGCCGCAACGGGGCCCCGCGTCTGACCGCGGATGCGGCACGGCAGGGGCGTTTTGCGTCGGGCTTTGCGCAACGCAATAGTGGCGTCAACGGGCGCAATCAGTTTGAGCGCACGTCGGCACACAACGCCTGGCGGCATGGCCGGCGCGCCGCGTTCGTGCGCGTGGTACGGGCCGGTGTTCTGGCCTTATGCCTACTCAGACGTCTTTGACTACGCATTCTGGCCCTCTGGTTATGACGATGGCTTCTGGGCCTATGCCTATGACGACTTTTTCGACGGCGTGTTCTGGGGCGAGGCCGGCCCGCCGGAAGATTACGTCTATGGTGAGCCGTCCCCGCAAGGGCGTGGCTATGCCGGCGCGCAGGGCGCAACGTCCGAGCTATGCCAGCGTGCAGACGCTGTGCGGCAACCGGGCAGCGGCATCACCGCCTGGCCATTCGCCGATATCGAGCAGCAAGGTCGGCCTCAATGGCGATCAGAGGCAATTGCTCGGCGATGTGCGTAAGGCGAGCGAGGACGCGGCCGCGGTCTTCAAGGCGTCGTGTCCGCAGGAGAACGCCTTCCCGCTGACGCCTCCGGGCCGCCTCGCCGCCATGACGGCGCGTCTCGATGCAACGCTGCAGGCCGTGCAGACGGTGCACCCGGCGCTGGAGAAGTTCTACGACTCGCTCAGCGACGAGCAGAAGGAACGCTTCAACGAGATCGGACCCGAAGAAGACGGCGACCAACGCCGAGGCAAGCGAGGCCTCGCAGGCCGCCGACAGCTGCAAGCAGCCGAAGCAAGGCCTCGCCAACCTGCCGATCGAGAAGATCGAGGACGCGATCAATCCGACCGACGCGCAGGGAACCGAGCTCAACAGACTGCAGGACGCGACCACGCAGGCGGTCTCGATCATGCAGGCGGCGTGCCCGGACGAGACGCCGATCACGCCGCCGGGACGGCTCGACGCGATGGAAAAGCGTCTGCAGGCCATGATCGATGCGGCCAAGACCGTGAAGCCGGCGCTTGAGAGCTTCTATGCCTCGCTGACCAGCGAGCAAAAGGCGCGCTTCAACCGCATCGGCAGCAGCTGGGACGCGGTCAGTCGACAACACTGATCGCGGATGAAATGAAAAGGCGGCCGCAGTGGCCGCCCTTTTTTCGTATGCCGGCTCGCGAGCTGCCGGCCTCCGCGCAAGCGGATCCAGGATGCGGCGCTAACGGTCGCCTGGCGTCCGGGGCGAGCGGGTGAAAGGCACGTCCCATTTCTCGTCGCTCGTCAGCCCGGCCTCGGCCGGGCACCGCGGTGCTTCTCAAAGGCGTGGATGCGGGCGGCCGGCCTAGAGGAATCCAAGAAAGGCGGCCATCAGGCCGCCAGAGCTGGTGACGCTACTCCGCCGCGATGCGCACTTCCGGCGCCGCCGCCTTGATGTCCGGCGTGACGTGCTGCTCGAACTTGGCGAAGTTCTTCTGGAACATGCCGACCAGATCGCGCGCGGTCTTGTCGAACTCGGCCTTGTCCTTCCAGGTCTTGAACGGATTGAGCAGATGCGGCTCGACGCCCGGCACCGAGGTCGGCACCGAGAAGCCGAAATAGGGATCGGTGCGGAAGTCGGCGTTCTTGAGCGAGCCGTCGAGCGCGGCGGTCAGCAGCGTGCGGGTCGCCTTGATCGGCATGCGGCGGCCAACGCCGTATTTGCCGCCGGTCCAGCCGGAATTGACCAGCCAGACGTCGACCTTGTGCTTGTTGATGTAGTCGCGCAGCAGATCGGCATAGACCGACGGGATGCCGCGGCAGGAACGGCGCGCCGAAGCAGGTGGAGAATTCCGGCTGCACGCCGACCAGACCCTTCTCGGTGCCGGCGACCTTGGCCGTATAGCCGGAGAGGAAGTGATACATCGCCTGCGTCGGCGTGAGCTTGGCGATCGGCGGCATCACGCCATAGGCGTCGGCGGTCAGGAAGATGATGTTCTTCGGATGACCGGCGCGGCCGCGTGCGCGACGCGTTCGGAATGAAGTCGAGCGGATAGGCCGAACGCGTGTTCTCGGTCTTGGAGCCGTCGTCGTAGTCGGGCACGCGCGTGACCGGATCGAACACCACGTTCTCCAGCACGGCGCCGAAGCGATTGGTGGCGTCCCAGATCATCGGCTCGGCTTCCTGCGAGAGCTTGATGCGTCTTGGCGTAGCAGCCGCCCTCGAAATTGAAGATGCCGTCCGGGCCCCAGCCGTGCTCGTCGTCGCCGATCAGGATGCGGTTCGGATCGGCCGACAGCGTGGTCTTGCCGGTGCCGGACAGGCCGAAGAACAGCGCGCTCTCGCCTTCGTGGCTGACATTGGCCGAGCAGTGCATCGGCACGACGTTCTGCGCCGGCAGATAGAAGTTGAGCGTGGTGAACACCGACTTCTTCATCTCGCCGGCGTACGACGAGCCGCAGATCAGCACGATCTTGCGGGTGAAATCGATCGCCACCATGGTGTCGGAGCCTTCGCGGCCGCCGTGACGCTTGGCGTCGGGCTTGAACGACGGCAGATCGACGATGGTGAGTTCGGGAACGAAGCTGGCGAGCTCGGCGCGCTCGGGGCGGATCAGCAGCTGGCGGATGAACAGCGAATGCCAGGCGAGTTCGGTGAAGACGCGGGTCTTGATCCGGTATTTCGGATCGGCGCCGCCGTAGAGATCCTGCGCGAACAGCTTCTTGCCTTCGGCATGCTGCCTGGAAGTCGGCGAGCAGATTGTCGAAGTTCTCCTTCGACATTTTGCGGTTGCCGTCCCACCACACCGAATTCTCGGTGAGTGCGTCGACGACGGTGTGCTTGTCCTTCGGGCGAGCGGCCGGTGTGATGGCCGGTCTCGGCGCAGAGCGCGCCGCCTTCGACCAGCGAGGCCTCGCCCGCGGAGATGGCGTGCTCGTAAAGCGCCGGCTCGGTCAGGTTCCAGTGAACCGCGGCGAGATCTTTGAAGCCGAATTTGTCGGCGCCATAGGCGCCGTTCCGCACACCCTTTCTTGCACGCGAATTCCTCCCACACCGGCGGCCGCTTAGTCGCCAAACCCCTCACGGGCCGTTAGGCCCGCTCGCGGCTATAAGACGTAAGTATAGCCCCTTGCTCCAAGGCGCGCGACCATATGCACCAACGGCCCCGAAATGCCAAGAAAAAATGCCATGCATGGCGCAGGCGGCATTGCGCTGCATCAATGACGGCGGGAAGCGCTCGAGCGCTGATGTGTTTTAACAATCAGCCGGTCCGATGAATTCAGTCGACCAGACCCTTGTCGGTCGAGCCATTTCTTGATCAGGTCGGCGACCTGGCCATTGTTCTTGTCCATCATCAGCATGTGGGAATTACCCTTGATGCCGACCTCGGGCAGATTAACCACATCGACTTTTCCGCCGGCGGCGCGCACCGCGTCGGCATAGTCGAGACCGAGCTGGCGCATTTTCGGCCAGCGGCTGTCGAGCGGGATGTTGTCGCCGTAGACCACCAGCGTCGGGATGTCTTTCAGCGCGCCGGCCTTGCGCCTTGTCGCCGGCAACCGCCGGCTCGACCGCGACGATCGCCTTGATCTTGTCGGGCCGCGCCTGCGCCACCGTGAAGCCGAAGCCGCCGGCCTGGCTGTGGAACAACAGCACGCACGGACAAACTTTGTCGACCAGCGCGGTGTAGGCGGCGATGATCGCGTCATCGGTGTTGGTCCAGCGCGGCACGATCTGCTTGGTGAAATTGTCGTAGCCCTCGACCGGGAACTGGTTGCCGGGGATGACTTTCATCTTGGCCGGATCGGCATTCCACGAGCCCGGCCCCTGCCCGATGCGGAAGCGCTCGAACGGATTGGCCTTGGTCAGAAAGTTCGGCTCGCTCTTCCACACATCGGGCGGCGCAAAGCCGGAGCGGCCGCGCTCGACCGCGTCGGAGTTGTAGACGTCCCAGCCCTTGCGGATGAACATGTTCAGCCAGCCTTCGCGGCCGTCGGGCGTGGTCTCGTAGGTAACGCCGGTCAGTCCGCCGCCGTGCCACATCAGCAGCGGATATTTTCCCTTGCGGTTTTGCGGCAGGAAGTACTGCACGTACATCGGCTCGACCTGATAGAGCCCGTTCGGGTCGATCTTGGCCGGCACGCCGCCGGCGCCGAGGATGAGTTCCTTCACCGGCTTGCCGGAAATCTCGACGACGCGGCCACCGACATGGAACGAGCCCATGTCGCGCAATGCAATCGGTTCGCCTGCCAACGCCGGATTCATGGCAGGAACCGTAGCGGCGCCGCAGCAGAATCGAGAACAGGATTTTGCGCATTGTTTCGCTCCCCAGGATTTTTTATTGCGGCGCAGTGTGACTCATCCGGCCGGCTTGGCGATCACGGATGCGTGCGCCGCGTGCGGCAAAAAGTGGGCTACTGCCCCGGCGTCAGATCGCCCGGGCTTGTCGGCGAGTTGCTTGAGCATCGCGCGCAGGGGCCCCGGCGCGGTGACGCGCTGCGGAAACGGCAACCGCAATGCCATGCGTCCGTTCTGCAATTCGATGCCTTCCGGATCGATCCCGACGCAACGCCACTCGCCGTCCGGCGCGCCGAGCAATTTGGTGGCGTAGAGCCGACAGGCATCGGCGTGGTCGGCATTCATGTGCGCGATCGCGTCGGCCTCGGAGTCGATCAGCGCCTGGGCGTCGGAGATGTCGGA
>CAWDGS010000017.1:0-33513 GCA_963801955.1 uncultured Alphaproteobacteria bacterium
GCAGTCATGCGGAAACTCGAGATCCACCAGCATTTCGAGGACGTGTTCGACATCGCTGCCGCCGATCTCGATCCCAAACCGCTGCCGCAGGTCTACAAGCGTTTCCTCGCGCGTCACGGCGTCGACGCTGCGAAGGCCGCGATGTTCGAGGATCTGGCGCGCAACCTTGAGACACCGCACGCGCTCGGCATGACCACGGTGCTGGTGGTGCCAGAAGGCCAGCGCGAGGTGTTCCGCGAAGCCTGGGAGCTCGAAGGGCGCGACGCGCCCTACGTCGATCATCTGACCGACGATCTCACCGGATTTCTCGAGCGCATTGTGGCGCGCTGATCAGGCGCCGGGAACGATCTGCTGCATGAGGACCGCCGAGTCCGATGCCGGCAATGCCGGCGCCGACAAGACGCAGTGGCGACATGACGGCTGGGCGCCGGGCATATCGTGCGCGCGATCTGCATAGCGGCCAGCGCGATCGCGCTTTGGATGACCGCGAGGCCGAGCAGATAGGCATAGAGCGGCGTCGGCTCCGCGCCATAGATCGATTCACCGAGCGCATAGCCGTGGATGAGTCCGACAACGGCGAACAATACGAATGCGACGCCGGCCGCAACATCTGCGGCCACGCAACATGAACACACCCAGGAAAATCACGGACAGCGCCACCAGGATTTCCGCGCCGGGCACCGTCGCCCCATGCAAATGCAGCGCGACACCCGCCATCATCGCCAGCACGAAACCGATCGCGAGTGCGGACGCCACGCGATGCGCGGCGGCGAGACAGCCCACCGCCACGACGGCCGCGAAATGATCGAGGCCGATCACCGGGTGCCCCAGACCCGACAAGAGGCCATCGCGTAAAGCTCGCCGGCGTGCGGCCGCCCATCAGGTGATGCGCAAATGCCGGTGCGCTGCCAAGCACCAGCAGGATCAGGCTCGAAGCCAAGCGTGCGAATTGACGGTTCATGCGTGTTTCTCCCGGGCCGCAAGCTTAACCCGGCCGCCGCCGCTTGACATCCCTCCGCCGGCCCCCGACAAACCGCAGCCAAATAGCCGGAGTCCCTATGTCCAACGACAAGCTTGCCAGCATTATCGACGAGGCCTTCGAGGGGCGCGACAAGATCGGCCCGAAGACGAAGGGCGCCGTGCGCAAGGCGGTGAATTCCGCGCTCGAATTGCTCGATGCCGGCAAGGCGCGCGTAGCCGAGCGACAGGCCGACGGCCGTTGGCACGTCAACCAGTGGCTGAAGAAAGCCGTGCTGCTTTCCTTTCGTCTCAACGACATGAGCGTGATCCCGGGCGGACCGGGCAAGGCCGTGTGGTGGGACAAGGTCGATTCCAAATTCAAAGGCTGGAACGCCGGCAAGTTCAAGAAAGCCGGCTTCCGTGCCGTGCCTGGCGCTGTCGTGCGCCGCTCTGCCTTCATCGCGCCGGGCGTTGTGCTGATGCCGTCATTCGTCAATCTCGGCGCCTATGTCGACAGCGGCACCATGATCGACACCTGGGCGACCGTCGGCTCCTGCGCGCAGATCGGCAAGAACTGCCATATCTCCGGCGGCGCCGGTATCGGCGGCGTGCTGGAACCGCTGCAAGCCGGCCCGGTGATCATCGAGGACAATTGCTTCGTCGGCGCGCGCTCGGAAGTGGCCGAAGGCGTGATCGTGCGCACCGGCGCGGTGCTGTCGATGGGCGTCTATCTCGGCGCTTCCACCCGCATCGTCGATCGCGAGACCGGCTCGATTACGCAAGGCGAGGTGCCGCCCTACTCTGTCGTCGTACCCGGCACGCTACCCGGCAAGAGCGGCGGGCCCGGGCTTTATTGTGCCGTGATCGTCAAGCGCGTCGACGAGCGCACGCGGTCGAAGACCAGCATCAATGAATTGCTGAGGGATTGAGAGGCGAACGCTGCCGATGTCCGCCGATCCCGTCACCATTGCCCGCGATCTGTTGCGCTGCCCGTCGGTCACGCCGGCGGAAGGCGGCGCGCTCGCGTTTCTCGAAAAAACGCTGAAAGGCGCCGGCTTCACCGTGCATCGCATGACGTTCCGCGAACCCGGCACGGACGACGTCGAAAATCTTTACGCGCGCATCGGGACCGCCGCGCCACATCTCGTGTTCGCCGGCCACACCGACGTGGTGCCGCCGGGCGACGAGAAGGCCTGGAAACATCCGCCGTTTTCGGGCGAAGTTGCGGACGGCGAGCTTTTCGGCCGCGGCGCGGTCGACATGAAAGGCGGCATTGCCTGCGCGCTCGCCGCGGTGCTCGACCATCTCAGCCATCACGGCGGCAAGCCCAAGGGCTCGATTTCCTTCCTGATCACCGGCGACGAGGAAAGCATCGCGGTCAATGGCACGCCGAAGCTGCTGAAATGGGCGGCGGAGCGCGGCGAAAAATTCGACCACTGTATTCTGGGCGAACCGAGCAACCAGGAAGAGCTTGGCGACACCATCAAGATCGGCCGGCGCGGTTCGCTCAACGGTCATCTGATCGTGACCGGCAAGCAGGCCCATGTCGCCTATCCGCAGCGCGGCGAAAATCCCATCCGCGGCCTGGTGACTTTGATCGCGGCGCTGCAAAGCGAGCCGCTCGATCAAGGCAGCGCGCAGTTCGCACCCTCGCATCTCGAGTTCACCACGGTCGACGTCGGCAACAAGACCGTCAATCTCATTCCCGGTGAAGCACGGGCGCGCTTCAATATCCGCTTCAACGACAAGCACACGCTCGATTCGCTGAAAAAACTGATCGAGCAGCGCGCGACCAAGGCAGCGGGCGGAAAGATCGCGTTTAAATTCCAGTGGGAGCCGTCGAATGCCGGCGTGTTCGTGACCAAGCCGGGCCCGTTCACCGAACTGGTCGCGAATGCCGTGGCCGAGGTCACCGGCCGCAAGCCGGAACTATCCACCACCGGCGGCACGTCAGATGCGCGCTTTATTACGGCCTTTTGCCCGGTGGTCGAATTCGGCCTGGTCGGACAGACCATGCATGCGATCGACGAGCGCGTGCCGATCGCCGACCTGCGCGCACTCACGACGATCTATCGCAAGATTATCGACCGGTATTTCGGCTGACCGAATTTGTCATGGCCGGGCTTGACCCGGCCATCTCGCTTAGGGACGCACACTGCCGTCCTAAGCGGGATCACCGGGACAAGCCCGGTGATGACAACTCAATAATCGACCTTCATCAAATAGAGCCCGTCCGGCGGCGCGACGGGACCGCAGGCTGTGCGGTCACGTGCGGCAAGCGCACGCGCAAGATCATCCGCGCTCCATTTGCCTTCGCCCACCACGACCAGCGAGCCGACCATGGAACGCACCTGGTTGTGCAGAAATGACCGCGCCACGGCGCTTATGTTGATGTCATCGCCGTCGCGCACGACATCCAGCGCATCGAGCGTCTTGACCGGCGACTTGGCCTGGCATTCGGTCGACCGGAACGTCGTGAAATCGTGCTTGCCGACCAGGCGTTGCGCGGCGCCATGCATCGCCGCGGCATCGAGCGGACGCGGCACACGCCAGGCGCGGCCGGCCGCAAGCGTGAGATCCGGGCGCCGGTTGATGATCCGGTAGAGATAGTGACGCTTCACCGCTGAAGTGCGGGCATTGAATTCAGGGGGCACTTTTTCGGCGGAAAGAACCGCAACAGGGTGAGGACGCAAATGCGCGTTGAGCGCGTCGCGCACGGTGTCGGTGTCCCACTCTTTCGTCAGATCGACATGCGCCACCTGCGCGCGCGCGTGCACGCCGGCATCGGTTCGGCCCGCCCCCTGCACCAGCACCTTGTCGCCCGACAGCGCTTCGATCGCCGCCGTCAGCACGCCCTGCACCGTGATCTGGTCAGCCTGGATCTGCCAGCCGCAAAACGGCGCGCCGTCATACTCGATGGTGAGTTTATAGCGGGGCATGCGTTTGCCTGTGATCACCCGGCGGTGCCGGACGATCCAGTAAACAGGATTTCAGCGGAAGTCACGCGCTAGCGGTTTGAGGCCCGGGCTTCCCGGAAAGACACCAGGCGGCGCTGCGCTTCGTCCCACAGCACCAGGCGGACGCAGCGAAAACTCTCCAGCAGCGTCAGCCGGCCGATCTCGCGCAGCTCCGGATGATCGCGCAGCACGCGCGGCAGCCGGTAGTAGGGAATGCGGCTGTGCAGGTGATGCACGTGGTGGATGCCGATATTGGCGGTGAACCAGCGCAGCGGCAGCGGCAAATCGTAGTGCGACGAGCCGTGCAAGGCGGCTTCATGCAGATCCCAGCCACGACTCTCGTTCCAGAACGTATCCTCGAACTGGTGCTGCACGTAGAACAGCCAGACGCCGAAGACCGCGGCGAGCAGAATGATCGGCAGATGCACGAGAAAAAACGCTTTGACGCCGATCAGCCAGATCAGCACCAAGGCAATCGACGCGATCGCGGCATTCGTCGCCTGCGTGCTGATCCACGGCTGCCAGCCGCTCCGCATGAGGCCGACCGGCAGGCGGTGTTGCAGCAAGAAAAGATAAGCGGGGCCGAAGCCGAACATCACCAGCGGATGACGATAGAGCCGGTACTTCAGGCGGCCCCAGCGCGAGCGCGCATAATATTCGCGCACAGTCAGGGTATCGACATCGCCGATGCCGCGGCGATCGAGATTGCCGGAGGTGGCGTGGTGAATGGCGTGCGTGCGGCGCCAGAAATCATAGGGCGTCATGGTGAGAACGCCGATGACGCGGCCGACCCAATCGTTTGCCCATTTGTTCGGAAAGAAGGCGCCGTGGCCGCAATCGTGCTGGATCATGAACAACCGCACCAGAAATCCTGCTGCCGGAATTGCGATCAACAGCGACACCCACCAATAGCCCAGCGAATAGATGAACCAGGCCGCAGCCCAGAGCGCGACCAATGGCAAAGCCGTAATCGCCAGTTCGATCACACTGCGGACCCGGCTCGGCTCGCGGTAGCGGTTGAGAATTTGCGTCCAACGGGCGTCGGGGACGGAGACGTCGGTGTTATGTCCAATGCTCAAGGCGATGTTCCAAGTTACCCGCGGCCGCGCGCCGGATCCGACGCGCACAGCTCACGGTTATGTACGACAAGGAGGAAAAGAAACGCTTGCCCGGGAAACGGGGCTTTTTGGTGTTCCTGATTCGATTGCACATTATCGCATTAACCAACCTGTGTCCCCGGCTTCACCGGCGTGCCCCGCAGAAATTCGTCCGCATTCATCGGTTGCTTGCCGGCGCGCTGCACCTGCGTGAGACGCACTGCGCCGCTGCTACAGGCGATGCTGAGTTTATCATCAAGCGCCCTCCCGGGCGTCCCCGATCCTTCAGCCTTGGTCGATCGCAGTGCTTTGACCCGGACGCCATCGAGCTCGAACCAGGCGCCGGGAAACGGCGACAGGCCCCGAATGTGGTCGTGTACGTGCTTCCACGGATGCGTCCAGTCGATCCGTGTTTCGCCTTTGGAAATTTTCTCCGCATAGGTCACGCCTGCTGACGGCTGCGGCGTCAATGTCAGTGACCCGCGTTCGGCGGCGGCCAGCGCGCGCAACATCAGGTCGGCACCAACCCGCGCCAGCGCGTCGTGCAATTCTCCGGCCGTCATATCGGCGCCGATAGGTACGCGCTCGGCCATAGCCATCGCACCGGTATCGAGGCCTTCGTCCATCTGCATGATTGTGACGCCGCTCTCCGCGTCACCCGCCATGATCGCGCGGTTGATCGGCGCAGCGCCGCGCCAGCGCGGCAGCAACGAAGCATGCACGTTGAAGCAACCGAGCCGCGGCGCGTCGAGAATCGCTTTCGGAAGGATCAGACCGTAGGCAACCACCACAGCCGCGTCGGCGTTGTGCGCACGGAATATGTCCGCGGCGGTGTTGTCCTTGAGCATCTTTGGGCGTATGGACGGTCAGCCCCAGTCGGCGCGCCTCGCGCTCGACCGGCGTCGGCTGCAGGTCCATGCCGCGACCGGCCGGCTTGGGCGCGCGCGTATAGACCGCCACGATCTCGTGGCCGCGTGCGGCGAGCTCGATCAGCGTCGGCACGGAAAAATCCGGCGTGCCCATAAAGATCAGGCGCATTCAGCCACCGCCTGCGATATCAACCGATGTGATGCGAAGGCTCCTGGTCCTCGGAGAGGGGCTTTGCGCCTTCCGTCTTCTTCGCGACCTTCTTGAACTTCTTCATCACCATGTCGCGCTTGAGCTTCGAAATATGGTCGATGAACAAGACGCCGTTGATATGGTCGATCTCGTGCTGCAAGCAGGTCGATAGCAGCCCTTCGGCCTCGATCTCCTGTGGCTTGAGATTCTCGTCCAGAAATTTCACTTTCACGGACTTCGGACGCTCGACTTCTTCATAATATTCCGGAATCGACAGGCAACCTTCTTCATACGTCGCCTTCTCGTCCGAAGCCCAGATGACTTCCGGATTGATGAAGACCAGCGGCGCCTTCGGCTCATCCTTTTTTGCGAGATCCATGGTGACGACCCGCAACGCGACGCCGATCTGGATGGCGGCAAGCCCGATGCCGGGCGCCGCATACATGGTCTCGAACATGTCGTCGATGAGCGCGCGCAGCGACTTGTCGACGGCCTTTACCGGCTCGGATTTGAGCCGCAGCCGCTTGTCGGGGATGATGAGGATGTCGCGCACCGCCATGGCCGCGATGTAAGGGCAAGGGCTCACGCGGTCAATGTACCTTTGGCGCCTTTGCCCTTGAGCCACCGGCACAATCGCCCTACCGTTCGCCGTTCGTTCGCATGGCGCGACAAATCACGCTAGAAGCACCCACATGCTGGAAATCGCACTCATCGTTCTTGGCGCGATCATTGCGGTCGGGGTGATCGCCATCATTGCGCTGCTGCTGCGCCCGCGTGGGCCGGATCCACGCCTGGCGGAACTCAACGCACGGCTCGATGCCATGGGCAGCTGGCTGCAAAATTCGCATACCCAGTTGCAGCAGACCGTGAATACGCGGCTCGACGCCGTGTCGCAGAACATCGGCGAGTCGATGAAGACGACGACCAAGCACACGACCGAACATTTGCAGCAATTGCATGCGCGGCTGGCGGTCATCGAACTCGGCGCAGAAGAACATCACCGATCTGGCCTCGACCGTGACGTCGCTGCAAAAGGTGTTCGACAACAAACAGCGCCGCGGCGCCTTCGGCCAGGGCCGCATGGAAGCGATTGTCGCCGACGGGCTGCCGCAGGGCGCCTATGAATTTCAGTTCACGCTGTCGAACAATTCACGTCCGGATTGCTGCATCCACATGCCGGACAACCGCCATCTCATCATTGACGCCAAGTTCCCGCTGGAAGCGACAACCGCGCTTGAAAACGCCAAAACCGAGGACGAGCGGATTCAGGCCATGCGCCAGCTGCGGCAGAATCTCGGCAAGCACATTGATGACATCTCGGGGAAATATCTGATCAAAGGCGAAACGCAAGATGTCGCCTTCATGTTCATTCCGTCCGAGTCCATGTTTGCCGAGCTCTATGACGCCTTCGACGACGTCCTGCAGAAAGGCTATCGGGCCGGCGTCATCATCGTGTCGCCGTCGCTGTTGATGTTGGCCATTCAGGTTGTCCAGCAGATCCAGAAGGACGCCCGCATGCGCGAGGCGGCCGACAAAATTCTGCGAGAAGTGGCGCTGATGATCGACGACGTGCAGCGGCTCAAGGAACGCGTCGAGAATCTCGACAAGCACTTCGGCAACGTCAACAAGGATATCGAGCAGATCGTCACGTCGGCCGAAAAGATCCTCAGCCGCGGCGAGAAAATTCAGGCTGTCGAGTTCAGCGACGATCCGCCAAGCGCGCAGATCATCCCTGCCCCGATCCCGCGCAAGCTCGGCACCAACGACTAGCGCATGACCGCCGCTCCCGACAGCGAGGCGCGCCCGTCGTGGCTCGACGCGATGGCGGTTTATCTCAAGCCGCGCGTGCTGATCGTGATGCTTCTCGGTTTCTCGGCCGGGCTGCCGTTTTCGCTTGCCGGGCAGACGTTGCAGGCCTGGATGACGCGAAAGCGGCGTCGACATCAAGACAATCGGCTTGTTCGCTGCGGTTGGAACGCCCTATTGGGCAAAGCCGCTATGGGCGCCGCTGTCGACGCGCTCGATGTGCCGCTGCTGTCGCGTCTGCTCGGCCGGCGCCGCGGCTGGCTGGTGTTCACGCAGCTCATGTTGATGTCAGCGATCGTTCTTCTTGCGCTTCTGCGAGCCGGCAACTTCGCCCTGGCTGGTCGCCGGCGCGGCGCTGCTTGTGACGACGGCTTCGGCGACGCAGGACATTGTCATCGACGCGTTCCGCATCGAAAGCCTGCCGGAAAACGAGCAGGCGGCCGGCATGGCGTCGTATGTCGCCGCCTATCGCATCGCCGTGCTGATTTCCGGCGCGGGCGCGCTCTTTCTGGTGACCGGATTTATCCAGCTTGGGCTTCGACAAGCAGGCCGCCTATCACGCGACCTACATCGCGATGGCGACCCTCATCGGTGTAGGAATCGCTGCAACGTTGCTGGCCAAGGAACCGGAGCGATCGGCCGCGGCCGAAGCCGTACATGCTGCGCATGCCCGCGAGAAATCCTGGAAGCGTGTACGGGATACGGCGATCGCGAGCTTTTCCGAGTTTCTTTCGCGCGACATGGCGATCGCAATGTTGGCCTTCGTTGCGCTGTTCAAATTCGCCGACTCGCTGTGCAAGCGCCATGACGACACCATTCGTCCTTGAAACCGGATTTACCCGCAACGAACTTGCCGCCATCGTCAAAGGCGTCGGATTTGCCGCAGCGATCGCCGGCGGCTTTGCCGGCGGTTTTGTGGCGCGCGCTTTGCCGATGGCCACCAGCCTCTGGATCGGCGGAATTCTGCAAGCAGTCGCTATTCTCGCCTTTTCGTGGCAGGCGGTCGTCGGGCCGCGACGTGGCCTGGCTCACCTTCGCGATCACCGCCGAAAATTTCACCAGCGGGATCGGAACAGTGATGTTTGTCGCCTATCTTTCCGCACTTTGCGGCAATCCGCTGCACACGGCGACGCAGTATGCCCTGTTGACGGCGCTTATTCGCGTTGGCGCGAACCGTGTTCGCGCTCGGCTCCGGCTATGTCGCCGCGGCCACAGGTTGGGCGTGGTATTTCGCGATTTGCACCGCAGCCAGGCATTCCGAGCTTCATTCTGCTCGCCTGGTTACAGGCCGGAGGACATTTCAAGGCGCTGGAATCTGAAGAAATCCTAGAACAAGCGTCCGCTGCTTGATGGCCGCCGAGAGCGTGCCCTCGTCGAGGTAGTCGAGTTCGCCGCCGACCGGAACGCCGTGCGCAAGCCGCGTCACTTTCACATTCGCGTCCTGCAATAGTTCGGTGATGTAGTGCGCGGTGGTCTGGCCGTCGACCGTCGCATTGAGCGCCAGGATGATTTCTTTCACCTGCTCGTCGTGCGCGCGCGAGATGAGCGTGTCGATGGCGAGATCCTTGGGCCCGACACCGTCGAGCGGCGACAGCGTGCCGCCCAGCACGTGATAGCGGCTGTTGATCGCGTGTGCGCGCTCCAGCGCCCAGAGATCGGCGACATCGGCAACGACAACGATGATGGATTGATCGCGCCTGGCGTCGGTGCAGACGGTGCAAGGATTCTGCGTGTCGATATTGCCGCAGACCTTGCAGATGACGATTTTCTCCATCGCCGTCTGCAGCGCCGCCCCGAGCGGCGCCATCAGCAATTCGCGCTTCTTGATGAGGTGCAATGCCGCGCGCCGCGCCGAACGGGGGCCCAGCCCCGGCAGCCGCGCCAGCAGCTGGATCAGGCGTTCGATTTCGGGTCCGGCAACGGCGGTCGGCATTAAGTCAAATTCAATCCCGGCGGCAGCGGCAGCCCGCCGGTGACAGCCTTCATCTTGTCCTGCAACACGGCTTCGGCCTTGCGCCGCGCGTCGGCGTGCGCCGCCACCATCAGGTCCTCGAGTATTTCCTTTTCCGAGGGCTTCAGCAGCGAATCGTCGATCTTGACGGCCTTGAGGTCGCCTTTCGCCGTGATCGTTATGGTGACCATGCCACCGCCGGCCGTGCCCTCGACCTCGATCTGGTCGAGTTCGGCCTGCATGGCCTGCATCTTGGACTGCAATTGCGCGGCCTGCTTCATCAGGCCGAGAAAATCGGCCATGTCAGTCGTCCTCGCTGTCCGGCGGAACGTCCGGCACCGGCTCGCCAGCTTCGGTCGCATTTTGCGTCACGCCGACGATCTTGGCGCCAGGGAAACGATTGAGCACCGCCTGCACCAGCGGATCGCTTTGCACACCGCGCTCGATCTCGGCCTGCTGCGCTTCGGCCTGCGCGCGCATCGTCGGCGCGCCCTCCTCCTTGGAGACCACCACGATCCAGCGCTTGCCGGTCCAGCCGGTCAATTTGCGCTGAAGATCGTGGACCAGCGTTTTCGGCGCGCTCGCCTCGAGCGCGATCTCCAGCTGACCGTCCTCGCAACGCACCAGCCGGACATCGCGTTCCAGCGCCATCTTGGCGGCGATATCGCGTTTTTCGACAGCAAGCGCGATCAGTTCCTCGAATGAACCGACCGAAAGTGTCGGCGCAACGGCGGCAGGCTCATCGAGCCGCGCCACCGGATCGTCCGCCGGCCGCGGCGAAACCGCAGCGGACGAACGCGGCGATCCGCGCGGCGCTTCAAAACGAGGCGCGTAGCTTTGCGCCTGCGCCGAACCACCATTGCCCTGCGGACGGGCCGGCGCTGCACCGCTGTCGCTGAGCGAGCGCACGACCTCGTCAGGCGTCGGCAGATCGGCGGCATAAGCGATGCGAACCAGCACCATCTCGGCGGCGGCGACCGGCCGGCCGGACGACTGCACCTCGGCAACGCCCTTCAGCAGCATTTGCCAGGTGCGCGACAGCACGCGCATCGACAGCTGCGCGGCGAAGGCACGGCCGCGCGTGCGCTCGGCTTCCGACAGCGAGACGTCGTCGGCAACGGCGGGCACGACTTTGACGCGGGTAATGAAATGAGTGAACTCGGCAAGATCGCTCAGCACAACAGCGGGATCAGCGCCGATGTCGTACTGCTCGCGCAATTCCTTCAGAGCGGCGGCGACATCGCCTTTCATCAGCGCTTCGAACAGATCGACCACGCGCACGCGATCGGCGAGGCCCAGCATCTGCCGCACGTCTTCCGCGCGCACCGGACCAGCGGCGTGTGCGATGGCTTGATCGAGCAGCGACAGGGAGTCGCGAACCGAGCCTTCGGCCGCGCGCGCGATCAACGCCAGCGCCGCCGGCTCGATCTCGACCTTCTCTTTGGCGGCGATACTTTCGAGATGCTTGACCAGAACGGCGGCATCGACGCGGCGCAGATCGAATCGCTGGCAGCGCGACAGCACCGTGACCGGCACCTTGCGGATTTCCGTCGTCGCGAAGATGAACTTGGCGTGCGGCGGCGGCTCCTCCAGGGTTTTCAGGAGCGCGTTGAACGCGGCACCGGAAAGCATGTGCACTTCGTCGAGAATGTAGACCTTGTAGCGCGCCGACATCGGCGCATAGCGGATGGCATCGTTGATCTGCCGCACATCCTCGACCGAATTGTGCGAGGCGGCATCCATTTCCAGGACGTCCGGATGACGGCTTTCGATGATCGCCTGGCAATGCACACCCATGACCGGCATCTTGATGGTCGGCTCCTTCACGGAACCGTCCGGCAGCTCGTAATTGAGCGCACGGGCAAGGATGCGCGCGGTCGTGGTCTTGCCGACGCCACGCACGCCGGTCAGGATCCAGGCCTGCGGAATGCGACCGCTCTCGAATGCGTTCGAGACGGTACGCACCATGGCGTCCTGGCCGATCAGGTCGTCAAAGCTTGCGGGCCGGTATTTGCGCGCGAGCACGCGGTAGCCGTCGGCCGGCGTATCGGCCACGGCAGGACCGGAAGTAGCGGATTTTTTCGGCTCGCTCATCGTGCTATCCGCTTCGCCGCCACGCCAGGCGTTGGCTCATTGCAAACGAGTCAATGAATTGGTGGGAGGCTGACGAGCGACCCGAACCGCGCTCGTTAGGGCTGCTTCCTTCCGGATCTGACCCGGTTGGCGAGTGGCTCGTCCACCGCCAACCTCCCGCGTCTTATATCGGACCTACGGGCGGGGAAAGCAAGCAGCCCAGCCACGGCCGTCGCGCAACGGGCTTGACCAGCCCGTCCATGAGGCAGATTCTGCTTGTGGAAATGTCATGGAGACGGCCGGCACGCGGCTGGAGGAGAACATGGAATCGGTCTGGTCGCTCCACCCGCAGTTGGCGCAAGATACCGTTCCGGTCGGCGACCTGCCGCTCGCGCGCGTGCTGTTGGCGAACGACGCCAACTACCCGTGGCTGATCCTGGTGCCGCGCCTGCCCGGGCTCGTTGAACTCATCGACCTCGAGGAAAACGCACAGGTCCAGTTACTCGGTGAAATCTCGGCGGCCGCGCGCGCCCTGAAAAAGATCACCGCATGCGACAAGCTCAACATTGCCGCGCTCGGCAATCAGGTACCGCAGCTGCACGTGCACGTCATCGCGCGCCGGCGCAGCGATGTCGCATGGCCAAAACCAGTATGGGGCGTGAAACCGGCACTTGCATATGCACAAGGCCAGCAAGAGACGCTGCTTAAATCGCTGCGGGACGCACTCGCGCCGTAAACGGCGGTCAGTGACGGCGCGTAGGATGTATATTGCTTCTCTTCGACCAGCTCTGACTTCAGAAGCTTGTTGATCTCACGCTTCAACTTTGCCCGCTCGTCATTGTTGACGTAGACGGAGCGTGCAAGCTCGATGAACTGAGCGGTCAAACGCGCTTTCGGCTTCCTTGGCGCGAATCTTGTTTTCAATGTCCCAGAGCTTTTCGTTGACGGTTTTCAGCGCCTGCTTTAGTGCCGCCAATCCATCAGGAACGGCGGCGTCCGCAACAACCTTGTTCAGCGCGGCAAGCTCACGCCGGACGTTGTCAATCGCTTCGGCCGACGACAGCCGCTGCTGCTTGATTTCAAGAATCGTTATCTTGTCGATGACTTCGCCCCACGACAGCGCCACCATCGGCACATTTCGCTGCGCGGATTCCGGCACTGACATTCCTAACGCTCCCGTTCCTCGCGCAAATGATGGACTGCGCCGGGCGATACTGATAGCAAATGCCTGCGTGGATCACTAGCTTTGGTTCTGCCGATAACCTTCATGCGCGCCGCGCACCCCCGTATCCTCGTCATTTCGCTGCGCCGTATCGGCGATCTGCTGCTGACGACGCCGCTGATCCGCAGCCTGCGCCGCGCGTGGCCGGATTCGGAAATCGATGTGCTGGTATTCGACAACACCAGGGGCATTGTCGCCGGTAATCCAGACATCAACCGCGTCATCGCCATGCCGCAACGGCCGACATTGGCGGAAAGCGCACGCCTCTTCGTGAAGCTCTGGCGGCATTACGACGTCGCCATTTCAACCCAGAGCGGTGACCGGCCGATCGCCTTTGCATTCGCCGCCGGACGCATGCGCGTCGGCGTCACCACCGACGATGACCCGTGGCTCGCGCGCACGCTAAAACGGATCGCGCTCCACCGACGGGTGGCCGCCGCGGAAAACCTTCATCGCGTCGAGCAGATGCTGCGCCTTGCCGACGCGCTCGACATTCGCGCGCGTGCCGGATCTGGTCTGCCCGGCGGCGGCGTCAAGCTCGCAAGCTGCTCCGGCCGGCAACTATGCCGTGATCCATGCCTCGCCGATGTTCGCCTACAAGGAATGGACAAAAGATGGCTGGCGCGCCGTCACCGCCGCGCTGGCGCAGCGCGGCATCTCCGTCGTCGCGATTGGCGGGCCGGGCGAAGCCGAGCGGCGCTATCTCGAAGAGGTCTGGCGCGGCGTCGCCGCCTTTCACCAAGTGGGTTGGGCGGAGACGATGACGTTGCTGTCAAAAGCAAAAATCTACATTGGCCCGGATACGTCGGTGACCCATCTCGCCGCCGCTACCGGCTGCCCAACGATTGCGTTGTTCGGACCCATGGACCCGCGCGTCTGGGGGCCTTGGCCAGTCGGCGGCCTCGCGACGCCGTGGGCCGCCAGCGGCAAAATCCAGAATCACGGCAATGTGTGGATCGTGCAGAATCCCCTGCCTTGCCTGCCCTGCACCTTCGAAGGTTGCGAACGTCATATCGGCAGCCGCAGCGCGTGCCTCGACGAGCTCAAACCGGAACAGGTCATGGCCGCAGTCGATCGCGCTCTTGCTTGAGCGACCGCTTGCGTTCAGCCACGCCGAGCGCAAGTCGCGAGGCCCAGTAAGCATTGCGCGATTGAGGTCGCCGTGCGAATTTGCGCGACGCATGCCATTTCGTCCAGATCTCGGTCCCAAACCCCGTCTTGGATATACCGATAGCCGCATCGCGCGGGCGGCCGAGCTGCGCCCCGATGCCACGGCTATTGCGGCGCTGTCGCAAGACCCTGGCGCGGGAGCCTATGTGATCGGCGGCGACTGGATCGTGATGAAGAAAGGTTCGCCGCTTCATGAGCCCCTCTTCACGATGGCGGAAGCACAGGCGCTGTCCGCCGCCACCGAAACAATTTTTCTCGGCCTGCTCGACGGCGCGCCGCGTTTCGGCCACGGACTTGCACCGCAAACGGCGGAAGCGCTGAAATCGCAGCGACAGCTTGCATGTGACAGACCTTCGCTCCATCGCCGTGCAGGGTCTCGTCGCGCCGGAGCATCTGCCACCCATCGCGGAAGCCAAGGCCGTGCTGCACTGGCATGCGCGCCACCGTTTCTGTCCGAACTGCGGCGCCGCCACACGCCTGGTGCAGGGCGGCTGGAAGCGCGACTGCCCGCAATGCAAGGCCGAGCACTTTCCGCGCACCGATCCGGTCGTGATCATGCTGGCGAGCGACGGCGAGCGCTGCCTGCTGGGCCGCAGTCCGCGCTTCGTGCCGACCATGTGGTCGTGTCTCGCCGGCTTTATCGAGCCCGGAGAATCGATCGAGGACGCGGTTCACCGGGAAACCCGCGAAGAAGCAGGTATTACCTGCGGGCGCGTGCTCTATTTTGCCTCCCAGCCGTGGCCGTTCCCGGCGTCATTGATGATCGGCTGCCACGCAGAGGCATTGACCCATGAGATTGTGGTCGATCGTGAGGAACTTGAAGACGCCCGCTGGTTTAGCAAGGGTGAGGTTGAGGCCATGCTGATGCGCAAACACCCGGAAGGCCTTACGACGCCGCCCCCGGTAGCGATTGCACATCACATCATCCGCGCCTGGGTCGAGGACGAGATCAACTTTGACTGAACACGCGACCAAATCGCCGAAAATCCTGTGCGCCGGCATTGCGGTTCAGGATATCGTCATGCGCGTGCAGCACTTTCCGGCTCCGGGCACGAAAGTCGCCGCGAGCGAATTCATTATCACCGGCGGCGGCTGCGCGGCCAACGCGGCGGTCACGACCGCGCGGCTCGGCGGGCGCGTCGCTTTTGCCGGGCCGCTGGGCGGCCCGGATGACGCTGTCAGCAGCCGTATTCTCTCCGATCTCGCCAAGGAGGGAATTGACTGCAGCGGAGTTGCGCACGTTTCCGGCGGCACGGCATCGGTATCGCTCATCCTGCTCGACGCGACCGGTGAGAAAACAATCGCAACGCGACGCGGTGTCAAACTCGGCGACACGCTGCCGAAGGATGCCACCAAACTGGTGGCCGATGTCGATGCCGTGCTGGTGGACAACAGGTTCCCGCAATTCGTCACCGAAGTTTGCCGCGCCGCGCAGGTACGCAAAATTCCGATCGTCATCGATCTCGATCAAGCGACCACGGTGGAAGACCCTCTCCTCGCCCTCGGTACGCATGTCATTTCCTCGACGGAAGCATTGTTCGCCACCACGGGCCGCAAGGATTACGGTGACGCTCTCAAGAAGCTCGCCGAGCACATTTCGGGCTTCCTTGCCATCACGGACGGTCCGAACGGAGTTTACTGGCTCGAGCGTGGTGAGTTGCGCCATCTTCCGGCATTCAAGATCAAGGTGATCGATTCACTCGGTGCCGGCGATGCTTTCCATGGCGGCTTTACGCTGGCGCTGGCCGAAGGACGGCCGCTTCCCGACATGTTGCGCTTTGCGAGCGCGACTGCTGCACTTAAATGCACGAAATTCGGCGGCGGTTCCGGTGCGCCGACGCGCGCCGAAGTCGAGGAATTCCTCAAATCCGCCTCATCCTGAGGAGGCTGCAGCCGTCTCGAAGGATGGGGCGGGCCACATGGTTCGAGACGCATCGCTCGGCGATGCTCCTCACCTGAGGCCCATTGCTGCTATTTTTTCGACGGACAAGGCGCGCCACAGGGCGCGCAGGCGCCAGCGAAATCCTCGGGCGACACCGCGCGGCCGCTCGAGGGGCTCGAAAGGTGATCGACCAGAATGGCGGCGACGCCGATCAACACGACAATGATATAGACCCGGCGCATCCCGCTAATCCCTCGACAGACCAAACAGCGGCCGCAGACGAATACCGATCAGGCAGCCAGGCAGCGCCGCGAGAAACCAGATCCAGCCATGCAGTGAGCCGGAAGCAACGCCGCCGACAAAGGCGCCGATGTTGCAGCCGAAGCCGAGGCGTGCGCCCCAGCCCATCAGCAGCCCGCCGACGCCTGCGGCCAGAATGGATTTGACCGGCGGCCACGCGGTTGCCGCGAAGGGCTTGCTGGCCGCGGCCGCGGCCATCGCGCCGAACAGCATGCCAAAATCGGTGAGGCTCGACGTATCGGACAAGACAGAATTCGGAAAGTGCGCGCTTGGGGCCGGGCCATTGCCAGAAGGCCGCATGCGACAGGTCGAAACCGAGCGCGGTTGCGGCTTTGGCGCCCCAGACCGTGTATCCGAACGTGACACTCCAGGGATGGCCGCCGGCGACAAACACGGCAATGCACAGCAAGCCAATGGTAAACCCACCGATGATGTAATTGCGCGACGGCATGTAATTCGCGCCGCGCGCACGCGCGACCGCAATGATGATCGCGGCCGCCACGACAAGACTGGCGAGCGTAACCGCCAGCCCGCCCCAGGCGCCAAAATAGTCAGACGCCAGCACGGGATCCACGCCGCCGAGTGCCAGGAACGCGGGCAGTGAGAGACTGCCAAACACGCTGCCGATCACAAAAAACAGCAACGCGATCAGCATGCGTCCGGATCCTCCGCCTACCGTATAGAGCGTGCCGGAACCGCAACCGTTTGCGAGCTGCATGCCGATGCCGAACACAAAAGCGCCGATCACCAGCGAGGGTCCGAGCGGGGCGATGGCTCCGCCATACTTCGAGGTCAATGCAGCAACCGGCACAACGGCCAGCGCGCATATCGCGATTACGATCAATCCGCCAAGCAGGCCGCCGGCTTCACCGCGTGTCAGAAATCGTCGCCAGGCAGCGGTGAAACTGAATTCGGCCTTGAGAAAGGCGACACCGAGTCCGAAGCCGCCGAGGATCAGCGCGGCCGACGCCGGCTGCTGATCGAGCAATACAAGCACGATCAGGATGGCTGTCGCGCCGAGCGCGAGCCCGAGGAAAAGACGATCGATACGAACGGCCGCGCCCGGACCGGACGCGGCCAAACTTACGCTAGACATGGAAACTCCCGACGCAGATCAGGACCCGAGGCCAAGGGCCTTTTTCAGATCGTCCCATTTCGTGCGCGAGGATTCAACCGGCCGGCTTGCATTGCTGGTCCACTCGACCATCGAGCCGGCATAGAGCCTGGCTTCTTTTCGGCCAAGCAGCTCGTGCATGACGAACCAGTCGGTCGCGGCCCAATGGCCGGTGTTACAGTAATTCACCACCGGCCCGGCGGGTACCGCGTTGGCAATGGCGGCGAGCTCGTCTTTGGATTTCAGCCGGTTGGTCTTGGGATCGTAAAACTCCGCGCTGTCGATATTCACGGCGCCGGGAATGTGGCCATAAGCCTGTGCGGCGGGCGCCTTTTCCTTGCCGAGGAAAAACGATGCCGGCCGCGCGTCGATAAGCGTTGCGCCGCCCTTGCCTTCAGCCGTCTCAACCTCACCGGCGCTGGCCAGGATGCTCTTGTCGATGGCCGCTGTGAAAATCCTGGGCGACGGCGCCTTCACTCCGCTTTCGGTCGGCAGCCCTGCTTGCCGCCAGGCTGCGATGCCGCCATCGAGAATAGAGACGTCCTTTACGCCAATATATTTCAGCGTCCAGTAGGTCCGCGCGGCCGAACCGAAATCGAGAACGTTCACGCCTGCCGGCACCACGACGACATGACTATCCTCATCGATGCCGAGATCGCCGATCAGCTTTTCGAGTTCTGGCGCAGTCGGCACCATGAACGGCACATTGTTACGTGTGACGCGCCAGCCGGCTTTGTCGTAGTCGCTGTGAACGCTGCCGGGGATATGCGCGGCCGCATAAGCGGCAGCGCCACCGCCGTCGATCGCGGAGCGGATGTCGAGGACGACCAGGTTGGAATCGGCGCGATGGGCGCTGAGCCATTGTGCGGAAACCAGCGGTTCGGCATGCGCGCCGGCGACGGAAACCGCCATCGCTGCACTAAACAGCATCGCGGCACCGAGACGCCGCACGGCCGGATGGAGTTGAAGTGGAATGATGTTTTCATGACGCGGACTTCGACGTTGGAAACGCCGCCGCGGCGGCACAGAACTTTGCCCTTGAAATAGAATATTTTTCTCTATAAAGACAGGTATGCCGTTGAAATAAGAATAACTTTCCAAGGTGTGGCGAGCTGAGGTCGGTTGTGCCAAATTTTTAGGAACCAGAGAATGGACGCTATCGACCGGAAGATCCTCGCTGTTGTCCAGCAGGATGCGTCACTCTCCGTGGCCGAGATCGGCCAGCGCGTAGGCCTGTCATCGACGCCCTGCTGGAAGCGATTGCAGCGACTGGAAGCCGACGGCGTCATCACCCGCAGGGTGGCGATCATCGACCCTGAAAAGGTCGGCCTTGGCATTACCGTCTTCGTTTCGATTGAAACCGGCGATCATTCGCAGGACTGGCTCAAGAGCTTCGCCGATGTCGTCGGCGCCATGCCGGAAGTGATGGAGTTCTATCGGATGGCGGGTGACGTCGACTACATGCTGCGCGTGGTCGTGACCGACATTGCGGGTTACGACGCGTTCTACAAGAAGCTGATCGCGACCGTGCCACTGAAAAACGTCACGTCGAGATTTGCCATGGAGCGAATCAAATCGACGACCGCTCTGCCGATCGCAGAGGGACGCTAGGCGGCATTCAACCAATGATTGGCTAACGGTCTCGTGCCGGCGGGTACTTCCCGTCAGTGCAGCGACATCACCTTGATGGCTGCCGGGCCGAGAATGACGACGAACAGCACCGGCAGGAAGAACAGGATCATCGGCACGGTGAGCTTCGGCGGGAGGCCGGCGGCCTTCTTCTCCGCTTCCGACATGCGCATGTCGCGATTTTCCTGCGCCATCACGCGCAGCATGGTCGCGAGCGGCGTGCCGTAACGTTCGGCCTGCTGCAAGGCCATACACACGGATTTGACGCCGTCGAGATCCGTGCGCTTGGCAAGATTTTCGTAGGCCTGCCGGCGATCCGGCAGATAGGACAGTTCCGCCGTCGTGAGCGTGAGTTCCTCGGCCAACGCGACGGATTGCGAGCCGACTTCGTCGCTGACCTTTCTGAACGCGGCTTCGATCGACATGCCTGACTCAACGCAGATCAGCAACAGATCGAGCGTGTCCGGAAATGCACGCTTGATCGACAACTGGCGGCGCTGGATCTTGTTCTTCAGCAGCATCAGCGGCAGCTGCATGCCGACATAGGCGGCGGCGATGCAGACGCCGACCTTGATCATCGTCGGTTGATCGAAGCTTGAGAATGACAAACAGATATACGACCGCGAACAGGAACAAGGCGATCGGCGTCACCATGCGGAAGAACAGATAGGTTATGTACGGCGCCTGGCCGCGATAACCGGCCTGCACCAGTTTCAGGCGCGCCTCTTCCTGGCCGACCCATTTGCTGAGGTTGAAGCGTTCGACGATGGTCTGGACGTATTGTTTCGGCGATTGTCTCAGCTTGGCTTTGCCGTCCTGATTCATCCGCTCGCGTTCGCGCAGACGGATTTTTTCGCGCTCAACCGCCACCGCCCGCATGCGCTTGTCGAGCGGATTGACAAACACGAACGGCATCGCAAGCGTCAGCACGGTCGCCGCCGCCGCTATGGCGGCGAACACCATCGTCAGCGTCTTGACGTTTATGATCTGAATAAGTGTGTCGATCATCGGACGCTGGCCTAGAAGTCGAAGTTGATCATTTTTTTCATCACCATGACGCCCATTGCCATCCAGACCGCGGAGGCAGCCAGCATCATGTTGCCGATCGAGGTGGTGAACAGCAGCGAGATGTATTGCGGGCTGGTGAGATAGACCAGCGTCATCACGGCGATCGGCAGCGCGCCGATGATGCCGGCGGAGGCCTTCGCCTCTTGCGACATCGCCTGGATCTTGGCCTTCATTTTCTTGCGGTCGCGGAGCACGCGCGAAAGATTTCCAAGCGCTTCAGAGAGGTTGCCGCCGGCTTTTTGCTGGATCGCGACCACAATGCCGAAGAAATTTGCCTCCGGAAGCGGCGTGCGCTCGTACAGCTTGCCGCAGGCCTCGCCCAGCGGCATGCCGATCGCCTGCGTTTCCAGGATCACGCGGAATTCGGATTTCAGCGGCTCCGGCGCCTCGGTTGCGATCATTTTGATGCAATCGAGCAGCGGCAGGCCGGCCTTGACGCCGCGCACGATGACGTCGACCGCGTCGGGGAATCCGTCCAGGAATTTCTTTTCGCGACGCTTCTTCAAAAAAGACAGAAGCCAGCGCGGGACACCGAAAGCGCCAGCAAAGCCAATGGCGGCGGCAATGACCAGGCCGGTGCCGAAGAAAGAGCTGACGACGAATGCCACCACGCCCCGATGCCGGCGGATATGAAGGCAAATTGCCGCTTCGACCAGGACAGGCCGGCTTGCGCGATCCGAACCGAGAGTGGCGCGCTCTTGCTTTTCTTGTGGCGCTCTTCCAGATCCTTGAGCGTGGCTTCGACGGTATCGCGGCGGGATTTCTGCGGCCCGCGCGTCGCGCGTGTCGACGGCTCGGTCTTGGCGACGCTCTGCATGCGCGCTTCGGCCTTTCTCTCGCCGGACAGCATCGGATACAGGAATACGTAGACCACGCCGCCAAAGGCGACGGAAACCAGAAAGAAGACGGCGATAACTTGCACAGCTCGCTCCGGTCAGGTCCGTATAGCTTCGTTGGCGGCGTCCGCCGCATCGAGCGCGGCGGCGAGGCGTTTTTCCTCGCCGTAGTAGCGGGCGCGATCCCAGAAACGCGGATGGCCAATGCCGGTTGAGCGGTGCCGGCCGATAATGTTGCCTTTGGCGTCCTCGCCGACCATGTCGTAGACGAACAGGTCCTGTGTAACGATGACGTCGCCTTCCATCCCCATGACTTCGGAGACATGGGTGATTCTGCGCGAACCATCGCGCAGGCGCGCGGCCTGGACGACCACGTCAACCGAAGCGCAAATCATTTCGCGAATGGTGCGCGACGGCAGCGAAAAGCCGCCCATCGTGATCATCGATTCCAGTCGCGACAAGGCTTCGCGCGGGTTGTTTGCGTGCAGCGTGCCCATCGAGCCGTCGTGGCCGGTATTCATGGCCTGCAGGAGATCGAAGGCTTCAGGTCCGCGGACTTCGCCGACGATGATGCGTTCGGGACGCATACGCAGGCAGTTGCGTACCAGGTCGCGCATGGTGACCTGCCCTTCGCCCTCAAGGTTGGGCGGTCGTGTTTCCAGGCGCACCACATGAGGCTGCTGAAGCTGCAATTCGGCGGCGTCTTCGCATGTGATGATGCGTTCGTCGTCGTCGATGAATTGCGTAAGGCAGTTGAGCAGCGTGGTCTTGCCTGAGCCGGTACCGCCGGAGATCAGGGTGTTGACGCGGCTACGGCCGATGATGCGCAGAATTTCGGCGCCTTGCGGTGAAATACTGCCGAACTTGACAAGCTGGTCGAGGGTCAACTTGTCCTTTTTGAATTTACGGATGGTGAGCGCCGGTCCGTCGATCGCGAGCGGTGGCACGATCGCGTTGACGCGCGAACCGTCCGGCAAGCGCGCGTCGCAGATCGGCGACGATTCGTCGACGCGGCGGCCGATCTGGCTGACGATGCGCTGGCAGATATTGAGCAGCTGCTGGTTGTCGCGGAAACGGATGCCGGTCTTCTGAATCTTGCCTTGAACTTCGATGTAAACCGTGCCGGAGCCGTTCACCATGATGTCGGCGATGTCGTCGCGCGCAAGCAGCGGCTCGAGCGGACCAAAGCCGAGGACGTCGTTGCAGATATCATCGAGCAGGTCTTCCTGCTCCGAGATCGACATCACGATGTTCTTGATCGCGATGATCTCGTTGACGATGTCGCGGATTTCCTCGCGCGCTGAATCGGTGTCGAGCCGCGCCAGCTGCGCAAGGTCAATGGCTTCGATCAGCGCGCCGAAGATCGTGCCTTTGGTCTCGTAATAGGTTTCCGATCGCGCGATTATCGACGGCCGATCGGTACGGCGGCAGGTGGCGACGATGGACGCGCGCTGGCGGCGCCGACACCAGCGGCGCGCCGAGTCCGTCGGAAGGGAATGGGGTGCGGCCGGTTTCCATCGGGCGCAGCCGCGGATGGAGGCTCGATGCCTCCGGTGCAGATACCGGCGGCGCGGCCTGACCCGGCGCCAGGCCTGGCGCGGCTACGGGCTCAAGAACGCGGGCTTCTGAGGTTGCGCTACGCTTACCGAACAAGGCGACACACTCCCAACTGTTTTTAGCCCGTACGTTTCATAAACTTTGAAAGGATCGGCGACAGCAGGCCGCCGCGGGCCCGCTTGGCCTCGGCGCGTCCGGTCAGCGCCTGCGCCATCTGGCGGAACATCTCAGCGGTCTTATGGCTCGCCGACACCTCAGCAATCATCTGGCCGTTGTTGGCCGCGGAGCCGAAAAGTTGCGGCTCGAACGGGATGACCGCCAATGGGTCGCTTTCCAGCGCCTTTGCGAAGTCTGCCGGCGTGATTTCCGGGCGTTTCGGCACACCGACCTGGTTGAGGCAGTAGTGCGGCCGGTGATCGTTCGGACGCGAGGTGCGCAGCAGATCGACCAGGTTCTTTGCATTGCGCAGATTTGCGAGATCGGGCCCGGCAACCACCAGGATGTCGTCGGCGCTGATCAGCAATCGTCGCGTCCACCCGAGCCATTGGTGCGGAACGTCGAGCACGACGCAAGGAATGGAGGCGCGCAACGAATCGAGGATCGAATCGAAGGCATCTGCGCCGAAGTCGTAGACGCGCTCAAGTGTTGCCGGTGCGGCCAGGAGACTAAGGTGGTCGGTGCATTTCGACAGCAGCCGATCGACGAACGCCGTATCGACGCGATCGGGTGAAAAAGCGGCGTCGGCGATGCCCTGCGGCGGATCCTGATTGTAGTCGAGGCCCGGCCGTTCCGAATGCCAGGTCGAGATCGGCGACGACGGAATCAAGCGCGAGGTCGCGTCCGATTGCCCAGGCAATGTTGTGCGCAACGGTTGATGCGCCGACGCCGCCTTTGGCACCGACCACGGCGACAATCCGGCCGACCGGCTTGGCGTCCGGCGCCGAAAACAGGCCGCTGATGGCCCGCACGACATCGAGAGGCCCGACCGGCGTCATCAGATATTCGCTGACACCGCGTCGCGTCAGCTCGCGATAGAGTGTGACGTCGTTGACGCGGCCCATGACGATCACGCGTGTGCCGGCGTCACAGACTTCCGCCAGTTTGTCGAGACCGCCAAGAATGGCGTCGGCGCGCGCATCGGTCTCGATCACGATGACGTTCGGTGTCGGCGAGTTGTTGTAGGCTTCAGTGGCGGCAGCAATGCCGCCCATCTGGATTTTCACATGCGCTTTCGCCAGCCGGCGGTCGTCGCCGGCCGCCTGGACGGCGGCGGCGGTTTCGACCGTCTCGCAAAAGGCCTGTACCGAAATCCGCGGCGCCGGCGCGATGTGCGTGCCGGCTGCGGCATCGGTCGCCGCGGCCGGCATCGGCGCGGGCGCGGCGACTGCAACTTGCTGAGCGTTCTTGATCATCTGCCTATATCGGTGATTTTGCCGACGTCAAATCCAGTGTAATTGCCGGACGGGTTTTCGCCTTTACGCCAATGATCGACCACAGCGTCGCGACGCGGTGCCCAGGCGGGGATTTCACCCCGCGGCTGAACGAGGTCGGCCGGGTTGTCGACCATGGACGCCAGATTGCGTTGCGAGGCACAGCCGAGATTCCAGTAAGGCTGGTTTTCCGCAAAGCCGGATTCGTAGGATGGTCCGAGATCGCGAGGCCATTGCCCGCACGGACCCGCCTCCGCCACGAGTTTCGAGTAATTGAGCTTGATGCTGGCGAGCGCGGATCGTGCGGGCTTGTAGCGCCGCACGTAGATCGCGCCGGCTGGAACGCCGATGGCACCGAAAATTGAGCGGATTTCGCGTATCGCGTCAGCTGCCGCGTGATCGGTCGGTCCGCCGTGCGGCTCGTCGATGATGATGCCGCTGCCTGCTTCGTGCCGCCAGGCTTGCGCAAAAGCCAGGACATCGGCCCGTTGGCTTGGCGTAAGGCCACCACGGTTGCGGCCGATCAAGACCTCGACGCTTTGCACGCCCTCGTGCACCGTGATCGGGTGCCGTACGCGGTAGTCGGTCGGATACGCGTTTTGCTGGGCCTCAGTCTGGTAGTAACAGCCAGCCAACATCGTCGCGAGGCTGCCTGCTGCCACCAGGCGCAGAGCCGATCGAGTGCGGCGTTGCGCCACTGCCCTATGCATCGCCTTCATTCATTCTCTCCGCCGCTCAATCGAGGATAAATCCGTACTTGCCGTGATAGTCGCCGGCCGGCTGCGCTTCAGGTTTGCCGGCACTGCCGTAAATGCGATTCAGTTGTCCAAGCAGAGCGGATTTGGGTCGCTCGCGTCAGCGAAGCCATCATCCGGGCGCGACAGTTGCTTTTGCGCCACCGCGCGCACCACGTAGGGCGTAACCAGAACCATCAATTCGGACTGGTGGTTCACGTAATCGCGGCTTCTGAACAGTGTGCCGAGAATCGGAATTGACATGAGGCCGGGAAGCCCGTTGATTGACTGTTTCGTCTGCTCCTGAATCATGCCGGCCAGAGCCAGTGCACCGCCCGACGGAATTTCGACGGTCGTTTCCGCGCGACGTGTCTGGATCGACGGCACAGTCAGCGAGTCCGATGAACCAGTAACAGCCAGTGTCATCGAATTTTCGGTCGAGAGATCCGACACCTCGGTCATGACCTTCAGGCTGATGCGGCCTTCCGACAGCACGACCGGCGTGAAGACAAGGCTGACGCCGAATTTCTTGAACGTGATCTGGGGTTGGCAAATCGGCGGTGAACGGGTCGTGTCGCAGGACAGTCCGTTCGGTATCGGGAATTCGCCGCCGGCGATAAATGTCGCGGTCTCGCCGGAGATTGCGGTCAGATTCGGTTCAGCCAGGGTCCGGATGACGCCGGCGCGGTCCATGGCACGCAAAGTTGCGTTGACGCTGTTGAACCTTCCACTCAGAAGTGTGTCGCTGATCGGCTGACCAGTCGTTGAGAATGGATTGCTGGTGTTGAAGTTCACAACGGCGGTGCCGTAGTTGAAGCTTCCGGACAGATCGATGCCGAGCTGTTTGATGATGTCGCGCCGTACCTCGGCGACCGTTACCTTGAGCATGACCTGGTCGCGGCCGCGTACGGCAATGCTGTTGACGACCTTGTTGTTGTCGCCGACCAGCCGGGTAGCGAGATCATAGGCCTGCTGGGATTCGGCGGGGCTCGCGGCACTTCCGGAAAGCACGACACCCTCGCCGACGCCTTCAATGTGAATATCGGCGTCAGGCATCGTCTGTTTGAGTGCGGCGCGCACGCCGTTGAGATCGCGTGTGACGGCGATATCGAAACCGGCAATTTGCTTGCCGTCAGCGTCAAAGAAGAAAATATTGGTCTGACCAACCGTAACGCCGATCATGTAGACGCGTCGTGACGAGCGAATGACCGCATTTGCGACTTTTGGATCTGCGACCAGTACGTCTTTGATGTCTGCGGGCAGGTCGATCGCGACTGATTTGCCAATTCCGAGTGGAATCGACCGTGAGGTTGTTTCGCTGGCCGCGACTTGAATCACGGGCACACGCGACGAGGCCTCGGCCGCAATCGCCTGAGACGCCGGCGCCAAGCCGCTAAAGACGAGGAGTGCCCCGAGCGCAGCGGTGTGGGTCAATGTCCTGGTCGCCATGTCCCCTTCATCCCCCAATCGGTCAACGTGGTGTGGTCGCAGTGCTCACGCCAAATCGGACAACATTGATGTTGCGGCGCGTATCGGAATCGTCTGTCGTATCTTCGCGCGAACCATCGGCGATGCTGCGCAGCGCCAGCGACAACGTGCCGAGCTGCTGCGACAGTGCCAACGTTTCCGCCTGGTTTGGCGTAAGCTCGATGGTCGCCGTCTTGCCGACTACGACCTTCTGACCGTTCTTTTCCTCGACGGTCTGATCGATCGCCAGGATGCGCACATTGCGAAGAATGGTTTCGGTGGTGCCGCCGCCTTTTTCGGAATCGCGGTTGCGCGGGGTCATGATGACGTCAACGCGGTCGTTCGGCAGGATGAAACCGCCAGCGCCGGTTTCCGGCGATATCTGCGTGGAAATTGCGCGCATGCCGGACGGAAGGATCGCGGCCATGAACCCCGAGCCCTTGGCGTTGACCAGTTTTGGTTCACGAATTGGTTCACCCGTCACGAAGGGCGCGCGCACGATCATGCCGGTCAGTTGTTCGACGGCCTTTGGTTGATCGTTCTTGCGGATGAAATTGCCGCCAGCAGTGCTCGCCGGCCAGGCCTGCCAAAAGACATCCGCTGGCGAGATTGTTTGTCCCCTGGGGAGATCAGATTTCGCGACCAGAATGTCGACAGTGTCGGCCTTCGGCGCCTCGACTCGCGGGGCCAAAGGTTTTTCCGATCGGCCAGCAAGCAGCGCAGCAACGCCACCCGCTGCTACGGCGACCGTCAGCACTACAACTCGTGCGGCTTTCATACGCTCACTCTCACCATGACAATGCGACCGGCTCGGCCGCGTAAAACCACATGGCCGCGCATGCGGCCGCTTACACGGGATTTCAACAGCTAAAGGTCAAGGTATGGTTAAGGAGCGGTATCTAAATCGAGTTAATATTGTCTTGCGGCGGTAACGGCGGGCGCCGTCCGACGCTTTAAGCCGGCATCCAACCTGTGTGGGGGTAGACAGCGAGTGCGGCTGCGGCAAGTGCGATGCCATAAGGCACGCCAGCGCCAGTCTCGTGCAAACGAACAATCCAGCCCTGGCGGGCAAGGGCAGCCGGCAATGGCAATTTACGAAACTGAAGCAATGTCAGCGTCAATGCGCCCCCGAACAGCGACGCGTAGATCAAATAATCCAGGAGGTAATCGAAACCGAACCATAAGGCTGTCGCGGCCACGAGCTTGGCATCGCCGCCTCCGATCCAGCCTTGCGCAAAGAATATAAACGCGATCACCAGGACCACCGACGCTGCGGCGAGGTGCAGGGCAAAGGCGTGCAGCGTCATGCCTGTGATCAGCGTCAGCAGGAAAAAACCGCCCGCGAGCGCAAGCGATAACCGGTTAGAGATGGTCATCGTCAGGAGATCGCTCGAGGCTGCAAATGCCATCAGCGCCGGAAAAAGCAGGAGCCTGATTACGTCGGTTACCGTCATTGACTACTCAACCTTACGCACACGCCTCATACGAGCCATCAAACTACGCCCCGCAAGCTTGCCGTTCGGTTAGCGCCGGGTTCTCTGCGACACACAAAGATCGCGACGACAGCCGATATCCTGCAACTGTTCGTCAAATTCCCCGCTACTTCAGCTGGGTCGAAATTGTGCTGAACTTGGCGTTCAGATTGCTGCCAAGGCCGTTTACGACAGCGATGATCGCTACCGAAATCCCTGCGGCGATGAGGCCGTATTCAATCGCGGTCGCGGCCGATTCATCATTCACGAAACGAACGAACAGGTTCTTCATCGGGCAGTCCCAAGCCGTCCCATTTAGGGGGTCGGTCACGGTGGCGAGCTGCTTGCCGCCGACCCGCGTGACCCGTTGTTCGAAACGTTAGCGGCCAGGTCTTGCCTCGGGGTTAATATTGTCGAAAAAACGAGGTAGTTATAAGGTGGTGACAGACAGATGGTCTGTAGTTAATAAATTATTACTGGAATACTATCAGAGTTTATAAATCGTAAATCGAATTTATACTTAGAAATACTTATTGGGTGACCAGAGATAATATTGGCCGCACACTGTAAATGAACAGAAAAATCGCCGTGTCGGGACATCCTACACCTCATCTTAACCGGGCACCCCGATACCGGATGAGGTTCTGACGTAGGTTGCTGACCATGCTCGCTCAGATGTTTTCCTTCGTTGAGGTTGCCGGCACGACCCTTCTCAAGCTGATTCCGATTTCGATCGCGCTCGGCATTGTATTCGGAGCCTTGACGCACTGGTCGGCTTGCAATCCCGGCCGTCCGTGGTGGCGCAAGCAGGAGATCGTAACCGACATTTGCTACTGGTTTTTGATTCCGCTGGTCTCGCGTTTCGTGCGCATCGGCTTGATGGTCGCGGGGGCGGCCTATCTCTACAACATTCACGGCACCGAAGCGCTGGTCAATTTCTATGACGATGGATTCGGTCCGCTGGCCGTGATGCCGTTATGGGCGCAGGCGATATTCTTCGTGGTCGTATCGGACTTCCTGACCTACTGGATTCATCGCGCGTTTCACGGTCCGCACGGCTGGAAATATCACTCGGTGCATCACTCGTCGAAAGAACTGGACTGGATTTCCGCCGCGCGATTCCACCCGCTCAATATCTTTCTTGGCACCGTGCTGGTGGATGTAGGCCTTCTGCTCGCCGGCATCTCGCCCAATGCCATGCTGATCGTCGGCCCCTTCACCACCGCGAGTTCGGCGTTCGTGCATGCCAATTTGAACTGGACGCTCGGGCCGTTCAAATACGTCATAGCTGGGCCGGTCTTTCATCGCTGGCACCACACCACGGCGGATCGTGGCGGCTCCAAGAACTTCGCCGGCACATTCCCGATCTGGGATCTGCTTTTCGGGACGTGGTACATGCCGAAAAATGTGCTGCCCGACGCCTACGGTGTCGACGACACGAGTTTTCCGGAGAGTATTGGCGCCCAAATGCTGTATCCGTTCCGGCAATGAGGCCTTTGGCTTCAGGAGGTTCGGCGATTTCTTTGCACTTCGTTCACCAATTTACAGTCAACTTGAGCAATAGAGTGCCGCCGAGCCGCGGCGGCGCGCGATCACGCGTAGCGTGCTGGAGCAGCAGGATGGCAGCCTTGATGGGGCGTCGCAGGCAACGGTTCGGCTTCTGGCCGCTGGTCTTGCTGGCCGCCGTCGGCGTCATCAGCGCGACGCCGGCCAGGGCCGACACGCTTTCGATCAATGTCGATCAGGCGCAGATCATGCATCTGCCCGAAAAAGTCGCGACGATCGTCATCGGAAACCCGTTGATTGCCGACGCCACGCTGCAAAGCGGAGGCATCCTGGTTGTCACCGGCAAGGGATATGGCGCCACCAATTTATTGGCGCTCGATCGCTCGGGCCGCGTTGTCATGGAGAAGACCGTCCAAGTATCGGGGGCGGGGACCGGGGATCTCGTGACTGTCTACAAGGGTGTCGAACGCGAATCGTACAGTTGCGCACCCAATTGCGAGCGCAGGATTACGCTTGGCAACTCCCCCGGATACTTCAACGCAACGCTCACAGAGAGCGGCGCGCGTAACGGGCAGGCAAGCACGGCCCCAGCCCACTAGCCCGCTCGTCCGACCCAACAGGGTTAGCAGACGCTTAACGCAGTTACTGCGGTTCCGAGGCGTATTGGCAAGAAATCGACAACGCGCCTTTGCTATGCAAGTGCGGTGTTTCGGCACCGTTCAGCAATCGAGACGCCTGTCATGACCACTTCAGCGCAAAGCAAGATTGCGGCTTGTGTCCTAAGGGTTCTGCCGACGCGGTTGGCACGCCGCTTTGTGCGCCAGCAGGACGGCGCCGTTGCCGTCGAGTTCGCCTTTGTCGCCATCCCGTTCCTGGCCTTGATTTTCGCCATTATGGAAACGGCGCTGGTCTTTTTTGCCGGGCAAACTCTGGAAACCGCGGTGCAGGATTCGGCGCGTTTGATCATGACCGGTCAGGCGGATGCGGGCGGGTGGAGTAAAGACGACTTCAAGACCCATGTGTGTGAGCACATCTATGGGCTCTTTGATTGCGCCAACGGCGTCTATGTCGACGTCAAGACTTTCACGGATTTTGCGTCGGTCACCAACACGCCGCCAGTCAATAGCGGTGTGTTCGACAAATCAAAATTGAACTACAGCCCTGGCGATGTTGGCAGCATCGAAGTCGTGACCCTCTACTATGAATGGCCCGTCTATACGTTTGTGCTGGGCAACGCCCTGGCCAACCTGAACGGCGGCAAGCGTTTGCTGGTGGCGACGGCAGTTTTCCGGAACGAGCCGTACAAATGAGGCAGTTCGCCATGAACGCGATCAAGTTTTGCATCCCGCGCGTCCTGAGCCGTCTTGCCTGCGACCGGCGGGGATCCTCGGCGGTCGAGTTCGCCCTTATCGCGCCGTTGATGCTGGGTCTTTATATCGGCTGCGTTGAGATTTCCGACGGCGTGGCTGCGGACCGCAAGGTCACTTTGACGGCCGGTGCGCTCGCCAACCTGGCGTCGCAGGTGCAGACGATCGACACGCCCGGCATGTCCAACATCATGAACGCGGCGACCGCGATCATTTCCCCTTATTCGGCCGGCAATCTCACGACCACCGTGACCTGCATCAAGATCGATGCCACAAAAAATGCGACCGTTGCCTGGAGTTCGACGGTCGGCGGTACAGCAAAAGCAAAAGGATCCGCGATCACCGTTCCGACGGAGATCGCACTTCCGAGCTCCTCGCTGGTGCTCGCCGAGGTGACTTATTTGTACAAGCCCGTCACCGGCTACATTCCCGCGTGGAGCCACATCGCGGCGACCGGAATTACGTTGTCGGACAAGATGTACATGAGCCCGCGTATCACGGCGCCGGTCTTTAACGGCGACGCCTGCAGCTGACCATCAGCCAATCTTTGCTTGAAGATACCGCTTAGGATCCGGCGTCGGACGCCCGGTACGTAAGAGCGACCCATTTTTTTCCAGTCACCCTTCTGCGCCAGCATCTGCCTCAGATAGGCTACGTTGGCGGTGGCTTCGTTTTCGGGCAGGTCGGCGGTGGCGATTTTTTCCGCTTCCGCAAAGCGGCCACGCATGCCGACAACAAGCGCGAGGTTCTGACGAACTTTCGGCCCGGCATTTGGCTGAGCGACCGCGCGCCGCAGGGTGACCTCGGCGTTTTTCAGGTCCTTGGTCAGCAGGTATGACAGGCCAAGGTTCGACAGCACCGAAGGCTCGTCAGGCACGATCTTGAGCGCCGAGGCGTAGTGACGCTGCGCGTCGGCGTGGCGCCCCATCTGGTCGAGGACAGCACCCTTCACATTCAGAATGCGCCAGTTCGGAGCGTCCGGTGTATGGGCGTGATCGAGCGCGACCAGCGCTTGCTGGTACTGGCCCGATATCTGCGAGAGCGCGGCCATAGGCACCGAGCAGCGGCATGTTGTTGGGATTGCGGATGGAGGCCTGTTCGAGCACGGCAACGGCCTGCGCGCGCTGGTCGGTCGCACGCAATGCGCTTGCATAGGCAATGGCAGCATTCGTGTCGCCTGGATTTTCGCGATAGCGGCCCGCCAGAGCATCCAGGGATTTGCGTAAATCCGTCTCGGCGCCTGCGACCGCGCCGGCCTGGCCAATGGAGCCGGTGGTGTCGCGGCCACCAATATTGGAGCACCCGCCGGCGGACAGGCCCAAAACGGTTGCCACGGCGGCCAATGCGAGAAGACGGACGGCAGAAATTTTCAGCGGCATAGTCGAGCAATAAAACGTTAACCCTAACGAGTGGTTAACTTGTAAACTGCCCGCCTGAAGGGGTTTATGGTCGCAACCATGGATCTGCAGCTTTCCCAGAGCGAAATCTCTCTCCAGACGCGCGCGCGCGCCTTTGCGCATGAGGTTGCCGGCCCGCGCGCGGCCGACATCGACCGCGACGAGCAGTATCCCTGGGACATCGCAAAGGCGCTGGCGAAGGCCGGCTTCTGCGGCATGACCATCCCAAAAGCCCACGGCGGGCAGGGCCGTTCGTTCCTCGACGCGGTACTGGTCATCGAGGAGATGGCCAAGCGCCTGCTCCGTGACGGCGCGCATCGTGGTCGAGACCAATATGGGCGCGATCTCGACCGTGATGGCCTACGGCAGCGACGAGCAGAAGAAGCTGGCCGCGCAGCTCGTGCTGGCAGGCGACAAGCCCGCGATCTGCATCACCGAACCCGACGCGGGATCGGACGCCACCGCGATGACCACGCGCGCCGACAAAGCGTGGCGACGGCTACGTCATCAACGGCCGAAGCACTGGATCACCGGCGGCGGCGTGTCGCGGCTCCATCTGATCTTCGCGCGGGTTTTCGACGAGCAGGGCGACGACCTCGGGATCGGCGGCTTTCTCGCCGTGCGCGACGAGGCGAAAGGGCTGCGTGTCGGCAGGCGCGAGCACACGATGGGCCTGCGCGGCATGCCCGAGGGCGAACTCGTGTTCGAGAATCTCGAAGTCCCGCCGACGATGGCCGTGCTGCCGCCGTCCGGCTTTCGCCGCGGCTTTGCCGACCTGATGAACGCCTACAACAGCCAGCGCGTCGGCGCCGGCACCGTGGCATGGGCATCGCCGCCGGCGCGTTCGAGCACGCGGTCGACTGGGTGAAGACGCGCGAGCAGTTCGGTAGGCCGATCGGCGAATTCCAGGGCCTGCAATGGATGCTCGCCGACATGCAGACGCAGCTCCGGCCGCGCGGCTGATGCTCTACGCGGCGGCGCGCTCGCGCGGGCCGGATGGCAGTGCGTTCCCCGATCCGATGCTCGCCGCACAGGCAAAGATCTTTGCTTCCGAAGCCGCGATCAGGATCGTCAACGAGGCGCTGCAGCTGCTCGGCGCGCGCGGCTATTCGCGCGAGCTGCCGCTCGAGCGCATGGCGCGCGACGTGCGCATGTTCACCATCGGCGGCGGCACCGCCCAGGTGCTGCGCACGCTGGTCGCCTCGAGGATGCTCGGCTGGAAGCTGCCGCAGACGCGCGATGGCTACATCCCGAAGCCTTCGATGCGGGACGCCGCGGAGTAACCATGCACTCGATCTTCGTGAACGCCGGAAAATCGCAGGCGGTGCCGATCCTGTTCGTTACCGCCAAGACGTTTGCCGCTGCGACCAATATCCTGGACCAACGCGCGCATGAATTTGTGCGTGCCCCACGGGTTTGAGCCCAAGGCCGGCCGCCAGGTTCGCATTGCCTCTCAACT